>NZ_JBEXMY010000002.1:0-187143 GCF_040610805.1 Kribbella sp. NPDC003557
CTCCCAGGACAACCCCCAGGCCGCCAGCGCGATCAGCGCCTAACCAGACAACGACGAATCACCAGACCTCGTACACCACTTCACAGGACTTGACCCTGGCCTCCGCCGTCTCCCGACCCGCCGCAGCACAACAGCCTCCTGCCCACGGCTCCGCGAGTAGGAGGCCGTTGTGTTGCCTCGCCTCCGCCGTCTCCCGACCCGCCGCAGCACAACAGCCTCCTGCCCACGGCTCCGCGAGTAGGAGGCCGTTGTGTCGCCTGGCCTCCGCCGTCTCCCGACCCGCCGCAGCACAACAGCCTCCTGCCCACGGCTCCGCGAGTACGAGGCTGTTGTGTTGTCGGGGTCTCAGCCGGTGGCTGCGAAGTCGGCCGCTTGCTGGAGGGCAGCCTCGTCGGCCCGCCATCGCGAGCGGTCGGCGACGGTCTCCACCACGACGCCCTCGACCGCCCGCAGGCCGACGTCGGCGGATTCGGTGGGCTGGGTGGGCTGGGTGGGCTGTGTGGGCTGTGTGGGCTCGGACTCGCGCGGGCCTGTCCTGCCGCTGGGTGGTCGGGCGCGCGGCGATGCTGTGCGTCGGGCTACGGCGGGGGTGTGTGCGGGCTCGGCCCAGCTGGGGCGGGCGACGTGGACGACGCCGTCGAGGATGGTGATGGTCCAGTGGCCCCTGTGCAGGTCGACGTGGTGACGGCGGCACAGCAGTGCCAGGTTGTCGACCTTGGTGTCGCCGCCGTCGATCCAGGAGACCAGGTGATGGGCGTCGCACATGATCGGCGGCGCACCGCAGACCACGCAGCCGCGGTCGCGGGCGTCCAGGGCGCGCCGCATCGCCTTGGTGACCAGCCGCTCGCGGCGCCCGACATCCAGCGGCTCGGAATTCGAGCCCAGCACCAGCGGGATCACGTTCGCGTCACAGGCCAGCCGCCGGATCGTGGCCGCCGACAGCCCACCGCTGTAGACGGTCCGCCCGACCGCGTCCGCGGTCGCGGCCTTCAGATCCTCGAAGTCGATCGTGACCGTGATGGTCGCCTTCGCGCCGTACCCGGCCACCCGAAGATCCTTCCCCACACTCCCCGCACTCCCCGCACTCCCCGCACTCCCCGCACTCCCCGCACTCCCCGCACTCCCCGCGCTGCCCGCACTGGCGGCACTGGCGGCACTGGTGGCACTGCTCGCGGCGGCTGTGGTCGCCGCTGCAGGTCCGGGAGATCCGGTGGGCGCGGTAGGTCCGGTGGGCGCGGTAGGGCCGGTCGTGTCCCATGCGGCGGCGGCGATGCCCAGCGCGGTGGACAGGGCGTCGGCCTGGCGCTTGTCGCGGGGGCGGGGGTCGTGTTCGCCGTCGACGGTCTTGTGCGGGCGGGCCCCAGCGTGCACGACCGCACGGAGGAGCTCGGCGTTCTCGTTGGCCAAGAACCCCTTGAACTTCACGCCGTTGTCCGCAGCCGACAGCGTCAACGACTCCCGTTCATACGCCTTCAGCTCCTCGGGTTCGGGGCCGTCGGAGTCCAGCAGGTCGGCGATCTCCTTGGCCGTGGTACGCAGCTCGCCGGGCGACAGGTGAGCGGCCAGCCCGACCAGCTGTTCCGCGGCCGCGTCCAGATGCTCCACCGGCACCCGCGACCGGACCCGCTCCAGCCCGAACACGATCGCCGCCGCCTGCCCCGGCCGCAGCAACCACCCACCACCAGCACCGTCCCTGGATCCACCGTCCCCAGATCCGCCGTCGTCCGGGACGCCGTCCCCGGATCCAGCCTCCCCGGATCCGCTGTCGGGTACGTCGGCGGTACCGGTGGAGGCGGGCGAGGCGGTGCGTTCGAGGGCGGTGGATACGGCCGGGTAGTGCGGGGCGGTCTGAGCGAGGCGGAGGGTGCGGCGGGCGGTTGGTGCGTCCAGGCGGTAGCGGAAGCGCAGCAGTTCGGCGGTGTCGCGGGCTCCGAGTTCTTCGGCGTACCCGGTGGTTTCGATCGCGGCGATCACGCTCAGCCGGTAGGCCTCCAGGCGGGCGAGCTCGGACTCGAGCGTGTCGAGGGTGGACAGCAGTTCGCTGCCACCCATCGACCACGCCGGCCGTTCGCCCAGGAGTTCCATGGCATCGACTCTAGACGGTCCCACCGACAGTTTCCGGGCCGGAATCCCCTTATTTTGTGGGCAATTCGGGGGCCAACACCAGCAAACACCACGCGCCACGACTGCACCCGCTCGGCCTGCGGCGCCTGGCAGGCAAGGCCGGAAACCAACTCGCCGACCTCCTGGCGATCCAGCCCCACTGGGACTGAGACCGCGTCAACCCACCAGCGAGGGACGTGAAGTGGCCGATGGCGCGTGCGACCGCGGGCTGTACTAGCTGCTGCGTTTGCACGGGACGGTGGCGCTGGTGCCGAGACGCCGTTCCATCAGCAGCAGCATCACCTGCCGTTATGACCCTATGTTCGGCACTCTGATGCGCTGACTGTCGCTGGTCCGGCAAACCCTGCCACGCAGCCAACTCCCACTCTCTCTGAGGGCTATTCAGAAGTCACCATCCGAGGCGGTAGAACTCAAGGCGGCTGGTGGTGCGGATGATATTGGGTAGTTCGGTGAGTCGGCCGCGGAGCCGCCTGTGAGTATTTTCCAGTTCTTGAGGTGGCCGATGGCGCGTTCGACGGCGGACCTGCGGGAAGAAATTGTTCGGTCGACGGTTTCTTCGTAGCCGGTGAGGTCATGGTATTTATTGCGCTTGGACGGGACGGTCGCGGTGGTGCCGATGTAGGCATGGATGTTCAGGCCCTGCCGCAGCCGTTTGCTGGAGTAGTTGTGCTTGCTGTGCGCCCGATTCCCGGTCGGCACGAGCGGTCCCGTCGACGATGACCTCACGGTTGGCCAACACGCTGGTCAGCTCGGGTTCGTGCCGGCATAGCACCTGATCCAGTAGCGGCATCACCGAGCGACAGATCCGACCTGCCTGTACAACTCCCAAACTCGGCGGGCGGCCGCCCGGCCAACTCAGCGATCTCGTCGCGATCGAGCCCGAGTGAGGGTGATACCGCATCGACCCACCTGCATTAAGTTTTAGAGCCTGGTAACTTCAATTCTTCTCTCGCGGTGGGTCGATGTGTATCTGCCACGCCGAACCGGCGGCCGATCGGCCAACTCTCACCAGGCCAACCACCCTATATTTCTCTTACCTTTTCCTGTTCTTTCCTGCCTTCAGATCATCCCACCTTCTGAATGGCGCTCGGGCACAACGAACCGGCGCGGTGCCCAGTCGGCGCCGCGCCGGTTTGTTCGTGCGTCAGCCCTTGTGGACCGGGAGGGCTGTGCCGGGCTCGACGTCGGAGTCTTCGGGGAGGACGTGTAGGCAGCAACCCGCGGAGGCGCCGGCGAACAGGCGGATGACCTCGAGGTCGGACTCGACCGTTGCGGCGCGGGTGAAGACGCCGCCGTAGCCGTTCACGACCGTGAAGACGCCCCAGTTGACGATCCACGGCACCGGGTCGCCGTCGGGCATCGGGAACAGTTCGGGGACCGGGCGGATCCGGCGCTGCACGATCCACGGCTCGTCCAACGCCTCCCGGACCCGCTCCTCCCACAGCTCCGGGCTCGTGTCGTCGCGCCAGCCGAGCAGCACGCCCTCACCGCTGTGGCGTGAGGTCGGTTTGAGGACCAGGTCCTCCTGGTGGCTCAGCACGTAGTCGAGCAGCTCGACCTGACTGCCGTCCTCCAGCGTCACGGGGCCGGTGCGCACCATCCGCGTCCAGGGCAGGATCCGGTCCAGGCTGACCAGGGTCTCCTGGTCGAAGTACTGGCGGTTCGCCTCGTCGGACAGCATCGCCAGAGCCGCCTTGCTGGCGAACATCTCCGAGTCCATCGGCGTGAAGATCTTCACCTCGCCACGGGCGGCGGCGTCCAGGACCGGATCCATCAGGGCGTGCGCGTCCGGGTCCTCGAGCAGGTCCTGGAGCATGAACAGCCGCTGGATGATGTCGATCTTCAGGTCGCCCAGCCAGACGCCGCCGTCGCGGACCTCCAGCTGGCCGATGTGCCCGACGTGGGCGTCGACGCCCATCTCGTGCAGCCGCGTCGCGAAGTGGTGCATGTACGGTTCGAGCGTCTCGTAGCTGCTCGGCCAGTCGATGGTCGCCAGCACCGGCCGCGACCCGTACTCGAAGCCGCACTCGACGAACATGTTGTTCACCTGCTCGCGCATGGTGTCGACGTACCCGAGGCGGTGGGTCTGCGCGAACTCGGCCAGCACCGGCTGGTCCAGCAGGGCCCGGGCCATGTCGGACTGGTCGATGCCGCCGAGCGCGCTGCCCATGTTGAACTCGAGCAGCTTGAAGCCGGACTCGTCCATGTACAGGTCGGCACGGCTCTGCTTCGTGACCGTCGTACCGCGGCTGCGCAGCACGGCCGAGACCTGGACGTCGGTCAGCCCGACGGCCCGGCCGAACGCGGCCAGGTCGCCGCCGTACAGCTTGTCGGGCAGGCTGATCAGCGCGGCGTGCATGGTCAGGATGTCGTTCGCGAGCTGTTCGCACTCCTCGGCCCCGAGGAACACCGGCCGGGGCAGGTAGCGCCCGCCGTAGAACGACTGCAGCCCGACGGACTCGGGCTGGGTGCTGACGAGTTCGGCGGCGGAGATCCCGCGTCGCTTGATCTCGTCCAGGTACTGTGCTGTGAGTTCAGCTCGGCTCAAGCCGGTCTGCATGATCGGGACCTCCGGGGGTCGACGCGGAATCAGAGCGCTCCTGCTCGGTCAGAGGCGACCACCGGCGGCCGGAAATACACTGCCGTGCGGAGGTATCTGATCGCGGGACCCGCGCGCTCTTGTCGGCATGAACCTCATTTCCGACGCCGGCACCGCGACCACCACCGCCGACCTGCCGCGCGACGCCGTGATCCGGCGAAGCACCCACCGCCGGTACCTGATGTGCCCGCCGGCCCATTTCGACGTCACCTACTCGATCAACCCGTGGATGAATCCGGCCAAGCCGACCGACCAGCCGATCGCGATGGCGCAGTGGCAGCGGATCCACGACCAGCTGGTCGACCTCGGCCACACCGTCGACCTGATCCCACCGGTCCCGGGGCTGCCGGACATGGTGTTCGCCGCGAACGGCGCCACCGTCTGGGGCGACCGTGCGCTGGTGGCCCGCTTCCGGCACGCCGAGCGGGACGCGGAGTCGGCGTCGTACCTGGAATGGTTCGCCGGCCGTGGTCTGCACGTCCAGCAGGCCTCGACGGCCAACGAGGGCGAGGGCGACTACCTGACCGCCGGCCGCTGGTTGCTGGCCGGCAGCGGCTTCCGCACAGACCGCCGGGCGCATCTGGAGAGCGAGCAGTACTTCGACCGCCCGGTCATCGGCCTGACCCTCGTGAACGACCGGTACTACCACCTGGACACCGCGCTGGCAGTGCTCGACGCGGACACCGTCATGTACTACCCGGGCGCCTTCACCACGGGCAGTCAGGCGATCCTGCGGGAGCTCTTCCCGACCGCGATCCTCGCGGACGCCGAGGACGCCGCCGTGTTCGGCCTGAACGCCGTGTCCGACGGCCGTCACGTGCTGATGTCGGCCGGCGCGACGAACCTGATCGCGAAGTTGCGCGCGGCCGGTTTCGA
Source organism: Kribbella sp. NPDC003557 (assembly GCF_040610805.1). NCBI lineage: Bacteria > Bacillati > Actinomycetota > Actinomycetes > Propionibacteriales > Kribbellaceae > Kribbella > Kribbella sp. NPDC003557. Next base: position 5,600 of record NZ_JBEXMY010000002.1, read on the forward strand.
GCCGATCGGTATGGACGTCTCGGAACTGCTGCGGGCCGGCGGCGGCGTGAAGTGCTGCACGTTGGAACTCCACGATCCGGCGGGTGGCTGATGATCGACTACAACGGCAGGAAGTTCTCCCCGGCCGGCGACGAGGCCGGGGACGGCGAGGCCACGGTCGCCTCGTACCGCCAGCACGGCGACCTGCTCTGGGCGGACTTCAGCGGCGGACGGGTACGACGGGGCGCACTCACCGGCCTGTGCCGCCCGGACGACACGCTGGAGTTCAGCTACACCATGGTGCTGGCCGACGGCGAACTCGTCGTGGGGCGGTGCGAGAGCACACCCGAGGTGCTGCCGGACGGCCGGATCCGTTTGCACGAACGCTGGGAGCGGTACGGTCCGCGGGCCGCGACCGGCGTCTCCGAACTCGAGGAGATCGACCCCGGCTGATCGGCGGGATGTATCAGACCGGCGCGGATCGCCGCTCTGTTCGTCATGGATCACGCCGCGGGGAAGGAGGTCAGCGTCGACGGCTTGTCCGTCGTGCTGACCAGCGTGTCGTCGGACTCGCACACCTGGAATCTTGTCGTCCTGCAGTTGCTGCTCGAGGAGCTCGGTCATGAGGTCCGCAACCTCGGCGCCTGCGTCCCGGACGACCTGATGGTCTCGGAGTGCCTGCGCCTGCGGCCCGACCTGATCGTCGTCAGCACGGTGAACGGGCACGGCTTCCACGACGGCCTGCGGCTGATCGGCCAGGTCCGCAACCACCCCGAGCTGGCCGGCACCCCGATGGTGATCGGCGGGAAGCTGGGGATCTCCGGACCCGGGAGCGACCGCAGCCGCGCACAGCTGACGGCCGCGGGGTACGGGGCGGTCTTCGAGGACGGCACCGGCCTGACCGCGTTCCGGTCGTACGTCGGTCGACTGACCACCGGCCGGGCTTCGTGACCGGCCCGGGCACCGGCTCGTTCGGTGACTTCGTCGCCCGCGCGCACCGGTCCGGCCGCCTGGTGGTGCAGCCGCGGATGGGGGTCAGCGATCCGGCCGCGATGCGCGCCGGTCTGCTGGCCACCAAGAGCGCGGCGGCCACGGCGGTCGGGACCATCACGCTCGACAGCTACACCCGGATGGGCGACAACGTGAACGCCCAGGCCGCGCTGGCGAACGGGATCGAGCTCAACGGGTATCCGATCGTCGCGCACGATCCGGCCACCACCCGCTCGGTCCTGGACGGTGTCGCCGAGCCCGACTTCCCCGTCCAGGTCCGGCACGGTTCGCCCTGCCCCGAGCCGATCGTGGCCGCGCTGATCCGCGCCGGGCTGCACGCGACCGAGGGCGGCCCGGTGTCGTACTGCCTGCCGTACAGCCGGATGCCGCTGTCGGAGTCGATACCGAACTGGGCCCGCAGCTGTGACCTGCTGGCCGAGGTCAGGTCGACGGGGGCCGAGCCGCACGTCGAGAGCTTCGGCGGCTGCATGATGGGCCAGCTCTGCCCACCCGGCCTGCTGATCGCGTTGAGCGTGCTCGAATGCCTGTTCTTCCGCCAGCACGGGATCCGCAGCGTGTCGCTGAGTTACGCCCAGCAGACCAATCCGGACCAGGACGTCGAGGCGCTGCTGGCCCTGCGCCGGCTGGCCGCACAGTGGCTGCCGGACGTCGAGTGGCACATCGTCGTCTACACCTACATGGGTGTGTATCCGCGCACGCCGGACGGCGCCTCCCGGCTCCTCGAGGAGGCCGCCCGGCTCGCGGTCCGGACGGGAGCGGCCCGGCTGATCGTGAAAACAGTTGCCGAGGGCTACAGAATTCCGACGTTCGCCGAGAACATCGCCGCCCTGGAGACCGCGGCGCACGCCGCCGAACACTGCCTCACGATCGCCGGCGAGACCGCCGACACCGGCATCCACGCCGAGGCGAGCGCCTTGATCGAGGCCGTGCTCGACCTCGGTCCGGATCTCGGCACGGCGCTGGCCACCGCCTTCCGGCGCGGCTACCTGGACGTGCCGTACTGCCTGCACCCGGACAACGCCGGCCGGGCCCGCAGCTACCTCGACAGCACCGGGCGGTTGCAGTGGTCGTCCGTCGGCGCGATGCCGATCCGCGGCCGGGTCGGTCCGACCGACCCCGCCGACCTGACGGCGGCGGGGCTGCTGGCCTCGCTGTCGTACGTGGAACGCACCTACGACAACGCCAGCCTGGAGCAGGAGTACCGCGCCGCACCCGCACGCACGCAACTTCCGACCCCGATCACACCGCCCCTACCGGGCGCCTCAGCAGGGAGCACAGGAGATGACCGAGACCCGGATCCCGGAGACCGAAGCCCGGCTGCCAGCCAGTCCGCGTGAGCACCTCACCTCACCTGTCACCCGCTCGGTGCTGAAGATCCAGCACCGGATGCTGGCCGCGGCCCGGCAGTTCCTCAACGCCCAGGGGTTCATCGAGCTGCTGCCGCCCGTCATCGGCCCGGTCACCGACCCCGGCGCTCGCGGCGCCAAGCAGGTCGACGTGGACTACTACGGGCACCGGTACAAGCTGATGACGAGCGCGATCCTCTACAAGCAGGCGGCGCTGACCTCGTTCGACAAGATCTTCTTCATCGCGCCGAACATCCGGCTCGAGCCGCTCGAGACCGCGTCGACCAGCCGGCACCTGGCCGAGTTCCACCAGATCGACATCGAGGTGGCGAACGCGTCCCGGGACGACGCGATGACGATCGCCGAGGAACTGGTCCGCCAGATCGTCCGGGAGGTCGTGGAGGCGCTGCCCGGCGAGTTCGAGGCCCTCGGCCGGGACACGTCGGAGTTCACCGAGCTGCTCACCGAACCGTTCCGGCGCCGCACGCACGCCGACGCGGTCGCGGACCTGCGGGCGATGGGCCACGACCAGAACCCGGACGCCGAGCTCGACTGGGAGGGCGAGGCGAAGCTGTCGGCGAAGGCCAGCCGGCCGTTCTTCGTCACCGACTACCCGAAGGGCTCGCGCGGCTTCTACGACCGGGAGAACAAGGACCTGCCCGGAATGCTGCGGAACTTCGACCTGATCGCGGCGGAGGGGTACGGCGAGCTGTGCAGCGGCAGCGAACGCGAGCAGGACTACGCGACGATCATCTCCCGGATGCGAGAGACCGCGGAGAACCCGGCGAAGTACGCGTGGTACCTGCAGATGCTCAAGGACGGCGTCCCGCCGAGCGCTGGTTTCGGGCTCGGCCTCGAGCGGTTCACCCGGTACGTCGCCGGGCTGGACTCGGTCTGGCAGGCCAGCGCGTTCCCGAAGGTGCCGGGGATCGCCTCGCCGTGACCGCCCGGTTGCAGCGAAGATGTCGCGTATGACAGAAACCACGGCGGCGGGGGCGGGCAGGCTCAGCCTCGGACAAGGTGCGGCGCTGTATATCGGAGCCGTACTGGCGACGGGCGTCATCGCGCTGCCGGCGCTCGCCGCCGACGTGGCGGGCCCGGCCTCGTTGCTGGCCTGGCTGGGACTCGCGGTCGTGTCCGCTCCGCTGGCCGCGACCTTCGCCGCGCTCGGTGCGCGCTACCCGGACGCGGGCGGCATCGCGACGTACGCGCGGCTGGCCTTCGGCGAGCGCGCTGCCGCGATCGTCGGCTGGTGCTTCTACCTGTCCGTTCCGGTCGGCGGCCCGGCGGCCGCGTTGTGGGCGGGCGGCTATGTCGAAGGGGCGGTGGGCGGCGGACGCACCACCGTCGTCGCCACCATGGTCGCGCTGCTGGTGGTCGTACCGGCCGCCAACGCCTTCGGCATCCAGGTGACGGGACGCGTCCAGATCGCCCTGGCAGGACTGCTGACGGTCTTCCTCGGTCTCGCGGTCGCGCTGTCGCTGCCGCACGCGGACCTGTCGAACCTGGAGCCGTTCGCGCCGCATGGCTGGCAGGCGATCGGGCCCGCCGCCGCCCTGCTGGTCTGGAGTTTCGTCGGCTGGGAAACGGTCACGTACCTGACGGCCGAGTTCCGGCGGCCGGCCCGCGACGTGCCGCGGGCCACGGCGATCGCGGTGATCGTCGTCGGCGTGATCTATCTGAGCGTCGCCTTCGCCACGGTCACCGTGCTGGGTCCGCGGGCCGCCGACACCGCCGCGCCGCTCGGCGACCTGCTGGCCATCGGCCTCGGCGGCAACGCCCGGGTGCTGGCCGCGATCGCCGCGCTGCTGCTCACCTTCGGCGCGATGAACGCGTACTACGCGGGCGCCTCCAAGCTCGGCGCCGCCCTGGCCCGCGACGGGGCACTCCCGGCCTGGCTGAACCGCGGCAGCTCAGCAGGCGAGGTCCCCCGACGCAGCCTCGCGGTCCTGAGCGCGATGTCGATGACGACCGCGGCGATCGTGGTGGTGGCCCGGCTGGAGCCGCAATCCCTTGTCCTGCTGACGACAGGACTCTTCGTCACCGTGTACGCCGTCGGCGTCGCGGCAGCGGTGAAGTTGCTGCCGCGACGCAGTGGTGCACGTTTCGCCGCGCTCGTGGCGCAGGGCGCCGTCGTCGTGCTGCTCCTGATGGCCGGGGTGTACCTGCTCTGGCCGTTGATCGTCACGATCGGCGCGCTGCTCTATCTGCGGCTGACGCGATCAACGGTGCCCGTAGAGCGCTCGCAGACCTAGCACGTCGCCACGGCCGAGCGTACGCATATGGCCTGTGCAACGCCGCACGCCGGGGTACATCGTCAGGTTGACGTCCTCGGCCGCACTGAGGTTGACCAGCCCGTACACGTGGCCGATCTCGTGGGTCAGCACCGACTCCACGTCGTACCGCCAGCGATCCTGGTCCGGCGGCAGGGCCGGCTGGCAGGCAGGGTCGTCGGACGGGTCGTAGGTCCACTTGTAGTCAGTGTCGTTCATCCTGATGTCGGCGGAGACGGCCATCGTCACGCCATGCCGGGTCTCGGCCCAGGTGCACGTCCAGGCCAGCGTGGCTTCGAGGAAGTCACCGGGCAGATCGCCCGCGTCGATCACGTTGCGGCCGTCGGACGTGCCGCAGGTGGTCTGGCCGTCGGCGTAGACGAAGTTGCCACGCTCGTTGGTGTGCCCCACGAACGCGCCGGCCGCATGGATACCTCCGCGCAGGCCGCAGGTGTTGCGCCCCTCGGTCATGTTGGCCGTGGCCCTGCGAGCGGCCGCGTCGAAGGCGGCCTGGCTGTGATTGGCGAGAACCGTTCCCCGCGTCGTCCGGAACAGCCACGGTTTGTACCACTTGTACGAGCGGAGGCTGTAGGTGTCCCGCTCACACGCCCCGGGTCCGGGCAGGTCGGGGAACTTGCTCGCCTGGTGGTGTGAGCCGGTGCTCACCACGCCTCGGGCGTCGGTGGCGAGGGTGAAGGTCTGGGCTCCTTCCGGATACAGCATGTCCAGTGTGACGCTGCTGCCCGGCGGCTGGACCGGAAGCGGCACACCGTTCCCGGCGTCAACGAGCCGGCCGACGGCGCCGCACTCGACCGCGGACCGGGACGCCAGGTCCTCGAGCTTCAGGACACCTCGTGGCAGGCCGCACGGATCGGCCGCGACGGCACTTCCGATGGTCAACGGCACTGCCGGGCCGACGCCGAGCGTCGCACTGACCAGCACCGCGATGGCATGCGTGTACCTCATGATGTTCCCCCCTTGGCGCTGCTACGCCGTACATCCGTGAGAGGCTCCGCGGGCGCTGCGGTGATACGGCGTATTTTCGGCGCGCCGACACCGCCTCTTCCGGTCAGAGACCGATCGAAGGAGGGCATCCTGTACGCCGATGGGTTCCCCGAAGCCGCGATCCGCGAACGCGCCAAGGCCGGCGCCGCCGACGCGTTCCCACCCGCCGAGGACTACGGCCAGGCGCTGTTCGGCGCCGGCTACGACGGCTCTGACGGTGCCGGCACGCACCTGCCGGACGACCACCTCGACCGGCTGCGGCTGGTCCCGCCGGTCTTCGTCCCGCAGCGGCTGGCCCAACTGGTCGAGCTGGCCCGCGAGCCGGTGTACCGCGACGTGCGGCTCGAGACGACGATCGGCGGGTTCCGTTCCACGCTGCCGGTCTACCTGTCGGCGTTCGGGTCGACCGAAGCGGCGAGCGTAGCTCTCGGGGTGGCCGCCGCCCGGCAGGCCGGACGGCTCGGCATCCCGATGGTCATCGGCGAGAACGTGATGCCGGTCAACAGCTACGGCCGGCTCGAGGCCGACGCGGAACGGTCACTGCTCGGCCGGATCCGCGCGTACCACAAGGAGGCGCTCGACTCCTACGGCGGTGTGGTCGTCCAGCAGAGCACCGAGGACGCCGACGCCGAGGTGTGGAACCTGGTGTACAGCGACCCGAATGTCCTTCCGTTGCTGGAATCCGGGCGACTCGCCTTCGAGCTGAAGGTCGGTCAGGGCGCCAAGCCGGGCCTGGGCGGTATGACGCTGGTCGACGCCAACGCCGCCGCGCGGCTGACGAGCGCGTACCTCATCGACCCCGTGTTCGGCGGCGACCAAGTATTGCGCAGCAGCAGCCCCGGAACCTTCACCGAGGAGATCCTGCGGCAGCAGATCCGCCTGATGCGCAACAACTACCCGCGGGCCCGGGTCTGGGTGAAGCTGCCGCCGGCCCGGGACGTGTCGGCGGCTGCCCAGGTGGCCTGGGCGGCCGGTGCGGACGCGGTTTCCGTCGACGGCGCGGAGGCCGGCACCGGCTGGGCGCCGCGAGCCTTCCTCCGCCATGTCGGGCTTCCGCTCGGCGAGTGCCTGCTGCGGATCGGCCATGACCGAAACGCGGCGGATGCCTCGTGCCTGCTGGTGTCCGGGCGGATGTGGGAAGGCGCCCGGGTCGCCAAGAGCCTGGCCCTCGGCGCGAACGCGGCCGGCCTGGGCCGGGCCGCGCTGATCGCGGTGGACACCGACCCGGAGCACGGTCTCGTCAACCTCGTCGAGTGTCTGGCACTGGAGCTGCAGTTCCTCGTCAGCGCACTCGGCAAGTACCACGTGGACGCACTCGACGTCGAGGATCTGTGGAGCCCGGCCGACCGCTGAGGTCGAGCCAGGGCCCCACAGATCCAAGCGATTGCTTTACGCCAAGGTCCTTCTGGACGCGAGATAGCGGCTCTGGTCCAACCGCGGAATGTCGGCCACGTTCGTCCGCGGACGGACCCGCACCTGTCGGCTGCGCACGAGGTTCACCAGCTCCGCCGACGGTTCGACGCCGAGCTCGGCCGCCAGGCTCCGCTCGAAGAACTCGAGCCGGCGGATCGCCTCGACCACGTTGCCCTCGGCGAGATGCACCTCGATCAGCACCCGGGTCGCGCTCTCCCGCAACGGCTCCAGGCGGACCGCGGCCATCGCGGCCTCGATCGCCTCGGCGTAGCGCCCGGTGCAGGTCAGCTGCTGGGCCGTCAGCTCGAGCGCGTGCAACTGGAGCTGGCGCAGGCGTTCCCGCCCGAGCAGGACCCAGTCGTCGTACCAGCCCGGCAGCAACTCCCCCATTGCCGCGAGCGTCGGCAGCAGCCCTTGGTCGGCTCCGCATTCGCCGTCGTTGATCACCCGGCGGATGGCGGTGATCAGCGTGTTCACGTCGACGTCCACGGACTCGTCGACGCGCAGCGTCTCGTCGCCGGTCACCAACGGCTGCACACTCAGCTGACGGAGCCGCCACAGGGCAGTCCGCAGGCAGGCCTGTGCCTTCGAGTCCGACACCTCCGGCCAGAGCGTCCCAGCCACTTCGGCACGGCTGGACCGTCCGCGGAGTGCGACGAACGCGACGACGCGACGCGCGCTGAGCGGGATGGACAAGGTTTGTTGACCATCGACGACCCAGAAGCCGTCGAGCATGCGAAGCCGCACCGTTGGGTGGGCTTCATCAGGCGGGATCTCCGGATCCGGGCGTTCCGCCGGTACAGGCTGCGCGTGCATCTATCGATCTCCCCCACTGGATGCGTATTCCTCACGACCGCCACCGATCGACGATGCTCTCCCCCAGCGAGAACCTTGGGCGGGCAGGCTCCCAGGTGCAGGCATAGACGCCTCCTCTTTGCGTGGCTGCCGAGCTACCTTCCGTGAAGTCTGAGCCGTCAACTACTCGAGTGCAAGCTGTCGGGGCGACGGATATCCCCTGCCGACGACGGCACTTGGTGTATCACCAACCACGGGTCAGCCGCTCTCGTTCGTCAGTAACAGCCCCCGGGAGGACGGCGTGACCGACAACACCGAAGGTGTCGTGCTGCAGCTGAGCAGCGGCTTCCAGCCGTACCGCGAGTACCTGATGCGAGGAGCCGCGGCCCGCGGGCCGCTGTGGCTGATCGACGACGAACCGGCCGGCTGGCAACAGCCGTACATCGCCGGCAGCTCCGTGGTCCTGCCGCTCGAGGGCGCGGGACTCGCGCTCGACATCGATCGTTTGCTTGCGGTCGCCGATTCAATCGCTCGTATCCATGGGGTTCGCGGCGTCTTCACGTACGACGAACCGTCGGTGGTCGCGACCGCTCTGGTCGCGGACCGGCTGAAGCTGCCGGGCCTGACGCCCCAAGGTGCGCAGGGCTGTCGCGACAAGGCGCGGACCCGGCAGGCGCTCACCGACGCCGGTCTGCCGCAGCCGCGGTTCGCGGTCGTCACGACGGCCGCAGAGGCCCGGGCCGCCGCCGCGAAGATCGGCTATCCGGTCGTGGTCAAGCCGCGCGGCATGGCCGCGAGCATCGGCGTCGCGGTCGTGGACGACGCCGCCGGAATCGTTGAAGCGTTCGAGCGAGCGGACAGTTCCAGCCGCAGTGGTCCGGCCGAGTATCACGGCGGGGCGCTGATCGAGGAGCTCGTCGACGGTCCGGAGATCAGCGTCGACGGAGCGGTCGTGGCCGGCGAGTACCAGCCGTTCTTCGTTGCCCACAAGCAACTCGGCGCACCGCCGTACTTCGAGGAGATCGGGCACATCGTCGACGGCGCGGACCCGTTGCTCACCGATCCCGAGCTGCGCAAACTGCTGCAGTCCGCGCACGAGGCGATCGGCACGCCGTACGGGATCACGCACACCGAGATCCGGTTCAGCGCCCGCGGCCCCGTCGTGATCGAGGTGAACGGACGCCTCGGCGGCGACCTGATCCCGTACCTCGGCAAGCTCGCGACCGGGATCGACCCCGGCGCGATCCTCGTCGACGTGGCGCGCGGCAACCGCCCTTACCTGGAAGCCGATCACCGCACCTGTGTGGGCATCCGGTTCTGCTACCCGCCCGAGGACTGCCGCGTCGTGAAGATCTCCGTCCCGGAGCCGGGCGCCGTGCCCGGCCTGGTGGAGGCGCATCCGATGGTGGCCGAGGGCGCGACGGTCCGGCTGCCGCCACGGGCGCACATCGGGCGGCACGCGTACGTCATCTGCACCGCGAACGATCCCGCGACCCTTGCCGACCGGCTGACCGCCGCGGCAGAGCTCGTCGAACTGAAGTACGACGCACTGAACGAGTCCGACTACTCGGGCCGGCCCTGGTAAGCCACGACCCTATTTGGAGCCCTCATGACCAACCACGAGGTCGAACTGCTCGCCGTCGGCGCCGGGCCGGCCAACCTCGCCCTCGCCGTCGCACTGGAAGAACTCGGTGTCGACGGCCTGGCGGAGAACTCGCTGTTCATCGAACGCGGTCAAACGGTCGAATGGCAGCGCGGCCTGCTGCTGCCCTGGACGAAGAGCCAGGTGGCCTTCGCCAAGGACCTGGTGACGCTGCGGAACCCGCGCAGCAAGTTCACCTTCCTGAACTACCTGCGCAGCGTCGGCCGGCTCGACGACTTCATCAACATGGGCAGCTTCACGCCGTACCGGGTCGAGGTGTCCGGTTACCTCCGGTGGGTGTCGGAGTCACTGCGCAAGGTCCGGCTCCAGCTCGGCTGCGACTGCGTGTCGATCGAGCCGGTCCGGAACCCGGCCGGTGCGCTGACCGGATGGCTCACCCGGCTCGGCGACGGCAGCACGATCTCCAGCCGGTACCTGGTGATCGGCGCGGGGCGCGACCCGTACGTCCCGGCCGAGTTCGCCAAGTTGCCGGCCGACCGCGTGATCCACAGCACGCAGTACCGCATGCGGGTCGCGGCACTCGACAAGACCAAGCAGCACCGGGTCGCGGTGGTCGGCGCCGCGCAGAGCGCCGCCGAGATGTTCCGGGCGACACAGATCGACCTGCCGAACAGCGACGTCAGCTGGGTGATGCGCTCGATCGGGTTGCGCGCCTACGACACGAACAAGTTCACCAACGAGCTGTACTACCCGTCGTACATCGACAAGTTCTTCGAGGCCCGGCAGGAGGGCAGGGACCAGATCCTGCGGGAGATGCACCTGACCAACTACTCCGGCGTCGAGACCGATCTTCTGCAGGAGTTGTACACGAGCATGTACCTGGACCGGCTGGCCGGCGTCGACCAGCGGCGGCTGGTGCCGATGACCGACATCGTCGGCGCGCGCAGCGAAGGGGACGAGGTCGTGCTGGAGCTGAGCGACCGCAAGACCGGCAAGGTCAGCGAGCTGCGCCGCGACCTGGTCCTGCTCGGCACCGGCTTCGTCCGGGAGATGCCGAGACTGGTCCGTGGGCTCAGCGAGTCGATCGGGCTCGACCGGATCGAGGTCAACCGGCAGTACCGCCTGCAGCTCGACGAGCCGTCGGACGCGGCCTGCTACCTGCAGGGCGTGAACGAGGCGACGCACGGCATCGCCGATTCGCTGCTCAGCGTGCTCGGCAACCGGGCCGGCGACATCGCGCAGGACATCCTCGCGCATCGCGCCGGCCGGCGGACCAACGGCGTGCACCGGCCGGCGGCCGAGCGGCTCACCGCGGTGCCGGTGTCCGCCGACGGTGCTGTCCCGGCCTGAAGAGGAGCCTCGATGGAGCGGCGCGACGGCTCGTTGTTCCCCCTGCCCGGCCGCGCCACGGCGGTCGGTGCCCTGCTGGTCGCCGGCGCGGCCGCACTGGTCGGCGTCGGCTACGCCGCCGGCTGGCTGCGGCCGGACCACACCGCCGCGGCGGCGCCCGCACCAGGCGCCGCCGGCCCCTCGGCCGCGCAACAGATGTGGCGGCTGCTGCTGGCGATCGCGGTCATCTGCGCGCTGGCGACCCTGTGCGGCCGGCTCGCCCGGCGGATCGGGCAGCCGGCCGTCGTCGGCGAGATCATCGCCGGACTGGTACTCGGTCCCTCGGTGATCGGATCGCTGGCGCCCTGGCTGTTCGACGCGATCCTGCCGGCCGAGGTCCGGCCGAACCTGGGCCTGCTGGCCCAGGCCGGGCTGGCCGTCTTCATGTTCACCGTCGGGAGCGATTTCGGCCGGGACCGGATCGGCCGGGACCGCGGCGCGATCGCCGCCGCCAGCGTCGCGATCATGGCCGTCCCGTTCGCCCTCGGCCTGCTCGCGGCGCTACCGCTGTACTCGACGCTGGCCGGTCCCACCGTGCACCGGCTGCCGTTCGCCGTCTTCATCGGTACGGCGCTCAGCATCACCGCGTTCCCCGTCCTGGCCCGGATCGTGCAGGACTGCGGACTCCAGGGGACGCGGCTCGGGTCGCTGGCCATGCTGTGCGCAGCCGTCGCCGACGTCCTCGCCTGGTGCGCACTCGCCGTCACGATGGCGATGATCCAGTCGGCCGGTCCCGGTGAAGCACTGCTGGCACTCGGCCTGACGGTCCTGCTGGGCGCAACGGCCCTACTGGTCCTCCGGCCGCTCCTGCACCGACTGGCGCAGCGGTACTCCGGCTCCGTGCCCACGCCCATCCTGGTGCTGCTGGTCCTGGGCCTGATCCTCGGCCTGGCCGCCGCGACCGACGCGATCGGCGTCCACGCGATCTTCGGCGGCTTCCTGGCCGGCGTGGTCCTGCCGAAGGACAGCCCGCCGGTGGCGGCCGTGGCCGAGCAGATCGGCGGACTGAACCGCGCCCTGCTGGTACCGGTCTTCTTCGCCTCGATCGGCCTGCAGACCGACGTCAACGCGGCGATCTCCCAGCCGCAGGTGCTCGCGGCAGGCGCACTGCTGCTGGCTGTCGCGGTCATCGGCAAGCTGGGCGGAGCCGTACCGGTGGCCCGCGCCGGCGGTCTGCCCGTGCGGTCCGCGGTCGGCCTGGGGGTCCTGATGAACGCTCGCGGGATCACGGAGATCGTCGTACTGTCGGCCGGGCTCGGTGTCGGCATCATCAACCACAGCGCCTTCACGGTGATGGTGATGATGGCGCTGATCACCACCATGATGGCCGCGCCGCTGCTGCGCCTGCTCGGGCCGACGCTGCGGGATCGGAGCGTTACCGACCGGTCGCCGACCGACACATATGCAAACGGTGACGCCACAAGCACGATTCCGTGACGAATTGACTACGTCTGCGTGACGGGTCCGGTGATCGAATAGGCGCCGAAGGCAGCACTGACGACGACCACGGGGGCATGGTGAGGCAGAGGGCCGTCCAGAGTTTTGCCGCAGCACGGCTTCCCCGAAGCCGCTGATGCCATCGGCTTTCGGGCCGGTGCGTTCGCGCACCGGCCCGATCTTCCCCTGCCCACGCGCGCTCCGTCGCCACCTGCGCGGATCAGCGAAAGGAAGTGAAGCGTGTCGACGATCTCGCTACGCAGCACTGCACGGCCGGCCGAAGGAACCCGTCACCACCGCGATTCCATCCACTCGAGCACGATCGAGGACGTCCTGAACCGCGCACTCGCCTCGGACTGGTCGGCCTGGAAGGAGCTGGAGCGCCGCTACGGCTCGCTCCTGCTGCACACTGCTCGCGGAGTCGGCCTGAGCCACAGCGACGCCTTCGACGTCGCTCAGCAGACGTGGCTGCGGTTGTGGCAGCACGGCGGCCAGATCCGTGACCCGCAGTGCCTTCCCGCGTGGCTGGCCGCGACGGCACGGCGGGAGGGTCTGCGGGTGGCGATCAGCCGGAAGCGGTACCTGCTCTACGCCGATCCGACCACCGAGCACGGCGACGGTCAGCGCGCGGCCGTGGTCGACGTGTACCCGGCCGACGGCGAGTACGAGCCGTCCACCGAGCGGGCCCTGGCCCGGCTCCCAGGGCGCTACCAGCGGCTGATCCGGCTGTTGATGTCGGACAGCTGCCCGTCGTACCTGGAGATCGCCGAGACGCTGAACCTGCCCATCGGAAGCATCGGACCGATGCGGATGCGGGCCCTGCAGATGCTGCGCCGTACCCCCGAGCTGGCCACCGCCGGCCGGTGACTCCGCGCCGCCGCGAGCTCCGGTGCCCCTGACCGGGACGCACCGGAGCTCGTCGTCCAGAAGGCGGGTTTCTGGGTTTGAGTACTGCCGTTTCTGCTGGAAAACAAGGGGTTTCACACTTGTCGTGACATGGGGCAGACTGGGGTTCCGTGACTGATTATGTGGCGGCCGAGAGCCGGTACGACGACCAGATGAGCTACCGGCGGACCGGACGGAGCGGCCTGCAGCTGCCCGCCATCTCGCTCGGTCTGTGGCACAACTTCGGCGACGACAAGCCGTTCGCGACGCAGCGCGACATCCTCCGCCGGGCGTTCGACCTCGGCGTCACGCACTTCGACCTGGCGAACAACTACGGCCCGCCGTACGGCTCGGCCGAGACGAACTTCGGGACCCACTTCGCGCGCGACTTCACCCGGTACCGCGACGAGCTGATCATCTCGACCAAGGCCGGCTACGACATGTGGCCGGGACCGTACGGTCAGGGCGGCGGCTCGCGGAAGTACCTGCTCGCCTCGCTCGACCAGTCGCTGAGCCGGATGGGCCTGGACTACGTCGACATCTTCTACTCGCACCGGTTCGACCCGGACACCCCGCTCGAGGAGACGATGGGCGCGCTCGACGCCGCGGTCCGCTCGGGCAAGGCGCTGTACGCCGGTATCTCGTCGTACTCCGCCGACCGGACCCGGGAGGCCGCGCGGATCCTGCAGGAGCTCGGGACGCCGCTGCTCATCCACCAGCCGTCGTACTCGATGCTGAACCGCTGGATCGAGGAGGACCTGCTGGACGCGGTCGGCGAGCTCGGGGTCGGCGTGATCGCGTTCTCGCCGCTGGCCCAGGGCGTGCTCACCGACCGGTACCTGGGCGGCATCCCGGCCGACTCCCGCGCGGCGCAGGGCAAGTCGCTGAACCCGGACTCGCTCACCGAGGACACCCTCAAGCACGTCCGCGCGTTGAGCGAGATCGCCAAGCAGCGCGGCCAGTCCGTCGCCCAGCTCGCGCTCGCCTGGACGCTGCGCGACGAGCGGGTGACCAGCGCGCTGATCGGCGCCTCCAGCGTCGCCCAGCTCGAGGACAATCTCGCCGCCGTCCGCAACCTGAAGTTCAGCCCCGACGAGCTCGAGGCCATCGACGCCGACGCGGTCGAGGCCGGAATCAACCTCTGGAAGAAGAGCTCCGACGCCTGACCCGCATCCGCTCCGTCACGCCCGCCGTGCCCTGTGCGCGGCGGGCGTGCGCGTTCCGGAGTACGGCTGGATTACGGAGCGGGGTGGGGCGGTTGCGGTTCGGGTGGGATGGGCACACGCTGGAGGGAGACCCTCTGGAGGTGGTTGTCGTGACCGCTTCGACGCTCGAAATGGCCCTGACCTACGAACACGCACGGATCCGGGAGCTGGCCGAGCCGGCGCATCACCCGGACGCCGCGCACCCTGAGCAGCGGCACCAGACGGACTGGTTCTACGCGATCGCGGCGCAGCATCTGGCCGCGGCCGAGGACGTGCTCCTCCCGCACGTGCGCCGGCTCCCCGACGGGGACGAGCTGGTCACCAGGTACGTCGGCAACGCGAAGGAACTCGAACGCTCGCTGCGCTTCCTGAAAGGACGGCAGTACGGCGACAGCCGGTTCGTGGATCTGCAGCACGACGACCTGTGGCGGCAGATCGACCGGCTGCTCGACGAGCACGAGTCGATCGAGGCGACGTACAGCCGCCGGATCTCCGAACAACTCGACGGCCAGGATGTGAACCGCCTGACCGAGGACCTGCTGGAGGCCGAGGAGGTCGCCCCGACCAGGGCGCACCCGTACTCCCCGCACACCGGGACCGCCGGCCGCCTGGCGCACCGGATGTGGCGGATGGCCGACACCGCGTGGGACAGCGCCGAGGGGCGCGTCGTGCCGACGAAGTACCACGCCCACCCGAAGCGCGACTCCGCGCTCTCGCACTACCTGTACGGCACGCCGATGCCGCACGAGGAGGAACACCAGTAGAGCCCGGCCCCGGCGGATGCCTCCGCCAGGACCGGGCCCGGTTGCCGACCGTCACTGCGCCTGGTTGTGGGGCCGGCGTGGGTCCCGTCCCCGCTGCGCCTGAAGTGCGGAGCCGGGGCCCTGCGTCCTCCCCCGCTGCGCCTGGTGTGCGGGGGAGGACGGTCCGTGAGCCTGGGTACCGCAACAGCTACCGGTACCCAGGGCTAACTATTTGAGTCCGTCGAGCGCCTTCTTCGCTCCCGGGTGCAGCGGCACCGGGTCGGTCTTCGCGGCGTTGTCGAGCGTGATGCCCTTCGCGGCCGCGTTCACCGCGACCAGGGCGTCCATGTTGTCGTACAGCGTCTTGGTCAGCTGCTCGGCCAGCTCGTCCTTCATGTTCTTGCGGACCAGCAGCACGTTCGGTACGACGATCGTGGCCACGTCGGCCGGTTGCTTGTAGGTCGCCGCGGGGATCGGCGCCTGCGAGTAGACCGCGCCGTACTTCTCCTGCATCTTCGGCAGCAGGTCCGCGATCGGCAGCAGCTTCACGCCCTTGCCCATGCTCGTGGTCAGGTCGGTGATGCCGCCGGTCGGCAACCCGCCGGACCAGACCAGGGCGTCGATCGACCCGGACTTCATCGCGTCCACCGACTCCGGCAGGCCGAGCCGCTGCGCGGTCACGTCGGTGGCCGGGTCGAGCCCGGCGGCCTCGAGCAGCCGGCGCGCGATCACCTCGGTGCCGGAGTTCGGCGACCCGGTCGAGACCCGCTTGCCCTTCAGGTCCGCGATCGAGTTGATGTTCGCCGAGGCCCGGACCGCGACCTGCGTGTAGTTGTTGTACAGCCGGGTCAGCGCGACCACGTCCTGCTTGGACTTGAAGCTGTTCTCGCCGTTCACCGCGTCTGCCGCCGAGTCGCCGAGCGAGAAGGCGATGTCGTAGTTCCCGCCGACCAGGCCCTGGATGTTCTGCACCGAGGCACCGGTCTCACTGGCGGTCGCGCGGTAGCCGGACATCTTCTGCGAGATCACCGAGGCCAGCGCGCCACCGAGTTGGTAGTACACGCCGGTCGTGTTGCCGGTGGCAATCGTCAGCCGGCCGCCGGACTCCGATCCGGACCCGGACGGTTCGCGCTGACCTCCGCAGGCGGCCAGCGACAGCACGGTGACAAGTGCCACTGCAACGGTTCGGAGTCTCATCAGGCAACGGTTCCTTCCTCGGCAGCGGCCTGGCGTTGCCGCCGGACCAGGTTGATGACGACGGCAACAAGAAGCAAACAGATTCCGGCGGTGATGGTTACGGGCGCGAGGTAGAGCAGCAGCGCGGCGGCCGGTACGCAGACCGCGCGCTCGAGCCAGGTCGCCCGGACGAACACCCAGCCGCCGGTGACCACGGCCAGCGCGGCCACGGCGAGCATGGAGACCAGCGTGGTCCACACCATGGCGGCGAACGAGCCCTGGCCGAGCAGGTGCGCGCCGTTGTCGGTGAGGACGAACGCGAACGGCACCAGGAACGCCGGCAGCGTGTACTTCCACGCCTGCCACATCGTCGGCATCACCTTGCCGCCGGTGATCGCCGCGGTCGCGACCGCGGCCAGCGCGGTCGGCGGCGACACCTCGGAGAGGACGGCGTAGTAGAAGATGAACATGTACGCCTCGGGCTGGCTCACGCCGAGGTTCACCAGCGCCGGCGAGATGATCACCGCGGCGATGATGAACGACGCGGTCACCGGCACCGCGAGCCCGAGGATCAGCACGGCGAACGCGGACAGCACCACGGTCAGGATCAGCACCGCGGTGTGGTTGTCGGTCAGCCCACGGGCCGCGTTGACGATGATCTCCGCGAGGTTCAGTCCCAGGCCGGTCTGCGTGGTGACCGCGACGATCACCCCGGCGGTCGCACAGGTGGCCGCCACCGGCAGCACCGAACGGGTGCCCTGGGCAAGCGCTTTGAACAGCGGCCGGCCGGTCAGCCGGTGCTCGCGGTCCAGGAACGACAACCCGAACTGCACGATCACCGCGTAGACCACGGCCTTGAACGGCGGGACGTCGACCGCCATGAACCCGATGATCACGAACAACGACAGGAAATGGTATCCGAACCGCAGGAACAGCCGCCACGCCGACCGGTCGGACACCTCGGTCGACGTCGTCCCGTGCTTGCGGGCGTCGATCTCGATCGCGAGCAGGATGCCCAGGTAGTACAGCAGCGTCGGGATCACGGCGAACCCGAGGACCTTCAGGTACGAGACCTGGAGGAACTCGGCGATGATGAACGCGGCCGCGCCGAGGGTCGGCGGGGACAGGATCGCGCCGATACCGGACGCGGCGAGCATTCCGCCTGCCGGTTCGGGCGGGTACCCGGCCCGGCGCAGGATCGGCCACGAGACCGTGCCCAGCGACACCGCGGTCGCCGTACCCGAGCCCGACACGCTGCCCAGCAGGAAGCCTGCCAGCGTGACCGTCCGGCCGGGCGCCGTCCGGCTGCGCTTGAAGGCCGCGAACGACAGGTCGATGAAGAACTTGCCCGCGCCCGAGTAGTCGAGCACCGCGCCGTAGATGGTGAAGAGCACGATGTACGACGCGGCGACGTTCAGCGGGGTCCCGTAGAACCCCGCCGTACCCATCGTGAACTGGGCGATGATCGCGTCGAAGTTGAAGCCCTGGTGCGCGAGCGACCAGGTGTAGGGCAGGTAGCCGCCGTAGTACGCGTAGGCGATGAAGACCAGGCTGAACACCGGGAGCACCCAGCCGGTCGTCCGGCGGCACGCCTCGAGCAACAGCACCAGCAACACGGCGCCGACGAGCACGTCCGTCGCCGACGGGGCCTGCCGGCGCTCGAGGTACCCGTCGAAGTCGAAGAGTGGATAGACGCACACGGCCAGCGCCACCAGCGCCAGGATCCAGTCCGTCACGCCGGGGTCGTCATGCGGGCGGGCCCGGAACGGATTGATGACCGCCGGCACCTTCCAGCCCCGGTAACACAGCAAGGTGATCGGCAGAACCGCTGCGAGAAAGATCACCAAGTAGAACTGCGTGCCTTGTGGTAAGGGCACGAACACCTGCGCGAGCACGCCGACGCTGACGATTGCGCACCAGACCGAAATCACCAGGTCCAGGGCAGGCCGGAGCCGCCGAGCGGGGCGTTCCTGCTCGTACTCGGCCAGTTCTTCCTCGGAGGGCACGGTCGCGCCACCCCCGCTGCGGATACCGACAGTCATCTAGCGGTTCCCTCCTGTGTCCGGAAGGCTAATGTTGCCGAACACTGGGTGGAGTCGCGTGATTACGTCTTTACCAAGATCTGACACATCAGGCCGTGACCTGGCCTACGATCACCGCATGAGTGGCGCGGTCCGGATTCTGCTGGTCGAGGACGATCTCGATATCGCCAATGCCCTGATACCCGCCTTGCGGCGCTACGGCCTGATGGTGACGCACGTCCGGACGGCCGCGGACGCCCTGGCGGCCGACCCCGGCGACCTGGTCCTGCTGGACCTGGGACTGCCGGACGGGGACGGCATCAACGTGTGCCGGCAGATCCGTACGGTGTCGGACGTGCCGGTGATCGCGGTGACCGCACGGGGCGAGGCGGCCGACCGGGTCCGGGGCCTGCGCAGCGGCGCCGACGACTATGTGGTGAAACCGTTCGCCATTTCCGAGCTGCTGGCCCGTATCGATGCTGTACTTCGTCGTACCGGCCTCTTGCAGCCCCGCCCCCGGGTGACCGTCGGCGACCTGACCGTGGACATCGAGGCCCGGACGGTTCAGGTGGCCGACAAGCCCATCAGTCTGACCCGCAAGGAGTTCGACGTGCTCGCAGTGCTGGCCGCGCACCACGGCCGGGTGGTCCCCCGTGAACAGGTCGCGCTGTACGCCTGGCAGTCGGTGTTCGAGGCGTCGTCGCGCACCATGGACGTGCACGTCGCCAGCCTGCGCGCCAAGCTCGGCCGGCCCGAACTGGTCCAGACCATCCGCGGCGTCGGTTACCGCCTGGGTTCGGACTGACCGTTGCGCCGTCGACTACTGCAGTCCCTCGTTCCGATGGTCGTCGCGCTGGCGATCGTCGCCGTGATCCCGCTGGCGAACTTCATCGCCACGAGCACGTCGCGCACGCTCTTCCTGTCCCGCAGCAACGACGCCGACTGGTTCGCCGCGATGGCCGAGTCGCCGTTGCAGACCGGCGACATCGCGAACCTGCGCGAGCTCGCGGTCCGCTACCAGGAGCTCTACAACACCCCGGTCTTCGTCGTCGACGTCGACTCCCGCGTCGTGGCCACCTCGGTGTCCGGTGTGGACGTCAAGGAGGACGACATCTCGGCCGCGCTGCACAGCACGCTGGCCGGCCGGCTGCCGGCCGAGCCGCCGCCGCTGTGGCCGTGGCGCTCCGGCGAGATGGTCGTGTCCCGCCCGGTCGTCAACAACGGCAGCGTGCTCGGCGCCGCCGTCCTGCGGGTGCCGACCGACAAGGCCCGTGACCAGGTGCAGAGCGGCCTGCTGCTGCTCCTCGGCGGCCTGCTGATCAGCATCGGCGCGATCATCATCGGTATCGTCCGGCCGATCACCCGCTGGGTGCTGCGGCCGCTGCAGGACCTCGACAACGCCACCCACCAGATCACCCGCGGCGCACTCGACACCCGGGTGTCGACCGACGGACGCGCACCAGAGCTCCGCCGGCTGGGCGACAGCTTCAACTCGATGGCGCTGAGCCTGCACCAGGCGCGGCAGCGTGAGCGTGAGTTCGTCGCGGACGCATCGCACCAGCTGCGCACGCCGCTGACGTCGGCCCGGATCCACATCGAGGGCTTGTCCCGGCTGTCGCCGACCGCGCGGTTCGCGCTCAGCGACATCGACCGGCTCGGCCGGATCGTCCAGCGGCTGTCCCGGCTGGCCGGCTCGGACCGCCCGTCGGCCGATGCCGAGGGCAACGAAGAGCCGCTGGACCTGGCCCAGGCGGTCAAGGAGCGCCTGGTCGGCTGGAAGGCCGTGTACGCCGCCGACGACCTGGAGCTGATCGTCGGCGAGATGGTGCCGGGCGGGGTCGCCCCGGAGCTCGAGGTCGACGACATCCTCGACGTCCTGCTCGACAACGCGTCGAAGTACGGCGCACCGCCGGTGGAGGTCTCGGTCACCCGGGACGGCACCGAAGTGGTGATGTCGGTCCGCGACCACGGCCTGGGGCTCGGCTCGCGGGACCTGAAGAAGGTCGGCGAGCGGTTCTGGCGCAGCGCGCACCACCGGGAGATGCCGGGCACCGGCCTCGGCCTGGCGATCGTCCGCTCCGAGGCGGCCCGCGTCGGCGGCCGCGTCGTCGCCCGCCCCCCGATCGGCGGCGGCCTCGTGATCGAGGTCCGCGTCCCCCTGATCGACGACTACGACGCTTAGATGTGGTTCTGCCGGTACCAGCGCTCGGCGGCGGGGTGCAGCGGAACCGGCATGGTGGCGATCGCCGAGCGGGGGTCCAGCGCGCCTGCCTCGGGGTGTTTCGGGATCAGGTCGTTCTGACGGCGGAACAGGGTGTTGACCGTCCACCAGGCCCACGAGTCCGACAGGTTCGGCTTCGCGATCAGGTAGTTCGGGATCGCCAGCGTCGGCACCGAGCTGGCCAGCCCGTACTGCGACGGCGGGATCGCCGACACCATGAACCCGCCGAACTCCTTCAGCGCGATCGCCTCCGCGACACCGCCGATGTCCAGCAGCCGGAACCCGATGGTCTTCTGCAGCTTGGCGATCGGATCGGTCGGCACCCCGCCGCTCCAGATGAACGCGTCGAGCGAACCCTTGGCGGCATTGGGCTTCGGTTGCACCGCGGCGACCATCTGCCCCAGTGACAGGTTCTTCCGGACCACGTCGACCGTGGCCGGGTCGAGCGTCGGGTTCTTCCCGATCACGTCGGCCCTGGCCTTGTCCAGGATCAGGTTCGCGACGATCTCGGTCCCGGAGTCCTTCGGGCCGACGCCGACGACCATCTTCCGCGTCGGGTTGTCCTTGCTCGGGAACAGGTCGTCCAGGCTCTTCGCCTTCGACGCCATCGGCACGACGACGTGCACGTAGTTGTCGTACACCCGGGCCAGGGCCGAGAACCGCAGCGGACCGGTGCTGAACTCACCGGTCCCCTCGTAGGCCGCCAGCGCGGAGTCCGACGTACAGAAGCCGAGGTCGGCCTTGCGGCTGGCGACCTTGATCAGGTTGTCGACCGACCCGTCGCTGACGACCGGCTTCAGCTCCATCCCGGTGACTTCGCTCACCAGGGCGCTGAGCGCCGTCCCGAACAGGTTGTAGACGCCGTCCTGGTTGCCGGTCGTGAAGATACCGGCCTCCGACGGCGCCGGCTCGTCCGCGCGGCCGCGTGAGCAGCCGGGGAGCAGCAGTCCGGACGCGGCGGCGGCACCGAGGCCGAGCACGCTGCGCCGCGTCATCCGGGCGGGGGCCGGCAGGCGGGGGCGATCCATGCAGGACAACCTAGACAACAATGAGGCCTTGCGGGTAGCCGTGTCGGCGGCCCGCAACCCAACCGCTACGCACAGAGATGCCGCACGGATGCCGCACAGATTCCACACAGCGAGAGACAAACTGCGTCTGGACGCATCCGGGGTCGGTGTGACAGCGTTGTCATCTGCGGCCGCGTCGGCCGCGTGAGGAACCTTTCCCGGAGGCTGATTTCGTGCACGACGACCGTCAACTCATCGAGGAGCGGCTCAAGCGCGCCCTGCGGGAGCGACTCCGCCCCGCGATCTACGGCGCGGCGGTCCCGCTGGACATCGAGGTGTGGCACGCACCCGGTGAGCCGGTGTCCCCCGCCGAGGCGCTCGCCCAGACCTACGAGAAGGCCGAGATCGGCCTGCCGTGGGGTCCGGCCTGGGGCACCGCGTGGTTCAAGTTCAGCGGCCAGGTGCCGGCCGAGTGGGCCGGCCAGGAGATCGAGGCGGTCATCGACCTCGGCTTCAGCGGCGGCCCCGGCTTCTCCGCGGAGGGCCTGGTGCACACCACCGGCGGCCGCCCACTGAAGGGCCTGCACCCGCGGCAGACCTACGCGCCGCTGTCGATCCTCGGCCCGGACGGTACGGCGGCCTCGCCCGGCGACCGGATCGAGTTCTACGTCGAGGGCGCCGCGAACCCGGAGATCCCGCTCGACAACGCCTACGCGAAGGTCGACATCGGCGCCAAGCTCGGTGAGACGCCGATCTACCAGCTGACCCGCGCCGACCTGGCCGTGTTCAACGCCGAGGTCTGGGACCTGATCCTGGACCTCGAGGCGCTCGACGGCCTGCAGCGCGAGCTGTCGCTGCAGGACCCGCGCCGCCGGGAGATCCTGCGCGCGCTCAGCCGCTCGCTGGACGCGCTGAACTACGAGGACGTGGCCGGCACCGCCGCGGACGCCCGCGCCCAGCTGACCGAGGTCCTGAGCCGGCCCGCGCACGCCAGCGCGCACCAGCTGTCGGCGGTCGGCCACGCGCACATCGACTCCGCCTGGCTGTGGCCGCTGCGGGAGACCCGCCGCAAGGTGGCCCGGACGGTGTCCAACGTCGCCACTCTGGCCGAGGAGTACCCGGAGCTGGTCTTCGCGTTCTCGCAGGCCCAGCAGCACGCCTGGGTGAAGGACAACTACCCGGAGGTCTGGGAGCGGCTGAAGAAGGCCGTCGCCGAGGGCCACATCGTCCCGGTGGGCGGCATGTGGGTCGAGTCCGACACCAACCTGCCCGGCAGCGAGGCGCTGGCCCGGCAGTTCGTGCACGGCAAGAAGTTCTTCCTGGACGAGTACGGGATCGACACCCAGGAGGTCTGGCTGCCGGACTCGTTCGGCTACACCGCGGCGCTGCCGCAGCTGGTGAAGCTGTCCGGCTCGAAGTGGTTCCTGACCCAGAAGATCTCCTGGAACAAGGAGAACAAGTTCCCGCACCACACGTTCTGGTGGGAGGGCCTGGACGGGACCCGGGTGTTCACCCATTTCCCGCCGATCGACACCTACAACTCCGACCTGTCCGGTCGCGAGCTGGCGCACGCGCAGCGGAACTTCCAGGAGAACGGCGCCGCGACCCGCTCGCTGGTCCCGTTCGGGTACGGCGACGGCGGTGGCGGCCCCACCCGCGAGTTCGTCGCGACCGCGCGCCGGGTGGCGAACCTGGAGTCCTCCCCGCAGGTGACGATCGAGTCGCCGACGGAGTTCTTCAGCGCCGCCGAGGAGGAGTACCGCGAGCACGCGCCGGTCTGGTCCGGTGAGCTCTACCTGGAGATCCACCGGGCGACGTACACGTCGCAGGCCAAGACCAAGCAGGGCAACCGGCGGACCGAGCACCTGCTCCGCGAGGCCGAGCTCTGGAGCGCCGCGGCGGTCGTCGCGGGCAAGCTCGACGCGTACCCGTACGAGGACCTCGACCGGCTGTGGAAGGTCGCGCTGCTGCACCAGTTCCACGACATCCTGCCGGGCTCCTCGATCTCGTGGGTGCACCGCGAGGCCGAGCGGACGTACGCGAAGATCGCCGACGAGCTGGACGCGATCATCTCCCGGGCGCAGCACGCGCTGGCCGGCGAGGGCTCGGAGCAGATCGTCTTCAACGCCGCGCCGCACGGCCGCAACGGCATCGCCGGTCTCGGCGCGGGTACCGCGGTCGCCTCCGGCCAGGCGGTCACGGTCGAGAACGGCGTGATCGACAACGGCCTGATCCGGGTCACCGTCGACGAGCGCGGCCTGATCACCTCGCTGTACGACGTCGAGGCGCAGCGCGAGGTCATCGCACCAGGTGCCGCGGGCAACCTTCTGCAGCTGCACGTGGACACCCCGAACCACTGGGACGCGTGGGACGTCGACTCGTTCTACAAGAACAACGTCCGGGACGTGACCGAGGTCGACAGCGTCGACTTCAGCACCGCCGACGGCGAGGCGACCGTGGTCGTGAAGCGGTCCTTCGGCCGGTCCGTCGTCACCCAGACGCTGCGGGTCAGCCCGGGCACCAAGCGGGTCGACATCGAGACCGAGATGGACTGGCACGAGACGGAGAAGTTCCTCAAGGCGGCGTACCCGGTCGATGTGCACGCCGACCGGTCGGCGTCCGAGACGCAGTTCGGGCACATCTTCCGGCCGACCCACCAGAACACCTCGTGGGACGCGGCGAAGTTCGAGATCGCGGCGCACCGCTGGGTGCACGTCGGCGAGCCGGGGTACGGCGTCGCCGTGGTCAACGACTCGACGTACGGGCACGACATCAACCGGACCGCGCGCGAGGACGGTGGCACCACGACCACCATCCGGACGTCGCTGATCCGCGCGCCGCGGTTCCCCGACCCGCAGACCGACCAGGGCGTGCACGTGGTGAACCACGCGCTGGTGGTCGGCGCCGGGATCGGCGAGGCGATCGAGGAGGGCTACCGGATCAACCTGCCGGAGCGTCTCGTCACCGGTGCGGCCGGCGTCGAGCCGATCGTTGCCGTCGACAACGACAACGTGATCGTGGAGGCGCTCAAGCTCGCCGACGACCAGTCCGGCGACGTCGTCGTCCGCCTCTACGAATCCAGCGGCGGCCGCTCCCGCGCGACGGTCACCCCGTCGTTCCCGGCGGCCTCCGTCACCGAGGTCGACCTCCTCGAGCGCCACCTGGCGGACCGGGACCTGACGGACAACGGAGTCACCTTCGAACTCCGCCCCTTCCAGATCCTCACCCTCCGCTTCAAGCGTTCCTGACCCACGACCGGGGTCCCAGGCCTCCACCCCTCCCCCCACCCCGGAGGCCTGGCCCACCCCACCCGAAGGCCCGCCCAATCCCCCCTGGGCGGGCCTTCCCCTTTCCCGACTCAGTGGGCGGCCGCGGCGATTGTCACGTTCGATGCCCGGCGTTCACCCGGCTGACGTAGCGTGAAAAGCATGGCTCCGACACCCTTGCTCGGTTCCCGGACGCTCGACCGTCAGACCGCCCGCACGCTGCCACCCGGCCCGAAGCTGCCGACGCTCGCGCAGACCGTGCTGTTCGCGAGTCACCGCAGGACGTTCTTTCCCCGGATGCGGGACAGGTACGGCGACGTGTTCACGATCCGCCTGGTGCCGTCGAGCCGCGTCTGCGTCGTCCTGAGCCGCCCGGAGCACATCCGGGAGGTGTTCGGCAGCCCGCCGTCGGTGATGCACGCCGGCGAGGGGAACACGGTGCTCGAACCGATCATGGGCTCGCACTCGCTGCTGCTGCTCGACGACGAGGACCACGTCCGGATGCGCAAGCAGCTGATGCCGGCCTTCTCCGGGCCGGCGCTGCGCGGGTACGCCGCGATGGTGCTCGAGCTCGCCCGCGCCGAGGTGGCGAGATGGCCGGTCGGCCAGCCGTTCAAGGTGCATCAGCGGATGCGGAACCTGACACTGGAGATCATCCTGCAGGTGATCTTCGGTGTCACCGACGTCGACCGGCTGAACACGCTGCGCCCGCTGATGGACAAGATCGTGTCCGTGTCGCCGGTGATCATGCTGGGCGGCTTCTACCCGCAACTGCTCCGTGTCCGGCCCTGGAAGACCTACCTGGACACACAGCGGCAGGTCGACGAGATCCTGTACGACGAGATCGCCGCGCGCCGCGAGACCTTCGCCGGCCGGACCGACGTCCTCTCGCGCTTGCTTGCCGCCGGCAACTGGTCGGACGTGGAGCTGCGCGACCAGCTGGTGACCCTGCTGCTGGCCGGGCACGAGACGACGGCGACCGCGCTGGCCTGGACGTTCCACGAGCTGGCCCGGCGGCCGGCCGAGCTGGAGTTCGGGCAGCGCGCCGCCGACGCCGGGGCCGACGACGAACTGGAAGCGATCGTCAAGGAGGCGATGCGGCTGCACCCGGTCGTCTACCAGGTCGGCCGGCGGCTGACCGAGACCGCGGACATCGCCGGCTACCGGCTCCCGCGCGGTACGACGATCATGGCCGCGATCGGCCTCGTCCACCGCGACGGCGAGCACTTCCCGCTGCCGCGGGAGTTCCGTCCGCAGCGCTTCCTGTCCGACGACCCGCCGGCGCCCGGCACCTGGATCCCGTTCGGCGGCGGCGCCCGGCGCTGTATCGGCGCCGGTTTCTCGCTGATGGAAGGCACCGAGATCCTCCGCGCCGCCCTGGCCGCGTACGACTTCCACGCGCCGCACCCCAGGCCGGAGCCACCACAGGCCAAGAACGTCACACTGGTCCCGCGGCACGGCGCGGAGGTCTCGGTCACTCGCCGCTGACCCGCGGCGGTCAGTCCTCCAGGTCGCCGACGTCGCCGAGGTCGACGTCGCGGTAGTTCTCCAGGTCCTGCTCGTCGTCGTCCTCGAGCTCGAAGTCGTCCTCGTCGTCGACGACGTGCACGGCCGCCTCCTCCGCGCCGGCGGCGGCGCCGTCGATGCCGACGTCCTCGGCGTACAGCTCGCTGTCGTCGTCGCTGTGCGCGCCCTCGTCCGAGGCGACCAGGCGACCGGAGCGTTCCGTGCCGACCTGCGGGCCGCCGACGTCCTCGCCGTCCTCGGCGTACGGGTCGACGTCCGGGACCTCCTGGGCGATCCGCTGGTCCAGGGACTCGCCCTGCAGCGCCTCGTCCGCGGTCGTCCCGAAGCCTTCGCCCGCGGACCACTTCTCCGGCGGCGAGTACCCCTCGTCGAGCAGATCCGCCACGCCCCGGTCGTCGAGCGTGTCCTCCGCCTGCAGCTGGTCCTCGTCGTCGACGGAGTAGCTGCCGTAGTCCTCACGGTTGTTCTCGGTCATGAGGCAACATTGGCCCCCACAGCACGGGTGAATCAAGCTGGCCGCTCACATCCCGCAGAATGGGGCGCGTGGATCCGGTCAGGCTGACGTTGGACCAGTTGCGGGAGCTGCGCGACGACATCGCGCCGCAGGCCGCGCGGCGGTCGCGCGCCTCGATCGACCGCCGGATCGAGCGCTGGCGCAGCCGGGTGTTCTTCATCGCCCAGTGCGCGCTCGCGGCCGGCGTCGCCTGGGCCCTCGCGCGTTATGTCGTCGGTCACAAGCAGCCGTTCTTCGCGCCGGTGGCCGCGATGGTCTGCCTCGGTTTCAGCTTCGGTCAGCGCCTGCGCCGGGTCGCCGAGGTGATGGTCGGCGTGGCGGTCGGTGTCGGCGTCGGCGACCTGTTCGTCCAGGTCTTCGGGACCGGGGTGCTGCAGCTGATCTTCGTGATCGCGCTCGCGATGAGCATCGCCGTCCTGCTCGGCGCCGGCAACCTGATGACCACCCAGGCGGGTGTCCAGGCCGCGATCGTCACGACGCTGCTGCCCAATCCCGGCGCCGCCTTCAGCCGCTGGCAGGACGCGGCGCTCGGCGGACTGGTCGCGCTGGCCGCCGCCACGATCGCGCCCGCGGCGGCGATCCGGCGCCCGCGGCAGCAGGCGTCCGGAGTGCTGAACGAGCTGGCCGAGATCCTGGTCGAGACCGCCGACGGTCTGCGGACCCGCGACGAGGAGGCGATCACCGACGCGCTCCGCCGGGCGCGGGCCAGCGAGTCCCGGCTGGACGACCTGCGCAGCGCCGCCGACGAAGGGGTCGCGGTCGTGCGGCTGTCCCCGTTCCGCCGCCGGCACCGCGGGCGGGTCCAGGAGATCGCCGATCTCGTCGTACCGCTGGACCGCGCGATCCGGAACACCCGGGTGCTGGTCCGCCGCTGCGCGGTGTCGGTGTGGCGCGACGAGGCCATGCCCGCCGAGTACCCGATGCTCCTCGAGCGCCTCGCCGACGGTACCCGCCTGATCGGCGAGTCGCTGTTCGAGCCGGCCGCGGACGTGGCCGCGCACCGGGTGCTGGGCGAGCTGGGCCGGCGTACGGCGGACCTGCCGCTGCCGACCGGCCTGTCCGCGGTCGTCGTGCTGGGCCAGCTCCGCTCGACGATCATCGACCTGCTCGAGCTGACCGGCACGTCGTACGACGAGGCCCGCACCCTGGTCCCGCTGCGCCTGGACGGGCTCGACGAGACGTAGTGACTCAGGTCACAACGCGGATTCCCGTCATACCTTCCGGGCGGGGGCGTCTCACCGGCATGACGATCCACCGACTGATGACCACGATGGCCACCGAGCAGGTCCGTGAGCTCGAGGACCTCCTGGCCCGGACCCCCGACGACCGGACCGACGCCGCCGCCGAGCAGTAAGGCGCCAGCCGGACGAACGGACCCGGGTGGCGCACCCGGACGGTCTTGCCCACCGAGCCAGACCGCACGGACGTCGCACACAAACGCAGAGGCGCCCCAGTGCGAAGCGCCCCCGGATCCGTTACCGGTGCACCGCCACAGAGGTGCACCACACCACCCGCCGACCGTCCTGACGCCGTTTGCGCGAGGCTCAGGCCGGCCGGCGGGTGTTTTCTTCCGAGTGGAGAGTCATACCGCATCGACCCACCTGCATGAAGTTCTAGAGCCTGGTAACTCCAACTCTTCTACCGCGATGGTCGATGTGTATCTGCCACGCCGAACCGGCGGCCGATCGGCCAACTCTCACCAGGCCAACCACCCTATATATCTCTTACCTTTTCCTGTCTTCAGGTCATCCCACCTTCTGAATAACCCTCTGCTTCTTCTCTTCTTCTTTGATCCGTCAGCCGGCAACTGTGATCTCGGTGGTCACGGAATTCGCGATGAAGCACTCGCGGTGCGCCAGCCCGTGCATCCGCTCGAGCGTGGCGGCGTCCGGGCCGGCGCCGTTCCAGACGATCTTCGGGTGCAGCGTCACCTGTGTGATCGCCAGCCGCCCGGTGGGTCCGGGCGCCATCACCCCGACCGCGTGGTCGTCGTACGCGTCGACGACCAGCCGCTTGCGGGCCGCGATCGCCAGGAAGGTGAGCATGTGGCAGGACGAGATCGCCGCCACGAATGCCTCCTCCGGGTCGACCGGGCCGGGGTTCCCCAGGTACTTCGGGTTCGCCGAGCCCGGCACCGTGACACCGCCGTCGAAGCGCCACTCGTGGTCGCGGTCGTAGGTGTCGTAGGTGAACTCGTGCCCACCACGGCTCCAGCTGACATCGACCACGTGCTCCGACATGCTCAGGTCACCTTCCCGCGACGTCTCCGCGGCACCAGGTCGGCGCCGTCACCGGATTGCATCGTACGGCGGTGTGCCCGGGCAGCTTGGCGACGAAGTCGCTGTCGTACCGCGCGGCCATGCCGGCGACCGGCCAGTCGGTCGTCACCACCTGCGCGCCGCTGGCCAGGGCGATGCCGAGCCGGCTGTAGTCCTTGTCCCGGATCGTCGCCATCGGCTCGTCGGACCGGGTCCGGATCAGGTACCCCTTCGCGACCAGCCGCTGGATCTCGGCCTGGTTCGCGCCCCGCGGGTCGTTCACCTGCGTGATCGCGGCGTCCGGCTCACCTTCGGGACCGCGGGTGAAGACCGCCCGGCCCTCGAGGTTCTGGTGACCGGTCCGGTACAGGTCGCGGAGCGCGCCCGGGCCGCCGTTGTCGAAGTAGAACAGCACCTGGCCGCGGACGTCGTCGAGCTTCGGCCAGCCCTTGGTCAGCACCGACTGCTCCAGCGTCAGGCCGGGCTTGCGGACGTCGTCCGGCGTCAGCAGGTCCTGCTCGGAGAACACCGACCGGATCTCGCGGTCGACGCCTTCGAGGTTCGGGGCGTCCCACGGCGGGGACTGCACGCCGCCGGCCGCGACCACCTTCGGGTCGGACTGCTTGAGCTCGAGGTTGATCGTGATCGGCACGTGGTTCGGGTGCTGGTCCGACCAGGACTTCACCTGCTGCAGGCAGCGCACGAAGGTGTCGCAGGTGGTGTTGTAGTCGAAGTCCGGGATGTGCATGACCTTGATCCCCGGCTGCGCCATGGCGGGATCGGTGAGCGGCCCCTGCCCGATCAGCTTCCGGATCAGCGGGTAGGTGTAGAGGCCGCCGTCCGGGTCCGGCAGCAGGTCGAGCTCGAGGGTGCGGACGTTCTGGTCCTCCAACTGCTGGGTGATCGGCGCGTGCGAGTACCAGAGGTCGACCGATCCCGGGTTCTGGGCCTGCTGGACCTTCTGCTCGGCCGGGCTGAGCTCGCGGTGGTACGAGTTGTGCGACCCGATCATCTGCACCTGGTTGAAACGCAGACCACCGCCGCTCTCGCTCGAGTGGTCCCGGCTGAGCGTCGTACCGGCGACCCCGGAGGCGGCCAGCGCGACGGACGCGAGGCCGACGACGGCGGATTTGTTGATGCGCATACGAAGTTCCCCTCCTCGTGAGCAACTGTCGGCAATCTGTCACAAAGAGGTGGCAACGTTGTCCCCTGATGCGTGGACAATGAGTGAATGGTGACTTCGGGGGCCTATCCGCTGCGCCGGACGCCGACCCAGGACCGGGCCAGCCGGCAGGTCGAGCGGATCCTGGACGCGGCCTGCGCCGAGGTGGTCGAGCGCGGGTACGACGCGGCGTCGACGAGCGGGATCGCGAAACGGGCCGAGATCGCGGTCGGCAGCGTATACCGGTACTTCCCGGACAAGCGCAGCCTGATCCAGGCGATCGAGCGGCGGAACCAGGCGCGCTACACCGACGCGGTCCGCGAGCGGCTGGCGGACGTGACCAGCTGGCGTGCGGCGGTCGACGTCACGCTGGAGACGTTCCGGGAGATGCACCGGACCGACCCGGGCTTCAAGGCGGTCGTGCTCAGCGGGCTCGGCGATCCGGAGCTGGAGGCGAAGCCGGGCGAGTTCGACGACCAGCACGCCGGCGAGTTCGCGGAACTGCTGGCGGTGCGGTTCGGCGCCCGCGACTCGCGGGACTTCCGGCTGGCGGTGACGCTCAGCATCACGATGGGCGAGGCGCTCGCGCACCTGGCGGACCGGCTGTCCGCGGACGAGGCGGAGTACGTTCTGGATCAGGGCCGGCCGGTGCTGTACAACCTGCTCGCCCCCCATCTGCCTGCTTGAGCCGGAGAGGAGGCTCAAGCAGGTGAACCGTCAGGCCGCGGAAGGCAGGCCCAGGGCCGGCCAGTGGCTGACCCGGCCGGCCAGGCGAGCCCGGCGCGGGGTCCGGACGTCGTACGCGACGATCACCCGGTCACCCTTGGCGTAAGTAATCCTGCTCCCGACCGGGAACTTGCGAGCGACCTCGTACGGTCCCTCACCCCGGCGGGTGTAGTACTCGACGATGACCTCGGTGTAGATCGCCGGGGCACCGCTCTGCAGTTGGCCGCGGACCGGGCCACGCACCCGGATCACTCGTCCCGCGGTCTTTTCTTCCGTGCCGGTGGGGATCTGGGACGGCCGAAGACCGGCCAGAACTTCGGTCACGATGAAGGCTGCGACCACCAGCACCAGGCCGAACCCACCGAGTACAACGATCGTCAACATGGCACTCACCCCCGACGCGCCGCCCGCGAGCGACGCGGTCGTTGTCGAAACTGCCTTGCGCGGCCCTTGCCGCACACCGGTGGGACGCCACCGGACTCCACTTGGTTCCAGGTAAGTACAAAAACTTTTCTACAGGACCATAGTAGAGTCCGGTGGAGTGGTGTTTCTAGAGGTAGAGTTGACCTGAAGTTGTCAGTTTCCGCCCATTCCGAACTGGTACTGCGGCGGTACTGGCCGGTGCGTGCCAAGTGCCTCCTCCGCGGCCAGCCAGTAGTCGGTCAGCGGATTCGCGCCTTCCCGGACCGTGGCCAGCTGGATCCCCGCGGCCAGCAGTTCGTGCGCCGTCGCCGGGTCTCCGGTCTGCAGCGCGTGCCGGACCCGCAGCAGCTGGATCCGCGGATCGTCGGGCGCGTGCTCCAGCATCCGCTCGGCCAGCGGTACGTCGGTGTCGAGCGCGGCCGCGACCGCCTCCTCGACGAGCGGCACCAGGTCGGGCCGGAGCGCGACGGCACGCTCGTAGTACTCCAGCTCGCCCGTGACGAGCCCGAGGTTGCGGAGCGCCCACACGTTGTCCCCTGACTGCCGCCACGCCTCGACCGCGCCGTCGGCATCACCGTCGTAGTGCCGCGCCACACCCCGGTGGTACCAGACCAGCCAGTTCTCCTCCGCCGCCTCCAACAGGTCCCGCCACGCCACCAGCGTCCCGTCCGGTACGTCGTCCGTAGCGGGCAACTCCCCGTCGAGCAGCGGCAGCCACGCCTGCTCGCGCGACGTCAGCGTGTCCTCGCCGAACGGCGTACCGTCCGACACCGTCCAGCCGGTCCGCTTCAGCTCCAGCGCGCCCCACCCGGACCCGACCGCGAGCCGCTCCACCGGCGCTGCATCCATCACGCCGAGCCACGCCTCCTCCCGGGCCGGCAGCTGGTCGAGCAACGGCTCCAGCGCCGCGGTCCCGCCGTCCCGCGCGGTCTTCCAGTCCTCGGAGTGCGCCACACCGGCGTCCATCGACAGCCGTCCGTACGCCTCCAGCCAGTGCCATGAAGTCCCACCCGGCAGCCGCAGGTGCTCCAATTGCGTCCGAGCGAGACCTGCCTGAATCTCGGCGTACCCGTCTCCATCCAACCCGGGCGACAACCACTCCTGCCAGCGCCGCCCGCCGTCTCCCTGGCCCCAGACGAAGAGCTTCCGCCCCTGGAGTCGCTCGGTCGACGCCTGCACGAGCCCGGTGCCCGATCCGTCGACCGACGCGATCCACGAGCGTTCCTGCGCCAGCGGCTCGAAGAAGTAGTCGATGGCCCGCGGATGCCGCATCGGATACGTCAGGTCGGTGGTGACGTCGACGAGGTCGAGCCGGCTGCCGTACCCGAACTGCCAGGCCTGGTCGGCCGGCACCAGCACGCGGCGGTCCGGCGACTGCGGGACCGCGATGTTCGACCACCAGTACGCCGGAACGTCGCCGTCGGACGGGTTCTGCAGCCGGACCCCGACATACAAATACTCCGAGTCCTCCGGCAGCCAGAAGTCCAGCTGGGTGACGAGGTTCCGGGTGCGTTCGAGCTCCCACAGCCGCAGGACCGGCGTACCGTCCGGGCCCTCGACGCGGGCGGCGTGCATCGGCGCGCAGGTGCCGGTCCAGTGGCCGGTGCTACCCACGTTCCACTCGACGCCGCCGGCGAACCAGGCGTTGCGCAGGGCCAGGTTCGCGGGCTGGAAGACGGGATTGCGGTAGAGCAGTTCCTCGCCGTCGTGGACGAGCGAGTAGAGCCGCCCGCCGAGGCCCGGCAGAACGGTCGCGCGGACATGGTCGTTCTCCAGGACCACCGCGGGGAGCGTGGTCTCGACCAGGGTGCGGTCGTACCCGTCCTGGTTCAGGCACGGCAGCGGGCTGTGCAGCCGCCCGTACTCGACGTTCGCCCGGAGATCGGCGGGGAGCTCGGCGATGTTCTCGACGTGGTGCGGCTCGCGCTGGGTGCGGAGCGGTGCCAGCGGGTTCTCCGAACCGAGCGAAGCTGCGGGAAGTACGACGTTTTGAACAGAAAAGATCGTCACTGCCACATCTTCCCAAGTGCGCTATACATGGTCGACATGGACGCTGATGTGATCGTCGTCGGGGCCGGACTGGCCGGTCTGGCCGCGACCGCCGAGCTGGCCGACGCGGGCCGGAAGGTGCTGCTGCTCGACCAGGAACCCGAGGCGTCGCTCGGCGGACAGGCGTTCTGGTCGTTCGGCGGGCTGCTGTTCGTGGACTCCCCGGAGCAGCGCCGGATGGGGATCAAGGACTCCCGCGACCTCGCGCTGCAGGATTGGCTCGGCTCGGCCGGGTTCGACCGGCTGGACGACGAGGACCAGTGGGCCCGGCAGTGGGCCGAGGCGTACGTCGACTGGGCGGCCGGCGAGAAACGCCCGTGGCTGCACGGGCAGGGGGTGCGGTTCTTCCCGGTCGTCGGCTGGGCCGAGCGCGGCGGGTACAACGCCGACGGTCACGGGAACTCGGTGCCGCGCTTCCACATCACGTGGGGCACCGGGCCGGGGCTCGTCGCGCCGTTCGAGCGCCGCGTCCGGGAAGCCGTCGCGAAAGGGCTGGTCGAGTTCCGGTTCCGGCACCGGGTGGATGAGCTGACGGTGACGGGCGGCGTGGTCGACGGTGTCGCGGGCAAGGTGCTCGAGCCCAGCGACGTACCGCGCGGGGTGGCGAGCTCGCGCGTCGAGGTCGGCGACTTCGACCTGAAGGCGCAAGCGGTGATCGTCACGTCCGGCGGGATCGGCGGCAACCACGACCTGGTCCGCTCGCAGTGGCCGCAGCGGATGGGTGAGCCGCCGAAGCGGATGATCAGCGGCGTCCCGGCGCATGTGGACGGCCGGATGCTCGCGATCACCGAGCAGGCCGGCGGCCGGTACGTGAACCGCGACCGGATGTGGCACTACACCGAAGGCATCCAGAACTGGGACCCGATCTGGCCGATGCACGGCATCCGGATCCTGCCCGGGCCGTCGTCGCTGTGGTTCGACGCGACCGGCAAACGGCTGCCGGTGCCGCTGTTCCCCGGGTTCGACACGTTGGGGACGCTCGAGCACATCATGCGGACCGGGTACGACTACACCTGGTTCGTGCTGACGCAGAAGATCATCGAGAAGGAGTTCGCGCTCTCCGGCCAGGAGCAGAACCCGGATCTCACCGGCAAGGACATCCGCGGCGTGCTCGGCCGGGCGCGGGGCGGCGCCACCGCGCCGGTGCGGGCGTTCATGGACAAGGGCGCCGACTTCATTGTCCGCGGCAACCTTCCGGATCTGGTCCGGGGGATGAACGACCTGACCGGCGACGGGCTGATCGACCTCGACGACCTCGAGCGGCAGATCGTCGCGCGGGACCGGGAGCTGACCAACACGTTCACCAAGGACCTGCAGATCACCGCGCTCCGCGGGGCCCGCAACTACCGCGGCGACAAGCTGATCCGGGTCGCCTCACCGCACCGGATCCTCGACCCGAAGGCCGGGCCGCTGATCGCCGTCCGGCTCAACATCCTGACCCGCAAGTCGCTGGGCGGCCTGCAGACGGACCTCGACTCCCGGGTCCTGCGGACCGACGGCACCCCGCTCCCCGGTGTCTACGCGGCCGGCGAGGTGGCCGGCTTCGGCGGCGGCGGTATCCACGGCTACCGCTCACTCGAGGGAACGTTCGTCGGCGGCTGCCTCTTCACCGGCCGTACGGCGGGACGCGCCGCCGCGAAGGCTGTGTCCTGACAGACCATCGCGGGACCTGAGGTTGTGTGTTCCGATCCGATGTCCGGGCGGAAGGACGGCTTCTAGCGTGACGCCATGCGCCGCCTTCTCGCCTTGTCCTCCGCCGTCCTGTTGCTGGCCGGTGTGACCGTGCCGGCCAACGCCCACCGACAGCTCCGGGTCCCGGGTGCCGAGTACCAGCAGCTCGCTCAGCTGGACGATCTCACCACCACCGGTACGGTCGCGTCCGGCCATACCAATCCCGCCGACTACGTGGGCCTCACGCACTCGGGGCTGCCGCAACAGTCCGGCGTACCGGGGCTGCAGATCGACGGGTACTTCCCGGACACCTCGCACACCAACACCAACCACGGCTGGAACCACGACGCGCAGTTCGTGATCCGGCTGCCGCGGCGGTGGAACGGCGGGCTGGTCGTCTCCGGGTCGCCCGGCGTCCGAGCGCAGTACGCCAACGACCGAGCGATCTCCGACTATGTGCTGTCCCTGGGGTACGCGTACGCCGCGACGGACAAGGGCAACACGGGCGCAGCCTTTTACACCGACGGCGTCCGCCCCGGCGACGCGATCGTCGAGTGGAACCTGCGGACGACGCAACTCGCCCGCGCCGCACGCGCCACCGTCGCGCAGCACTACGGCCGCCCTGCGCGCGAGGTGATCGCGGCGGGCATCTCGAACGGCGGCTACCTGGTCCGCTGGCAACTGGAGAACCACCCCGAGCTCTACACCCGCGGCGTCGACCTCGAAGGCACGCTGTGGACCGCCGCCGGCCCCAACCTCTTCACCTACTTGCCCCAGGCAATCAAAGGCTACGAGAACCACGACCAGGGCGCGATCGTCGCGGCGGGCTTCGACCCGCGCTCGGACTTCGTGTGGGACTACCACTACACGGTCTACTGGAAGCTCACCCAGCGCATCTACGCCGCCGAACTCGATCCGGCGTACACCGGCACCGAAGCGGACTACGACTACGCCCGGCGCCCGGAAGCTCACCAGGCCGTCGCCCGGATCGCCCTGACCGGAAACATCCGCAAACCGCTCGTCACGATCCACGGGACGTACGACAGCCTGCTTCCGATCAGCCAGGACTCCGACGTGTACGCCGAGATGGCCGAGCACACCGGCCTGCACACGTACCAGCGGGTCGAGGCAGGCAACCACGTCGACGGTCTCGTCGACACCTACCCCGACCGGCTGGTCCCCCTCGTCCCGTACCTCCAGCGCGCGATCAGAACACCATCGTGAGCAGGTCGGCGAACAGCTCCTGTTCGTCGATCTCCAGGCCGCGGTTGGTGAACCAGGCGGCCATGTTGTGGCAGTCGCGCAGCAGGAAGTCCATACCCTTCGGGTTGCCGACGATGTCGACCACCTGCGGCAGGTCGATCATCACGATCCGGTCGTGCTGCGCGAGCACGTTGTACGGCGAGAGGTCGCCGTGCGCCAGGCCCGCGCGGGCCAGTTCGCGCATCCCGTCGCGGAGCTGCTCGAAGTACACGCCGAGCAGTTCCTGCGACGGCCGGACCTGGGCGAGCCGCGGCGCGGCGCCGCCCTCGCCGTCGTCGATGAACTCCATCAGCAGCTCCGTGCCGTCGACCTGGACGGGGTACGGCACCGGGACGCCGGCCTTCCACAGCCGGTTGAGGGCGTCCCACTCGGCGTACGCCCACTGCCCGGCCGCGACGGACCGGCCGTGCGAGGTCTTCTTCGCCATCGCCCGGCTGTCGCGGCTGTTGCGGGTCCGGCGCCCCTCGACGTACGCCGTACTGCGATGGAAGGACCGGTGCTCCTCGGTGCGGTACCGCTTCGCGGCCAGCAGCGAGGACTTCGCCGGGTTGTCGCCGATGGCTTCGACGGCCCGTTCGAGCAGGAAGACGTCGGCTTCCTTACCGGTTTTGAGGACGCCGAGCTCGGTGTCGATCGCGGCCTGTTCCGTCACCACCCAGTCCGGGCGGGGATCAGGCCCGCGAGAGCCGCGCTCGACG
Source organism: Kribbella sp. NPDC003557 (assembly GCF_040610805.1). Lineage (NCBI taxonomy): Bacteria > Bacillati > Actinomycetota > Actinomycetes > Propionibacteriales > Kribbellaceae > Kribbella > Kribbella sp. NPDC003557. The sequence goes on from NZ_JBEXMY010000002.1 coordinate 42,666, forward strand.
TCCAGCCAGGTGGACCACCGCTGGTCCGGGCCCAGTTCTTCGTCGACCGTGTGGAACTTGAAGACGAAGGCGTCGGCCGGGTCGGGGTCTGCGTAGTTATCGGTGAGTTCGTACTCGGGAAAAGACAACGGGAATGCTCCTGAACCGTGAAGTGGGACTGACGCGGACATGCCGCAGCACAGTGATGGCCATCCGTCAGCCCTCCTTAGGTCCAGGCAGCGCATATCGCCGCTCGGGTCAAACCAGGATGCCGGGCGCCCCCGCGCCCCGCAACGTATTTATCGCAGCTGCGATCCCGCGGTCGGCCGCAGCCGCAGCTCCTGGGCCGGCTTCGCCGAGCGACAGACCAGTTCGGGCTGCACCTGCTGCTGCCACACGCGCGACGCCGCGAGCCGCCGCCGATGCTCGTCGTACGCCGCGTCGTCGGCGAACCGCGCGAACCAGGCGAGCACCACCTCGTCCCGCAACGGCAGCTGCGGGAAGTTGTTCTCGGCAACCAGGCTCTCGAACACCGCGACCGGCTCGGCGCCGGTCGCGGCCAGCACCGGAGCGACGTGGTCGGTGAAGAACTCGACGAACCCGTCGTCCTCGGCGGCACGGTGGTACACGGCCCCGGCGATCACCGACTCCGGCGCCGCGGCCGTCCGGGGCGCGTCGAGGGCCGGGTAGCCGGCGCCGAGCCGCACGGGCCGCAGCAGCAGGGCGTTGTCGGAGTCGATCATCGTCGCGTTGGCGGTCGCGGCGTGCGCGCGCCAGTCCGGGCCGAAGTAGAACGCGTTCAGCGCGTCCGCCCGGGCCGGCAGGTCGCGGAACCCGCGGATCCAGACGAACCGGTCGGGGTCGTCCAGATCGCGGAACTGACCGACGATATGCATCCCGGTCCGCTCCTGGCCGTCGACCAGGTAGGTGTCGAAGACGTCGATCAGATCGTCCCGCTGTCCGGGATGCAGGGTGTACTGGCGCAGGTCGACCACGGCGCAACACTCGTTCATGCGTGAGAGCAAACCATTGAAACCTGACAGTTACTGTCAGGCGACAAGCGTTTCAAACAGCCGTAACAGGCGGGCCCTTGAAAGGACCGGCCGAGTTTGATCTGGTGGAGACAGGTGGTTCAGCCCCCTGCCACCCGACCTGCACGACGACACGACGAGGTATCTCCCGTGACGATCGCAGCTGCCGAAGTCTCCAAGCAGAGAATTGCCGATGCCACCCACGAGCTGCTGCTCGAGGCCGACACTGTTCCCGATCCCCGCCACCAGGAGTGCCTCGACGAGGTCATCCTGCTGAACGCCCCGGTGGCCAGATCGATCGCTTCCCGCTACCGCAGCAAGGGGGTCGACGCCGACGATCTCGAACAGGTCGCGTACCTCGGGCTGGTGAAAGCCGCGAACGGGTACCGGCTGGACGCGTCGACGGCCTTCCTGTCGTACGCCGTCCCGACGATCCGCGGCGAGCTGAAGCGGTACTTCCGGGACTGCGCCTGGACCATCCGGCCGCCGCGCCGGGTGCAGGAGATGCAGGGCAGCATCGCCGCGGCCGAGCCCGAACTGACCCAGCGGCTCGGTCACGTGCCGACCGACCAGGAGACCGCCGACGCACTCGGCACGCACGCGTCCGAGGTCGCCGAGGCCACCTCGGTCCGCGGCTGCTTCAGCACCCTCTCGCTGGACGCACCCGGCACGACCGACGGCGCGACGAGCCTGATGGAGACCGTTGCCGACGCCGAGAACGGCTACGACCTGGTCGAGAACGTGCACACGCTCACCCCGGCGGTCGCGAACCTGGGCGACCGGGACAAACGCATCCTCCAGCTCCGGTTCTGCAACGGCTTCACCCAGGAGGAGATCGGCCACGAGCTCGGCGTCAGCCAGATGCAGGTCTCCCGCCTGCTCCGCGGCATCCTCGAAACCCTCCGCACCGAACTGGCCGAACAACGGGGGACCGTGAGCGGCTGAGTCGGGTACCGTCGCCTGGTGGACTTCGAGGAGGCGGCGGATGCGGTGTACGCGGCGCCGGCGGCCGACTTCATTGCTACTCGCAACGAGCTGGCCAAGCAGCTGAAGGCCGACGGCGACGCGCTCGGGTCGACCCGGCTGAAGGCGCTGCGCAAGCCGACGGTCGCGGCCTGGATCGCGAACCTGGTCGCCCGCAGGCTGCCCGACGAGCTCGACGACCTGCTCGCGCTCGGCGACGAGTTCCGGGAGGCGACCGCCGATCTCGACGGCGAGCGGCTGCGGGAGCTGACGCCGAAGCGGCACCAACTGCTGGACAAGCTGTCCAAGGAGGCGGGCCGGCTCGCGGGCGAGGAGGGCCAGAAGGTCAGCGCGGACGTCGGCCAGAAGCTCCGCGAGACCCTCGACGCGGCGCTGGTTGATCCGGCCGCGGGTGACGCCGTCCGCGAAGGTCGGCTGAGCAGCGCGCTGCGGCACGTCGGCTTCGGCGTGGTCGACGAGAACGGCGAGCCGTCCAACGTCACCCCGCTCACCGACGAGCGTCGCCAGGCGGCCCGGGACCGCCGCAAGACGCAGCAGGTGCAGGAAGCCGAGGAGACCAAGGAGTCCGCGGCAGCCACGAAGAAGCGCGAGGCCGAGGAGCGCGAGCGGCAGGAGCAGGAGGAGCGTGAGGCCGCCGCGAAGGCCGAGGCCAAGCAGGCCTTCGAGGACGCGGTCGCCGCCGCGCAGGAGGCCGAGGCGAAGGTCGAGGACCTCGACACCCAACTCGACGATGCCCGCGAGGCGCTGAGCGAGGCACAGGCCCTCGTCCACCGGCTGGGCAGCGAACTGGACGAGGCCCGCCGCGCCGCGCGGGACGCGCAGAAGGAGAGCCGCGAGGCCCGCAAGCGCTACAACCGCCTCTGACCCGTCGAGGTACGAACCGCTGCGATCTGGGTACCGGCTGGGCCGACCGGAGAGGAGCCGATCATGGCGCGGGCGATCTGGAGCGGGTACATCAACTTCGGGCTGGTCTCGGTGCCGGTCGGGCTGTACAGCGCGACCCAGGAGCACGAGATCGACTTCCACCAGTTCCAGAAGGGGACGTCGGACAGGATCCGGTACAAGCGGGTGAACGAGCGCACCGGCCGCGAGGTGCCGTACGACAAGATCGTGAAGGGGCACGACGTCGGCGGCGGGGAGTACGTGATCGTCGAGCCCGACGAGCTGGACGACATCGCGCCGGGCAAGTCCCGGTCGCTGGAGATCGACACGTTCGTCGACCTCGACGAGATCGACCCGATGCACTTCCAGAAGAGCTACTACCTCGGCCCGTCCGACGCCGAGAACGCCTCGTCGTACGCGCTGCTGCGGGACGCGCTGGCGAAGACGAACCGGGCCGGCATCGCGAGGTTCGTGATGCGCGGCAAGGAGTACCTGGCGACGATCCGCGCCGACGGCAGTGTGCTGGTGCTGGAGACGATGTTCTTCGCCGACGAGATCCGCGACCCGGACGAGGAGCTCGGCAAGCTGCCGCGGAAGTCGGGCGCCGGCAAGCAACTGTCGATGGCCGTGGACCTGATCGAGGCGATGAGCGGCGAGTGGAAGCCGGCCTCGTACGAGGACACGTACACCGAGCGGGTGAAGGAGCTGGTGAAGTCCAAGCACCAGGGCAAGGAGATCGTGTACTCCGAGGAGGAGCCGCAGGCCACGAACCCGACCGACCTGGTCGCCGCCCTCCGCGCGAGCGTCGAGGAGGCCCGCAAGTCCCGCGGCACCCGCAAGAAGACCGGTCCGGCGAAGAAGACCGCCGCCAAGAAGACAGCTGCCAAGAAGACAGCTGCGAAGAAGGCCGGGGTGAAGAAGGCCGGGGTGAAGAAGGCGGCCAAGGGCAGGAAGAAGGCGGCCTGAGCGCGGCGGCTAGAGTCTGCGGGCGTGGGTGGGCTTCTGCTGGGCAGCGTCGTACTGCTGGGAGCGTCGGTCCAGTGGATGACCGGAATGGGATTCGCGCTGGTGGCGGTCCCGGCCCTGGTCCTGGTGCTCGGCCCGCACGACGGGGTCTCGCTGGCCAACTGCGGCGCCGGGCTGATCTGCCTGGCGGGCCTGGCGGAAGGCTGGCGGCAGGTCCGGCTGCGTTCGATGCTGCCGCTGATCGTCGCTGCCGCGTGCACGGTCCCGCTCGGCGGCTGGTTCGCCCGGCGTCTGCCCGAACCCGTCCTCCTGGTCACCATGGGCGCCCTGGTGACGATCGCCGTACTCCTCCTGCTGCGTGGTCTCCGCCTGCGCGCCCTGAGCGGCGTCGGCGGAGCAATCGGCGCCGGCGCGGTCGGCGGCTTCATGAACGCGTCGGCCGGCCTCGGCGGACCGCCGATGTCGCTGTACGCCGTCAACGCGGGCTGGACGATCCGCGAATTCGTCCCGAACGCGCTCTTCTACGGCGCGATCGTCAACGTGTTCTCGGTGGCGACGAGCGGGCTCCCCGGTCTCAGCGCGGGTCATTGGGCCGCGGCCGTTGTGGGGCTGGCGGCCGGAGCGGTCGTCGGGCGGACACTCGCCGGGCGGGTGTCCGAGCCGCGGGCACGGATGCTGGTCCTGATGCTGGCGTTGGTCGGCGGCGCGACGACGCTGCTCAAAGGTGTGTGGGGCCTTCTCCCTGTGTAGGGAGCAGGTAGCGGCCCGGGTTCGCCGGCGCACCGGCGTCCAGCCAGCGGTGGAAGCCGTCGGGGTTGCGGCGCTCGAACTCGTCGAGGCAGATCCGGCGGACCTCGGCGACGGCCTGGCGGTCGCGCAAACCGGCGCCGTGCGCGAGCTGTGTGGCGGTCTCGGACCACACCCCGCAGAGCTCCTCGATGCTGAGCGGGCACTGCAGGGACGCGATCAGCCGCTCGTCCTCCACGAGCTGCGTCTCCGACAGGCGCTCCAGCTTGCGCTGCCGCCGCGACGGCCGCGGACCACGGTCAGGTACGGCGAGGTCGACCAGGACGAACAGGGCGGCGAGGGCCAGCGCGGCGGTGATCCCGAGCGCGCCCCAGGCGAGCAGCCGGACCATGCCCGGCAGGCACAGCACCGCGGTCGCGGCCGTTGCCGCGACCAGGACCGCCGAGCCGTACGGCGCGTCGTCGGTCACGTGCCGGACCACCGCGGCCAGCGGCCAGACGAGCACGAACACCACGACCAGCAGGATCGACGCCGCGAGCGGACCCAGCAGCAGGACACCGGCCATCGCGCCCGCTGTCCCCACTCCCAGACCGGCCGCGTATCCCGCCCGCCGCGCGGTCCGGGGAACGTGCATCACCACAGCTCACACACCGTCACCACACCCCACAGAGTCCCGCTCGCCAGATGAACGAACAAGCCCTCCGTACGGTTCCCCCGGGATAATCCCGGATCATGGGTGAGATGAGGACCTTCGCCGACCGCGTCCGCGGCCTCGCCCCGGCCCCGTGGGAGCACGACGCGGAGTTGCTCCGCGGTCTGTTCGACGCTCAGCTCGGCAGCCGGCACGCGGACCTCGCGGCCCGCTGGATGCAGTCCCAGGGCACCGGCTTCTACACGATCGGCTCCGCCGGCCACGAGGGCAACGCCGCGGTCGCCGCCGCGCTGCAGCCGACCGACCCGGCCCTGCTGCACTACCGGTCCGGCGCCTTCTACCTGGCGCGGGCCGCCCAGTGCGGCTCGAAGGAGGGACTGCGCGACATCCTGCTCGGTGTCGCAGCGGCGACCAGCGAGCCGATCGCCGGCGGCCGGCACAAGGTGTTCGGCCGGCACGAGCTGTCGGTCATCCCGCAGACCTCGACGATCGCCTCGCACCTGCCGCGGGCGATGGGCGTCGCGTTCTCGATGAACCGGTCGGCCAAGCTCGGCGTCCCGTCCCCGTGGCCGGCCGACGCGATCGTCGTGACCAGCTTCGGCGACGCGTCCGCGAACCACTCGACGGCGACCGGTGCGATCAACGCGGCGCTGCACGCGTCGTACCAGGGTCTGCCGATGCCGTTGCTGCTGGTCTGCGAGGACAACGGCATCGGGATCAGCGTGCGCACCCCGGACGGCTGGATCCGGCAGGCGTACGGCTCCCGCCCCGGTCTGCGGTACTTCGACGCGGACGGCACCGACCTCGACGCGGCGCTGTCGATGGCTCGGGAAGCGGCGACCTTCGTCCGGCGGAACCGCCGGCCCGCGTTCCTGCGGCTGCGCACGGTCCGGCTGCTCGGTCATGCCGGCTCCGACGTGGAGACGGCGTACCGCTCCCCGGCGGAGCTGGCCGCGGACGAGGAGCTCGACCCCCTGCTCGGTACGGCGCGTTACCTGCTCGGCGCCGGCCTCACCGCCGACGAGATCATCGAGCTGTACGACGAGAAGCAGGCCGAGGCGCTGAGGATCGCGGCCGAGGTCGCGGGCCTCCCCCAGCTGACCTCGCCCGAAGCCGTCGCCGCGCCGCTGCGCTTCCCCGAGCCGGACGCGGTGGCCGAGGCACTGCCGCGACCGACCCCGACCGCGGAGCCGTTGACGCTCAGCCAGTCGATCAACCGCGCGCTGGGCGATGTCCTCGCGTCGTACCCGGAGGCGATGGTCTTCGGCGAGGACGTCGGCCGCAAGGGCGGTGTGTACGGCGTGACGCGCGGGCTGCAGAAGGCGTTCGGCCCGGCCCGGGTGTTCGACACGCTGCTCGACGAGCAGTCGATCCTCGGCCTCGCGCTCGGCGCCGGTGTCTCGGGGCTGCTGCCGATCCCCGAGATCCAGTACCTCGCCTACCTGCACAACGCCGAGGACCAGTTGCGCGGCGAGGCGGCGTCGCTGAAGTTCTTCTCCCAGGAGCAGTACGCGAACCCGATGTTGCTGCGGATCGCCGGCTACGGGTACCAGAAGGGCTTCGGCGGCCACTTCCACAACGACGACGCGATCGGCGTCCTGCGGGACATCCCGGGCGTCGTGATCGCGTCACCGTCGCGCCCGGACGACGCGGCCGCGATGCTGCACGCGTGTGCGGCCGCGGCCCGGTCGTCGGGCACGGTCAGCGTGTTCCTCGAGCCGATCGCCCTCTACCACCGGCGCGACCTGTACGCCGCCGGCGACGAGCGGTGGCTGGCGCCGTACGGCGGCGAACCCGCGGAGATCGGGCGCGGCCGGACGTACGGCGACGGCACCGGGCTGACCATCGTGACGTTCGGGAACGGCGTGCCGATGAGCCTGCGGGTGGCCGCGCGGGTGCCGGGGATCCGGGTGCTCGACCTGCGCTGGCTGGCGCCGTTGCCGGTCGAGGATCTGTTGCGCGAGGCAAACATCACCGGGCGGGTCCTGGTCGCCGACGAGACCCGGCGCTCCGGCGGGGTGTCCGAGGGCGTCCTGGCCACGCTGATCGACCACGGGTACGCCGGGCGGCTGGCCCGGGTGACGAGCTACGACTCGTACGTCCCGCTCGGCGCGGCCGCGCACGAGGTGCTGCTCAGCGAACAGACGATCGAGGACGCGGCCCGCGAACTGCTCAGCTGAACAGGCGCTGCCAGAACGACTTCTTCCGCGGCCGCTGGTCGTCGGCGGGCTGCGGGAGCGGCGTACGGGACGGGCGGTCCATCCGCCACTGGGCGACGACCGCGTCCTCGTTCACCGGGCCTGTCGGCACGACCGGTCCGGTGGTGTCGCGGATGGCCAGCCGGATCCGCTTGTTCAGGTCGGCCAGGTACTCCCGGACCTCGGATTCGCGCCGCATCCCGCGGACCTTCTCGTGGACCTGCTGCTTCTCCTTGCGGAGCTGCACCGCGGACGGCAGCAACGCCTCGGTCTCGACGTCCTCGCGGCGGATGAACTCCTTGACCCACCAGTCGGGATCATGCTGGTCGGCGAGCCTCAGCGGCTTGCCGGCACCGGGCAGGTCCTCGAACTCGCCCTGGTTCTGAGCCAGCTTGATCTGCGACTCGACCCACTCCTGGTTGCTCATCCCCGGTGGTCTGCGCTTCGTCATGGCCACACCTCGCTGTCGTCGTCGACAGTTGCTCCGAGACCCCAGCCTACCGGCTTGTGATTGCATTCACAAGGCATACTCGTGGTGTGCAGCTGACCGACGAAGAGATCGCGGCGATGACGCCGCAGGAGCGGCGGGAGCTGATCCTGCGGCTCGCACCGCGGCCTGCCGGGCTGCCGTCGCGGCGGACGATCGACCGGATCCGCAAGTGGCGGACGGTCCTGATGCTGGTCTGCGCGGCCGCGCTGATCCCGTGGACCGTCTACCTGGCGATCACCCTGCCCAGCCACTACGTCGCCCGGAACTGGGTCGCGACCTGGGTCGGGTTCGACATCCTGCTGCTGACGATGCTGGTACTGACCGCGCTGGCCGGCTGGAAGCGCAAGCAGTTCGTCTTCCCGACCGCGTTCGCGTCCGGGGTGCTGCTGATCTGCGACGCCTGGTTCGACGTGATGACCAGCCAGCGCGGCGGCGACCTCACCCAGGCACTCCTCAGCGCGTTCCTGGTCGAGCTCCCACTCGCCGTCGTCCTGATCGCAGGCCCGCTGCGCCTGCTCCGGTACGTCGCGATCCGGCACGGCATGATCCACCCGGACTCCCACCTCTGGCGGATGCCGATCCCGATCCCCGACCTCTACCCCGACCAGAAGGTGCCGCCGCCGACCTAAGCTGAGGTATGACCGAGTTGGAGGTGCCTGCGGGCGCGGGCGAGGTCTCGGCAGCTGTCGGCGATACGGTCGTCTTCCGGCTACCGGAGAACGCCACCACTGGCTACGTCTGGTCCGTCGCCGAGCGTGCGGCCGGACTTGCCGTCGCCGATTCGATGGTGCCGACCGAGGGCACGACCGCCGGCGGGGGCGGCGAGCACGTTTTCCACCTTCGGGCCGAGCGGCCGGGTGTCTGGCGCTTGAGGTTCCGGCTTGCGCGGGAGTGGGAGTCCGCCGCTCTCGACGAGCGCTTCCTGACCGTTCGGGCCAGCTGAGACCTGGAACGGCCCGGACCCGCGCGTCCCGCCGGGTCCGGACCGTGGCGATCGTGCATCACCAGAGATAGATCTCGTAGATCATCCCGTCGGCCTCCTCGCGAAGGCTGGTGGGCCGGTTGGTCTGGCGGGCCTGACCGGCCAGCGTCACCAGCGCCAGGAAGGCGCCATCGCGAAGGTTGACGATCTTGCGCCAGCCGACACCGACGATGTGGATGAACGCGTTGCGGGGCTGATCGATCGCCCACAACGCATCGATCTGCACGTTGGTGTGCCAGGTCACGGTGACAGCACCGGCACCGGCACCGGCCGCCTCGACGGCCGCGGACGGCGTCAGGGTCGGCGCGACCGCCAGGTCGACGTTCAGCGCGGCGACCTGCTCATCGGTGATGGTCGGGGCCGACGTTCCGGCGGCACCGGACGAGGACTCCGCACCGGGAGGTGCCTGCACCGGTCCGTTCTGCGAATTGGTAGTTGTCATGTCCGGTCCCTCACCATGCGTAGATCTGCGTGACGCTGCCGTTGTTCTCGTACAGACCGACCGGGCGCCCCAGCGCCTTGGCCGCGGCGAGCTCGGACAGCATGGCGTGCGACGTGACCGGCGAAGCGCCGTCCAGATGGAGCCAGCCGCGCTGCGAGCCGTACGCCCAAATGTTTCCGTCCGCCTGGTTGCTCCACAGCGCGGTGATCAGCTGGTTGGGCAGCCACGCCGTCACCGTGACACCGCGCACCGCGCAGGTCTGGAACGACTCGATACCGCACTCGCCGTACCCGATCCGGAAGTAGCCCGAGTCGCCCCAGCCGAGGCCCCAGCTGTTCCGGGCGATCCAGCACTGCTGCGCGTCGTCGTACCCGATGAGCACCACGCAGTGGCCGCCGGCGAGGCCGCCGGTGACATGGCGGTAGACGCCACTGCGGTAGCTGAAGAAGTCCTGGAAGACGTTGAAGCAGGCGGTGATCGCGCCGTAGCTCGAGATGTCGTTCTTCATCTGTGCCGCGTTGCCGGAGATGTTGGCCCAGTCCGTGACCTTTGCCAGCTTGTTGGGCCAGTCGGGGTTGATCTTGCTGTTCCCGTCCTGGTCACCGGCGGTGTACGGGTAGTAGTCCTCGAAGGTCACCCCGGTGGCCTTCGCATGCGTCAGTGCGTGGTCCGGCCACCAACCGCTGGAACAGTTCATCCCCTCCGACCGGGCATAGATGTAGAACAACTGCGCCTCGGACAGGTCGAGCGGCATGGTCGTACGCCGCGAGTACTTGAACACGACCTCCGTGGCACCGGCGGTTCCGAACGCGACGCAGGAACCACACCCGCCTTGGTCCTTCACGGGCGAGTCGTAATTGACGCCGCCGACCGCGCGGACGTCGAAAGCAGCCGGCGCGCCCACGCTCTCGGCTTTGGCCGCGATCGCGGCCGCCGTATCGGCCTCCGCCCGGTCCTGGAGTTCCGGGCGCGCAGGGACACCCAGGCGGAGGACCCTGTCCTTCTCGTCGAGTGCCGTGATCGACGTGTACGCCATTTCCCACGGCTGGCCGGCAGCCTCCAGCGCCTCCGCCAGCTTCGTCAGGTCCAGTGAACGCGGCCGTGGATCCGAATTGTCAGCCATAGCAAAATACCCCCTCGAGTGCTGACCTTCCCCATTTCGAACATAGACCTCCTCCAGACACCCAGCAACGGGGGTGCGCCGATTATCGGAAATTGTCAATTAATGCCGATTCCCAGCCCGGTCAGGAGAAATTCCACACCGTTCCGAACATTTGATTCAGGACGGGGGTTGGCAAGCCCGGGGCCGATGACAGAGAGTGGACGGCATCCCGGCCGAACCCGAGAGGACCCCGCCTGTGTCGTCTGTCATTCTGTCCGTCGTCGCCGGAGCACGCCTCCAGGATCCCGTTCGCGTCGGACCGTCGACCAACCCCGCGCGGTTGAGTGAGGTCGTCGGGACGGTCGGTAGTGCCGGGGCGGAGGTGTTCGTGCGGGCGGCTGAGGCTGCGCGGGCGGCGCAGGGCGGATGGGCTGCGACGCCGGCGCCGCAGCGCGGGCAGGTGATCTCGAATGTCGGCCGGTTGATGACCGCCAACAAGGACCGGCTGGCCGCGCTCGTCACCCGGGAGATCGGGAAGCCGATCGCCGAGGCGCTCGGGGAGGTGCAGGAGATCATCGACACCTGCGACTTCTTCCTCGGCGAGGGCCGCCGGCTCTACGGGCAGACGGTGCCGTCGGAGATGCCGGACAAGCAACTGTTCACGTTCCGCCGGCCGGTCGGCACGGTCGCGGTGATCACGGCCGGCAACTTCCCGGTCGCGGTCCCCTCCTGGTACATCGTCCCGGCGTTGCTCTGCGGCAACACGGTCGTCTGGAAGCCGGCCGAGTACTCCGCGGTCGTCTCGGACGCGTTCTACGAGATCTTCGCGCACTCCGGCGTACCGGCCGGCGTGTTCAACGTGGTGTACGCCGACGGTGCGGACACGTTCGCCGGCCTCGAGCAGGCGTTGCGGGCCGGGCTGGTGAACAAGGTCGGCTTCACCGGGTCGAGCGCGGTCGGCACCCAGATCGGCGAGCTGTGCGGACGCCACCTGCAGACGCCGTGCCTGGAGCTCGGCGGGAAGAACCCGATGGTGATCACCGAGGACGCGGACCTCGACCTGGCCGTCGAGGGCGCGCTGTTCTCCGGTTTCGGCACGGCGGGACAGCGGTGCACGTCGCTGGGGACGGCGATCGTGCACCGGTCCGTGTACGACGAGTTCCTGGACCGCTTCGCCCGGGCGACCGCCGAGGCAGCGATGGGCGATCCGACGCGGGACGTCCTGTTCGGGCCGCTGCTGGACGAGAAGTTCGCGGCCGGGTTCGAGAAGTCGCTGGGCTGGATCGCGGCCCACCACCGGGTGATCGGCCGGGTCGGGCGGGTGACGGCGGAGAACCCGCGCGCCGGGTTCGTCGGCGATCCCGCGGCCGGGCTGTTCTACCACCCGACGATCGTGGCCGGGGTGCGGGCCGACGACGAGCTGTTCCTGAACGAGACGTTCGGCCCGATCGTCGGCGTCACGCCGTACGCCACGCTCGACGAGGCGATTGCGTTGGGCAACAAGTCCGGGTACGGCCTGTCCAGCTCGATCTACACGACCGACCCGAACAAGGCGTTCCGGTTCGCGCAGGGGATCTCGGCGGGCATGGTGAGCGTCAACAACTCGACGTCCGGCGCCGAGGCGCACCTGCCGTTCGGCGGGAACGGCAAGTCCGGCAACGGGTCGCGACAGAGCGGGATGTGGGTGCTGGACCAGTTCACCCGCTGGCAGTCGATGAACTGGGACTACTCGGGCAAGCTGCAGAAAGCCCAGATGGACACGGAAACGGTGGAGGCCGACCTGTCGTACGAGCTGCCGTGACGCCGGCCGGCCTGCCGCCGTCGGCGGAGGTGGTGATCGTCGGCGGCGGGGTGGTGGGCACGAGTATCGCGTTCCACCTGGCCGAGGCCGGCGTGCGGGACGTGCTGCTGCTGGAGCAGGACCAGCTCGGCTCGGGCTCCACCTGCAAGGCGGCCGGCGGTGTCCGGGCGAACTTCTCCGACGAGGTGAACATCGCGCTCGGCGCCCGCAGCCTGGAGGCGTTCGCGCGGTTCGGCGATCGCCCGGGCCAGGAGATCGACCTGCACCGGGTCGGCTACCTGTTCCTGCTGGAAACCGCCGAGCAGGTCGAGCATTTCCGCGAGAGCACCGCTTTGCAGAACAGGCTGCAGCAAACCGCCGGACTGCCGACGCGGATGGTGTCCGTCGACGAAGCGATCTCGCTGGCGCCGATCGTCGCGCCGGACGGACTGATCGGCGCCTGCTTCTCGCCCACCGCAGGACACTGCACGCCGGAATCGGTTGTCCTCGGCTACGCGTCGGCCGCCCGGCGACTGGGCGCACGGCTGGCCACCGGATGCGAAGTGCTGGACATCGATGCTGTGGGCAACTACATCTCGGTGGTACGGACGAACCACGGCGACGTCCGGACCGGGACGGTGATCTGTGCCGCGGGTGCCTGGTCGGCGCGGATCGGCGAGATGGTCGGCGTCGGGTTGCCGGTCGTCCCGCTGCGGCGGCAGATCGTCGTCACGGAGGCGGTCCCCGGCCTGCCGACGACCCTGCCGATGACGATCGACTTCGGCACGACGTTCTACTTCCACCGCGAAGGTCCCGGCCTGCTGGTGGGGATGTCCGATCCTGACGAGGAGCCCGGGTTCCACCTGAACCGGACCGACACCTGGATCCCCCGGCTGACCGAGGCGATGGCCCGGCGGGCGCCTTCGCTGCTGGAGGTCGGACTGAGCGGCGGATGGGCCGGCCTGTACGAGGTGACGCCCGACCACAATGCGCTGATCGGCGAGGCTGCCACGGTGTCCCGTTTCCTTTATGCCACAGGCTTTTCCGGCCACGGTTTCCTTCAGGGCCCGGCCGTCGGTGAGGTGATCCGGGACCTCTACCTCGGTCGCGCGCCGGTCGTCGACGTCGGTCCGCTGGACGCGCGGCGGTTCGAGCGGTCCGGGGCGCGCGCCGAGCGGAACATCGTCTGATGACGCTGCTGCTGACCCGTTCGGACATTCTGCGCTCACTCGAGATCCCCGCCGTTCTCGACGCGTTGCGGTCCGGCTTCCGCGCGGCCGCCGAGATCGAGCCGCTGCGCGTCCGCACCGACCTCCCCGGTCCGGGAACGGCGACCGCGCTCCTGCCCGGGCTGATTCCGGGCATCCCGGCGTACACGGTGAAGGTCAACGCCAAGTTCCCGGGCGCCACGCCGGCGCTTCGGGGTGTCGTCTGCCTTCACGACCTGACCGACGGCACCCTCCTCGCGCTCCTCGACAGCTCCACCGTCACCGCCTGGCGCACCGGCCTGGCAGCCGCTCTCGCCACGGATGTGCTGGCATCAGCAGGGACGCCCGAGGGTCCGGACGATCGCACAGGAGAACGCGCCGGGCAGCCGGACCGTCGGCCGGCGCGTGGTGTCGTCGTCGGGGTGGTCGGGGCGGGAGCGCAGGCCGCCATGGTGCTTGCCGGACTGACTGCCCTCCGGCGGGTCGACCGTCTCGTCGTGCATGACGTCGTACCGGCGCGGTCTTCGCAATTCCTTTCCGGGCAAGGGATTCCTGGCGTCGTGGCGGGCAGCGCGCGGGAGGTGGCCGCGGCGGCGGACGTCGTCGTCCTCGCCACCTGGTCGCGTGAGCCGCTGCTCACGGCGGCGGACGCGCGGCCCGGCCTTCACCTCACCACACTCGGCGCCGACGAGCCTGGCAAGGTCGAGCTCGGCGCCGACCTGTTGTCAGCCGCGCGCATGGTGGTCGACGACCGGGCACTCGCCGTACAGATGGGTGCCCTGGGCAACGTCGGTCTCGGTGCCGAAGCTGCCGTGACACTGACGGACGTGCTGACCGGTGCGGCCGCGGGACGGCGATCGGCTGAGGAGATCACCGTCTATGCGCCGGTCGGCCTCCCCTGGCAGGACCTCGCGATCGCCTGGCCGGTGTACCAAGCCGCATCCGGCCACCCCCGCACCGTCGACTTCCTCAGCTAGCCACCATCTCCGTCCAAACCGAGGCTCGCCGGTCGTGCCGGGCGAACCCTCCACCTAAGTGGGCATCCCCTCACCTGGAGGGTCGCCCACCGAGAATCCGAAGGGGCAACCGTCCAGCTCGGTGGGCAAGCTAGTTGACCACTGCGCCGGCGGTGAGGTTCAGCGCGGTGCCGGTGATCGAGCGGGCCAGGTCGGAGGCCGCGAAGACGGCGGCGGCGCCGACGTCGGACAGCGTGGCGGCCCGGTTCAGCATCGTCTGGGCGGCGGTGTGCTCGGCGACCTCGCGGCGGAAGTCCTCCGGGTAGGTGTCCGGGTTCGACTCCGGGATGCCGTTGGTCTGCAGCGTGACCACCCGGACGCCGTGCGGGCCGAGCTCGGCGGCCAGGGTCCGGCGCATCGCCTCGACGGCGCCGAATCCGGCCTGGAAGGCACCGAGGTTCGGCGCCGGGTCGCCGTACCCGCCGAAGGTCAGGATCACGCCGGAGCCCTGCTCGACCATCCGCCGGGCGGCCGCGCGGGACGTCAGGTAGAACGTCCGCAGCATGTTCCGCACCGGTTCCTCGACCTCGGCCGGCGACATGTCGATCAGCGGCGTCCCGAAGAACTGCCGGTGGCCGATCAGGTTGAACGAGACGTCGATCCGGTCGAGGGTGCCGGCGTGGTCGTCGACGGAGCGTTCGTCGAGCGCGTCGACGACCGCGATCTCGGCCTTGCCGCCGGCCGCGCGGATCTCGCCGGCCACCCGGTCCAGGCGTTCCGCCGTCCGTCCGGCGAGGTGGACGGTCGCGCCTTCGGCGGCGAACGCCTTCGCGACCGCGCCGCCGATCGGTCCGGCCGCGCCGTACACGACCGCTTGTTTGTTCTCGAGCATCATCAGTGGGCCTCCTCGGCCAGTTCGGTGACGAGGGCGTCGAGTTTCCGCATCGAGGCGCGGAGGCCGTGCTCCATGCCGCCGCCGACGTACAGGTCCCGGTCCTCGACGGCGAAGAACACGGTGTTCTGCGTCAAGGTGGTGACCCCGTCGGCCTCGTCGAAGGTGATCAGATTCAGGTAGACGGTGCCCGGCGCCTGGTCGAACTCGTACGTCTGCACGATCCGCTCCGGCGTCGGCTCCCCGTGGTACAGCCCGTGGAACGCGTAGCCCTTGCCGGCGCTGTCGTAGTGCGTCCACCGCCAGCGGCCGCCGTGCCGCGGGTCGAGCTGGTTCACGACGAGCTCGAGCCGGGCCGGCCCGAGCCAGCGCTTCACGAGATCCGGCTCGGTGTACGCGCGGAACAGCAGGTCCCGCGGCGCGCGGAACTCCCGGACGACGACCACCTGCGGCACACCGGGCTCCGCGATGATCTTCACGACTCCTCCCGCAGGTCGCCGAGCAGGTCGTCGAGACGGTCGAAGCTCTCCGTCCAGTAGCCGCGGTAGTCCATCAGCCAGCCGACGGCCTCCCGGAGCGGCTCCGCCTCCAGGTGGCTGAGCCGGGCCGTCGCGCGTTGCGAGCGGCTGATCAGGCCGGCCTGCTCCAGCACCTTCAGGTGCTTGGAGACGGCCGGCTGCGACATGCTGAACGGCGCCGCGAGCTCGGCGACCGTCGCGTCGCCGCTCTTGAGGCGGGTCAGGATCGCCCGACGGGTCGGGTCGGCGAGCGCCGCGAAGACCCCGGTCAATCCGTCTTCATAACCAGATGGTTTCAGAACCATGTGGTTAAGAATGCATGCGGACTGCGGCGGGCGTCAAGGGTGCTGCCGGCGCTCCCAGTTCGCCGGGTCGCACCAGGACGGGTCCAGACCGCGGTCGATGCAGTACTGCCGGAGGATCTCTTCCCGGGTCGACGGGCGGTCGGTCGGACGCGACGGCACGACGGTCGGCGTACTGACGGTCGCGCGGATCGGCGTCGACGTGATCCGCTCGGAGGTCCTGGTCGCGGTCGGCTTCCTGGTCGGGCGCTGGGTCGGCCGCCTGGTCGGCCGGGTGGTCTGCACCGGGATCGTCCGCGGCGGCGTGACCGCCGTTCGCGGTACGGCGGGACTCGTCGAGCCGGCCGCCGGACTCGCGGACGGCGATTCCGCCGCGAACGTCACGGCCGCCGGGTCGTCCGATCCGCCACCGAACAGCCCGATCACGGTCACCGCCCAGATGTTCACCCCGAGGAACACGAGCAGCGACGCGGCCCCGGCGTACGCGGCCCGGCGGGAGGGACCGCCGTACCGGCCGATCGGGCCGAGCACCGCCTTGCCGTTGCCGTCACGCCAGAAGTGCCAGCCCGGCGGCGCCGGCGGCCAGGACGGCTCCGGGCGCCAACTCTCCGGCGGGATCCAGTTGCGCCGGGGCGGAATCGGCCAGTTCGGCGGTGCCACGAACCGCTTCAAGAGAACTCCTCCACTCCACCGACACGACCCTCGCACCAAGCCAACGACACAGACCCCGCGCGGGCTACTTGCGTCTTCAGCACGAACTGCGTGTCGGCTGGCTTTTTCGATCAGTCCGGTAGCCGGAGGACCTCGGTCAGGAGGCTGGTCAGGTCGTCGCCGAACGGGCGGTCGGCGTCGATCGGTGGTACGGCGGCGTCGACCGCGCGCATCAGGTCCTGCAGGCCGGGTGGGATGTCGCGGGTGGAGAGCGCGAAGGCCTGGCGTACGGCGAGCAGTTCGCAGGCGATCGTCGTACGGGTCAGGCGGATCGCGTCCATCAGGTTGCCGGCGGCTTCCCAGGCGAAGGCCTGGACGTCCTCCTGGCCGTTGGAGGTCTCCGCCGTACTGATTGCCGTGGGCAACGTCAGGCGGCGGAGCTGGTGGGTGGTCGCGACGGCACGTTTGTGGACGGCGACCAGGCCGGCCTGTGGACCGGGGTCGCGGGCGAGCTGCGCCGGCAGGCCGGTCACCGCCGGATCCAGAAGCCGGTGCAGTCGGGCCGCCGATACTTCCGCGGCGTGGGCCAGCGCGGCGGCCAGGTGGTCGCAGTACGCCGCGAGCTCGATCCCGTGGAACCCGGCCGTGCTGACGAACTCGCCGTCGAGGTACGCCGGGGAGTCCGTCACGCCGCCGAACGCCCGCTCGACCGCGCCGTCCAGCTGCTCGATCGTCCGCCGTACATGTGCGACCACGTGCCCCGCCACCCGGAACGAGACCGGCGCCTGCAAACTCCGCGGCTCCGGCTCAGGCCCCGCCAGCTCCCGAATCCGCGCCAACTCAGCCGCCAGCACCTCGTCCCCCCGCCCCGCCGCCGCCCGATACGGATCCCGACTGGCCCCCACCACCGCAACAGCCCCGGCCCCCACAGCCGTGAGCTGATCCGCGACCCGCCGCCCCCGAACTACCGCAAGCGCCGCCCGCCCAGTAGCCCCAGGAACACCCGCCAGCAGGGCGATGCCTTCCTTGGGCCCTAGCTCTAACGCCGGCAGCACCCCCGCTGCCGCCACCAACCCCGCCCCAGGACAGGCCCTAGGTGGGTCGGAGGTCTGGGGTGGTGGGGGTTGGAGGCGGCCTAGGCCGACCAACGCGCCGGCCGCGTGGGCCAAGGGGATGATTTCGCCGGCCGAGCCGGCGCCTTCCATCGGGATGGCGGGGGTGTAGCCGCTGTTGATGAGGCTTACGAGTTGGTGGATGAGGGGTACCGAGACGGCGGCGTCGCCGGTGAGGAACGTGCGGAGGCGGGCCAGCAGGACGGCTCGGGCTTCGTCGGGCGGGAGCCAGGGTGGGCCGCCGACGGCGCGGGCGAGGAGCAGGTTGTGTTGGTGGCGGCTCTGTTCGGCCTCTGTCAGGCGGACCTTGCTGAGGTTGCCCATGCCGGTGTTCACGCCGTACACCGGCCTCCCGGACCCGAGCGTGTCCAGCGCGGCGGCACGGATCGCCGCGAGCCGGTCCAGGAGCTCGGGTGCGAGCACGATCTCGTCGGTGCTCGCCGGATCGAGATCCGCCGGTTCCCGGATCACCCGCACGACCATCAGTGGAACCGCAGCATCGTGCCGGTGTCGGCGGCTTCGGCGCGGCGCAGGATCAGATGCGCGATCGCGACGTCCAGCAGCGACAACCCCCGATGCCAGAAAAGGTTGCGCTCGGCATCGTTCTCGCGGCCGGGCTTGCGCCCCGCGACGATCTCGCCGATCTCGGCGTACAGAGTCCGCGGCGACAGCCGTCCGCTGTCCACGTGCCGGCGCAACGCCCCGAACCGCCCGGACTGCGCCTCCCGCCAGTCGTCCACGACGACCTTGTCCATCACCTCGAGCAGGTCGAGCTCGACCGCCGACACGGTCCCGTACGGTACGACGAACGCGCCCGGCCGCACCGCCGCCGTCCGCAGCAGCGGCTCCGGCTCGGTCAGCCGCGTCGCCTCGACGAGTACGTCGGCGCCGTCGAAGGCCTCCTCCGCCGTCGCACACACCCGCACCGGCGTGGTCAGCTCCGCGGACAGGTCCGCCGCGAACTTCTCCCGCGACTCCGGCCGCCGCGACGTCACCCGGATCTCGTCCAGCTCGAAGAGGTCGTCGAGCATCGTCACGTTCCACCAGGCGGTCCCGCGGGCGCCGGCGTGCGCGAGGACCTTGCTGTCCCGCCGGGCGAGATGCCGGGCGCCGACGGTCGTCATCGCACCGGTCCGGGCCGCGGTGATCATCGTCGCGTCCAGAACGGCCAGCGGTACGCCGGTGGTCGGGTCGAAGAGCGTCGCCATCGCGAGCTCGCTCGGCAGGCCCTTGCGGTAGTTCGGCACGAAGTCGCCGACCACCTTCACCCCGCTGATCCCGTGCTCGCCGAGGCCGTCGAGGTGCCCGCGCAGGATGTTGAAGTGCCCGATCCCGCCGTTGTCCGGCGTGAGGTGCACGCGCGGCTCGAAACTGGTCCGCCCCTCGCCGTGCTCGCGGACCGCGTCCTCCACGGCGTCGACGATCTCCCGCCGGGTCAGTCCCAACCCGTCGATGTCCGGGCCGCTGAGGAACCGCAGCCAGATCCCTTCCACCACGTGGCTCCTTCGGTCGCCGTCGCTCGATACTTTAGTTGCGCCCGCACTTCGTAGGTTCACGCTACGTTCGGGAGATGGGGTCGACGACTGCGGATCGCACGGTGATCGGGCACTCCGCCGCGGACAAGGCGATGCTGTTCGGCGGGCTGCCGCTGGCCGGGCTGGTGCTCGGCTTCTTCGTGCCGCGGATCGCGGACTGGGCCGAAGGCCGCGAGTGGGTCCCGTTCCAGGGCCCGTTGCGGCTGATCGCGGCCTGGGACAGCTGGTGGGTCGTGGTGATCTGCCTGGCCGTCGGGCTCGTGGGCGGCGTCCTGCTGGCCGGGATGGCGCTCGACGACACGCTGAAGGTGACGATCACCGGCCAGTCGGTCGAGTTCCTGAAGAACCAGACGACCGTGACGGTGCCGCGGGTGAAGGTCGCGGTGGCGTTCCTCGACGGCAAGGAGATCGTCCTGCAGGACGCGTCGTCGCGGGAGCTGGCTCGCGAGAAGCACGACCAGTTCAAGTCCGAGACTCCGAAGATCGCCGCCGCGTTCCGCGCGCACGGCTATCCGTGGTCGGAGGCCGGCGACCCGTACGCGTCCGAGTTCCGCCGCTGGGTCGAGGCCGATCCGGATCTCTCGCCCGCGGCCAACGCGCTGCTCAGGGCCCGGTCCAAGGCGTTCGACCAGGGCGACAAGGGCAAGGCCGACCTGCGCGAACTCCGCGGCGAGCTCGCGGGTATCGGCTACAGCGTGAAGGACAAGGACAAGAAGCAGTACTGGCGCGCGACCGGCTAGCCGTCCAGCAACTCAAGGACGGCTTCGGCGTACGCCTGCTCGGCGTCGTCCGCGGTGCAGGCGCCGTTGGCCAGATTGACCCGGTAGCCGTCGGGTGTGGCTTCGAGGGACCGGAAGTGCGGGCCGAGGAGCGCCCGCAGCTGCTCCTCGCGCGGCAGCCAGATGACCTCGCGCTGCTCGATGCTGTCCAGGGCCCACTCGGTGGTGCCGTTGAAGCCGATCACCTTGCTGCCCTGGTAGTCGTGCACCTCGACGGTCATGTCGCTCACCACGAACACGTCGTCGTCCATGTCGCGGTCCGGTACGACGAAACGATCCCCGGCCGAGGGGGTCCACAGCACCCCGGCCTTGCGCAGTCGTCCGGCCTGCTCGATCGTGATCACCCCTCCATCCTCCCCACGGGAGGCAAACCGCGCAGGTCCACGCGAGCCGCGACCACCGAGATGCGGCTCGCGCGGAGGACGCGGAGGGTCAGCGTTCGAGGGCGGTGCGGAGCTCCTCGGCACGGTGTGCGATGCGGTCGCGGCACTCCGTGGTGAGCGGCAGGTCGATCAGCGCGGTCGCCTGCAGGTGGCTGAGCCCGAACTCGTCGCGCAGGCGCCGTACGGCGGTCGCGCGGTCGGCGGAGGCGCGCAGGACCGCGGCCACCTCGTCGCGACGCTCGAACGCGGCCAGCACGCCGTCGTAGATCTCCAGCTGGGTGTGCGCGGACCGGTCAGGCTCCGGCATCGTGTGCTCCGTCTTGTCACCGGTCCGGATCACCTGCCGCCAGAGAGCGGGTACGGCGAGCCGGGCGCGGGTGTAGCGCCGGGTCAAGGGCTGGGCGTAGGTCATGGTCATCTCGGTGTTCCCCCTAGTGATCAATCTGGCTTGGCCACCGCGTGCGGTTCGCGCGGCGGGCACTTCGTACCGGGCGTTGTGAGCGCCTCGAAGTGCCAGGGTTCGTTGTCGTACCGGCGGCACACGCCGTACCGCCAGCCGTTCTTGTTCAGCCACGTCATGGCGGCCGTCGGACCGATGTCCACGGCCTTGCCCTGCACATGCGCGGAGTACTTCGGCGGCAGCACCCAGCGCGTCGCCGCCTTGTACGAGCCGTACTTCCGGATCGCCTCGTTCAGCAGCCGCTGCTGCTTCGCCGCGCTGCGCCGGCCGGAGGTGATCCGGATCGTGACGCCGTCCGCCTTCGCGGCCGCGATCGCCTTCGTCAGCCGCTTCTTCAGCGTCGGCGAGAGGCCGTCGATGCTCTCCTCGCGGGAGGTCTTGGCCGGTTTCTTGGTCGGCTTCCGAGTGGGCGTCCGGGTCGGCGTACCGGTCGGCGTCGTGGCGGTCCTGGATGGCGTGGACGGCGTGGACGGCGTGGACGGCGTCGGGGTCGTACGGCGGGACGGCGTCGGGGTGGCGAGCGTCGTCATGGGAGGTTCGCCGATCGCGGGCGCGCCGACGGTCGACACCACCGGCGTCTTGTCCGCGCCCAGGCCGAGCGCGTCGGTGACCTGGCCGTGCCACAGCAGCAACGATCCGGCGACCGCACCGACCCCGACGACACCGATCACCGACAGCAACCGGGTCCGCGCCGCACCGTTCGGGCGCGGCGGCAGGTCCTCACTCATGGGGTACAGCCTTTCGGATCGGGGCGGGCGACACATCGGTCCCAGGGACCGTTCTGCTGCCCCATCTGTAGCCCCTGAGTATCAGTTCGGACGCCGAGCCTCCTCCAAAAGTTGGAGCCGGCGCCCGTCCGGGCAGATGAAGCTTTGGCAAACACAGGCTGACTACGCTGGGCGACGTGAAGGGTATCTGGCGCCGATTGTCGCAGGGGCAGCAGGATGTGCTGCTCGCTGCGCTCATCGGGCTGGTCTGGTTCGTCACGCTGAACTTCGTCAACGGCACCGGTCTGCGCCCGCACAACCCGGCGGTCTCGGTGGTGACGGGCGTCTTCCTGGTCGCCACGGTCGCGTTCGTGCGACGGATCCCGCGCACGATGCTCGTGATCGTCTCGGTCCTCTACCCGTTCCTGTACGCCGCGGTCGGCACCGGCCTGGCGGCGCAGCTCGGCTTGACGATGTTCGGCCAGCCCGAGATCAGCGACGCGGCGCTGCAGTCGGAGATCCACCTGGTCCCGCTGCTCGTCGTCGGCTACCTGGCGGCGTCGGCGGGCGTCCGGCGGTTCACCTGTCTGTTCTTCACGATGGGCAGCCTGGCCGGGCTGATGATCGGGCTGCCGACCGTGGTCGCGGTCGTCCTCAGCCGCGTCAACCGCGCGATCCTGTACGGCGACCGGTACCGGAGCCTGCCGCGGGACGTGCCGAGCCTGTACTCCTACATCGACGTGTCGCTGTTCGTCTTCGCGGAGGCACTGATCTGCGGGATGGTGCTGCTCGGCGCGGACGCACGCCGGCGCCGCAAGTCCGTGGCCCTGCTCGAGCAGCGCAACGCCGAGCTGGTCCGGCTGCGCGCGGTCGAGGCGGAGCGGGCCGCCGTGGCCGAGCGGACCCGGATCGCCCGTGACCTGCACGACGTGATCTCGCACCATGTGAGCGCAGTGGTGATCCGGGCGCAGGCCGCGGACCGGGTGGCAGACCAACGGCCAGAAGTACTCCGGGAGGCGATCCGCTGGATCATTGCCAGCGGCAAAGAGGCGTTGACCGCGATGCGGGAGACGGTCCGGGTGCTGAACACCGCCTCGCCGCAGGTCGCCGGCGACACCGGGTCCGGCGGCGGGACCGCGCCGGTGCCGGACCTGGCCGACGTGGCGCGGATGGGTGAACGGCTGAAGGCGGTCGGGATCGACGTGACGATGGAGCTGCCGCCCCGGCAGCGGCAGCTCACGTCGGCGACCGACCTGACCGCGGTGCGGATCATCCAGGAAGCACTGACGAACGTGATGGTGCACGCCAAGGCGAGCGCCGCGCGGGTGACCTGGCAGAGTGGACCGCAGGGCGAACTGCTGACCATCGACGACAACGGGACCGGCGGGCCGCCGCCGGTGAACGTGCTGGAGGCCGCGCGCCGCAAGGAGAGCGGCCGCGGCAACGGACTGATCGGGATGCGGGAACGGGCCACGGCGGTCGGCGGGACGCTCGCCGTCGCGGCCGGCCCCCTGGGTGGATGGAGAGTGCAGGCATGGCTGCCGCCGCAGAAGTGAGCGAGCCGATCCGGATCCTGGTCGCCGACGACCAGGGCGTGATCCGGATGGGTCTGGCGATGATCCTGGACCACGAGCCGGACCTGACCACCGTCGCCCAGGCCGAGAACGGCGAGGAGGCGCTGCGGCTGATCGAGCAGCACGACCCCGACGTCGTCCTGATGGACATCCGGATGCCGGTGATGGACGGTCTGGTCGCCACCGAGCGGATCACCAGCGCGAACCGGGAGACCGGCCGGGCGCGTCCCGCCGTCCTGGTGCTGACGACGTTCGACGACGAGGCGTACGTGCTGGCCGCCGTCCGCGCCGGCGCGTCCGGATTCCTGCTGAAGGACACCGATCCCGATCTCCTGGTGTCCGCCGTCCGGGCGGTGCACCGCGGCGACTCGCTCGTCGATCCGGCCTCGACCCGGGTGCTGCTGGAGCGCTGCATGGAGCTGGAGCGCCAGGTCGACGGGGGTCCGGTGGCCGGCGCGCCACCGCAACCGGATGCGCGCTGGGCCGGACTGCTGTCCCAGCTCAGCGAACGGGAACGCGAGATCCTGGTGTGGATGGCTCGCGGCCTGTCGAACCGCGACCTCGCGACCAAGCTGTTCGTCAGTGAGACCACGGTCAAGACCCACGTGAGCTCGGTGTTGTCGAAGCTCGGCCTGTCCAGCCGGGTCCAGGCCGTCGTCGTCGCCTACGAGGCGGGTGTGGTCCGGCCCGGTGAAGCGGACGTGCGCTGGGACTCCTAGGTGAACAGCCAGACGGCAGCCGCGGCGGCGGCGAGCAGGATCACGACGGTTACGGCTTGGCTGAGCACCGACGCCTTGCGGCGTTGCGGCAGGAAGTCCCCGGTCATGCTTCCAGGGTGCGTCGCGGCGGCGCCGTACCCATCGGCCGTCAGGATGGTTCCGGTCTACTACCTGAGGATGACTGGTCGTTGCCAGGGGCATCCGATCGGACCGGCGGGCCGGCCGCGCGGTGGAGCCGGTCGGCCAGCGCGGTGAGGGCGGCCGAGAGTTCGGGCGCGTCGAGGACCTCGAAGTCGACGTCCAGCAGGCCGAGGTAGAGCGTCAGCATCTGCGGGGTGTCGGAGCCGAGCCGGATCAGGCAGCGGTCCGGCCCGAGCTCCTCGATCTCCACCGGCAGCGGGAGCTTGGCGCGGATCTCCGCGGCCGGCCCGTGCAGCAGGACGCGGGCGACGTACCGCCAGGTCGCGGTGCCGACGCCGCGCTGCAGCCTGGCGGTGACCTCGGCCTCCGGCAGCTCGCGGGGCGTGAACCGCGGCCCGCCGGGGATCTTCGGCGTGATCCGATCGGCCCGGAACGTCCGCCAGTCGTCGCGGTCCGGGTCCCAGGCGATCAGGTACCAGCGGCGCCCCATGACGACCAGCCGGTGCGGCTCGACCTCACGGCTGGTCGCGCGCCCGTCGTGGCTCGCGTAGTCGAAGCGCAGCCGGTGTTCGGAGCGGATCGCCGCCGCGATCGCGATCATCACGTCGGCGTCGACCTTCGGGCCGGTGGCCGGTACGGCGAGCGTCGCCGACTGCATCGCACTCACCCGGTGCCGCAGCCGCGGCGGCAGGACCTGCTCCAGCTTGGCGAGAGCCCGGATCGAGGTCTCGCCGATGCCCTCCACACCTCCGTTGGCGGCCGTCCGCAGGCCGATCGCGACCGCGACCGCCTCGTCGTCGTCCAGCAGCAGCGGGGGTAGCGCGCCGCCGGCGCCCAGCCGGTAGCCGCCGGTCAGACCGGGCGCGGCCTCCACCGGGTAACCGAGCTGCCGCAGCCGGTCGACGTCGGTGCGGATCGTCCGGGTACTCACGTCCAGCCGCTCGGCCAGCTCGGGCCCGGTCCACAGCGCCCGCGTCTGGAGCAGGGACAGCAACCGGAGCAGACGAGCCGACGTGTTCAGCATTTCTCCAGGATGGCGCACATTGCGGAAGGAAGTCTTCCGCAGTGGCTTCTACGGTCGAAGTATGACGAACACACCGCAGATCCACCCGTTCCTGATCGACATCGACGACGCCGAGCTGGCCGACCTGAGGTTCCGGCTCGAGCACACCCGCCGGCCGCGTCCGGTCCCGGGAGACAGCGACGACTGGAGCCGCGGGATCCCCTGCGGCTACCTGTACGACCTGGCCGAGTACTGGCGGACGTCGTACGACTGGCGGAAGGCGGAGCAGGAGCTCAACCGCTATCCGCAGTACACGACCGAGATCGACGGGCAGACGATCCACTTCTTCCACGTCCGCTCCCCCGAGCCGGACGCGACGCCGCTGCTGATCACCCACGGCTACCCCGGCTCGTCGGTCGAGTTCCTCCGGCTGCTCGGGCCGCTGTCGGACCCGGTCGCGCACGGCGGCGACGCGGCGGACGCCTTCCACGTGGTGGTGCCGTCGCTGCCGGGGTTCGGGTTCTCGACCCCGTTGTCCGGCGGCGGGTGGGAGCTGGGGCGGACCACGGCCGCGTTCGCGGAGCTGATGACCCGGCTCGGGTACGAGCGGTTCGCAGCGCAGGGCGGCGACATCGGCGCCGGGATCACCGGTCATCTGGGGGCGACCGTGCCCGACCGCGTGATCGGTACGCACGTGAACAGCGACCGCGGGACACTCGCGCTGGCCGGTGAGTTCGTCCCGCTGCCGGACGGCCTCGACGAGGCGGATCTGGCGGTCGTCGAGCAGGCGAAGGCGGCGTGGACGGCGGGGCGCGGCTACCTGGATCTGCAGAACCACACGCCGGAGACGATCGCGGCCGGGCTGACCGACTCGCCGGTGGCGCAGCTGGCGTGGATCGCGGAGAAGTTCCAGCTGTGGACGGACCCGGCGAAGTCGCCCGAGGAGTCCGTCGACCGCGACCAGCTGCTCACGCTGGTCAGCATCTACTGGTTCTGCCGCGCGGGCGCGAGCGCGGCCCGGTTCCTGTACGAGGCGGCCCACTCCGATCTCGGCTGGGGTGCACAGTCGTCGGTGCCGTCCGGCTGGGCGGTCTTCAACAGCAGCCCGGTGGTTCGCCGGATCGCGGATCCGGAAGGCCGCGTCCAGCACTGGTCGGACTTCGACGAGGGCGGCCACTTCCCCGCGATGGAGTGCGGCGAGTTGCTGGTCGAGGACGTGCGCGCCTTCTTCCGTACGCTTGGCCGATGAACGCATCGACCCGCGTCCTGAGCCGGCGGGAACTGAACCGCGCGACCCTCCAGCGCCAGCAACTGCTGCGCCGGGAGAGCGGACCGGTCGCCGAACTGATCGAGCGGCTGGTGGGGATGCAGGCGCAGGCCCCACTGGCCGCGTACGTCGCGCTGTGGTCGAGGCTCGAGGGCTTCGACCCGGCCGAGCTGTCCGCGCTGATGCTCGAGCGCCGCGTCGTGCGCGCCTCGCTGCTGCGGTCGACGATCCATCTCGTCACCGCCGAGGACTGCCTGATGATGTGGCCGCTGATGTATCCGGTCGCGGACCGCGGGCTGCGCGGTGCGTTCGGCAAGCAGCTGGCCGGCGCCGACATCGACGCTCTCGTTGCGTTCGGCACCGACCTGATGAGCCGCGAGCCGTACTCCCGCAGCCGGCTGCGGGACGTGCTCGGCGAGCGCTGGCCGGACCGGGACGCGAACGCGATGGCGTACGCCGTCAGCTATCTGGCCGGCACCGTCCAGGTGACGCCACGCGGCGTCTGGGGCGAGACCGGTCCGGCCGCGCTGCAGACGATCGAGAGCTGGCTCGGCCGGGCGCCGATCACGGATCCGTCGATCGACGACCTGGTGCTCCGTTACCTAGCGGCGTTCGGGCCGGCGAGTGTGGCCGACGTCCAGATGTGGTCGGGGCTGACAAGGTTGCGCGAGGTCGTGGACCGGCTGCGGCCGGGACTGCGCGGGTACGCCGACGAGGACGGGCGGGAGCTGTTCGACGTACCGGACGGGCCGGTGCCGGACGCGGACACGCCCGCGCCGATCCGGTTCCTGCCGGAGTTCGACAACCTGCTGCTGTCGCACGCGGACCGGCGGCGGGTCAACCCGGCCAAACGGACCGTCCCGCTGCCGCCCGGGAACGGGGCCGCGATGGGCACGGTCCTGATCGACGGCGACTACGCGGCCGACTGGCGGCACCACCGCGGCGCCGACGCGAGTCTGCGGGTCACCACGCACGCGCCGGTCCCGGCTGCCGTCCGGGACGCGATCGAGGCCGAGGCGATCGCCCTCCTCGGCCTGATCGGCAGCAAGGAGACGCCGGTCGTCGTGACGTCCTAGGTGCCGAAGAACTCGGCGCGGACCTTCTTCGGGACGCACATCGCCCAGGCGTCCAGGATCAGCTCGCGGAGCTCGTCGTAGTCGAGGGCGGCGAGCCGGACCTGGATCCACTTGTAGCGCTCGTCCGAGGGGCGTGGCGGGAAGAACTTGTCCGGCTCGGCGGCCAGCGCGGCGGCCCGCTCCTCGCGGGGGAAGCCGATGCCGATCGTCTCCTCGTCGCGGGAGACCGCGAGATAGACGATCTGGCCGACGCGGAACTTGATCTGGTCGCGGACCAGAACCTCGTAGCTGCGCGGGAGGTCCGCGGTGATGGCGCGGATATCGGTGAGATCGACCACCTTCCCACGATAGAACGCGATCACTGACACGTGTTGTCAGTGATTGCGGCAGTACCGTGGTCGGATGCCTGGTGTCGTGAGCGCGGTCGAAGGGGCCGAGGTGGTGTTCCGCCTCGGTGACGCTGCGCATGCGTTCACCGGGGTCCGGTTGTGGCAGGAGCTGGGACTTCCGGCCGAGCTGCTCGAGTTCAAACCGGTCGAGGACGGCTGGGAGCTGCGGCTGCCGCGGCCGTCGGTGCACCGGATGGAGTACCTGTTCGACATCGCCGACCTCGGCATGCGGACGGACCCGACCAACCCCCGGGTGGTCGGCGGCGCGTTCGGCGAGCACTCGTGGCTGCCGCTGCCCGGATATGTCGAGCCGGCCTGGATCGCCGTACCGCCGCTGCCGTCGACGCTGACGC
The DNA here is from genome assembly GCF_040610805.1 of Kribbella sp. NPDC003557. Classification (NCBI taxonomy): domain Bacteria; kingdom Bacillati; phylum Actinomycetota; class Actinomycetes; order Propionibacteriales; family Kribbellaceae; genus Kribbella; species Kribbella sp. NPDC003557. The sequence continues at coordinate 70,926 of NZ_JBEXMY010000002.1, forward strand.
CGCTGACCGTCGACTCGCCGGTCGGACCGGTCGACGTCCAGGTGTGGGCGCCGGACGGGATCGCGCCGGCGTTCGAGTTGCCGTTGCTGCTGTCCCACGACGGTCCCGAGTTCGCGACGTACGCCGGTCTGACGCATTACGCCGGGGCGATGGTCGCCTCGGGTGCGCTGCCGCCGTTCCGGCTGGCCTTGCTCCGGCCGACGTCCCGCAACCTCTGGTACGCCGCGAACCCCCGGTACGCCGACGCGCTGACGCAGCACGTCGTACCGGCGGTCCGGGCGCAGTACGCGAGCCGGCGGCCCGTGATGATGGGCGCCAGCCTGGGTGCGCTCGCGGCGTTGCACGCGGACTGGCATTTTCCGAACACGTTTTCCGCGCTGTTCCTGCAGTCGGGATCGTTCTTCACCCCGCAGACCGATCCACAGGAATCCAAGTTCGAGTTCTACGCCGAGGTGACCGGGTTCGTCGAGCAGGTGCTGACGGCAACCACGGCGCCGGGCACGCCCCGGATCGGGATGACCGCGGGCACCACCGAGGAGAACGTGCACAACAACCGGGTGCTGGCGGCCCGGCTGGCCGAGCTCGGGCTGGACGTGCGGCTCGACGAAACTCCCGACATGCACAACTTCACAGCCTGGCGGGATGTGCTGGATCCTGATCTGACGGAGCTACTGCGACAGACCTGGGGTGGGGCTGATGGAACGGGAACAGGTCGAACTGGAGGCGCCGGGGCTTGACCGCCGCGGCACCCTGATCCGGTACGGCCACTACGGCCGGCCGGTCCTGGTCTTCCCGAGCGAGCAGGGACGCGCCTGGGACTACGAGAACAACGGCATGGTCGAGGCGGTCGCCCCGCTGATCGACGCCGGCCGGGTGAAGCTGTACTGCGTCGACTCCTACGACCACGTCAGCTGGTCGGACCGCAGCATCCAGCTCGAGGACAGGGCGCGCCGGCACGAGCTGTACGAGTCCTGGATCCTGAACCAGGTGGTGCCGACGATCGGGACGGACTCGCCGGGCGTCGGCGACATCATCACCACCGGCTGCAGCCTGGGGGCGTTCCACGCGCTGAACTTCGCGTTCAAGCGCGCCGACCTGTTCCCGATCGCGATCTGCCAGTCGGGCAACTACGACGCGGCCGGCTGGCACGCCTGGGGTGAGCGCGGCGACGCGACGTACTTCAACAACCCGGCCGACTATCTGCCGAACCTGTCCGGCGAGCACCTGGACTGGCTGCGCAGCCGGTTGTTCATCCTGCTGACCGTCGGCCAGGGCGACTGGGAGACGCATCCGACCGGCTCGCTGCCGTCGGCCCGCGCGACGGCGGCGGTCCTGAAGGAGAAAGGCATCCCGCATGAGCTGGACCTGTGGGGGTACGACGTAGCACACGACTGGCCCTGGTGGCGGCAGCAGCTCGCCCACCACCTGCCCCGATTCTGCTGAGGAGATTCACGTGAGTGATAGATCGCGTCATCTGATCGGGTTGCTGCTCGGGGCCGAGGAGGACTGGCCGCAGGCGTTCGAGGCGCTGTTGCAGCGGGTCGGGCCGGTGACGATCGACGGGCGCGAGCACGAGTTCGGGTCCCGCCGGTTGACCATCGAGCCGTTCGACCTGACCGACCCGGTCCGGGTCGGGCTGGTGATCGACCGGCTCGCGTACTGGTACTACCACCCGCGCGAGTGGCTGAAGAAGGCCGCGCTGATGAACGGCACGTACCTGCTGAACTCGCCGTTCACGTTCCAGTCGATGGAGAAGCACTCGGCGTACTGCGCGATGCTGCGGCTCGGGCTGAAGATCCCGCGGACCGTGCTGGTGCCGTACAAGAACCCGGTCGACAACGTGCGCTGGGCGTACACGTCGGCGACGTACAACCGGCCCTTCGACCTGGACGCGATCGCCGAGGACCTCGGGTACCCGCTCTACATGAAGCCGTTCGACGGCGGCGGCTGGCGGGGCGTGTCCCGGATCAACAACAAGGTCGACCTGCACCAGGCGTACGACCAGTCCGGCGAGATGCTGATGCACCTGCAGGCCACGATCGAGTACGACAAGTTCGCGCGGGCGCTGTCGATCGGCGCCGAGACGATGGTGATGGACTTCCGGCCGGACGAGCCGATGCACAACCGGTACGCCGTCTCGCACGACTTCCTCAGCCCGGCCGCCGGGCACGAGGCGGTCGCGATCAGCCGGATCGTGAACGCGTTCTTCGGCTGGGAGTTCAACTCCTGCGAGATGCTGGTGAAGGGCGACTCCGTCCACCCGATCGACTACGCGAACGCCTGCCCCGACGTCGCGGTCACGTCGCTGCACTACTACTTCCCGTGGGCGCTGAGTGCGCTGGTCAAGTGGTCGGTCTTCTGCCTCGCGACCGGCCGGCGCTCGTCGGTCGACCTGCACACCGAGCGGTACTTCGAGATCGCGGACGACGAGTCGCTCGACTACGAGGCCAAGCTCAACGGGTACCTGGCCCTCGCCGACGAGCACTTCGAGACCGCGAAGTACCACGAATGGTGCGCCTCCCACCTGGGCGACTTCGACCTCCGGGTCCGGGACTGGGTAGCCGGCCCCGACTTCGACCGCCTTCTCCGCGAGACCGTCATGTCCACCTACCCCACCCACGAACACGAGAAGTTCTTCGCCCACTTCAAGGGCCTCACCAACCTCTGGCTGGCCGATCAGGCAGGCTAGAGGGCGTGCGTGATGCGGAGGTACCGGCGTGGTGGCGGCGGCTCGGGCTCGACGGGCTGGTGGACGTGCATGTGCACTTCCTGCCGGACCGGGTGATGAACGCGGTCTGGGCGTACTTCGACCAGGCGTCGTCGCATTACGGGACCGAGTGGCCGATCACCTACCGGACCTCGGTGGAGGAGCGGCTCAAAACGCTGGATTCGCTGGGGGTGCGGGCGTTCCCGGCGCTGGTCTACCCGCACAAGCCCGGGATGGCGGCCTCGCTGAACGCGTGGGCGCGGGACTTCGCGGCCGTGACACCTGGGTGTGTGCCGAGCGGAACGTTCTTTCCCGAGCCTGACGCGGGCGCCTATGTCCGGTCGGCGCTGGAGCTGGGCACCCGGATCTTCAAGGTGCACGTCCAGGTCGGGGACTACGACCCGCGCTCCGGTGAGCTCGACGACGTGTGGGGCCAGCTGGCCGAGGCCGGCGTACCCGTCGTCGTCCACTGCGGCTCCGGCCCGATCCCCGGCCGGCACACCGGCCCCGGCCCGATGGGCGAGGTCCTGCGGCGCCACCCCCGCCTGACCGCGGTCATCGCCCACCTCGGCATGCCCGAATACGCCGAGCACCTCGCACTCACGTCGTACCCCAACGTCCACCTGGACACGACGATGGCCCTGACCCCTTTCACCGAAGCGATGATGCCCTTCCCCCGGGACCTGATCCCCCGCCTCGCCGACCTCCAGGACCGCATCGTCCTCGGCTCCGACTTCCCCAACATCCCCTACGAGTACGCCGTCCAACTCACCTCCCTCGAAGCCCTCGACCTCGGCGACCCCTGGCTCCGCGCAGTCTGCCGCGACAACGGCACCCGCCTCCTCGGCCTTTAGATGGAGATCGAGGAACGGTCAGCGGATGACGTCGAGCTGGGAGCGCTTCTGGCGGCGGCCTTCGCGGAGCTGGTCTCGCGGTACGGCGCTGAGGGGCGGTCGCAGGTGAAGGGTGGGGCTCGGTACTTCGTGGTGCTTGATGAGGGGCGGCGTGCGGTCGGGTGTGGGGCTGTGCAGGTCTTCGGGCCGGGGAGCGAGTATCCGGGCGACGGTGAGGTGAAGCGGATGTACGTCGTCCCGGCGGCTCGTGGGCGGGGTTACGCACGCGCGCTGCTGGCCGGGCTGGAGGACGCGGCTCGGGCGGCCGGGCACCCTAGGCTCCGGCTCACCACCGGGCACCGCCAGCCGGAGGCGATCGCGCTCTACGAGTCGAGCGGATACACCCGCACCGAGGCCTGGGGAAAGTACGTCGACCAGCCCGGAACCCACTGCTATGTGAAGCGGATGCAGCTCCCGGAGCGTTGATCCGGGTCCTGGAACTGGCCGTTGCCCGCTTCATTCCAACGTTGTAAAGTGCTGCCGTCCCGCCATCGACCAGCATCACGGGAGAGCACATGTCTCAGCCTCGTGCGGAGTACCCGCGTCCGCAGTTCGTCCGGCCCGAGTGGGTGAATCTGAACGGCGAGTGGCAGTTCGAGATCGACCGGTCGGACTCCGGGCTGGAGCGCGGCCTGCGCGAACGCGAGCTCCCGCAGCGGATCGTCGTGCCGTTCGCGCCGGAGACCGAGTTGTCCGGGATCGAGGACGTCGACTTCCTGGAGGCGGTCTGGTACCGCACCACCGTGACGATCCCCGCGGACTGGGCCGGCAAGGACGCCGTCCTGCACTTCCAGGCCGTCGACCACGACGCCACCGTCTGGGTGAACGGCGAGGAGGTCGTCCGGCACCGCGGCGGGTTCACCCCGTTCAGCGCGAACCTGCGCCACGTCGCCCGGCCCGGCGAGGAGGCGACGATCGTCGTCCGCGCCCGCGACAGCCACCGCGGCCCGCAGGCCCGCGGCAAGCAGAGCCAGCTGTACTTCAACCACAGCTGCCTCTACACCCGCACCACCGGCATCTGGCAGACCGTCTGGCTCGAAGCGGTCCCGACGGTGCACCTGAAGCGGCCCCGGATCACCCCGGACGTCGCCGGCTCCAGCTTCCACCTCGAAGTCCCGGTGTCCGCGAACAAGACCGGGTATACGATCAAGGCGACCCTGAAGGACGCCGACGGCGAGGTCAGCACCGCCGAGGTCCGCGCCGACCTCGACCTGGCTCCGCGGCTGACGCTGCAGGTCCCGGCCGACCGCGTCCGCCTCTGGGACACCACCGACCCGCACCTGTACGACGTCCGCCTCGAGCTGATCGATGCCGACGGCAACGTCGTCGACGGCGCCGACTCGTACGCCGGCCTGCGGTCGGTGAGCATCAACGGCAAGGCGATCCTGATCAACGGCAAGCACGTGTTCCAGCGGCTCGTGCTGGACCAGGGGTACTGGCCGGAGAGCCTGATGACGGCGCCGTCCGAGGAAGCCCTGATCCGCGACATCGAGCTCAGCCTGGCGGCCGGGTTCAACGGTGCGCGGCTGCACCAGAAGGTGTTCGAGGAGCGGTTCCTGTACCACGCGGACCGGCTCGGCTACCTGGTCTGGGGCGAGTTCGGCGACTGGGGTTCGGGCGTCGGCCACACCGGCGACGACAACCAGCAGCCGACCGCGTCGTACGTCGCGCAGTGGCTCGAGGCGGTCGAGCGCGACTACAGCCACCCGAGCATCGTCGGCTGGTGCCCGCTGAACGAGACGCACCAGCTGCTGCACGACCGGATCACGCAGCTCGACGACGTCACCCGGGCGATGTTCCTGGCCACGAAGGCCGCCGACACCAGCCGTCCGGTGCTGGACGCGTCCGGGTACAGCCACCGCGTGCCGGAGACCGACGTCTGGGACTCGCACAACTACGAGCAGGACCCGGCCGAGTTCGCGAAGCAGATGGCCGACCTGGTCAACGACAAGCCGTACGGCAACACCGGCGGCCCCGAGGGCAAGCCGATCTCCCTGGCCTACGACGGGCAGCCGTACTTCTGCAGCGAGTTCGGCGGTATCTGGTGGAACGCCGAGGCCGCGGCCGCCGGTAAGGACGGGCGCAGCTCGGACTCGTGGGGCTACGGCCAGCGGGTCGCCGACGAGGAGGAGTTCTACACGCGCTTCGCCGGCCTGGTCGACGCGCTGCTCGACAACGAGCTGATGTTCGGCTACTGCTACACGCAGCTGACCGACGTGTTCCAGGAAGAGAACGGCGTCTACAACTTCGACCGCAGCAACAAGCTCGACGTGCCGCGGATCAAGGCGGTCCAGGACCGCCAGGCGGCCTACGAGAAGGACTGAAGTACCAGCGAGCCAACAGCGACCAGGGCCCAGAGAATCGCTCCGAGCAGGAGCGGCCTGGGCCCTGCGTCGCGGAGCTCGCGCGGTCGGAGCGAGAGACCGATCGCGGCGAGCGCGGCGGTGATGAGTAGCGTGCCGGTTAAGCTGAGGCCCGGCAGCCAGTGCTCGGGGATGAGCCCGGCGGAGCGCAGCCCCGCGGCGGCGACGAAGCCGATCAGGAACAGCGGGACGAGCTTGCGCCACGGCAACGGTTTGCGGATCGAGGCCGTGGCGCCCTGGTATGACCCCTCGCCGACCGCATCGAGCGCCCGCGCCGCGCGGTTCTCGCGCCGGATCTTCAGCGCGGCGAGCGTCAGCACGATCGGGATCAGGGTCAGCGACCGGGTGAGCTTGACGACGATCGCTTGGTCACCGGCGGCCTGGCTGTACGCGTACCCGGCCGCGACCACGGACGACGTGTCGTTGACCGCCGTACCGGCCCACAGGCCGAAGGCCTCCGGGCTCATGCCGAGCAGATGCCCGAGCGGCGGGAAGGTCAGCACGGCGACGATGTTGAAGGTGAAGATCGTCGCGAGCGCGTAGGCGACCGACGAGCGCTTGGCGCCGATCGCGGCGGTCGCGGCCGCGATCGCGGAGCCGCCGCAGATCGCCGTACCGACGCCGATCAGGGTCTGAGTGTCGCCGCGTACGCGGAGAAGCCGCCCGAACACCCAGGCGCCGCCGAGCGCGAGGGCCAGCGTGCCCAGCATGACCGGCAGCGACGAGACACCCACGCGCGCGACCTGCTGCAGCGACAGCCCGGTCCCGAGCACGACGATCGACAGCTGGAGCAGCGTCTTCGACGCGAAGTCGTAGCCGGGACGCCAGACGTCGGAGCGCAGCGCCGGGACCACGCTGCCCGCGACGACGCCGAGCAGGATCCCGAAGACGGGGCCGCCGACGAGCGGCACGAGTCGCCCGAGCGGCACCGCCACGGCGGTCACCAGCAGGACGATCCCGAGGCCGCGCAGGCGTCGCACGACCGGATCCAGGCGGCGGCGGGCGGCAGAGACGGCGGGGTGGGTGCCAGGTGTCCTAACCTCGAGCTGCACCACCAGCCGGTCCCCTCCTGCGAGAAATGTACGTACATTGAAGGTAGGAGATGACCGGACATTTGGCAACTCTGGAGGGATACCGCGTGCGCAAGCTCGAGCGAGGTGGCGGCGAGCCGCTCTGGAAGCAGTTGCAGGCGGACCTCGTCCGGCGGCTGCGGGCCGGGGAGTTCGACGACGCGTTCCCGGGCGAGCTCGCGCTGGTCGAGGAGTACGCGGTCAGCCGGCACACCGTCCGTCAGGCGCTCGTCCAGCTCCGCACCGACGGCCTGATCGTCGCCGAACGCGGCCGGCAGCCGCGGGTCGCGACCGCACCCGAGATCCGGCAGCCGATGGGTGCGCTCTACAGCCTGTTCTCCTCCGTCGAGGAATCCGGCCTGCCGCAGCACAGCGTCGTGCGGGCGCTCGACGTCCGCGCCGACGGGGTGATCGCGGCCCGTCTCGACCTCGAGGCGTCGATCCCCTTGCTGTACCTCGAGCGCCTCCGGTACGCCGGTGACGAGCCGCTTGCGCTCGACCGCGTCTGGCTGCCCGCCACCCTCGCGGAGCCACTTCTGGACGCGGACTTCACGCACACCAGCCTCTACAACGAACTGGCCGAGCGCGCCGGCATCACGCTCGACCACGGCCGTGAGGACATCCGCGTGGTGGTCCCCACGACCGCCGAACGTGCGCTCCTGCATTGCCCGCCCGAAGCCGCTGCGTTCTCGATCATCCGCCAGGGCACGTCACAGAACCGGCCCGTCGAGTGGCGCCACACCCTCGTCCGCGGCGACCGCTTCGGCCTGTCCGCCGAGTTCTCGGCTCACACCGGCTACCGGCTGACGCCGTCCCCGAACACGACCGCCCTGACACAGGCCTGGTGATCAGTGGAACGGGTCGTCCGCGGGTAGCCACGCCTTCGGGTCGAACTCGACCTTCACGTCCCGCGTCAGCGCCTCGACCGCCGCGAGTACGGCGGGGCGCTCCTCGTCGCGGCGTGCCACCAGGGCCCAGGTCCAGATCGGCATCGGGTCGACGACCAGCCGCCGGACGAAGCCGCGCGGGAGCGGAGTCGTGTCCCGCTTCGGTGAGCTGACGACCGGCCGGCGCAGGCGGCGTACATGCTCGTAGAACCCCGGCCCGGTGATGCCGTGGTCGTCGATGCGCTCCACTGACGCACCGGTGGCGCGGGCGAACTCGAGAGCGTAGATGTTCCACGAGGCCCAGGCCTCGGTGTCCGCGTCAACCAGCACGACCGTGTCGCGCGCCGGCACCGGCGCGTCGTCGCCGGCCGAGACGGCGAACAGCCGATCCGCGCCCAGCAGCGCGCCGGACAGCTCCTGCTCCGCGAGGTCGGTCGCGCGGACCCAGCAGATCGCCAGGTCGATGCTCCCGTCCGCGACCCGTGCGGCCTGCGTGTGTGACGGCATCACCCAGGTGTCCACGAGCAGTTGCGCGACACCGGACACCCGCTCGGCCAGGTCCGGCGGCCGCCAGCTGACGTACCCCAGCCGCACCGGCTCGCTCGCCGCGAAACCCCGGGCGGTACGCCGCAGCGCGTCGGCCTGCTCGAGCAACGCGCGCGTCGGCGGGAGCAACGTCTCGCCGAACGCGGTCAGCCGCACGGTCCGGCGATCGCGTTCGAACAGTGGCACCCCGAGATCGCGTTCGAGCGACTTGATCTGCTGCGACAGCGACGGACCGGCAATGTGCAACCGCGCCGCGGCCCGCCCGAAGTTCAGCTCCTCGGCGACCGCCACGAAGTACCGCAACTGGCGCAGTTCCACGCCCCGAAGCCTAGTAGGCCGGGCCTCCCAGCTGAGAGCAAACCGGTCGTGGAAAAGCCCGCATGGTTCGACAACTATCGAACTATATCCACTCGGGGGCAGCACCCCTTCCACGAACAGGAGCACCATGAACCACCGGAAAGTCGCCGTGATCACCGGAGCCTCCCAGGGCATCGGCGCCGGCCTCGTCACCGCGTACCGCAAGCTCGGGTACGCCGTGGTCGCGAACTCGCGCACGATCACGCGCTCCGACGACCCCGAAGTACTGGCTGTGCCCGGCGACCTCGCCGAGCCCGGCACCGGCGCCCGGGTGATCGAGCAGGGCCTGGACACCTTCGGCCGGATCGACACCCTGGTCAACAACGCGGGCGTCTTCGTCGCGAAGCCGTTCACCGAGTACACCGACGAGGACTACGACTTCGTCACCGGCCTCAACCTGCGCGGCTTCTTCGACGTCACCCGGCGTGCGATCGCCGCGATGCTCGAGAACCCCGACGGCGGGCACGTCGTCAACATCACCACCACGTTCGCCGACCGCGGCTTCAGCAGCGTCCCGGCGGTCCTGGCCGCGCTGACCAAGGGCGGCATGAACTCCGCCACCAAGTCGCTGGCCACCGAGTACGCCACCCGCAACATCCGCGTGAACGCGGTCGCGCCGGGCGTGATCCGGACGCCGATGCACCCGGAGGAGACCCACGAGTTCCTCGCCGCACTGCACCCGGTCGGCCGCCTCGGCGAGATCGAGGAGATCGTCGACGCGGTCACGTTCCTGGAGAACGCGAAGTTCGTCACCGGCGAGATCCTCCACGTCGACGGCGGCCAGCAGGCAGGCCAGTGACATGAAGCAGGCGCGCACAGCGGGCGTGCAGCGACGTCGGCTGGCGAGTGCGGGGCGGCGGTCGGCAGGGCCGGCACCGGTGGCGGGGCCGTCACCGGTGGCGGGGCCGTCGCGGGTGACGGGTCCGTCGCGGTCGGCGGGGCAGTGGCGGTTGGCGGGGCAGTGGCGGTTGGCGGGTCCGTCGCGGTCAGCGGGGCCGTCGCGGGTGACGGGTCGGTCCCGGTCGGCGGGGCAGTGGCGGTTGGCGGGGCAAGGTGCTGCGGCGCTGGCTGGTGGGATGGGGATCGGCCGGTTCGCGTACACGCCGATCCTGCCGCTCATGCACACGCAAGCCGGCCTGACGCCGCGTCTCGGCGCAGCGCTCGCGACGGCCAACTACACCGGCTACCTGGCCGGCGCGTTGGCAGCGATCGCCGTACCGCGACTGCTGCACTCCCGCTGGGCGCTCCGGCTGTCACTGCTGATCCTGGCCGCGACGCTCGCGCTGATGCCGCTCAGCCCTTCGCTGTGGCTCGGCCTGCGCCTGGTCGCGGGAATCGCGAGCGCCTTGGTGTTCGTGATCGCGGTCAGCGCCGTACTCCCCCGGCTGCAGAACCATCACGTCGGCTGGACCTTCGGCGGCGTCGGCGCGGGCATCGCGCTGTCAGGCCTGGTCCTGGTGGGCGGCAGTTGGCGTACGGCGTGGTGGATCACTGCCCTGCTGACGGTCGCCTGCACGATCCCGGCGTGGCACCTGACCGGCTCGCCTGCACCAGCTGCCGTTGAGGGCGGAGCCAGATCGCGTCACTTCACCGCCCTGCTCACCAGCTACACCCTGGAGGGCATCGGCTACATCATCGCCGGCACCTTCCTCGTTGCCGCGATCAACGAAACGGCGTCAGGCCCGGTCGGCAACAGCTCGTGGATCGTGGTCGGCCTGGCCGCCGTACCGTCGACCGCACTCTGGGCGCGACTCAGCCATCGCTGGTCGCGCTCGAAGCTGCTGCTGGTCGCGCTGGTCGTCCAAGCAGTCGGCATCGCGTTGCCGGCCGTCCTCCACAGCACTGCCGCGGCGCTCGTCTCCGCCGCACTCTTCGGCGCCACGTTCCTCGGCGTCGCCAACCTCGCGATCGCGCTCGGCACCGAGCTCCGCGTGCCGCACGCGGTCGCGATCCTCACCACCGGCTACAGCCTCGGGCAGATCGTCGGCCCGCTGGCCGTCGGACCCCTGCTGCACAACGGATATCACCAGGCGCTCCTGGTCAGCGCAGGCGTCGTCGCGCTGGCCACTCTCGCCGCACATCCTCTGAGGAGACTCGCATGAACCAGATCCTGACCACCGTCCTCGACCAGTGGAAGTCGGGCATCGACGACCACGACCCGGCACGCGTCGCCGCGCTCTTCACCAAAGACGCCATCTTCCAGGGCCTGCACCCGTACGGCGTCGGGCGCGACGCCGTGGCGGAGTACTACGACTCGCAGCCGCTCGGCCTGTCGCCGCAGTACCGGATCCTGGAGACCCGGGAGCTCGCCGACGACCTGATCCTCGGCTATCTGACGGTCGATTTCACGTTCACCGACCGGCCCACGCTGACCGTGTGGCTCGGCGTCATGCTGCGCAGGACCGACGAGGGCTGGCTGATCGCGCACTACCAGGTGTCGCGGTTGTAGATACTGGCCGCATGGGTGTCAAAGAGCTACGGCTGGTTGTGACAGTTGACGACTACGACGCCGCGGTGGCGTTCTACCGGGACGCGCTCGGCATGCCCGAGCGCGAGTCCTACACGACAGGCGATGCCGAGGTGATGATCCTCGAGGCCGGTAAGGCGACACTCGAGATCGCGAACCGGGCGCAGGCCGAGTACATCGACGACGTCGAGGTCGGACGGCGGGTGGCCGGCAAGTTCCGGGTCGCGCTCGAGGTCGACGACTCGGCGGAGACCACGACACGGCTCGCCGCGGCCGGCGCCGAGGTGATCGCCGAACCGACCCGGACCCCGTGGAACTCGCTGAACGCCCGGCTCGAGACCCCCGGTGGCGTCCAGCTCACGTTGTTCACCGAGCTTGACCTCAAGTGAACTGGAAGTGTTGAGGTAGCGGGCATGTGGAACATCTCGCACCTGGACCTCGACGCCTACCTGCGCCGGATCGCCCACGAACGGGTGACGCCGTCGGCCAAGGCGTTGCGGAGCCTGCACCGGGCGCACGTGCTCGCGATCCCGTTCGAGAACATCGACGTGATCCTCGGCACCCACCCCGGCATCGGCCTCGACGCGATCCAGTCCAAGCTCGTCGACCGGCAGCGCGGCGGGTACTGCTACGAGCACGCCCTGCTGTTCGGCGCCGCGCTCGAGCAGCTCGGGTTCGACGTCGTACGACGGGTCGCCCGCGTGCAACCACACAAGGCCGGGCCGCGCACGCACGCCCTGCTCAAGGTCGGCGTCGACGGGCAGGAATTCCTGGCCGACGTGGGATTCGGGGCCGGGCAGCTGTACCCCACCCCGCTGAAGGACGGCGCCGTCGTCGACCAGGCCGGCTGGGATCATCGCCTGGAGCTGGACGGCGACGTGTGGACCCTGTCCAAGAAGGCTGCCGACGGCTGGATCCCGCAACACGCCTCCAACGACGAGCCGGTCCGGCCGATCGACTACGAGGTCTACCACCACTACGTCTCCACCCACCCCAACTCGCCATTCACCCGCCGCCCGGTCGTCATGCGCGTCGCCGACGGCGTCGTCCGGCGTCTGGTCGGCAACACCCTGACGATCGAGCACGCCAACGGCGGCACCACCGAACGCACCGTCCCCACGTCGGACCTCCCCGACGTACTGACGTCCCTCGACGTGGTTCTCACCGATGAGGAAGTGGACCGGCTACGGCTGGTCTGAGCACTGGATCGCGTACGGCTGGTATGCGGTTCGGCTGGGAGCGGGAGTTGCTGGCTGGGCCGCGTTGTTGGAGGGAGTTGGTGAGCGAGCGCCCCAGGTTGCGGCGTCGCTGGCTTACGGCATGGACCATGCCTCGCGTCTGCAACGGTGCTTCCGTGTCCGCCTCGGTGCGTAAGCTGTCGGCTCGTGTTTCTGTGCGTGACGGCAGCGCGCTGGCGGTTACCCGTTCGATCTGAAGGACTGAGCTGTGGCCGAGCGACCTGAGATTGTGTGTATCTGCGGCTCTGTCCGGTTCGTGGACGAGATGCGCGCGGCGAACCGTGACCTGACCTTCGCAGGCGTCATCGTCGTTGCGCCGGGCGTCTTCCCGCGCGCCGACGATGACGGAGAAAACATCACCGACGAGCAGAAGACGGCGCTGGGCGTCCTCCACCTGCGCAAGATCGACCTGGCTGACCGTGTGCTGGTCGTCAACCCGGGCGGGTATATCGGCGAGTCCACCAGCCGGGAGATCGCCTACGCCAGCGCTGCCGGCAAGCCGATCTCGTACACGGATCCCGTCCAACCGGGTTCTTAGGTATGGCGAGGAGTTTCGGTGCGGAAGGACTCGCCTAGTTCGGAGCCCAGGCCGTAGTAGTGGCGGAAGTTGTAGATGAGGGGTGACCAGGCGGCGGGGTCGACGTATGACGTTCCTGGTACGACGACGTGCTGTTCGGCGTGTACGCGTCGGACTTGGGCCTGGGCTATCAGGAAATTGCCGTTGGCATCTAGCTGGGACTGGACGACTGTCGCCTCGAACTGCAGCGGGCACTCGGCGACTCGCGGCGGCGTGACGAGTTCCGAGGGGACCGGGGTGAGGCCGGCTGCCTTGAACTTCTCGCGTTCGTGGTGGAAGCGGGCGCGTTTGTGGTCGGGGACCGGATGCGCGGCGGTCAGGGGCGCGAGGCGTTCGACGGCTTTCCACTGGTCGGGTGACGGGTAGTTGATCACCACGTCCGGGCGTTCGCGCAGGTTGGTCGCGGTCTGGCCCGAGACGCCCACACCGAGGACCACCACGTCGCCGAGTGCCCAGGCGGACGACATCGGGGCGAGGTTGACGGTGCCGTCCTCGTTCTCCGTGCTGAGCAGGGCGACCGGCGTTCCGACGTACAGGATGGAGGGTTCGATCGTCAGGTGCGTCACGTGAATCGACGCTAGGTGCGGATCTGTTCGGCAGGCGCCTAACCGATGCAGGAGCACGAGTGCTGAAGAGGCAGTCCGCACGGGGGGGGTTTGCCACCGTCACACGATGGGAGAAACCCACCAGCTCAGTGGTTAACCCCTCAGATGCGAGGAGAGGCCGCGCCCGCAGGACGGCGGGCCTTCAACCGCCGGCGCGGGTGCACGGTCGCCAGGTGGTGGTGCCAGGGACGGGTGGGGAGGATGTTCTGCCCGGATCGGGACAGGATCCTCCCCAGCGTGTCCGCTCACCGATGCGGCCCGAGCGTTTCTTGATGAAGAACACGCCGGGAATTCCGTACGTGCTGGACTGTTCGGTAGGGGCCTAAGCGTGGTCGCGGGATGATGGGCGTATGAGTGCCGAAGGTGAGGAGTTGGCTGGTTGGGCGCGGATGCTTGCCGACGGGACGCGGGCGACGGTCTGTCTGGCGTTGCTGGACGGGCGGGCCTGGACGGCTACCGAGTTGGCCAAGCTGGCGAAGGTTTCGCGGCCGACGATCAGTGAGCATCTGAATCTGCTGGTCGGCGGTGGGCTGCTGACTGAGGTACGACAGGGCCGGCATCGGTACGTGAAGCTTGCCGGGCCAGATACGGCCGAGTTGCTCGAAGGGCTTGCGGCGTTGGCGCCGCGGCGTACCGAGGTGGTGAACAGCCTCGCCGCCCACAGCAAACGGGACGCGTTCGCCCGGGCACGGACGTGCTACGACCATCTGGCAGGCAAGCTCGGCGTGACGCTCGCCGACGCGATGACCGAGCGAGGCCTGGTCGACTGGTCCGAGGGGATCAGTCTGACGCCGAAGGGCCAAGCCTGGCTGGAAGATCTCGGGATCGAGCTGCAGCGCGGGCGCCCGGCTGTCCGGTCCTGCCTGGACGTGACCGAGCGACGGCCGCATCTGGCCGGTGCGGTGGGCGCCGCGTTGTGTGAGCACGCGCTGCGTGAGGGCTGGGTGACGCACATCCCGGGTGGCCGCGCTCTCAGGGTGAACGGCGCGGTCCAGGCGTTCGGATTCTGAGAACTGCGGCGGGGAACACGCTTTCAAGAGGCGCCGCGAGCGTTTTGCACCTAGCCTTCGGCCATGACTGAGTTCGAGCCCGGCACCGATCTGGTGTCCCGACTCCCTCTGCCCAGCCATGTCGTCGTCCTCGCGGACGGCACCTGGCGTCGCGGCTGGCTGATCGGCCGCGACCACGAGGAATCGGGATGGACCGCTCTGGTGCAGTACGAGGGCGACGACGGCCAGGAGCGGACGGAACGCCTGCCGGCTGACCGGATCGCTCTGCCCGCGTCGGACGGCCCGACTGAGCAAGCGTCCTAGGGAGGGTGCGCAACGTGAAGGCCCCCGGTGGTGATGAATCACCGGGGGCCTTCGCACGTAACGCTGCCAGGGCGCCTCAGAAGCATCGAGTACCCCGGCCCAGGCCCTTCGGGCGGTTGACCTGGGACGGGGTCCTCAGTGGCGTTACACAGGGTGTATCGCTGGTGACGGCGCGAGTGTTACAGATTTGCCAGAACTTTCTTGCGGCCGGGTCACGGCGTACGGCGACCCCGGTGCACGTCCCTGAACACCGGGGTCTGGATCGGCGGCCTCTCGAGCGACCGTCGCTCGTAAATTCCAGGTGCCCCAACAGCGCGTGAGCATTCCTGTTCAGAAACGGACCGCCAGCAACACTCGTCCGGTCTCCGAGCTGCGGATGTCCAGGGCCTGGATCTCGTTGCGCTGCAGCTTCGTGGTCGCCGCGGGCTTCACCGTCGTCCCCGGCGCGGATGTCCAGCTCGCGATCAGCTGGACCTTCCCGGACGTGTCGGTGACGTACAGCTCGTACCCGCGGGCGCGTTCGCTCGGCGTCGCGAGTTCGTCGTACCGGCAGCTGATCTCGATCGTCGTGCCCCACGGCTCCGGCACCAGCCGGGCGTCCGCGGACAGCTTGCTGGACACGGTCTGGGCGAGGACGACGTAGTCGCCCTTCGGCTCGTCGCGGGTCAGCGGGATCACGACCAGCGCGCCGATGACGGCGGCGGCGACGGCGATCCCGGTCGTCAGTGCGCCGAGCCGGATCCGCTGCCGGCGCCGGTCGCGCTGGACGGTGCGGACCAGACCGGGCAGCAGGTTCGGCGGGTCGGCCGTGACGGCGGCCATCGCCCGCTCGGCCGGCAACGCGGCCAGCACCCCCGGTACGCCGGCCAGCGACGCGACCCCCGCCGAGCATTCGGCACAGGTGTGCAGATGCTCCTCGTACAGCCGCCGGTCCTTCGCCGACATCGCGCCGAGCAAGTAGGCCGCGTCCCAGTCCCGGTACGGATCACTCACTGGCTTGTCACCCCCTTCTCCTGCAGCGCGAGCTTCAACGCCCGCAGCCCGTAGTGCAGCCGCGACTTCACGGTGCCTGACGGGATGTCCAGCTCCTCGGCGATGTCGGTGACCGTACGGCGTCCGTAGTACGCGCGAACGATCACCTGCCGGTGTTCCTCCGACAGCTGCGCCAGTGACTCGGCGACCAGCCAGGCGTCGAGTACGGCGTTGGCGTGGTCGGCGCTCGGGTTCTCCGGGAGGTCGTCGCTGGCGACCTCCCGGCTGACCCGGGCGCTGCGCCGGTCGTCGATGACGAGGTTGCGCGCCACCGTGAACAGCCAGGCCCGGGCTCCCGCCTCGTCCTCGGTCAGGATGTTCGGCCGCCGCCAGGCCCGGAGCAGGGTCTCCTGGACGACGTCCTCGGCGAGCCGGTCGTCGCCGGTCAGCCGGACGACGAACCGCCACAGCGCAGGAGCGTGCACGTCGTGCAGCTCACGCAGCAGCGTCGCCCGGTCGTCGGCCATCGGCGCTCCTGCTCTGTGAAAGTCGGACACGTCACTTGGTCACTGCGGCTGCCTGCGCTGATGTTGCCCGCTGCACCGACCAGGCGCCGTTGCCGAGGAACGCGATCAGCAGGAAGGCGAAGCAGAACAGCGCTGCCTTCTCGCCACCATTCTGCACAGGCAGCAAAGCACCCGCCTGGTGCACTGTGAAGTACGCGTAGGCCATCGAGCCGGAGCACAGCAGTGCCGCGTACCGGGTGCCGAACCCGATCATCACCAGCGCACCGCCGACCGTCTGGATCAACGATGCCCACCAGGACGGCCAGGCGAACAGCCCGACCTGCTCGGTTCCGAGGACGCCGAACAGCGCGGCCGCGCCGTGGGTCGCGAACAAGAACCCGACGACGATCCGGAAGACGCCGGTCACTTCCTTCTGATAACGCTCGAGCACCTGCACAGGGCCTCACTCCTCGCGGTGTGGTTGTGGTCTTGTGCCTGGTTCGAACGATTGAACGCTCCACATGGTTCAACGCTGGGTGATTTGAAGATCACACTCCGAATCCGTTGCCTTCCGGGTGGCGAATTGGTACCCGCGCGCGGCGACGGTCAGCCCGGCACCCCACACGATGTACGCCGGGACCGCGACCCAGAAGAAGCTGTCCGGCAGGCCGACGTCGCCGTACACGGGCTCGCCCCGGACCGCGTTGGCGATCATCTGGATCAGCCCGACCGTGAAGTACGCCGTGATGCCCGCGCCGAGCGTGAAGCCGGGGAGCAGCAGGAGCCACCGCGGGAAGTACCGGCCGATGCGGTGCACGAGCAGGAACGGCAGAAGCGTTCCCGCCAGAACGAAGCCGCCTTCGAAGAGCAGGACCGACAGGTTGCCGTCGTACGGCATCTGGTCGAACCCGACGACCACCTGCGCCGCCAACCTGGTCAGGCAGCCGGCGACCGCCAGACTGGCGCCCGCGACCGGGACCCAGTGCGGCCAGGGCTTGGCCTCGGACTGATGTGCTCTCGCCAGCCGGCCGAGCAATACCGCGCCTGCGACCGCGCCTAGCCGACTGAGCATCCCGGGCAGGTCGAACGGGATCCCTAGACCCGGCAGGACCATCGCGACCAGGTCGAGAAGGAGGAACGCGGCCGCGGCGAGCCAGCCCGCGGCGAGCGCCCAGAGCAACCGCGGCCAAACACGGATCACGGCCAACGCGGCGACGAGACAGCCGATCGCCGCGACCCAGTTCGGGACCAGCAGGTCGTCGCCCGGCAACTTCCACTCGAAAGCATGACCGGTCGCGAACCAGATCCGCAAACCGCCGTACGCCGCTGCCCACACCACAACCGCTCGCCTCATGCGGCCAGTCTGTTGAGCCCCGGACGCGGCCGGATCACCCGCGCGAGGGAACAGCCTCCACCATCAGCGGGAGTGCAGCTCCTGCAGGATGCGGAGGAAGGCCTTGCGGTCGGCCGGCGCGAGCGCGGTCAGGACCTGCTCCTCCTGCACCTGGATCTCCGTGCGGACCGCGCGGCGCACGCGCCGCCCCTGCGCGGTGATCGCGAGCAGCCGGACGCGGCGGTCGGCGGGATCCGGGGTGCGGTCGATCAGCCCTGCCTGCTGCAGCTCGTCGAGCGTCCCGATGATGCGGGACTTGTCCGCGCCGATCGCGTCGGCGAGCGCGGCCTGGGTCCGGACCGGGGTGTCGTCGAGCGCGGTGAGCACCGAGTAGCCCCACATCGAGACGTCGTGCCCCTCGAGGATCGGCATCTCCAGGGCGATCAGCTCCCGCACCAGCGGATACAGCATTGCTGCCAGATCGGGACGCTCCATGTTCGGAAAGGTAGCACTGGCGCAATAATATGCTGTCGCATATGATAAGCGCATGCCTACTATTGATTACGGACCACTCGACGCCGAGGCCGTCCGGACCAGCGTCGACCTCGTCTCCACCGCGACCCCCGCCGACCTCTCCAGGCCGACCCCGTGCCGGGCCTGGACGCTGTACGGTCTGCTCGCCCACATGGCCACCCAGCACTACGGCTTCGCGGCCGCGTCCCGCGGCCAGTCCGACCCCGCGGTGTGGAAGCTGCGCGACCTCGGCGACGACCCGGTGAAGGCGTACGTCGAGTCCGCCGAGCACGTCCTGGACGCGTTCGCGGAGCCCGGCGTCGCGGACCGCACGTTCCCGCTCGTGGAGTTCGGCGCCGACTTCCCCGCCGCGCAGGCGATCAGCTTCCACTTCATCGACTACATCGTGCACAGCTGGGACGTCGCGAAATCCCTCGGCACGACGGTCACCTTCGCTCCCGCCACACTCGAAGCGGCCCAGGCCGTGGCCCAGGTCGTCCCCACCGGCGACGTACGCCGCACGCCCGGCTCACCGTTCGCGCCCGACGTCGCGTGGTCCGGCGACGACCCGCTCGACCGCATCGTCGCGCACCTCGGCCGCGATCCACGCTGGCCCAACTAGCGGTCAGATGCTTGCCTGATCCGGCCATCCCCCGCCGTCGGCGGCATCGGCGGCCGAGCGTCGTACGCATGGATGACGAACGGTTGATGCTCCCGATCGGGCACCTCGTCGGCGCCGGCCGGGTACGGCGCGGGACCGATGTGGTCGCGCTGGACGACCGGCAGTACGCGGTCTGGGCACTCGCGCACGGCTCCCCGCATGCGGTGGCTGAACAGATCACCTGGCAGCGCGACTCGATCGTGGAGCTCGCCCGGCACACGGGCATCGCGAACGCGGCGGATCTCGTCCGGGAACTGCTCGGCATCGGGCTGCTGGCCGAGGTCGGGCTCGACGGCGAGGAGGCGCTCGACTTCGCGCGCAGCCATCAGTTGACGCCGCTGATGCTCGGGCTGGGGAACACCGCGCGCGATCCCGGCCGGTTCGCCATCGGCTTCCTCGGGCAGCCGGTGCTGCACGTCGACTTCGCCGTCTACGACCTGTGGCAGTGGTCGGCGACGGACGACACGCTCTGGGCCGTCTGTGAGAGCGCGGCGGATGTGGTTCGCCGAATTGCTGAGGACACGACGGCCGGTGTCGACGCCGAGATGCTGCTCGCCAGGTTTCTCGCGGCTCTGCACCCGCTGCTGCTGGTCAACGCGGCGTACGTCGATGTCAGCTTCCGGTTGAGTGGAGTGAGCGCATGAGCAACGCACTGATCTTCCCGGTCGGCCACTACCTCGGCGCGAACCATCCGGGCGGGCAGCACGTCGTCCGGATCGGCTGGCAGCAGTACGAGCTCGAGGCGGGCGATGAGCTGGCCCTGTGGGCGCTCGCTCACGGCGTACCCGGCACCGCCGACGCTCCCTGGACGAGGGCAACCGCCGAGGCCGTCGCCCGCGCCGGTGGGATTGCCGAGGCGCCGGCTGCGCTCGACAAGCTGCTCGGCCGCGACCTGCTCGTCGAGGTCGAGCCGGGGACCGCGGACGCGCAGGAGTTCGCGCGCAGCTGCAGGATCAGGTCGCTGCTCGTCGGCTCGGGCGAGCACCCGAGCGCTCCCGGGCGCTACGGCCTCGGCGCGGTCCCCGCCAACCCGACGGCGCGTGTCGACGGGTTCAGCTACGAGCTGTGGACCTGGGGCCATGCGTGCGACAGTCTCTGGTTGGCGTGCGAGTACTTCGCTCGCGCCGAAGCCGGGGACGGCGTCGACGCGGAGCCGATGCTCGACCGCGTTCTGCCTGCGGTCCAACTGCTCCTGGCCAACGGTGCCGCGTACCTCGACGAGGCCCGCTGAGGCTCACTTCGGTGCGCGGCGGCTCAGGGTGAGCCAGTAGAAGCCGTTGCCTTCGAGCGTGACGGCGTACGGCAGGTCGTCGATCACCCGCAGCCGCTGCGACCCGAGGATGTCGGTCGGTCGCCGCCCGGCCCAGGCACTCAGATCCAGATCGGTCGCCTGGGTCGTGCCGGCGAGGTTGAAGATCCCGAGAACCACCTCGTCACCGTCCTGCCGGGCGAACGCGAGCACGTGGCCGTTGCTGCTGTCGAGATCGGTGAAGGTGCCTACGGCAAGCGAAGGATGCTCCTTGTACGCCTGGATCAGGTCGCGGGTCCAGTGCAGCAGCGACGACTCGTCGTACAGCTGCTCCTCGACATTGATGCCGCGGAAACCGTCGGCCGGCGGCAGGTAGAGATGCCGCGGGTCCGGATCGCCGCTCGACGGCCGGTACGGCGCGGCGGCCGAGAAGCCCGCGTTGCGGTCCGGCCGCCAGGGCATCGGCGTGCGCTGGGCGTCCCGGTCCGGCAGCGCCGGGGTGTCGCCCATGCCGAGCTCGTCGCCGTAGTAGATGATCGGCGACCCGCTCAGCGCGAACAGCAACCCGTTGGCCAGCCTGATCCGCGCAGGGTCGTTGCCGAGCAGCGGCGCCAGCCGTCCGACGAAACCGTCGTTGGACTTGCGCTGCTGCGTCGGGTCGTACGTCGCGTGCAGGTACTCGCGTTCGGCGGTGCCGACCATCTCGGTGGTGCGCTCGTCGTGGTTGTCGAGGAACGTCATCAGCGCGGCGCTCGCGGGCAGCTCGGGGCGATGGCGGACGAGCTCACGGATCGGCTCGGCCACCTCGCTCGCGAGTGCCATGTACAGGCGCGGCATCAACGCGAAGTCGAACGCCATCTGGAAGCCGTCGCCGCCCTTGGCCGGGTCGCCGAAGTACGCCATCAGGTCGTCGAGCGGCTGGTTGGCCTCGCAGAGCACCATCGCGTCGTAGCGGTCGGCGAGCGCGCGCATCCGCCGGACGAAGGCGTGCGTGTCCGGCAGGTTCTCGCCGTTGGTGCCTTCCCGGACGTACAGGTACGGCACGGCGTCCACCCGGAACCCGTCGACGCCGAGCTCGAGCCAGAACTCCTGCGCGTCGAGGATCGCCTGCTGGACCGCGCGATTCTCGAAATTCAGGTCCGGCTGGTGGCTGAAGAAGCGATGCCAGAAGTACTGCCCGCGGACCGGGTCCCAGGTCCAGTTCGAGGTCTCGGTGTCGGTGAAGATGATCCGCGGACCGATCAGCGGCCTACCGCTGGACGAGGTGATCCGCAGCCAGGTCGACTCGGGATCGATGTCACGCCGTTCGCCGGTGTCCGGATCGAGGATGTACTCGCCGCCGTCCGGATCGGTGTGCAGCGGGGTGTAGAACCGCTCGGGCGTGTCCGACCAGACGTAAAAGTCGCCGTACGGGCCGTTGGGGTCGCGGCGGGACTCCTGGAACCACGGGTGCTGGTCCGAGCTGTGGTTCGGGACGAAGTCGACGATGATCCGGATGCCCCGCCGGTGCGCCTCGGCGAGCAGCTCCTTGAAGTCGTCGAGGGTGCCGGCACTCGGATGGATATCGGTGTAGTCGCTGACGTCGTACCCACCGTCCTTGAGCGGCGACGGGTAGATCGGGTTCAGCCACAGGCAGTCGACGCCGAGCAGTTCGACGTAGTCCAGCTGGTCGATCAGGCCGCGGAGGTCGCCGTACCCGTCACCGTCGCCGTCGCGGTAGGCCCGGACCAACGCCTGGTAGAACACGGCGCTCTGGTACCAGTGCCGCTCGCCGCCGGCCTTGGGGTAGACCACCTGGCCGATCTCCTCGGGCATCAGCACCTGATGCGCTTCGATACCGCGGTAGACGTCGACGGTCTGCTGCGCGATGACGTCCCAGTGGTACATCGGGGACAGTGCCTTCTCCCGGGCGGCCTCGGCCCGACGGGCAGCGCCGGCCGGGTCGTCGAGTACGCCGAGGATCGCGCCGGCCAGCTCTTCGACGTCACCGGCCGGATATGCCAGACCGTTGCTCTGGTCAACGAATCCGATCTGGTCGGAGGCGACCAGCGGTAGCCCCGCGGTGGCCAGTTCGTTGGCGACGACGCCGAACGGCTCGTAGCGGCTGGGGATCACGCCGACATCGGCACTGGCCACCAGTTCCGGCAGGCCCTCGGCGTGGCCGATCCGGCCGAGGAAGACGACATCCCCGGCGGCAAGGCGCCCGTCGGTCACCATTGCGGACACCAGTTGCTTCAGCTCGGCCGCGTACTCGCCCGTGTCATCGCCGACCACGCGCAGCTTCGCCTCGGGGTAACGCCGTTGGACGGCCGGCAACGCGGCGATCAGGTCCTGGACGCCTTTCTCGTTCGCCAACCGGCCCTGGTAGTAGATGACCGTGTCCTGCGGCCCCGCCTGCAGCCGGGCGCGCGCCGCATCACGATCCACTGTGGAGCGATCGATCTTCCACCGGCTCGGGTCGGTGCCGTTGGGGATGATCGTGACGCGGTCCGGCGACAGCTGGAAGGCCGTGACCGCTTCCTCCTTCATCTTGGGCGAGTTGACGATGACGTGGTCGGCACGACGTACCGTGCGCCACTCCAGCGCGTGGATCTTCCGGCTGGTCTCGGTGTCCAGGCGGCCACCCCGCCGGCCGATCTCGGTCGCGTGCACGGTCAGCACCACCGGCACGCCGTACGCGTCGGCGAGGTCGAACGCGGACCGGGTCATCCAGCCGTCGTGGGCGTGCAGTACGTCGGGCAGCTGGTCGGGGTGCGCGGCCAGGTACTCCTGCCAGGCGGCCAGTGTCCGGTCGCTCATCGCATCGGACCAGCCGACCTCGTCGGCCTTGAGGTGGTCCTCGGTCCGATAGCCCTCGGGCGGCGGGATCAGCATCACCTGCAGACCGCGGCCCTGGCTGACCAGCTCGGTCAACCCGGCCGCACCGAAGCCGAACAGCTGCCTGGTGACGTTGAGCGCAGAGTGCCCGAGGCCGACCTGCGCGGGAAGCAGCGCCTTGACCACCGATCCCAGACCACCGACCTGCGCGCCGAGGCCTTGTAGTGCCGATTCCCAGGAGTTGTGCGCGATTCTCAATGGTCGCGCCACGGCGGGTGTCAACGACACCGCGGCCACGTCCTGCCCGTCGACGCGCGCCACGACCCGATCGATCACAGGGATCAGCTCAGGCTCCAGAAGGGCCAGGCGCTCGGTTTCCGGCAACAGACCGAGGCTGGTGACGGTGTCGAGCAGGGCGAGATCGGCACGTACGCCGGCCTTCGGGTCGGACTCCGGCACCTGGTCGGCCACCCAGCCCAGCATCGCCAGCTGCGTCTCCTGTCCGCGTTCGTGCGCGCCGTCGGCCGGGGTCCCGGCCAGCAGCTCACCGATCTCACGCAATTCGTGCGCAACCGCCGGGAGCACCTCGACGGCGTCGATCAGCAACCGGGACACGGTCACGGTGACCGTGTCCCCGTCGGCCTCCCACTTCGCGGGCGCATGGTCCTCCACGTCACCCACCACGAACATCAGCTGCTGCGAGCGCTGCCCGCGCTCCACCCGGGGCCGCATCGGATCGGACGGATCGAGGTCGATGGCGTCGAGCTTCGTCAGCAGCTCCAGCAGTCCCCTCGACCTCCCGTCGGCGAGCACGCCGGCCGTCATCCGGGCGACCTCGGCCGTGTTGTCCTCGGTCCGGCCTTCGGTGGTGAACAGCCGTCCCAAGGCCGCCGCGTTGCCGCGCTCGTGGTCCAGCACCGCCCGCAGCGCGCGCTGCTTGGTCTTGCCCTCGGCGATCGCGCCCTCGGCCATCCGGTGGTAGCCCTGCAGTGCCTGCTTGCCCGCGCGGAACCAGTTCAGCGGGTAGTGGCCGGCGGTGCCGGTGATGCTGGTCAGTACGGCGTTCACCGAGCCGGTCGTGACCTCGTCCTTCGCGTGCTCCCCGGCCCCCGTGGCGGCGGCGACGGTCGATCCCAGCGCGCTGACCGCCGCGAACTCGCCGATCCCCGGGAGCAACGCGGTCAGCGGGAAGATCTTCCGCCAGAACGGCGGCATGATCGGAGCCTGCGGTTCGGCGACGACGAGGTCGGCGACGACCTCACCCGGCACAGCAGGCCGGGTCGCGCCGGAATCCGTCAGCGCTGACCAGACCAGGTCGTGGACCCCGCCGAGCAGCCGGTCGTCGCCCTGGCGGCTGCGGACCAGCGACGCGTGCGCGAGCTGGGCGGACGTCAGGTCGGTGTAGTGCGTGTCCAGGTCGCCGTACCCGCTCTCGACCATGGCGTTGATCCACGTGTTGACGATCGTGTTGCCTGCCTGGACGGCCGCCACCACAGGGCTGACGAACAGGCCGATCGCGGTCCCGACCGCGCCCGGCGCGAGGATCGTCGGGTACCTGACGTCCAGCACCTGACCGATGTCCAGGCCCCGGTTCGGGCGCCGGTCGAACACCGGGCGGCCGAGCTGGTCGTCACTGATCCGGCACGCCAGCAGGGTGGTCGCCGCGGCCGGCGGCGTGTGCCCGGCGTCCCGGATCAGCGCGCTGATGCCGAGCTGCAGGTTGTGGGCGCGGACGGCCTCCTCCTGCCGGCGGGCGTGGATCCGGCGTACGTCGTCGAACTGGCCCTGGCGCAGACGATTCGCGACGTCGTGGCGGGTCCGGCGTCGCTCGCCGAAGGACGCCCCGACGTACCCGAGCCCAGCGGTGACCCCGAACACCGCGGCCAGGGCCCACTGCCCCGCGCCGGCTCCGACCAGCGCTATGGGTTCGATCGTCGACATCACGCCGTACGGCAGGTTGGACCACAGGTGGTAGCGCTGCGATCGCTGCAACACCCAGGGTTCGCTGTCGTACGCCGACCAGCGGCGCGCTGCCGCGGCCGGTCGCGCGGGTTCTGCCGTCGGGACCCTGACCACGTTCTCGAGCAGCGGCCGGATCACGTCCCGGACGTCGTCGCGCAGCGAGACAGCCTGGACCGCCTCCCGCCCGGCGCGCAGGGCGGCGTCGCGGCCCCGGACAGCCTGCTCGAGCGTCTCGCCGGCCAGCTGGCCGCGGTACATCAGGTAGCCCTGCCCGCAGCCCTCCGCCAGGCCGTAGCCGATCGCGAAGGTTGCCCCGAGCCACGACGAGTTGTGGAACACGGCCAGGCCGAGCGCGGCGTTCCCGACGCCGATGAGCAGCTTGTCCAGCGCCATCCCGCCCAGGAAGACAGCGCGTCGCGGCACCCGGGACGGCTCGGGTTCACCGCGGTCGAGGCGGTCCTCGAGCTGCTCGGCCATCGCCTGGGCGGAGCGTGCCCTGCCCCGACGGGCCAGGGCTCGCCGTAGGGACACGGGAATGAGGTCGTTGAGCTCTGTCAAGGCCTGCTCGTCCAGGCCGAGCTCGGCCAGATGCTCGGTCAGGTCCTTGACCAGCATCCGGAACGTACGCCAGCCGGCTGCGGAAACCAGCTGCTGCTCGAAGCGCGCGAGCACCGCCGCGATTCCGGGCGGCAGTGCGGTGGTGCTGTCCAGGTGCTGCGCGACAACGGCGTACAGACCTTCGATAGCGAGTCGCTCGCCGCGCAACTGGTCGACACCCGGTGGCGTGCGGACGTGGTACGTCGACGGTTCGGCACCGCGCACGACCTGGCCGTGCCGAGCGGCGAGGCCGGCGGCCTGCTCGACGACGACGGTGACGATCTCCGGCGAGCCGTCGGCCCGCGGGACTGTGATCGCCACGGTGTTCTCGCCGGTTGGCGCGAAGGACAGCCGCCGACCGCGGGGTCCTTCCTCGAAACGGTTGAGCCAGGACGCCAGCCGGACCAGGTCGCTGCCGTCGAACACCGGGATGGCCGCACGGCTCGGCTCGACCCCGGCCTCTCCGAGTGGGCGGGTCTCGATCAGCCGTCGGACGCTGGTCACCCGGCGCGCGCCGTTGTGCCTCAGCACATAGTCCGCGAGCTCGCGGTCCGCGTGCCGCAGCGCGGCGAGTTTGCGCTGATAGTCAGGGCTGTTGGGCAGCAATCCCTTCTGGTACAGGAATTCCCGCAACGCCCGGGCTTCCCGCCAGCTCGGGTCGGCATGGTGCAGGCTGAAGCTGCGCAGCCATCCGATCGCGGCCTGATCGTTGAGACCGAACTCGTTGCCGGCCTGGCCGCCCAGCGCCTGCCAGGTCAGCAGATCCGGAGCTTTGGAGTCGCCTGACCGGTGGCCCGCGATCGCCCTGGCCACCCGTCCGGCGAGCTCGTGAATACTCGGATCAGCTTCGCGTTCCGCCTCGAAGGGCACCACGACATCTGCGACCGGTTCGGCAGAGAGCTGGGCTTGCCCGTCCAGACGAACCGCGAGAGTGAAGGTTTCGTGTCCCTGAGCCTGGACCGTGACCACACCGGCCTGCGCGGTCGGCACCAGCGTGGCGCCCACGGCTTGCTGGAACCGCGGTCGGCGCAACGTCTCGCTGAGCCATCCGGCGTCGACGGTCACGGGAAGGCCCGCGACCAGACCCGGCCTGGCGCCGTACTCGAAGGCGAGCTCGACCACGCTGCCGTAGCCGGAGCGGTCGAGCAACCGGAACCGGTCGAAATGGTTCACGGCGCCGATGTCGAGCCCGGCCGCGGACACCGCCTCGCGCAGCCTCGCCCGGCGCCGACGGTTCAGTCGGCGACTGTCGTACCGGCCCAGGTCGCTCGACGGCCCGGCGTTCAGCCGTCGGTGCCGGATCTGGAGTTTCGTCGCGGTCAGTACGTCAGCCGGCGTCAACCGGTCCGGTACGTCGTATCCGCGGCGCAGAGCCGGGCTTCCCCCGAGCTGCGCGGCTGCCTGGTCTGCGGCGGCAGCCAGCTCGTGCAGAGCGGCCGCCCCTGGCGCCGGGACCAGGGCTTGGGCCGTCCGCAGACGGTCGGCGGCGAGGGCCAGGTTCGCCGGCTGGTACGGATCGTCCAGTCCCGCGCGGACATCGGCCAGGGCTTCGCGCACCGTTGACCAGTCGACCAGCGAGACATCGGCCGGTGGCAGGGCGAAGTGGTCCGCCGCTGCCAGCAGACGGGCTCGGATCGGCTCGACGATCTCAAGCTGCGCCGCGAGAGCAGCAAGGTGCCCGGCGGCGGCCGCTTCGACCCAGTCGGCGTCCAGCTCGCTGTCGATCCGCTGCCCGAACGTCAGATCGGCCAGCTCACGATCGATGCCTTTAGCAACAGTAACGACGAAGCCGGCCGCGGCGCGGTCGCCGACGCGCTCGACCGTCACCTCGCCGTGCGCAACAGGCCCCCGCCGTACGCCGGCCAGGAAGTTCAGGCCGCTCCGGGTGGTGACCCGCAGCCAGCCGGGACCGACCGGCTCGATCGCGGCCACGTTCTCGATCGCGCCGGGCAGCGCCGGGGCGTCGCGCCAGAACCGCACCAGGCTGTCGTCCGCGGGCGCACGCATGGCGGAACCGCGCTCGATCCGCGCCAGGACGGCCGCGTGCTGGTCGGCCGGTAGGTGCAGCAGTTCGTCCGGTGAGACGGGCGTCTCGGCGCCGTACTCGTTGTGGGCACCGATGGGCCTGCCGGCGAACGGCACCGGCGTACCGTCGGGATCCAGGACGAGGGCCTCGACGCTGACGACATCCGACCGGGCCTCGCGGAGGACGACGCTGCGATCGACGTCCTGCTGGTTGTCGTCGACGTACCGCTGCTTGGCGCCGTCGTTGTGCAGGACGAGCCGGCGGCTGGATCCGTCCTCGCGCGTCAGCACGACGAATGCCTGACGACCGGCCGTGACGGTGGTCTCGAGCTGATGCATTGCCGCGAGCACCGCGTCGTGGGCGAGCTGTCGGCCAGCCTCCTCGCGGCGGAGCACGAACGCGTCGGCGGCGGCGTCGAGTGCTTGCTCCACTGCGGGATCCGGCAAGGCATCCTGCTCCAGAGCCACGTTCCACGCCTCGATGGCCTGATCGAGCCGCTCCTGGGCGGCCGCCAACTGCCGTTGCGCCCGAGCACCCTCCAGCGTCGGATGCGCGGCCTGCATGTCCACGATCAGCTGCAGCGCACCGCCGCTGCGGCTTACTGCCTGGGTGAAGCCATCGGGTTGCGCACTGCCGAGGCTTGCCCTGTCCTGGTGGTAGTTGCCCGGATGAATCGCCCGGTGCTTGCGCAGGCCTTCGACCGCGGTCCTCAGCACTTCGTAGAGCGGGGCAAGGTCATGGTCCCGGCGGGTCCTGGCGGCCTTCAGGACCTCGGGACTGACCAGACCGAGCCGGACACAGATCCGGCCGAAGCTGCCGGTGACGACGCCGTCGAGCCAGCTCCGCAGCGCGGAGGGTACATCACCGAACTCGTTGACCACCTCTGCGTACGCCCTGGCGAACACGTCTTCGTTGACCAGCCGGCGCGATGCCCCGGCGTACAGCTGGGTGATCTCCTGCCGCCACTGCCGGACGAGCGGCGTGTCCGGGATCCGGTCGATGTCGTGGTGCAGCTCGACCTGTTCCGCCGGACCGGCCGCGGCGAACACGAGATGGCCGACCTCGTGCAGCACGGTGTCGACGATCGCCGCGCGCGTCAGGTTGGCGTCGAGGTTGACCACCACCTCGGCGCGCCCGTCCGGCGCCGGCAGGAAGTGGCCTCTGCGGACCTCGCCGATCCGCTCGACCTGGCGATACCGCTGGTAGAACGCGTCCTGGGTCGTGGGCGTGACCAGCTCGATCCGTTCCCGGACGCCCTTCGGCAACTTCAGTCGCTCGAACGCCTCCCGCGCGATCGCCTCCCGCTCGGACAGGGACAGGACGTCGTCGCCGGTCACGGCCGCGGCCAGCAGCGACCGTTCACCCTGCCGCCATTTCGCGTTGGTGACGGCCGCGTCGAGCAGTCCTTTGCGTACGGCGCGGGCGACGAACGATCCCATCCCGTGACTGTCGAGGGCATCACGACGAGCTGCCGGGTCCGTCGGCAGCTTCGCGACGAACTCGCAGTCGATCGGCCGGAGGTTCCCGTCGCCGTCGACGAAAGTCTGCAGGTCGGTCCGGATGTAGTAACCCGCGTCCTGCAGCCGCTGGAGGTACTGGTCGAGCTGACGCACGGTATCGAAGGTGACGGCCGCACGCCACGGCACGGTCTCCGCCGCCGGTGCGGGGGCGACAGCAATCGTGTCGATGAAGCCGCCGGGCACCAGCGCCATCGCGACACCCGCATAGTCCTGCCCGTCGATCGTGGCCCGGACCAGCCCGTACGGCGTCGGCCCGTAGCCGGTCAAGGCGGCGCCGTACAGGCCCTCGTTCTCCGCGATCGCCTGCCCCCGGGAACGCTCGCCGTCGGGCCACAGCTTGACGACCCACTCGCTGCCGTCGGGCCGCCCGATCAGATAGACCCCCGAGTGAGACGCGAGCCGCGCGACGGACCCGAACTCCCCCGCACTACTCATCCGCTGCATCGACGCCGGCAACTCACCGAGGTCGGTGGCGTCGGCCCAGCTCGCCGGCACCGCCGCTACGCCCTGCGGCACCTGCGGCGCCCCAGGAACGTCGACACCGAACGCGACCCCCTTGCCGAACACGTCCGCATACTCGAGCCCTGTCCAGCTTCCGACCTCCGCTTTCAGCCCTTCAGGACTGAGCGCCCGGAACCCGGGGCTGTCGAAGACAGACCTGAGCCCGTCCAGCAAGACAGCGTCGTTCCCGGTGACCGCGTCGACGATGCCAACGAGCCGCCGCTGATCCTCAACCCTCAGCTGCCGGTACGACGACAGCTGCGCGAAGATCTCCGCGACACCGCCGTCACGTTGCCCGGGTACGCGCTGGGTGGATTCGCCGCTGCTCGCCGCTCGCTTCACGTTCTCGATCGCGGCCGCAAGGAGCTCGTCGCCGAGCGGGCCGCTGCCCGGCTGCGTCTCGGCGAACTCGACGGGACGGAAGTTGCCCTGATCGTCGACGAAGCCTCGGACGTCGCCGACCTGATGGTTGCTGAGGGCATGCAGTCGGCGAACGTAGTCGTGGAGCTGCAGGACGGTGTCGAGCGTCACCGCACGGCGCCGGCGGGTGGCCTCTGCCTGTGCGTCCGGGTCACCGCTCGGTGCGGTGATCGGGCCGCCGTCGACGGGCTCGGTCGCGAGGCCGACGTACCTGATGCCGTCGATCTCCGTCGTGACGAGGCCTCTGGGCGTCGGGCCGTAGCCGGTGCGCGCCGCGGCGTACACGCGTTCGAGTTCCGCCACGGCCCGGTCTCGAGCCTCAGGAGTGTCGGCGTACAGCCGCACGTGCTGGTCGGCGGTTCGGTGGAGGCCGGCACCGGTCGGCCGGGTGGGCAGCTCATCCGGTGTCAGGTGCGTGGCCGCGGTCCAGTCGTACGACGGGGGTTCGAGGGTCTCGTTGCGGGGCGGGGCGCCACGAACCGCGGCGGGTGGGCTGAACGTCCCTTCGGCGCCGAGACCGTCGGCGGCCCAGGCGATCCAGGCGTCGATGACTTCGAGCGGATTCGAGCCCGCGCGGCTGAACACGGCGAGGCTCACCCCCTCGGGGGCGGCCGGCAGCGGCGAGGGCAAGGGGCGGGTCCGGCCGACGTCGTACGCCCAGAACCGGCCGTCCGGGTCGATACCGAACTGGAGGTCGGTGATGACCAGGTTGTTCTCGACGAAGAACGCGCGGATCGCGAGCAGACTGTCGAGGGTCGCCTGCGTCGGGCGGAGCACTTGCGGCCCGTCGAAGTCCGGGATGCTCGCCCAGACGTCGCGGCTGATGGTCGGGAACCGGTCGGCGACGAAGGCGTCGCGCTCGAACACGGTGGTGTAGCGGAGCGGGGCGACGACCTCGGCCGCGCCGGGTCTGGTGAGCAGGTCGAGGGTCCGGTTGAGCTGTTTGAAGAACGAGACCTCGATCGTCGGAAGCGCGATCAGCACGACCTTGTCGTAGAACGCGAAGGCTGCCTTCGAGCCACCGACGCCGAGCAGGCGGCCGAGGTGCGGCTCGAGGTCGTCGATCGGTATGCCGTCGGGGTTGTCCGGCGTACGCAGGATCAGAGTGTCGTCGGGGCCGAACTCGACGGTTCCGTCCTGGTGCGGCATCGCGTTCGGCCGCAGCGTCTGCCAGCTGTCCGGCGTACGGACGACGATGTCGACGCCCATGATGTCGGTGAGCCGCTGAGCCAGTTGCCGGGCTTGCGGCGCGTTGGTGTCGAGGACGATCGATACGTTGCGGTAGAGGTCGGCCATCACTGCGAGGTGGTGGGGGGTGAGCCGCGCGCCCTCGATCGTGAAGTGGCTTTCGTCCGCGTCCGTGACCAGGAACCGCCTGACCTTGCTGCCTTCCGGGACAGCCGCGGCGAGGGCTCGCTCATCAGGCGTGCCGTCCAGCAGATCGTCGTACGCCGTCTCGACCAGTCCGCTGGTGAACGCGGGCAGCCCGCCACCGTCGTACCGATTCTGTTGAGCCGGTCGCATCCGCGAGATGTTGGGCCCGGAACGCGCGATGCGGGACCGGGGAGCGGCGTTGAACTCGTGCACCGGCCGACCGCTACGGACAGCTCGGACCAGTGTGCGGAGGATCTTGTAGAGCGGTTCGAGATCGTGGTCGCGGCGGGCACGGTCGAGCGTTTCGTTGCTGATGACACCGATTCGGAGGAAGGCGTCGCCGATGCGCGTCGCCAGCAGACTGTTCCAGGCCTGCCGGAGACGAGCGGGTACGCCGTTCTCCGCGAGAGCTGCGAGAAACTCCTCGTCGCGGGCCTCCACCGGCTGGTCGGGGTACAGCTCGTCGATCTCGGCCGAGAGCTCGGGGTCGAGGCCGCGCAGCTCGTGGACCGCGGCGAGCACCTCGCTGCGCGTCTCGGGGCTGAACAGCCGCCAGCCGAAGTGCCCGACCACCTCGTGCCAGACGGACGCCGCCACGTCGTCCGGCGACAAGTGATCGTAGGCGGACAGGTAGACGACGCCAGTACCGTCCTCCATCCGGAAGTACGCCGGCCGCGGGCCGTCGGCGGCCTCGATGCCGTACTCCCGCACCAGCGCGTCATTGTCAGCACCGACGACAACCTCGACCGCCAGCCCATCCGGCAACCGCATCCGCCGCCGCACGTCCCCCACAGCCCGCCGAACCTCACCGACCCTCATCCCATCCCAGGGCTTCGCCTCACCCACGGCAGCGACCGCATCGGACGTACTCGAAGCCGCACGCGCCTCAGTCCGCCCTGCAGGCTCCGCCGCCCGCCGGCGCCGCGCCTGACCGTCGTCCGACGCCTTCGGACGCCGGGTGATCCGGGAGGGTGCCTTCCTTGCAGACGGCGGTGCGGGCGTGGGGGTGGAAGGGGTTGGCTGTTGGGAGTGGGCCCAGGTGAGCCAGGCGTTCAGGGTGGTGAGGGCGGGGTCTTGTGGGCCGGTGATCTGGCGGGTGCCGGAGATGTCGTAGGCGAGGAAGCGTCCGTCGGGGGTGATCGCGAACTGGAGGTCGCCAGGGAGGACATGGTTCTCGATGGCGAAGGCGTGCAGGGCCTCGAGGCTCTCGAGGGTTGCTTGGGTGGGAAGACCGGGATGGGTGATGTGGGAGTCGGGGTCGGGGGCCTCTTCGTCGAGGATCTCGTGGCTGGTGGTCGCAAAGCGGTCGACGACGATCGCGTCGCGGCCGAAGAGGCTGGTGAACTGGTGGATCGGGGCTATGACGTGTTCGCCGCCGGGCAGGCTGCGGAGCTGGTTGGTCTGCTCGACCTCCGCGGCGAGGGACACACCCGGGTGGGCGACCAGGACGACCTTGTCGTAGAAGGCGAACGCGGTCTTCGAACGGCCGGCGCCCAGGCGAGCGCCAAGGTGCTCCTCGGTGATCTCCACCTCGATGCCGTACGCCGAGGCCGCGCGAGGCTTGCGGACCAACTTGCCGTCCTCGTGGACGACGACACCGTCGGAGGTTCGGTCGGCGTCGTCGGCCGAGGTAAGCACCTGCGTGTCGCTCGGCGAACGCAAGACGACGTCCTGCCCGGTGATATCGGCGAGCTTCTGCGCCAGGGTGACGGCGGCAGCGGTCAGGTCGTCGGTCACGACCTGGGGGTTGCCGAAGCGCGCGAGCGAGGCGAGCTCGTGGGCCGACACGCGCCGGTCGCCGTACAGAAAGTGATTGTCATCGGCCACGGATACACGGGCCGCTCCACCAGGCAGCTGAGGATGCGCACCACCCCGACGAACCCCGGCAAGCACGTCCTTCGAACGAGCCGGCCGCGGCCGCCCACTGCCATCAACCACCGGCGCCCCGCGCCGCACAACACGCCTTCCGGCGGCTGACCCGACCGACGCGCCTCCAACAACCGACGCGGCAACAACCGCACCCTGGCCGATCGCCTCGCCTTGCCGGCCGCCACGAGCCTCCACAGCCCGAGCCTCCGCCACCTGCTCTTCCGCACCACGAGCCACCACCTGCGCTTCCGCGGCGTCAGCCTGCGCCGCCCGACCGTTCGCGGGTAGAGCTTCCGTAGCATGAGCCTGCGTCGCGTGGCCTTCTCCAGCCTGACCGTCCGTGGTACCAGCCTGAGGCGCCTGAGCTTCAGCAGCAGGAGCCTGTGCGGTGTTGCCTGCCTCGGCCTGGGCCTGGGCCTGGGCAGCCTGGTCTGCCTCGGTGCCAGCCTGCGTCAGCTGGCCTTCCGCGGCATCCGCCTGCGGAGTAAGACCGTCGGCGGTGTCGGCTCGTGCAGCGGACTGTGCCTGCGGCGCGCCGGCCTCGGGGGTTTTCAGGTGTTCGTCTGTGGGGTGGTCGGGGACGTTGTCGTTGGGTGGGGTGGATGAGGTTCGGCGGGCGGCTGGCTCTTGGTCGGCGCGGGATTGCTGGGTTGGGGTGGATGTGCCGGCCTGGGTCGGGCGGGTGGTTGTAGTGGTGGGTGTTGCGGTTGTCTGCGTGGCGACTCCGCCGGCCGGCGCCAGCATGTCGTGCGCCGAGTTCTGCGCCGCGTTCTGACCAGCGTTCTGACCAGCGTTCTGACCAGCGTTCTGACCAGCGTTCTGATTGGTGTTCTGGGTCGCGGTCTGACCGGTGTTCTGGGTCGCGGTCTGGCTGGCTGCTGTCCCGGCGTCCTGGGGTGCGGATTGGAGTTGGCCGCCGCCGTCGGGGCCGCCGCCGGGGGGATGTCCGCCGGGGACCGCGGAGATGATCTTGTTGCCG
Organism: Kribbella sp. NPDC003557; assembly: GCF_040610805.1. Classification (NCBI taxonomy): domain Bacteria; kingdom Bacillati; phylum Actinomycetota; class Actinomycetes; order Propionibacteriales; family Kribbellaceae; genus Kribbella; species Kribbella sp. NPDC003557. Next base: position 105,248 of record NZ_JBEXMY010000002.1, read on the forward strand.
ATGTACTCGCCGGCCTTCTCGCCGATCGACTCCAGTGGGCCGTGCACGTCGCTCGGTGTGGAGTTGCGGACGGCGCCGTGAGCACCGGCCAGCCAAGCCTCCTGCAGCGTCGGGTTATGCCAGCCTTCGCCGAACGCCAGCGCGGTCAGCGAACTGGACAGCGGCGAAGTGATCGAGTTGTTGACGAACGTACGCCCGATCTTCCCGAGCCCCGGCACCTTCGCCAGCCCGGTGCCGAGCCCGTGGGACAGCGGTACGCCGACCACGGCCCCGACCGTGGTCATCGCCGTGCCCCGCCAGTCCCAGTCGTGCGTGGTGACGAAGTTGCCCTCGGCATCTCTCACCGGGCGGCCGTTGCCGTCGACGACCAGCCGCCGGTCGTGGCCGGTCACTTCGCCCCACCAGCCGGCAAGCGTGTGCGGGATGACCTCGTCGGCGACCTCGGCGCCGACCAGCCCGAGCGCCTTCGGCACCATCTGCCGGCTGAACACGAACTTGCTGGTCTGCTGGGCCGCGTTCGCCACCATCTCGCCGACCATCCGGGCCTGCAGCTTCTTGGCCTCCCGGTTCACCAGCTTCTTCAGCAACTGGAGGAGCAGCCGTTTGACGCCTTCCTGCCCGAGCTTGCGGATCAGCGTCCCCATGATCGGGCCGAGACCGGCCAGGATCGTGATCCAGCTGACGATGCCGATGATCAGCAGCTCGCGTTTGGTCCGCAGGATCGTGTCGCCCATCGTCCGCAGGAACTCCGCGACGTGCTTGACGTCGTCCGCCATCGCCGCCGGCCCGGCGGCCTGCGGATCGGCCGCGTACCTGCGCAGGTACTCGCTCAGCACTCCCCCGGCCTCGCCGAGGTACGCCGCACCGAACCCGTTGCCGGCCGCCTGGATCGCGGCCGCGAGCTCACCGGCGAGGTAGGCGGCGCACGCGTCGTACTCGTCGGCCAGTGCGTAGAGCTTGTCCTCGTCGGCCTGCGGCTCGTACCCGCCTTCCAGGATCGCCTTCAGCCACCCCGGCAGATGGAAGCCCACGGCAACTAGTCCTGACCCTGCGGAGCCGGCTCCCAGTGGTCCGCGACGCGCGCCAGCCCGAGATCGGTGGCTCGGACCTGCTGGGACGCGTCCGCGTCGGTCGCCTCGGTCCGGTCCGCGCAGCCGCTCATCTGGTAGCCGCGACCGAGCAACTCGGCCTCGATCGACTTCGCCCCCTCGGGGAACTGGGCGGCGCCGCTGTTGACCCACCCGTCCGTGATCTGCTTGCCGTAGTCGTCGTGACCGGCGGCGCTCTCGATCGCCTCTCTGGTCAGTCCGAGCATCAGACCGGTCAGCTTCGCGCGGGCGTCGCCTCCGGCCTGACGGCAGGCCTCCGCGGCACTGTCCACGCCGTTCAGGTCGACCTGGATGCGGTCAGTCATCGAGGTCCTCCTGGAAGGACTCGTACGCCGCCTGCATCTTGGCGGCGGCCGCGGCGTGCGCCTGACCGAGGGTCGCGAGGATCGTCGCGGCCAGCGCCTGCGGATTCTCGGTACGGTAGATGCCGGGGTCGAACTCCATCTCCCGTACGTCGCCACGCCCGGTCACCGTGACCTTGACCATCCGGTCGGGCGAGACGGCGGTCACGGTCACCTCGTCGAACGCACGGTCGAGCGCGACCGCTGCCGCGGTCAGCCGCTCCAGTCCGTCGTCCAGGCCGAGTGCGGCCAACTCCTGGCCTGAGTAGAGCTTCGACATGTCCATGATCGGCACCTCCGAGTCACCAGGGTCGGTGGTCGGCGGCAACGCGGTCAGGCGTTGGCCACAAGGGGTCAGAACCCGTGTCACGATCGGGCCGCGACGTACGGTCCGGAGCGTGAAGACTGTCAGAGCAGCAGCGGCAACGGCCGTGCTGGGAGCACTCACCGCCACCGCGACGCCGGTCTGGGCGGCACCGCCCGCCGGACAGTGTCAGTCGGCCGAGGCCGGCGGGCCGACGGTAAGCAAGATGCCCTGGGCAACCACCTGGCTGGCGCCGGAACGCGTCTGGCCGACGAGCACCGGCCGTGGCGTGACAGTCGCGGTCATCGACTCCGGCGTGGACGCGGATCACCCGCAGCTTGCCGAGCCCGGCGCGGTGCTGCCGGGCAAGGACGTCCTGACGCCGGGTGACAAGCGCGCGAACTTCGACTGCGTCTCACACGGTACGGCGGTGGCCAGCATCATCGCGGCGCGGCCGGTGACCGGGATCGGCTTCCGCGGCGTCGCCCCGGGCGCGCGGATCCTCCCGATCCGGGTGAGCGAACGGGACGCGAGCGAGCAGCAGGGCGCGGCCGTCGACGCGACCGTGTTCGCCGGCGCGATCCGGTACGCGGTCGACGCCGGCGCGACCGTCGTGAACATCTCGCTGTCGCTGTACGCCGACCAGAAGCCGGTCCGCGACGCCGTGCGGTACGCCCAGCGCCATGACGCGCTCGTCGTCGCCGCGGCCGGCAACAACCACCGTCAGCAGGGGCCGGATCCCGTCACCTATCCGGCGGCGTACCCGGGTGTCCTCGGTGTCGGCGCGACGACGATCGACGGATCCCGGCTCCCCGGCTCGCAGGTGGGGTCGTACGTCGACGTCTCCGCGCCGGGCGGCGGCGTACTGGCCGCGACCCGTGTCAGCGGTCACCGCTACTACGACGGCACAAGCTTCGCGACCGGCTTCGTGAGCGGTACGGCGGCCCTGGTCCGGGCGGCCGATCCGAAGCTCACCGCAGCGCAGGTCGCCGCCCGGCTGATCGCCACCGCGACGCCGGCTCCGGGTCCCGCGGATCAGTACGGCGCCGGCGTCGTGAACCCGTACCGAGCCGTGCAGGACGTCCTGGACGGCGCGCGGCCGGCGGTACTGCCACCCGTGAAGCCCACGAAGGCGGATCCGGTCGCGGAACGACGTGCGGCCGCATGGGACGCCGCCGGCCGGACGGGCCGCCGGATCGTCGTGCTGGCCGGGATTCTCGCCTCGTTGCTGGTGGCGGCCGCGGTCGTCGTACCTCTCGGTCGCCGCCGCGGCTGGCGCGCCCGCTGAAACAAAGACGCGGAGCCCGGCCCCCGAAGGTCAGGGGCCGGGCTCCGGTCGTTCGGTCAGACGTCCAGCGCGTTCGCGGCCGAGCGGTCCGCCCGCGCCATCCGGATCCAGGCGTCCTCGAGCGCGCTGCCCCGACGGCCGAGGATCAGGTTGATGTCCTCGTTGGCCTGGAGCCACAACTGCTGCACCTGCTGCAGCTGCGGCGAGCCCGCCTCGCTGCGCCAGGCCGCCAGCAGCGCCTGCATGGCGGTCTGGAACTGCGTCTGCAGCTCGGTGACCTGGCGGTTCGCGGTGGCCATGTCGACGGAGCCCTGCACCATCGCGGAGCCCGGGTAGTTGATCATCATGACGGCGTCCTCCTGGAGCCTAGAGCTTGGTGACGTCGAGGACGGAGCCGCCGGTTCCGCCCAGCTGGTTGAACGCGGCCTGGCTGCCGGTGTCCTCGGCCTCGTAGCCGGTCTTCGAGGTGTTGATGCCGTCCGACATCTGGTGCAGCTTCGCGCAGAGTTTGCCCACCGCGTCGAGGTGGCTGTTGTGCCCCTGCCAGAAGACGTTCTTGATCTGTCCGTCCATCGGTGTGAGGCCGCCCATCGCGTTGTCGAGCGCAGTCATCACCGCCTTCAGGTTGTCGCCGATCGTGGCGGCCTCATGGGCCGTCCGTTGCATTCGCTGGAGTTCGGTCTCCACACCGGCCATGGTGTTTCCTCCTCGCTGGTTGCCGGCGCGTGATCACCGGTCGATGTCACGCTAGGTCCCGGTCCCGCGTCCCCCGGACGCGTTCCGGATGCGGCCACGGAATGGCCCGTTGTGCCGTCAGAGCTTCCACAGCTCCTCGTCCAGCACGTCTTCGGTGGCGGCCCGACGCGACAGTGCGGACCTCCTGCGCTTGAGCGGCGGAGGCGCTCCGGACGCTGTCCGTCGTTCGTTGTTCGTCCGGCCCTGCAGGTCGGACTGCACGCCCTGGCGGCTCAGCCGCTCGGACGCGGTGGGCTCGGTCGGTACGGCGAAGCCCGGCTTGGACGCTGCCGCACCCGGCCGGATCTCACCGCGGGCGGTGGGGGCGCTGGCCCCTGCACCGTTCATCGGCGGGTACATCGACGGCGTGCCGGACTGCGTGCCGGTCGCGGCGGTGGTCGCCGTACGGCCGCTCAGGGTCGGCTCGGCGCCGGTGCTACCGGCCGTAGTTGCTGAGCGCAACGATGCTGTCCCGCGCTCCGTCGTACCGCCGGGCAGGCCCGTGTGGCCGCCACCGCCGCCGGTGATGGGCAGGCCGATCGAGCCGAGACCGCCGCCGCCGAGACTGCTGTGCGGGGTCGACGGCGCGTAATGGGTCGGGTTCAGAACGGGCTCCGCGCCGGTACTGCCCGCCAGTGCGGGCTCGTCCACCGGCAGCCCGTGCGAGCCCGAACTGCTGTCGTCCGGAATGGTTGTCGACGGCGTGTCCGCGCCGAGCAGGTCCTTCCCGTGCTGCGCCAGCGTCAGCCACTTGTCGAGGTTCTCCGGCACCTTTCCGGTCAGATCGATGCCCTTGCCGATGACATCGATCAGCTTGCCGGCTTCCTCCACCGGATCCTTCTCCTCCGGCGTCTTCGGCGACGACGGCTGCTCCGGCGTACCAGGGCTCGCATCTCCGGGCGCGGCTCCGCCACCCCCGGCGTCCGCACCTGGCCCCCCGGCGTCCGCACCTGGCCCCCCGGCGCCGGGCGCCTGTGCCCCGTCACCGGTGCCGGGCGCCTCGGGACTGACCGGACCGCCCGGAGCCGCGCGCGGGCCGACCCAGCGACCGGGACGTTCCGGGTCCTTGTCGGTCAGTGATTCCTTCATCAGCTGTGCGACCAGTTGCATCCGGCCGCGGGCAAGGTCGTTGAGACGGTCGATCTCCGTGCTGGCGGTGTTCCGTGCACCGACGTCGTCCGCGGCGGCGTCGCGGATCCTGATCTGCTCGGCCCGTGCGTCGGCGAAGCCTCGCATCGCCGGCTGCGCCGCGGCGAGCACACTGGCCACGGCCTGCAGCCGCAGCATCACGATGACGCCGAATTGGTTCCACCGTTTCAGTACGTCGAGATCACGGGTGATGCGCTGGTCGAACGCCGCCTCGGCCTTCGAGTCGTTGCTCTGCTGCCAGACCGTGATCTCGCCGCTCGCCGACGAGATGCCGGCCTCGACGTTGTTGGCCAGGACCGCCGTCTTGCCCCACGCCTTCGCCGCCGCGGCCCACGCGTCGGGACGCTCGGTGGCGATCAGGTCGGACAGCTCCTGGGCGTTCATCTTGCCGTACTCCATGGCGGTCGCCTCCGCTACTTCGGCGCGGGTTCGGGGAGCTGCGGGAACAACGGCGAGACCTCCTGCGCGAGGTAGGACTCGACGTGGCGGAAGGTCTCGTTGACGGCCCTCTCACGGGCGGCGTTGTCGCCGTCCACACCTGTGTAGGTGGCGATGACGTGGTCCGCGAACTGGCGCAGCGCCTCGATGCCCAGCGGTACGTCGGTGCCGAACGACTCGAGGTCGTGCAGCAGCGCGAGATGGATCCGCTGGATGTTCTGGCTCTCCTCCATCCGGCCGGCCAGGTTCGAGCCGTCCTTGATCAGCCCGGCCACCTCGGTGAAGTCCGCCGGCGGGAGCTTGTCCCGGAAGTTGTGGACTTCGTCCGTGTCGAACAGCAGGCTCATGCGCTCTCCTCCGTTGCCGGGCAGTTCACGAGTTGGATCAGGTCGGGGTTGCCGCGGCGGTCGACGAGCAGGCCGCGGCCGGGCGGCAGCGACTGCGGTTTCGTCGTGCCGAGCAGCGGGCCCTCGGACTTGTCGCCGCTCATCACCAGGCCCGGCGTACCGAGGTCGCGGAGTCGCGCGATCAGCGGTTCGAAGATGGCGCGGCCGGCACCGCCGGATCGGCGGGCGACGATCAGGTGCAGGCCGATGTCGCGGCCCTGGGCGAGGTAGTCGACGAGACCGGACAGCGGGTTCGAGGTGTTACCGGCGACCAGGTCGTAGTCGTCCACCACAACGTGGATCCGCGGTCCGGTCCACTCGCCGGACAACCTGCGATCGAGGACCGGGACCAGGTCCGCGACCATCGCCTCGACGCCGCGCGGATCCGTGAAGGTGCCCATGACGTGCTCGGCGTCGACGGCCAGTGAGCGCCGGTAGCCGACCAGGATGATGCGTGCCTCGGTCGGTTCGTAGCGGTCGACGAGCGAGCGCGCGATCCAGCGCAGGAACCCGGTCTTCCCTGTCTCGGTGTCGCCGAACACGAGGAAGTGCGGGTCGGCGTCCAGGTCGAGGTGTATCGGGCCGAGGTCGCGTTCTGCCAGACCGATCGGCAGTCCTTTGGCCGTCTGCGGCTGCCTTCGCAGTACTGCGGTCAGCTGGTCCGCCGGCAGTTGCAGTGGGAGGAGCCGGACGCGGGGGGCGCCGGAGACGGGCCAGGCCGCAGTTAGTTGGGGGCCTAGGTCGGGGTTGGGGGTGGCGACGACGAAGTGCTGGGCCTTGTCGGCGAGGCCGCGGCCGGGGCTGTCGGTCGGTACGCTCATCGCGGCCCGGCGGTCGACGATCGAGTCGGACGGATCGCCGAGGCGGAGTTCGACGCGGGTGCCGAACAGGTCGCGGATCGTGCCGCGCAGGTCGAACCAGCGCGAGCAGCTCGCGATTACGTGCACGCCGTACGCGAGACCGCGGCCGGCGATCTCCGCGATCGTGGCCTCCAGCTCCTCGAAGTCCGAGCGCAGGACGGGCCAGCCGTCCACCACCAGGAAGACGTCGCCCCACGGGTCGTCCGCGAACTCACCGGCCGCGCGCCGCTCCCGGTACGACGCCATGCTTTCCACACCGTGATCCGCGAAGTAGCGCTCCCGGGCCGCCAGCACCTGCTGGATCTCCGCGACCGTCCGGCGGACGGCGCCCGCGTCCAGACGGGCTGCCACGCCGCCGATGTGCGGGAAGTCGCGCAGCGCGGCGAGTGAGCCGCCGCCGAAGTCGAGGCAGTAGAACTGCACCTCGCGGGGCGTGTGGGTGAGCGCGAGCGCCGAGACCAGCGTGCGGATCGCCGTACTCTTGCCGCTCCGGGGGCCGCCGACCACCACCGCGTGCCCGGCGCCGGCTGAGAGGTCGACCACGAACGGGTCGCGGCGCTGCTCCAACGGCTTGTCGATCAGGCCGATCGGGACCCGCAGGGCTCCGCGGGCCCGTGCGGCGGCGACCGTGAGGCCGCGGTCCGGGTCGACGGTCAGGGCGGGCAGCAGGCTGGTGAGCGACGGCGGGTCGTCCAGCGGCGGCAGCCAGATCTGGTGGGCCGGTTTGCCCTTGTTCTGCAGGCGATCGACGAGGATGTCGAGCAGCTTGTCTCCGACACCGTCGTCTTCGGGCTCCTCGTCCGGGGCGACCGCTGCGGCCGGCATCGACACGTACGCACTGGTGTACTCGGACACGTCGTCCGCCACGTCGTTACCGGCGGCAGAGCTGACGGCTGCGCGGTGCACGCCCGACACGTAGGCGGAGCGGAACCGGACGAGTGTCTCGGTGCCGATCTGCAAGAACCCGTGGCCGGGTGCCCGCGGCAGCTCGTACGCGTCCGGGATGCCGAGCACCACCCGGCTGTCCATCGCGGAGAAGGTCCGCAGACCGATCCGGTACGACAGGTGCGCGTCCAGACCGCGCAGTCGGCCCTCCTCGAGTTTCTGGCTGGCCAGCAGCAGATGTACGCCGAGGGCGCGGCCGAGACGACCGATCTGGTTGAACATGTCGATGAAGTCGGGCTTCGCGGACAGGAGCTCGGAGAACTCGTCGCAGATCACCAGAAGCGTCGGTACTTCCGGCAGGTCGGCACCGGCGGCCCTGGCGAGCTCGTACTCGCGGACCGACTCGTAGTTGCCGGCCCGTCGCAGCAACTCCTGACGGCGGATGAGCTCGCCGCCGATCGCGTCGGACATCCTGTCGACGAGCGCGAGCTCCTCACTGAGGTTGGTGATCACCGCGCTGGTGTGCGGCAGCCGGTCCAGCTTGGTGAACGTCGCACCGCCCTTGAAGTCCACCAGGGCGAAGTTCAGGCTGTCGGAGGGGTGCGTCGCGGCGAGCGCGAGCACCAGTGTCCGGAGCAGCTCGCTCTTGCCGGACCCGGTCGCACCGATCAGCAGTCCGTGCGGTCCCATGCCGTCCTGGGCCGACTCCTTGAGGTCCAGCTCGACGGGTGTGCCGTCCGCGGTGACACCGAAGCGCACGCGCAGCCGGTCCCGGTTCGGTCTGGGGCCCCAGTGCCGGGCGGGGTCGAAACTGTACGGGTCGCCCAGGCCGAGCAGGTCAGTCAGGCCGAACGCGGACGCGAAGCTCTCGTCGCCGTCCGTTCCCGCCGACAACCGTAGCGGCGCCAGGAGCCGGGCCAGGGCTTCCGCATCCTGGGCCGTGAAGCCGTCCGCCGTACCGACCTCTGACTCGCCGTCAGCGGTGACGCTGGTCAACGCGCCGTCGTCCGCTACATCCAGCAGCACGCTGGAGCGGTCGAGCAGCCGGGGCGGCTGCGTGGTCAGGTCGATGACGCTGACTCCTTCCACGCCGCTGCCTGTCATCAGGTGGTCAGAGCCGGCAACGTCGCCGCCGTCGATCAGTACGACGACATGCGGCCCGTCGACACGGCCTGTCGCTCCCGGGTCGAAGCGCGGCCGCTGGGCCAGCAGGTCGTCCAGCACCGACTCCAGGTCCGGCACGCTCTTGCTGATCAGCCGGATCGGCCCTAGCGCGTCAGCCTTCTCGGGATGGTGCGCGTGCGGCAACCACTTCAGCCACTCCCAGTCTGCTCTGGTCTCCGGACCGACCACAGCCGTGATCAGCAGGTCGTCCGGTGAGTGAAAGGTCGCCAGCTGCGCCAGCAGCGCCCTGGCCAGGCCGCGCACGCGGTCCGGCTCGCCGTCGACGTACACGCGTGCGAAACCGCGCAACGCCATCGCGACCGGCAGCCCCGGCACCGACGAGTACGTCGTGATGAAGCGGCGCAAAGCCCCAGCCGACAGGGGCTCCAGCTCTTCCAGTGGGGCTGTGTCGGGCGGAGCGACCGGAGTGGCCAGCGGTTGCGCACCGGTGCCGACACGGACGATCGCGAAGTCGGCGTCGTTGCGGCGGCGCTCCCAGAGCCGGTAACTCTCCACGAGAGTCCACAGCTGGGTGGGATCGGGATGCAAGTACGACAGCGCCGTCCGTTGCTGGGAGACGGCCCGCCTGGCCCGGATGCGCTGCTGGGACAGGTGCCGCAGGTAGCCACGGCGTGCCCTGGCCATCTCGCGCCGCGGCGCACCCTGCCCCGCGAAGGCGACCGCCGCCATGCCCAGAGCCGACAACCCGAACAGGCCGCCGACGATGTAGCTCATCTTGCCGCCACCGCCGAGCGTGGAGTACATCAACGCCATCGCGGCACCGCCCGCGAGCATCGGCACCATCATCACGTACTGCGACAGCTGCCGACCGGCAGGCACCGGCAACGCCGGCGGCGGGTCCAGCGTGACGTCGCCGGTGGGCAGCGCCGGCCCGTCGCGCCGTGGCGGCCTGCTGACGATGACTGTCGACATGCTCCAGGACGTTAGGTGGCGCCGGCGCCGTGGAGCGGGGTGCGGCCACTAGCTGACTGGCCGCAAGCTGCAAGCCCGCGTCCCGTGCCGGTTGCCGCGTGTCACGGTGACGGACGTGAGCATTCGCGGACTGGTCAGGGTCACCATCGACGCACCCGAACGCCGCATCGACCTGGCGCTTCCCGAGCGGTCGACGGTGGCCGAGGTGCTGCCCGGCATCCTGCGGCACGCCGGTGACGACCTCGCCGATCTCGGCGCCCTGCAGGGCGGCTGGATCCTGCGCCGGCCCGACGGCGAGGCGCTGGAGACGCACCGGGATCTCGCCGGGCAGGAGGTCCGTGACGGCGAGGTCCTGCACCTCGCACCGGCACACCAGCACTGGCCGGAGCTGGAGTACGACGACCTGGTGGACGCGATCGCCACCGACGCACGGGCCGGCGGCCGGGCATGGAGCGCAGGTGCGACCCGCTGGTGCGGACTGATCGCCGGAGCGACCGCCTCGCTGACCGCGCTCGCCATCCAGTTGCGTGGCGGGCAGTCCTGGGACGACGTCGCGTCCTTCGCTCTCGTCGTCGCAGGAGTGTTGATGGCGGTCGGCGTCGTCCTGTCGCGAGCTGTTGGTGATGCGGCCGCCGCTGCGTTGACCGGCGCGATGTCGCTGGTGTTCGCGTTCACCGGTGGAGCATTGTTGCCTGGCGCAACGGTCCTTGGCGCTCCGCAGCTGACCGCGGGCGGCGCCGTACTGCTGCTGTTCGGCGTGATCGGGTATGTCGGGATCGCGCGGCACACGGCTGTCTTCGTCGCTTCGGTGACCGCCGGCGCGCTCGCGGTGGCAGCAGGATGGTTGGGCGGCGGGCTGGACGGCACACGATCCGCCGCAGTCGTCGGAGCTTTCGCGGTCGCGTTGATACCGGTCGCTTCTCCGCTCGCGATGCGGCTCGGCCGGCTACCCAAGCCCGTACTGCCCACCAGCACGGCGGATCTGCTCGCGGATGCTCCCCAGCCGCCACGACGGCTGGTGTATGCCGCCGTACTGCGGTCAGCCGCGATCTACACGGGCATCCTCGCCGGGCTGGGCGTCGGACTGGCCGGATGCCTGTCAGTACTGGCCCACTCGACGTCCACGCCGGCCCGCATCCTGGTGATGCTTGTCGTGGGGACCTGCTTGTTGCGGGCGCGGCTGCTGCCGGTGGTGGCGCATCGGCTCAGTCTCATCGGCGCCGGCCTCTTCGGCCTCGGCTGGCTGCTGGTGCTGACGCCGTACTCGTTGCTGCTCTTCGCAGCCGTCGCAGCGTTTCTCGGGCTCTGGTACGCGCGGCACAAACCAGGGGCTTACCTGGGCCGGTACGCCGAACTCGCAGAGCTGGTCCTGGTGCTGTTGATCGTGCCGGTGGTGCTGTGGGTGCTCGGCCTGTACGCGTACGTGCGCGGGCTGGGTGGGTGACCGATGGCGTCCAAGCGGGATCAGCTGCAGTCGCACCAGTTCGTCCAGCAGCGCATGACACATGCCTTGCTGTTGCGGGAGACCGATCCGGAGTTCCCGCCGTTCCGCCGCGGCATCGTCGCGATGCTGGTCGGTATCGGGCTCGCGGTCCTCGTACTGGCGGCGGTGGGCGTCTACGGCCAACTGGCGCCTGGCGGTAAGACCTCGTGGAAGAGCGGTGACCGGGTCATCGTCGAGAAGGAGACCGGGACTCGGTACGTGTACCGCGACGGCGTGCTCTACCCCGCAGCCAACTACGTGTCGGCGTTGCTGCTCGCCAACAAGTACAGCGCGCCACTCATGGTCTCCGCGAAGTCCCTGCTCGGCGTACCGCGCGGACAGCGAGTGGGTATCCCGGACGCGCCGGACTCCTTGCCGGCCAAGAGTCGGCTGCTCGAGAGTGGCTGGTCGTTGTGTGCCCGGCCGGAGGTCGACTCGTCGGGCAGTCCGATCGTGCGGTCGGTCCTGCTCGTGGGGACCGAGCAGTCTGGCGCAGCGGCAGAGTCATTGCTGGTTGTCGGGCCTGATGGCCGGAGGTACCTGATCTGGCGCGGCTACCGGCACCTGATCCAGCAGCAGGCAACAGTCGCTGCGGCGCTCGCACTGAACAACGAGGCGTGGCTACGGGTCCCGTCCGTGTGGCTGGACCTGGTTCCGTCCGGTCCGCCGCTGGGACCGATCTCTGTCCCGGGAGCGGGTACTCCGTCGTCGCTGCTCCGTCCAGGGCGGATCGGCACGCTGTACGTCGTACAGACCTCCACGGGGCAGGGACAGTACTACTTGTTGCAGCGGGACCGGCTGGTGGCGATCAGCTCACTGCAGTACGACGTGCAGCGCACTGCGCCGGGGACTCGCAAGGCGTACCCGGGGTCGGTGCCGGAGGCTGTCGCGCTCGACCCGGCCGTACTGGCTCAGGTCTCGGGTGGGATGGGTACGCCGACGACGGACTCGGCGCTGCCGGCGACACGGCCGACGTTCGCGCGCCCTGAGTCGTCCGGGGATTCGGTGTGTGCGGTCTTCGGAAGTGGTGAGTTCCGCCCGCGCTTCACGCTGGCCGGATCGTTGCCCGCCGCAGGAGACGCCGGGGTGACCACTGGGCGTGGGGCGGGTGGGCTGCCGCTGGCTGACGTGGTCGTCGTACCGCCCGGGCACGGGGCCGTCGTGGAGTCGATGGCGTCGCCCGGTCAGGCGGCCGGGTCCGGGGCGCTGTCGTTCGTGAGCGATCTCGGGCGGCGCTACCAGTTGGCGAGCCGCGACGTACTAGGTGTTCTCGGCTACGACGGGCCGCCTGTCGTACGGCTGCCCGCCGAGCTGGTCAGCAGGCTGCCTGCCGGTCACGCGCTGGATCCAGAGGCGGCGCAGTACCCGATCGGCCCGTAGCTGACGTCCGGTGACCTGATGCGGTCGGGCCGCCGGGATCCCTGATGTGGTGCAGAAGACGAACCCGAGGAGGAAGTATGGACATCGGCACGCTGACCGTGGTGCCCGACGAGCTGCGCCAGTTCGCGACGCTCGCGCCCCTGTCGACCGTCACCCCGGTCTCCGGAACGGTCCAGGCGACACCGCCGCTGGCCGGCCCGATGCCGGAGAGCGCGACGGTCGAGGCACATGTGCGTTTCTGCGTCGAGAACACCGGCCAGGTCACGTTGCAGGCGACCAGCGGGATTGCCTCGCTGATCGACTCGGCGCTGTCGATCGCCGGCCTCTTCGAGTCGACCGACCTCGCGAGCGCGACCGCGCACAAGGCGCTCGCCGATGAGTTGCCGACGGCAACGGATTGACGGGGCGATCATGGGTGCGTACTTCGGGATGGAACTGAACGCGATGGCGTCGATGCTGTACGGGCAGCGCGCCGAGCCGTGGCACGCGGGCGCCGACATGTGGGGCTCCGCCTGTCAGCAGCTGCTCGCGACACACGGCGACCTCGGTGCCGCCAACAGCGTCATCGGCACCTGGCCGCAGAGCATCGGCTCGCTGTCGCAGGTGGCATTCAACGGGCAGGTCGTCGGCAGCCTCGCCTCGCTCGGCGAGTGGGCTGCGTACACCGGTGCGATGTCGGCCGCGCTGCGGCTCGGCGGTACGGCGCTGAACGCGGCGCAGGCGGTGATGCCGGCGCTGCAGAGCGGGTACGACACGGCGGTCGCGCTCAGCGGCGTACCGATCATCGGCCCGTTCGCGGCGCAGGTCGCAGTCGGTCTGCAGCAGGTCGGCGCCGGGATGATGGAGGCGGTCGGGGTTGTCATGCAGGCACCCACCGCCGTACCGCAGCCCACGCAGGGCTGGCAGGGTCCTGGTGAGGGTGGAGCGATGCCGTCGTCACCGGTGACCGCCGCGTCCGTCACGGAGGTGCTGGACGCCACGGACAAGCTGTTCGACGTGATGACGAAGGGCACCAGTCTCGTCCAGACCATCACAGGTCTCGCGCAGTCCGGAAGCCTGGGTGACGCACAGGATGCGCTGGACAAGCTGCCCGGCTACGAGAACCTGCCCGGCACGCTGATCCACCCGGACCTGCCGACGCTGGCGGGCGGGACGACGACGCTCCCGACGCCGATCGCCGACCCGTCGATCGGCGTCCCGCTCAACCCGGCCGGGTCGCCCGGCGGGATCCCGGCCGCAGTCCTGGCCGGCACGCTAGGCGCGACAACAAGCTCCCTACGCAGTACGCCGCTCACCGCTACCGCTGGTGCCCGAATCACACCCGGCAACGAGCCCGCACTAGCCGGCACCACCGCCCGCGCCGCAGCAACAACCCCCAAACCGACCCCGGCGATCGCACCCCCCATGTCCACCCCCTCCGGCGGCACCTCCAACGACCTCCGCAACAACACCCGCAAACGCCCCCGGCAGGACGACTCCGCCAGCCAAACCGGAGTCCAACCCAACCTCCAAGGCCGCACCGCCCACCCCTCCCCCACCCAATTCACCCTTCCCCCCACCCACCACCGCCCCTCCGGTCCCCTCCTCGACGACGAGCTCTTCACCCCACTCTCATGACCCCACCCCCCACCACCCCAACCCCCAGCTCACCCGCCGTCCCAACCACGCCGCACCCCGCCCCGCCCTCTGCTACCACCCCAGTCCCCCCACCCCACCCAGCCGCCCCGCCGGCCCTAGCCGGCTCACCCATCCCAGCCGGCACGCCCAGCCCAGCCGGCACACCCACATCGCCGGGCGAGGTGACCCCATCCGGCACGGTCGCCTCGTCCGGCGCAACCGCCGGACCCCGCGCAGCAGCTCAGTCCGGCAAGTTCGCGCCACAGGGCCCCGTCACCCCGCCGGGCACGGTGACCTGGTCCGGCGCTGCCGGCTCACCCGGTACAGCCATCCCGTCCGGCACAACCCCAGCGCCCGGACCCGTCACCCTGCCCGGCGCAGCCGCGTTCCCCGGCACCGTCACCTCGCCCGACACGGCCGCCGCGGCCGGCATGGCTCTCGCGTCCAGCCCGGTCACCTGGCCCGGCACAGCCCCCGGCACAGCCCCCGGCCCGGTCGCCCTGCCCGCGGCAGCCGCCTCGTCCGCCACAGTCACCTCGCCCGGTACGGGCACCTTGGCTGGCACGGCCGTCCTGTCCGGCACACCCTCCGCGCCCGGCCCGGTCGCCCTGCCCGGCGCAGCCGTCTCGTCCGGGAGTGCCACCTCGCCCGGTACGGGCACCTCGGCAGGCACAGCCCTCGCGTCCGGCGCAGTCGCCTCGGCCGGCGCAGCCGGGGCGGTGGGGGCGGGCGGGCGGTCGTACCGGTCTGGGTTTGCGTCGCCGGGGGCTGGACAAGCCGGGGGGCCGGTGTCGGCTGGTCCTACCGGGCCGGCTCAGCAGCAGGTGGTGCCGCCTGTGGTGGGGGCGGTGCGGTTGCGGGTTCGGGTGGCGCAGGTGGTTTGTTGGCAGGTGGTGCTTGGGGTGGTGGCTGGGTTGGTGGGGCGGGGGCTGGGGGCGGAGGTAGTCGCCGGGGTGGTGCTGGTTGGCGTTGGTGGTGTGACGGCGATCGGGTGGCGTGGGTTGTGGTGTTTCGAGTGGGTCTGGCTGGCTCTCGGCTACCTTCTGCGCGGGCCGCGGTTCGTGGCGGTCGAGGGGTATCGCGGGCGGCTCGAGCTCGGCGACTTCGACGCCGGTACGATCGTCCGCCCCGACGGCGTGACAGTCCTGCTCGAAACCGACCTACCACCGGACGCGGCACCCGTCGACCTGATGGAGGACCGGACGGGCCTGCGCATCAAGCTGATCCGCCGCCCCGGTCGCGCCTGGATCGCCCTCACCGCGGTCCGGTCCGTCGACCGTCGCGACGACGCCGAGCTGAACCTCCTCCTGTCCAACACAGTCCGGCGGCTGACCAAGCGCCTCCGCCGCCAGGGCCTCCGCGCTGAGCCGCTGGACCCGGACGACCTCACCGGCCTCCTCACCTCCCTGACCCCGAAACAGGTCTCCGAGGAGTGGGACGCCCTCGACCTCGGCACCGGCCGCTACCGCCTGTACGCCGTACCTGCGCACCTCGCTCTACAGCAGGCAGGAGCCACCACCGTCACCACCTCGACCGACCGCGACCACGCCCTGGTCGTAGCCCGCGCCGACGCCCCACAGAGCCCGGCCGCCGTCCACCAGACCGGCCGGCAACGGGCCGCCTTCCTGGCCGCACTCCCGTGATCAAGCCTGGCTGGAGCCCCGCTGGACAGCCGCTGTATCGGCTGTACCAGGCGTGGACATCCGCAAGATCCCCGCTGGACGGGCCCTCGCGATGGTTCTGGTGTTCAGACCGAGTCCCAGCGACTCACCGAATCGAGCGAGGTGTCCCGTGTACCAGTCAGAGCCCTCCGAAGGCGCTTCGTACCCCCGTGCGGCTCGTTACCCGCGAGCCGTGAAGTCCGCACCGCAGGTCCGCACCACCGGGCTGCGGCTCGCCCATCTGGGCGTCGACGCGACCGCCGAGCGCATGTACCTCGTGGTCCTCGAGCGGCCCTCCTGGACCCCGGCCGAGCTCGGCGAGCGACTCGGGCTGGACGAGACCGCGATCCGCGAGGTGATCCAGCACCTGAGCGGTCTCGGCCTGCTCGCCCGGGACAGTGCGGGCGATGTGGTGCGGCCGCTCAACCCCCGGCTCAGCCTCACCGCCCTGCTCGCCGAACGGGAGGCCGACCTGGCGCGCGTCACCCGCGACCTGGAACGCAGCAGGGTCGCCGCGGCCGAGATCGCCGGCGAGTTCGCCCGCCGCCACCCGGCGCCGCTCGGTGACGGCAACAGCGCGCTGGACTGGGCCGGCAGTCCGGCCGCCGCACAGCGCACCATCGAGGGTCTGCTGAAGGCGGCCGCCGGCGAGGTGCTGGTCAGTACGCCGGCCACAGCAGCGCTGTCCGACCCGATCGCCGGTCTCCGCGAGCTGGGCACGGCCGTCCTGGCTCCGCCTGTCCGCTACCGCATCCTTGTTCCGGACGCCGCCCGCACGGACCCCATGCTGTCGCGACGGCTGCAGCAGCTCAGCCGCAACGGGGCCCAGGTCCGTACGGCGCCGACCGTCCCGCTCTGCGCCCTGATCGTCGACGCGGCGACCGTCGCGCTGCCGGCCGACCGGACCGGTCGTGGAGCCGTCAGCATCCTCCGGCTGGCCGCTGCCGTAGGTGCTGTGACCGAGCTGTTCGAACGGGTTTGGCACACCGCCACCCCGCTGCGCCAGCCGACCGGTCTGGGCGACGCATCCGGGCTGACGGTCCGCGAACGCGAGGTCCTCTCGCTGCTCGGCGACGGCGGCACCGACGCGTCAGCTGCCGCGCAGCTTGGTGTGTCGGTCCGCACCGTCCGCCGGATGGTCTCGGAGATGATGGCGCGCCTCGGCGCCCAGAGCAGGTTCCAGGCCGGAGTGAAGGCGGCCGACCGCGGCTGGGTGGGCACGCGATGAGCCGCACGCTCCTGGTCGCGCCGGACCGCCCGGGCGCCTACCCGACGATCGGTGCCGCAGTACTGGACGCTCCGGACGGCGCCGTCGTCTCGATCGCTCCCGGCGTCTACCGAGAGACCATCGACCTGGCCGACCGCTCGCTGACCCTGACCGCCGACGCAGGTGAGGTGGTCATCGACGCCACAACCGCACAGAGCCCTGTACTGCGCTCCGCGGCCGGACGCCTCGTACTGCGCGAGCTGACCATCCGCGGCAGCGACGCACCCGCCGTAGAGCTGAACGGCGGGACCCTGCGCGCCGAACGCTGCAGACTCGCAACCGCCTTCGGCCCCGTCGCGCTTGTCACCGGCCCGGCCGAGGTGTCGCTGTCGCACTGCCAGATCGACGGCGGCGAACACGGCCTGGTCCTCGAGGACTGCACCGCGCAGATCGAGCACACCAAGATCGCCGGTGCCTCCGCGGACGGCGTCATCGTCCGCCTCGGCGCCGCCGTCGTACTCCGCGACTGCCAGGTCAGCGACTGCGGACGGCGCGGCATCTACGCGTACCAGCACGGCCGGCCGACCATCGAGAGCTGTGAGGTCACCGGTACCGCAGAGGCCGGCGTACTGATCGCTTACGAGTCCACCGCGGCACTGCGGCACACGCTCGTCCGTGACACCGCCGGATCGGCTGTGGTGTTCGGACGCCGCTGCCGGGGCGAGGTGCTGTCCTGCCGTTGGGAGAACACCGCGGAGCCGGCTCTCGACATCGCGGAGCCTGACCTGGTCTCCGTGACCGCTGCCGTGCAGGCCGAGGCGCGGGCGACCACGGACGAGCCTGCCGTCGCCGACGTGGAGTCGCTGCTCGCGGAGCTGGACGCCATGGTCGGTCTGGCCGGCGTGAAGGACGAGGTGCGCAGTCTGATCGACGAGATCCAGGTCAACGAGTGGCGGCGGAAGGCGGGCCTACCAGTGGGGAGTCTGAGCCACCACCTGGTGTTCGCTGGTGCACCCGGTACCGGCAAGACCACGGTGGCGCGCATCTACGGCAAGCTGCTCGCGGCACTCGGCGTCCTGCCGAAGGGGCAGTTCAGCGAAGTGGCCAGGCGCGATCTGGTCGGGCAGTACCTCGGCCACACCGCGGAGAAGACCACGGTCGTGTTCCAGGAGGCGAACGGCGGCGTGCTGTTCATCGACGAGGCGTACGCGCTCTCCCGGGCCGGCGCCGAGAACGACAGCTTCGGGCAGGAGGCGATCGACACCCTGGTCAAGCTGATGGAGGACCATCGCGACGAGGCCGCGGTCATCGTCGCCGGGTACAGCGCCGAGATGCTCCGCTTCCTGGACGCGAACCCCGGACTGGCTTCCCGGTTCTCGAAGACCATCGACTTCGAGAACTACTCGGCCGACGACCTGACGCTCATCGTGCAGCGGATGGTCGCCGCGAACGAGTACGACCTGGACGACGACGCGACGCCGATCCTGCAACGACACTTCGCGGTCGCCTCGCAGGCTGCGAACTTCGGCAACGCCCGCGACGCCCGCCGGCTGTTCGACCGGGTCCGGAAGGCGCAGTCCCAGCGTCTGCGCCGGCTGGGCGGCATGCCGAGCATCAGCGACCTGCGCATGTTGCAGGTCGAGGACGTGACCGCGGCCGTGTCATGACACCGTGTCCAGCACGACGACGGACTCCGAGAGCAGTGTGGACAGCCCGTCGAGGACGGTGCCGAGCTGATCGGCCGGTACGCCGGGCTCGCCCGCGACCTGCTCGCCGATGGTCGCGAGTACTTCGCAGTGCGCCCAGAGCGACGGCGCAACCCAGCCCCACTGCCACAACTCGTACGTCGTGGGGTCTACCGTCGCCAGCGGCTCCAACCCCGGCACGCCGATCGCGAAGCGGCCGGGGTCGTCGGGACGGTTGCCCAGCCCGACGAACAGCGGCCGTAACCGGTGCTGCTGCGCGAACGCGATCGTGTCGTCGGCCCGAGCCAGTACGCCGCGACGCAGCAGGACTTCTACGTGCTGATCCGCGTCGTCAATGTGGGCGGCTTCGCACGCAGCCAACAGGTCCGTCACGTCGGCCGAGCGGTGCGCCAGGTCCCAGACACGGAGCTCTGCTTCGCTCAGGAGCTCCGTCGTGCGGCCGACGCGGACGACGTGCCGCACCGGGTCGCCTGCGACGTGCGGCCCGGCGGCATGGCCGATCGGAAAGAGCAAGGCACTCACGCTCGGCCCTCAGGTACGGCGATGTCGAGACAGGCGGCGCTCAACGCCAGCAGCGGGTGCAGCGCGGTCAGTACGGCGCTCACATCCGCATCGCGCTCTGTGCACGCGGCCAGAAGACTGGGAGACAGGTGACACCACAACCACACGTCGTAGAGGGTCCGGGTCATCCCGACGAACGGTTGATTGGCTGTCCCTGCCGTGAACATCGTGGTGGCCTCAGCAGAGCTCCCGCGGCCGATGTGCAGCGGGAGCAACCGGTGGGACGCCGCAAAGTCCGACGGGACGTCCACGTCGACCTCGGCGAGCAGGCGCCTGCTCAGCAAGCTCTCGATCAGCACGTCGGAGTCCTGGATCCTCCTGCCGGCCAGGAGCGCAACCATGCGGGCCCGGTTCCAAGGGCCGCCCTCGTCAGCGAGACCGTGAGCGAGCGCCCAGACCGCGAACTCCTCGTCGTCCAGCTCGACGATCTCCCAACCGAGGCGTACTTGCTGGACATGGATGCCCCCGGCGTCGGCGTAGTACGTCCCGAGGCACTGGCCGATCGGGAACATCCGCGTGCTCATACCGTTCACGCTCCCAGCCGCACCGCGGTCCGCGGCGCGCCTTGCAGCATGTGGCCAGTGTCTGGCCGCAGCCGCCGCAAGGCCTCGGACGACCTGGTCGCACGGGAAGATGGGAGACGTGACAGACATGGCAGGACCTGACTCCGTCCCGGCGCTCCCGGGGTGCACGGACGTGGTCCTGGTCCGCTCCGGGATCCCGAGGGTGTACCGATGCCTGCGGCAAGGAACAGCGGCCGGTGCGTTGGTGTATCCGGTCCGCGTCGATACAAGTACTGCCGCAGCGTTCGGCAAGCAGGCCAAGGCTTTGCAGGGCGTGGACCATCCTCACGTGGCGCCGGTCGTCGAGTCGGGTGTCGTCGACGGCTTCCCGTACCTGATCAGCATCGCCGACACCGGGACGCTCGCGGAGCAACTACGCAGTCAACTGCTCTCTCCCGCTGAGCTCGCCGTGCTCGGTCGCCAACTCGCAGAAGGCCTGGCCGCGCTGCACGGCGCAGGGCTGGTTCACGGCGGCCTCACGCCAGGTGCGGTGGTTCTGCTGCCGGATGGGCGTCCGCAGCTGTCTGCACTCACCCTTGGACTCGGCCAGCACACCGGCCACGCCGCCCTGAACTCACCGAGCCAGCTGTACGTCGCCCCGGAGACGCTGCGGGACGGGACGCTGACTGCGTCGTCCGACCTGTACGCATTGGGTGCCGTGCTGCACGCAACAATCAGCGGGAAGCCGCCTCTGGCCGCACGGATGGGTGAGACGGCCGGGGAGCACATCCTGCGTGTGCTGAACGAGCCGCCGGAGCGTCTCGACGTCCTGCCGGACGCGTTCGCGGAGGTAATCGCGCGGCTGCTGGAGAAGGACCCGGCGAAGCGCCTGGTGTCTGCGGAGGTCGTCGCTGCGGCCCTTGCGGCGTTGGCGACGCCGCCGATGCCTTCCGTGCGTCCGGTGACTGCCACACCGGCTCCTGCGGCCCCGAAAGCGCCTGTTCCTTCGGGTCCCAAGGCGGCACCTCTACCACGGCCGGCCGTGATGTCCCGAGCCCTTCTTCGCTCGTGGCCCACGGCCCAACAGCCGGCCACCACCCCCACGCCACCTCCTCCAGCGCCCCCAGCAGCGCCGGTACAGCCGGTTGCATCGCCGGCCGCTCCTGCGCCGACAACCGCAAGCGCACCGGGCGCTCCTGCTCCGACGACCCCCGGCGCACCGACCGCCCCAACTCCACAAGGACACTCAGCGCCCGCGTCGGTCGCGAGCAAGCGACGCAACTGGCTCCTTGTCGCAGCGAGTGTTGTCGCGGCAGCCGCGGTCATCACGACCTTCGCCGTGGTCAACCGCAGGGGCCAGACCGACACACCTCCGCTCAGCGCTCCGACCCCGACGACCGTCTCCACACCCGCGTTCGCGGTCACGCTGAATCCGCCCGCCGACCACAGCACGTACGTCGACCTCAGCTGGAGCGGACCGCCCGACGTCAACTACGTGGTCGTCGTCGCCCAGGCCGGCAAGCGCGCCGACACCAAGCTGGTCTACAAGCGGACCAAGGACCGCGTGGCGGTCGTGCCCGGGATCCAGTACTGCTTCGCGGTGCAGGCCACCGACGGCGTCAACCAGATCGAGACCGACCCGCGCCCGATCCGCGACGCCCAGTGCGAGCGCTGATCACCCGATCAGGCTGCGTACGCTGAACGTCGTACGGACCCGCTCCGACAACCGTCCCTCGGCCAGTCCGCGCTGAGCCTTGCGTACGGCGGACCACGCGAACTCCCGGTCCGGGTCGGAGTCCTGCCCCGACCACAGCGCCCGGTCCAGGCACCCTGCCAGCAGCGTCATCGCCTGCGACACAGGCCCGTCCGAGTCACGCGCCAGATCGCGCGCCGTCGCGGCCGGGGTCACCCGCAGGCCGTGGTCCCGCAGCAGATCACGGGCCTCGGCCCACGCTCCGAGCGTGCCAAGCCGCCTGCGCCGGCTCCGCCGTACCGCCTTCGCCAGGGGCACACCGACGATCCACAACACCAGCAACGCTCCGACCGCGGCGGCGACCACGATCAGCACACCCCAGCCCGGCCAGTGGTACGTCGTCTTCGGCTCGGGCACCGGCAGCGTCGGCTCGGACTGGTGTTCGCGCTCGATCTCCTTGGTGGACGGCAACTGCTTCCGCACCGTCTCCGCAGCACCGGCCAGTCCGCCGCCCGCTTTGGACACAGCCGTTCCGGTCGGGTCGAGCGCCACCCACCCGACGCCGGTCACCGCGACCTCGGGCCAGGCGAGGACGTCGCGGTTCCGGATCACGGACGTGCCGTCCGGGCTCGGCGTGTCCGGCTGCTTGAAGCCCACCACGAGCCGCGCCGGCAGCCCGAGCAGCCGCGCCATCACGACGTACGCCGCGGCGAACTGCTCCGATGTGCCGCGCTTGCTGCGCAGCAGGAAGTGGTTGAGCTGCGGATACCCGTGCCCGGTGGGGAGGTTGTCGCCCGTGGCCAGCTTGTAGTTCGTCCGCAGGTACTTCTCGAGCACCAACGCCAGCTGGAACGACGGGCGTACGTCGCCGGCGATGCTGCGCGCCAGCTCGTCGATCCCGGCCGGCACCTCACCGAGGTCGGCGCCGCTGCCCGCGTCCGGGTCGATGCCGGACGACGCGAGCCGCTCCGCGTCGACTGTCGGCTCGGCCCAGCTGACCCGGTACTGCGACGGCCGCTGCTGCTCGGCCAGCAGCGCACCGGACGCGGGATCGACCAGCAGGGGCACGTCGTCTACGACCGACACCGTCCGCGCTTGGCTCGGCAGCCACGGCAGCGACCAGTCCGCGAGCGCGACATCCGCGGACTGCCGTCGTACCGGCACTGTCACGCGGGGGTCAAGCGACAGCTCCCGCCCGAGCCGCTGGAACTTCGGGGCGGCCGTCCAGGTCACACCGTCGAAGTTGTCCAGGGCAATCACCGGCCAGCGGTCCACCGGGCCGTCAGCGCGCGCAGTGAACACCACGGTGTCCGGGGAGCGCAGCCGCGCGGCAACCTCGGTCAGTGGATTGCTGAGCACAGTCGGCGAGTCAGGCGGACTCGGCTTGGCCAGGTGAACCGCAGCTGACGTCGGCAGCGCTAGCCCGAGAGTGGTGGCACCAACTGCCATCGCAGCGAGCGCAGCGACCAGACGGACCCAGGCAGCACGCTCACTCGGCCACTGCAGCAGAACCAAGGCAAAGCAACCAGCGAGCGCCAGTCCGACCAGTACTGCGTCCAGTCCGGTCACTGTCACATATGCCTGCGACAGACCGGCAACTACCACCGCCGGGAGCAGCGCCAGCAGCCGAGAGCGTTGCAGAACGCGCACACCGACCAGGCAGGCAAGCAGAACGAGCGCTGGGACGAAGGCGACCAAGTCCGGCGACGGGCTCGCCGGCCACGTCGACTCGAGCGTGCGGCGCCAACCGGACGTCACGGCCTCCCACAACGACAGCGGCCGGCCCGCAGCACCAGGTATGACGGCCAGCAGTGCGACGACGCCGCCGGCAAGCGTCAGCGGTACGCGTCCGCGAGCCAGCCGCGGTCGCCGCAGAATCGCTTCCTCGACCAGGAACGCGACAACGGCGACCGCCAGCATCGGCCACAGCACAGCCGACGTCCCGAACAGAGGCGCGAACAACAGGCCGGCCACCACACCGGCAGCGAGCACACCGAGGACCGGTAGACGTCGGCTCATACCGGGACCGAGTTCCAAGCGTCGACCGCGGTCTGTGCTGCCTCGGCGCGGATGACATGAACGCCCGCGCCGGTGTGCACCGACGGCTCGTCGTGTGTCAGGTCGATGCAGACGACAGGGCGGTAGCTCGCGCTGAGATTCGGCACCTCGGCCAGACCCGCAGTGTCGCCGGTCAGGACGACCAGTGCGCCACCGTCACGCGCAACAGGCAGGGCCTCGAGCAAGTTGGTCGTAGTGGTCGACTGCACCACCGTCGCAAGCTCGTCGAGCAGATCGCTGACGGACTGTACGTCGTGGTCCGTGCCGCACTGCGTGGTCAGCCGAAGCCGCTGGCCGGACTGTGCGGCAACCACCAGGATCGACGCCGCGACCGACACAGCGGTGTCGAACTGGTCCGCCGTCAACGCGGTCGACCGTGTGTCCAGCAAGACCTGCAGCCGTGGCTGATCCGGGTCGACGTACTCACGCACCATCAACCGGCCCGCACGTGCGGACGCCTTCCAGTGCACGTGGCGGACCTCGTCGCCCGGCACATACTCGCGCAACCGGCGCAGGTCGATCGAGCCACGCAGCGGGCCGGCCGACACCGGCCCCTCGAAGTGATGGCGTTGCCGGATACCAGCAGCCGTACGAGCGGCATACCGCTTCGGGTGAACGAGGAGCGTAGCCGTGTCACCGATCGACACCTGGCAAGAGACCAGCCCGAAAGGGTCGGACCGGCGCAGCAGCAACGGCCCTACGGGCAGCGGTCCCCGCCGGGCGGTCGGCAGCTCGTAGTGGTACGTCGCGACGCCGTTGGGCGCCAGGGCTGTGACCGCCACCTCGGACTGGTGCGCACCAGCGGTGTCCGCCGCGACGAAGGCCGGCTGGCGGCGTGTGGACTCGTTGCGCACCATCAGCCGCGCCAATGCGGGCTGCCCGCACTCGACGCGGTCCGGGTACAGCACACGCTCCACAGTGACCTTGGGTCGGCGTACGACGGTCAGCACGCTGACAAGTACCGCCGCGAGCCCTGCACCGGCGAGGACTCGCAGCATCGGGTAGCCGAGCAGCTGACCCGCCACCAGCAAGGCGACGGAGCCGGCCATCACTCCCCAGGCTCGTAGCGTGAGCCTGGTTCTCATGGAACGACGCCAAGAGCCCGCTTGAGGTCACGCCGTACCGGGTTGCCGGGCGCCGGGGTGTCTTCGAGTACGTCGTCCACAACGCTCTCGGCCGTACGGCGGGCCAATGCGGCCTCCGCGGTCAGCACCAGGCGATGCGCGAGTACCGGATGCGCGATGCCCTTCACGTCGTCCGGTGTCACGAACGTCCGTCCGTCCGTCGCCGCGATCGCCCGGGCCGCGCGGATCAGGGCGATGCTGCCGCGCGGGCTCGCGCCGTACCGCACCGCGCTGTGCAGGCGGGTCGCCGCGGCGAGACGGACGGCGTACGCCATCACCGCCTCGTCGACGTACACCGACCGGACCGAGGCGATGACAGCGCTCAGCGTCTCCGGGTCGATCACCGGCTCCAGGTCGTCCGGGGTCGGTCCGGCGCCGTCCAGCGCGACGATCTCCACCTCGGCGTCCAGGTCCGGGTAGCCCATCTCGATCCGGAGCAGGAACCGGTCCAGCTGGGCCTCGGGCAGCCGGTACGTGCCCTCCATCTCGATCGGGTTCTGCGTGGCCAGCACCATGAACGGGTCCGGCACGCGATGGGTTTCCGCGTCGACCGTGACCTGCCGCTCGGCCATCACTTCGAGCAGCGCGGACTGGGTCTTCGGCGTACCGCGGTTGACCTCGTCGGCGAGAACGACGTTCGCGAACACGCCGCCGGGATGGAACACGAACCGGCCCTGCCCCTGGTCGTACACCACCACGCCGGTGATGTCGCCGGGCAGCAGGTCGGGTGTGAACTGGATCCGGCTCCAGCGGCCGCCGATGCTGCGCGCCAGGCTGCGGGCCAGGCTGGTCTTGCCCAGTCCCGGCAGGTCCTCGATGAGCAGGTGCCCGCCGGCGAACAGGGTCGCGACCGCCAGCCGGACGACCTGCGGCTTACCGCGGATCACCCGCTGGATGTTCGTGGCGATCAACTCGTACGCCTGCTGCGGTTCCATCCCACGCTCCGAGTCCCGCATCACCACTGCGCATCCTTCCGTCGCCGCGACGTCCGTCGTACCCGTGCGGCCGGCGTACTGGCCGGAGGCAGCGCCGGGGCTCCGGCGGCCGGAGCAGCCGTGGTGGAACCGGCTGCACCCGTGGCCGTCGGACTGCTGCTGTTGTTGCGCTCTCGCGTGATCGCCTTGACCGTGAACGTCAGCTGCAGAGCAGTAAGGCCGGTGTAGCGAGTGCTGGTCGTTGTCACGGTCCGGTCCGCCTGGCCGGTTGCGGAGACGACGTAGTGCACCAGCTGACCGCCGTTGAGGTTCGGCGCAGTCCAGGTGAGCGACACCGAGCCCCTGCCCGGAGTGGCAGTCACCTTCGGGGCTGCGGCCGGAGCGTACGGGTAGACCGTGCGCGTGGCAGCAGAACGCGGTGAGGTGCCTGCACTGTTCTTGGCGGTCACCCGATAGCTCACGCCCTTGCCGAGCGCCGGCTTCAGTGTCGTCGACGTCATGTACGTCGGCACCTGCGTCGTCGACCCGTCCGAGCCAAGCACCGTGTAGCCGGACAACGTGTAGTCGGAGGTGCTGGGCGACGTCCAGGACACCGTGACGGAGCCGTCAGCCTTGGTGGCCGCAGTGACCTTCGTCGGGGCGTCCGGCGGCGAGGCGGTCCCGCCGATCGACACCACCTTCGTGTCCACAGCCGGTCCGGTCCCGACACGGTTGGTCGCAGCCACCGTGAAGATGTAGCCACCGCCGTTCAGCAACTGGCTGAAGCTGTGGCTGCGGGAGCTGCCTCCGACGGTAACCGAGCCCGACGCCGGCAGACCGACGACAAAGGTGCCGGGTGCGACCCGGAAGCTCACCTTGTAGCCGGTGATCGCGGCGCCGTTCGCACGAGCCGCCTTCCAGCTGACAGTCGCCTTGCCCTGGCCCGACTTGGCGGTGACCGACCCGGGCGCTCCCGGCGCGGCCGGCGGCGGGGCGGTCGGCTTGTTGGTCGGCTTGACGGTCGGTTTCACCGTCGGCTTCACCGGCGGCGGTGTGGTCGGCTCCGTGGTCCGGGTCGGCTTGGTCTCCTTGGGCTCGACCGTCTCGGTCCGGCGGGGCTTGTCCGGCCCGACAGTGACATGGATCGGCGGCAGGATCGGCCGCCGCGTCGGCGGTGTGGAGGTCGGTGTCGAAGTCGGGGTCGAGGTCGGCGTGCTGCTGGGTGTCGGAGTGCTCGGGCTCGGGGTCGGCTTCTCGCTGGCGGACGGCGACACCGGCTTGTTGCCGCCGTCGACGTCGACCTCGCTCACGGTCCCGTCGCCGTCGACCACGGTCACGACCTCGCCGGTCTCGTCGTCGATGTAGATGCGGCCGTCCTGCCCGGCAGTCACCCGCGGGCCGTGCTTGTGATCGCCCTTCTTCTTGCTGAGCTCGTGCGTGTGCAGCGGCTTGCCGTCCGGCGCGAACGTCCGTACGACACGCTTGTCGGCGTCGAGTACCGCGACAGCGGCACCGGTCGCGGCGACCGCGTCGTACTTGCCCGGCGGCAGGCTGATGCTCTCGGCCGCCTTGGTGCCGGCAGCGTCGACAAGCAGCAGCCGCTGCCCGGCCAGGATCGGGATGCGGCCGTTGACGTCGGACTGCGCCACGACGGAGTTGACCGGAAGTGCGCCAGGGACGTCCATCGGCGCCGCGCGGCCTGCCGTGTCACCGGTCAGCGGCGTCAGGGTCCGCTTGGACAGGTTGGCGAAGGCAGGCTTACCGGCCACGCTCAGCAGCGCACCTGCGTCACCGGTCTGTGCCGGCAGCTCACAGGCCAGCGTTGTCGACGCCGGGGCCAGCCGGCAGAAGTGCTCGGCGTTCCGCAGCCAGAGCGCGCCGTCGGCAGTGGCGATCGCGCTGGACACCACGCTGCCCACGGTGATCGTCTGCTGCTGGTCGCCGAGCCGGACGATCTGCCCGTGCTGCCGGTACACCAGGTACGGCCCGCTCTGCGCCTCGATACCGATCGGTTCCTCAGGAATCCCGATCCGGACCGTGCTCTTCACGGTCAGGTCGGACTTGCCGAACACGATCACGCCATCCGCGCGGACGACGTACCCGTTGGTGCTGCCCTGGACGACCTGACTGCCCGCCCCTGCCTGGACGCCGCGGACCTCGGCGTCGACGCTCTTGCCGCCGCCGTCGACCCGGAAGACCGCGCCGACAGTCGCGTTGTAGACCCAGTGACCGGCCTGCTGGAAGGCGACCGCCGGAGTTCCGCGGCCGAGCGCGGACAGACCGACGAACGTCCCGAGGATCAACGCCGCGACCGTCCACCAGGCAACCGGCCGACGGATGGCACGGGCAATACGAGTCATGCGGCTACGGTGCCTTTCATCTGTCCAGCTGCGGTACAGCGGCGATACATCCGGCCATGAGTCGTCCGGAAGCGGTCGTCACGAGGCCACCGGGGAGCGTGCCGGGTTCTCGGGCTCGCCCAGGTCCGCCAAGGCCGCGCGGGCCTCCACGGCGGTCGGCGACTCCGGCAGCAGCCGCAGCGCGCGCCGCAGGTACTCCGCGGCCTGCTGCCTGGCCCCGGTGCTCGCCTCGGCCAGAGCCAGATTCACCAGCACAGTGCCCTCGGCGTCCCGGTCGTCGTGCACAGAGGCGATCCCCAGAGCGGCCGTGAACTCGGCTCGCGCGTCGTAAACCCGACCGGTCCGCGTCAGCGCGATGCCGAGGATGTTGCGGGTGATGAGTTCGCCGTACCAGTCCTTGCCGGCGCGGGTCGCGGCTGCGACGTCAGCGACCAGCGGGGCCCAGCCCGGCACGTCTCCACCGGTCTCGATGAACTGGTGCACCGCACTGGTCAGCAGCCACGCGTTCGACACGTCATCAGCGGCCAGCAGTTGACTGATCGCCATGGTGAACTCGGCGTGCCGCGTGGTGAACCAGTGTCGTGCTGCGGCGGCATGCTGGCCGTTCAGTGCACCCGCGGCTTCCAGCACCGTCCGCACGTACGCATCAGGTCCGGGCGGCTCGGCCTTCGGCTCCTCGGGTACGTCGGTCAACAGTTGCTGCTGTAGTCCACGCAGCTCGGGGCCCGGCTCGGTGCCCAGCTCGTCCACCAGTGCGGACCGTGCCTTCTGGTACGCCGCCAGCGCGTCAGCCCGGCGCCCAGCGTTCCGGTACGCGACGAGCAGCCGTACCCAGTTCGTCTCCCGCAGCGGGTCCTCGGTCGTCAAACTCCTGCACAGGGCGATCGCGTCGGCGAACCGTGACGTACCGATCAACGCGTCGGCCAGCCGCTCCCGGACAGACCAGTGCAGCTCGGCCAGCCGCGCCACCTCGGGCTGGTGCCCGTCAGTGACCAGCCCCTCGTACGGCGTACCTCGCCAGAGCGCTTGTGCAGACTCCAGGTGCTTCACGGCCGCGGCTGCGTCGCCCGCATCCAAAGACTCGTCCCCTGCGGTCAGCAAAGCCTGCAACCGGTCGGAGTCCAGCTCGCCGGCCTCCACCCGGATCCGGTACGCCTTGGACCGACTCTCGATCCGCTGGCCGTCCGCACCGAGCGGGGGCAGCGTTCTCCGGAGCTGCCAGATGTACGTCCCGATGTTGCGCTCTGCCGACACCGGAGGCGTCTTGCCGGCCCAGACCGTGTCGATCATCTCGCCCACAGCGACCCAGGTGTTGGCCTTCACCAACAGCAGCGCCAGCAGCGCCCGGGGCTTGTCGGCACGGATATAGCTGACCGCATCGGTGCCATCGATCTCCACCGGCCCCAGCACCCGGAACAACACCGCCGCACCACCTCCACCTGCGCTGGACTCACACCGAACCACTCCGACGCAACGACCCACGAGGCGGTTCCGTACCCACCGCCCTCGTTTCGCTACAGAAGGTAGTTACCCGCCCCCACCCCGCGCCACCCCCATGAAACCGGAATCGAAGGGTCAGCCGCGTCATCACGCAATGCGATTTCCTGGGTACCAGAGGTGTGTAAAGCTCATCCGACAGGCATAGGACGATCGACTCAGACAGGAGTGGCGACGATGGCGCAGAGGTGGTGGACAGCCGCCCTGGCCTGCTGCGCCACGCTCCTACCGGCGTCGTGCGGCACCCCCGGCTCGCCCACCCCGACGACCACCGTCACGTCCGTGACGACCCAGACCGCCTCCCCGTCCGTCCAGACCGGCGTAGTGCCCAACGTGGTCGGCCTCAACCACCAGCTAGCCCAGGACACCATGCAAGCCGCAGGCTTCTACTACCTCGCCGAAGAAGACGCCACCGGCCAAGGCCGAGCCCTCCTCAACGACCGCAACTGGGTAGTAGTCACCCAATCTCCCACCGCAGGCACCAGCGCGCCCCCGGACACCAAAATCACCCTCCGCTCCAAGAAGATCGGCGAGTAACACCCGCCGCACGCCGGGGGCACGGCGCAGCGTCAGGTTCCGCGGGTGACGGGGATGATTCCGGCGTCGACTGCCGCGGCGAGGCGTTGGTGGTCCTCGTCGTTGGTGTCGGCATACGTGAGAGCGAAATCGGCGATGGCCTCGTCGAAGGTCTCGGCGGATCCGAGGTAGCCGGCGATGGCGATCTCGTCACCTCCTCGGCCGTGGGCGCGGGCAAGCGTCCAGCCGCACATGCCGCCGTAGATGCCGAGACCACCGGGAGTGAGTTTGGAGGGGTCGATGGCGCCCTTCATGTCCCACAGTTGGCGCACGTAGTAGTCGAAGCCCCGGGGTCCGGTGGTCCAGCCCAGGAAGATGTCGGGCAAGGATTGCAGGAGCCGTTGCCCGACGACGACGCGCTCACCGTGGTGTGGGAACTCGCTGGCGCCGAGGTGCGGCTCGAGGACGCTGGCCTCGGCTTGTTTGACCTGGATGAACAGGAGGTCGTGCGGGCCTTTACCGCGGAGCAGTACGACGTAGCAGCGAGTGCCGACGCTGCCGACACCGACGACCTTGCGCGCGATGTCGACCATGTCGAACTGGTCGAACAGGTCGCGGCGGTGGTCGTCGAGGCTGAGCCGGTAACTGTCGACGGATTCCTGGATGCCGTTGGCGACTCGCTCCGCGTCGGGGCCGGTCAACAGTTCGCGGACCGGGACAAGGAGTGGCGGGTGGCTGGCCAGTCGTACCCCGGCCCTGCTGTGCTCACAGAGCTTGGCGAACGCCCGCAGGTTGTCGTGCGCCTTGGCCTTGGCGAAGACCTTGTGCAGCCGGGCGGGCGTCAGGTTGGGCGCGGTGGTCCCGAACTCCTTCTCCAAACGTTTGATGATGCCGGTCACCTGGGCGGCCGACAGGTGCAGATACCACAACTCGAGGGTCGCCAGGTCGGCGAAGGCCAGCATGGCTTCGCGGTACTCACGGACCGTCTCGCGCGCCGCCTCGCGTTGCTGGTCGAGCGTGAAGCCGTTCTGCCGGGCGGCGACGGCAACGCTGGCGGCGAGGCGTTTCACGTCCCATTCCCACGGCCCTGGCAGGGTTTCGTCGAAGTCGTTGACGTCGAAGACGAGGTCGCGTTCCGGTGTACCGAACAGGCCGAAGTTGACCAGGTGCGCGTCGCCGCAGGCCTGGACGGTGATGCCGCTGGTCGGCGTACCGGCCAGGTCGTTGGCCATGATCGCCGGGGCGCCGCGGAAGAACGCGAAGGGCGAGGCCAGCATTCGGCCGTAGCGCACCGGGACCAGATCCGGTTCCCGGCTGGCGGCCTGTGCATGCAGCACGTCGAGCGGGTCCGGCCGGTCCGGTGAGGGCTCCCACCGTGCATGCGCACGGCGCGGCACTCTGGCGCGAGCAGCCTTGCCTTGAGCCTTCCGCTCCCGTTCTCCGGGAGCCAGGACATCCTGCTTCCCCCTGACCATGACTTCAGACTCCGCGAGCCGCGGGTTGATGTGCAAGACAAGGCCTGCAGCCGGCCGAAGGTCAATCGTTCGAGTCGTGAGCGTACTGGGTTCCTCCCGTTACACAGGTGGCTTCGGGGCGAGGAGCAGTAGCACGCACGCGAACACAAGGATGACCCCGCCGACGCCGACCAGACCGATGCGCGCCGCACGGACCCGGAAGTGGCCACTGATGCCCGTCAGGAACAGGACCGTCGCCAGGTAGACCGTGGTCCGCACGTAGTTGTCGGAGTTGTTGCCGGCCGCCTGCCCGGCGGCGTAGTGGCTGTCCGCGCTGGCGTCGAGCCGGTGCGCCTCGTTCAGCTCAGGCTGGTGGTACTGCGGCATGTAGGTCGGACCCTTGGGTGCGTTCGGGTTGGTGAACGGGTCCGTCTTCAGCCAGGCGTTGAACGCGGTCAGAAACACCGGGCGGAACCGGTACTGGGCCACCCGCATCGCCTCCTCGTTGCGCCCGATGTAGGCGACGTACCAGGCGTTGAAGCTCAACGAGTCGAAGTTCCTCAGGTCCGCGGCCTCGTAGGCTGCTCGGTTCGCCTGCGTCCTTGCTGCCGACGCCTGAGCAAGTTGGAGAGAGGATTCGGTGCCCCATCTCGCCGCCGCGAAGCCGGACCAGGCCGCGAGCACCGCCACGACGGCAAGCAGGATCGCCTCAATGATGGTCAGCAGTCGGTCCCGCTCAGAGAGGTGACCTTCCTTCGCCCGCGCGCGGTGCTCGGAGATCTCCTTTCCGACTTCGTTCGGCGACAAGCCCTCCGGCATCGCGTCCCCCCTCAGCCAGCTCAAGACCGGCAGCGCGGAGACATCCGCGCCGACCGAGGTCCGCTGTCTGCCTTTGTCCAGAGTTTTGCCGATCCAGCAGACCCTGACAAGGTCAGGCTTCGTTGAGGGTGTGACCTCCGCGCGACGAGGGTTAGAGTCCGCACATGGGGGGCTGGTACCAGACCCATATCGCCGGAACGGGGCGGTCGGCGGCACTGTGGGTCCTGATCGGATTCTTGCTGACGTACGGCGTGGCACGGTGGATCACCCGGCGTATCCGCGCTCGCGCCACGGGCCAGGTCGACCACGGCAAGCCCGTACTACATGACCTGCAGCTCGGCGGAGTACACATTCACCACCAGATCTGGGGGATGCTGCTCGTCCTGCTCACCGGCCTGCTGGAGTTCCGCTTCAACCCGGCTTCGCCGTGGCAGGAGGTGCTCGCCGCACTGTTCGGCGCCGGAGCGGCACTGATGCTGGACGAGTTCGCGCTGTCTCTGTACCTGAAGGACGTCTACTGGACCAAGGACGGCCGCAAGTCGATCGACGCGGTCATGATCGCCGCCGTCGCCGGCCTGGCACTCCTCCTCGGCACCTCGCCGATCGGGGTAGACGCACAGGAAGTCCACACCGAGGGACTCACCGCCGTCTCGATAACCCTCGCTATCAACCTGGTCTTCACAATGATCTGCCTACTGAAAGGCAAACTCGTCACCGGCCTACTAGGCCTCCCCATCCCCCTCCTAGCCCTGATCGGAGCAACCCGCCTGGCCAAGCCATCATCCTTCTGGGCCCGCCGCTGGTACTCCACCCCCAAGCTAACCAAAGCCCAAACCCGCTTCGGCCCCCACTACCAGGCCCGCCGCGACCGCCTACGAGACGCCTTCTCAGGCGGCCGAAAACCCTGGACAACACCCCCGCCCACCCCGAACAAGCCCACCAAAGAACCAAAAACCGAACCACCCGAAAACCCAGACCACTGACGACCTCACCCGGCGCACCCCCGCCATCCATCAACCGAGGCTATACACACGATCAGTAGGCCCCGTGGGACTCGAACCCACAACCCGCGGATTCCCCCAGCTTGGTTCCTGACGGTGCCCTTCACGTCCTCAACTTGCTGCGTGACCTGCGGATACGCCTGATCGGGCACGCCGTCCTTTCCTGACAGTTCCGGTCGATCCCCGTCAAAAACCATGGGGTAACTCATGGGTCGCGGCACTGACTCTTCCGGTCGCTGCAGAGGCCAACTCCCCCAATGTTTCAGCGCCGCTGGCTAAGGCTGAAAACGGAGGGCGAACGCCGTCTATGCTGCTGCGGTGGTAGTCAAAGCTCGGCTCAATGGCGATGCCTTCGACCTGGAGACTCTCGCGAACCTGTTCCGACTGGGCGATCCCTCGGTTGGCAAGGACGAGGTGGGGTACTACGTCGCGTCGGCGGCCTTCGACGCCGTGCTGCCCGACGCCGTGCGACTGGCTGAGATGTCCGAGTCCGTCTTGCGCCGCATGAATGGGATCGCTCGCGCTCTAAACGACAACTTCCACCCCGTGAGGTTGGCCGACAGGTTCACAGACCACGATGGTTCACATCACGTCGTGGTCCGGCCCGAGTCCATCATGGTGCGGACGAAGGTAAGTGAAGTCGTGCTGAACGTCGACGGTGAGACCCAACTGCCGCCGCCCTCACCTCTCCCGGGCTACATGAAGGCCGCGGATGCGCAGCCGGACGTCGCCGAAGTGCTTGCTCTCATGGGCAAGGACGTCGCCGCTCTCGATTGGTTCGATCTGTACAAGGTGTATGAGATCGTGCGCTCTAACGTCGGCAGCGAATCTGACCTAGTCGCGAAGAACTGGGTGCCCGCCAGGGATCTGAAGGCGTTCACAGCTTCCGCCAACCTTCCGACAGTTAGCGGTGATGCCGCCCGCCACGCCCGAACGGCGGCCGGCATACCAAAGCACACGATGGACGTGCGCCAGGCGCGCGCTTTGATCAACTTCCTCGTGGTCGCGTGGCTGCAATCGCTCTGAGCCGCGAGTTCGAACAGCTGGGACAGCAAGAAGTTCGGTTGTCCCAGGACGTATGCGCAGGTGGAGGGATTCCTGGGACAGTGGGACACCTGGGACAACCCGCAGGTTCAGGCCATCTGGCTGGCGTTCGAAATGTGCCTCGTCGATCTTTGTCGCTGACTGCTGCGGTCGACATCGCATGCCATTCGACCGGTCTCAACGGAAGACCGCAACCTGATCCCGTATCGCCGGCGCAGGGCCATCACCGATCCGGGAAGAGGAAGGAACTCGGTCGTACTACACGGACGGCTGGCGACGCCGGCGCATCAGTAGAGCCCGCCGCCTCGATCCAGAGTTCATGAACCCGAGCCGCAAGCTCGTCAACTTCGCGAATGGTGCGCGCACCTAACGACTTGCTCCGAGCCCAATCGACGGACCGCCAGCCACCGTCCGATGTCCGCCTAGATGCGTTCGCCAGTGGCTTTGTAGCCACCTGGAGGTGATACTCCAGGGCTAAACCGATGTGACTTGCATCGATCCGTTTGATCAGATCTGCGGCCTCTGCCAAGTGAGACCACGCGATAACGACGATGCGCTCCCATAATTCGGGCGGAAACGTGTTCGCAAGATGATGGCTCTCCCCTACAGGCAAATCCCTCAAGCGTCGAGACGCGTCACCTGTCTGGCCGACATAGAGCAATCCCCAGTCCAGCCAAATACCGTAGACGGCTGGACCGAGGCGCAGCTTCCCGGGCAACTCGGCAGCAAGCGACTCTCCCACACGGTGGGCGAAGCGCCAACGCCTTTCCCGCCAGGCCGTCGCGGCACCCGGAGAGCTCGTCAGAACCCGAAGGCCAGCCAACCATGTTGCATAGGCATGATCTCGATCCTCCACAAACCGGACAGTACCGGCCGACTGATGGCGCACCTTTGGTCGACCAGGGCTAGAGAGTCTCGGACCTCCATCTCGCCGCTTCCGCCACCCAACACCAGGTGTCGTCGCCTCGTCATGGCAGTTCAGCGGGAGAAGACCCCTCGCCCGGCGTGAAGCTGCTGCATCCCTGCCACCGGCAGGCGGGTCTCGCGTCACAAGAAGTCGGTCTGCCTATAGGTTGAGGGGTATCAGGAGGCTGAACCAACAAGGGGCTGGCATGGTCACGGGTCGCCGCAAGTTCACAGTCGACGCTCGGCTCTTACGTGAGCTCGGCGAGCGGCTGGTTGGCCGCCCGCACATAGCCCTGGCCGAGTTGATCAAGAACGCCTACGACGCGGACGCGCGAACGGTCGAGATTGCGTTTGACCCAAGTCGCATCGTTGTGACCGATGACGGCCATGGTATGTCCCCGGACGATTTCGACAGCAAGTGGATGCGCGTTGGGACGACGCACAAGGAACGTACGAGGACGTCGCCAGCGCTCCATCGATCAATGACCGGATCGAAGGGGGTGGGGCGCCTGGCAGTGCAACTGCTCGCTCGCAAAACCCACCTTTCGAGCGTGGGGTTGATTGATCCAGAGGGGAATAGCCTGTCCAATCCGTTGCACAAGAGCGTCGGGTTACACGAACAGATCGATGCCTCGATAAACTGGGATGAGGCGGTAGAGTCCGGCGATCTCACGTCCGTAGAAGTGCCGGTTGAAATCGCGGCACCACGGGCAACCTTCGCAGCGGGTTCCCCACATGGAACGCGTGTTGAGCTCACAGACCTGGTGCATCGTTGGGACGCAGTGGCATTCAGGCGACTTGCTCAGGAGATTTGGAGCCTGCAGCCTCCATTTGAGGTCGCCGAGGACGACCCGAATGCATTCAATATCGTCTTTACTACTCGATTTCAGAAGGTCTATGAGCGCTTCAACCGCCAAATGAACGCGGTGCTCGACATTTGGAGTGCTCGAATTACTGGCGAACTCCGATCTGAAGGTTCACCAACAGTGGATCCGACCGATCCGCGAGCCGACCTACCTCCGACACTGCCGACGAGGCGGACAGAAGAAAGTCTCGACGATGAGGAAACAACTGAATTAGGAGAAGTACAGGTTGATGACGAAGGTGCGGATCAGACCGAGGGCGCGCCACACCGTCAGTTTCCACCTCATCCGACCATGTGGCTCGACGTCACCGTAGAGCTAAGAGGGCAAGAGCCTCGCAAGACGACGTGGCGTGTGCCTGAATGCCAAATCAGCGAAGTCTCGTTCGATATCAAAGTATTTGACCTTGTGAACCGTCAGCCAGAAGGAGTCAAAGTCGGGACAGCTCGAGAGTATCTCGAACGATTCGGTGGCGTAGGTATATACGACGAAACATTCCGGCTCCCGTACTACGGTGCCGACCACGATTGGCTCGACCTGGAACGCAGTCATGCCGCGCGACTCTCGACATCGCAGCTTGTGCCCGCGAGCCTGCAAGTGGACCGCGGTCTCCAAGATCTGCCCACGAATCGCCGGCTTTTTGGGCATGCGAATGTCTCTACCACTCGGGAAGCACAAGTCCATTCGTCGCAGTCGGGTCTTGACCCCGACGCTCTAGCTATTCAGGTGACCCGTGACCGACTGGTCGACAACGCGGCTTATGAACGTCTGCGGGTCATGATTCGCGCTGCCCTGGACTTCTATGCGATGGAGCAAGCGCGCACCCGGCTAACCAAGGCCCGGAGTAGACGGATGGGTTCCGGGCGGCCCCCGTCCAGTTCCTTCGCGGAAATTAGAAGTGCAATTCGCGACGCGAAACCAGCACTTCCGGCATCGACTTTTCAGGACTTGGATCGGGCCGTCGCGCTTGCTGTTGAGGAGGCCGAGGCACTTGAGGAGATTAGCCGTGAGCACGCGGCGCTTCTCGGCGCACTTGCGACCGCTGGGATGACAGCCCTGGCCTACGAGCACGAAATCAGCAAGCAGATCCGGACCATCGAGGACCTTGCGACCGATCTCGCGGGTGTGCTGGACGCTATTCCGCTGACGGCCAGGGCCACGGTCGGATCTGCTGTATCAGAGATGCGAGACTGGGTCGACCGCGCCCATGGGATCCGGAACATTCTGGCTGGCCTCATGGATGAAGAGACTCGCATCGCGAAGGACCGATTCAAAGCGCGCACTCTCGCGAGGAAGGTTGCCGATCAGGTTCGGGTTTTGTCTGCCGGAATCCCGATTAAGACCGACGACGTTCCGGCAGATCTGCGATTGCCGAGAGCAGCCCTACCTGCATGGTCTGCGGTATTTCAAAATCTCTACCTAAATGCGTTCAATGCACTGATTCAGTGTGATGGAGAACCAATCGTGAATGTCGATGGCGGCGGGAGCGATGCTAAAGGCTGGGTACGAGTTCAAGATAATGGGAGTGGTGTCGATCTAGCCGATTCAGACCGCTTGTGGGAACCATTCGAACGTGGCGCAAAGCTACCGCCTGAAGTTGCAGCGCTTGGTCTCGGCGGAACGGGCTTGGGGCTTACGATTGTAAGAATGATCACCGATGAACTAGGGGCTCACGTGGCATTTACGCAGCCCGAGCCGGGATATGCGACAGCAGTCACCATCTCCTGGGAAGGACGGAAATGACGCCTCAGCCGATCATCCTCATCTGCGATGATAATCCCGAACGCGCAAAGCGGTGGACAGACGCCGTGACTTCGATGCCCGGAACGGACCGATTCGATGTCAAGACATTATCGGGACAAGAATTGGCCGATGCCGTTGAAGGCTTGAATAGACGAAGGGAAGCTTTGCGGCCGGACGAGGATGGCAATGGTCCTGACGCCGCGGAGGCAAGGCGCATCCTGGCGGGCATCTCCGACGCAGCCGTCTTCGATACCGCCGCAATCGCACTTATCGATTATGACCTGACACCAGATTCGATAACATTAGGCAAACTCGAAGAAAAGACCGCTGAGCATGTGTTAGATCGACTTCGAAATCGCTCAGGCGAGTCGATCGCTTATCTTGCCCGCTGTTACTCTGACGCCGGCTTCCTCGTTGTTATTAATCAGCGTTTCAAAGAAGCCACTTTTGACATCACAATGCAGCGCTTTTCAGATTCGTATGCCGACCTCAATATCAGCCAGGCGGACCTACGTTCGAAGGCCCTGTGGTCTGGCGTCAGTGACATACCAGGAGAATTTCACCCGTGGTCGTGGCCGGTCCTCTGCAAGGCGGATCTGCTGTGGCGGGCCCGACTTGCAGCTACCGAACTTTCTGCGCCGGTGTTGGAGTCCCTGAACCTGAATGGCGAGCGATTCAGTGCGCGTCAGTTGGATCTCCTCGGCGAAGTCCTTGATGT
This sequence comes from Kribbella sp. NPDC003557, assembly GCF_040610805.1. Lineage (NCBI taxonomy): Bacteria > Bacillati > Actinomycetota > Actinomycetes > Propionibacteriales > Kribbellaceae > Kribbella > Kribbella sp. NPDC003557. The sequence continues at coordinate 143,668 of NZ_JBEXMY010000002.1, forward strand.
CGAAGACGTGAAAGAAGTCACCTTCGATCACCTCGTCGACACATCGCTAGGCCTCACAGTCAAGGATGGGCAGCCGGATCCTGAATGCCGTAGGGCTATCGCAGCGTCAGTCGCTTCGAGATGGCTTGAGCAGACCGTTCTCCCAGGTCAAAACGCACTTGCAGATCTCGCTCATCTGGTCATCCGTCACCCTCAGCTCGGCGGCTCAGCCGCGCGCGCGGCTGAGGAATGGAACAGGTTCGCGACCAAGCAAAGCAGAGCAGAGATAGTGGCGAACGGTGGTGCCGCGGCGGAAGCCGTCGAGCTCTTGCAGTCGATTGAGCCGGCCGCCGAACAATACCTGTCGAGACCGGCTTGGTCGGCCACGAAGGTTAGAGGTCTGGCGGCGGGCCTTCCCGAGCCCGATGAGTGGCCCGATTTGGCATTCTGCGAGGACACGTCGAGATTTATTCCACTTGATAGCGCACAAGAGGTCGAGACCGACGTTCCAGGCCCGTATGCTCGACGGTTCGTCGAGGCGGTGGAAGGCGTGAGGTACGACCCACTGCGGCGCATGCTGTGAGCGCCTCGCAGACCGTTGGGAGCAACATCTCAGCCATCTCGTCCATAGTCGACGCCTGGACTGCATATGAGGGTGCAACGGTTCCTCAAGGTCCACTCACTCGACGTCTCGACGGATTTCCGCGTATCGGCACGAACGGCGTAAATAGATGTAAAGCGCGTCTTGAAAAGGTGAACTGGCTCGCGGTCGACGATGGGTTCGTAGTCGGCGCCCCGATTGTTGTCGCGGAGCCAGCACTTGTTCCCGTGGCGTTGATCCTGATGCGGAAGCCAGGCGACACGCTGGAGATCTCTATCCGGGTTGCCACGTACTTCGTGCGCTCCGGCGAGGTGGACGTCCACGGCTGGCGCTTCGACATGGGCGACCCAATGCCGAAGTCTGGACCTGAGAAGAAGCCTTCGCCGCGCGCTCACTACTTTCCACACGCTCAACGCATCGCAGGCTGGAGCATGAATGCGCCGGCTGGCCTTGGGTATGAAGACTTCTACGCGCACGCGAATGCTGTTGCCGATGAGTCGCTAGAGGTTGAGGGGGGAAGCGAGGACGGCGATATCAACGAGACCCGGCCCGCGTTTCCGCTGAGGAGCCGGTCATCGCCCGGACTGCTGGTCTGCGCGCTTGCTGCGCTCTACGGATCTTCGGTGACCAGGGAGATACTTGAGGCTGCTCCGAGTCTTCCAAGTTGGCTCCTGGAAGAAAGTCGCCACATCATCGGCATCTAGCGTGCGTCTGCATCGGTGCCGTGCGTCGGAGGTTCGCCTGACCAAGGTACGTCGCGAGTGAAGCGTTGAGGAGCGGCGGGCCGGGCGGCATGGCGGCGAAAACTGTCGGAGTCCGCCCGGTAGGCTTCCCGATGTCGGGATGCGGCGGACGAGGGGAGCGACGCGTGAGCGGTGCAGGGACGGTCGTTGGACTGTTCGCAGGCATCGGTGGGGTCGAGCTCGGGTTGCACAAACATGGGTGGTCAACTGAGCTCCTCTGCGAGATCGATCCCGGTGCTCAGGCTGTTCTGAAGGCGCACTTCCCAGACATTGCCCAAACTCCCGATGTCACGAAGCTGCGGGCCTTGCCCCAGAACACTGAGCTGGTCGCCGCGGGCTTCCCCTGTCAGGACCTGAGCCAAGCGGGACGAACGGTCGGTATCGGTGGCGAGCGCTCGGGTCTGGTTGATCACGTGTTCCGATTGATCACGCGGAAGCGCGGTCCGCGGTGGCTGCTCCTGGAGAACGTCCCGTTCATGCTGCAGCTAGACCGTGGACGCGGTATGCATCACCTAGTGACCGAGTTGGAATCGTTGGGTTACGCGTGGGCTTACCGCGTCGTAGACGCCCGTTCATTCGGGCTGCCACAGCGGCGCCTCCGGGTCCTGATGCTGGCATCACGCACGGAAGATCCGCGTGAAGTTCTCTTCAATCAGGATGTTGGCGAGCCTCCGAGTGACGACCCCGATCGCCGAGCATGTGGCTTCTACTGGACCGAGGGCGTGCGCGGCCTGGGCTGGGCTGTAGATGCAGTGCCGACCATCAAGGGTGGGTCCTCGATCGGGATTGCTAGTCCGCCGGCCATTCGATTGACAGGCGGTCGGGGAATCGTCACTCCTGGGATCACGGATGCCGAGAGGCTGCAAGGCTTCGCAGCCAACTGGACGCTGCCAGCGTTGGAGGTTCCGGGTGCTCGAGTGGGCCACCGTTGGAAGCTTGTGGGGAACGCAGTAAGCACATTGATGTCAGATTGGGTCGGAGCCCAGCTCGCGAATCCACAGCCTTACAGCGGGTCGGCGGATCGGCCACTCACGCCAGGTGAGGCCTGGCCGGTCGCGGCATGGGGCAAGGATGGCGTCGCCTACGAGGCGAACCTAACTCGGTGGCCGCAGCAGATGCCCTATGAGCACCTCGAAGAGTTCATCCGTGAACCGAATCAGCTGTCTGCACGGGCAACGGCTGGCTTCCTGCGGCGTGCGCGGGCAAGCACGCTTAGGTTTATCCCCGGATTCCTGGACGACGTCGAGAAGCACTTGTTCCAAATGGGCGGCGATCCTAGGCAGGTCGTCGCGTGAGGGGTCCTGAGATCATCGCTCGGACTCTCAGCGTCCCGAGCGTGGGCGACAAGTTCGGACATACCTGGCAATATCACTCTCGCTCGGACAGGCACTCAAAAGTTGCCTGTTGGGCCGTTCTTTTTGACTTGCTTCAAGCAAGCAGCCTTCTTCAACGACATGTCCGTGATGGCAAGGTCGCATTCGGTATCAATCGACAGCTGAACGACTGGGAGACCGGAAAGAAGAAGGACCTCGACCTCGTCATCGCTCGGACACCTGGGCCCGGAGGGCAACGCGTTGGACACGCGTTCGATCTGACTGACTTAGGCGTCAAGTACGGCATCGAGCTTGTCGATGAAGAGCGACGTACACTCGCTGGCCTTCCCACGGGGCAAGCCAGTACAGCTGGAGCAACCGTCCTAGTCGCTCTTGAGGCAAAGGCCTGCATGACAGCTCACATCAAGGCACTCCCGCGCCTCTACGACGAGCTTTCCTCAAGTCACGCCACAGTGCACGGTGACAACCCCAATGCGCTCGCTGTGGGGTTCGTAATGGTGAACGTCGCCGAGACCTTCGTGAGCCCGGATCTTCACCGGCGCGAGATCACACATGACGCTCCGGCCGTGCCATCGGTTCACAACCAGCCTCACGTCACCGAACGCACAGTCGAGAGACTTCGCGAGATACGTCGACGGCCGGGGCCGGGGTCGGGACGGGCTGGCTTCGATGCGCTAGGCATCATGCTTGTCTCAATGCTGAACGATGGGAGCCCGGTCCACGTCGTTACCTCCGCTCCCGCGCCGGCTCCTAGCAGCGAGTTTAACTACGCACAAATGATTGGTCGGGCGGCGCATCTCTACGACTCCAGCTTCGGTAACGTCTGACCCACGCTTTGTGATGAGCCGTCATGCGCACGGCCTACCTGCCGGTACGCCGATGCTGGACCACTTATGTTCCGACCTCATTTGAGGTGGTTAAGAACCCACTCCCAGCGGAAGTCCACCGCAACGTGATGGCCTGTGCCGGATTCCACGGCTCGGAGCGAAGTTATCGCTCCATCATGGGGGTCGGAGATAACAACTCCCGCGTAACGCAGCACTGCGAGAGATGCGAGCCAAGCGGGATGACCAGCTAGGTCAGACTTCGCGAACGGCACCGCTACAGTTCGCGTCCGCGACCCGAGCGCAGCACAGAGAACCGTCAGTGGGTAGGTGTGCGCGTTGCCGTTCGCCCAGGCATTGAGCGTGTTGAAGGTTGCAGGCACCACAGCTACTGCATCGGGCCTCGGTGCGCGCTTCGACTCGTTAGGGGCGCGATTGCCGGTGATGATGGGCGCATCTCCGAGGTCTTGGTCAGCTAGCCAGGGCATAGCGGCGTCGGTGGGGATGACAAACGGCTCCCAGCCGTGCTCGCGAGCTACTCGTACGCCATCGCCGGCGCGGGAGGCCAAGGGAGCGCCGCAGACGACTATGAAGAGGGTCTTGCTGGTCAATCGAGGACTCCTGCTCGGGTCGCGATGGCGGTTAGGGCTGGGGTGGGTTTGCGGGAGCGGCGGAGGAGTTCTCGGACGAGCTCGCGGGCGATGGTGTGGTAGCGGATCGCCTCGGGCGCCACGCGTTCGGCTTGCTGGAGGTGGAGGATCGCTTCCATGTCGTTCTTCGCCTGGGTCTGTGCCCATGCGAGGTCGATGTGGAGGCGGGAGCGGCGGCCCTGGAGGCCCGCCGGCAATGTGCTGGAGTCGATTTCGGTAGCTGCCCGAAGTACGTCGTACGGGTCCCCGAATTCAGATGCCACCGAGGCGCGGTGAATCTGGACGTTGGTGGGGCCGAATGCCGTCCACCAGTGGTTGCCGTCGTGGCCCAGGAGGTCGGCAAGCTGCCCCGCCGTATCGAGGCGCTCGGCGGCCGTGGAACGGTCAGTGCGGCGGGCAGCGATGACCGACGAGATGAGCCACAGTGAACCGGCGAGCGAGACGGTGTCTGGGGTGTCGGAACCGATGAGCGGCATGAGGCCCTCGGCGGACCGGATAGCGACCCGCTCGGCATCGTCGATGTGCTCGCTTCGCAGGAGCGCGATCACGACCTGGTATGCGGCCATGCCTTGGGCGGCCTTGGAGTCGGCCGCGAGGGCTGCGTGGGTTGCGCGGTCGGCGGCCAGCCAGCCGAGCTGGTGCTCGCCCACCTTCGTGAGGAGCTTTGCGGCGGCGACGTAGACCGAGCATCGGGCGAGATGCGTCTCTCGGTCTTCGCGTCCCTGGTAGCCGTCGAGTGCGTCGGCCGCCTCGATGAGCGCGGGCAACATCTCGGTCGCGCGGTGGTACTCCGCCGCCTGGTACGCCTGGTGGACCTGCACGGCCCCGGTGCGGAGCTGAGGCAGCGGCCACGGGGCTGCCTGCTCGCCCAGGAGGTGGTGGTAGCTCGCGAGCTGGCTTCGTACGGCATCGACGGCGGTTACTTGCTCTGGGGCGTCGGGGGCTAGGACCCAGTCGCGGCCGATCAGGTCGGCAACATCGATGCGTAGGACGGTTGCTAGGTCGTTCAGGGTGGACAGTCGATCGACACCGCGAATCCCGCGCTCGACCTGTGAGAGCCAAGACCGCGACATTCCGACGAGGCCAGCCAGGGCGTCCTGCGACATACCGCGTCGCTTGCGGTACGCCCCGATGCGCTCACCGATGTGCATCTGCACTTCCCCTCGTTGATCTGGTCCCTCTAGTGAACCGTGTGCCCGGTCGGGTAATGCGCACAAAAGTGCGCAGCCTGCCGAGTGCACGTCGCCAGCCGGATTCGGCTTGAGGCTGAAGCCATGGACGAACCGACCACTCAGGAACTGACCCGCTTGGGGCCGGGAGGCGCGGGAGGCACCCCCTCAGCGCGGGCCTTTCGGCGGATATACGCCGACGTGAACGGCGACAGCCGCTCGACCTCGGTAGGGGTCACTCCCGCACGCAGAGCGGCTAACGCGGCCGCTAGTACTGCTTGCCGCGCCTCTTCGTGGGCGGATTCGGTCTCTCGATACCTCGTGGTAGCGGCCGAGAGCGCTTCCCTGGGATCACTCACCGAACCAGTGTATCGCTCCTCCATTGCGCAACTCTCGCTGAAGGCATATGGTGTTGCGCAACACGGTATCGCTTCAAGTTTTGGTTCGGCTTCCAAGAGCGACGCCCCGGCGGCTGGCACCGCCGAGGCGTCAGGGCCGCACCAGTCCCTCTACGAACAGGAGCAGAACCCAATGAGCATCATCCACCTGTCGGCCGTCAGTAGCGAGGAACCGTCCCCTGCGGACCTGGCCGGTATCGAGCAGGAGTGGCCGTTGATCTCGGCCGAACTGGACCTGCTGGATGCGCAGATCGCGTTCATCAACGCCGGTCCGTACGCATCGGAACTGGAGACGCGCCGAATCCGCCGCGCGCAGCGCCGAGTGCTGGAGATCGGTCGGGAGCTGGCCGACCGCGAGCCGGACACGGAGGTCGTGGCATGACCGCGCAGGTTGCCGGGTTGCCAGCGTCGGACCTCGTACAGGTCGACCTCGGCTGGTGGAAGCTCGCCGGTTACGACCTGCTCCAGGTTGTCTCGCCCCGGACGGCGCTGGGAACGGCGTGGATCGTCTGGCACGGCGATCACGTCTTGCACACCGCCGACACGCTGCCGCATGCCGGCGGCTGGGTCGCTAGCCACCTGACGGGAGGTCAGGCGCGATGAGCACTCCACTGCGTACGTCGTACCCGGTCCCGGTAGAGGACCTGATCCCGGTCGCCCGCCGCCTCGCCGCCGAGCTGGGCGAGATCCCGTCGCAGAACCGGCTGATGAAGCACCTGCGGATCGGCAAGGACAAGGCCAAGGCCGTGCATGCCGCCCTGACCGGCGAGTCCGCCCAGAACCACCCGGAAACCCGGCTCCATTCGGTGCCAGACCCGGACGAGACCGGCACCGAGACCGAGACCATGACGGAGGTCATGGAGACGGCTCGTGAGTCTGCTGAGGATGAGTTTCCGCAGGTCAGGGAGCCTGTAGCGCCGGTTTCGGTGAAGCGCGCGGGCTGGCCGCAGTGGTTCCCGCGGCTGGTCCGGCGCGGGGGCATCTCCCCGGCTTCCGTGGCGACTCCGGACACCGAGGCTGAGACCGGGGACGAGATGCGCCCGGTTCGGGCGTGGCCGGTGCTGCTGCTGGCGCTGCCGGCGTTCGTCGCGGTCTGGTCCGGCTGGGTCGGACTCGGGGAGCTGACCGGGTTCGGTGTCGTGCACCCGCTGCCGGGGATCGCGGACGGCTTCACGATCAACTCCGCGATCACGCTGCCGATCGGCGTCGAGACCTACGCCGCGTTCGCGCTGCGAGTGTGGCTGTCCGACCGCGTCCCGGCCAAGGCACGGAAGTTCGCCAAGATCTCCGCCCTGTCCGCGCTCGGACTCGGAGCCCTGGGACAGGTCGCCTACCACCTGCTCGAGGCCGCCGGCGTCACCGCCGCCCCGTGGCCCATCACCACCGCCGTTGCCTGCCTGCCCGTCGCCGTGCTCGGTATGGGCGCCGCGCTGGCCCACCTGATCCACACCCGCGAGAACGGGAGCCACTGACGATGACCGAGCCCATGACCAACCCGAACAACGAGCTGCCTGACCCGATCGACCTGGACGCGCACCGCTTGGACCGTGCCCGCCGCGACGACGACACCAAGCCCACCGACGAGACGGCCGGCGTACTCGTCCCGCTGTCGGCGGGGGAGGTGGAGTCGATGGACACCGCCTACGAGATCGCGTTGGACGACACCGACGACGACCCGGCCACCGGCAAGGTCATCGTTCCGGTGGACACGCCCGGTCTGCCGGTCCCGGTGAGCGAGGGTGCGCGGCTGCCCATCATCCCGACCCACCTGCACCCGCAGAACCTGCGCGCCACCACCACCCGCGCCCTGGCCCGCGCCAGCCACGTGACCGCGTTCCACGCGGTCCGATCCCCTTGGTACGCAACGAAGTTCGGCTGGTTCGCCACCCGCGGGCTGTCGCGGCTGATCGGTCGGCAGATGCGCTGGTGGTGGGTCCCGAACTCGGTCGTGCTGGAGCAGAAGGCCGCCGACGCGGGCGAGCTGAAGGAGTGGGAGAAGATCCACCGCCAGCTCAAGGCCACCCGCATGTGGCGCGGTCTCGTCCTCGCAGCGCAGAACCTCGGTCTCCTGATCGGGCTGCCGATCGCGTGGAACGCGGCCCCGGCCGCCGGTCTCGCGATCGCGGGCGCGGCGGCGGCCGCCGGACTGGCGCACTACGGCAGACCCGCAGGTCAGACCGTCCTCGGTACCGCTGTCGTCGCGCCCCGATACCGCAAGCTGAACTCCGACATCGTGCTGCGGGCGTACTACGCGGCCGGTCTCGGCAAGCCCGACAAGGCCGACCAGGAGGTCCGGTTCGGGTCGCCCATGTCCCGCGACGCCAAGAACACCGGCTCCCAGGTCGTCGTGGATCTCCCATACGGCAAGAGCTGGTCCGACGTGGTCGGCGTCCGCGAGAAGATCGCGTCCGGTCTCGACGTGCACCTGAACCAGGTGTTCCTGACCCCGGACAAGACCAGCTCGCGCCGGCACACGCTGTTCGTGTCCGACCGCGACCCGCTCGCGGTACCGGTCGGCCGCACCGACATGCTCGACTGCAAGCCCCGCAGCATCTGGGACCCGGTCAAGCTCGGCAAGGACGAACGAGACGCGCTGGTCACGCTGTCACTGATGTGGAACTCGCTCTTGGTCGGCGCGCAGCCGCGTAAGGGCAAGACGTTCTTCGCCCGCCTGGTGGCCCTGCACGCCGCACTGGACCCGTACGTGAAGCTGATCGTTGTCGACGGCAAGAACTCCCCGGACTGGCTGGCGTTCAAGAAGATCGCCCACCGCACGGTATTCGGGACCCACCCCAACCCGAACGACAACAACCCGATCGAGCGCCTACAGGCGATCCTGGACGAGGTGCTCGCGCACATCGACCGCGTCAACAGCATCCTGACCAAGCTGCCGGTCACGATGTGCCCGGACGGCAAGCTGACCAAGGAACTCGCCCGCGACCCGCGCTACCCGGACCTGCGCGTGCTGGTGCTGGTGATGGAGGAGTTCCAGGTCTACTTCGAGACCGAGGACCAGGCCGTGAACAAGGAGATCGCGGCCAAGCTCTCCCGCATCCAGGCCGTGGGGCCGAGTGCCGGCGTGATCATCGAGTCCAGCTCGCAAAAGCCCTCCGGTGTCGGCGCGGGCGACGTGGGCCGCCTGTTCAACCGGTACCGCGACAACCACTCGGCACGCTTCGCGCTCAAGTGCGGCAACCGGATCGTGTCCGAGGCCGTGCTCGGTGGCGACGCCTACGCGGAAGGCTTCGACGCCGCCGCACTGCCGGTTGGCGACGAGTACCGCGGCGTCGGCTACCTGTACGGCGTCACCGACAACACGCCAACCGTCCGGTCGTTCCTCGCGGACGCGGCCGACGCGGACAAGATCACCACCGCCGCAAGGAAGCACCGCGAACAGCTCGGCACCCTCACCGGCGAGGCCGCAGGGGAGGAGCTGGAGCGCGCCACCCGCGACGTACTGGCCGACGTACTGACCGTCATGGGCCCGGACGGCAAAGCGCACTGGGACACCATCGCCGGCCGCCTGGCGGATCAGATGCCCGAGCAGTACGACGGCACCACCCCGGAAGCGATCAGCGCGCAGGCCCGCGCCCAGGGCGTCCCGAGCGTGAACGTGAAGCGCGACGGCGTAGTCCGCAAGGGCGTCTCCGCCGACGACCTGCGCGCCGCCATGGCCCGCCGCGACAACACCAAATGATCTACAGAGAGTAATCGCAACAACCTAGGGTGCGGGACGGCTGCAGTAGCGGCCGGAACGCTACCGGTAGCGGCTGCGCTACCCGTCCCGCTACCCCGCAACCCGAACCTGACCAGGCCGTTCACTCACGCGTAGCGAGTAGCGGCCACGGCTCCTCACGCCCAAAAACAGCCCGTTGGAGGCACCCCGTGTCCCACCACCCCGCTACCGCTATCCCCGCTGCCGCTACCCACGGTAGCGACCACGCCGCTATCCTCTCCGCGAGCATTCACACCGCCGGACAGGTCGCCACGGTCCTACTGATCGTGACCGTCGCCGTCGCGTTCTACCTGTTCACCTGCCTCGTGTGGCCGTTCGGCAAGTGCCGCAAGTGCAAGGGCGTCGGCAAGTTCAAGTCCCCGTTCGGCAACGCCTACCGCCACTGCCCACGCTGCGACGGCTCCGGGCTGCGGGTCCGGCTCGGCCGCCACGTCATCAACCACATCCGCGCCGTCCGCGGCGCTGGCCAGAACGCCACCAGCAAGGGCAAGCGCTCATGACCGCCCCGATGACTGAGACCAACGACGGTCTACAGCTCGTGTCGCTGTGCGCCGGCATTGGCGGCATCGATCTCGGCTTTCAGCGCGCCGGTATCTCCACCACAGCGGCTGTCGAGATCGACGCGCAGGCACGGGGCGTGCTGGCCGACCGGTTCCCCGGAACCGTGCTGTTCGAAGACCTCACGAAGGTGACCGCCGATGACCTCATCGCAGTTGGAGTTGTTCCCGACCGAACCGTCCTCGCTGCCGGGTGGCCCTGCCAAGGAAACTCATCTCGCGGCCGTCGTGGCGGCCTGGCAGATCCACGCTCGGGTCTGTGGCTGCACGTCGCGAGACTGCTGGGTGAGCTACGGCCCCGTTGGTTCCTTGGCGAGAACGTCCCTGGCCTTCTGTCCGTCAACGACGGCCGCGACTTCGGCACCGTCCTCGCGGACCTGGCCGACCTCGGGATGGACAGTGCCTGGCGGGTGCTGGACGGTCGCGGTTTCGGAGTACCCCACCGACGCCGCCGCCTCGTCCTTGTCGGACATTCTGGAGACCGGACCGCACCTGTCCGCGTACTCCTTGAACCCGACCGTCTGCCGGGGCATCCTCACCCGCACCACCCGCCGACGCCGCAACCTCCCACCACCGCTGCGGGAGGCGCTGGAACAGGTCGCGGCGGCGGACAGCGAGGCGGCATGACGACCTGGGCACCGGCGTACGCGCACTCGCTGGTCAGCCACGGCGGCAACGACAAACAGGACCCGTCGATGGTCACCTACGTGGTTCAGTCCCACACCGGGCCGCGTCGGCTGACTCCGCTGGAGTCCGAACGCCTGCAAGGGTTTCCGGACGGTTGGACTGCCGCCTCCCACGGCATCCCACAGTCCGATCGTGACCGGTACGCGCAGCTCGGCAACAGCGTCGCCGTCCCGGTCTTCGAGTGGGTCGCCGGCCGCATCGCCGCCGTACACCACGCCAACGACGAGGCGGGGGTGACGGCATGAGCACGGCCTTGGACCGCGCCACGTTGCACCCGGCCGCGTCGCGCTGGATCGAGCTGTGGAACGGCCAACAGGCCCTCGGCTGGGACCACTACGGAACCCCGGTCTTCCGGTTCAGATGGGCGCCCGCAGGGCTCGCGACCCGCCGTCAGCTCCGGGCGATGCGGATGTGTCCGGGCCGGCAGGAGCCGTACGCGCTGCTGGTCTGGCGCAACGGCAAACGCTGGGCCTGGCTGTACCGACTCGACCTCGCCAAGCCCTCCCGCGTCCCGTCGCCGGCACAGCTCAACGCCCTGGACAAGGCGATGCAGGCCCGCCGCACCTGCGGGCTGTGCCGCGCCGTCACCGACTACTGCATCCCGACCTCGGACGGCCGCTGCGTGGACTGCATCGACGCCGCCGGCTACCCGCACGCAGCTTGACCCATCTCGGAGGAGGAACCGCCGATGAACGACCTGCTGACCGCCGCCCTCACTGCTGCATCGCGAGGCTGGCACGTGTTCCCGCTCGTCCCGGACGGCAAGCGGCCGGCAATCGGGGATTGGGAGCACCGTGCCACCACCGATCCGGCACGGATCGAGCGGTGCTGGTCGTCCAGCCCGTACGGCATCGGCATCGCGTGCGGACCGTCCCGTCTGGTCGTGGTCGACCTGGACCAACCCAAGCCCGGCCAGACAGCCCCCGCGTCGTGGCGCACGCCCGGCCTGACCTGCGGTGCCGACGTTCTGGCGGACCGCGCAGACGCGGCCGGGGCGACCTACCCGTGGAACACCCACACCGTTCTCACGGGGCGCGGCGGGGAGCACCTGTACTTCGCCGCACCGCAAGGGATCCAGCTGCGGAATACGCAGGGCCGGCTTGGTTGGCTGGTCGACACCCGCGCCCACGGCGGATACGTCGTCGGTGCCGTTTCGGTGGTCTCAGGACGCCGCTACCGCACCGTGTATGACGTCTCCCCGGCCCCGCTGCCCCAGTGGCTCACAGAGGCGCTGACGCCCGGGCCGGTGCCGGCTCAGCAGGCCACGCCGATTCGGTTGGAGAGGGGTCGCCGCTCGGGCTATCTGGATGCGGCGATCCGGGCCGAAACCGAACGCGTCCGCACCGCGTGCGAGGGCGAGCGCAACCACGTGCTCTACACCGCCGCTGTCGCGTTGGGGCAGTTGGTTGCCGGGGGCTCTCTGACCGAGCCGGACGTACGCGCCGTTCTCACCGACGCGGCCGCAACGCAGATTGCGACCGGTGCCTACACGGCCTGGGAAGCTGACAAGACCATCACGTCCGGGCTGCGCGCCGGGGCCAAGCGTCCGCGTCAGGTAGCCGCCTGATGACCACACCCGACCCGTACGACGATCAGCCGGACCGGATGGCGGAGGTCATCTATCCCGGCTGGCCGCCACCGCTCGAGCAGACACCGCAGCCCGAACCGGCGCGGCCGCGGAAGGTCGATCCGTTCGCAAACGCCTGGACAGCCGACCGGCTGATGGCCGAACAGTTCGCGCCGCCGCGCTGGGCTGTGCCAGGCCTCATCCCCGAAGGGCTGTCCCTGCTGGCCGGTGCGCCGAAGGCAGGCAAGTCGTGGCTGTCGCTCAACCTCGCACTCGGCATCGCGGCCGGTGCGCCGGTGCTCGGTGAGGTCAACGTGGATCCGGGCGAGGTGCTGTACCTGGCGCTGGAAGACACCCCGCGACGGTTGCAAAGCCGCATGGGCAAGATCCTGGACGGCAAGCCAGCGCCTGCTGGGCTGACCTTGCTAACCGAGTTCCCGACCTTGCCCGCCGGCGGGGCGGACGCAATCTGCGGATGGCTCGACACTCGGCCGAATGCGCGCATGGTCGTGATCGATGTCTTCGCCAAGATGCGGGGGACCAGCGCACCTGGCGTAAATCCGTACGACGCCGACTACGCCGCCATGGGCCGCGCAAAGCGCATTGCCGACACCTACGGGATCGCGGTCGTGCTCGTACACCACCTGCGCAAGATGGCCGCCGACGACTTCACCGCTGAGCTATCTGGCACCAACGGAATCGTCGGCGCGGCCGACACGATCATGGCCCTCAAGCGGCCCCGCGGCGAGGCAGACGGCGTACTCCACATCACCGGCCGCGACGTGGACGAAGCCGAACGCGCGATGCGATTCGACCCCACTACGGGCACGTGGACGCTGCTGGCCGGTGCCGCCGTGGACCACACGTTGCACCGCACCCGTGCCGGGATCCTCGCCTACCTGCGTCAGTCTCCCGGCGCGACCCCGAAAGCTATCTCTGACGCACTCGGAGAAGACCGCGACACCATCCGCCGCACCTGCTCCCGGATGGCCGACGACGGGCAACTCCGTCGCCGCGATGGCGGCCGGTACTTCCCACCCGACACCGGAACTGTCCCAGCTGTCCCAGAGTCCCAAACCCTCGTCTGACCTGCACGAACACCTGGAACAGACACACGGCGGACCTGTCCCACCTGTCCCTCATCCATCACGCAACCTCAACGAGAAGGGCCAGCACACCACCCATGGCACTCAACACCGAACCGCGCTGGGGCGTGGAAGACGTTGCTCGGTACCTCGGCATTCCGGTGAAGACGCTCTACAACTGGCGGACCGAGAACTACGGACCTCAGGGAGTTCGCGTCGGCAAGCACGTTCGGTACGACCCGCAAGACGTCGTCGACTGGTTCGACGCGCAGAAGCTCGCATCCTGACGAACTGAAAGGACTCACCCAAAGATGGCGCGAAAGCCTCTGCCGCTTGGTACCTGGGGCAAGTTCCGCACCTACGTCACACACACCAACGAGAAGGGCAAAGCTGACGGCTACCGGTCGACGGCGTACTTCAGAGACTTCGATGGTCGGACTCGGCAGGTTGATGCGTACGGACCGAGCAAGACGGCTGCAGAAAACAACCTGCAGCAGAAGCTGATCGAACGCCGCAACGGTGGCCGGGGCAACAAGCTCACGGGATCGGACAAGTTTTCGCTCGCCGCAGATCTGTGGCTTGAGAAGTTCCGGCAGATGGTGAAGGACGGCAAACGCTCCGCTGGGAGCCTCGACACCTACAGACGTCATCTCGAAAGGACCATCCTGCCTGGGCTGGGCAATCTCCGCCTCGGCGAGATGAATACGCCATTGCTCGACAAGGTGATCTGTGGCATTCGCGACGAGGTCGGTCCTTCCACAGCGCGCAGCTGCCGGAGCATCATTTCAGGAATCCTGGGGCTAGCTGTTCGGTTTGGGGCGATCCCGGTAAACCCGGTTCGCGACGTTGAGCGCGTCGAGGGACAGCCGAAGCGAAAGCCGCGCGCGTTGACACAGGCCGAGCGTGAAGCATGGTTCACACAGATCAGCAACGATCCTGCGGCGGTTCGGGCGGACCTTCCAGACCTGACTACATTCATGCTCGCGACGGGTGTGCGGATCGGAGAATCCCTCGGGCTGCTGTGGTCACAGGTGAACCTGCAGACGGGCGAGGTCGAGATCACCCACCAGATCATCCGGGTTACTGGTGAGGGACTGATCCGAACACGCACCAAATCCCGCGCTGGCGAGCGGGTGTTGATTGTGCCCTCCTGGTGTCTCTCGATGCTGCAGGCGAGAGCGGCACAGGGCATTCGGCTGGAACAAGCGGTATTCCCCGACTCGCGCGGCGGATTCCGTGACCCCTCGAACGTCAACACGGAGCTACGCAAGGCACGCTCTCCGATCGGTGGTGTGGTTCGGCGAACGCTGAGCGAGCAACTGCGAAAGGCGAGGCGAGACGCTGGCATAACGCAAACGGAGGTGACGAAGCGCCTCGGCTGGTCCCGCTCACGAATCAGCCTCATCGAGTGCGCGCGGCTCAAGGTCACGCGAGAGGATGCGGCGGGGCTGCTGGATCTGTACCGGCTACGCGGTCAGCAGAGGGCTACGCTGCTCCGTCTGGTCGATGAAGCCTCGGCGCCGAGCGAGACTGACGCGTTCTCGTGGCTGACCTCCCACGTGTTCAGGAAGACCACGGCAACGATCCTCGACGACGCCGGCCAAAGCGCCCGGCAGATCGCAGACCAACTCGGGCACGCACGGCCGTCGATGACGCAGGACGTCTACATGGGTCGGAAGGCCAAGAACCCGGCCGCGGCGAGCGCCCTGGAGAGGGCTCTCAACGGTGACCCGGAGAGCAAAACCATGGGGTAAACCATGTACTGCGGTGACTATAGACCCCGGGTCAGGCTCCTGACCTGGGGTTTTGTAGGCCCCGTGGGACTCGAACCCACAACCCGCGGATTAAAAGTCCGCTGCTCTGCCAGTTGAGCTAGAGGCCCTCAGGTGGTGTGGGGAACAGTGTGTCAGGTTTGGTGGGGGTTTGCTTGGTGGGGGGTTGGGGTGAGGGGTTGTCTGGTGACGGGGAGTGGTGGTATAGATCGGAACTCGTGATGGCTTGCCTGCCGCGGGGGGAACCGTTGGTGGGTTGGGGGGAATTGTGCGTGCTGTGGTGGGGGCGTTTGTCCTTTTGGTGGTTGTGGGTGGGTGTGGGGCGGAGTCGGGGGCGTCGGGTGAGCCGGCGCGGGTTTTGGGAGGTAGTGCGTCGCCAGGGGCGGCTGTCACTCGTGGGTCTGTGGCTCCGATGACGCCCTTGCCGCCGTATAAGACTGCGGGGCCGCCTGCGTTGACGGTGACTGCTCGGCCGGTGGTCACGACCAAGGAGGTCGTGGAGGTTCGGGTGATTCCGTTCAAGAAGAAGACGGTGACGGATGACTCGTTGGCCAAGGGTGAGCGGGTTGTTCGTACGGCGGGGGTGAACGGTACGCGGCGGCTGGTTTATCGGGTGACGTTTGTGAACGGCGTGCAGACGGGGAAGAAGCTGGTGCGGCAGGAGGTGGCGAAGGCGCCTCGGTCGCAGGTTACGGCTGTGGGGACGAAGGTGGAGGAGCAGGCCGGCGGCGGGTGCGATCCGAACTACAGCGAGTGTGTTCCGATTGCCAGTGATGTCGACTGTTCGGGTGGTAGTGGCGATGGGCCGGAGTACGTTGCCGGACCGATTGATGTCATCGGGTCCGATATTTATCGTCTCGACGCCGACCACGACGGCGTCGCCTGCGAGTAGCCGATCGGGCAGCTGACCGAGGATCAGCTCGAGGAACGGACCCCGAGCAGCTGGCCGAGCAACCGAACCGGATGGCCGGCGCGCCGAGACGCCCGAGGAGCCGGCCCGCGGAGCCGCCCGTGGAGTGGGGCCCAGGATCCGACCCGACCATCCGACCCTGCGGATCCGACCTGCGAAGCCGGCCTCGAGAGCCGGGCTACAGAGCTGCCGCAGAGTGGGGCCCAGGATCCGGCCGTGCGGAGCGAGGCTGCGCAACGGGCTGCGGAGTGGGGTTCAGGATGCGGCCCGGGTTCTGCCTGCGAGGCCGCCCGTGGAGTGGGCCGAGGATCCGGCTCGCGGGTTCGGCCCTGGGATCCGGGTTACAGCGTCGGACTGCGGAGCCGGGCCGGCGAGTCGAGCGTGCGGTGGGGGTCAGGCGGGTCGGGGTCAGGTGGGTGGGTGGCGTTTGGCGGTGAGGGATAGGTCTAGTTCGACGTTGGGGTGGATTAGGGCTGTGGTGAAGGCGTTCCAGTTGGCTTGCCAGGTGTGGCGGTTGATGGTTTGGGAGGCTTTGAAGTGCAGCTCGTCGCCGGTGTCGGTTACCGAGAGGGGCACGGTGAGCGGGTGGGTTGTGCCGCGGATCGTTAGGTTGCCGGTGACGTCGAAGGAGCCAGGCGCTGTCTGGGTGATGGTGGTGGCGACGAAGGTCATTGCGGGGTAGGTCGGTGTGCCGAAGAAGTCCTGGCGTAGCTGGTTGTCGCGGCGGGGGTTGCCGGTGTTGACGCTTGACGTTTCCACGGTCAGCCAGGCTGTCGACGCGGTGGGGTCGGCGGTGTCGATGTGGAGTGCGCCCTCGACGGCCGGGAAGTGGCCGCGCACCTTGCCGCCTACGCGGTGAGCGGCCACGAAGCCGATCCGGGTCCGGTCCCTGTCGAGTACATACTCAGTCATACCCATTACGACGACGCAGGGCGGCCGACTGTCAGCCGATGACCCCGGTGGTGATGCGGCGTGGGGTGATGTCGAACATCGCGTCCTCGGGTGGGTCGGCGACGTACGCGGCGCGGTGCTCCTCCGGCAGGTACTTCTCCACCGTCGCGTTCAGCAGGTCGGCGTCGAGTGGCTGGAAGCGCGCCACACCCTGCATGTTGACATATCGAGCCGTTGAGCCCTCGACCGTCTGGATCGAGAGCGACAGCTCGCCTGTGCCGGTGCGATGCAGTCTGGTCTTCTTCGACCGGGTCGGAGTCATCACCTGGAACCGGCCCGAGTCCGGCAGGTACATGAACCACACAGGTGTCACGTGCGGCGACCAGCCCGGGTCGTCGATCGCCAGGACCGCGATCAGGGGCTGCGCCAGGAACTCGGCCATTTCCTCGGTGTCCATTCTGCGAAATCCCATGGCACCGACCATCGCATGCGCCACCGACAGCCTGTCGATTTAGGATCTGCCTACATCGACGAAGGGATCGGGGTGCTCACCTATCAGCTGACGTCGCAGGACCTGGCGGACGTCCGGTTCGCGGTGTCGCCGGTCGCGGAGATGGTGCTGTCGTTGCGGGCCCTCAGGGATCCGGGCCGCTTCCCGCTGCAGCTGGCGTGGGTCCGGGCGGTGCAGCCGTACGTCGCGGAGCTCGACTGGGACGTCCTGCGATGGCTCGTCAACGACACCATGGGCAGCCCGGACTTCCTGACTCCGCGCCCGTCCTCGCCCCTCACGCAACTCGAAGACGAGCTGAACCTGATCGCCGCCGTCGACACCGCCACGTTCGAACGTCAGATCATCGCGGTCAACCAGCAACTCCCCGAGGACCTCACCGTCGACAAGGTCGTCGAGGCGCTACGCCAGTACTGGGACGCCGTCATGGCGCCGTACTGGAGCCGCATGCGCACACTGCTGTCCGCAGACATCAGCTACCGCGGCCACGTCCTCACGCAACAGGGCACCGGCGCCATGCTCAACGGGCTGGGCCCTGCCATCACGTACGCCGACGGGCTGCTCAAGGTCGACCGTGTCGCCGAACAGAGCCGCACCGAGGACGTCGCCGGCCGCGGACTCGTACTGCAGCCGACGCTCTTCGGCCCGCACGCGGTCATCCCGTTCGACCCTGGCGCCGAACCGCTGCTCGGCTATCCGCCACGCGGTCAGGCGCACCTGTGGTCGGTCGTCGAGCCACCGTCGCGCCATGACCTCGCTCAGTTGATCGGTACGCCGAGAGCGCACATCCTCGAGCTCCTCACCCATCCCCGGACAACGACCGACCTGGCCGGCGAGCTGAAGGTCACCCCGTCCGCCGTGAGCCAGCACTTGCAGCTACTCCGCCGCACGGGTCTCGTCGAACCGGAACGCACCGGCAAACAGGTCCTCTACAGACCGACAGAGCTCGCTGCCCTCCTCACCGGCACCACCGTCGACTGACCCGTCAGCTATAGTCGAAGCGTCCGCGGGAGCTTGCAGCGAGTGGGCTGAGAGGGTGACTGGGCCGTCACCGACCGCTGAACCTGAATCGGGTAATTCCGGCGTAGGGAGGAAGCGATGGAATCCGTCTGGGTGAACGGTACGGCGATCGACGGGTCGGCCGGCCGGTCCGTGGCCGAGCTGATCGCGGAGTACTCCGACCGCAGTACGGGGATCGCGGTCGCGGTGAACCAGAACGTGCTGACCAGGGCCGAGTGGGCGCAGACCACGCTCGCGCCCGGCGACCGGGTCGAGATCGTCAGCGCGACCCAGGGAGGCTGAGATGGACGATCCACTGGAGCTCGGCGGGCGCACGTACACCTCCCGCCTGATCATGGGGACCGGCGGTTCGGCCAACCTCGAGGTGATGGAGGAGGCGTTGATTGCCTCCGGCACCCAACTGACGACGGTCGCGATGCGCCGCCTCGGCACCGGCCACGAAGGCTCGGTGCTCGATGTGCTGAAGAAGCACGGCATCGACGTCCTGCCGAACACGGCCGGCTGTCACACCGCGGCCGAGGCCGTGCTGACCGCGAAGCTGGCCCGGGAAGCGCTGGAGACCGACCTGATCAAGGTCGAGGTCGTCGCCGACGACCACCTGCTGCTGCCGGATCCGGTCGAGCTGCTCGACGCCGTGGACGCGTTGGTGGCCGACGGTTTCACCGTGCTGCCGTACACGAACGACGACCCGATCCTCGCCCGTCGCCTCGAGCAGGCCGGGTGTGCGGCCGTGATGCCGTTGGCCGCACCCATCGGTTCGGCGCTCGGCATCCGCAACCCGCACAACATCGCGCTGATCGCCGAGGCGGCGAACGTCCCGGTGATCGTCGACGCCGGCATCGGTACGGCGAGCGACGCCGCACTGGCGATGGAGCTCGGCTGCGACGCGGTGATGCTCGCGACCCCGGTGACCCGCGCGGAGAAGCCCGCCCTGATGGCCGCCGCGATGCGCGACGCCGTCTCCGCCGGGCGGAACGCACGCCTGGCCGGCCGTGTGCCGAAGCGCTGGCAGTCGGCGCTGGCGTCGTCGCCTACAACTGGTCTGCCAACGTTTTAGCCTCAGCCGCGTCCACTGCCCTGTCCAGCAGGAGCGCGGTGAGCGACAACGTCAGGTCCTGGTTGGGCTGCAGCGTCAACGGATGCTCCCAGGCGAGCGCAGGGCACGCGCCGACGTACTCCGCGGTGCGCAGGAACCACGGCCACACCTGATCCGGCTGCAGCAACAACAGAGTGACATCGCCCTGGACCAAGGCGAGCCACGGACTGTGAGATCCAAAGGCAGTGTCGCGCCCGTCACCGTCGGCACAGAGGACAGTCGTCGACGCAGAGGGCAACCGCCAGAAGATCCCGCCGTAGCCAGCACCCGCGCGTCCACACGTCGCCGGGCTGTCGATGCGGACCGAGCCGTAGCGGGCTGTCAGCACGCTGTGCCAGTCGAGGCGCCAGCCGCCGAAAGCGAGGTCCCCGGTCAGGCGCCGCCGTTCGACCAGTTGGGGTCGACCCTGTTCGTCGTACCAGGTGATGTCGTCGATCAACGAGCGGCCGTCGACCGTGACGCCGCGGCTGCGTTGCTGACCGTGGTTCGTGAGCAGGGTCGGGCCTTGGCCGCGCACGTAGGTCCGACCGCCCCAGTGCGACGTGCCGTTGACCTGGGCGATGGACAGCGAGAGTCCGTAGTGGTGCCGATGATCGACCGGGTTGACCTCGGTCAAGGGGTGCCCGCCGAGCGTCCGAACGGGATGCAGGTACGGCCGCGGTGCGTGCACCTGCGGCATCCGCCGCCCGAACTCGTACCGCGCGAGCAGCCCCGCCGAACTCCCGAGCGCGTAGATGTCGCCCTGTCGCTGCCACCCGACCTGGTCCGCGGCGCCGTCCCCGCTCCACCGCGGCTCCGGCGGCACCGGACCGGTACTCGCCCGCACCGCCAGCCGCAGCTCGGGTACGGCGTCGGCCTCGCCCGCTCCGGCCGTGATCGCCGCATGCAGCCGCTGCCACGCGAGCTCGCCGAGGTCCTTCTGCGGCACCCGCACCGTCGTCAGCGACGGTACGGCGAACCGTGCCAGCCCGATGTCGTCCATCCCGGTCACCGAGAGGTCCTCGGGGACGGCGACCCCGACCTCGTTGAGCCGCGCCAGCAACCCGAACGCGACCAGGTCGTTGAACGCGACCACTGCGGTGGCCTGCGATTCGAGCACCCGCTCGACCGCGGCGTACCCGTCCTCGATCGACCAGCCGCACTCGAGCCGGACCAGCTCCAGGCCGGGGATCTCCCGCTCGGCGAGGTCGAGTGCCGCCAGCCGCAGCTTGTTGGACGCGCTCGCCGCCGGGCCGGACAGGAACGCCAGCCGCCGGTGCCCGAGGCCGACCAGGTGGTCGACGACGATCCGGGCGGCACGGCCGTAGTCGACCACCACCGACGCCACCTCTGCCGGGCCCTGGCGGTTGACCAGGATCACCGGCTGCGCCTGCGGCAGCAGCTCGAGCAGCCGCTCCTCGTCCATCCGCGGCGAGACCATGATCAGCGCGTCGCAGCGGCGCCGGGCCTCGATCGCGATCGCCGCCTCGGCGTCGGGGTTCTCGGCGGTCTCGGCGACCAGCACCTTGTAGCCGGCCGCCGCGGACGCGTTGGTGATCCCGCGCAGGATCTGCTGGAACAGCGGGTTGCCGAGGTCCGGCACGACCAGCGCGACCATGTTCGTCCGGCCCAGCGACAGGCTGCGGGCCAGGTCGCTCGGCCGGTAGTTGAGCCGTTCCGCCGCGGCGCGCACCCGGGCGACGATCTCGGGTGCGACACTGAGCCGACCGTTCATCACCCGGGACACGGTCGCCCGCGACACCTCCGCCGCCCGCGCGACGTCGGCGATCGTGATCGAGTCCTTCGGTGTCCGTCCCACGCTCGTATCCTCTCGCGATGGAAACCGGTTTCTCAACCCTGGCCGGGGTATATCTGGTGCATGACTGAGCTGGAGTATCCGCAGGTGGCGGGCGTTGCACCGGGCAACGGGTACAGCCATGTGGTGACCGGAACCGGCCAATGGGTCGCGATCTCGGGGCAGGTCGCACTGGACCCGGACGGGAGGTTCGTCGGCGTCGGCGATCCGGCCGCGCAGGCCGAGCAGGTGTTCGCGAACCTGGAGCGCTGCCTGGCGACGGCGGGCGTCACGTTCGAGAACGTGGTCAAACTGACGTACTTCGTCACCGACATCGGCTACCTGCCCGCGGTCCGCACAGTCCGCGACAGATACATCCCGGGGCCGAAGCCCGCGAGTACGGCGGTCCAGGTGGCCGCGCTGTTCAGCCCGGACGCGATGCTCGAGATCGAGGCGTTCGCAATCGTCTAGCGCAGGGCGTCGACCGCCACCCGGGCGGCCTCGCCGATCGCGGCGTCGACGCGCGGCTGGCGGAAGTCGCCGCGCGCGGCCAGCGTGAGGACGGCGATCGCGAACGCCGCCCCGCCGGGCAGCGTGACGACACCCGCCTCGTGCCGCAAGGCGCCGAACGTTCCGGTCTTCCCCGCGACGCGGACGCCGTCGTGCGGGAAGCCTGACGCCAACCGGTGCAGGAAGATCTGCCGGTGCATCGTCGCCTGCACGAACGCAGTCTGCTCGGCCGACAGCAACTCCCCCGCCCACAGCCGCCGCAGCAGGAGGGTCAGATCGCGCGCGCTGGCCGCTGACCCGTTCGCCGCCTCGTACACCCCGACGGGATCGGTCCGGTCGTTGTCCGCGAGGACGGCGAGCGCGGCGTCGGCGTCGTCCGCGCCCGTACGCCGTTGCAGGTCCCGCAGGTTGGCCGCCGTACCCCGGCGGACCCAGGTGTGGTGCAGGCCGAAGGACTCCAGGATCGCGGCCAGCCGGCGCAGACCGACGATGTCCAGCAGCGCGTCGGCCGACGCGTTGTCCGAGACGGTCGCCATCGACAGCGCCAGATCGCGCAGCGACACCGTCACCGGGTCGGCGAACACGGACAGCCCCGTCGGTCCCGCGGTCCGCTCCGACGGCTCGAGCGTCACGCGCTCGCGCGGATCGAGTTCACCCTCGTCGACCAGCCGGCAGAACCCGGCGAGCAGCGGCAGCTTGTAGACCGACGCCAGCGGTACGACCATGTCGGCGTCGAGCTCGACGGTCGCCCCGGGGTCGTCGAGCGAGACCGCGTGCAACCAGCCGCGGACGCCGGCGTCCTCGAAGATCCCGCGGATCCGCGCGTTCACGACGCCAGCGCTTCCGTGAGCTGCGCCATCACGTCGTTCGGCCGCAGGAACGGTGTCCGCGTCCTCGACCAGACGAGTCGGAGCCGCAACGGCAGCGGATCGTCGGCCAGCCGATGCCGCGCGACGCCTGGTGCGATCAGGGCCGGGTCGGCGGTCACCACGATCGCCTGGCCGGCCGCGGCCATCGCCAGCCCGGCGCGTTCGTCCGTCACGACGACGGTTCCGCCGTCCGGCCGGTGCAAGGCCAGCGTGTCCAGGAACAGGTCCCGAGCGGCCGGCGCCTCGGCCCGCGGACGGACGGCGATCGGCAGGCCCTCGAGCTGTCGCAGCGCCACGACCTCGTCGTGCACGGTCGACGCCGGCACCAACGCCCAGGTCGGCAGGAGCGAGACCGGTCCGGCCTCCAGACCGTCCAGTACGGCGGGATGCTGTACGGCGGCCAGGGTCAGGCGGCCCGTGCCGACCTGGTTGACCAGGGAACTCGTCGGCGCGGTCACCACCGTGACTCGGCTTCCCGGAATGATCGAGCCGCAGGCGGCGGCGACGGCCGCACCCGCGGACGGCGGTACTTCGGGCGCGAGGCCGAGCCGGATCTCGGGGCCTTCCGGATCGCGGGCCACGGCTGCCTGGTGTAGCTCCTCGATCGAGGTCAGGGCGCGGCGTGCGTACGGGAGGAGCGCTGCGCCGGCGGGGGTGAGCTCGACGTTTCCGGCGCCGCGTTCGAAGAGCTTGGCGCCGACCAGGGCTTCCAGGCGGCGCAGGCCTTGGGAGAGCGGGGGCTGGGTGATGCCGACGACGCGTGCTGCGTCGCCGAAGTGCTGTTCCTCGGCGAGGGCGATGAAGATCTGGAGGTGTCTTTCGGTCAGCATGGACCTGGCTGACCTGCGGTGATATCTCCAGACAATCGGGTCATGCGTAAGAGCATATTCGACATCGCCGGAGCGCTCGCCTTGACTGGCGGAAACGAGAGGAGACAGCGTGAAGGTGAGTCGGAGAGGGATGCTGGCGGGCGCGGCGGCGGCCGGCGCCGCGGGCGTGGCGGGGGCGATCGGCCTCGAAAACCGCAGCGAGGCAGCAACTTCAGGGCAGGCAGGTCAGGCAGGCTTGGCCGGTCAGGCGGAGAAGGCCGGGCAGGCGGGCCAGGCCGAGCAGGCTGGGCAGGCCGGGCAGACGCAGCAGGAGGCTGTCGAGCTGACCTGGTTCGGGACGCATGCGTGGCAGATCCGGTGCGGTAAGAGCGTCGTGTTGACCGATCCGTGGCTGACGCGGTTCCACACCGGGACGTTCACCCCCGAGGGCGCCGACCCGAAGACGAAGCTCGTGATCAAGCCGGACGTCATCGACAAGCACCTCAGCACGGCGGACGCCATCCTGGTGCACCACGGCCACTACGACCACATGGCCGACGTGCCGTACGTCGCGAAGCAGACGCAGGCCACCGTGCTCTGCACCGAGACGCACGCCAACCTGCTGCGCGCGATGAAGACGCCGGACGAACTGCTGTCACCGGTGCGCGGCGGCGAGTACCTGCCGTTCGAGGGCTTCACGATCGAGGTGTTCCCGTCGCTGCACTCCTGCGGCGGCAAGCGGCACACCTACGCGTACCCGGGCTACCGGTACGCCGTCCCGCCGCGCCCGCGCGTGATCGAGGACCTGGTCGAAGGCGGCACACTCGCGTTCGTGATCACGATCGGCGGCAAGCGCGTCCTCAGCCTCAGTACGGCGAACTTCGACCCGAACGCGCTGCGCGACCTCCAGGTCGACGTCGTCCTCGCGGCCCCGGGCGGCGAGCCGGGCATCACCGACCGCCTGCTGCGGACCATCAAGCCGGTCAAGAAGGTCATCGCCACGCACTGGGACGACTTCGACAAGCCGCTCGACGAGCCCGGCATCCCGTGGACCGACCTGACGCCGCTCCGCACCTCGGTCGAGAAGACCGGCGCCGAGTTCGTCGTCCTCGATCACCTGCAGAAGGTCACGCTCTGACCCGGTAGTGGTAGCGCGAGACGGTCCGGAAGCCGAGCCGGTCGTACAAGGTCCGCGCCGGCGCGTTGTCCTCCAGGACGCTCAGCCAGACCCACTTCGCTCCCCGATCCGTTGCCGCCTGCAACAAACCGTGGATCACCGCGGCGGCCAGGCCCTGGCGGCGGAAGCGTTCGTCGACGGCGAGGCAGTAGAGCCCGGCCGTGTCGTCGACGAGCGCGAGCCGGCCGATCGCCTGCGCGCGCTGATCGTCGGGAACCGCCGCGTACAGCGCGTTCCCGCGGACCAGGAGCTCCTCCGCGGTCGCCCTGGTCTCGGCGCCACGCCCGTCGACACTCCACCAGAAGTCGGTCCAGCCGACCGACGGCGTCGTGGATATATTCACCGGCCGCGTCGGCGCGGGCAGCGTCGCGAGGATGTCGGAGATCGCCGCACACTGCACCAGCGTCGGGTTGCGCACCTCGTACCCACGGGCCTCGAGCCGTGCATCGAGGTCGCTCGGCTGAACCGCCGGGCTGATCTGGAACGACGGCCTGATGTCGTGCGCGAGATACAGGTTCTCCACGTACTCCAAGGCCCTGTCGAGGTCGAACGGCGCACTCGCGGGCAGCACCGAGTTCGCTCGCAGGGTGACTCCGGCGTTGCGCCGGACCAGCCAGCCGTCCAGTTCGGTGCTGTGGGCGGCCTGCCAGCCTTGGTTCATCAGAGCGTCCATACGCGCTTCGGCGATCACTCCACCCAGCGTAGGACCGCTCGGATCGAATTGCAATGAAACGGATACTTATTCATCCACCGCGGATCTCGGCGACCGCGTCCGCGAGCAGGTCGATGCCCTCGACAACTTCTTTCCGGGACAGCGAGCCGTACCCGAACACCAGCCCGGCCGGACCGGTTCCGGAAACCCAGTACGGCGCCAGGCCGTACACCCCGAGCTCACGCTTCAATGCCGCCTGCCGCAGCGCGTCCTCGCCGAGGTCCGGCGGCAGCCACGTCATCACGTGCAGCCCGGCCGAGATCCCGACCGGCTCGAGTTCGGGCAACCGCGCCGCCAGCCGCTCGACCAACGTGTCCCGCAGCGCCCGGTACCGCGGCCGCATCCGCCGCAGGTGCCGGTCGAACTCACCCCGTGCCACGAAGTCCGCGAACGCCAGCTGATCGAAGACCGGCGACCCACGATCGTCCATCAGCTTGGCCTGCGCCATCGGCTCGACCAGCCACGACGGCAGGATCAACCACCCCAGTCGCAGCCCGGGCGCCAGCGTCTTACTCGCCGTGCCGGCGTACGCGACCCGATCGGGTGCGAGGCCCTGCATCGCCCCGACCGGCTCCCGGTCGTAGCGGTACTCCGCGTCGTAGTCGTCCTCGATCACCAGCCCGCCCCACGCGACGAGCGCCGCCCGGGTTTCCGCCGAGGCCACCGCGCCGGTCGGGAACTGATGCGCGGCGGTCACCAGGACGACGTCCGCGCCGGACCGCTCCAGCGCCGCCACGTCGATGCCGGTCTCCAGCATCGGTACGCCGACCACGTCGAGACCGGCTGCTTCCGCGACCTCGCGCAGGTCGTTGTCGGACGGATCCTCCACCGCGAGCCGCTTGCGGCCCTGCGCGGCCAGCACCTGCAGCAGCAACCGTGAGCCCTGCGCGAAGCCGTTGCAGATCACCATGTTCTCCGGGCGCGCCGCCGTCCCGCGGACCCGGTTCAGGTAGTCGGCGAGCGCGGTGCGGAGCTCGATCGTGCCGCGGCCGTCGATGTAGGCCAGGCTGCGGTACGGCGTCTCGTTGAGCACGCGGCGGATCGACCGGAGCCAGGCGGCGCGCGGGAACTCGGAGACGTCCGGGCGGCTGTAGCGGAAGTCGATCCGCGGCGGGCCGGCAACTGCCGTCGGGGCGGCCGACGGCGAGACCACGGCGATATCGGCGACCTGTGTGTACCCGCCGCCGCGGCTGACCAGGTACCCCTCGGCGACCAGCTGCTGGTACGCCTCGACGACCACGCCGCGCGACAGCCCGAGGTCCTGCGCCAGCGCGCGCGTCGACGGCATCACGGTCTCGGCGCGCAGCAGGCCGGCCCGGATCCTGGTCCGGATCCCGCTCTCGAGCTGCTGGTGCAGCGGTACGCCGCTGTCCCGCTGCAGCTCGACCAGGAGTTCGCCGGTCCCGGAACTGGTCCTCATTCGGCTCACACAACTGGACCTTATCGGTGGACCGCTGCGCTGTCAGGGTTGTGGGACAGACCAAAACATCCCAGGAGAGCCGAGATGACCGAGTTCCTGCGCACCGGCGACGCCGGCTACGACGAGGCCCGCACCGTCTGGAACGCCATGATCGACCGCCGCCCGGCCGTCATCGCCCGGTGCGCCTCGACCGAGGACGTCGCCGAGGCGGTGCGCTTCGGGCGCACGGAGGGCCTGGAGATCGCGGTCCGCTGCGGCGGGCACAACATCGCCGGCCTCGCCGTTCCCGAGGGCGGGCTGATGATCGACCTGACGCCGATGAACGCGGTCCGGGTGGACCCCGTCGCGCAGCGCGCGTGGGTCCAGGGCGGCGCGCTGCTGGGCGAGCTGGACAAGGCGTCGCAGGAGTACGGGCTGGCGACCACGGCCGGGAACGTCTCGCACACCGGCGTCGGCGGACTGACGCTCGGCGGCGGGATGGGCTGGCTGGCGCGGCGGTTCGGGCTGGCCTGCGACAACGTCGTGTCGTACGAGGTCGTCACCGCGGACGGCGCCGTCGTCCGGGCGAGCGCGGACGAGAACGCCGAGCTGTTCTGGGGTCTGCGGGGCGGCGGCGGGAACTTCGGGATCGTCACGTCGTTCGAGTTCCGGCTGCACCAGGTCGGGACGCGGGCGCTGATCGTCGAGTTCAGCTACCCGCTCTCGGCAGGGTTCGACGTCCTGCGCGGCTGGCGGGAGCTGAACGCCGACGCGCCGCGGGAGGCGACGTTCACCGCGAACATCACCGGTGACTCGCTGACGGTCGGGTACGTGTGGGTCGGCGACGGCGGGGACGAGTTGCTGCCGGCGTTCCGGGCGCTCGGCCCGGTCACCGGCGAGATGATCGAGGAGACGACCTACCTGAAGCTGCAGACGCGGGAAGACAACGTGCAGGGCCACCGCTTCCGGCGGTACTGGAAGGGGCACTACTTCAAGTCGCTGCCCGACGAGGCGATCCGCGCGCTGCTCGACAACCCGGGTGTGCCGGCCAGTCTGCAGGCGTACGGCGGCGCGATCGCCGACGTAGCGGAGGACGCCGCGGCGTTCAGCCACCGGGACACGCAGTTCGAGCTCGTCACCGCGACGCGCTGGGAGGACGCGACCGAGGACGAGGAGCGGATCACCCGGCTGCGCGGGTACGCCGCGACGCTGGCGCCGTACGCGAGCGGGGCCTACGTGAACACGCTGAACGAGGACCCGATCAACCGCGCGTTCCCGCCCGCGACCCTGAAACGGCTGGTCGCGCTGAAGACGGCGTACGACCCGGCGAACTTGTTCCACCTGAACCAGAACATCCGTCCCGGCGAGCCGACTGCCGAGTCCGTCGCCTGACTGGTACCCCTGGAGGATGGACTTCGAGGCGATCTTCGCCGACGTGGCCCGGGTGATCGAGGGCGCCGGCGTGGTGATCATGGCCGTCGGGCTCGCGGTCGTGCTGATCCGCTACGCCTACGACGTGGTCCGCAAGGGCGCCGGCAGCTACCAGCAGCTCCGGGTGAGTCTCGGGCGGGTCATCCTGCTCGGGCTGGAGATCCTGATCATCGGCGACATCATCCGGACGATCATCGTCGACACCTCGCTGGAGAGCGCGCTGGTGCTGGGCCTGATCGTGGTGATCCGGATCGTGCTCAGCTTCGCCCTGGAAGTCGAGATCTCCGGATCGTGGCCGTGGCAGGCCCGAGAGTCCGAACGCGGCATGATGGACAAGTGACCAGCCAATACCTTCCCCGCCCCACCACCCCGGTCGAGCTGACCCCGGAACTGGCGGCGACGATCGACGAAGCGTTCGCGCGCCGGGACCGGGCGAACATGGGCCCGACGATCGCCTTCTTCGAGAAGCTGCTGACCGAGCACCCGGACAACCCGTACGTGCTCTACGAGGTCGGCGGGTCGTACGACACCGCCGGTGACGAGGAGAAGGCAGTCGGGTACTACGAGCGCGCCCTGCCCGGGCTGACCGGCGAGACCCGCCGCAAGTGCCTCCTGCAGTACGGCAGCACGCTGCGCAACCTCGACCGCTTCGACGAGTCGCTCGCCGTCTTCAAACAGGCCTGCGCGGAGTTCCCGGAGTCGGACTCGCTGCGGGTCTTCAAGGCGCTCACGCTGCACGCCGCCGGACACAAGGACAAGGCGCTCGCGACGCTGCTGCTGGTGATCGCGGACAAGGTCGACTCCGCCGAGATCAAGCGCTACGAAGCCGCCATCCGCGGCAACGCCGACTACCTCGCGGGGCTGGGCTAGGCCTTGCGGGCGACGCCGCCGTAGATGGCGTCGCGGATGCCGGGCTGCGGGTCCTCGTCGACGCGGCCGCCGGGGACGTGCCAGTCGGCGAGCCGGACCACGCCCGGCTCGAGGATCTCCAGCCCGTGGAACAGCGACGAGATCTGCTCGACCGAGCGGAACGCCAGCGTCGGGAACGCGTCCTTGACCTTGTCGAGGAGCTCCGTCACGAGCACGTCGACCGGGCCGCCGTCGCCCGGGTTGCACGCGTGCGTGATCGCCAGGTAGGAGCCCGGCGGCAGCGCGTCGACGTACTGGCCGGCGATCCGCAGGGTCTCGTCGTAGTCGTGGATGTGGTGCAGCATCAGCGCCATCACCAGCGCGACCGGCCGGCCGTCGGCCAGCATCCCCGCGACGGCCGGATCCGCCAGCACCTGGTCGGGCCGGGTGAGATCCGCCGCGGTGAACTGGGTCCGGTCGTTGTCGAGCAGCAGCGCCCGCCCGTGCGCGACCACGGACGGGTCGTTGTCGATGTACACCACCGAGGCGTCCGAGCTGACCTTCTGCGCGATCTGGTGGGTGTTCTCCGCGGTCGGCAGGCCGGATCCCGCGTCGATGAAGCGCCGGATCCCGGCCTCGTCGGCGAGCCAGGTGATCACCTGGCTCAGCCAGCGCCGGTTCGCCCGCGCCCAGACCGGTGTCTCCGGCGCGATCTCCATGATCTGCCGGTACAGCGCGCGGTCGGACTCGTAGTTGTCCTTGCCGCCGAGGGCGTAGTCGTACACGCGTGCGACGCTCGGCCGCGTGGTGTCGATTCCGTGTGCGATCAGCCCACCGTCATACCTCGGCTGATCCGTCACACTGTCTCCTCGCGTCGCAGGGGCGCACGTCCACTACGAGCGTAACGCACAGAGAGTCAGCGTTTCACGACGGTGAGTTCGATCTGTGTTAAAACTCAACACCCACAGGGATTTCAGCACGCGCAGGCCACGCCGCGTGGCGCGGTCAGCGGATCGGCCGGCCGCCGCTCGATCCCGTCGGCCGTCTCCACCGGCAGCCCTTCGCGGACCCAGTACTCGAATCCGCCGATCATCTCCTTCACCGCATACCCGAGCTTCGCGAACTCCAGCGCCGCACGCGTCGCCCCGTTGCACCCGGGTCCCCAGCAGTACGTCACGACCGCCACGTCGTCCGGTACGACGCCCGCCGCCCGGGCCGCGATCTCCCGCGTCGGCAGGTGCACGGCGCCCGGCACGTGCCCCTGGTCCCAGCTCTCCTGGCTGCGGCTGTCGATCAGCACCCACCCGGTCACGCCGGCGCCGATGTCGGCGGCGACATCGGACACATCCGTCTCGTACGCCAGCCGTCCCGCGAAGTGCGCGACGGCGGCCTGGTCGACCTGCTTGGTCATGGAGGTGATCGTGGAGTTGGTCATGGAGCAAGGGTCGGTGACCCGAGGACGCGGCAACAGTGGCAGAAATGCCCTAGTGCATCAAGATTCAGCCGCGCCGGATCTTGGCCCGTGCCCGCGCCACCTTGATCGCCTGCTTCAACGTCTCCACGTCGTACGCCCCATAGTGCCGCTGCCCGTTCACGAAGAACGTCGGCGTCCCGGACACCCCGCTCGTGTCCGCCGACTCGACGTCCTGCGCGACCCGCGCCGCGGCCACGTGCCGCTTCACGTCGTCGTGCAACCGATCGGTGTCCAGACCGAGCTGTTCCGCGTACCCGATCAGGTCCTTCGGCTGGAGGTTCTCCTGGTTCGCGAGCAGCAGGTCGTGCATCTCCCAGAACGCACCCTGCGCGGCCGCCGCCTCCGCCACCTCGGCCGCGATCTGCGCCCGCGGGTGCACGTCGGACAGCGGCAGGTGCCGCCACACGTACCGCAGGTCGTCGTCCTGCAGCAGGTTCCGGACGACGGGCTCGGCCATCCCGCAGTACGGGCACTCGAAGTCGCCGTACTCGACCAGCGTGACGGAGGCCTTCTCCGGGCCGCGGATGTGGTCCCGCTCCGGATCGACGGGGTCGGTGAGGTCCACCAGCTGCTCCGCGTCGCCCAGCAGGGCCAGCGCCTTCTTCGGCGGTGACAGCAGCTTGGCCGCGCGGAACACCGACCAGGTCAGCGCCGACGCGACGATCACCGCGCAGAGCAGGCCGACCTTCGCCTCCGCCAACTGCGGGCCGTCGAACGCGATCGTCGCGATCAGCAGCGACACCGTGAAGCCGATGCCGGCGATCGTTCCGCTGCCGGCCACCGCGGCCCAGCCGACCCCCGGCCGGATCCGCCCGCCGCTGAGGCGCTCGAGCAGCCAGGACACCGTCGTCACCGCGAGCGGCTTGCCGACGACGTACCCGAGCAGGATGCCGAGCGTGATCGGCGACGTGAACGCCCGCCCGAGGAACGCCGCGTCGATCGTCACGCCGGCGTTCGCGAGGCCGAACAGCGGGACGATCAGGTAGCTGGTCCACGGGTGGTAGAGGTACTGCAGGCGCTCGTTCGGCGAGATGGTCGTGGTCAGGCCTACTGTCGCGGACCTGGCGAGCTCCGGGGTGGGCTGCTCGCGGAACAGCCGGAACAGGCCGGTCGCCTCCTCCAGCTCCTCCCGGCCGGGCGAGTACGCCGGCGCCGTCAGGCCGATCGCCAGCCCGGCGACCACCGGGTCCACGCCGCTGCGCAGCAGGGCGGCCCACATCAGGACACCGAGGATCACGTAGATCCACGCCTTGCGGACGCGGAGCAGCGACAGCATCAGCACGACGGCGAACGCGATGATCGCGCCGGTCAGCGGCATCAGCTTGATGTCCTCGCTGTAGACGACCGCGATCACCACGAGCGCGAGCAGGTCGTCGACGACGAACACCGTCAGCAGGAACACCCGCACCCGGTCCGGCACCCCGCGGCCGACCAGCGCGAGCAGGCCGAGCGCGAGCGCGGTGTCGGTCGACATCGCCACACCCCAGCCGTGCGACCCCGGGCCGCCGGCGTTGAACGCCAGGTAGATCAGCACCGGCACGACCATGCCGGAGACCCCGGCGAGCATCGGCAGCACGAACCGGCTGCGGTCCCGCAGGTCGCCGAGGTCGAACTCGCGCCGCGCCTCCAGCCCTACCACGAGGAAGAACAGCGTCATCAGCCCGCTGTTGATCCACTCCTGCAGGTCCAGCCGCAGCACGTCGTGCCCGAGCCCGATCGACAGATCGGTCCGCCACACCTCGTCGTACGTTTCCGGCGAGACGTTCGCCCACACCAGCGCCAGCACGATCGCTGCCGCGAGCACTCCGGAACTCCCCGCTTCGGTCCGCAGGAACGCCCGCATCGGCGCCGCGAACCCCCGTCGCCAGTCGGTCCGCCCACTCAACAGACCAGACAAGTCCGCCATGCCGGACACTGTATCCGCGCCCGCCCCGGGCACCTGCCGGACGGGGATTTTCCGGGTTTCGCGGATGGCTAACGCTTCGGGCGGATTGGGCTGCATTATTACCTTGCCCTGCCGCACGACATGCCCTGGAGACCCCAGTGACCGAGCCCGAGACCGTCAACTCCGCGGACACCTTCGCCCGGCTCGCGATCGAGTTGCACGACGCTCCCGGCGTCGAGGAGACGATCGAGGCCGTGGTCCAGTTCGCCCTGCAGGCATTGAGCTGTACGTACGCCGGTGTAGTGCTGCACACCCGTGGTTCGCAGGCGGAGATCGCCGCGGTCACGGACCCGGTCGTGACCGACGTGTACGACCTGCAGATCGACGCGGACTGCGGCCCGCTGGTCACCGCGCTGCGCGATCGCCACACGGTCGCGATCCAGGACACGACCGCCGACGAGCGCTGGCCCGGGCCGGTGACCGGCATCGCGGCGCTCGGGATCCGCAGCGTTCTCGACGTCCCGCTGGCGACCGGCGAGGAACCGCGCCGGACCGTCGGCGTGCTCAGCCTCTTCAGTGCCGAGCCGGAGGCGTTCACCGCCGACGACGAGGCGATCGCGCACATCCTCGCCCGGCACGCGACGGTGGCGGTGGCGTCCGCGCGGCACGAGGAGACGATGGCGCAGGCGGTCGACGCGCGGAAGCTGGTGGGCCAGGCGATGGGCATCCTGATGGAGCGCTTCGACGTCGACGGCGACCGGGCGTTCGCGATCCTCAAGCGGTACTCCCAGGACACCAACACCAAACTGCGCGACGTCGCGCAGCAGCTGATCGATACGCGCAAACTCCCGCAGTGACGGCAATCTGACACCGTTGTCCGGGCGCCGCCCGCGGCAATCCGTTGCATACTGCGAGATGAGCCCGACGCCGGGACTTGTGCGGCCAGTACCGCGGACCGGGTCACGTCCCGGCGTCCCAACACCTAAGCTGACGCAATGGGTGAGTGGCAGCCGTTGGCAGGGCCATCGAGGCAGGTCGCTTTGGAGATCCTGCTGGACGGTCCGTTGTCCCGGGCCGAGTTGTCGCGGCGCGTCGGCCTGTCGCCCGGCAGCCTGACCCGGCTGACGAAACCGATGGTCGAGTCGGGGCTGCTGGTCGAGGTCGAGGGCGGTCCCACCGACGCCCGGGTCGGCCGCCCGTCGCAGCCGCTCGACCTGGACGCGAACGCGCATCACTTCGTCGGGATCAAGCTCACCGGCGACTCCG
Organism: Kribbella sp. NPDC003557; assembly: GCF_040610805.1. Lineage (NCBI taxonomy): Bacteria > Bacillati > Actinomycetota > Actinomycetes > Propionibacteriales > Kribbellaceae > Kribbella > Kribbella sp. NPDC003557. Next base: position 177,350 of record NZ_JBEXMY010000002.1, read on the forward strand.
CGATCGGCGTCCTGACCACGCTCCGCGCCGACGTGCTGGCGAGTGTCGAGCGCCCGATCCCCGACCCGACCCCGTCCGCGGTCGCCGACCTCGTGCTCGAGCTCACCGACGAGCTGGCCGTCCAGGTGCCGGGCGGTACGGCGATCACCGGGCTCGGCGTCTCGCTCGGCGGCCGGGTCGCGAACCGCTCCGAGGTCCGCTGGGCCCCGTACCTGAACTGGGTCGACGTACCGTTCGGCGAGATCCTCGCCGCGCACACGAGCGTCCCGATCGTGATCGCGAACGACTTCACGTCACTGACCGAGGCCACGCACTGGTTCGGCGCCGGGCGGAACTCGCACCGCTTCGTCCTGCTCACGATCGGCGCCGGCGTCGGCTACGGCCTCGTCGTCCACAACCGGATCGTCGACAGTCCGGACATCACGCTCGGTCTGGTCGGCCACCACCCGCTCATCCACGACGGCCCGCTCTGCGACCGCGGCCACCGCGGCTGCGCAGTCAGCCTGCTGACGGTCGGCGCCGTCACCTCGCAGGTCACTGCCGCACTTGGCAGGCCGGTCGGATACGAGGAGGCGCTCGATCTCGCCGCCAAAGGCGATCCGGCGGCGCGCGAGGTGATCGGCCGCGCCGGTCGCGCCTTCGGCAAGCTGATCGCGGCGGCCGCGAACTTCACCACCCCCGAGCTCGTGGTCCTCGGCGGCGAAGGGGTCCGGCTGGCCGAGGTCGCGCACGACGAGCTGCTGGCCGGCCTGCACGCCGACCGGCACCCGTCGGCCGCCGAACTGCCGATGGTCCTGCAACCCGCCGACTTCGGCGAATGGGCCCGCGGCGCCGCGGTGGTCGCGATCCAGACCTTCGTCCTCGGTATCGAGTAACTGGCTATTTCGTTCTAGACAGTTACACTATCGCCATGATGAGGCGATGGCTGGAGGGCTGGCGGCTGTGCCGCGGCCTGGAGCCGGTGATCGAGTACGACGATGCGTACGCCGCCGTACTGCGACTCCCCGGGCGCGACCGTGAACTGTTTGCCCGCACCGACGACCCCGCGGCCGTGGACCGGCTCGCGCGCGGCCTGGCCGCGGACACGTGGCTGACCGTCACCACGCAACACGGCGACCAGGTCGCCCGTCGTCTCGCGGACGCCGGCGCGCGGCCGTTCGAGGAGCAGAAGACGCTGATGTCGATCGACCTGCGCGAGCATCCGCGCGCGACCGCAGAGGTCGAGACGGCCGGCCCGCTGGAGTACGTCAAGGTCGTGGTGGACGGCGTGGTCGCGGCGGGCGGCATGGTGGCGGTCGTCGGATCCGATGCCGTCATGCACGACATCCACACCGATCCGGCGTTCCGGCGCCGCGGCCTCGGCAGTGTCGTGATGGGCACGCTGGCCGCGCGAGCCGTCGATCGCGGCGCGCGGACCGGGCTGTTGATGGCCACCACCGACGGCTTCCACCTCTACCGCAAGCTGGGCTGGTCGGCCGAAGCGACGATGGTGACGGCGTCAGGAGCTCCGGACCCGCGCCCGGTGAGCGGCGACCTTGGCGCGGTTCTGGCACGCGGTTGAGCAGAACCGCTGGTTCCCGTTCCGCGTCGCGTCGAGGAACAGGTCGTCGCACCGGGCGGCCTCGCACCGGCGGACCCGTTCGGCCTCGTCGCTGCCGAGCAGCATCGCGACGGCGGTGGCGAACTCGGCCAGCCAGCCGTTCGCGTCGTCGGGGCTGCCGAAGTGCAGGTGCCACGGGGCTCCGACGTCGCGGGTCAACTGCGGGGCGGCCTTGGTTTCCTTGAGCAACGCATTCACGAGGTCGACGGCGCGGTCGACGTCGGGGAGGTTTCCGAGCGCGTCGTACAGCGTTTTCCCGCCGGCCGCGTAGTCGCCGGGATCGACGGCGGGCGGGCGGTTCGTGGTCAGCCGCAGGACGGCGTCGACCGCCGCGGCGTCCGGTGGAACGGCCGGCCGGCCCTGCCGGTACCCGGACCCGAAGGCGTTGGCCAGCGCGATCGCGGCGTGCAGTGAGGCCTGCAGATGATCGGTGGCTTGCACCGGCCCAGTATCTCTCATTCTTGTGGAGGAGGTGGGTCATACCAGGGTCGTAGGCGGACATCCGTCCGCGCTCCGATGATCGGGATCGTTGCCGGAAACAACAATGACGGTATGCCCCTGGTTCAGTCCCGCCGCCGCCCGGAAACCCGTGGGATCACCGGCCTGTCGGAGGCCGTCGTCGACCTGTCCGCGATCCGCGACAACGTCGGAACGTTCCGAAAACGTGTTCCGCAGCGCCTCCTGGCCGTGGTCAAGGCCGACGCCTTCGGGCACGGTGCCGTACCGGTGGCGCGGGCGGCCGTCGAGGCCGGGGCGACCTGGCTCGGGGTGGCGCGCGCCGAGGAAGCACTGCAACTGCGGGCAGCCGGCCTGACCGTCCCCGTCCTGACCTGGCTGTACGACGCCACGGACCTCGTGCTGCTCGGTGGCCAGGACGTCGAGGTCAGCGTCTCGACCGTCGCCGAACTGCAGCGCGTCGTGTCCATCCCGTCCGTCAACTCGGTGCACCTGAAGCTCGACACCGGATTGCACCGGTCCGGCAGTGCACCGGATCAGTGGATCGAGCTCACCCGAACGGCGGCGCACTACGAGGCGCTCGGCGCCGTCACGGTCCGCGGGATCTGGTCGCATCTCTCGCACGGCGACTCCGCCGACGCCGTGCAGAGCAAGCGGCAACTCCAGCTCCTGCGGACCGGGGTGGGCCTCGCGCGCCGCGCCGGGCTACGACCGGACGTCGTCCACCTGGCCAACTCGGCCGGCGCGATCACGCTCGACGCACCGGACACCGACCTGGTACGGATCGGCGCCGGGCTCTACGGGATCGACGAGCTCGGGATCGGGCTGCGGCCGGCGATGCGGCTGCTCAGCAAGCTGACCCAGGTACGCCGGATCCGTGCCGGCGAAGGCGTTTCGTACGGGCACGACTTCGTCGCGGACCGGGACACCACGATCGGCCTGGTCCCGATCGGGTACGCCGACGGGGTGCCGCGGGCCGCCGTACAGCAGGCGAGTGTGCTGTGCCGCGGCGTCCGGATGCCGGTGATCGGGCGGATCGCGATGGACCAGTTCGTCGTCGACGCCGGGGACCTCGCGGTCGAGCCGGGCGAACCGGTGACGATCTTCGGCGACGGCTCGTCGGGTGAGCCGACCGTCGCCGAGTGGGCCGCCTGGGCCGGCACGATCCCGCACGAGATCTACTGCGGCATCGGTTCCCGGGTCCCCCGCCGGTACGAGGAGGGCACTCGATGAAGATCGCGGTGGTGATGGGCGGGGCGAGCTCCGAGCACGACGTCTCGCTGGCCAGCGGGAAGGGCATCGTGAAGGCGGTCGAGCTGCTCGGCCACACGGCGATCCCGATGGTGCTCGATGCCGAAGGCAACTGGTCCGACGGGCAGCACGAGGCGATCGAGATCCTGCAGGCGTGCGACGTCACGATCCCCGCGCTGCACGGCGAAGGCGGCGAGGACGGGCGCCTGCAGGGATTCCTCGAGCAGCTGCACGTCCCGTACGTCGGCAGCGGCATCGCGGCCGGCGCCGTCGGGCTGGACAAGCATCTGACCAAGGCGGTCCTGAAGGCGCACGGCATCCCGGTCACGCCGGGCGTCACCCTGCGCGGCACCGAGCTGACCGACACCGAGGCGGCGCTGCAGAAGCTGAAGGCGGCCGGCCTGGACTTCCCGCTGTTCGTGAAACCGGCGAACGGCGGGTCGAGTTTCGGCGTGACCCGCGCGACGAACCTGCCGACGTTGCTGGCCGCGATCGCGGAGGCCACCGAGTTCGCTCCGCACGTCCTGGTGGAACGCGAGATGGCCGGCCGCGAGATCGACCTCGCGGTGCTCGAGTTCCCCGACGGGCGGGTCGAGACCGCGCCGGCGCTGGAGATCCACCCGGATCCGGGGCAGCCGTTCTTCACCGCGGCCGCGAAGTACGACAGCAGCGCCACGCGGTTCGTCGTACCGGCGCCGATCGATCCCGAGCTGGCCGTGCGGCTGCGGCGGACCGCGATCGACGTGTTCGAGGTGCTCGGCTGTGCGGGGCTCGCGCGGGTGGACTTCTTCGTGCCGCGCGACGGCGAGCCGGTCGTCAACGAGATCAACACGTTCCCCGGCTTCACCCCGGCATCGCAGTTCCCGCGGATGTGGGCCGCCGGCGGGATGTCGTACGCCGAAGTCGTGGACACCCTGATCCGGACGGCGGTGGCGCGCCCATGACCGTGACGCAGAGCACGGTGCTCCTGAGCGACGACCGGATCACCGGGATCCCGGCGATCGAGACCGGTGAGCCGCTGGTCGACCTGTTCACCCGGGACGTGCTGACAAGCGGGCAGCAGTTCGCGCGGGAGAGTGTCGCGGACCGGCTCGCGCTGGCCGACACGTTCCTCCCGGCCGGGATCCGGCTGCACGTCGTCGAGGGTCTGCGGCCGGTCGGGAGCCAGCAGGCGATCTGGGACGGGTACCACGCGGAGCTCGCCCAGCTGCATCCCGGCCTGTCCCCGCGCGACGTGGACCGGCTCGCCAGCCGGTTCGTGTCACCGGTCGAGGTCGCCCCGCACGTGGCCGGGGCGGCGGTCGACCTGACGCTGGTCGGCGCGCACGGCCCGCTCGACCTCGGCACACCGATCGACGCAACCCCCGAGCAGAGCAGCGGCGCATGCTTCTTCGCAGCCACCAACATCAGCCGCGAGGCCAGAACGAACCGGTCCCTCCTGGCCGACGTCCTGTCCGCGGCCGGCCTGGTCAACTACCCGACCGAGTGGTGGCACTGGTCCTTCGGCGACCGCTACTGGGCCTTCCTCGAGGACCGGCCGAACGCGCTCTACGGGCCTGCTGACAGCCTCACTTGATAGCCGCTGCCTATGAGCTGATAGGCAGCATTGCTTTGACCGGGTCGCGTTGGCGACGGAATGTTGTATACATGACGAGTGAGGTCGTGGCCGCCGCCCCCGTCCCGGTTCCCGGGCGTGCCCAACGAGTGCGGGAGATCGCGGAGGACCTGCGCGGTCTTCGTGGTGCGCTGATACCGATCCTGCACGCGGTGCAGGAGGAGCTCGGGTACGTCGACCAGCCCGACGTCGCGGTGATCGCCGACGTCCTGAACCTCGCGGTCGCCGAGGTGCACGGCGTCGTCACCTTCTACAAGGACTTCCGGCGTACGGCGGCGGGGCGGACCACCGTCGCGATCTGCCAGGCCGAGGCGTGCCGGTCGGTCGGCGCGGTCGAGCTCGCCGAGCACGCGCGACGTACCGTCGGGTGCGGGTTCGGGGAGACGACGTACGACGGGCGGATCACGCTCGAAGAGATCTACTGCTTCGGGAACTGTGCGCTCGGGCCGGCGGTCCAGGTGGCCGGGAAGCTTCACGGCCGAGTGACTCCCACCCGCCTCGACACGCTCCTCGGGGAGGTGCGATGACGCCCGCTCCCGCTCCGGTCACGCGGGTGTTCGTGCCGCGGGACTCTGCTGCCTGCTCCGTCGGAGCTGATGAGGTCGCCGAGCGCATCTCCGCGGCCGCCCCGGCTGGTGTGGGGATCGTGCGTACCGGATCCCGGGGGATGTTGTGGTTGGAGCCGCTCGTCGAGGTGGAGACGGCCGCGGGACGGGTCGGGTACGGGCCGGTCGCTCCGGAGGACGTCGACGGGCTGATCGCGGGCGGGATGCTCGACGGCGCCGGTGACTCGCTCGGGCTGGTGGCGGAACTGCCGTGGATGAAACGGCAGCAGCGGTTGACGTTCCGGCGGGTCGGCGTGGTCGATCCGCTGTCGGCCGCAGACTACGAGGCACACGGCGGACTGACCGGACTGCGAGCAGCGCTCGCGATGCAGCCGGCCGACGTGGTCGAGACCGTGGTCGACTCGGGGCTGCGCGGGCGCGGCGGTGCCGGATTTCCGACCGGCATCAAGTGGCGGACGGTGCTCGGCGCGCAGGCGGATCTGAAGTTCGTCTGTTGCAACGCCGACGAGGGCGATTCGGGCACGTACGCGGACCGGATGCTGATCGAGGGCGACCCGTTCACGCTGATCGAGGGGATGACGATCGCGGCGTACGCCGTCGGCGCCGCGGAGGGATACGTCTACCTGCGCTCGGAGTACCCGGACGCGGTCGCGACCCTCAAGGCCGCGATCGAGCACGCGCGCGACCAGGGCTGGTTGGGGCCGGACGTCCTCGGCTCAGGGTTCGGCTTCGACCTGCACGTCCGGGTCGGCGCGGGTGCGTACATCTGCGGCGAGGAGACCTCGATGCTGGAGAGCCTGGAAGGAAAACGCGGCATGGTCCGCGCGAAACCTCCGATCCCTGCTCTGGAAGGGCTCTTCGGCCACCCGACGGTGGTCAACAACGTGTTGTCGTTGGCAACGATTCCGGTGATTCTGGCGGACGGCGCGGCGGCCTACGCGGCGTACGGCACCGGGCGGTCGCTCGGCACCAGCGTTTTCCAGCTGGGCGGGAACATCGCCCGCGGCGGGATCGTCGAGACCGCGTTCGGGATCACGCTCGGCGAGCTGGTGAACGACTTCGGCGGCGGTACGTCGTCGGGGCTGCCGGTGCGGGCGGTACAGGTCGGCGGCCCGCTCGGCGCGTACCTGCCGGTCGAGCAGTTCGACCTGCCGATGGACTACGAGGCGTTCGCGGCGGCCGGTGCGATGGTCGGGCACGGCGGGATCGTGGTGTTCGACGAGACCGTGGACATGGCGGCGATGGTGCGGTTCGCATTCGAGTTCTGCGCGGCCGAGTCGTGCGGGAAATGCACGCCGTGCCGGGTCGGCGCGGTCCGCGGCGTCGAGACCGTCGACCGGATCATGGCCGGCGAGGACCGCCGGCAGAACCTGGTCCTGCTCGAGGACCTGTGCGAACTGATGACCGACGGCTCCCTGTGCGCCATGGGCGGCCTCACCCCGATGCCAGTACGCAGTGCCGTCCGCCACTTCGGAGAGGACTTCCACGCATGAGCCTGCTCAAGGAACCTGACTTCGGTACGCCGGCGCGCGCCGGCGCCGCGACGACCACGCTGACCGTCGACGGGGTGACGGTGAAGGTTCCACCCGGCACGTCGGTGATGCGGGCGGCGAAGGAGGCGGGGGTCGACGTACCGAAGCTGTGCGCGACCGACAATCTCGAGGCGTTCGGGTCGTGCCGGTTGTGCGTGGTCGAGATCGACGGGGTGAAAGGCACTCCCGCGTCCTGTACGACTCCGGTCCGCGACGGCATGGTCGTGCGGACCCAGAACGAGCGGCTCGGGAAGCTCCGCCGCGGCGTGATGGAGCTCTACATCTCCGATCACCCGCTGGACTGCCTGACCTGCTCGGCGAACGGCGACTGCGAGCTGCAGGACATGGCCGGCGTCACCGGGCTGCGCGAGGTCCGGTACGGCTCCGGCGTCGAGGCCGGCGCCAACCACATGGATCTGCCGACCGATTCCTCCAACCCGTACTTCGACTTCGAGGCGTCCAAGTGCATCGCGTGCTCGCGGTGCGTGCGCGCCTGCGACGAAGTCCAGGGAACGCTGGCGCTGACGATCGAGGGACGCGGCTTCGACTCCAAGGTCGCGGCCGGCGCCGGGGTGCCGTTCTTCGAGTCGGATTGTGTGTCGTGCGGTGCGTGTGTGCAGGCGTGCCCGACCGCGACCCTGCAGGAGAAGTCGGTGGTCGAGCTCGGGATGCCGACGCGGACCGTGCTGACGACCTGCGCGTACTGCGGTGTCGGCTGCTCGTTCAAGGCCGAGCTGCGGGGTGACGAGCTCGTCCGGATGGTGCCGTACAAGAACGGCGGCGCGAACGAGGGGCACTCGTGCGTGAAGGGCCGGTTCGCGTTCGGGTACGCCTCGCACCCGGATCGGGTCCTCGAGCCGATGGTTCGGAACACGCTTTCGGAACCGTGGCGGAAAGTTTCCTGGGAGGAGGCGATCGGGTTCACCGCGCGCCGGCTGCGGGAGATCCAGGCGGCCCACGGCCAGGGCTCGATCGGGGCGATCACCTCCTCACGGACGACCAACGAAGAGGTGTACGCGGTCCAGAAAATGGTCCGCGCCGTGTTCGGGAACAACAACGTCGACACCTGTGCGCGGGTCTGCCACTCACCGACCGGGTACGGGCTCAAGCAGACCTTCGGGGAATCCGCCGGAACGCAGGATTTCCGTTCCGTCGACGAATCCGACGTGATCCTGCTGATCGGGTCGAACCCGACCGACGCGCACCCGGTGTTCGGATCCCGGATGAAGCAGCGGCTCCGGCAGGGCGCGCAGCTGATCGTCGTCGACCCGCGGCGGATCGACCTGGTCCGGTCGCCGCACGTCGAGGCGGCGTACCACCTCGAGCTCGCGCCGGGCACGAACGTCGCGATCGTCAACGCGCTCGCGCACGTGGTGGTCACCGAGGGGCTGGTGGACCGGGAGTTCGTCGCGAGCCGGTGCGAGGACTTCGAGGCCTGGGAAACGTTCATCGCCCGGCCGGAACACAGTCCGGAAGCAGTTTCGGAAATTTCCGGCGTACCGGCCGAGAAGATCCGCGAGGCGGCCCGGCTGTACGCGACCGGCGGGAACGCCGCGATCTACTACGGTCTCGGCGTCACCGAGCACAGCCAGGGCTCGACGATGGTGATGGGCATGGCCAACCTGGCGATGGCGACCGGGAACATCGGCCGGCCGGGCGTCGGGGTGAACCCGATGCGCGGGCAGAACAACGTCCAGGGCTCGTGCGACATGGGCTCGTTCCCGCACGAGCTGCCCGGGTACCGGCACGTGTCCGACGACGACGTCCGCGACATCTACGAGAAGTTGTGGGGTACGCCGATCCTGAACGAGCCCGGGCTGCGGATCCCGAACATGTTCGACGCGGCCATCGACGGCTCGTTCAAGGCACTGTTCGTGCAGGGCGAGGACATCGCCCAGTCCGATCCGAACACGCAGCACGTCTTCGCGGCACTGGGTGCGCTGGAGCTGCTCGTCGTCCAGGACCTGTTCGTCAACGAGACCGCGAAGTTCGCCCACGTTCTGCTGCCGGGCACGTCGTTCCTGGAGAAGGACGGGACGTTCACGAACGCGGAGCGGCGGATCAACCGGGTGCGGCCGATCATGGCGCCGCGGACCGGGAAGCAGGAGTGGGAGATCGTCTGTGAGATCGCGCAGGCGATGGGGTACCCGATGCACTACGACTCGGCGGCGCAGATCATGGACGAGATCGCGATGACCACGCCGACGTTCGCCGGCGTCTCGTTCGGCAAGCTCGACGAGCTGGGGTCGATCCAGTGGCCGTGCAACGTCGAGCACCCGTCCGGGACGCCGATCATGCACGAGGACGAGTTCACCCGCGGCAAGGGCCGGTTCATGGAGACCGTGTACGTGCCGACGTCGGAGCGGTCGACGCGGAAGTTCCCGCTGATCCTGACCACCGGGCGGATCCTGTCGCAGTACAACGTCGGCGCACAGACCCGGCGGACGGCGAACGTCGCGTGGCACGCCGAGGACGTACTGGAGATCCATCCGCACGACGCCGAGGTGCGCGGGATCTCCGACGGGGACCTGGTGGCGTTGTCGAGCCGGGTCGGACGGACCGAGCTGCGCGCGCGGATCTCCGACCGGATGCCGGTCGGGGTCTGCTACACCACGTTCCACCATCCGGTGAGCGGCGCGAACGTGGTCACCACGGACAACTCCGACTGGGCCACGAACTGCCCCGAGTACAAGGTCACCGCGGTCCAGGTCGACCTCGCCCCCGAGCCAACCGCAGACGAGGCCGCCCGAGAGCCGGTCACCAGCCAGGCCACC
>NZ_JBEXMY010000002.1:187239-547964 GCF_040610805.1 Kribbella sp. NPDC003557
CACCCCAGAGCCGGTCACCAGCCAGGCCACCCCAGAGCCGGTCACCAGCCAGGCCACCCCAGAGCCGGTCACCAGCCAGGCCACCCCAGAGCCGGTCACCAGCCAGGCCACCCCAGAGCCGGTCGCCGGCGAGGCTGCCCGGGAGTCGGTGGCCGACGGTGTGGCGCCTGAGGCTGTCGTTGCCGGGGGCAAGCGGTGAGCGGCGGCGTGCCGCCGTACGTCCGGCTGGCGAACGAGATCGCCGCCCAGTTCGCCCACCGCACCCCCGATGAGGCCGCCACCGCCATCGCCAACCACATGAAGGCCGTCTGGGATCCGCGCATGAAGCAGGCGCTCATCACCCACGCCGCCTCCGGTGCGACCGACCTGGACCCGACCGCCGCCCTGGCCGCCAAGAAACTCCAGGCTTCCTCGTGACCCCAGGATCGGCGTCCGGGGTGCGGGACCGGTTCGACAAGCCGGGGCGGGTCGGAGAGGCTGGGCCTGTGGAGGACAGGCGCACACCTGGGGCCAGCCGTGGGCGCCGGGACGACATGCCGTGGGATGTTGCTCGGCAGCTGGCGCACGCCGCGGCGCGACCCGGTGCCGTGGTGACGCGGCCGTTGGCCGAGGCCGACGGATGCGTGCTGGCGACGCCGCTGGTGTCGCCGGTCGCGGTGCCCCCGGTAGATCGCGCCGCGATGGACGGCTACGCCGTCCGCGGCGCTGGCCCGTGGCGCGTCATCGGGCACGTGCACGCCGGATGCGCAGACGCCGGCACACTCGAGGACGGCCAGGCAACAAGCATCGTGACAGGCGCAGCAGTGCCAACCGGCACAACGTCCGTCATACGATCCGAGGACGCCGTATTCACAAGCGCGTTGCCGCAAAGCCCGTCCGAAGACACCGTCACCACAGGCGGGGTGCAGGAAAGCCCGTCCGAGGACGCGGGCGTCAGGGCCGGGTTACCAGAGGACCCGCCCGAAGACGCCGTCGTCACCGGCGGGATGCAGGAAAGCTCGTCCGAAGACACCGTCAACACGGGCGGGTTGCTGGAAAGCCCGTCCGAGGACGCAGGTGTCAGGGGCGGGTTACCAGAGGAGCCGTCCGAAGACGCCGTCGTCACCGGCGGGGTACTGGAAAGCCCGTCCGCGGACGCAGGCGTCAGGGCCGGGTTCGTGGAGGGCCTGTCCGCAGACGCCGTCCTCACGGGCGGGGTGCAGGAAAGCCCGTCCGAAGGCGCAGGCGTCACGCGTGGGTTGTTGGAAGGTCCGTCGGAGGAGGGGCGGCACATCCGGCGGGCGGGTGAGGAGTGCAAGCCCGGGGACCAGTTGCTGCCGGCCGGTGTGGTCGTTGGCCCGGCGGTTCTCGGCCTCGCCGCAACAGTTGGTCTCAACCGCCTCACCGTCATCCCACCCCCCACAGTCGCAGCCCTGATCACCGGCGACGAACTGATCCACCAGGGCCCGTCCTCCCCCGGCCGAGTCCGCGACGCCATCGGCCCCATGCTCCCCGGCCTGATCACCAGAGCCGGCGCCATCCCAGCCACCGCACCGACCGCCGCACCCGCCGCCGCGTCGGGCACTGCGCCGAACCCTGCCTCGGGCGCCGCACCGAGCCCTACCACGGGCACCGAGCCGGGCACCGGCTCGGGCGCTGCGCCGGGAGGTGCGTCGGGCGTTGCGCCTGGTGCTGCGCGGGGCACCGCACCGGGTGCTCCTGGCGGCACTGCGGCCAGCACCGCACCTGGCATCACACCCGGTGCTGCAGCCGGCACCGCAGCCGGCACCGCACCGGGTGCTGCGGCCAGTGCTGCGGTCGGCACCGCACCCGGTGCTGCGGCGGGTGCTACGCCCGGCACTGCGGGGGTTCGGTATGTGGCGGACTCGCTGGAGCAGTTGGTTGATGCTCTTCGGGGGACGCGGGCTGACCTCATTCTCGTGTCTGGGTCGTCTGCGGCTGGGCCTGCTGATCATCTTCGGGTGGCGCTGGATGTGCTGGGGGCTGAGTTGATCGTCGACGGGGTTGCCTGTCGGCCGGGGCATCCGCAGGCGTTGGCGCAGCTGCCTGACGGGCGGCTGGTGCTTGGGCTGCCGGGGAACCCGTTCGCCGCGCTCGTCGCGTTCTTGACCCTCGGTGTCGCGGCTATCAACCGCCTGCGCGGCCTCCCTCTCCCCGAGCTCCCCCAGATCGCGGTCCCCGGCGGCATCGCCTGTCACCCGACCAGCACGCGACTCGTCCCGATCCGCCTCACCCCCCAAGGCGCCGTACCGGTCGGCCACGGCGGCGCCGCCATGCTCCGCGGCCCGGCCGCAGCCGACGCCCTCGCCGTCGTCGCCCCCGGCCCCGCCGAAGCCATCGCCGCCCGCCTCCTCCCCCTCAACCCCGGACCCCACCCATGGCCCGCCTGACCGTTCCGGCGCCCGGAACCCGCCTCACCCCGGCGCCGGCCGCCTCACTCAACCCCGGACCCCACCCATGGCCCGCCTGACCGTTCCGGCGCCCGGAACCCGCCTCACCCCGCCGCCGGCCGCCTCACTCAACCCCGGACGCCGGCCATGGGTCGGCTGATCGCGCGTCGGCCGGTCGTCCGGATCACGCCGCAGGGCGGGCGCTCACGGCCGGACTCGATCGCGGTCGAGGAGCCGCTCGAGCTGCGCGTCGACGGGAAACCGCTGGCGGTGACGATGCGGACCCCGGGCCACGACGTCGAGCTCGCACACGGTTTCCTGCACACCGAAGGCGTGATCGGAAACGTCGACGACATCCGTGACGCGCGGTATTGCGACTCCCGCGACGACGACGGCCGCAACACCTACAACGTCCTCGACGTCGGCCTCGCCCCGGGCGTCCCCGCGCCGGTCACCGGCGTCGAGCGCAACTTCTACACCACCTCGTCCTGCGGCGTCTGCGGCAAGGCCTCGCTCGACGCAGTCCGGACGAAGACCCGCCACTCCCCGGCCGCCGACGACGTCACGATCAGGTACGACGTACTCGCCGCCCTCCCCGACGCACTCCGCGAACGGCAGCAGGTCTTCGACCGTACCGGCGGCCTGCACGCGGCGGGTCTGTTCACCCCGGCCGGCGACCTGCTCGTCGTCCGCGAGGACGTCGGCCGCCACAACGCCGTCGACAAGGTGGTCGGCTGGGCCCTGCTGAACGGCCGTATCCCGGCCCGCGGCCTGATCCTGATCGTCTCCGGGCGGACCTCGTTCGAGCTCGCCCAGAAGGCCGTGATGGCCGGTATCCCGGTCCTCGGCGCGGTCTCGGCCCCGAGCTCGCTCGCCATCGACCTCGCCACGGAGTCCGGCCTGACCCTGGCCGGCTTCATCCGCAACGGCAGCATGAACCTCTACAGCCGTCCCGAACGGGTAAATGTCGAGTCCGCCGAGGTGCGTACGACGTCCCGGGCATGAACGACTACGGAGTGACCGGTGCGACCACCGGTGTCGAGGTCCTGATCCAGCTGCCGATCCAAGAGGTCTGGTCCGGCATCACCGCGATCGACAGGTACGGCGAGTGGAGCCCGGAGTGCATCTACGGCGCCTGGCTCGAGAAGGACGCGCGGTTCGAGGCACGGAACCGTTTCGCGAACGGGCTCGAGACCTACGTGACCTGCACGGTCACCGCCTTCGAGGAGCCGAAACGCTTCGGCTGGGACGTGTACGGCGGCGAGCCGGTCCCGTTCGCGCACTGGGAGTACGAGCTGGAGGACCGCGGCGCTGCGACGCTCGTCCGGCAGTCCTTCACGCACGGCCCCGGCGACAGCGGGATGCGCATGGACGTCGTACAGCACCCGGACAGGGCGGCCGAGCACATTCAGCGCCGCCTGGATCAGCTGGCCGCCAACATGCGCTCCACTCTCACCGCCATGGAGTCCGCGCTCAACACACCCGCTTGACCCTCACGCGGCGTCAGGTCCCATAGTCGGTGGCGTGGACGATCACTGGACCGTGGGACGCGTAGCCGACCTGGCCGGCGTGAGCGTCCGCACGCTGCACCACTACGACGACATCGGGCTCGTCCGGCCGTCGGCACGAACCCCGGCGGGCTACCGGGCCTATTCGGCGGCCGACGTCGAGCGACTGCGAGAGGTCCTGGCCTATCGACGGCTGGGCTTCGGGCTGCGGGAGGTCGGCGAGCTGGTCGGCGACCCGTCGACCGATGCGGTCGCGCACCTGCGCCGGCTGCGCGGGCTGCTGGTCGAGCGGCGGGATCGTACCGACGCCATGGTGCAGGCGATCGACAGGGAACTCGAGACGCGGGCGAAGGGACTCAAGGTGACACCGGAGGAGCAACTGGAGGTGCTGGGCGCGCGGCTGTACGACGTGATCGGCGGCGCGTACCCGGCGACGCGGCGAACCGAACCACGAATCGCCGCGCGGATCTGGGAGGCGCTCGGAGACGCGCGGACCGTGCTGAACGTCGGCGCGGGCACCGGGTCCTACGAGCCGCCTGATCGCGACGTGACCGCGGTCGAGCCGTCGGCGGTCATGCGTGCCCAGCGGCCGGCCGGCTCGGCGCCGTGCGTGGCCGCCGCCGCGGAGAGCCTGCCGTTCGACGACGGCTCGTTCGACGTCGCGATGGCCGTCTCGACCGTTCACCACTGGGCGGATCCGATCGCCGGGCTGCGCGAGATGCGCCGGGTGGCGCGGCGCGTCGTGGTGTTCACGTTCGACACCGACGAGCCCGGCTGGCAGGACCGGTTCTGGCTGACCCGCGACTACCTGCCCGAGTTCGCGTCCGTCCTCGAGGGCTTCCCCTCGCTCGCCGGGATGGGCGACGCGATCGGTGCCCGTGCCCAGCCGGTACCCGTCCCGTGGGACTGCGCCGACGGGCTGTTCGAGGCGTACTGGCGCCGGCCGGAGGCCTACCTGGAGGACCGCGTCCGGCGCGCGATGTCGGTGTGGACGAGAGTGGGGCCGGAGGCCGAGCAGCGCGCGGTACGACGGCTCGGCGACGACCTCGCCTCCGGCCGGTGGGCCGAGCGCAACAGCGAACTCGTCGACCTCGACGCGGCCGACCTGGGCCTCCGTCTGCTCGTCGCCTGAATGCTCAGGAGGCTTCGCTGGCTGCCTGTGTCGACGGGGTCACCCACAGGCAGTCGGCGGTGCCGGCGTCGACGTGCTGCTGATAGATGTCGACCTTCCAGGTGATCACGTTGAGGCACTCGTTGAGTTCCTCGATCTGCGCGCGGACGAAGTCCTGGTGGCTCTTGAGCAGGGCCAGCCGGTCCGCCTCGTTGCCGACTCCCTGCCGGACCAGCTCCGTGTACTTGCGGATCGTGTCGAGCGGCATCCCGGACGAGCGGAACTTGATGCACATGGTCAGCCAGTCGACGTCGTCCTCGCTGTAGACGCGGCGCCCGTTCGACTCCCGCCGTACCGGATCCGCGAGCAGGCCCTCCCGCTCGTAGAACCGCAGTGCGTGCACACTCAGCCCGGTCCGCTCCGCCACCTGCCCGATACTCAATCCACCCATGGCGGCACCTTAACTCCCTGCTAGATCAACGGCTTCAGGGCCGAGAGCGCCTGCTGGACGTCGGCACGCGTGGTGTAGATGTGGAACGACGCGCGGAGCCGGCCGTCGCGGACGGCGGCGCGGATACCGGCCGCCGCGAACGCCTCCTGGGCGCCGGGCAGGCTTGTGCTGACGATGGCGCTGTTCGACGGTTCGAGGCCGAGACCTGCGCGGAACTCGTTGGCCAGCGCGAGGTTGTGCTCGTGGATGGTCTCGACGCCGATCTGCTCCACCAGTTCCAGGGCCGACGCCGCGCCGACGAAGCTGAACCAGGCCGGCGACTGGTCGAATCTCCGCGCATCCGGGGCGAGGTCCATCACCGGGCCGTAGTACGACCCGTGGATGTCGCGTCCGGCGTACCACCCCGCCGCCGACGGCCGGCAGCGTTCCTGCAGCCGCGGGGAGAGGTACCCGAAAGCCGCGCCCCGCGGTGACATCAACCACTTGTAGCCGTGGACGACCAGCGCG
Organism: Kribbella sp. NPDC003557; assembly: GCF_040610805.1. NCBI lineage: Bacteria > Bacillati > Actinomycetota > Actinomycetes > Propionibacteriales > Kribbellaceae > Kribbella > Kribbella sp. NPDC003557. The sequence continues at coordinate 193,207 of NZ_JBEXMY010000002.1, forward strand.
TCGACGCCGTCGACCGTGATCGGATGCCAGCCGACGGCCTGGGTCGCGTCGATCACCACGAGCGCGCCGATCCGCTTGCTGGCGGCAACAACCGCGGGCAGGTCCAGGACCACGCCGGTCGACGACTGCACCGCGCTGACCGCGACCAGGTCGATCCCCGGGGTGATCGCCGCGACCAGCTCGTCACCCGGTACGGCGAGGACCTCGACGCCGCGGTCGGCGTGCACCTGCCACGGGAACACGTTCGACGTGAACTCGACGTCGTCGGTCAGCACCTTCGCACGGTCCGGCAACGCGGCCGCGATCGGCGACATCGCCGCGGACACCGTGCTGCCGACGAACACGTCCGCCGGGTCCGCCCCGACCAGCCGCGCGAACGCCGTACGGGTCCGGGTCGTCGACTCGTCCCACGGCTCCCAGCTCGTCGCACCGACCCGCCAGTCGGACAGCGCCGCCTGCAGCGCCTCCCAGGCAGGCTTCGGCGGCAAGCCGTACGACGCGGTGTTCAGCCAGCCCGGCTCGGGATCCCACAGCCCTGCGATGTCCATACGCTCCACCCTAGATCGGACTTGACTTAGACAGCGCTCTAGCTTCTAGCGTTCCGGGCAGCGAACAAAGGAGCTGTAGATGCGGTATCGCATGTTGGGTGGGACCGGGATCGAGGTCAGTACGCACTGTCTCGGGGCGATGATGTTCGGCGCGGTCGGCAACCCCGATCACGACGACTGCGTCCGGATCGTCCACCACGCGCTGGACCAGGGGATCAACTTCGTCGACACCGCGGACATGTACTCGGCGGGTGAGTCCGAGACGATCGTCGGCAAGGCGCTGAAGGGCCGGCGCGACGACGTCGTACTCGCCACCAAGGTGCATTTCCCGCTCGGCGAGGGCCGCAACCGCAGCGGCAACTCGCGGCGCTGGATCACCCGCGCCGTCGAGGACAGCCTGCGGCGCCTCGGCACGGACTGGATCGACCTGTACCAGGTCCACCGGCCGGATCACACCACCGACATCGAGGAGACGTTGTGGGTGCTGAGTGACCTGGTCACCGCGGGCAAGATCCGCACGTTCGGGTGCTCGGCGTTCCCCGCGGAGGACATCGTCGAGGCGTACCACGTGTCCGAGCGGCGCGGGTACGGGCGGTTCCGGACGAACCAGCCGCCGTACTCGATGATGGCGCGCGGCATCGAGCGTTCGATCCTGCCTACGTGTCGGCGGTTGGGCATGGGGGTGCTGACGTACAGCCCGCTGGCCTTCGGGTTCCTGTCGGGGAAGATCCGCAAGAACCAGCCGCTGGATCTGTCCGCGCGGGCCGCGCTCGCACCCGACCGGTTCGAGCCGGCGCTGCCCGCGAACGCGGCGAAGTACGAGGCGGTCGAGCAGCTGGTCGAGGTTGCCGAGGGCATCGGTGTGTCGCTGCCGGAGCTGGCGATGGCGTTCGTCACCACGCACCCCGCGGTCACATCGGTCATCGCCGGGCCACGCACGATGGAGCAACTGGAAGGCCTGCTCAAAGCCGCCGACCTGACCCTCGACGACAAGACCCTCGACCGCATCGACGAGCTCGTCCCACCCGGCACAGACCTCTACCGAGCCGACGCCGCCTGGCAACCCCAGTCCCTCACCGACATCACCCAACGCCGCCGCCCACTCGCGGACCGCTGAGGGCCCTGGGAGACCAAGAGAGAAAAGGACAAGAGCTCAAAGGAGGTCTGTTCGGAAGTCTCGAGTTGGCATTTCAGGCAAGAGATTTGAAGAAGAGGGTTATTCAGAAGGTGGGATGGTCTGAAGACAGGAAAAGGTAAGAGAAATATAGAGTGGTTGGCCTGGTGAGAGTCGGCCGATCGGCCGCCGGTTCGGCGTGGCAGATACACATCGACTCACCGCGATAGAAGAATTGGAGTTACCAGGCTCCAAAACTTCATGCAGGTGGGTCGATGCGGTATCACTCTCTCCACTCGGGCTCGATCGCGACGAGATCGCTGAGTTGGTCGGGCGGGTCTTCCAGGTCCTCGACGGCCGGCCGCGGATACCGGGCCGCCAACCGGGTTTGGGGTTGACCGGCAGGTGGTGCTGGTACTGATGTACTGCGGCAGAACGTGAGCCACAGCGTGCTCGCGGACCTGTACGGCGTCAGTCAGCCGACGGTCTCACGGATCTGTCGCTCGGTGATGCCACTGCTGGATCAGGTGCTATGCCTGCACGAACCGAGCCGACCAGCGTGTTGGCCAACCGTGAGGTCATCGTCGACGGGACGCGCGTGCCGACCGGGAACCGGGCGCACAGCAAGCACAACTACTCCAGCAAACGGCTGCGGCAGGGCCTGAACATCCAAGTCGCCGCCGACGCCGACGGCACCCTGCTCGCCGTCTCGGCGCCGGTCGCCGGTGGCCGCCACGACCGGCGCGCGATCACCGAGTGCGGCGGGGAGGCCGTGCTGAACAACTACACCTGGATCGCCGACGCACCCGCAGGTCCGCCGTCGAACGCGCCATCGGCCACCTCAAGAACTGGAAAATACTCACAGGCGGCTCCGCGGCCGACTCACCGAACTACCCAATATCATCCGCACCACCAGCCGCCTTGAGTTCTACCGCCTCGGATGGTGACTTCTGAATAGCCCTCAGATTTGAAGAAGAGTAAGAGATTGAGAGTGGTGGCCGGCTTCGGTGGTCCGCCGTGGGTTTGCCCGCGTGATCTGGGCGTCACTCTGATCGTCAGCGGCCTGATCATGCTGGCCGGCGTCATCGTTGCGTTACTCGGCCCGGGGCATCCCTTCGCTGACTCCGAGAAGGGCTCCGCCGTTTCCTGATCCGCCGCAGCACAACGGTCTCCTGCCCGCAGGTCTGCGGGTAGGAGACCGTTGTGTTGGCCGGCCTCAGCCGGTGGCTGCGAAGTCGGCCGCTTGCTGGAGGGAAGCCTGGTCGGCCCGCCACCGCGAGCGATCGGCGACGGTCTGCACCGCGACGCCCTCGGCCGCCCGCGGGCCAGCCTCGGTGGCCTCGATTTCGCGCGAGCCAGTCATGCCGTCGGGTGGCTGGGCGCGCGGGGTTGCGGTACGTCGCGCTGTGGCAGGCGTGGGAGCGGGCTCGGCCCAGCTGGGGCGGGTGACGTGGACGATGCCGTCGCGGATGGTGATGTGCCAGTGGCCGGCGTGGACGTCGGTGTGGTGGCGGCGACAGAGCAGGGCCAGGTTGTCGACCTTGGTGTCGCCGCCGTCGATCCAGGAGAGCAGGTGGTGGGCGTCGCACATGATCGGCGGTGCACCGCAGACCACGCAGCCGCGGTCGCGGGCGTCCAGGGCGCGCCGCATCGCCTTGGTGACCAGCCGTTCGCGGCGCCCGACATCCAGCGGCTCGGAGTTCGAGCCCAGCACCAGCGGGATGACGTTCGCGTCACAGGCCAGCCGCCGGATCGTGGCCGCCGACAGCCCACCGCTGTACACGGTGCGCCCGATCGCGTCCGCGGTCGCGGCCTTCAGGTCCTCGAAGTCGATCGTGACCGTGATGGTCGCCTTCGCCCTGTACCTGGCCACCCGACCATCCCTCCCCGTACTGCCCGCGTTGCCTGCGCTGCCCGTGGCGGGTGCAGCTGCGGTGGGTGCGGTGGGTGCGGTGGGTGCGGTGGGTGCGGTGGGTGCGGTGGGTGCGGTGGGTGCGGTGGGTGCGGTGGGTGCGGTGGGTGCGGTGGGTGCGGTGGGTGTGGTGGGTCGCGTGGTGTCCCATGCGGCGGCGGCGATGCTGAGGGCGGTGGACAGCGCGTCGGCCTGGCGTTTGTCGCGGGGTCTCGGGTCGGGTTCGCCGTCGATGGTTTTGTGGGGGCGGGCGCCGGCGTGGACGACGGCGCGCAGGAGTTCGGCGTTCTCGCATGCCAGGAAGCCGGTGAGCTTCACGCCGTTGTCGGCGGCGGTGAGGGTGAGGGATTCGCGGGCGTAGGCCTTGTGTTCTTCGGGTTCGGGGCCGTCGGAGTCCAGCAGGTCGGCGATCTCCTTGGCGGCGGTGCGGAGTTCGCCGGGTGACAGGTGGCCGGCTAGCCCGACCAGCTGTTCCGCGGCGGCGTCCAGGTGTTCCACCGGGACCCGGGACCTCACCCGGTCGAGTCCGAACACGATCGCGGCCGCCTGCGCCGGACGCAGCAACCACCCACCGCCCCCGGATCCACCCTCTCCGGCTCCGCTGTCTCCGGCTCCGCCGTCCGATCCGCCGTCCGCGGATCGGCTGTCGTCCGACCCGCTGTCGTCGGATTGATTGGTGTCGGGTGCGGCGGTGGTGGCCGAGGAGGCGGTGCGGTCCAGGGCGGTGGATACGGCTGGGTAGTGGGTGGCGGATTGGGTGAGGCGGAGGGTGCGGCGCGCGGTGGGGGCGTCCAGGCGGTAGCGGAAGCGCAGGAGTTCGGCGGTGTCGCGGGCTCCGAGTTCTTCGGCGTACCCGGTGGTTTCGATGGCGGCGATGACGCTCAGCCGGTAGGCCTCCAGGCGGGCGAGCTCGGACTCGAGCGTGTCGAGGGTGGACAGCAGTTCGCTGCCACTCATCGACCACGCCGGCCGCCCGCCCAGGAGTTCCATGTCCTCGACACTAGACGGTGCCACCGACAGTTTCCGAACCGGAATCCCCTTATTTTGTGGGCTTTTCGTGGGCCCACACCCCAGTAAACACCTTCGCATCCTGCAGGCTGAGCGTCCGCGGCCACGTACGACAGCACCCACTTCGGTCCTCCGTCAGTACCAGCGTTCCTTCAACCAGTACCTTGCGGTTGGCGCGTCCAGATCCGCGAAGGCTGTCTGACTGACGTTTCGGCCCAGGTACATCAGCACCAGCACGAGCTGCCGGGACAACCCGAGCGCAGGCGACCCGCGAAGGCAGACCGAGCCAGCCAGGCACCCAGCCGCTCTATTCCCTTGTCCTTCTCTGCACTTCTTCCTCTGAGAGCTTCTGAGTACCCCCTCAGTGGTTGTATGCCTGGCCAGGTTGGCTTGCGTCCAGAGCCTGCCGAGGCGACGACTGTAAGCGCGGGCCGCGCTCGCGCTGGCCCACGCGACCGAATCCCTTACTTGCCTGACTGGAGGGCTGTCCAGGTGACTGGGCCTGCTACTCCGTCTGGTGTTAGTTGGCGGGTGGATTGGTAGTCCTTGGTTGCGGTTTCTGTTTGGGGGCCGAACTGGCCGTCTATGGTGACGGTTCGGGTCAGGGCTGCGGTGAGGGATCGTTGGAGGCGGCGGACGTCTGGGCCGGTGGCGTTCAGGCGGAGGGTTGGTTGGGTGCCGGCAGCAAGGAGTGCGGTCCAGGTTTTGGGGCCGATGGCGCCGTCGGCGGGGAGGCCTACCTTGGTCTGGAAGGCTTTCGTGGTGTCTGTTGTCGCGGCGTCGAAGGTGCCTGACGGTTCGTTGGTGCTACCAAGGAGACACTGGGCGGCCTTGACTGCCGCGCCGGTGGAGCCGGACTGGATCGTCGGGTACGCCGTGAAGTCCAGGTTCGTGCTCGCGCACGTCTGCGTGCTGTTCACGAAGGCGTTCGCCGCCGCCTCCCCCTTGCTCACCGCATCGGCCGCGTTCTCGATCGGAGTCGACGTGACGCCGGGGAAGAGGATGTACGTGACGACAGCACCGTCCACCCCGCCGGACGACGGGTTCGGGTTGATGCCGAGCTGCTGCGCCAACTTGTACGAGCCCTCCCCGATGATTCCGGTCGGCCCCTGGTCCCCGACCACGGCGTACGCGACCTTGTCCTGGTACACGACCGCGGCCACGGTCCCCCCGCCGACGCCCGCCGTCCGGTAGTCCCAGATCGAGCTCGGCAACGGTACGACGATGAACGGCAGCCCCGCCGAGTTGAGCGGCTTGCCGTCGGACTGATGCCACGACGTGTCGGGCTGGAACGACGGGTCGGTGTTCTCGTTGCACTGCGTCGTCCGCTGCCCGTCGCAGTCGATGTCGAGGTCCGCGGTCCAGTGCACCGCGTCCCCCGACCGGCACACCGCGGCGGTCTTGGCGCCACCTGAGTCGTGCGCGTATTTCCCGCTCGACAACTGCGACTCACACGATGCCCGGCCGCGCAGCTGGTCGGCGCTCGGACCAGCCAGCTCGTCGGCCTGGGATTCGCGGACGGGCACCAGCAACGCCAACCCGGCCAGCGCCAGGACAAGACAGGCAAAAATCCAGCGGCGAACCATCGCAACCTCCGAGGGGCGGAACGGAAGATGAAGGTTTTCGCCCAATACAGTACAGCCAGTCGTTACTAATTAACAGGCCGTACGCTGGTGCCAGCGACAACTGTCAGGGAGGGCGCGATGAGCTTCGACAGGCCGGGCCTGCCGCATCCGGGTCACGAGCTGGATCCGGCGGTGGAGGACACGCTCCGCGAGGAAGGTGTCGAGCTGAGCGGTGACGAGCCCGACATCCCGGAGCACCCGGGCAGCCGGTCGGCCGGTCCGCAGCCCAACCCGCCGCGGCGCCCGCCGCACGACGTACCCGCCACCGACTGAGCGCCGCATGAGCCGTGCACTACCGTGGCTGCCCATGACGGGGATGACGCCATGGCGGTGACGATGCGCGACGTCGCGCGCGAGGCGGGCGTGTCCCCGAAGACGGTCTCGAACGTGATGAACGGATACCCGTACATCCGCGAGGAGACCCGGACCAAGGTGCTCGCCGCGATCGACGCTCTCGGCTACCGGATGAACCTGTCCGCCCGGAACCTCAAGTCCGGCCGCACCGGCGTGATCGCGCTCGCGGTCCCCGAGCTCAGCAATCCGTACTTCGCGGAGCTCGCCGACGCCGCGATCGCGGCCGCCGGCGAACACGGCCTGACGGTGATGATCGAGACCACCGGCGCCGACCGGGAGCGGGAGCTGACCGCGCTCGCCCGGCCCCGCGGGCACCTGGTCGACGGCCTGCTCTACAGCCCGCTCGGACTCGGCCCCGAGGACGTCGACCAGCTGCGCACACACACGCCGATGGTGCTGCTCGGCGAGCGGATCTTCCACGGCCCGGTCGACCACGTGATGATCGACAACGTCGACGGTACGAAGGCCGTGGTCCGGCACCTGCTCGACCAGGGCCGGCGCAAGATCGCCGTGATCGGCATCCGCCCCGGCGAACTGGTCGGCACCGCCGCCATCCGGTACGGCGCCTACGCCGAGACCCTGCGGGAGTACGGCGTCGCCGTCCCCGAGAAACTGGCCGTCTCGGGCGGGAAATGGCACCGGTCGAGCGGCGCCGACGCGGTGGCGGAGCTGCTCGCCCTGGGCGACGACTTCGACGCTGTCTTCGCACTGAACGACACCCTGGCCCTGGGCGCGATCCGGGCGCTCGCCGCGCGCGGTGTGCGGATCCCCGACGACGTGGCGGTGGCGGGCTTCGACAACATCGACGAGGCCAGTTACAGCAGCCCGACGCTGACCACGGTCGACCCGGACCGGGTGCACATCGCCCGGACGGCGGTCGACCTGCTGGTCGAGCGGATGGCCGGCGACGTCTCCGAGCACCGCGAGATCGTCTCGCCGTACGTGCTCCACACCCGGGAATCCACGCTCGGCGCGAACTGAGGCCTTGACGGTCCAGGAGCACTTGGGCATCCTTTCTACACCGATGTAGTACATCGGTGTAGATCCGTGCTCCACTCCGGCTGGAGGACAGATGCGCCCAGACTCCCCACCCCTGCGTCCCGGGCGTCGAGCAGTACTTGGTGGCCTGCTCGGCGCCCTCGCCCTGACCGGCTGCGGAACCCTCCGCAGCAGACCGAAGGTCCGCGAGTGGAACCTGTTCGGCGGCGGCGACGGTGCCCGCCTGCTGCAGATCCACCAGCAGTACGTCGCCGAGCACCCGGACGTCGCGTTCGAGGCCCACACGCTCGCCTGGGGACCGCCCTTCTACACGAAGCTCGCGATGTCCGCGGCCGGCGGCCGGGCGCCCGAAGTGGCGACCCTGCACCTGTCCCGGCTCAAGGGATTCAGCCCGGCCACGATGCTCGACCCGATCCCGGTGGACCTGCTCGCCGACGCCGGCGTCACCGAGTCCGACTTCCTGCCGACATCCTGGAACCGCGCGGTCGTGGACGGCAAGCTGTACGCCGTCCCGCTCGACACGCACCCGTTCGTGCTCTACTACAACACCGAGATCTGCCAGAAGGCCGGGCTGCTCGAGCCGGACGGCCGGATCAGGACCGTCAAAGGCGTCGACGCGTTCCTCGAGATGCTGAAGGCCGTCAAGGACGTCACCGGCAAATTCGCCGCGTCGGTCGAGACCACCAACCCGTGGCGGCTCTGGTGGACGCTGTACGGGCAGCTCGAGGGGAAGTTCTTCGACGACACCGGCACCCGGCTGGTCCTCGACGACGCCAAGGCGCTGGAAGCCCTGAACCTGATGGCGAAACTCGCCGCCGACGGTCTCACACCGCGGTCGTCCAACTACTCGGCCCTGGTCGCCCAGTTCAGCAACGGCGACGCCGGCCTGAGCTTCAACGGCGAGTGGGAGGTGACGACGTACCAGACCGCGAAGATGCCGTTCAGCATGGCGCCGTTCCCGGTCGTGTACGACGTCCCGAAGTACGCCGGTGACGCGCACACGTTCGTGCTGCCGCACCAGAGCAACCGCGACAAGGCGGACACCAAGGCGACCGTCGAGTACATCGCCTGGATGCTCAAGCACAGCGCGGACTGGGCGGCCGGCGGCCACGTCCCGGCGTACCAGCCGGTGGCGAAGAGCCAGGAGTACCTGAACCTCAAGCCGCAGGCGGAGTACCGCAGTGTGGCGCCGGACGTGCTGTTCGACCCGGACGCGTGGTTCAGCGGGTCCGGCGCGCAGTTGCAGAACGAGGCCGCCGCGGCGTTCAGCGGCGTGTTCTCCGGTCAGGCGACGCCGAAGGCCGCGCTCGCGCAGTTCAAGGCCGCAACCCAGAAGCTCCTCGACACCCCGTCACCGGTCTAAGGAGGTCGGTCATGGCCGTAGAGACACCATCGCGCGTCACCACCGGTACGCCGCCGGCCGCGGCGAAGCCGGAGACCGGACAGCCGTGGAAAGAACGCTGGGGCGGCCTGTTCTTCGTCGCGCCGTTCCTGCTGCTGTTCGCCCTGTTCATGCTCTGGCCGATCGTTTCCGGCCTGTGGAACAGCTTCTTCAACACCAGTCTGGCCGGCGTCAAGCACGAGTTCCTCGGCCTGCAGAACTGGCGGGACCTGTTCGGCGACCCCGCCGTCTGGGCGTCGCTGAAGAACACCCTCGTCTTCACCGCGATGAGCACGCCGCCGCTGGTGATCATCGCGCTCGTGATGGCGCTGCTGGCCAACCGGCGCGGTGTGCTGGGCTGGCTGTTGCGGTTCTCGTACTTCGCTCCGTTCGTGCTGCCCGCCACGGTCGTGACGCTGATCTGGGTGTGGATCTACCAACCGGGGTTCGGCCTGGTGAACGGCCTGCTGACGGCCGGCGGGTTCGCCGAGATCGACTGGCTGAACACCGAGAACCGGGCGATGCTCGCCGTGGTGATCACGACCGTCTGGTGGACGGTCGGGTTCAACTTCCTGCTCTACCTGGCCGCCCTGCAAGGAATCCCGGCGCAGGTCTACGAGGCGGCCGCGATCGACGGCGCGAACGGCCGGCAGCAGCTGTTCCGGATCACGCTGCCGTTGCTGAGCCGGACCACCGGGCTGATCGTCGTGCTGCAACTGGTGGCGTCGCTGAAGATCTTCGACCAGATCTACCTGATGACCAACGGCGGCCCGAACTACGCGACCCGGCCGATCATCCAGTACATCTACGAGTCCGGCTTCACCAGCTACCGGATCGGCTACGCGTCCGCGATCTCGTACCTGTTCTTCGCGGTCATCGTGATCGTCGCGGTGGCGCAGTTCAAACTGTTCTCCGGCCGGGGGGAGGAAGCGTGACGACCGCAACGTTGCCAGTAGCAACCAGAACGCCGCGTCGCAGGCAGCCATGGACCTTCCCGAAGGCGGCGAGTGCCGTCGGCGCGGTGATCCTCGCCGTGATCTGGCTGGTGCCCTTGCTCTGGGCTCTGGACACGTCGCTGAAGCCCGAGCCGGAAACCACCCGGGCCCCGATCACCTGGTTGCCTGAGGCACCGACCGCCGACGCCTACCGCAGCGTCATCGACCAGGGCGACCTGATCCGCTGGTTCCTCAACAGCACCGTCGTGTCGATCCTCGTGACCGCACTGACACTGGTCGTCTCGGTGCTCGCGGCGTACGGGTTCTCCCGAACACGGTTTCCGGGCCGCCGGGTGCTGTTCGGGCTGATCATCGCCGGCATCCTGGTGCCGCCGCAGGTGCTGATCGTGCCGCTGTTCCAGGAGATGACCGGCCTCGGGCTGGTCGACACCTACTGGGGCATCGTGCTGCCGCAGGTGGTCGCGCCGGTGATGGTGTTCGTGCTGAAGAAGTTCTTCGACGGCATCTCCCGCGACTACGAGGACGCCGCCCGGGTCGACGGCGCGTCCCGGTGGCGGATCGTCTGGAGCGTGATGGTGCCGATGTCGCGACCGATCCTGGTCGCGGTCGGCATCTTCACGTTCATCGGGGCCTGGAACAACTTCCTCTGGCCCTTCATCGTGACCACCGACCCGTCAATGATGACGATCCCGGTCGGCCTCGCCAACGTGCAGGGCTCGTACGGCCTGCGCTACGCCCAGATCATGGCCTCGGCCGTGCTGGGCGGGCTTCCCCTGCTGATCGTCTACGCCTTGTTCCAGCGCCACGTCGTCCGCGGTGTCGGCGACGCGGGGATCAAGGGCTAGACGCCGCGGCTGATCCACCACGACAGGAGCAACCTGGTGCCCACTGCCCATCTGACCATCGATCCGGCGTTCACGATCGCGCCCGTGAACCGCCGGACCTTCGGGACCTTCGTCGAGCACATGGGCCGGTGTGTCTACACCGGCATCTACGAGCCCGGCCACGCGACCGCGGACGAGGACGGTTTCCGCAAGGACGTCCTGGAACTGACCCGCGAGCTCGGGGTTTCCGTCGTCCGGTATCCCGGCGGAAACTTCGTTTCCGGTTTCCGCTGGGAGGACAGTGTCGGCCCGCGCGCCGACCGGCCGCGGCGGCTCGACCTCGCCTGGCACAGCGTCGAGACCAACGAGTTCGGGCTGGACGAGTTCAGCCGCTGGTGTGCCAAGGCCGGCGTCGAGCCGATGATGGCGCTCAACCTCGGCACCCGCGGCGTCCAGGAGGCGCTCGACCTGCTCGAGTACGCCAACCACCCCGGCGGTACGACGCTGTCCGACCTGCGCGAGCAGCACGGCGCGGCGCCGTACGGGATCAAGCTGTGGTGCCTCGGCAACGAGCTGGACGGCCCGTGGCAGGTCGGGCACAAGACCCCGACGGAGTACGGACGGCTCGCGGCGGAGACCGCGCGGGCGATGCGGATGGTCGACAAGGACCTCGAGCTCGTCGCCTGCGGCTCGTCGTCCTCGCGGATGCCGCTGTTCGGCACCTGGGAACGCGACGTGCTGCGGGAGACGTACGAGTTCGTCGAGTACATCTCCTGCCACGCGTACTACGGCAACGACGACGGCGACACCGCGTCGTTCCTGGCGTCCGCGGTGAACATGGACCACTTCATCGACTCCGTGGTGGCGACCGCGGACCACGTCGGCGCGGAACTCAAGAGCAGCAAGAAGATCGGCATCTCGTTCGACGAGTGGAACGTCTGGTACGGCGACCGCTCCCGCCGGACCGACGGACCGGCGGATCAGTGGGAGGTGGCGCCGCGCCGGATCGAGGACGAGTACAACGTCACCGACGCGGTCGTGGTCGGCAACCTGCTGATCTCGCTGCTGCGGCACAGCGACCGGGTCGGCGTCGCGTGCCTCGCCCAGCTCGCGAACGTGATCGCGCCGATCATGACCGAGCCCGGCGGCGCGGCCTGGCGGCAGCCCACCTTCCACCCGTTCGCGATCACCTCCCGGCTCGCGGCCGGTCAGGTGCTCCGGATCGAGACCGATTCGCCGCTGGTGTCCACGGCGAAGTACGGCGAGGTGCCCGCGGTCGACGCGGTGGCGACGTACGAGGACGGCAAGCTCGCGCTCTTCGCGGTGAACCGCTCGACCGAGGGACCGGTCGAGCTGACCGTCGACCTCAGCCGGGCCGGCGTGACCTCGCTCGACGAGGCCGTCATCGTCCACGACGAGGACCCGCTCGCGACCAACTCGGCCAACCAGCCCGACCGCGTTACCGCACAACCGGCCGACGCACGGCTCGAGGACGGCAAGCTGACGATTACGCTACCGGCGATCAGCTGGACAGCGCTTTCTCTGTCGACCAACTGATCACCGTGGGCTCAGACTGTGGGCCGTGAGCACACAGTCCGACCTTGCCGAGACGAACCGTCTCGAAGCCTTCAGTGACGGCGTCTTCGCGATCGCGATCACCCTCCTCGTCCTCGAACTGCACAGTCCCGAGCTCGAGGAGGGTGAGCGGTTGTGGCCGGCCCTGTTGCACGAATGGCCGCAGTTCGCGGCGTACCTGACCAGCTTCGCGATCCTCGGCATCATGTGGGTCAACCACCACTCGATGTTCCGCCAGATCAAGCGTGCCGACCGCGGGCTGATGTTCCTCAACCTGCTCCTGCTGCTGTGGGCGACGTTGCTGCCGTTCCCGACCAGTCTGTTCGCCGAGCATCTCAAGGACGAGTCAAGCAACGCGCACGTCGCGGCTGCCGTCTACAGCGCGAACCTGACGCTCGCGGCGATCGCGTTCAGCCTGATCTGGTGGCACGTGCTGCGCAATCACCTGGTCGACCACGACATGTCCAAGGCGGAGGTCCGCAAGTCGCTGCTGCGCTACTCGATGGGCACGGTCGTCTACGGAGCCTGCATCGGCATCTCGTTCGTGTCCGCCCAGGTGACGCTGCTGATCGTGTTCCTGCTGGCGCTGTACTACGGATTCGAGCAGGTCAGGACGCGCGGCGGAACTGCGTGATGTAGATGCCGGAGGCAACCTCTACCTCGCCGACCGGGGTGTAGCCGCGGGACTTGTAGAGGTTGACGGCAGGGGGGTTGGCCGAGCCCGTCGAGACCTGGCTGATCGGGCGTGGTTCGATCCGGTCGAGGTGATCGAGGAGGGCTCGGCCGTGCCCGCGGCGGGCGTGCGCGGGGTCGACGATCAGGCGGTCGATCTCCACGGTGTCCGCCGAGACCTCATAGGCGACCGCCCCGACCAGCGTGTTCCCGTCGTACCGCCCGAGCCAGTGTTCGGTCGACGACATCAGCCCGTCGAGGTCCTCCTGCAGCGGCGGGATGCCGTCGAAGCCGATCAGCTCGGCCTCCACGGCGTACGCGGCGTGCTGGATCGTCAGCAGTCGCTCGGCGAGGGTGCGGTCGGTGACGTCGAGCGGCGTGATCACAGCCGTCAGGTTACGCGGCCTTCCAGTAGCCGAGGGACTTCACCCGATGCTTCGGGACGGCGAGGTTCTTCAGGACGTACGACGTGAGCGCGCGGGTGGTGACGGTGTCGCACGCGATCCACACGTAGGTGTCCGGGGTGACGAGCTCCTGGAGGCCGGCCTTCACCTGCTCGACCAGCTGCGGCCGCGGCACGGTCCGGAGGTCGTGGTGGTCCTCGACGCGGAACGGCAGCTCGTGGTCACCGTCGTGGGTGGTCTCGAACCAGATCGTGGCCGGTACCTTCGGCGCGACCGCGAGCAGCGAGTTGATGGCCGGCAGCGAGGCCGGATCGCCGACGACCAGCATCCGCGGCGGCAGCGGATCCGGTGCGTCGAACCCGGTCCCCTGCACGGTCGCCTCGATCGTGTCGCCGGGCTCGGCCTTGCGCGACCAGTCGCTCGCGCAGCCGTCGTGCAGCGCGAACTCCAGGCTGAACGTGCCGGCGTCGACATCCGGATCGACCAGTGTGTACGCACGCTGGTGCGGCTTGCCGGCGTTGTCGAACCACAGCCGCACCCACATCGTCGGGTGCACGCCGAGCGCCCGCAGCAGACCGCCGTCGGTGAAGTGCACCCGGCGGTACCGTTCGGTGACCTGCTCCGCGCCGGTCACGGTGAAGGTGAAGTCCTTCGCCCGGAACAGCTTGAGCACCACGCCTTCCCAGCCATGCCTCACGATGGACCTCCAGCGAGAATTGCGGTTGTCTGGAACGAATGCTGCCGAGTAAGTTAGCGCAGCCTAACCTAACTGAAATGGGGGCTGTTTGTGAACGCGAGGGTGTTCCGGGACACGTACGGCGTACCGCACCTGCAGGCCGGGGATCCGCTCGCGTTGGTGTACCTGCAAGGCGTGAACGCCGCGCGGGACCGGGCCTGGCAGATCGAGCTGGAGCGCCGGCGGTACCTCGGCACGAGCGCCGCGTTCCTCGGCGCCGAGGCGGCGCCGTGGGACGTGTTCGCCCGGCAGGCGCGGCTGGCGGACACGGCACAGCGGTGCTTCGAGTCGCTCGACGACGAGACGCGCGAGTGGGTCACGGCGTACGTCGAGGGCGTGAATCATGCGCTGCCGGGCGGGGCGGCGCGGGCGCCCGAGTTCGCGGAGACCGGGCTGACGCTGCAGGAGTGGGAGCCGTGGACGCCGCTGGGGATCTGGCTGGCGGTGCACATCCTGTTCGCCGGGTTCCCGTCCAAGCTGTGGCGTACCCACGTCGCCGCCCAGCTCGGGGAGGCGTCGCTGGAGCTGTTCTCGTCGGAGGGGCCGCACGGGGCGGGGAGCAACGGGTGGTTGATCCCCGGGTCGCACACCGCCGGCGGGCAGGCGATCGTGGCGGGTGATCCGCACCGCTACATCGAGAGCCCCGGTGTGTATCAACAGATCCGGCTGACCTGCCCGGAGTACGACGTGCTCGGGCTGGCCGTTCCCGGGATCCCTGGGCTCGCACACTTCGGGCATACCGGGGGTGTCGCCTGGGCGATCACGAACGCGATGGCCGACTACCAGGACCTGTACGCCGAACAGCTGCGCCGGACCGGATCGGCGGTGGAGGCCCTGGGGCCGGACGGCTGGGAGCAGGCTTCCGCGCACACCGAGACCGTCGAGATCGCCGGCGCGGACGCCATCGAGGTCGAGGTGATCGAAACCGCCCGCGGGCCGATCATCACCCATGGCCCGAGGAGCACTGGTGGTGTCGACGGAGCCGCGGTGGAGTCGGCGATCGCTCTCCGCTACCCGCCCCGGGTGACCGGGCAGCTGGGTTTCCAGGTGATGAGCCGGTTGCTGCGGGCAACCACCGTGGGAGACGTGGACGCCGCGTTCGACGAGTGGGTCGAGCCGGTCAACGTCGTCCTGGCCGCTGATACCGCGGGTGGGCTGCTGCATCGGACCGCCGGTGTAGTGCCGAGGCGGGAGCGGGCGAACATGCTGCGGGTCGTGCCGGCCTGGGACGCGGCGTACGCCTGGGACGGCTGGCACGAGCTGCCGCGGGCGGCGGTCGACGGGCCGGCGGTGATGGCGAACGCGCGCGGCCTCGCGGCGCCGCTCGGGGTCGAGTTCGCCGCGCCGCACCGCGCCGACCGGATCCGCGACCTGGTGGACGCGCGCGACGACTGGACGGTCGACGGCATGCCCGGTATCCACCAGGACACGTACCTGGGCTCGGCTGGCTCCGTCCTCGACCTACTGACCGGCCTCGACGACCTGTCCCCGCGCGCGGACGCGCTCCGCACCGAGCTGTTCGCGTGGGACCGCCGGATGGACGCCACGAGTACGACGGCCTCGTCGTACGCCGCGGTCCGCAAGGCGCTCGTCTCCCGGCTCACCGACCACTTCACGATGCTCGAGAACGCCGACGTGGCCGCGGTCTTCATGCCGTGGATGGACCCGCTCACCCACGTCTCGTACGCGCTGGAGAGCTTGCTCACCACCGACCTGCTCCCGGACGTCAACGTGCGCTGGCTGGCCCGCGAGGCACTCGAAGAGGTGGCCGCCAACAGCCCGCGCCCGCCGTGGGGCGAGACGCACCAACTCGCGCCGCTGCACGCACTACGCGGCCCGGTGTTCGCAGCGAACGAAGTCCCGTTCGACCTCGGGCTGTCCGGCGACCACCACTGCGTGATGTCGACGTCGAGCCTGCCCGGGCTGACCGACGTGTGCATCCGCGCGTCCGCCGCCCGGTACGCGTGGGACCTCGGCGACCGCTCGGCCAGCCGGTGGATCGTGCCACTCGGCGCGTCCGGCGTGCTCGGCGATCCGCACCACCACGACCAGTTGCCGTCGTGGCTGCGCGGCGCGCTGGTCCCCGCGGAGGGCCCCGCGGTCCGGGAGGATCGCACGTACTCGGTGACCGTCGACGGCTTCGGAGCGGTGCGGATCGAGGAGGCGGATCCGGCGCGCGACCTGGACCTGATCCACGCCTGGGTGACGGCGGAGCGGGCGACGTACTGGGGCATGGGCGAGCTGTCGCGGGACGAGATCGAGGCGACGTACCGGTTCCTGGACTCGGTGCCGACCCATCACGTGTACGTCGTGCGGCTGGACGGCGTGCCGGTCGCGTTGCTGCAGACGTACGACCCGCAGGCGGATCCTGCCGGCGCGGCGTACGACATCGAGCCCGGCGATCTCGGCCTCCACCTGCTGATCGCCCCCGGGGACGCCCGCCCCGGTTTCACCGGCCGGCTGGTCGGCGCGCTCGCCCGCTTCGTCTTCGAGCACCTGGGCCACCCACGCATCGTGGTCGAACCCGACGTCCGCAACACCCGCGCGATCGACCGCTTCCACCGCAGCGGCTTCACCCTCGGCCCGGAGGCAAAGATCACCCAACCGAACGGCACCACCAAAACCGCACAGTTCGCGTTCCTCACCAGATCACAGACCCTGGTCTGACCAGGCCCGGGCGGTGGGACCTGCCGTCCAACAGACGGGCGCATCCATGGGGGCCTGGAGGTCTGGGGCAGGTGGTCCTACCCAGTGAGTGATCAGCCAGAATCCGCCGGCACCGACACCGGTACAAACAGCTCCACGGAGCAGCCGCTTGATTTTCCGGCCGTCGAGCTTCCACTTTCCCGAGATGGTGACGTCGATCTTGACGTTCGGCATTTGCACTCCTGCGGGTGTCGTCGGGGTGATTGGGTTCTCACAACCCTGCTCCTGCCCGAGCCCGCTCGGAGTCGTTCCAGACACAATGCAGCAGCCACCTGACAAAGCCGGATAAAGGACTCCAGTGGCTGCGATACTGCGAGGCGGGCAAACCTGACAAAACCTGACGGAGTGATCGATGGTTGGTGTGGGGATGTGGGGTGAGGATCGCCTACCGCCGGGACCGCGCCGCGACTTGGTCTCCGCGGTCCGGGTCTTCTACGAGCTGGCGGGCAAGCCTTCCACTCGCGCGATCAGCCGGCACATGGAAAAGGCCAACTACGACGGCTGGCTGAGCCATGACGGAGTCCAAACCGCCTTGAGCGGTCGAAGGGTTCCGCGGTGGCCGAATCTCGCAGCACTCGTACGATCGCTGGTCGACCTGCGATCCGTCGGCGAAGGCCCGGATCCCGAGGTCGCCGTACGGCAGATTCATGCGCTCTGGCTGAAGGTTGACGATTCCGTGCAAGCTCCCACGTCTCCACGCGATCGGCCTGACAGCGACCGCGTGGTCCCGTCGGAGGTGCCGGTGCCGAATGAACGTACCGCCGACTCCGCGCCGGACCCGAAGCCACCCGCACGTCAGGTGCCGGAGCCGACGATGCCGGCTGCGGTGCCGACGTCGGTGCCGCGGAGTGCGTTGAAGAGCATCCCGAACTGGCCGAAGGTGACGATCAAGCTGTTCGACGACCACAACGCCGAGGTAAAGCTTGCCGGGCGGAGCCACCCGATCAACCACCACGACCCCCGGCAGGCCGCGATCGTCTTCGTCAGCGAACGCGCCGCCCAACTGGGGCGCCCGGTGAGGGTCACCGCGTTCGAACCCGACGGCTCCTCGTGGCCGTTGATCATCCATCCGGACGGCCAGGTCGAGGCGGTCGAGGAAGTGCGCAGTGCCCAGGCGACGAGACGCCGTCGCTGGCCCTGGGCGCGCGACGCCGAGGTCGAATGAGCCCTGCGTAGCACCGCGTGGGCTTGGTCCTCTCCCGGAGAACAGTCAGTTCTTGACGGCGAGGACGGCGGCGATCAGGCGTTGGTAGTCGGTGAGGTCTTCGGGCTCGTCGGGGTTGCGCCATTGGGAGGCGGGGACGAGGCCCGGGTCGAGGACGGTGAAGCCTTCGCCGAAGAGGGCGAGGATCTGGTCGTCGGTGCGCCAGCGGCCGCGGCCGAGGGAGCCCTGGAGGACCTGCTCGAGCTCCTGGCTGCGGGGGTCGTTCTCGCTGCGGAAGTGGCTGATGAAGACGTGGCTGCCGGAAGCGACCCGGTCTTTCCAGAAGCTGACGAGGCCGGCCGGGTCCTCGTCGTCGTTCACGTGGTGCAGGGTGGCGCTGAAGATCACGCCGACCGGCCGGCCGAAGTCGATCAGCCGCACGGTGTCAGGGTGCTCGATGATCGCCTTCGGCTCCCGCAGGTCGGCCTGGATGACCGTGGTGTTGTCGTTCTCGGCGAGCAGCGCGCGGCCGTGCGCGAGCACGATCGGGTCGTTGTCGACATACACCACCTTCGCGTCCGGCGCATACCGCTGGGCGACCTGGTGCACGTTGTCGGCGGTCGGCAGCCCGCTGCCGAGGTCGATGAACTGACGCACCGGCGTCGTGGTGACGATCTCGCGGACCGCGCGGGTCAGCGCGCCGCGGTTGTCGTAGGCGATCACCCGCGAGCCGGGCAGTTCGTTGATGAACCGGTCGCCGAAGGCCCGGTCCACCGCGAAGTTGTCCTTGCCCCCGAGCAGGTAGTCGTACGTCCGGGCGATACTCGGCTTGGTCATGTCGAAGCCCGGGAACGGTGCGTTCTCCGTCACCTGCTCGTCCGCGTCGGCCATCGCCCGGAATCCTTCCTGTCGAGACATGCGTCACTCTATGCGACGCGGAAACCACTCCGCTTCCCGGCCCGGCCTGTCCTGCCGGGTGCGCGACCGCGGGTGGATCCGGGCATGCCACAGCGGCCGTCGGACGACGGCCGCTGTGGTCGGATCGGTGACCTGGTCTGGCGGGCCCTGCCACCGACGGGTGTCAGTTGAGCGTGTGCTTCGGCATCTCGCGGCCGGCCGCGCGGCGCTCGTGGACGGTGGTCTCGCGCACCGCATGGTCCGGGGTGCGTGGTGCCGGGCAGACCGGGCCACGGCGGATCGGGCCGCCACCCAGCTTCCGGCTCTTCCACTGCTTTTCTTCGTAGTCGTAGTAGGTGTCGACGCCTCCGACTGTCATCCGGTCCTCCCGTCAAACCCCCGTCCCCTGCTGGCCCAACAACAGTCCGCCACGATCACCCCGGCAGACAAGCGATTCCGGAAATCACCACGGATCAACACACTCGAACGCCGCGTTCTGTTGGAATGGCCTACAAACGTGACCCTTTGGAAAGTCTCAGACGGCCACGATCGCGACGCCGTGACCGGGCAACCAGACCCCGCCGGCGGCCAGCTCCCCGGCGCCGTACGACATCACGAGGTACGCCGGGGTCTCGTCCAGCGGCACCACCGTGTCCGCAGCGTCCAGGTTCGCCACCACACGCAGGCTGCCGCGGGACACCACCAGCCAGCCCCCGAGCGGATCGAACTCGACCTGGACCGACGCGAGCCGGTCGTCGCGCAACTCCGGCATCCGGGCCCGGAACGTGAGCAGGTGCCGGTACCAGGCGAGCAGCTCACGGTGCGGCGCGTCGTCCAGCTCGGACCAGTCGAGCACCGAGCTGCGCCAGTTCCGCGGATCCTGCGGGTCCGGGATCTCCTCCGCGTCCCAGCCGAACTCCGCGAACTCGCGCCTCCGGCCGGTCCGCACCGCGTCGGCCAGGGCGGGTTCACCGAAGTCGGTGAAGAAGCGCCACGGTGTCGAGGCGCCCCACTCCTCACCCATGAAGAGCATCGGCGTGTACGGCGAGGTCAGCACCAGCGCGGCGCCGATCGCGAGCTGCCCCGGCGTCAGGCCCGGCCGGTCGCCGAGCGCCCGGTTGCCGATCTGGTCGTGGTTCGAGGTGTAGGCGAGGAACTCACCGCCGCGGTGAGTGCGCGGATCGACCGGCCGTCCCCAGTCCTTGCCGCGGAACGTCGAGTAGCTCCCGTCGTGCAGGAACACCCGGGTCAGCGTCTTCGCGAACACAGCCGGGTCCCCGAAGTCCACGTAGTACCCGAACCGCTCGCCGGTCAGCAGGGCGTGCAGCGCGTGGTGGAAGTCGTCGCTCCACTGGGCGGTCATCCCCATGCCGCCCGCGGACACCGGCTCGACCGTACGCGGGTCGTTCAGGTCCGACTCGGCCACCAGCCCCAGCGGCCGCCCCAGGTCCTTGGCCAGCTCAGCCGTCTCGGTGGACAGCTGCTGGAGCAGGTGCGTCGGGCTGTCGTCGACCAGCGCGTGGACGGCGTCCAGGCGCAGTACGTCGATGTGGAAGTCGCGGAACCAGCGCAGCGCGTTGTCGCAGATCCAGCGCCGCACCTCGGCACTGCCGGTGTCGTCCAGGTTGACCGCCGGGCCCCACGGCGTGGAGTGGCGGCTGGTGAAGTACGGACCGAAGCTGGACAGGTAGTTCCCGCTCGGACCGAGGTGGTTGTAGACGACGTCGAGGCAGACGGCCAGTCCGGCGTCGTGGCACCGGTCCACGAACCGCTGCAGCGCTTCCGGGCCGCCGTACGGCGCGTGCACCGCGTAGAGGTCGACACCGTCGTACCCCCAGCCGTGGACGCCGGGGAACGCGGCGACCGGCAGCAGCGAGACCACCTCGACGCCGAGCACGGCCAGATAGTCCAGGTGCTCGGCGGCCGCGTCCAGCGTGCCTTCCAGCGTGAACGTGCCCAGATGCAGCTCGTAGAAGACCGCGCCTCGTACGTCGCGGCCTGTCCAGCTGTCGTCGCTCCACTCGAAGCGGTCCGCGTCGAAGACCCGGCTGAACCCGTGGACGCCGTCCGGCTGCCACGGGCTGCGCGGATCCGGCAGTGGATCGCTGCCGTCGACGGAGTACGCGTAGTCGGTGCCGTGGTGCGCCTCGGCCACCTGCCGCTGCCACCAGCCGTCCTCGGCGAAGCGCATCGGCAGCACACCGTCCCGCAGTACCAGGTCGACATTGGTTGCCTCTGGCACCCAGACGCGGAAGGTGTGCATGAACGTCAGCTCCTGACCAGCAGGGCGACCGGGAGGTCGGCCAGCAGCTCGTCGATCCGGGCCGCCCCAGTGCCCACCTCACGACCGGTCAACACGTTCTTCCACTGCCCGTCCGGCAGCACGACAGTGCTGTCACCCCAGCCGCCCAGCCGCTGCAGCGCGGCCGGCAGTCTGGTAGCCACGGTGATGACGTCGTCGCCACGGGCGAAGGCGATCGCGTGTCCGCTGGAGGTCGGGAGCGGCGTATAGCTGCCCGCAAAGGCCTCCGGGTACTGCCGGCGGAGGCGCAGCGCCCGGGACGTCACCAGCAGCTTCTCGTCGGACAGGTCCTCCGGCTTGCCGCCGTCGTCCAGCCGCCGCAGCCGCTCGATGCGCTGCGCATAGTCCACCGGGCGCCGGTTGTCGGGGTCCACAAGGGACAGATCGACCAGCTCGGTGCCCTGATACACATCCGGGACGCCGGGCATCGTCAGCTGCACCAGCTTCTGGCCGAGCGTGGCAGCTCGTACGTAGCCGGTCTGCGCGTCAGTGAAGCGGCGTACCGCGTCGAGCACGGTGTCGTCGCGCAGGACTGCGGTCGCGAAGGCGGCAACGGCCTGTTCGTACTCGTCGTCCGGTGAGGTCCACGAGGTGCGCCGCTTGGCTTCGCGGACCGCCTTGAGGAGGTAGCCCTGCATGCGGTCCTCAGCGAGCGGGCCGTCCTCCCAGGTGCCGAACAGCGTCTGCCAGAACAGGTACTCCGTGCTGCCGTCGAGCAGTGGGCTGCGGTGCTCCTCCGAGAGCCTGCGCCACTCGCGGACTGCCTCCGACCAGACGGCGGGCTGCTCGGACAGTACGCCGAGCCGCGCCCTGACGTCCTCGGACCGCTTGGTGTCGTGGGTGGACAGCGTGGTCATCGTCTTCGGCCAGTCCCGGTTCAACTGGGACGCGTACGCGTGGAACTCTTCCGGCGTCACCCCGAAGTGCTCGGGGTCGCCACCGACCTCGTTGAGCGACGTGAGCCGCAGCCACCGGTAGAACGCGGTGTCCTCGACGCCCTTGGCCATCACCGGGCCACAGGTCTGCTGGAAGCGCACGATCAGCTCGGCCCGCGCTTGCTCGTCGACAGGGCTCGTCTCTCGCCCCAGCAGCAAGTGCAGTACGACGTCGAGCGTGGCCTGCCGGTCCTCGTCCAGGTTGGCCCGTGCCTTCTCCGCGGCCCGCTCGACCGCCGCCACCGCCTCGCGCTCCGGCTCCTCGCCCGGTACGACATACGCGCGGTAGACGTCGAACTGGACCAGCAGCTCCACCACAACCTCGTGGAACGCCCGCCTGGTGTGGTCACGCAGCCGTACGTCGTCCTGGCAGATGCGCGCCAGCAACTCGACCAGGCGATGCACTTCGGCGTACTGGCCGTGCTGGACGATCTCGCGCTTGGCCTCCTCGACGACAGGGCCAAAGTCGGCAGGGGCACCGGTGAGCTCAGAGTGCAAGGCTGCGAGCGGCGCAGCACCGGCGGGGTCGACGAACAGACCGCCGACGCGCAGCAGAGCGTCGTACCCGGTCGTGCCGGCGCAGGGCCAGTCGCGGGGCAGCTGCTCGCTGCCCTCCAGGATCTTCTCCACCACGACCCAGGCACCGCCCGTGCGCTCGGCCAGCCGACGCAGGTAGCCGCGCGGGTCCGCCAGACCGTCAGGGTGGTCGATCCGGAAGCCGTTGAGCTTCCCTTCGTGCAGCAGCGCGAGCAGGAGCTCGTGGGTCGCGTCGAAGACCTCCTTGGTCTCCTGACGTACGGCGGCGAGCGTGTCGACGTCGAAGAACCGCCGGTAGTTCAGCTCCTCGTCGGCGACCCGCCAGTGCGCGAGGCGGTACCACTGCTCGGTGACGAGCTCCTCCACCGGCAGCTCCTCGGTCCCGGGCCGCAGCGGGTACTCGTGCTCGTAGTACCGCAGCACCTCGCCCTCGACGGACAGCTCGCCGTCCGCCAGCACCTTGCCGATCCGCTGACCCAGCACTGCCATCAGCAGCGGCTGGTTGCCGGCCCCCCAGTCCACGTCGAACCAGTCCGCGTACGGCGAGCCGGGCCCGAGCCGCAGCACCGACCACAGCGCCGCGTTCAGGCTCTCCGGCGTCGGTACGGCGACATGGTTCGGCACGACGTCCGCGACGGCGCCCATGCGGTGCTCGGCCAGCCGCGCGGACAACCGGTCGAACGCGGGCCGGCCGCCCATCGGCTCGGACAGACGGCTGTGGTCCACCACGTCGTACCCGTGGGTGGATCCGGGTGCCGCTTGGAGGATCGGGGACAGGTACGCGTGGGAGATCCCGAGGCCGTCCAGGTACGGGACCACCGCGGCGGCGTCGTCGAAGCCGAACTCGGCGCGGAGCTGGAACCTGTAGGTGGCCTGCGGGGCCGCCCTCATCCGGCCTGCCTCGACCGGGTCAGGACCAGGGTGCTGCGGGCCTCGAGCCGGACCGTGCTGCTCGCGGCGTGCGGTTCCTCGTCACCGGCGCCGGTCGGGTGGGTCGTGTCGACGGCGACCGTCCAGCTCTCGCCGTACTCCTCCGGCGGCAGCAGGAAGTCGACCGGCTCGAAGTTCCCGTTCAGCAGGACCAGGAACGAGTCGTCGACCACCGGCTCGCCGCGCGGATCCGGCTCGGAGATCGCGTCGCCGTTGAGGAACACCGCGATCGCCCGGGCGTCGTCGCGCTGCCAGTCGCCGTTCTGCATCTCGGTGCCGTTCGGCGTGAACCACACCAGGTCGCCGAGGCCGTCGATGCCGGTGTCGCCGTGGAAGAACCGGCGCCGGCGCAGCACCGGGTGGTTGTTGCGCAGTGTGAGCAGCGACCGGGTGAACTCCAGCAGGTGCTTCTGCGGCTCGTCCAGCTCCCAGTCGATCCAGGAGATCTCGTTGTCCTGGCAGTAGACGTTGTTGTTGCCGCGCTGCGTCCGGCCGAGCTCGTCGCCGTGGGCGATCATCGGCACGCCCTGCGAGATCAGCAGCGTGGTGAGGAAGTTGCGCTCCTGCTTGGCGCGCAGCCGCAGCACCTCGGGGTCGTCGGTCGGGCCCTCGGCGCCGCAGTTCCAGGAGCGGTTGAAGCTCTCGCCGTCCTTGCCGCCCTCGCCGTTCGCCTCGTTGTGCTTGTCGTTGTACGAGACCAGGTCGCGCAGCGTGAAGCCGTCGTGGGCGGTGATGAAGTTGATGCTCGCCAGCGGCCGGCGGCTGTCGTCCTGGTACAGGTCGGAGGAGCCGGTCAGCCGGGAGGCGAACTCGGCCAGCGTGTACTTCTCACCCCGCCAGTAGTCCCGGACGGTGTCGCGGTACTTGCCGTTCCACTCCGTCCACAGCGGCGGGAAGTTGCCCACCTGGTAGCCGCCGTCGCCGACGTCCCACGGCTCGGCGATCAGCTTCACCTGGCTCACCACCGGGTCCTGCTGGACCAGGTCGAAGAACGCCGACAGCCGGTCGACCTCGTGGAACTGGCGGGCCAGCGTGGCCGCCAGGTCGAAGCGGAAGCCGTCCACGTGCATCTCGGTGACCCAGTAACGCAGCGAGTCCATGATCAGCTGCAGCACGTGCGGGTGCCGCATCAGCAGGCTGTTGCCGGTGCCGGTGGTGTCGTAGTAGTGCCGCTTGTCCGCGTCCACCAGCCGGTAGTAGGCCGCGTTGTCGATGCCCTTGAACGACAGTGTCGGGCCGAACTCGTTCCCCTCGGCGGTGTGGTTGTAGACGACGTCGAGGATCACCTCGATGTCGGCCTCGTGCAGGGCCTTCACCATCGCCTTGAACTCGGTCACCTGCTGGCCGCGGGTGCCCGTCGAGGAGTAGGCGTTGTGCGGCGCGAAGAAGCCGATCGTGTTGTAGCCCCAGTAGTTCGACAGGCCGAGCTCCTGCAGGTGACCGTCCTGGGCGAACTGGTGCACCGGCATCAGCTCGATCGCGGACACGCCGAGCTCCTTGAGGTGCTCGACGATCGCCGGGTGACCGATACCGGCGTACGTACCGCGGATGTTCTCCGGCAGCCCGGGGTGGGTCTTGGTGAGGCCCTTGACGTGCGCCTCGTAGATCACGGTCTCGTGGTAGGCGTGGCCGGGCGGCCGGTCGTTGCCCCAGTCGAAGAACGGGTTGGTCACCACCGACAGCATCGTGTGCTCGCGGTTGTCCATCGTGTTCAGCTCGTCCGGCTTCGCGAAGCGGTAGCTGAACAGCGACTCGTCGCCGTCGATCTGGCCGTCGACCGCCTTCGCGTACGGGTCCAGCAGCAGCTTGGACGGGTTGCAGCGATGCCCCTCGGCGGGGTTGTACGGCCCGTGCACACGGAAGCCGTACCGCTGCCCGGGCTGCACTCCCGGCAGGTACGCGTGCCAGACGAAGCCGTCCACCTCGGTCAGCTGCACCAGTTGCTCGGTCCCGTCGTCGGCGACCAGCGCGATGTCCACTCGATCGGCAACCTCCGAGAACACCGCGAAGTTCGTCCCGGCACCGTCGTAGGTGGCGCCGAGAGGGTAAGGACGACCAGGCCATTTCTGCACCTGACGACAGTAGCCACCCCGGCCCCCGGTCACCGCACGGCGGGGTGTTTCGGTGTCGAGAATTCACCGGGCAAGGGCTTGCAGAAGGTAGCAAGACCCGCAAGATCCCAATTTCCGCTCGGTTCGGCTAAGCTCTCGCCCTTGTGAAGCCGCCTTCCGCTCGGCGGCCGGTTTTTCTGGACTCGACCGGGCGTCGTCGTCGCAGTATCCGCAGAGCAGGGGCATTCCTCGCGGTACCTACCGTCGGTTACCTGGTGCTCATGGCCAGTAGTCTTCTGGGCGGACCGCGGATGGACACCCCGTTCATCCCGCTCCCCGAAGCCGCCAAGCCCAAGCACCGTCCGACCGCACCGCCGGCCGAGATCGCACTCGAGACCCCGCGCCCGACGACCGGGGACAGCAGTACGCCGCAGGCCACGCCGACCCCTGCGGCGCCGCCGACCTCGACTCCGACCAGAGTGCCGACCAGCCTTCCGTCGGTGACGTCCCCGCCGGTGACCGTCGTACCGACCACGGCTCCGACGACCACGACGAGCACGCCGCCGGGCCGGACCAAGTCACCGACCGCGGCGCCGACGGCGACCACGACGCACGGCAACAAGCCGACCGCACCGCCTGGTAAGACGAGGACGCCGGCCGCCCCGTGAGCAGACCGGTCGCGCGGCGGGCCAAGCAGGTGCCGCTCCGGACGCACTGGATCGTCCTGACGATGTTGCTGGTCTGTCTGGCCAGCATGCTGCTGCTGAACGGCTACACCCACCACATGTACGGCGTCGAAGCCGACGGCGCCGCCCGCGCGACAGGGCCCGCGGGGGCTGTGCCGAAGCAGATCGTGAACGGCGGACCGGTCATCGACGCCGGCGACGGCACACCCCGATCCGTGTCCCCGAAGGCGCGCACCATCGCGCTCACCTTCGACGACGGGCCGGATCCGGTCTGGACCCCGAAGATCCTGGACGTCCTGCGCAAGCAGCAGGTGCACGCCACCTTCTTCGTGGTCGGGACCGAAGTCGCCGCGCACCCGGACCTCGCTCGCCGGATCGTGGCCGAGGGGCACCAGATCGCAGTGCACACCTTCACGCACGCCAACCTCTCGACGGTGGCCGATTGGCGGCGTTCACTCGAACTCCAGCAGAGCCAACTGATCCTGGCCGGCGCCACAGGTGTCACTACGACGCTGCTCAGGCCGCCGTACTCCTCAGAGCCCGATGCGTTGAGCAACCGCGACTGGGCCGCACTGCAGCAAGCCCGTCAGGAGGGCTACCTGGCCGTGCTGAGCAGTCAGGACAGTGAGGACTGGCGGAAGCCCGGCACGCAGCAGGTCATCGCCAACTCGATGCCGCGCAGCACGGCCGGACAGGTGCTGCTGATGCACGACGCCGGCGGAGACCGCACCCAGACCGTCGAGGCCCTGAGCAAACTGCTGCCCCGCCTGAAGGCGCGTGGCTTCCGGTTCGCCACCGTCAGCGACTCGGTCGGCCTCCCAGACCCGACGCGGAAAGCGAGCGTGCTGGACCGCGGACGGGGTCTCGCGGTGATCGGGGCGATGCGGATCAGCGACGGCGTGCTGACCGTGCTCGGCTGGCTGCTGTACGCCGCCGGCGCGCTGAGCGTGCTGCGCGCCATCACCACCGTCGTCGCGGCCCGGCGCCACGCCCGGATGCGGGGCTGGACCTACGGGCCGCCGGTGACGGAACCGGTCAGCGTCATCGTCCCGGCGTACAACGAGAGCGCGGGGATCGAGGCCGCGATCCGCTCGCTGGTGGCGTCGGACCACCCGCTCGAGGTGATCGTCGTCGACGACGGTTCGACCGACGGCACGGCGGAGCTCGTCGAGGCCTTGGGGCTCCCCGGCGTGCGCGTGATCCGCCAGGTCAACGCGGGCAAGCCGGTCGCTCTCAACACCGGGCTGCGCGCGGCACGGTTCGAGCTGGTCGTGATGGTCGACGGCGACACCGTGTTCGAGCCGGACGCCGTGCGCAAGCTCATCCAGCCGTTCGGGCACCCTGCCGTCGGTGCGGTGTCCGGTAACGCCAAGGTGGGCAACCGCCGCGGCCTGCTCGGCCGCTGGCAGCACATCGAGTACGTGATCGGCTTCAACCTGGACCGCCGCTTGTTCGACCTGGCCGAGTGCATGCCGACCGTGCCCGGTGCCGTCGGCGCGTTCCGCCGTACGGCGCTGGAGCGGATCGGCGGGCTGAGCGACGTGACGCTCGCGGAGGACACCGACCTGACCATGGCGCTGTGCCGGGACGGGTGGCGGGTCGTGTACGAGGAGAGCGCGGTGGCGTGGACCGAGGCTCCCGCGTCCCTGGGCGCGCTGTGGCGGCAGCGGTACCGCTGGTGCTACGGCACGCTCCAGGCGATGTGGAAACACCGCGGGGCGATGGTGCAGCGCGGCCGGGCCGGCAAGTTCGGCCGCCGCGGGCTGACGTACCTGATGCTCTTCCAGGTGCTGCTGCCGCTGCTGGCACCGGTTGTGGACGTGTTCGCGATCTACGGCCTGATCTTCCTCGACCCGGTGCGCGTCCTGTCGGTCTGGGCCGGCTTCGTGCTGCTGCAGGTGGCCATGGGCTTCTACGCGTTCCGCCTGGACGGAGAGCGCGCCGGGCCACTGTGGACGCTCCCGCTGCAGCAGTTCGTGTACCGGCAGCTGATGTACCTGGTCGTCATCCAGTCGGTCTTCACCGCACTGGCGGGCACAAGACTCCGCTGGCAGCGCATGGAGCGCTACGGCAGCCTGGAGGCTCCTGTCGTCCGCTAACCTAAAGCGATGATCGTCTCACGGAGAGTGCAGGCCGTGCTGTTGGCCGCTGTCCTGCTGGTTGCCACCGCCGGAGCGAAGCCGGTGGTGGTCGGGGGGACGGTGGCGAGCACCACCGAGGCACCGTGGGCGATCGCCCTGAACAACACGCTGTCCGCGGGCGCGGGCGGCCGGTACTGCGGGGCCGCGCTCGTAGCGCCCGACAAGATCGTGACCGCGGCCCACTGCATGGACGAAGCGGTGTCGACGTACTACGCCGTCCAGGGCCGGGCGGATCTCGCGGACGAGTCGGTCGGGCGGGTGTCGGAGATCAGCAAGGTGTGGATCCACCCGGGCTACAACACCAAGGACAACCGGTACGACGTCGCGGTGCTGACCTTGGCGCGGCCGTTCGCCGGCGTACCGGTGCTGCCGCTGGAGACCCGTGCGCGGGCGGACCGGGCGGGCGCCGTACCGACGGTCTACGGATGGGGCGACACCCAGGGGACGGGCCCGGACGAGACCCTGCAGAAGGCCGCCGTACCGGACCTCGGCGACAAGACCTGCCTGGCGAACAAGAGCTACGTCTCCAACGGCTACGCCGCCGCGACCAACGTCTGCGCCGGGTACCTCCGTGGCGGCATCGACGCCTGCCAGGGCGATTCCGGCGGACCGCTCGTCCTCAACGGCCGTCTGCTCGGCCTCGTGTCCTGGGGACAAGGCTGCGCCCAGGCCGGCAAACCCGGCGTTTACACCGAGGTCGCCGGGGTAGCGCGGGCGCTGCTCCAACAGGTTCGTTAATCCGAAACATACCTGTCAGTACGAGCGTCATTCCGTCACGGTCCTGACACGCTGCGAAAACACCATGTCCTTACCTTTCTGGTCAGCTACCCCGTTGCCCAGTGAGGAGAAACATGGCGCAGACCAGACGTCAGTTCCTGCAACAGGTCGGTATCACCGGTGGAGCAGGTGTGCTGTACTCCACCATGTCGGCGCTCGGCCTCACGGGCGTCGCCGAGACCCCCGCGTACGCCGCCCCGTCGCGGGCCGATCTCAACGGCCGCACCGCCAAGCACGTCGTCGTCCTCGGCGCCGGTATCGCCGGACTGACCTCGGCGTACGAGCTCCTGAAGGCCGGCTACAAGGTCACCGTGCTGGAGGCGCGCACCCGCCCGGGCGGCCGGAACTGGACCGTGCGCGGCGGCACCGTCGAGACCGATCTCGCCGGTAACACCCAGCGCGCGACGTTCTCCCCCGGCCAGTACATGAACGCCGGGCCCGGGCGGCTTCCGCAGCACCACGTGACGCTCGACTACTGCCGCGAGCTCGGCGTCGCGATCGAGCCGTTCGTCAACCAGAACGCCGACGCGTACCTGTACCGCGAAGGCACCAGCAGCCTGTCCAACAAGGCGATCCGGCACCGCACCGCCAAGGCGGACGTGTACGGCTACGTCGCCGAACTGCTCGCGACGGCCGCCGACCAGGGCGCGCTCGACGCCAAGCTGACGGCGGCCGACAAGCAGGCACTGATCAGTTTCCTCAGCAGCTTCGGCTCGATCGGCAACAAGGCCTCCGGCTTCGCCTACACCGGGACCGACGGCCGCCGCGGCTACACGGTCGAGCCGGGCGCCGGGCTGGAGGGCGGCACGACGGCCGCGCCGTACGCACTGAGCGACGTCTTCGCCAGCGGTGTCGGCAACTACTTCTCGTTCGAGTTCGGCTGGGACCAGGCGATGATGATGTTCCAGCCCGTCGGCGGGATGGACCGGATCCCGTACGCGTTCGAGCGCGCGATCGGCAAGGACAAGATCCGGTACGGCGCCGAGGTGACCGGCCTGACCAACACCGGCTCCGGTGTCCAGGTCACTTACACGAGCGGGACGCGGACCCGGATGGTCACCGCGGACTTCGCGATCTGCACGCTGCCGCCGCACCTGGCCGCGAAGGTGCCGTCCAACCTGCCGGCCCCGATCGTCGAGGCGCTCAAGTACGCCCGGCCGACGAACGCGGGCAAGATCGGCATCGAGTACGGCCGGCGCTGGTGGGAGGAGGACCACCGGATCTACGGCGGCATCACCAACAGCAGCCTCGACACCTCGAACACCTGGTACCCGTCGTACGGGTTCCACGGCGAGCGCGGCACCGTGATCGGCTACTACAACACCGGCACGAACGCGAACCTGTACGGCGCGATGACCCCGGCCGGCCGGCTGGAGCGCGCGTTGCTGCAGGGCGCCAAGATGCACGGCGACGTGTACTCGAAGGACGTGAAGGCGTCGTTCTCGGTGAACTGGATGGGCACCAGGTACTCCGAGGCGTCCTGGGTCAGCTGGCCGTCGCAGACCGACGGGATCTACGCCCGGCTGCTCGATGCCACCGGCAACATCTACTTCGCCGGCGACCACCTGTCGCACGCCATCGCCTGGCAGCACGGCGCGATGGTGTCCGCCCGCGCGGCCGTGACCGCCCTGCACAGCCGGGTGGCGAGCCGATGAAGAAGACTCGCCTGATCGCCGGGGTCGTCGCCGTCGTCGTCTCGTTCACCGCCGGCGCCGGGACCGCGGCCGGCTGGTGGGACAAGCCGAAACCGCCGAAGCCCGGCACCGTCGTCCCCGCCCTGCCCGCGGGGCAGTCCAACCCGATGATCGCGAGCGGTGTCGGGATCGGCGCGAACACGCCCGTCTACAAGACCAGCGGGATCGGCCCTTCGGCGCTCAACACGGGCGCTCCGGCCGGCTCCGAGGCGTCGTACGTCGACACCGCGATCTTCCCCGGCGGGACGCTGCCCGCGGGCGTCACGATCACCGAGGCCCAGGGCATCAACGCGCTCCGGCGGATCGGCGAGAACCTCGCGGCGGCCGGGCTGTCGTACGCCGACGTGTACACCATGCGGGTCTTCCTGCAGAACCCGGCCGGCGCGACGGTCGCGGACTTCGCCGGCTGGAACCGCGCGTACCGGCAGTACTTCGCCAACACCGATCTCACCACCGGCGCTTACGTCCCGGTCCCCCTCGGGACGGCGCCGCCCGCGAAACCGTTCGTCGTGAACAAGGCGCGCCCGTCCCGGTTCGCGCTGGAGATCGAGAACCTCCCGGTGTCCGGCTGGCTCGTCGAGGTGGAGGTCGACGCGGCTTACCCCCAACGCTGACACTGGAGGTATGAGCGACCCAGTCCGTGTGATCAAGGCTGGTGACCTGGTCGCCGCCGACCCGACGTCCGGCATGCTCCGGATGCGAGCCTTCGAGCTCCCGATCCTGTGGGCCGGCCAGGTCACCACCCAGCCCGGTGCGATCTCCGGATGGCACCACCACGACAAGAACGAGAGCAGTCTCTACATCGTGTCCGGGGTGCTGCGGCTCGAGTTCGAGGGCTCCGACGAGTACCTCGACGCGGTCGCCGGCGACTTCGTCCACGTGCCCGCGTTCACGATCCACCGCGAGAGCAACCCGACCGGCGAGCCGTCGCTGGCGATCATCGCGCGGGCGGGCGGCGGGATCCCGACCGTCAACGTCGACCCGCCCCGTTAACCTGACCAGGTGGCGACCCACGAACAGGTGACGGTCGGCGTCGTCGGCGCCGAGCAGATCGTGCACCGGATCATGAACCTGGCGCGCGAGCTCGACAATCCCGCCCTGCGGCTCGTCACCGCCGTCTACACCGACGAGCACGACGCGCACGAGCAGGCGGCCCGGATCGCGTCCCGCGTGGACGCGTTCCTGTTCGCCGGACCGCTGCCGTACGACGTGGCGGTCGCGGGCGGCCTGCCGGTGCCGGCGACGTACGTGCCGAGCGGTGGGCCGGCGCTGTTCTCGATCCTGCTCCGCGGCGTCCTGGAGAAGGTCTTCGACCCGGCCCGGATCAGTGTCGACACCATGTCCCGCCGGGATCTGTCGCACGTCTACGAGGAGATCGGCCTGAGCGCGTCGGGCGTCCGGCTGAAGGAGTACACCGGGCCGGAGTCGGCCGAGACGTTCCTCGACTTCCACCGGACGCTGTACGAGCGCGGCCGCACGACCGGGGCGGTGACGACGGTGCCGACCGTCGACGTCGCGCTGCGGAAGGCCGGCGTGCCGACGCTGCGGATGACGCCGTCGTCGATGACGATCCGGCAGGCGCTGACCACGGCCGTCCTGATGGGCGGCGGCGCGAAGCTCGAGGAGTCCCGGATCGTCACGATGATCGTCCGGGTGCCGGCCGCGTCCCTGCCGGCACATGCCAGCGCCAGCGCGTACTGGTACCAGGAGCTCCGGCTGTCGCTGCACCGCGAACTGCTGCGCGACGCCCGCCCGATGGACGCGGCCGTGGTGCCGCGCGACGAGCACAGCTTCCTGATCGTCACGACGATGGGGTCGTTGCGGCTGGCCACCGACAACCTGTCGATGGCGCCGTTCCTGGACCGGATCTCCGAGGAGCTCGGGATCCGGCTGGAGGTCGGCATCGGCCTCGGTACGTCGACCCGGGAGGCGGAGGTGAACGCGCAGTCCGCCGTCGACAAGGCGGCCGGCGGCGACACCGCGTTCGTGGTCGGGCCGCACGGCTTCGTGCTCCGGATCCCCGGCGAGCGGACCCGGACGGCCGAGCGCTCGGTCCCCGCGGACTCCCGGGCGCTGCAGATCCTGGCCACGCTGGCCGAGCAGCTGGAGAACGCGAACGACACCGAGCGGGTCGTCGACGCGGAGAAGGTGGCCGAACTGCTCGGTGTCACCCTGCGAACAGCGCGCCGGACACTGAGCACGCTGGTCGACGAGGGACTCGCCTGGCCGATGCCGCCACCCCGCTCGAGCAAGCTCGGCCGCCCGCCGCGCCCGTACCAGCTGCTGGTCGAGAAGATCCCGCGCTAGTTATTACGGACGTCCATAAGACATATTCAGGCCTTGCCGAAGTAATCCGGCTACGGCAGGGTTGGTCGCGTGCCAGAACCCCTTCCTGCAGTCGCGGTGGTGGACAGTCAGGCGGCAACCGAGCGGGCCCATCAGGCGGGTCAGGACGCCTGGTGGGCCTACCTGGCCGAGGTCCTCGGGCATCTCCGGCTGCCCTACCGCTCCGTCGCGGCCGCCGCGCCGCCCGGCGACGCCTCCGTCCTGATCTACCCGACCACGCCCGACGGGGGTCCGGCCGGCCACCTCGAGCCGTGGGTGCACGACGGCGGCGCGCTCATCCTGGTCGGCGATCCGGGACCACTAGCAGCGCTAGCGGGTGTCTTCGCGGATGGTGCGGTGCCCGAGGACCACGTCGTACTCACGGACAGCCCGGTCTGGCCGTCCCGTCCACCGGTCGCGCTGCACGCCGTCGGCGGGAATCGGCTGACCGGCTCCGGGGTCGAGGTGCTCGCACGCTGGCAGTCCGACGACGCGCCGGCGGCCACGCTCCGCAGGCTCGGCGCGGGCGTCGTGCTGACGTACGGCGTCGACCTGTGGCAGACGATCGTCCGGATCCAGCAGGGGTACGCCGTCACCGCCGACGGCGAGCCGGCCGCCGACGGTACGGCGCCGATCGACGACGGCGTCCTCAAGTGCGAGGACGGGATGGTGCTCAGCTTCGAGCGGGACCGGGCGATGCCGCCGGGCGAGCCGGCGCTGGATCCGGCGTACCAGCACGTCTACCCGCCGCCGAGCGCCGTACCGATGTTCGACCAGCCGCAGGCCGACTGGTGGTGCTCGCTGTTCGCGCAGAGCCTGTGGTGGAGCGCCGCACAGACCGGCGCCACCGTACCGTGGCTGTGGTACTGGCCGTCGGGTGTCGACGCGGTCGCGCACATGTCGCACGACTCGGACCAGAACGTCGAGGAGCACGGCCAGGCGGCGCTCGACGCGTTCGCGGAGGCCGGCGTCGAGGTCACCTGGTGCCACGTGTTTCCCGGCGGATACTCCCCCGAGCTGTACTCGGCGATCACCGCGGCCGGGCACGAGAACGCCCTGCACTACAACGCGATGGGCGACGCGGACCTCGCGGTGTGGGGCTGGCCGTTCGCCCGGGCGCAGTACGCGTGGGCCCAGGCCGTCACGGGCACAGAGCAGATCGTCTCGAACAAGAACCACTACACCCGCTGGGAAGGGTGGACCGACTTCTACACGTGGTGCGAGCGGCTCGGCATCCAGATCGACGAGTCGCGCGGGCCGAGCAAGCAGGGCGACGTGGGCTTCACGTTCGGCGCGTCGCACGTCTCGTTCCCCCTCGCACCCGTTGCCGAGGGCAATCGGCTGTACGACGTCCTCAACCTGCCGCTGCACACGCAGGATCTCGCGTGGGCCGGGCATGTCGCCGTCCGGGACGTGATCCTGGACGGCG
Organism: Kribbella sp. NPDC003557; assembly: GCF_040610805.1. Lineage (NCBI taxonomy): Bacteria > Bacillati > Actinomycetota > Actinomycetes > Propionibacteriales > Kribbellaceae > Kribbella > Kribbella sp. NPDC003557. The sequence continues at coordinate 227,869 of NZ_JBEXMY010000002.1, forward strand.
CCCAGGCGGTCAACGGCGTCGCGCACTTCCTGTTCCACGGGCCGCATCTGCATCTGCGTCCGCCGACACGCGCGGCGTGCATCGAGCTCGCGGCGGAGGCACGGCGGCGCGGGATGCCCTGGTGGACAGCGTCCCGGATCAACAGCTGGGAGCGCAGCCGGCGCGGCGTCGTCCTGTCGGTCGAGCCACATCCGGACGGGCTGGCGGTGCTGGCCGAGGCCGTCGAGGCGGTGCCGGGCGCCGCGGTGCTGCTCGCCGTACCGAACGCCGGCACCGGGCCGATCGTCAAGGAGGGCAGCGGATCCGCGCGGACGGTGGTCCGGTTCGGCCGGCCCTTCGTCGAGCTGACCGCCGACATCGTTGCTGGAGACAACAGATGGGTGATCACACTATGACGGCCTGGCCGCAGTACGGTGACGAGGAAGCCGCGGCGCTGCTGGAGGTGCTGAACTCCGGCAAGTGGGGCAGCACGAGCGGCGATGTCGTCGCGACCTTCGAGCGCGAGTTCGCCGAGTACCAGCAGGCAGGGCACGCGGTGTGCCTGGCCAACGGGACGCTCGCCATCGCCGTGGCGCTCCGGGCGGCCGGTGTCGGTATCGGCGACGAGGTGATCGTGCCGCCGTACACCTTCATCGCGACCGCCTCGGCGGCGCTGTTCGTCGGTGCGGTGCCGGTGTTCGCCGACGTCGACCCGGACACCCACCTGCTCGACCCGGTCGCCACCGAGGCCGCGGTCACCGAGCGGACCAAGGCGATCGTCGTCGTCCACCTCGCCGGGCGTCCCGCGGACCTGGACGCGTTCACCGCGCTCGGCGCCCGGCACGGGCTGACCATCGTCGAGGACGCCGCGCAGGCGCACGGCGCGGCGTACAAAGGCCGGGCGGTCGGCGCGATCGGCGACCTCGGCACGTTCAGCTTCCAGAGCAGCAAGAACATCACCGCCGGCGAGGGCGGCGTCGTCCTCACCGACTCTCCGGAGCTGGCCGGTGCGGTGTACTCGCTGGTGAACGTCGGGCGGGTTCCCGGCGGTGGGTGGTACCAGCACGAGAGCGTCGGGTACAACCTGCGGCTGACCGAGTTCCAGGCAGCGATCCTCCGCGTGCAGCTCCGCCGTCACCCTGCCCTGCAGGAGCAGCGCGAACGCAACGCCCGCCTCCTCACGGACCTGCTGTCCAAGGTCGACGGCATCCAGCTGCCGCCCGACGACCCCGCCGTCACCGCCCACGGCCGCCACCTCTTCATGCTGCGCGCCCCTGGCCGGCGCGACGCCGTACTCAAGTCCCTGGCCGCAGCGGGTTACGACAGGGCCTCCTCCGGCTACGTCCCCTTGCACCGCAACGCCGCCGTACTCCGCGAGGCCAAAGCCATCACCACCCGCCTGAATCAGCCCTACCCCGAACTCCGCTGCCCCAACGCCGACGAACTCTCCACCGACACCATCTGGCTCCCCCAGCCCTACCTCCTCGGCACAGCCACCGAAACCGAAGCCCTCGCCACCACAATCACCACCGCGGCAACAGCTACCTGACCGCTCGGCCCGCGCTGCCTGTGGAAGAGTGGCGGGATGCCGATCGAGTTCGAGGCCAAGGTGCTCGACATCGCGCCGGATCAGCTGGCTGACAGAATCCTTGCTGCCGGCGGGCGTCGCGTGGCGGAGCGTCTGATGAGGCGCTACGTGTACGACGTTCTGCCTGGTGACGAGTCGCGGTGGATTCGGCTGCGGGACACGGGAACGGCGGTCACGTTGACGGTCAAGGAGATCGCGCACGACGGGATCGACGGGACCACCGAGACCGAGGTCGTGGTCGGCGACTTCGAGACCACCAGCGAGTTGCTGGGACGGATCGGCTTTCGCCCGAAGTCGTACCAGGAGAACCGGCGCACCAGCTTCGAGCTGCAGGGCGCGGAGCTGGAGATCGACGCGTGGCCGCTGATCCCGCCGTACCTCGAGATCGAGGGACGCTCCCGCGAACACGTCATCGAGGTCGCCGGCGCGCTGGGCATCCCCGAGGAGCAGCTGACCGGGGAGAACACCACCAAGGTGTACGCCCGCTACGGCATCGACCTGACCACGATCCCCGACCTGCGCTTCTAACCCGCTTGGTCCTGGCGGATGGGCAGGACCGCGGAGAGGAGTTGTCGGGTGTACGGGTCCTGGGGCTCGCGGAACAAGGACTCCGTTGAGCTTTCCTCGACCAGTTTGCCCTTGTTCATGACGGCTACGCGGTCGGCCAGGCGTTCGACGACCGCGAGGTTGTGGGAGATGAACAGGAAGGACAGGCCCAAGCGGTCACGGAGGTCGGTGAAGAGTTCGAGGATCTGGGCCTGGATGGAGACGTCCAAGGACGAGGTCGGCTCGTCGCAGACCAGCAGGTCCGGCTCGAGGGCCAGCGCCCGGGCGATCGCGATGCGTTGTTGCTGGCCGCCGGAGAACTGCCGCGGGTACAGCTCCGCGTGACGGGTGTTGATACCGACCAGGTCCAGCAACTCGAGGGCCTTGGTACGGCGGGATTCCTTGTCGCCGCGCTCGTGCAGACGTAGCGGCTCCATGACGTTGCCGATCGCGCTGAAGTGCGGGAGCAGCGAGCCGTACGGGTTCTGGAAGACCATCTGCATCCGCGGCCGCAGCAACCGCAACTCACGGGCCGGCAGGGTGCCGAGGTCGCGCCCGTCGAACGTGACCTGGCCGGACGTCGGCGTCTGCAGGCCCATCATCAGCCGCGCCATCGTGGACTTGCCGCTGCCACTTTCGCCCACCAGGCCCAGCGTCTCGCCACGGTGCACGGTCAGCGACACGTCGTCGACCGCACGAACCTCACCGGCGCGAGTGCGGAAGACCTTCGTCACCGATGCGGCGCAGACCAGTTCGTCAGGGCGGACCAGTTCGTCAGGCATCGACAGCCACCTTCCAGCACGCGGCGTCCCGGCCGGGACCGATGGTCAGGATCTCTTGCTCGGTGGTGCAGCGCGGCAGCTCGGCCTGCGCACACCGCGGATGGAACGGGCAACCCTCCGGCCGCCGGGACAGGTCGGGCGGGCTGCCGGGGATCGGCCGCAGCGGCAGGTCGCGGCCGCCGACCTCGACACCGGACCCGAGCAGACCGACGCTGTACGGGTGGCGCGGGTCGTCGAGCAGCCGGTCCATCGGGGCCCGCTCGACCACCCGCCCGGCGTACATCACCACCGCGTCGTCGCAGAAGTAGCGCGCGACGCCGAGGTCGTGGGTGATCATGATGACGCCGGTGCCGCGGTTCTTCAGCTCCGCCAGCAGGTCGAGGATCTGCCGCTGGACGGTGACGTCGACCGCGGTGGTCGGCTCGTCGGCGATCAGCAGCGCCGGCTCGGTCACCATCGCCATCGCGATCATCGCCCGTTGGCGCATGCCGCCGGACAGCTGGAACGGGTACGTCCGGATCCGCTTCTCCGGGTCCGGGATGCCGACGTCGCCGAGCGCCCGGATCGCGCGCTTGCGAGCCTCGGCCTTCGTACACAGGCCGTGCCACAGCAGGTGCTCGGTCAGCTGGCGTTCGAGCGTCAGCGTCGGGTTCATCGCCTCCATCGCGCTCTGGAACACCATCGCGATGTCGCGCCCGCGGACCTTGCGCAACTCCTTGTCGCCGATCGCCAGCAGGTCCCGGCCGCCGAACATCGCCTGGCCGCCGGTGATCCGCGCGGTCCGCGGCAGGATGCCCATCACGCTGCGCATCGTGACGCTCTTGCCGCTGCCGCTCTCGCCGACGATCGCCAGCGCCTGTCCACGGCGGACGTCGAACGACACCCCGTCGACCGCGGTCAACGGCTCCGCGCCGTCACGCCGGAACGTCGTCCGCAACCCACGCACCGACAGCAAAGCCTCGGAGCTCATCGCTGCTCCCCACTCGGGTCGAAGGCGTCGCGGACGCCGTCACCGATCCACGTGAACGCCAGCAGCGTCAGCCCGAACAACACTGCCGGGGCGACCAGCATGTGCGGCGCGGCCAGCAGGTACCGGCTGCCCTCGCTGATCATCGCGCCCCACGACGGCGTCGGCGGCTGCACGCCGAGTCCCAGCAGCGCGAGCCCCGCCTCGGCGGCGATCGCGGCCGGGATGGCGAAGCTCGTGGTGACCAGGATCGGGCCGATCGCGTTCGGCAGGATGTACCGGATCGCGATCGTGCTGCCCTTGGCGCCCATCGACCGGGCCGCCTCGACGTACTCGCGTTCCTTCAGTGTCATCACCTGCGCGCGGACCAGGCGGGCCTGGGTGACCCAGGACGCGATCCCGATCGCGACCACCAGCGCGAAGATGCTGCGGCCGAGCACCGTCACCATCACCACCGCGAACAGGTAGCTCGGGAACGCGTACATCACGTCGGTGAATGCCATCAGCAACTGTTCGACCCGGCCGCCGAGGTAGCCCGCGAGCAGACCGATCGCGAGCGCCAGCGCGAGCGCGGTCAGCTCGGCGCCGAACGCCACGGTGAGCGCGGTCTGCAGACCGTAGATCAGCCGGCTGAGGATGTCCCGCCCGAGCAGGTCGGTGCCGAGCAGATGCCCCGCGGAGCCCGGACCGGCCAGCTTGTGCTGGATGTCGGTCTCCTCATAGCCGTACGGCGCGATCAGCGGCGCGGCGATCGCGGTGACGATCAGCAGCGCGCAGAAGACCAGGCTCCCGAACGCCAGCCGGTGCCGACGGAACCGGGACCACGCCCGCGACCACGGCCCGCGCGCAGTCGTCCCGCGCTCGAGCGGCTCCGGCTCGCTCGCCGTCCCGACGACAGCCGCTTCGCCGGCCGCCTCGACGCCCTCAGTGGCCGTCATCGGATCCACCTCCCACGGTGCGGATTCGAGGATCGAGGAGTCCGTAGACCAGGTCCACGACCAGGTTGGTCACCATCAGGATCAGCGCGAAGAACAACGCAGTACCCATCAGCAGCGGCATGTCCCGGCTGGCGGCGGCGTTCGCGAAGTACAACCCCAGGCCGGGGATCCGCAGCAGCGCCTCGACGAACACGGTGCCGGTCATCAGCGCCGCCAGCAGCGGGCCGGCGACGGTGACCAGCGGGATCAGCGAGTTGCGCAGCGCGTGCCGGACGATGACCGTACGCCGCGGGCCACCTTTGGCGAGCGCCGCGGTCACGTACTCCTCGCGCAGCGTCTCCAGCATGCTGGACCGGACGTACCGCGCCAGCACCGCCGCCGGGCCGAGGCTGAGCGCGAGCACCGGCAGGATCAGGTCCTCCGGCCCGTTCCAGCCGCCGGACGGCAACAGCTTCAGCGTCGCGGAGAACAGCAGGATCATGAACGCCGCGGTCAGGTAGCTGGGCAACGCGTGCCCGAGCGTGACCGCGAACATCGTCGCGTGATCCGTCTTCGTGTTCTGCCGCAGCGCCGCGAACACCCCGACCGGCACGGCGATCAGCAACGCGAGCAGCACCGCGAGAACGGCGAGCGTGGCCGACACCGGGAACGCCTCGGAGATGATGTCCTGCACGTTCCGGCTGGCGTACTTGTACGACGGGCCGAAGTCCCAGACGACGGCGCCCTTCATGAAGATCAGGTACTGCTTCCAGACCGGTACGTCGGCGCCGTAGCGGGACTCGAGCTCGCCGACCATCGACTCGGTGCCGACGCCACCGAAGTTGGTGGCGCCGCTGTTCACCCGCTGCAGGTCGGCGAAGTTGCCGGGCGCCAACTGCAGCAGGGTGAACGTCAGAACCGAGACCGCGACCATGGACAGGACCAGCCGGACCGCCCGCTTGCCGATGTAGACGGCGAGCCCCACGTCAGCTCTCCACGCTCAGCGGCTTGAGGTAGAAGTAGTCCGGATAGGCCCGCAGCTGCAGGCCCTGCACCTTCGGCTTGACCGCGTGGAAGAGGCTGAGCCAGAGCACGGGCAGATAGAGGTACTGCTCCTCGCGCAGCTTCGCGGCCTGCTTGTACAGCCCCAGCCGCTTCGCGTCGTCCGGCTCCTTCGCGGCCTGATCGACCAGCGCGGCGATCTCCTGCGCGGGCTTCGAGGCGTGCGCCGACAGGATCGCGTTGAGCTGACCGGTCTTCTCCGCCGGCTTCAGGTTCTTGTTGTCCTGCACCGCCTGGTACGCCGACCACTGGTCGCTCGGCAGGCTGATCTCCTGCACGTTCTTCGGCGACCAGAGCGAGCCGACCATCGTCGGCCAGGTCGGCAGGCCGGCGAAGGTGCCGTAGTAGAAGCCGATGTAGTTGCCCTTCTGCACCTGCCAGCGGCGCTCGGTGTAGACGCCCGCCTCGACGTGGTCGACGCTCGCCTTGATACCGAGCTGCTTGGTCCAGCTGTCCACCATCGCGTCGGCCAGCGTGGTGTCCGGTACGCCGACGAGGATGCGCACCGGCGGCAGGCCCTGACCGTTCGGGTAACCGGCCTCGGCGAGCAGCCGCTTCGCCTCGGCGACGTCCTCCTTGATCGCGATGCTGTCGTCCCAGCCCGCGGTCCGGCTCGTCACCAGCGACACACCGGGCTGCTGCCCCGGCTGCACACCGGCCAGCGTCTTGCGGTCGAGCGCCAGCGACAGCGCCTTGCGGACCCGGACGTCCTCCATCGCCTTGTGCTGGCTGCGCAGCTTCGCCAGGTAGAGGATGCTGTAGTTCTCGGTCTGTTTGAGCTCCTTGGACAACGCCTCGCTCTTCTGGAACCGCAGGACGTCCGGACCGGCGAGCTGGACCAGGTCGGTCTCGCCGTTCTCGTACGGCACGGTGGCGGTCGCGGCGGCGCTCGGCTCGACCAGGTTGACCTGGATCCGGCCCAGCTTGACCTTGTCGCGGTCCCAGTACTTCGCGTTCGGCGTCAGGATCAGCCGCGAGTTCGCCACCCACTCGGTCACCGTGTACGGCCCGTTGGACACGTAGTTCGGCGGGTTCTGCCAGTCCTTCGGCTTGCTCTCGACCAGGTCCATCGGCAGCGGCAGCATCGCCGGATGGGTCAGCGCGAGCAGGAAGTCCGGGTTCGGGTTGGCCAGCGTGAGCACGAGTTCGTGGTCCCCGCTCGCCTTCACACCCACCTGCGCCCAGTCGGTCAGCACGCCGGACAGGAAGTCCTGGGCGCCCTTGATGCCGGTGGCGGTCTGGTAGCTGTTGGCGCCGAGCGTCGTACCGCCCGCGGAGCCGCCGGCCGGCGTGAACAGCCGCTTGTACGTCCGCTCGAAGTCCTGCGCGACGACCGGCTTGCCGTCCGACCACTGGGCGTTGTCGCGCAACGTGAACGTGTAGGTCAGATGGTCGTCGGAGACCTTCCACTCGGAAGCGACGCCCGGCACGACGCCGTCGCCCTTCTCGCTCTGGGTGACCAGCCCCTCGGAGATCCCCCGGCTGAGGATCCACATGCCGTTGGTGATCACCTGCGGGTCCAGCACCTCGACCGGCACGTAGTCGATCTTCAGTGTCGACTGGCCGTCGGCCGCTTTGCTGTCGTCGCCGAACAGGCCGCAGCCGGTCAGCGACCAGCTGCCGCCGAGCGCGGCCACGGTCAGGCCGGACAGTCGCAGGAAGTCACGCCGGGTCTGGCCGGCAGGGGGGACCGAGCTCGCGCGCTTCGCCATGGGGAGCCGCCTTTCTGGCGTCCTGAACTCGACTTATGGGCGCGACCGTATGGCCGTCGAAGCGTCGATGTCAACGCTTTACGGCCATAACCGTAATTAAGGTCGAGAACAGTTATCCAGCCAGGCGTGACCCTGGTTCAGCTGAAGCGTTCGTACGCCGGGAGGGTCAGGAAGTCGACGTACTCGTCGGCGAGGGCGACCTCGAGGAACAGCGCCCGCGCGGCGTCGTAACGCTCCGCGTTGCCGAGCTTGCCGATCTCCTCGTCGGCGATCCGCTCGACGAGCTCGGTGCTGACGGTCTCGCCGGTGTCGAGGGTGACCCGGTTGCGGCGCCACTGCCAGATCTGCGAGCGCGAGATCTCCGCGGTCGCGGCGTCCTCCATCAGGTTGAAGATGCCGACGGCACCGGTGCCCTCGAGCCAGGCGGCCAGGTACTGGACGGCGACGCTGACGTTGCTGCGCAGACCGGCCTCGGTGATCTCACCCGGCGTGGCCGCGACGTCGAGCAGCTGGTCCGCGGTGACCGCGACGTCCTCGCGGAGCTTGTCGAGCTGGTTGGGCCGGTCGCCGAGCACGCCGTCGAACACCGTGCGGCAGGTGTCGACCATCCCGGGGTGCGCGACCCACGAGCCGTCGAAGCCGTCGCCGGCCTCGCGGGTCTTGTCCGCCTCGACCTTCGCGAACGCCTGCTCGTTCACCGCCGGGTCCTTGCTCGGGATGAACGCCGCCATCCCACCGATCGCGTGCGCGCCGCGCTTGTGGCAGGTCCGCACCAGCAGCTCGGTGTAGGCACGCATGAACGGCACCGTCATCGTCACGCCGTTGCGGTCCGGCAGCTGGAAGTCCGTGCCGCGGGTCCGGTGCGTCTTGATCACGCTGAACATGTAGTCCCAGCGGCCCGCGTTCAGCCCGGCCGAGTGCTCACGCAGCTCGTACAGGATCTCCTCCATCTCGAACGCGGCCGGGTACGTTTCGATCAGCACGGTTGCGCGGATCGTCCCGCGCGGGATGCCGAGCGCCTCCTGCGCGGTCACGAACACGTCGTTCCACAGCCGCGCCTCGAGATGCGACTCCATCTTCGGCAGGTAGAAGTACGGCCCCTGGCCGCGATCGAGCTGCAGCTGTGCGCACGCGCTCAGGTAGAGCGCGAAGTCGACCAGCGAGCCGGACGTCCGCTCGCCGTCGACGAGGATGTGCTTCTCCGGCAGGTGCCAGCCGCGCGGCCGGACGACGATCGTCGCCAGCTCCTCGTCCGGCTTCAGCGCGTAGCTCTTCGTGTCCGTGCTGAAGTCGATCCGCCGGGTGATCGCGTCCAGCAGGTTCAGCTGGCCGCCGACAACGTTTTCCCAGGTCGGCGTGTTGGCGTCCTCCTGGTCGGCCAGCCACACCTTGGCGCCCGAGTTCAGCGCGTTGATGGTCATCTTCCGGTCGGTCGGCCCGGTGATCTCCACCCGCCGGTCGACCAGCCCCGGAGCGGCGGGCGCGACCCGCCACTCCGGGTCGTCCCGGACGTCCTTCGTGTCCGCCAGGAATCCCAGCGAGGCCCCGGCCGCGATCTCCGCGACCCGCTCCTTACGGCGCTCGAGCAGCTCCCGCCGTCGCCCGTCGTACGCACGGTGCAGCGTCTCGATCAGTCCGAGCGCGCGCTCGGTGAGGATCTCGTCGTACCGCTCGCCCATCGGGCCGGTGACCTCGACTGCCACTGGGGACTCCTTCATCAAGTACTACGACTTCGTGATCGGTGATCCGGTCTACCCCGACCGTAATCCAGCCGTCCTGTTCCTTCACCTCCACCTCACCCCCCGAGACCGCCAACCGCCGCGTCTAGACGGGGACGGAGTCGTAGCGGGACGAGACCTGGCGGCGGGTTGTGGGGTCGGTGATGGCGTTGGGTGGGAGTTCGCCGAGTTCGACGAACATCTTCTCCAGGCCGCCGGGGACCATCAGGGTCAGGAACCGGCCGCCGCCGGGGCCGGCGGTGATCGTGTGGGCGGTGTCCTTCGGGACCAGGACGTACGTGCCGGGCGTGGCCGTGATCGGCTTGCCGGCGACGGTGAAGGTGAATTCGCCGTCCAGCACGAAGAACGACTCCTCGAAGCCGTGGTGCAGGTGCGGGACGGTCCACGGTCCGGCGGTCTCGCCGGCGAACTCCGTCAGTGAGAAGGCACTGGTGACGGCGTCGTCGGCCAGCACCCGCATCCGTGCGACGCCGAGGTCGACGGTCCGCCCCTCGCCCGATGTCACCACATGTGCGTGACCTGTCATCGTCCCCACCACCTTCTTGGTCGTCTGCTTCCACGGTCGTCCGGCGGCGGGTGCGCGGCAACATCAGATTCTGAAGTTGCCTTCCACCGCGGCCGGGGCGACGCTGATGTCGTGCGCGAGTACGGCCAGTTCTGCCCGATCGCCAGGAGCTCCGAGCTGCTGGCCGAGCGCTGGACGCCGATCATCGTCCGCAACCTGCTGAACGGCTGCCGCACGTTCAACGAGATCCGCCAGGGTGCACCCGGCATCTCCACCGCGCTGCTCACCCAGCGCCTCGACACACTCGAGCGCCACGGCGTGCTGCGTCGTACCGTCGACGGCCGATCCGTGACGTACGGCCTGACCGAGATGGGTCAGGCGCTGCGGCCGGTCCTGGATGCCATGGGGCAGTGGGGCGCGCGCTGGCTGGAGATCGAGCCCGGGCACCTGGAGCCGGCGTACGTGCTCTGGGCAACGATGAAGCTGGTGGACGTCGACAAGATCCCCGACGGTACGACGGTGGTCAGGTTCGAGCTGCGTGATCGCCCGGCGGAACAGCACTGGATGCTGCTCCGCCGACCGCAACCCGAGCTGTGCAGCAGGTCGAGCGGGTACGCCGAGGACCTCGTCTGCCGCACGGACGCGCGCACACTCGTCGACCTGCACCTGAAACAGCTGGCGTACCAGCGCGCGATCCGTACCGGCCGCGTCGAACTCATCGGGGCGCCGCGGCTGTGCAAGCAGTTCCCGGGCTGGTTCCGCAGCAGCCCGTTCGCCGCGTACGTGCCGTCAGTCGCGCAGGCGCGGTAGTACGTCGCGCAGGACCTGGGCGTGCTCCTCCGGGCGGGACAGCCCCAGCTTCATCGTGTTGACGCCGAGATGGGTCGCGCCGAGCTCCCGCCAGCCGTCGGCGAAAGCGCGCCAGTCCTGCTCGGGTACCGCGCCCAGCGTGAGACGCGCCTCGATGCCGATCGTCCCGGGGTCGCGGCCGGCCTCTTCGGCTGCCCGGCGGATGTGGGCGATCTGGTCCCGCGCCGTCGCGTCCGGCGCCGACTGCGGCATCCAGCCGTCGCCGATCCGCCCGGTACGACGCAGGACGGCGTCCGCGCTGCCGCCGAACCAGATCGGGATCTCCCGGCCGGGCAGCGGATTCAGGCCGGCCTCCTCGATCTCGTGGTACTTGCCGTCGTACGAGATCACCGGCTCCGCCCACAGCCTGCGCAGTACGTCGACCTGCTCCTCCAGCACAGCGCCACGCTGCTTGAACGGCACGCCCAGCGCCTGGTACTCGACGTGGTTCCAGCCGATGCCGACGCCGAGGCGGAGACGGCCCCCGCTCAGGACGTCGACCTCGGCGGCCTGCTTCGCGACGAGCGCGGTCTGGCGCTGCGGCAGAACCAGGACGCCGGTGACCAGCTCGAGCTCGGTCGTGATTCCGGCCAGGTAGCCGAAGAGCACGAAAACCTCATGGAACAAGGACTTGTCGGTGTACCCGGTCCAGCCGGGGCGGTGCGCCGGATCGGCGCCGAGCACATGGTCGTACGCGAGGACGTGGTTGTAGCCCGCGTCCTCCACAGTCGTCGCCCACTCGCGCACCACCTTCGGGTCCGCGCCGATCTCGAGCTGCGGAAACACCGCACCGATCTTCATCTCGCTCCCAACAGGTCGATCAGTCCCTGGACGGCGAGCTCGAACGGTTCGGTCGAGTCCGCGGCACGGGCGAGCACGTACCCGCCCTGCAGTACGGCGGCGATCGTCGCGGCGGTCCGCTCCGGGTCCAGCGACTCCGGGTACTCACCCGCACGCTTGCCTTCAGCAACCACCTCGGCGAGCCGGCCGCGCAACCATTCGAACGTCTCCGCGACCGGTGCCCGCAACGCCGGATCCGCAACCACGTCGGGGTCCGCCGCCAGCCGCCCGATCCGGCAGCCGCGCAGCACCTCCCGCTCCCGCCCGAGGTACCCGCTGATCCGCTCGGTCGCCGTCCCGTCGGACCCCAGCTGCTCCTCGGCGGCCGCGCGCAACTCCGCCCCCGACCGCTCGATCGCCACCTTCGCGAGGTCCGCCTTGCCGGTGAAGTGGTGATACATACTCCCCTGCCCGGCGTCGGCGGCCCGCTGGATCGCCTTGGGCGAGGTCCCGACGTACCCCCGCTCCCACAACAACTCCTGCGTACTGCGGATCAACCGCTCGACCGTCTCCACCCACCTAACTGTACCCAGAGGTACAGTCAGGTGGGCGGGCCAGTCAGCTGACGGTGAGGATCTTGTTGACCGTGTACGCCGGGGCGTGGTCGGCGTCGCCCGGGAAGTAGACGCGGTAGGCGATCTGGCCGCGCACCGCGGGCTTGATGCCGAAGGCGTACTTGCCGGAGGTGCTCAGCTTCACCGACGCGATCGACTTCCACACCTTGCTGCCGTACTGCTGCAGGTAGACGGTCTGCCCGGCGTGGGCCGGGGCGACGTAGCCGCTGAACGCCGTCGTGCCGCCCAGCCGGATCGACGCCGGCGACAAGGCGGCCGAGATCGTCGGCCTGACCTGGACGGTGACGTCGGCGGTCCGGGTGCCCATCAGGGTCCCGTTGCCCGGGAACGTCAGCATGTAGACCGACGACACCAGCGGCTTGTGCACCACCGACAACGTCCCCGTCGACGACGTCTTCGACGCCGCCAGCAACGTGAACTTCGACGAATTCTTCGGCCGCACATACACGTTCACCGGCAACCCGGCGTACGCCAGGTTGTCGATCCGCAACGTGCTGCCCTTGATCGTGATCGCCCCGCCGTAGTTCAGCAGCGTCGACGTCACGCTGATGCCCGACTTCATCCCGAGCAGCTGCTTGATCGCGATCGGGCTGTAGTGACCAGTTCGGTCGACGACCCAGCCGGCGTAGGTGTAGGTCGTGCCCTGCGCGAGCCCGGTGTTCTTCACCGAGGTCCCGGTGCCCGCGTACACCAGCGTCCCGGTCGTCGGCGTCGGCGCCTTGCTGCCGACGTTCCGCCGGACGATCACCTGGTCGAGATCCGGAGTCGACGGAATCGTCCACGCCAGGTTCACGGCCAGATACGCGCCGCTGCCGGTGAACGTGGTCAACGACTTCGGCGCCAGATCAGCCGTGCTGAAGACGCTGCTCCACGGCAGCATGTTCACATCGGAGCCGGCACGCCGGACACCGGTCACGTCGATCCTGTACGGCGTGCCCTCGAGCAGCGGCGCGGTGGGTGTGACGACCACCTGTCGCGTGCTCCGGTCGTACGCGCCGAGGGTGGTCGGCACCACCGCGCCGGTCTTGCCGTTCAGCAGCCGCAGGGTGTTGCTGCCGATCGAGAACGCGTCCATGTCCTGCCCGAACGTCACCGTCGGCGTCGTAGCCACTCCGACGTCGAGGCGGTTGTCGTCCGGCGTGACATCAAGCATCTGATAGGCCGGCGGGATCTCGCCAGGGTTGACGGTTCCGCCCTCACCGTAGCTCAGGGTGTAGGGCCGGGTGTCCCGCGAGCCGTTGTCGTTGCGAACGGCAATGAAGACGTCGCCGTCGGGTGCGAGGACCGTGGTCTTGGCGACCTGCGCGCCCCAGATCGGGCGGTCAGTGCTCGGGTCGATGTCCGGGAACGCCTTCACGGCCGAGCCGAGCCCGTTCAGGTTCGCGTCGTACACGTCGATCCGCGGGCCGAAGTTCGCCGAGTACTTGTCCCCGTTGAACTCGGGGCCGGTGAGAATCAGCTGGACGCCACGCGACGCGGTCGCCGGCACCCGGTACCAGTCGACCTCGCCCTCGGTGTTGATCGTCGCGCTGATCGTGCCCGGCGACAGCGGGACCGCGCGGGCCGGCTGGTCGTTGCCGTCCGGGGCGTTGACGCCGAAGTCGGTCGTCGGCTTCCCGCCGAGGGCGGCGTACGCGTCGACGATGCCGTGGCCGTAGTACGGGTCGGTACCGCGCGGCCCCGCGTCCCGGGCAAGCGCCTCGATTCGCTGGGAGACCTGTGCCGGAGTGAACGAAGGCCACTTGTTCCTCACCAGTGCCGCGATGCCGGTGACGATCGGCGCCGAGCAGGAGGTGCCGGTGCAGTACCAGTACGGCAGGTAGTCCGGATCGGTCAGCGCGCGTGAGCCGGTAGTCAGGATGTCCCAGCCCGGTGCCGCGACGTCGACCCAGTTGCCGTACGAGCTGAAGTCGGTCAGTGCCCCGCCGGCCGTGGTCGCCGCGACCGCGATCGCATCGGGGTACGCCGCCGGGTACTGCACCACGTCGGTACCGTCGTTGCCGGCCGCGACCACCACGACCACACCCTGATTCGCCGCATTGGCCACCGCGTTGCGCAGGATTGCGCTGTCCCCCGGGCCGCCCAGCGACATGTTGATCACCTTGGCGCCGTGGGCGACGGCCCAGTCGATGCCCTCGGCCACGTCCGAGTCGTACCCCTCGCCGTAGGCGTCGAGGACCTTGACCGGCATCGCCTTCACGTTCCAGCCGGCGCCTGCGACGCCGATGCCGTTGTTCGCGGCGGCGGCGATGATGCCGAGCGTCATCGTGCCGTGGCCGTTGTCGTCGACCGGGTTCGGCCGGGTGCTGGAGACGGCGTTGTAGCCGGGGACCAGATGACCGATCAGATCCGGGTGTCCCGCGTCGACGCCCGTGTCCAGTACGGCGACGATCTGGCTGCCGGTCGTCTTCGACAGGTCCCAGGCCTGCGGCATCCGGACCGTGTTCAGGTACGCCGCCTGGTCCGTGGCGTAGTACTCGTCGTTCGGTACGGCGGTCGCGTAGCGCTTGTAGTTCAGCGCGGCGAGCTCGACGTTCGGGTCGGCCTTCAGCTTCTTCAGCAGCTCGGGCGCCGACGCGTCGCCCTTGATCTTCACAACCTTCGAGGACACCGAGTCCTCGGCCGTCGCCCCGGCCCGGGAGACCGTGGCCTTACGCGCCGCGGCCGTGGCCTTCGGCTTGAATTTCACCAGCACGGCGTTCGGCTCGAACTCCGCCTTCGCGGCGGCGTGCTTCGCGGCGAACGGCGGGCGGTACGGATGGCGGGGCTCGGCTGCGGAGCCGGACGAACCGGTCAGCGCCACCAAACCACTGGCCACGACGGCCGCGGGCACGGCCAGGCGCAGCAAACGAGTACGACGGGACAACGGGGACCCCCAAGATCCTGAGCGGGCCGACTACTTTCGGTCCTTGCCCTAAATCGTTGGAGTGGCCCTCGGCGTTACAGGGCGGCGGATCTATCATCCAGAGGTGTCGACGACGGTGCTCGCCACGAAGCTGTTCCCGCCTGCTCGGCGGTCCGGGCTGGTGGCGCGGCCGTGGCTGCTGGAGCGTCTGGACGGCGTCCTGATGCCCGGTCATCGGCTCGCGCTGGTCTCCGCGCCGGCCGGATTCGGCAAGACGACAGTCGTGGGCGAGTGGGCGGCGCGGCACGAGCGTGTGGGCTGGTTGTCGCTCGACGACGGGGACAACGCTCTGCCGCGATTCCTGGCGCATCTCTGGGCGGCCCTGCCCGGTCTCCGGGTCACGCCGCCCGCTGCCGACGTACCGACGATGGCCGCGCTGACCGCGCTCGTGAACGACTACGCGGACCGGGCGGACGAGCAGACCGTGCTCGTGCTGGACGACTATCACGCCATCGAAGCGCTGGACGTGCACGAGGCTGTGGCGTTCCTGCTCGATCACCTTCCGGATCAGCTGCACCTGGTCCTGGCGACGCGCGCGGACCCGCCGTTCCCGTTGGCCCGGCTGCGTGCGCGGGGGCAGTTGATGGAGATCCGGGTCGACGACCTGCGGTTCGCCGAGGCGGAGGCGGGCGCCTTCCTCAACGACGTCATGGGGTTGCGGCTGGCCGGTGACGACGTCCGGGCGCTGGAAGGGCGCACGGAGGGATGGGCCGCGGGGCTCCAGATGGCGGCGCTCTCGCTGCGCGGCGTGCCCGATGTCGCCGGGTTCATCGACGCTTTCACCGGGAGTCATCGGTTCGTCATCGACTACCTGGCCGACGAGGTGCTGGCACGGCAGCCTGCCGCCGTCCGCGACTTCCTGCTGCGGACGGCGGTTCTCGACCGGCTCACCGGCCCTCTGTGCGACGCGGTCACCGGTCGCAGCGGCAGTGCCCAGGTGCTGGACGAGCTGGATCGCGGCAACGTCTTCCTGGTCGCGCTCGACCCGGACCGGGTCTGGTACCGCTACCACCACCTGTTCCGGGACGTACTGCGCGCCCGCCTGCTCGCCGAGCACCCGGAGGAGCTGCCACGCCTGCATCGTGCCGCGAGCGACTGGTTCGCCGCGCAGCACCTGGCCCCTGAGGCGGTACGGCACGCGCTGGCGGCTGACGACCACGAGCGGGCCGCATGGCTGATCCAAGAAGCCCTGCCCGAGGTACGGCGTGCGCGGCAGGACGCCATGCTCCTCGCGTGGGTCGGGTCGCTGCCGGAATCCGTCGTCCGGCGGAATCCGGTGCTGTGCATCGCGGCCGGATGGTCGGCGATGATGGCCGGCGAGCTGGACCGGATGGCGCGCTGGCTCGACGCGGCGGACGCGGCGCTGGCCGCCGGGGCGCGGGATCCGGAGCTCGCCGGGACCTGGGCGGACACCGAGGATCTGCGGACCGCTCCGGCGACGATCCTGATCTACCGGGCCGCGCTGGCACAGGCGCGGGGCGAGGTCCGGGCCACCGTCGAGTCAGCGCGGCGCGCGCTGGAGCTGGCCGCCGCCGAGGACCACTTCGTCCGCGGGGCCGCCGACGGGTTCCTGGCGCTGGCGGCGTGGGCGGCGGGGGACGTGGAGGAGGCGCTGGCGACGTTCTCGACGGCGGTTCGCGAGCTGCACTCGGCGGGCAACCTGGTCGACGAGCAGGACAGTGCGGTGGTGATCGGCGATCTGTGGCTGGCGGCCGGACGGCCGTCGCGCGCGCGGCAGACCTTCGAGCACTCGCTGGCCGCGGCGACCCGCAACGGTGAGCCGTATCCGCGGGTCACGGCCGACCTGCACGTCGGCCTGGCCGAGCTCGACCGGGAGCTGGACGATCTCGACAGCGCGGAGGCCCACCTCGAGACCGCGCGGATCCTCGCCGAGCAGGGCTCGATCACCGAGAACCGGCACCGCTGGTACGTCGCGATGTCGCAGGTGCAGGTCGCGCGCGGCGACTTCACGGCCGCCCTGCAATCCCTGGACGAGGCGGAGAAGCTGTACCGGCGCGGGTCGTATCCCGAGGTGCGGCCGATCGCGGCGATGCGCGCCCGCGTGCACCTCGCGGCGGGTGACCTGGCGGCGGCCGAGGCGTGGGTCCGCGATGTCTCCGACGCGGTGACGTACCTGAACGAGTACGGCCGGCTCACGCGGGCGCGGCTGATGATCCGCCGCGGCGAGGACGCCCAGGAGCTGCTCGATCGGCTGCAGGCGGATGCCGACGGCCGGCGCGCGGGCAGTCTGCTGGAGATCGGCGTCCTGCGGGCACTCGCCCACCAGGTCCGCGGCGACCGGGCGGCGGCTCTCGATGTACTGCGCCGGACACTGGCCGCGGCGCCGGAGCCCAGCCAGTACAGACGCCTGTTCCTCGACGAAGGTCTCACGCTTCCGCAGGCCGAAGAGGCTCCGGTCGAACCGCTGACCGAGCGGGAGCTCGACGTCCTGCGCCTCCTCGACACCGAGCTGACCGGTCCGGAGATCGCGCGCCGGCTCTACGTGTCCCTGAACACCCTGCGCACGCACACGAAACGCATCTTCACCAAGCTCGGCGCGACCAACCGCTCGGGCGCCGTACGCCGGGCGCGCGAACGCGGCCTGCTCTAGCCGTCACCAGGTGAATCACCACATCTGGTGACGCCGGCCCACCAGCTCGCGACCTACGGTCCGAACATCCGTAGAAACACCGCGAGCAGGGGGAGTTCGGACATGACCATCACCACCACCACGCTGACCCGGGCCGCCGGCGCCGCCGCGGCCGCCGCCGGGCTGATCTTCATCGGGGTCCAGATCGGGCACCCGCACCTGGACCTCACCTCGATCGTCACGACCGAACTCGCCGTCCGGAACACGCTGAAGCTCCTGATGGCGGCGCTGGCGCTGGCCGGGATCACCGGTCTGTACCTCAGCCAGATCCGCCGGAACGGGCTCCTCGGGCTGATCGGGTACGTCGTGCTCGCCTTCGGCTACCTGTCGATCCTCTGCACGACCTTCGTGTCGGGGTATGTCCTGCCGTCGATCGCGGACACGAGCCCGGGCTATGTGCGAGACGTCCTCGAGGCGGCCTCCGGCGGTCGTCCGGCCGGCGACATCGGCGCGCTGGGGACCGTCCTGCGCGTGCAGGGATTCGCCTATCTCGCCGGTGGCCTGCTGCTCGGGATCGCGCTGTTCCGCGCCCGGGTGCTCGCGCGCTGGGCGACTGTCCTGCTGGCTGTCGGCGGGCTGGTCTCGGCCGCGCTCGCGGTGATGCCGGACGCGTTCTACCGGCTGCTGGCCTTCCCGAACGGCATCGCGATGATCGCCCTCGGGTACTCGCTGTGGCGCACGACGACCGCGGCGCGGCAGCCGGTCGCGGTGACGCGATGAGCGGGTACGCCGGGACGCGGGCGCGATCGGACGTCTGGATCCCGCTCGCGCTGGTGCTGCTCACGGTCGTGCCGCTGGTCTCCGGGACGCTCCGCCTGGTGGAGATCGCCGGCGGGCCGGTCGTGATGCCGGACAACCCGCGCGTGGACGCCTCGCCCGCGCCCGTGGTCGTGCATGTCGCCGGCGCGGCGGTGTACGCGGTGATCGGCGCGTTCCAGTTCTCGCGCCGCGTACGCCGTACGCACATCGGCTGGCACCGGCGGGCCGGACGGGTGCTCGTCGTGGCCGGGCTGCTCGTCGCCGGCTCCGGGTTGTGGATGACGCTGTTCTACTCCGGCGCACCAGGCGGCACGCTGCTGTGGTCCGTGCGGTTGCTGGTGGCGAGCGCGATGGGGGCCTCGATCGTTCTGGGCTTCGCCGCGATCCGCCGGCGCGAGATCGCCGTCCACCGGGCCTGGATGATGCGGGCGTACGCGCTGGGGCTGGGCGCCGGGACGCAGGTGTTCACCCAAGGCGTCGGGCAGGCCCTGTTCGGGACCGGCGAGCTGAGCACCGCGATCTCCGTCAGCGCCGGCTGGGCGGTCAACGTCGCGATCGCCGAATGGCTCATCCGGAGGCGGCGTTGACCGTGTACGAACTGCGCGTCGCCGGCCGGCTCGACCCGCGCTGGTCCGGCTGGTTCGCCGACCTCACCCTCCTCCCCGGCCCCGACGGCACCACCACCCTCCGCGGCCCGATCGCCGACCAGTCCGAACTGCACGGCCTCCTCGCCCGCATCCGTGACCTCGGCCTACCCCTGATTTCTGTCGTACCTGTCGACTGAGCGGGCGGTACGGCGTGGCGGGGTGCCGGGCAGAGCAGCGGTTTGCAGAATGACCTGGATGAGGGTTTCTGATCGGGCTGCGGTCTCGCGGTGGTGGCACGGGCTGATCGCGGTCGTGATCCTCGCCTCGCTGACGCTGCAACTGGTGCTGATCTTCACCGGCGGCGCGGACGCGAACTCCGGTGAGAGCGGCACGGAGATCGGGCTGGGGACGCGGCTGTGGCGGTTGTTCAGCTTCTTCACCATCCAGAGCAACCTGATCGTGCTCGCGGTCGCGATCGGTCTGGTCCTGCGGCCCGCGCGGGACGGCTCGGTCTGGCGGGTGGTTCGTCTCGACTCGCTGCTCGGGATCGTCATCACCGGCCTGGTCTTCGACATCGTCCTGTCCCAGCAGGTGCACCTCACCGGCGGCGCGCTGGTCGCGACGATCGGCCTGCACTACATCTCCCCGTGGGCCACCCTCCTCGCCTGGCTCGTCCTCGGCCCGCGCCCCCGCCTGACCTGGCAGACGGTCGGGTACGCGTTCGTCTGGCCGATCGCCTGGCTCGTCTACATCTTCACGCAGGGCGCCTTCACCGACTGGTACCCGTACCCGTTCCTCGACGTCACCGACCTCGGCCTGCCCACCGCGCTCCGCAACGCCGGCTTCGTCCTCGTTCTCGGGCTGGCCCTGGCCGCCGGGTTCAAGACCCTCGACCGCAAACTCCCGACCCGGAACTAGCCGGTCTCACACGAGTTGGGTGCGCGGTTGTTGGGCGGGACCGATAGTCTCGGGCGCCATGAGCATGAGTGTCGCCATTGCGGTGATTACCTTCAGGCGACCTGCTCTGTTGCGGGGGTTGTTGACGAGTTTGCAGGCGCAGGAGCTGCCCGCGGACGGGGATTACGCGATCCGGATCGTCGTGGTGGACAACGACGCGGAGGGGTCGGCCGCGCAGGTGCTGGCCGAGTTCGCGGACGGTACGCCGTACCCGGTCGAGTCCGTGGTGGAACCGGAGCCGGGAATCCCCTTCGCCCGGGAGCGCTCCGTCGAGCTCTGCTGGAACGACGACGCGCTGATCTTCGTCGACGACGACGAGGTCGCCCCGCCCGGCTGGCTGCGGACGCTGCTGGAGGCCTGGGAGTCCACCGGCGCCGACGTCGTCACCGGCCCGGTGAAAGGCAACCTCCCGCCCGGCGCCCCGCCCTGGAACCACTACAGCGACGTCCACGACTCCACCGGCCGGCACACCACCGGCGAGGAGCTCCGCAAGGCGTACACGAACAACACACTGGTCAGTCGGCGCGTCTACCACGCGGTCACCCCGGGCTTCCACCCCGCGTTCCGCTACACCGGCTCCAGCGACCTGCACTTCTTCCTCCGCGTCCACCGCGCCGGGTTCCGGATCGTCTGGTGCGAGGAGGCCTGCATCAGCGAGGAGGTCCCGGTCGGCCGCACCACGCTGCGCTGGCTGGTCCGGCGTGCCTTCCGCTCCGGCAGCGGGGACACGATCAGCCGCCTGCTGATCCGCCCGGGCGCGATCAGCTACGTCCTGGTGCTGGCCTATGCTTCGGCCCGGGTGATCTCGGCGATCGGGTTCGCCCTCGCCGGGCTGCTGCTCGGCCGGAAGACGCACCTGCTGAAGGCAGTCCGCCGGTTCTTCTCGGGCGTCGGTAGTCTCGCCGGGATAGTAGGGATCAACCATGACGAGTACCGGGAACGGCACGGTTCGGCCGACGGTGGCGGAGCTGTGCGCGGCGATCTGGACGGTGGAGAACGAGCTGGATCTGCTCGGGTGGCGGATCCGGGGGACGCATCCCTGGCCGATCATCCGGATGCGCGTCTTCCATGAGCTGACCCGCCGCGCCGGGATCCACGGCGCGTCCCACCCGGTCCGGCGGACGGCGTCCGGCAAGGCCGCGCTGGTCGGGAGGCACGTCGCCGGGATCGTCACCCGGACGCCGTTCCCCGGCCGGTACGACGCGCTCGTCGTACCGCACCCGCGGAAACCGAACGGTGTCGAGATCTACACCGCTGAACTCCGGGCCGCGCTCGGCGACCGCGCGTTGATCCTGGACTCCGGGATCAACGGCACCCCGCTGCCGGGCAGCAAGAACCTGGACTTCTTCACCTCCGCCGCCGGCGCGATCCACCACCGGACCGCCGACGACCGCGGCATCGCGGACGCACTCGAGAAACTCACCGGTGTCCGGGTCCCGGTCGGCGGCCTGCTGGCCCGCGAGGTCCCGAAGCACGCCCGGCTGCGGGCGCTGTACCGCGCGCTGCTCAGGAAGCACCGGATCCGGACCGTCTATCTCGTCGTCGCGTACTTCCACCAGCACATCGTTGGCGCCGCCCGCGATCTCGGGATCCGCGTCGTCGAGCTGCAGCACGGCGCGATCAGCCCGTTCCACCTCGGGTACAGCTACCCGGGCCGGCCGGTCGTCGCGGACCAGCCGGACGAGCTGTGGTGCTTCGGGTCGTACTGGACCGACGTCGCGGACCTGCCCGCCGGGATGCGGACCGAGGTGATGGGCGCGCCGTTCCTGCCGCCGCCCGGCCCGAAGGACCCGTGCCGCGCGGTGTTCCTCTCGCAGGGCACGATCGGCGCCGAGCTGGTGAAGGTCGCCGACGCCGTCGCCAAGGAACACCCGGACCTGGAGGTCCTCTACCGCCCGCACCCGAGCGAGCGGGCCGAGGACTACGCGATCCCTCCCGGCGTGCGCCTCTCCACCGGAGGCAGCACCCTCGATTTGCTGACCTCCACGACGTACCAGGTCGGGGTGTCCACCACCGCCCTGTTCGAGGGCATGGCGCTCGGCTGCCGTACGGCGGTCGCGGACCTCCCGGGGCACGAGTACCTGGACCCGGCGATCGCCCAGGGACATGCGCTGCTCATGCGGGACCCGGCGGAGCTGGTCAAGGCCCCGATCTGTCCCGACCCCGCGGCGTACTACGCCCCGAGCGACCTCGCGCGGCTCCTGACCAGCTGACCAGGCTGACCGGTCACGGCTCGCGGCCGAGGAGCCCGAGCAGGCGGTCCTGCAGCGGGGCGTCCGGCGGCACCGGGACCTCGGCGCCGTACACCTCGATGCCCTCGCCGAACGCGCCCGGCGTCCGGTACTGCGCCATCAGCTCCGGCGGGATCGCGACCGCAGTCGCCCAGAGCCGCTCGATGTCGACCGGGTCCATCGTCTCGTCCTGCTCGGTGGCACGCGCCAGGTCCCAGCCGTGCAGGACGAGGTCGTCGGACACCACCTGGTCGATGTGCTGTTCGGTCGTCAGCCGCCCGCCGGGCGTGTCGGTCTCGGTCAGCGCGGCGACGGGGTCGTCGAGGACGTCCTCGATCGCGGCCCGTGCCTCCTGGAACGCGGTCAGCGGGTCGTCGGCCGGCTCGAGCTTCCGGGCGACCGGCGTCAGCATGATCGCGTGCATCGTGACGACGTGCTCGACCACGTCCCGCGCGGTCCATTTCGCGCACGGTGACTGGTTCCCCCACTGGTCCGGCTGCACCGCCGCGACCTTCCGCTCGAAGGCCTCCGCCCGCCGCCGGTACCGCTCCGCGATCTCACCCATCTCCGCATGGTCCCGCGCCCCCACACACCAGGGGAAGCCCCTCGGAGTGGATGTCGGTGGCGGGTTCTAGCGTCTGGGGTATGCGGACGGTGGAGCTGGGGCGGACGGGGTTGCGGGTCAGCGAGTTGGGGTTGGGGCTGGCCTCGATCGGGGGGATGTTCGCGCCGGTGCCGCAGGCGCAGGCGGTGGCGACGATCGACCGGGCCTGGGAGCTGGGCGTGCGGCTGTTCGACACCGCCCCGGTGTACGGGTACGGGCTGTCCGAGCAGCGCGCCGGGCTCGCGCTGCGCGGGCGGCCGCGGGGCGAGTTCGTGCTGTGCAGCAAGGTGGGGCGGCTGATCGAGCCGGGCGGCCCGGATCTGCAGCCGATCTGGGCGGAGCCGCCGGCCGGGATGGGCCCGCGGCTGGACTACTCCTACGGCGCGACGATCCGGTCGTTCGAGGCGAGCCTGGAGCGGATGGGGATCGACCGGATCGACGTCCTGCACGTCCACGACCCGGAGCTGGACTTCGCCGCCGCGTCGACCGAGACCTTCCGGGCGCTCGCCGAGCTGCGCGGCCGCGGCACGATCCGGGCGATCTCGCTCGGCGTGAACCATGCCGACGTCGCGGCCCGCTTCCTGCGCGACACCGACGGCGGCCCGGACGTCGTGCTGCTCGCCGGGCGGTACACGTTGCTCGACCAGTCCGGCGCCGACGAGCTGCTGCCGCTGTGCGAGAAGTTCGGCATCTCCGTGCTCGCCGCGGGAGTGTTCCACGGCGGCGTGCTCGCCGACACCGCGAACGGTATCCCCGACGGGTACGAACGCGTCCCGCGGGACGTGCTGCGGCGCATCGGCGTACTGCGTGAGCTCTGCGCCGCGTACGACGTACCGCTGCTGGCCGCCGCGGCGCAGTTCCCGCTGGCGCATCCCGCCGTACCGGCCGTGGTGGTGGGGGCGCGGAGCCCGCGGGAGATCGCCGAGGTGGCGGCGTGGCTCGAATACGAACTGCCTGAAGCGTTCTGGGGAGCACTAAGGTCAGCGCTATGAGGTACATGCTGCTGCACAAGACCAACGACAGCCTGGAGGCCGGCAACCCGCCGGATCCGGAGATTCTCGAGCGGGCCGACGCGGTCCTCGAGGAGATGCGTCAGGCCGGGGTGCTGGTGCTCGGCGAGGGCCTGATGCCGAGCTCGCGCGGCGCGCGGGTCACGTTCCCGATGCCGGGCCAGCCGCGGGTGATCGACGGGCCGTTCGCCGAGACCAAGGAGCTCGTCGCGGGCGTGTCGATCATCCGCGTCGACAGCAAGGAGGAAGCCGTCCAGTGGGCCCTCCGCTTCGCCGAGGCCGACCCGTACACCCCGATCGACATCCTGGAGATCGCCGGTTAGAGCTTCAGGTGTTGGCGAATTACGCGGCGCTGACGCCCTCCTCGGCGGCGACCAGCGAGTCGATCGCCGCGAAGAACCGCGCGATACCGGGCAGGTTCGCGCCCTTCTCGCGGGACGCGGCGAAGTCCTCCGGCGTGGCCCAGTCGACGATGTCCAGCCACTGGTTGTCGGGGAGCTGCACGAGGCGCGCACCCAGGAACCCGGCGCGGTCGGCCTCGAAGTCCTCCAGCATGTCGGCCCGTGCGGCGAGCAGCTCCTCGGTGCGCTCGGGCAGGACGCGGAAACGGGTCAGTTCGACGGTCGACATCGGACAGGTCCTCTCAGGTGATGTTGGTCGCCGCCCAGCCGGCGATGTCTTCGTGGCGGATGGCCGCGGCCATCAGGTCGGGAAACTTGTCCGGGGTGCAGGCGAACGCCGGGACGCCGAGCTCCGCCAGCGCGGCCGCGTTCTCGGCGTCGTACGACGGTGTGCCCGAGTCCGCGAGCGCGAGCAGGGCAACCACCTGTACGCCGGACTCCACCAAGGAACGCACCCGCCGCAGCATCTCTTCCCGGATCCCGCCCTCGTAGAGGTCCGAGATCAGCACGAGCACGGTCTCGGCCGGTTTCGTGACCAGCTCCTCGCAGTACGCGAGCGCGCGGTTGATGTCCGTCCCGCCGCCCAGCTGGGTCCCGAACAGGACGTCGACCGGGTCGTCCAGCTGGTCGGTCAGGTCCACCACCGCGGTGTCGAACACGACCAGCGAGGTCCGCAGCGTCCGGATCGACCCGAGCACCGCGCCGAACAACGACGCGTACACGACGGACTCCGCCATCGACCCCGACTGGTCGATCGCCAGCACGATGTCCCGCTGCACGCTGTGGTTGCGCCGCGCGTACCCGACCAGGCGGTCCGGCACGATCGTGCCGAGCGCCGGCGAGAAGTGCTTGAGGTTCGCCCGGATCGTCCGGTCCCAGTCGATGTCCGCGTGCCGCGGCCGCGCTGTCCGGCCGGCCCGGTCGAGCGCGCCGGTCACCGCGGCCCGCGTCCGCTCGGCGAGTCGCGCCTCGAGCTCGGCGACCACCCGGCCGACCACGTCCCGCGCGGTCTGCTTGGTCTCCTCCGGCATCACCTCGTTGAGCGCGAGCAACGTGGACACCAGGTGGACGTCGGGCTCGACCGCGCCCAGCAGCTCCGGCTCCATCAGCATCCGCGTGATGCCGAGCCGCTCGACCGCGTCCCGCTGCATGACCTGGACGACGGTGCTCGGGAAGTACTGCCGGATGTCGCCCAGCCATCGAGCGACCCGAGGCGCGGACGACCCCAGCCCGGCCGACCGTTGCGGCCCCGACTCGCCCTCGCCGGCGTCGTACAGCGCGGCCAGTGCCGCGTCGACCGACCGGTCCGCGCCCGCCAGCGTCGTACCGGTCTCTTCCTCCGCCTCGCCGCCGAGCACGAGTCGCCACCGGCGGAGCCGTTCGTCAGTCATGAGACCCCCAGCAGTCGGGCCACCACCGGCAGCGCGGTCGCGGCCAGCTCGGCGTCGAGGTCGTCGTCATCGGCAACGAATGCCGCCGCCGGGTCACTGAGGACGCGGGCCCGCGCGCCGATCGACCGACGCTCCGGCGCCGCGAACGTGCCGAACGTCCGTCGCAGCAGCGGCAGCACCTCGACGAACGCGTCGTCCGGGATCCCCGCCAGCCACCCGTCCACCATCGCGAGCAGCCGCTCGTCGTGGACCAGCAGCAACCCGCCGCCGGCCAGGAAACCCTCGACGTACCCGGCCGCGTCCGCCGTCGGCGTGCCGGGTGACAGCGAGCGGCCCAGGCGCAGCGCGACCTCGTGATCCGGTAACCGCGACGTGTCCAGCATCAACCGCGTCAGCCGGCCCCGGATCAGCGGCGGCACCGAGGCCCGATCACTCAAGCCCTGCAAGGTGTTCAGCCACTCCGCGCGGACGTCCTCGGCCAGCAGCATCGTCGCGTCCTGCACGCCGTCGATCAGCTCCTGTACGGCGGCCGCCGCCTCCGGGTCCAGCCCGTGCACGGTCCGGGCGAGACCGGCGCACACCCGCGACACCATGCGGCCCGCGACCGCGGCCAGCCCGGCGGTGTCGGTGCCGCGGACATCGCCGTACCGCGAGGCTCGGGCGAGCGCGGGCAGCGCCGCCATCAGATGCCCGACATCGGCATCGGCCGCCGCCCGGGTGTCGATGCCCCGCAGCAGCGGCGGCAGGGCCTCCGCGAGGTCGGCGAGCAGCGACTTCTCCAGCGCGGCGGTGACATCGGCCAGCGTCGGCGAGTCCGCGTCCTTCAGCATCACGGACGTCGCGGCGCCGAGCACCGTCGTCCCGTGCGCGCCGGCCGCGACCAGCTCGACCTCCAGGCCGGGATCCCACGCCAGTCGCCACATCTCCCGGAACGTGCCCTGCGCCCGCCGCTCGTCGGTGGCCGGCACGCCCCAGTGCACGCCGAGGATCCGCAGCCGGTGCAGGAGCCTGGACTTGTCCAGGTCGTTCGGCTTGCGCAGGTCGAGCTCGATCACGCGCTCGTTCGGATCCCGCTTCATCCGCAACCGGCGCGCCTGCGCCGCCAGGTCCGCCGCCACCGGTGCCTGCGGCGTCTCTCCCGGGACCGATCCGAGTAGCTCCCCGACTACGGCTTCGCGCGTCACCAGGTCCAGCAGTACGTCGTTCCCGCCGCAGAGCACCGCGCGCGTCGCCTCGGTGACCTCGCTCAGCCCGGCGAGCGGACGCTCCCGCATCGCCGCCAACGTGTCGGCGAGCCGGACCGCCTCGATCACGTGCGCGCTGGACACGGGCAGGTCCTCGTTGCGCAGGACTTCGGCCACCTTGGCGAGCCAGCGGGTGGTGATCTGGTCGGGCGCGGTGAACAGGTGGTGGTACCAGCCGGGCGAGGTGATGCCGGCGCCGTACCCGCTCGCCGCCGCCAGCCGGCCGTGCGTCCACGGCACCCAGGTGCAGGCGATCTTCCGCTTCGGCAGACCTTTCAGGATCCGCTGGTCATGTGTTGCCGGCGGCAACGGAAGCTCGAGCGCCGGGACGTGCCAGGCGCCGCAGACCACCGCGATCCGCTCGAAACCGTCCCGGATCGCCTTGCGCAGCACGGTCCGCATGTACGCCTCACGCTGCGCTTCCCGGCCGGCCGCTTGCTCACCGTGGCGGAGTTCGCGCATCGCGTCGGCGATCACCGTGAACGGTTCGGCGCCGCCGCGTCGCGACTCGATCACGTCGTCCCACCAGCGTTCCGGGTCGTCGTACCCACCCGCCTCGGCCAGCGTCGCCAACGGGTCCATCGACACCGACCGCCCGCCCGAGGAGCCGAACTGCTGGGCCGCGGGCAGGTCGCAGAACCGCACCGGGACCCCGGCCGCCAGCCCGTACCTGATCGCCTGCCACTCCGGGCTGAACACCGCGAACGGCCAGAACGCGGCCCGCGTCGAGTCGTCCACCGCGTAGGCCAGCAGCGCGACCGGCGGCTCCATCTCCTCCGACGCCGCCAGCTCGACGATCTTGTCGGCCTCCGGCGGTCCCTCGATCAGCACGATGTCGGGCCGCAGCCCGGCCAGCGCGGCCGCCACCGCCCGCGCCGACCCCGGACCGTGATGCCGGATCCCGAGCAGGTGAACGGTCATCCGGAAATCTCTCGGCAGGCCCGGTAGAAGGGCGCCCAGTCGTCGCGTTCGCGGACGACGGTCTCGAGGTACTCCGACCACACGACGCGGTCCGCGGACGGGTCCTTGACGACCGCGCCGAGGATGCCGCCGGCCACGTCGGTCGGACGCAGCACGCCGTCGCCGAAATGCGCCGCGAGGGCCAGGCCGCCGGTGACGACGCTGATCGCCTCGGCGGTGGAGAGCGTGCCGGACGGGGACTTCACCGCGGTCCGGCCGTCCTCGGTGCGGCCGGAGCGCAGCTCGCGGAAGATCGTCACCACCCGGCGGATCTCCTCCAGCGCGTCGTCCGGCTGCGGCAGCTCGAGCGCGGAGCCGAGCTGCGCGACCCGGCGGGAGACGATCTCCACCTCGTCGTCGGCGGAATCGGGCAGCGGCAGGACGACGGTGTTGAACCGCCGGCGGAGCGCGCTGGACAGTTCGTTGACGCCCTTGTCGCGATCGTTGGCGGTGGCAATGACGTTGAAACCCTTCCGGGCCTGCACCTCGGTGGCGAGCTCGGCGATCGGCAGCGCCTTCTCGGACAGGATCGTGATCAGCGCGTCCTGGACGTCGGACGGCATCCTGGTCAGCTCCTCGATCCGGGCGATCTTCGCCTCGGCCATCGCGCGCTGCACCGGACTCGGCACGAGCGCCGCCTCGCTGGGACCCTGGGCGATCAGCTGCGCATAGTTCCAGCCGTAGCGGATCGCTTCCTCCGCGGCGCCCGCGGTGCCCTGCACGAGCAGCGTCGAGTCACCGCTGATCGCGGCCGCCAGGTGCTCGCTGACCCACGTCTTCGCCGTTCCCGGTACGCCGAGCAGCAGCAGCGCACGATCCGTCGCGAGGGTGGCGACCGCGACCTCGACCAGCCGGCGCGGGCCGACGTACTTGGGTGAGATCTCGGTGTCACCGGCCTTCCCGCCGAGCAGGTACGTGACGACGGCGGCCGGTGACAGCTGCCACGCGGGCGGTCGCAGGCGATCGTCCGTCGCTCGCAACGCTTGCAGCTCGGCGGCGTACTCGACCTCCGCGTGCGGGCGCAGTACTTCGTTCATGTGAGCTCCTCGTACATCTCGCGGCGGAAGGTCAGGGTCTCGACCAGGCGGCGAAGCCAGGTGTCTTCCTCGCCGGTCGGTTCGCGGGTGATCGGATGGTCGAGTACGTCGGGCGGCACCGCGCGGGCGGTGATGCTGGCGAGCCGGGCCCAGGCGCGGTTGGTGCCGACCTTGGCGAGCTGGTCGAGGATCATCCGTCCGAGCGGGGCCGGCCACGGGACCGGCAGGCCGCCCACCAACTCGGCGACGTCGACGGACTTCCGCAGCACGTCGATCGCGTTCGCCCACTCGTGCGGTGGCAGCAGACGAAGCAGCTCGGCCGGACCGCGGCTGCCGAGGTCGGCGTTCGCCAGCAGCAGTTCCCGCGCCCACTCAGCGGCTCGCCCGGCCTTGTCGTCCGGCTCCGAACCGGCGCCGACGACGCCTTCGCGGATCGCCGCCTCCGCCCAGCCTGCCTGCAACACCCCGGGCGCACATGCCTCGACCGGTGTCTGCAGCCAGGCGATGTCCATCGCCACCAAGGGTGTGTTGGCAACGATCTGCTGGAACCACCAGGCCCGCTTGCCGACACCTTCCGGGTTCTGCGAGTCGAGACCGTCGCGTTCCATCGACTGCGTCAGCCTGCGCGGCAGGTCGACCGCGAGCACGCCCTGGGTCGGGGTCAGGTGTGAGTGCAGTCGCTCGGCCATCCGGACGCCGTACTGCGATCCCGGCAGCCGGGCGAGCAGTCGCGCGGCCACCCGGCGTACCTCGCGGGAGCGGTCGTCGAGCGCGGATTCCAGGAACTCCTCGTCCGGCAGCGCGAGGTTGTCGGCGAACAAGCCGAGAAAGTCGGCGCGGGTACCGGCGGACTCGGCCGGCCAGACCTCGACCAGCGCCGCACGGGCGGCGGCCGGATCCTGGCTGCGGGCGGCGCGCAGCCAGGTGCGCCGCTGGATCGCGTTCCCGTGCGTCCACAACTCCAGGTCGTTGCTCTCAGCAACCGCTGCGTGCAGGAACCGCCATTCGGGGTTGAGATCGGCGAGCCACCGCGCGCGACGCCCGGCCGCGGCGATGACGAGCGGACGGTACTCGGCGCGGTTGCGCGCGTAGTCGGCCAGCGCGGGCAGGTGTTCGGGCGGGACACCCCATCCGTTGGCGTCCGCGGCCCGCAGCCACTCGCCCAGCGCGGACGTCTGGAATCCGCCGAGCATCGCAGCGAGTCGCCGCACCGCCCCCGGTCGCGGCAACGGCCGGTCCTCGCCAGGCGCGGCCGGCAAAGGCTCGAGACCGCGCAGCGGTGTGCGGCCGGCGCGCTTGTACACGGTCGCGAGCGCGGCCGCGTCGAGCAGGTTGCCGTCGCCGAGCCGCTCCCGGATGTGGTCCGGCAGCTCCTCGAAGTGCACCGGCCGGCGGTCGGTGCCCAGCAACGCCGAACTGACCAGGCCGTCCCAGCCCTTCATGCCCTCACCACCTGCTCGTCGCTCGTCACAGGACCACCGGCCGGTCGTCACGCCAGCAGGTCATCGGCCGCAGACCGGCACGGTTCCATTCGCCGGCCACCGTGACCGGGTCGCCCGCGGACACGGCCAGCAGTTTCATCGGGTCCCAGCCCGGCAGCAGCTCCAGCCCGTCACCGTCGGCGTCGACGAGCGCCCACCCGTCGCCGTACGGCGCTGGGCGGACATCCCGCAGTACCAGCGGCCAGCGTTCGTTCCACGGGTCGGCGGCGAGCGACTCGACGTACGACGCCAACCCCTGGCGGACCGTGAGACCGGCGGGACGCGACGCCGGCCGGCGCGGATCGGTCTGGGTCAGGAGTGCGCGCATCGGCAAAGCTCCTGGATAGAACGAGAGCGCGCCCGGGACGTACTCGCCGGGGCGGGCCGGCAGCGGGTCCAGCGGACGCCCGGCGGCAGCGAAGGTCAGGATCAGCCCGATCCGTCCTGTCGTTGCCCCACGCAACCACACACGCCGGACCGTGAGCCGCTCGTCCGGCTCGATCACGCGACCGAGTATCAGCCAGTCGTCCTCGACCTTCTCGCCGTCGGCGAGCACGCGCGCGGTCTCGGTCGTCCAGCCGATGCGGCTCTGCACGGTGTCGGCGAGCGACGGCGGGAGCTCCGCGAGGCGACCGTGCGCGGCGACGACGAGGTGGATGAGGGACAGCTCCTCGAGCAGCTCACCGGGCCAGCCGTGACCGCGGCCGATGGCGCCCGCTGCCCGGCGTACCGCTCCTGCCACTCCCGGCGCCTGTGCGTCGACCATGCGGGCCGCGAGGCGGCTCAGCTCGGCATACGCCCGCTGGTCGAAGCCGCCGAGGCCCTGCCGGACCTGATCGTCCAGCCAGCCGGCCAGCTCCGCCAGCCCCGCCGACACGCGGTCGGCCCGCCGAGCCGCCCGCTCCTGCGCCGCGACCGGGTCGGCGACCTCTCCCGGCTTCCGCTCCGGCCGCTCCGCGCGCTGGTCGACCCAGGTCTTCACCCACTCCGGCTCGTCCGCGGCCGGCACCTCGCCTTTCGCCCACAGCAACAGCAGCCCGAGCGCGTGCTTGCAGGGGAACTTCCGCGACGGGCAAGAACACTTGTACGCCGGGCCGCCCAGGTCCACGCCCGTCTGGTAGGGCTGCTTCCCACTCCCCTGGCACAACCCCCAGACCGCACGATCCGTAGCCCCCGCACCCGACCACTTCTCGCCCCGAGCCAACCCCTGCCCGGCCTTCACCGACGCGGCATCAGGCGCGAGCCCCACCACCTGCTCCACGTCCCACAACCCCACACCCGCTCCTCACCCGACGCCGTACCCCGAAGCATGCCACCCCGCTCCGACAGCACCCGACCGTGGCCGGTCAGCCGAAGGGTTGGCGGTGGTGGGCGTCCTCGGGGTAGCCGTTGCCCGCGGCGGGCGCGTGGGTGGGCGGGAAGGTCTGGTGTGCGGCCTCGCGACCGGGTGGCGCGGCCGGCGGGTGCGGGGTGCTGGAGAGGTTGTCGCGGATGGTGCCGAGCAGGCGGTGCTCGACGGCTTCGAGCTCGGCGATCCGGGCGCGGATCTCCGCTTCCTCCGAGCGCGCCTCGGCCAGCAACTGGTCCGCCTCGGTCCGCGCGGTCGTCCGCAGCTGGTCAGCCTCCGTACGCGCGGTCGTCCGCAGCTGATCGGCCTCGGTACGCGCGGTTTCGCGGAGGTGGTCGGCGGTGCGCTGGCTGGCGCTGAGAACGCTGAGCTCGTACCGGCGGAGTTCGTCGACGAGTTCACCGGCCGGGCGCTGGGAGTCGAGAATCGCCGCCGCGGGCTGCGGGATGTCGGCGTCGGGGAGGCTGTCCTCGAGCGCCGCGATCTGCTGGTCCACCCGGGTGAACAGGTCCGCGACGTCGGTGCGCATCTGCCGGATCGTGTGCGCGGCAGCCTGCACGCGCTCACTGGCCTCCCGCTCGCGTTCACGCGCCGTCCGCTCCGCCGACGTGATCACGTCCAGCGCGACGACGGCGGCACGCTCGGCCGGATCGTCGGAGGTTTCCCGGTACGCCGTGGCGCCGGCCTCGGCGCCCTCGTCGTCGGTCCGCATCGCGACCGTCTGCCGCAGCGGGACCTCGCGGATGAACAGCACCGCGAGCAGGCTGACCGCAGCGGCGCCGGCGGCGATCACGAAGATCCGCCCGGTGGCATCGCCGTACGCGTGCCGCACGATCTCCTGGACCGGGCCCGGCAACGCGTTCACGTCCAGCAGGCTGCCCGAGCCACCGGAGGCCGCGGCCGGGCCGAGGTCGCGCAGGTGCTCGGTGATCAGGTCGGTCACCCGGGTGGCGAGGATCGCGCCGAGCACGGACACCCCGACGGCACCACCGAGGCTGCGGAAGAACGTCACCGACGCGCTCGCCGCCCCGACCTCGCTGACGTCCACCGTGTTCTGCACCGCGAGCACCAGGTTCTGCATGGTCATGCCCATCCCGATGCCCATGGCAAGCATCCCGAGCCCGACGTACCAGTACGGCGACGTGTGGTCGATCGTGCCGAGCAGCCCGAGACCCGCGGTCAGGAACAGCGCGCCGATCACCAGGTACCGCTTCCACTTCCCGAAGCGGGTGATCAGCTGCCCCGACCCGACCGACCCGAGGAACGACCCGAACATCATCGGGATCGTCAGCAGCCCTGCCTCGGTCGCGCTGTAGCCGCGGGCCACCTGGAAGTACTGCCCGAGGAACACCGCGCTGCCGAACATCCCCATCCCGACCGCCACGCTCGCGACGATCGCCAGCGCGGTCGTCCGCTCCCGGACCACGCGCATCGGCACCAGCGGCTCGGCGGCACGGGTCTCGACCACAACGGCCAGGATCGCGAGCACCGCCGTACCGCCCAGGTACGCGCCGGTCTGCCACGACCACCACGCGAAGTGCTCACCCGCGAACGAGACCCAGATCAGCGGCAGGCTGGCCGCGCCCGCGATCAGCACCGCGCCGAGGTAGTCCAGCTTGATCCTGCGCTTCAGCACCGGCAGGCGCAGGAACCGCTGCAGGACGATCAGTGACACGACGGCGAGCGGCACGCACACGTAGAAGCACCAGCGCCAGCCGAGCCACGAGGTGTCGACGATGACCCCGCCGACGAGCGGGCCGCTGACGGTCGCGAGCGCCATCACCGCGCCCATGTACCCGGAGTACCGGCCGCGGCTGCGCGGCGGGATCGCCGCCCCGACGATCGCCTGCGCGAGTGCCATCAGACCGCCCATCGCGATCCCCTGCAGCACCCGCGACCCGATCAGGAACGGCACGTTGTGCGCGGCGCCGGCCAGCATCGAGCCGATCACGAACAGGATGATCGCGAGCTGCACGAGCAGCTTCTTGCTCATCAGGTCGGACAGCTTGCCCCACACCGGCGTGGACACTGTCATCGCGAGCAGGCTGGCGGTGACCACCCAGGTGTACTGCGTCTGGGTGCCTTCGAGGTCGGCGATGATCGTCGGCAGCGCGTTGCTGACGATCGTCGAGCTGAGCACCGCGGTGAACAGCGCGGCGAGCAGCCCGGCGAGGATCTCGAGGATCTCGCGGTGCGAGAGTTCCGGGTCACCGGCCGCGACCGGCGGCGCTCCGGCGGCGTCGTCGGCAGTGTCATCGGTGTCGTCGGCGGCGTACCGCGAGCGGTACCGGGTCGGTGTGGCGGCAGGGGTGGCCGGCGGGGTCTGGGTGGCAGACATCAGCTTCCGTTTCGTACGGCGGGAACGCTACGACCGGGGGCAGCGACGTGCGCTGTCCCCGAGGCGGAAACGGCTGACTTGGGGTCCTCACCCAGCCCGGTATTTGGTTGCGACTACCAACTTTAATCCCGCACCGTCAGCGACCGTTCACCGGGAGCCACCAGATGTTCTGTGATTAATTATGAGACGGACCCTCCTCGGAACGCGATTTCCGACGTACGATCCGGTGCTTGTTGAGTAATCAACACCCGACCTCCGGCGGTGCTGTCAGGGCCCGCCGGAGGTCACCCGAAGGCAGCCACCAGCACATCGAGGCACTCGGGCGACCGGCCCGCCGCGGTCAGCAGGTTCCCCGGGGCCGTTCTGGGCGGATCCAGCAGCCCCATCCACAAAGCGCCGTCAGCCGCTTCACAAGCCGTCCCGTACACGACGGTCCACGCAGGCGAGCCGGTGGACATCTCCACGACCGCCGCCTCGAAGTCCTCGATGGGCCGCCCGATCAGCGGCTCGAACCCGGCCTCCCGGCAGGCCGTCACGAGGTGGTCCCGCAGCCACGGGTCGTCGGGCAACCGCAGCGGCAAGCCGGCCAGGTCGATCAGCTTGACGCCGCCGTCCGCGCGGTACGCCGTGGGCACCAGCACCGAGAGTGGATCGCGCCAGAGCTCGATCTCCTGCAGATCCGCCGCAGCTGTCTCCCCGCGGACGAAGGCCACATCCAGCTCCCCCGAACGCAGCGCGGTCAGGTGCTCGGCCGTCGACCCGGAGCTGAGCTGGATCTCGAGGTCCGGCGTGTGCGCGCGGAGGGCTGAGAGACCCCGCTCGAGGCGGTCACGCAGGCCGGGCGCTGTGCCGACGCGCAGTACGCCGGAGCGGCCGGACGCGAGTTCGGCGGCGACCTCGGACGCTCGGTCGGCGGCGGACAGCACGGACCGCGCCTCGCGCAACATCCGCTCGCCGTCGCCGGTGAGCCGGACGTGGCGGGACGAGCGGTCGAGGAGTTGCAGGCCCAGTTCGCGTTCGAGCCGCGCGACCTGCTGACTGACGGCCGGCTGGACGATGTTCAGGCGCTCGGCGGCGCGTCCGAAGTGCAGCTCCTCGGCGACGGTGACGAAGTACCGCAGCTGCCGCAGCTCCATCGGCCACCTCCGGCGATCACGATCCCTTATCGCTGCACAGCGTAACTGCGTCTGGGTCGGCGGCCGCCGCTCTCGTTGACTGGTGGACATGAGGATCGGACTGTGGATCGACGAAGAAGGCAAGGCCATCGACGAGATCGGCGCCGCCGCGAAGGCCGCCGAGGACGCCGGGATCGACCGGGTCTGGTTCAGCCAGCGACTCGGGTGGGACGCGCTGACGCTGATCGCGGGCGTCGCGCCGTACACCTCGAGGATCGGGTACGCCGTCGGCGTCGTACCGGTATACCCGCGGCATCCGCTCGCGCTGGCGGCCCAGGCGCTCAGCGTGCAGGCGCTGATCGGCAACCGCCTGACGCTCGGCGTCGGCTCGAGCCACCCACACATGGTGGAAGGCATGCTCGGGCTGTCGATGGACCGCCCGGCGGCGTACGTCCGCGAGTACGTCGAGGCGCTCGGGCCGCTGCTCGCCGGTGAACCCACCGACTACGAGGGCGAACGGCTGACCGCCCGCGGGCAGCTGGACATCGCCGGCGCCGAGGCCCCCGAGCTGATCCTGGCCGCGCTCGGCCCGCGGATGCTGAAGACCGCCGGCGAGCTGACCGCCGGTACGACGACCAGCTGGGCAGGCCCCGAGGTGATCGAGAGCTTCGTCCGCCCCACGATCGACCGTGCGGCCGCCGCGGTGGGGCGCCCGGCACCGCAGGTGGTCGCGGGTGTCTGCGTCGCGGTCACGGACGACCCGGGCGCGACGCGGCAATGGATCCGCGAGCGGTTCGGTGCCGCCGGTGACATGCCGGCGTACCGCGCTGTCCTGGACCGTGGCGGCAAGGCGGGCCCCGAGGACACCGCGGTTCTCGGCGACGAGGAGACCGTGGCCAAGGAGCTGAAGCGCTTCGAGGACGCGGGGACGACGGAGTTCCTCGTCTGCCCGGTCGGGACGGATGCCGAGGTGGAGCGGACGACCCGCTTCGCCCTCGACTACGCGGCGGTGCAGCAGTAGCCGCTGCCGTTCGCCGCGCACAGCGGCGGCACGGTCACGCCGGAGAAGTGCTCGATGCGGTGGACCAGCGGTGCCACCAGTTCGCCGTCGACGACGGTGAACCGTACGTCGGAGTGGCGCGCAAGAACTCCGGTGAGGGCCAGGTCGGCGACGGCTCGCGCGGTGTCGAACGGGAACTCGATCATCGGGCGAGGGCGGTCGAGGGCGATCTGGCGCCATTGCGGGGGCGAGGTCGGGTGCAGCAGCACCGTCGCCGACCTCTCGTTCAGCGTTCGCCACAAGGGCTCCCAGGACGGATCGCCCGGGTACTGCCCGCCGGCGTTGCTGAGCAGGACGACCCCGTCGGCCTGCAGGACGTCGTACGCGTAGTCGGCCTCGGCCACCGCGCCCTCGACGTCCGGCAGCGGCAGGCTGGCGTAGAACCCGAACCGTCCTGGATGGTCGCGCGCCAGCTCGGCCGCGGCCTCGTTCATCCGGCGGGCCAGGACCTGCGCGCGGAAGTCGTCGCCGAAGTGGACCCCGGGCGACGGGACCGACAGGACCGCCTTCTCGGTGCCGGACGCGTCCATCGTCGCCAGGTGCTGCCGGACCGACCACTCCGGCCAGCGGGACATCCCGTCCGGCCGGAGGTGGCCGGCCCGCTCCGCCGCCGCGACGTACTCCGGCGGCAGGAAGTGGGCGTGCCGATCGATCACGCGACCGGATGCAGCAGGTCGTCGAGGCCGACCCGGCGCAGGAACTCCGCGCGGATCCGGTCGGCCACCGCGTTCACCACGATCGCCCCGTCGTCGGACGGGTCGTAGCTGACCCGGAAGGGACGCCTGCCCCTCTCGGTGTCGACGACCCGGGCGATCAGCTTCGCGACCTCGGCGACGTCCGACCACTCCGGCTCGAGCTCGGCGAGGCGCTGACCGACCTGGTCCATCAGTCCGGCGTACTTCGTCTCGTACGCCGCGACCACGTCGGCGTCGGCCGGCGTACCGCTGTGCAGGAAGTGGTTGGTGCCGTGGGTGAACGCACCCGGTACGACGATCGTCGTCTCGATCCCGAACCGGGCCAGCTCCAGCGCGTAGCTCTGCGCCATCGCGTCCATCCCGGCCTTCGCCGCGAAGTACGGCGCGAGGTACGGCGGCGTGCCGCCCCGGGTGCTTGAGCTGCCGACCCACACGACCAGGCCGTCGCGTCGCTCGCGCAGCACCGGCAGTGCGGCGCGGTTCAGCCGCTGGCTGCCGACGACGTTGGTGTCGTAGAGGTCGAGCAGTTGCTCCGGCGTGAAGGCCTCGGCCGGCCCGGTGACCATATGGCCGGCGTTGTGGATCAGTACGTCGAGCCGCCCCTGCTCGCTGACGACGGTCCGGACGGCCTGTTGGGCCGACTCGTCCGAGCTGACGTCCAGCTCGACGGGCCGCAGATTGCCGCTGTACTGCTTGGCGTCCGCCGCGGCGGACGCGTTGCGGCCGGCGAGGTCCCGCATCCCGGCGTACACCGTGTGGCCCGCGTCGGCGAGGGCCCGGGCGGTCAGCGCCCCGAAACCGCTGGACGCGCCGCTGATCAGAACCGTCTTGCTCATGCTGCCGATCCTCCGTTGGCGTAGATGACCTGGCCGTTGATCCAGCGCGCCGGGCCGGCCAGGAAGGCGATGATCTCGGCGATGTCCTCGGGTTGCCCGAGCCGCTCGAGCGGCGACTCGGCGGTGATCCGGTCGATCAGTTCCTGCGGCTTGCCGTTCAGGAACAGCGGCGTCGCGGTCGGGCCGGGGGCGACCGCGTTGACGGTGACGTTCCGGCCGCGCAGCTCGCGGGCCAGGATCAGCGTGATCGCCTCGACGCCGCCCTTGCTCGCGGCGTACGCCGAGTACGCCGGGCGCGCGAGCAACGTCAGCGAGCTGCTGATGTTGACGATCGCGCCGCCGTCCCGGACCCGCCGGGCGGCCTGCTGGTCGACCACGAAAGTGCCGCGCAGGTTGGTGCGGACGACCTGGTCGAAGACGTCCAGGTCGAGCTCGGCCAGCGGCGCCAGCGGCATGATCCCGGCCGCGTTGACGACCACGTCGACGCCGCCGAACTCCGCCTCGGCCCGGTCGAAGAGTGCGCTCACCGCGGTCTCCTCGGCCACGTCGGCCTGGACCGCGATCGCCCGCCCGCCGGCCTGCTCGACCTCCTTGACGGTCTGCTCGGCACCGGCCCGGCTGCCGCCGTACCCGATCACCACGGCGAAGCCGTCGCGACCGAGCCGGATCGCGGCCTCGCGGCCGATCCCGCTCGACGCGCCGGTCACGATCGCCACTCGTTCAGTCATCGTTCCTGCTCCTGATCTCGATGTCGTGTGCTGCTGACATCTAGATCGTGCGCCGCCGGATGGATCAAATCCAACGAATCAAAACGATGCGAAGATCAATTCTGTTGATCCAGGTCGCGACCGAGTTCGGTGCCGGGCGGCTGGTTCAGGTGGCTGCCCACCAGGCCGAGCAGGGCGCGCAGCGCGGCGGTCGGTTTCCGCCGCTTCAACGTCGCCATGTAGAGCGACCACTGGAACGTCTCGTCCGCGATCGGCACGGCCCGCAGCGCTTCGACCCCGGCCACGGCGTACCCCGGAAGGATGCCGAGGCCGACCCCGTGCGACAGGAACTGCACGCCGTTCTCGATCCCGATCGCCTCGACGACCACGCGGCGCTCGATCCCGGCGGCCTCGAACTTCTGGTCGATCAGCGTCCGGGTCCCGAAACCGGGCGGGAAGTCCACGAACGCCTCGTCGGCCAGGTCGGCCACCCGCACCGAGCGCCGCCGGGCCAGCCGATGCCCGACCGGGACCGCGAGCACCTGCGGAACCCGGAGCAGCTCCCACGCGGTCAGCTCGCGCGGCACACTGCCGTCCGCGACGCCCAGGAAGCCGACGTCGATATCGCCGTTCCGGAGCCCGACGATCACGCCGGCGGATCCCTCCGGCTCGACCCGCAACTGCAGCTCGACGTTCGGATGCCTTCGGCGGAACTCACCCGCGGCCGCCGGCAGGTCGATCAGTCCGAGCCCCGGCAGCAGTCCGACCCGCACACGCCCGCGCATCCCGGCACCCAGCTCGTCGACGACGTCCCGGGCGCCCTGGACCGCGTCGAGCACGGCGAGCGCCTCGGGGAGCAACGCCGTACCGGCCTCGGTCAGCACCACGCGCTGCGCGTTGCGCTCGAACAGCGTGACCTTCAGATCCTTCTCCAGCGCGGAGATCGCGGCGCTGACCGCGCTCTGCACCACGTGCAGCCGGCGGGCGGCCAGCGTGAAGCTCCGCTCGTGCGCCACCGCCACGAAGTACTCCAGCTGCCGCAGTTCCACGAGCGCAGTGTGTCAAAAGATCCGCCCGGGCTCCGACGTACCCACGAGAGAGAGGATGGACGGATGGATCTCCAGGACCAGGTGCAACGGCGGATCGACGAGCTGGCCGGGACCGAGCTCGGCCTGCAGGTCGCGGCGTACCGGCAGGGCGAGCTGGTCGTCGACGCGGTCGCCGGCGACGGCGTGACGCCGGAGACCCTGTACTTCGCGGCATCCACCGGAAAGGGCGCGTCCGCAACCGTCGCCAACGTGCTGGTGGACCGCGGCGTCCTCGACTACGACCGGCCGATCGTCGGGATCTGGCCGGAGTTCGGCGCGCACGGGAAGGACAAGGCGACGCTGCGGCATGTGCTGACGCACTCGGTCGGCCTGCCCGCGCTACCGCGCGGAACGACCCGGAAAACGCTGTCTGACCAGGCGGACCGACTCGCGGCCGCCGCGCCCTGGTGGGAGCCGGGGACGAAGATGACCTATCACGCCGAGACGTTCGGCGTCCTGGTCGGCGAGATCGTCCGGCGGG
Source organism: Kribbella sp. NPDC003557 (assembly GCF_040610805.1). NCBI lineage: Bacteria > Bacillati > Actinomycetota > Actinomycetes > Propionibacteriales > Kribbellaceae > Kribbella > Kribbella sp. NPDC003557. The sequence goes on from NZ_JBEXMY010000002.1 coordinate 267,815, forward strand.
CGACCGGCCGGACGATCTCCGCGGTCCTGCGGGACCTCCTGACCCCGCTCGGCATCGAGGAAAACGTGTTCTTCGCCCTGCCCGGCAACCAGCGGCACCGGCTCGCGCAGCTGGTGGAACCCGAAGGCGCGGAGGAGACGTTCGCGACGCTGGCCGGGATGTTCGAGAAGATCGTCCCGCGCGCGATGCAGCCGCGGGCCGCCGTGCTGAACCAGCCCGGGCAGCTCGCGATCGAGGACGCGTCCAGCGGGATCCTGACCGCCCGCGGGATCGCCAAGCTGTACGCCGCCCTGATCGGCGAGGTCGACGGAGAGCGACTGGTCCGGCCGGAATCGGTGCCCGTGATCACCGGACCGGCGCTGGTCGCGCAGGACGAACTGCTCGGCAATCCGGCGACCCTGGCGCTCGGCTACGCGGTCGGCCGGTTGGGGTCGAGCGCGGACGAGAGCCCGGCGACCATCGGCTGGCCGGGCATGGGTGGCAGCGTCGCCTGGGCGGACACCCGCTCAGGCGTCACGTTCGCGTTGACCCGGACGCTGTTCGACCCGAGCGGGTCGGCGTCCGCGGTAGAGATCGGTAACCTGGTTGCGAAAACTCTTTGCTGAAAACCCTTACGGGTAAGGGGTTTCAGCTTCAGGACTCGCGGACCTGATGCTGGTCGATCCAGACGAGATGGCCGTGGTGACTGACGAGAACCTCGTCGGTCCCGGCCGTCCCGGTCCGGCGGCCCAGCTCCTGGCCCGCGATCCAGCGTCCGCCGATGCGGATCTGTACGGCGATCGGCCGCGCCGGTGAGGGGGCTACGGGCATGGCACCTGCTTCGTGACAGGGGCGGATGATGGAGGAGAGTGTGAGGGGCTGGTTGCTCAGCCAAGCGCAAGCCTACAACCGCAAGATGACAGACCGTTAGCGGTAACTCGAATTCGTCAAGGAGCCCCGTTGGCCAGGCCCATCTTCGTCGTGCAGCTGCACGACGCGCGGCGCTTGCACTACGACGTACGGCTCGAGGTGGACGGCGTGCTCAAATCCTGGGCGGTGCCGCGGGGGCCGTCGCTGGACCCGATCGTGAAGCGGCTGGCGGTGTTCACGTCCGACCACGACCTCGAGTACGCCTCGTACGAGGGTGTGCATCGCGACGCGCAGTACGGCAGCGGCGCGGTGATCGTCTGGGACGCCGGCGTCTACACGAACCTGACCCGCGACGCCCGGCAGCAACTCGTCGACCCGGCCGAGGCGATCGAACGCGGACACTTGAAGGTGCAACTGCACGGCGTCAAGCTCAACGGGGCCTGGGCATTCACCCGCACCGGCGGCGACTGGCTGCTGGTGAAGGTGAAGGACGCCGACGCCGACCCGGATCTCGACCTGACCGTCACCGAGCCCCGATCGGTGCTCAGCGGCCTGACCATCGAGGAGATGGCGGCCTCCTGATCACCAGCCGTCGATGTGCAGGACGTCGTCGAGCGGCTGCCGGGCCGCGGGCTTGAAACCGGTCCCGATCGAGTACGCCGTCGGAATCAGCACCGTCTGCCGGATCTCCTCGGGCAGACCGAGCAGCTCCGACACCTCCTGCTCGTAGGTCAGGTGCAGCGTGGTCCACGCCGTACCGAGGCCGCGTGCCCGCGCGGCGAGCATGTAACTCCAGGCCGACGGCAGGATCGAGCCCCACAGCCCGGCCTGGTTCCCGGCCGGGAGCTTCCGCACCTCCAGGCAGGGAATGACGAGCACGGGCACCTGCCCCATCCGCTCGCCGAGGTAGGCCACGCTGTCACCGACCCGGCGCTGGACCGGCCCGCGCTCGGGGTCGTCGGCGTGCAGCTTCCCCGCCGCGCCCGGTCCGGCCAGATACTGCTCGACCGAACGCCGGTAGTACTCGCCGACCGCGGCGCGCTTCTCGGCGTCGGTGATCACCAGCCAGTGCCACGTCTGCCGGTTGCTGCCCGACGGTGCCTGCAACGCGATCTCGATGCACTCCCGGATCAGCTCCATCGGCACCGGCCGCTCGAGGTCGAGCCGCTTGCGGACGGTACGGGTCGTGGTGAGCAGCTCGTCGGGGTTCAGATCGAGTGTGTAGGTCACGCCGGACAGTGTGTCAGCAGACGTAGGTGCTGTTGGGGTGGACCTTCTCGCAGTACCGGACGTGCAGGTGGTTGTCATGGGCCGGCCACTGCTGCGTCAGGCCCTCGCTGATCAGGGTCGGGTCGTTGAACCAGATGTACTTCACGTGCCCCGGCGCCGCGGCGCGGACGGCCTGGATCAGCTGGCGGGTGGCGGCCCGGTCGTACGTCGTGGACTCCCAGGTGATCCGGCCCGCGGTGCACTGGCCGTTGTCGGTGCGGATCGGCCAGATGTCGATGTCCATGCCGTTGTCGTGGCTGGCGTGGCCGGGAATGTCCCCGCCGTGCTCGAAGCCCGCATCGCCGTACGGGACCTTGCCCTGGCCCGTGGACGCGAACGAGCGCGCCGCGGCTTCCAGTTGCGCTGTCGGCGCGGCGGCGGCCCAGTTCGCCGCCGTACCGTTGCCGTCCGGGTCCTGGTCGCACAGGTTCGCGCTGAAGTCCGGGTAGTCGTAGTGCCAGGCCAGGTTCCGCCAGGTGATCGGGCCGACGATGCCGTCCGCGCCGATGCCCGCGTGCGACTGGAACGCCACGACCGCGTCGCGGACCGCCGTACTGAAGACGCCGTCGACCGGGAGGCTGAGGCGGCGCTTGGCGTTCAGCTCGACCTGCAGCGCCTTCACCGCGGCGTTGTTGTCGCCGGAGCGGATCGTCGGCGTCAACGCTCCCCACGTCTGCGGTCCGACGATCCCGTCGACACCCAGACCCTTGGCGCTCTGGAACGCCTTCGCGGCGCTGACGGTGGTCGCGCCGAACACGCCGTCCGCGTCGACGGACTGCCCGGCGTACTGCAGCAGGAACTGGATCGCCTGGACGTCGGCGCCGCGGTTGCCGCTGCTCTGGGTCGGGAAGAAGGCGTTGGCGTAGGCCTGCGCGGACGCCGGCACCAGCGCGGTCAGCAGCAGAACGGTCAGGGCGAGCAGAGCACGTCGCATGAGTCCCTCCGGGGCGGATGAGGTAACTGACTAACGCTCATCCGCCACCATCGGGCAGTTTGTTGCGAACCGCAAGGGCTCACTCGAACGGAGTCGGGTCCCCGGAGCCCACCCGGACCACCTCGGGGACGTCGTCGGAGAAGTCGACGACGGTGGTCGGCTCGGTCCCCGCCTCACCCTCGATGACCGCGTCGATCTGGTTGTCGAGCTCTTCCTTGATCTCCCAGCCCTGCGTCATCGGCTCCTCGTGGCCGGGCAGCAGCAAGGTGCTGGAGACCAGCGGTTCGCCGAGCTCGGCGACCAGCGCCTGGGTGACCACGTGGTCCGGGATCCGCACGCCGACGGTCTTCTTCTTCGGGTGCAGCAGCCGGCGCGGCACCTCCTTGGTGGCCGGCAGGATGAACGTGTAGCTGCCCGGCGTGGCTGCCTTGATCGAGCGGAACACCGCGTTGCTGATGTGCACGAACTGACCGAGCTGCGCGAAGTTCTCGCAGACCAGGGTGAAGTGGTGCCGGTCGTCCAGGTGCCGGATCGTGCGGATCCGGTCGATCCCGTCCCGGTTGCCCAGCTGACAGCCGAGCGCGTAGCAGGAGTCGGTCGGGTACGCGATCAGCCCGTCCTCGCGCAGCAGGTCCACCACCTGCCCGATCGACCGCCGCTGAGGATTCTCCGGGTGGATGTCGAAATACCTGGCCATGACGGCCGAGCCTACTGCGCGGCCTACCGGGCGAGGCCGATCGGTACGGCGGTCACCACCAGGTTGTCCTCGTACCCGCCGCGGGAAGCGTCGTACGCGCCGGTGCAGGTGATCAGCACGAGCCGGTGGCCGACGGTCTGGTCGAAGGCCCCGCTCTTCGTCGCGAGCGCGTCCTTCCGCACGGACGCGATCGAGACGACCCGGTACGACGCCGTGTGGCCGGAGCCCCGCAGTACGACCACCTCACCGCGTCGTACCTCGAGCAGCCGGGCGAAGAACCCGAGCCCCTCGGACTTGCTGTCGACGTGCCCCGCCAGCACCACCGAGCCGAACGGATCGCCCGCCTGCGCGCCGCCGTCCCACCAGCCGACGTGCCGCGCGGTCGGCACCTGGAGCCGGCCGTCGACCGTTGTCGCCGGGAGAACGGCCGCGTCCGCGCCGCCGGGCAAGACGATCCGTTGCGGCACGAAGCGGATCCGCTGACTCGGGGCCGGCGTGCCGATCCGTCCCGGCGGCGCCGTCAGCGGCGTGGTCGGCTCGGCCACAGAGGGCGGACGGCCGATCGTGAGGCTGAACGTGGTCGTGGGGGCAGGCGTCGCGCTGCCCGCCCCGGCCGCACAACCGGCCAGGGCGAGGCAGCACAACGTCGTACACAGCAGCTCACGCTTCAGCGGCGGACCACCTTCCGGCCGGTGACGACAGCCACCCCGAGAGCGGCCAGGAACACCACGACCCACAGACCGGCCTGGCCGGCGGGGCTCTGCGCCTGGTCGAGCCCCGCCGCCTGTCCTCCGGTTCCGGTGTTCACCACACCCGGCTTGTCCGACCCGGCCGCCGGAACCTTGATGGTGCCGAGCGCGACGGTCATCGTCTTCTGCGCGGGCGCGCCGATCGCGAACACCCGGGTCAGGTACCCGGCCTGCACCGGCAGGTCGAGCGGACCGAGAACGACCGGCGACGTCGCGCCGGTCGGCACGATCTCGACCTTGTAGGTGGCGGCCGGAACGACGACGTCCAGGGACTCCCCGTTCGCGACGTTCTGGAACAGCACCTGGCCGTTCACGCGGATGTCGGCCGGACCGACGGCCGCGTCGTGCGCGACCCGCAGGCTGCCCTTGTCCTTGGGCACCCCGGTCAGCTTGTTCACGTACGTCGTGATCAGCGGCGCGCCCGTCGGCGACACCGGCTGGTGGATGACGACGTCCAGGCTGGCCCCGGACCCTGCCGTCACCTGGGCCTGGACCACCACCTTCCCGTTCTGCCGGGCGGTGACCATCCGCTTCCCGGCGGCCACCCCGAACGGCCCCACGAGCTTCCCGCCGGCCACCCCGGACGCGACCTGACGGCCGTCGACGCTGATGTCCAGGCTGCGCCCGGGCAAGCCCTGCACGAAGTACAGGTTGGCGCCCGCGGCCGCCTCGGCCGGCGTCGTGAGCAGCGCCGGCGCCGCCGCGACCAGGACCGCGAGCAGTAGCGGAAGCACCCGGCGAATTACCGGACCGTGAATTCTCGAAACGCTTGCGTTTACCGCCCGGGATTGCCCGGGCACACTCCGTCTCCGCATTCTTTTCTCCCCCTCGGAGTTCACACGGAAATACCTGAAACAAACGCCCGACCCCATGGAATTGGGGCGTATCGTATGCTGAAGTCCGATCAGGCCGCCAGGGGAAACGGTCAGGTCCGTTTTAGGGGGCGGTGACAACGTGTCAGGACGCGGGCGTCCCGGGTTCCTCCCGGCCAGGACATCGGGGGTGGAGGAACCCCGGCGGCGACCCCGCGCCGGCTGTCTGGCGGTCGCCGCGCTGTTGCTGGGGTACAGCGCGACGACCGCCTGTACGGGCAGTTCCGTCCAGCCGGCCGCGCCGAGCCCGGGCCTGGGCACCGCACCGCCGACCACGCCGGCTCCCCGGCCGACCACCCGCACGCCGGGCACCGGGCAGACCACGGCGGGTATCAAACTGATCGCCGCACCGCGCCCGGACGGATCGTTCGACGTCACCGAGGACGTGCTGCTGCCGCAAGCCACCGACATTCTTCCGCTGCAAGTGCCGGCGTCCGGTGAACACCTGCCGGGAATGATGGCCCGGACGACACCGCGAGTGACGAATCTGAAAGTGCTCGCCGGCAACCAGACGGTGCCGCTGGAAAACACCACAGTGACCGGGTCCGACTACATTCCGTTGACGACCGCCGCGAACCGCATCCGGCTGACGTACCGGCTGTCCGGCTCGACGGTGCGGTCCAGCCCGTCGGAGTCGACCCGGGCCGGGGCGGCGCTGCGGCCGCTGACCGCGAGCGCCGGGAGCACGATGCCGACCGACCTCACGGTCACCAGCGGACTGCTGAACGCGGTCTGCCCGCTGCTGCCCGAGACCCGGTGCGCGGTCGGCGATCCGCCCCAACTCGCGATCCGGTCCGGCATTCCGGCGGACAAGGCCCTCGTCGTGGTCCAGCTCGATCTGCCACGCTGACCGGTATGACTGAAGAGCGGATCGCGCTGGGTACCGCGCGGGGCCGGTGGGTGCTGGCCGCCACGGCACTGGGCTCGGGGATGGCCTTCCTGGACGGCACGGTCGTCAACGTCGCCCTGCCGGCGATGGGCGAGGACCTGAACGCCGACATGGCCGGTCTGCAGTGGATCGTGAACGGCTACATGCTGATGCTCGCGTCGCTGGTCCTGCTCAGCGGCTCGCTCGGCGACCGGTTCGGACGGCGGCGGACGTTCGTGATCGGGGTGATCTGGTTCGCGGTGGCCTCGCTGGTGTGCGCGGTCGCGCCCAACCTCGAGGTGATGATCGCGGGCCGCGTCCTGCAGGGCATCGGCGGCGCGCTGCTGACGCCGGGCAGCCTGGCCATCCTGCAGACCACCTTCCAGCACTCCGACCGCGGCAAGGCCGTCGGCGCCTGGTCGGGTCTCACCTCGGTCGCGGCGGCCGTCGGCCCGTTCGTCGGCGGCACGCTGGTCGACCGCGGCTCGTGGCAGCTGATCTTCCTGCTCAACGTTCCGCTCGCGCTGGCGACCGTTCTGGTGACACTGCGCCACGTGCCCGAGACCCGCGACGAGGAGGCCGCCGGCAAGCTCGACATCACCGGCGCGACCCTCGCGACGCTGGGTCTGGCCGGGCTCACGTACGGACTGATCAGCGCCGGCGACCACGGCTTCGGCGATCCGGTGGTGCTGACCAGCCTGGTGATCGGGGTCGTCGCGCTCGCGGCGTTCATCGAGGTGGAGCGGCGCGGCGCGCACCCGATGCTGCCGCTGAGTATCTTCGCCAACCGCCGCTTCACCGCCGCGAACCTGGTGACGGTCGTCGTGTACGGCGCGCTCGGGACGGCGACGTTCCTCGTCGTGGTCTACCTGCAGACCGCCCTGAACTACTCCGCGCTGTGGGCCGGCGCGTCCCTGCTCCCGATGACCGTCCTGATGCTGTTCCTGTCGGGTTACGCCGGCGGCCTCGCCGACCGGATCGGCCCGCGCCTCCCGATGACCGTCGGGCCGCTGCTGATGGCGGGCGGCTTCCTGCTGATGTTGCGGATCGACACCGACACGAGCTACTACACCGCCGTACTGCCGGCCGTCGTCCTGCTCGGGCTCGGCCTGGTCGCGACCGTGGCGCCGCTGACCGCGACCGTGCTGGCGTCGGTCGCGGACCACCATGCCGGGATCGCGTCCGGGGTGAACAACGCGGTCGCACGCACCGCGCAGCTGATGGCGGTCGCGGCGATCCCGATGGCGGCCGGCATCACCGGCGACACCTATCGCGATCCCGTTGCCTTCCACAACGGATTCGGCCGGGCGCTGTGGATCTCCGCCGGGCTGGCGGCGGCCGGTGGCGTGATCGCCTGGGTGACGCTGGGCGAGCGGGGCAAGCCGCGCGAGGCACGCCCCGTCGAGCACCACGTGCATTGCGCGCTCGAGGCCCCGCCGTACGCGCAGAGCCGGACGCCGAGCTGATTTGTCGACTTATCGCGCGAGATAGGCCTTGCGGCTGTCGGGGTCGAGCCGCTCGATGGCGTAGCGGAGCATCGTCCGCGGCATCTGGCTCGCGTACTGGTCCAGGAAGGCGCGGAGCTCGTCCTCCGACACCCGCTTGCCGGCCTCGCGCAACATCCAGCCGGAGGCCTTGTGCACAAGGTCTTCCCGATCGTCGAGCACCTCTGCGGCCAACTTGTAGGTGTCGGCGGTCTGTCCCACACCGATGAGGAACTGCGTGGCGACGAGCGCGATCCGCCGTTCCCAGAGCTTGTTGGAGCGGATCAGCGTGTAAAGGGGGTCTCGCGGCTTGTCCAGCAGGTACCCGCCGACGATCTGGGGAGCGCTGCAGTCCACCAGGTCCCAGTTGTTGATGTACGCCGTACTGCGCAGGTACAGCTCGTAGATCGCGGCGAGCTCCTGCGGGTTCGCCGTGCGTGGCTTGAGGCTGCGGGACGCCCGATCGGCCAGCAGGCACAGGATCGCGAGTCGGTGCTCGTGCACCGGGCCGGCCAGTGCCTGCTCCAATTCGGGCAGCGGCAGACCGGCCCGCAGGTACGGCTTGAGGATGCCGCGGATGGTCGACAGCTTGACGCCGATCATCCGGTCGCCGTGACCGTACCCGCCGGGCTGGAGCTGGAAGTAGCGCGCGAGGACCTCCGCCACCGCGGGGTCCGCGGCGGCGTCGACGTCGGCGATCAGACTCGTAGTGGTCAGGCTCGTGGTGGTCAGACCAGCATCCCTCCGGTCGCACGCAGGTTCTGGCCGGTCATCCAGCGGGCGTCCGGGCCGGCGAGGAACGCGACCACGTCCGCGACCTCGGCGGGTTCACCCATCCGGCCGAGGGCGGTGATGCCGACCAGCGCTTCCTGGATCGCGGGCGGGTTGTGGTCGTGGAACATGTCGGTGTCGGTCGCGCCGGGCGACACCGTGTTGACGGTGATCGCGCGCGGCCCGAACTCCCGGGCGGCGACCTTCACGAACTGCTCGAGCGCGGCCTTGCTCGCGGCGTACAGCGAGATCCCCGGCCCTGGCATGACGGTGTTCAGCGTCGACAGCGCGACGATCCGGCCGCCGTCGGGGAGCACCTGACCGGCCCGCTGGATCGCGAAGTACGGACCCTTGACGTTGGTCGCGAACAGCTCGTCGTAGTCCTCGGCCGTGACGTCGGCGATCGGCTTCACCATCGCCCGCGCCGCGTTGCAGACGAAGATGTCCAGCGTCCCGGTCGGCTCGGCGGCCGTGCCGAACAGCTCGTCGATCGCGGACAGGTCGGCCTGGTCCGCCTGCACGGCGATCGCCCGGCCGCCGGCCGCCTTCACCTCCGTCACGACATCGGCCGCGGCCGCGTCACTGCTCGCATACGTGAACGTCACCACGGCGCCGTCCGCGGCGAGCCGTCGTACGATCGCGGCGCCGATTCCCCGCGAACCTCCGGTGACCAGTGCAGCCTTGCCCTCGAGAACGCCCATACCGCCTTGTCTATCACCGGATCGGGTCCGGCGTTTGCTTGATCCCGAAGCGCTTACAGCGCGCAGGTCACGCTCCGGGGTCGATCGGGCGCAGACCCGTTGTGACGCCCGCGCGTTGGGGCATACGGTGTGAGGGCAGGGCAGTTCCATTTCCGCCAGGACCCGCGTTCGTGGCGCTACCCCGGGGGAGAACCCGCGTGACCAGCCACCCAGAGCCGCGGGACGGCGAGATGATCCGCACCACCTTCGACGCAGTCACCGACGAGCTGGAGCCCGGTGTCCTGCTGGTCCGGATGTCCGGTGAGATCGACATCGCGAGCACCGACTTCGCCGCCGAATCGATCCGCGCCGCGGTCGCACCGCCGGCCCGGCTGGTGCTGATCGACGTGTCCGCCGTGACGTTCTGCAGCTCGGCCGGCCTCGGCAACCTGGTCGAGGCCCGCAACCTGGCCGGCCGGCACAACATCCCCCTGGCGCTGGTCGGCGTCGGCCGCCCGGTCGACCGTCCGCTCACCGTCACCGGCCTCGGCGGCCAGTTCCGCATCTACGGCACGGTGGCCGAGGCCCTCGCCGATCTCTGACCGGCTCCGGCCGGGGGTGGAATCGATTCCAGGTCTGCCCTTAGGGTGCTGGGGTGATCGTGCACGCCATCGAAGACACCTGCGTGGTGTACCTGCTCGTCGATCCGTCGACGCGGACGGCCGTGGCGGTCGATGCCGGGAGCGGGCGCTGGCTCGACCGGCTGTCGTCGTACGGCGTGGACGCCGTGACCGACGTACTGGTCACACACCACCACCGCGACCAGGTCGAAGGTCTGCCGACGCTCGCCACCGCCGGCGCCCGGATCTGGGTTCCGGAGAACGAGGCCGAGCTGATCTCGGACGCCGACCAGCACTGGCAGCGACGGCAGCTGGTGAACAACTACGACCTGCACACCGACCGGTTCTCGTTGCTCTCGTCCGCCCCGGTGACGGGCGTGATGAAGGACTACAGCACCTCACAGATCGGCCACGTATCGGTGCGGACGCTGCCGACGCCCGGCCATACGCCGGGGAGCGTCAGCTACCTGATCGACGGCTACGCCTTCACCGGTGACCTCATCCACAGCCCGGGCAAGGTCTGGTCGGCCGCCGCGCTGCAGTGGTCGTACGTCGGCATGGAGGGTGCTGCGATGACCATTGCCTCTCTCCTGCAACTGCTGGACCACTCGCCACGAGCGCTGCTGCCCAGCCACGGCTCCCGGATGAACGACCCGGTCGCGGCCGTGCGGGAGACCTGCGCCGCCCTGCAGGACCTGATCACCGTGCGGCTCGGGACGCCGAGCGGTCTGCCCGACAAGCTCGAGAACCCGTACGTCGAGCTGAGCCCGCACCTGCTGATGAACCGGACCAGCGAGTCCCGCAGCTATGTGCTGCTGAGCGACTCGGGGACGGCGCTGCTGATCGACTACGGCTACGACCTGACGACCAGCATCCCGACCGGCGGACCGCGGCACGTCGTCCGGCCGTGGCTGCCGAGTCTGCGCGCGCTGCGACGCGACTACGGCATCGACCGCGTCGAGGTCGCTGTCCCGACGCATTACCACGACGACCACGTTGCCGCGTTCAACTTGATGCGAGAGGTGCACGGAACGGAGGTGTGGGCGTCCGGTCCGGTGGCACACGTGCTGGAGAACCCGACGCAGTACGACCTGCCATGCCTCTGGTACGAGCCGATTCCGTGCGCCCGGCACATCGAGAACGGCGGCGGGATCGGCTGGCGTGAGTACGAGCTGTCGATGTACGCACTGCCCGGTCACACGCTCTACGCGTCGGCCATCGGGTTCTCCGTGGACGGCCGGCGAGTGCTGGCGACAGGTGACCAGCAGACGGGTAGCTGGTCGCCGGACGGTCCGGCGGAGATCCCGAACTTCCAGTACGCGAACGCGTTCGCGGCCGAGGACTACGCAGCCTCGGCGGCGCTGTACAAGCGGCTGCAGCCGGAGCTGATGATCTCCGGTCACTGGGATCCGCGCCCGGTGGCCCCGTCGTACCTGGACGAGCTGGTACGGCTCGGCGAGGAGGTGACGCGAGTGCACCGGGCGCTGCTGCCGCCGGACGACCCGGTCTTCACGGGCACCGTCCGCATCTCGCCGTACCGAGTGCAGGCGGTCAACGGCCGGCCGTTCACCGTGCGGGTGAGTGTGCCTGCGGACCTTGTCGTACCTGCCGGCTGGGAGTGCAGGCGGGTCGGTCCTGGCGAGTTCGTGGTGATCCCCCGCGTCGCGGGTGCAGTACGGCGGGAGCGGATCGCGGCCGCGGTCACGCGGGACGGGATGTATCTGGGGCAATTGGCCGAGGCCCTCGTCGACGTCCGGCTTCAGTGAGAGGAATCTTGTGGACTACAGCGTGAACGCTCAGAAGGGGTACGCGACCGTCAGCCGGGACGGGCAGGTCCTGTTCGATCTACGGCTGTTCGCCTCGCTCGACACGGTCGGCGGCTTCGACGAGAGCTCGTCCTTCGAGGTCGACAGGTCGGAGGCCGGCGTGGTGCGGGTGACGGCGCGCAGCTCGGTCTGGGAGAGCAGGGTGACGACGACACGCTTCCTCGCGGACCGGATCGAGGTACAGACCACCGTGACCGGCAGCGGTCGGCTGACGGACGTCCACTTGCTGGGTGGTCGCCGTACGCCGCGCGGGTTCCTGCCGAGTGGATCGCGGCTGGAGCAGGTGTACTCACCCAACCCGGACCATCCCTCGCGGGTCATGCGGGATGCTGTCGAGCCGGCGACGATCAGCGTGTGCGGCGAGGGCGGTGAGCCCGGGATCGAGAGGTGGCTGTTCACTCCGGCGCCCTGGTGTTTCGCTGCGGCTGTCTCGCCGGGCTGGGTCGGGTTCAGTGTCGTTGCGCCCGTTGCCGAACAGAACTTCACCAGCTACCACTACCGACCGGTGACCGGTGGCTTCAGCCTCCAGCTGGACTACGAGGGGCACACCACGGTCGACGGCACCTTTACGACACCCCTGCTGGTAATTCACCTCGGTGGCGACTCTGCTGAAGACGTGCTGGTTCGGCACCGCCAGTTGCTCGACGCGGCCGGCGTCGTGCCGGCGCGGGCGGCCGAGCGACCTCAGTGGTGGTCCGGGACGATCTTCTGCGGCTGGGGTGCGCAGTGCGCTCTCGGCGTACGAACCGATCAGCCCCCGCAGCCGCTGGCTACCCAGGCGAACTACGATGTGTTTCTGGAGACCCTTGCGAGCCAGGGCATCGTGCCGGAGACAGTGGTCATCGACGACAAGTGGCAGGCGTCGTACGCGACCTGCCGTCCCGATCCGGAGCGCTGGAGCGACCTGGCCGGGTGGATCGCCAAGCGGCACGCGGCCGGCCAGCGGGTCCTGCTGTGGTGGAAGGCGTGGGACTACGAAGGTGCTCCGCTCGATGCGTGCATCACCGACGCCTCGGGTGAACCGGTCGGCCTGGACGCCGACTCCCCGGCCTGCGTCGAGCTGATCCGGGATGCGGTGACGTACATGCTCTCGGCCGACGGGCTGGACGCTGACGGCTTCAAGATCGACTTCACCGCACGGACTCCGTCCGGCTCGTCGCTACGCCACAGCGGTACTCGTTGGGGTGCGGCCCTGCTCCATGAGCAGCTGCGACTCGTCTACGACACCGCCAAGCAGGTCAAGCCGGACGCCCTGGTCGTTACCCACACGCCTGACCCGGCCTTCCTCGACGTCACCGACATGATCCGGCTCAACGACGTACTGCATGACCACACCGCCGGGCCGGGCTATGTCGCTCGTCACATGACCTACCGGGCAGGAGTGGTGCGTTCGGTGGTGCCGGAGCTAGGTGTGGACACGGACGGCTGGATGATGCCCAGCCATGCCGAATGGCGAGACTACCTGCGGATTCAGGACTCACTCGGGGTCCCTGCCCTGTACTACGTCGACGGCACCGACACGGATCGCTACGACTTCCGCACCGACGACTACGACGCGGTCAAGGACACGTGGAACCGGTACAGGGAGCGGCGGAGCATCTAGACTGCGGCCCATGAGTCCCCGGGGACAGGCGGCGCGGGCGGTGCCACAGCCGACACAACCGCCGGTACGTCGTCCCACCGTGCAGGACGTGGCACGGGAAGCCGGTGTCTCGCCGTCGACCGTGTCCCGGGCCCTGCACACGCGGGGCTACGCGTCGCCCGCCGTCCGGGCCCGGGTGCAGGCGGCGGCCGAGCGGATCGGGTACGTGACCGACCATAACGCCCGCAACCTGCGCAGCCGGACGTCGACGTCGATCGGCGTCCTCATCTCGGATCTGCGCAACCCGTTCTACGCCGACCTGGCCGCCGGGATCGAGCAGGAGTTGCGGTCGAGCGGGTACCAGATGGTGCTCGTCAACGACAACGGCGATCCGGCCGAGGAGTTGCACGCGGCGGAGACGCTGCTGGCGATGCGGGTGCCGGGTGTGATCGTGACGCCGGTGACCGCGAAGTGCCCGCAGGTACTGCAGGACAACGGCGTCCACGTGGTCTGTGCCGATCGCGAGCTGGGCCGCTCGAAGAGCGATGTCGTGCTGAGCGACAACGAGACCGGCGCGCGGGAGCTGACCGAGCACCTGATCGCGCTCGGCCACACCCGGATCGGACTTCTGATCGACGAGACGAAATGGTCGACCGGCGCCGGCCGCCTCGCCGGTTTCCGCGCCGCGCACGCAGACAGCCGCCTCACGGTGGACGAGAACCTGATCGCCTACACCAGCTTCGACGCGGACGCGGCCCGGCTGACAACGCGCAAGCTGCTGAACGAGCACGAGGTCACCGCGCTGATCTCCGCGAACAACGTGCTCGCCCAGGGCGCGCTCGCCGAGCTGAAGGACCGGCGGCTGAAGATCCCGCGGCAGATCAGCCTGGCCGCGTACGACGACGTGCCGTGGATGTCGCTGGTCCAGCCGGCGCTGACCACGGTCGACCAGAGCACGGTCGAAATGGGCCGTAGCTGCGCGCGTCTGCTGCTCGCGAGGATCCGTGGCGAGCTCACGCCGAAGCGCCGCGTGGTCAAGGTGCCGGCCCGCCTGGTCGTCCGCGGGTCCACCGGCCCGGCCCCGCGCTGAGTTGTCCACAAGCTCGTCGCTGACGTCTTGACGGCCACTCGGCCGCACCCGTACCGTTCCTGCAATCCGGAAATGTGGCATCGATACCACATCCGGCCGCTCGTCCCCTGTCGACGTTAGGAGCAACCCCATGAAGCACCTGCGCCTCCCCGTGGTGCTCGCGGCCGGCGCGCTGGCCCTCACCGCCTGCGCCGGCGTCGGCAAGAAGGACGCCGGCGGCGGCAGCGGCGACCAAGGGTCGGCCGCCGCGACTCCGACCGGATCCCTGAAGGTGATGGGTTTCAGCGGCGAGGACGAGGTGGCGCAGTCCCGGATCACCGCCTTCAAGACCGCCTTCCCGGGCGTCACGGTGCAGAACAACAAGGGCGACTTCGACGCCCAGCAGTTCCTCACCGCGGTGTCCAGCGGCAACCCGCCGGACGTCGTCTACATGGCCCGCAACCTGGTCGGCACCTACGCGGCGAAGGGCGCGATCCAGCCGCTCGACGACTGCGTCAAGAATTCTGGAATCGATACCACACAGTATCGGGAGGCCGCGCTGAGCGAGGTCAAGCTGAAGGACAAGACCTACGGCATCCCGGAGTTCTACACGGTGTCGACCAACCTGATCAGCGAGACCGCGCTGACGTCCGCGGGCGTCGCGGCCGCCGACATCCAGACCACCGACTGGGACAAGCTCGAGGCGACCGCGAAGAAGCTCTACAAGGCGAAGAACGGCCGCCCGGCCCGGATCGGCTACGACCCGAAGATGCCGGACTTCTTCCCGCTCTGGGCAATGGCGAACGGCGCCGAGCTGGTGAAGTCCGGCGGCGAGCCGAACCTCAACGACCCGAAGGCCGTCGAGGCGCTGCAGTTCACGATCAAGCTGATCAACGACCAGGGCGGCTGGTCGAACTTCAAGACCTTCCGCGACACCTTCGACCTGTTCGGCGCGAAGAACCAGTTCACCAAGGACCAGCTGGCCGCGTTCCCGATCGAGAACTGGTATGTCAACGTCCTGCTGGACTCCCGGGCGAACGGTCTGAAGCTGCAGTCGACGCCGTTCACCGACCGGCAGGGACAGCCGATCAGCACGATCGGCGGCTCGGCCTGGGTGATCCCGAAGGGTGCGAAGAATGCGAACGCCGCCTGCCAATGGGCGAAGACGATGACGTCCGCCGAGACCTGGCAGAAGGCGGCCGAGGCGCGGATGCAGACCGTGGCCAAGGACAAGAGCTTCTTCACCGGCCTGTTCACCGGGAACAAGAAGGCCGACGACGAGATCAAGGCGCAGTACCTGAAGCCCAGCGGCGACGCGGGGTTCGACGCGGCGATCAAGAACTACTACGACGTGCTCGACAAGGCGAAGTCGCTCAACCCGTCGCCGGCCGGTGCCGAGATCGACGCGGCCTGGAAGAGTGCGGTTGCCAAGGCACTGGCCGGTTCGGCCACCCCGCAGGCCGCCCTCGACCAGGCACAGACCGAGGCCAAGGCCGCCTTCGAGAAGGCCGGCCAGGGCTGACATGACGACGACCGTCGAGCGTCCGGCGACGCGTGAGCAGGCAACGCCCGCGCGTCGCCGGCGGCCGAAGCGGAGTCCACTGGCGAAACGCGAGGACCGGGCCGGCTGGCTGTTCATCTCGCCATGGGTGATCGGGTTCCTGATCTTCACCGCGGGCCCGATGATCGCCAGCCTGGTGCTCTCGTTCACCGACTACCAGATGATCCAGACACCGCACGCGGTCGGCCTGGACAACTACCGCGAACTGTTCGACGACCCGCGGGTGCTGAAGTCGCTCAGCAACACGTTCGTGTACGCCGCGATGTTCGTGCCACTCGGCACGGTCTTCGCGCTCGCGCTGGCGATGATGTTGCAGCGGGTCGGCAGGGCCGGCGGCTTCTTCCGGACCGCCTTCTACCTGCCGGAGATGACGCCCGCGGTCGCCGCGGCAGCGATGTTCCTCCTGCTGCTGAACGGTCAGCAGGGCCTGATCAACAAGGTCCTCGGCTGGTTCGGCATCAACGGACCGAACTGGACCGCCGATCCGAACTGGCTGAAGCCGTCGCTCGCGATCGTCAGCTTGTGGACGGTCGGCGGCACCGTGATCATCTACCTGGCGGCGCTGAACGGCGTGCCGAAACAACTGTACGAAGCGGCGGAGCTGGACGGCGCCGGGCCGGTGACGCGGTTCTTCCGGATCACGGTGCCGATGATCTCCGGGGCGTTGTTCTTCACGGTGATCACCCACACGATCGCGGCCATGCAGATGTTCGACCAGGCCTACACGATGTTCTACGGCCCGCAGCAGAAGGCGACCGCGTCCGACGAGTCGCTGGTCTACATGGTCTACCTGTTCCAGAACGCTTTCCAGTTCTTCAAGATGGGCTTCGCCTCGGCGATGGCGTGGCTGCTGTTCGTGATCATCATGGTGATCACGTTCGTCCAGGTCCGGATCGGCAACCGCTACGTGTACTACCACGGGGAGCGCTGATGACGATCCCTTGGAAGCGGGCCCCGTTCTTCGTCTTCCTGACGCTGGCGACGATCGCGTTCGTGTATCCGCTGGTGTGGCTGGTGTCCGCATCACTGAAGCCGCGGTCGCAGGTGTTCGACAACCGGTTGTTTCCGGAGGTCTTCCAGCCGTCGAACTATCTGCAGGTCTGGGACACCGCACCCGTGCTGCGCTGGCTGACGAACTCACTGACCGTCGGGTTCATGGCCGCGGCCGCCGTGACGCTGTCGAGTGCGGTGGTCGCGTTCGGTTTCGCGTACTTCCGGTTCCGCGGGCGGAACATCCTGTTCGGGATCCTGCTGTCGACGATGATGCTGCCCGGCGCGGTGACGATGATCCCGGTCTATCTGATCTGGAACAAGCTCGGCATGATCGACACCCAGATCCCACTCTGGGCGCAGAACCTGTTCGGCTCCGCGTTCTACGTCTTCCTGCTCCGGCAGTTCTTCCTCGGCATCCCGCGGGAGCTGTTCGAGGCAGCCCGGGTGGACGGATGCAGTTACTTCGGCATGTTCCGGCGGATCGCGTTCCCGCTGTGCAAGCCGGCGCTGGTGATCGTGTTCGTCTTCGAGTTCAAGGCGAGCTGGTCCGACCTGATGAAACCTCTGATCTACCTGCAGACCACGGAGTACTTCACGATGCCGCGCGGCCTGAAGCAGATCATCGACGCCTTCGCCCTCTCGGGTCACTACGAGTGGGAGATCGCGGTGGCCGCCAGCGTGATCGCCGTGGTGCCGATGATCATCTTGTTCGCCTTCGGTCAGCGCTACATCCTCGACGGCGTGGCCACGACCGCGCAGAAAGGCTGAGTGTGACCCAGCAGCAGCCCGTCCTCGCCCTCGACGTCGGCGGCACCAAACTCGCCGCCGGCGCCGTCGCCCGCGACGGCACCATGCGGTCCTTCTGCCAGATCGAGACCGCGGTCGGCGAAGGCCCCACCGCAGTCGTCAAACGCCTCCTCGACCTCGGCGACCAAGCCCTGACCGAGGCACACCTGTCGATCGACGAGGTTGGTGCGGTGGGTGTCGGGTGCGGGGGGCCGCTCGATCCGGCGACCGGGGTGATTCTGGGGCCGCCGGGTCTGCCGGGCTGGGACGCGGTGCCCCTCGGTCAGTTGGTGGCGGAGCGGTTCGGCGACCCGGCGTACGTCGAGAACGACGCCACCGCGGCAGCCCTCGGCGAGTATCGCTGGGGTGGCTGGGGCGTCGAGGACCTGGTCTACCTGACCGTCTCGACCGGCTTCGGCGGCGGCATCGTTGCTTCCGGCAATCTGTTTCGCGGCGCCGCCCGGCAGGGCGGCGAGCTCGGGCACGTGGTGGTCGACTGGCAGGGCAGGCAGTGCGGCTGCGGCGCCCGTGGCTGCGCCGAGGCCTACGTGTCCGGCACGTCGATCGCCCGCCGGGCCACCGAGGCCGTGGCCGGCTCCGGCTCGACGCTGACCGGCCTGCCCATCACCGCGAAAGCCGTCGCCGAGCATGCCCGAGCCGGTGACCGCATCGCGCGCGAGATCTGGGACGAGACCACCGCGATGCTTGGACGCATGGTCGCCGTGCTCATCAACGTGTGCGAACCGGAGCTCGTCGTCCTCGGCGGCGGCGTGACGCGCGCCGGCGCACAGCTGCTCGACCCGGTGCGGGAGGCCGCGCTACGACAGGCAATGCCACCGGCCGCGCGAGCCTGTGACGTCGTGCTGAGCCACCACGGTGACGCAGTCGGCGTGCTCGGCGCTGCCGCGATCGCGTACGAGCGGCTGGAGGACGCGTGACGACCAGGCTCCAAGGACTGCTCGACGGCCAGCTCGATCGGCACTCGGAAGTCGCCGCGGCGATGCGCGCCGAGCTCCCCCAGGTGCAAGCCATCGCCGACGAGCTGATCCGCCGCCTGGCGGCCGGCGGCGTGCTCTACACGTTCGGCAACGGCGGCTCGGCGGCTGACGCACAACATCTGGCCGGCGAGCTCATCGGCCGCTACCTCCGCGAACGAAGGCCGCTGCCCGCGGTAGCACTGATCGGCGACGCCGCCGTCGTCAGCTGCATCGCGAACGACTACTCGTACGACGACGTGTTCGCCCGGCAGGTCACCGCGCTGGTCCGACCGCACGACATCGTCGTCGGCTTCAGCACGTCCGGCACCTCGCCGACGGTGGTCAAGGGCCTCGCGGCCGCCCGGGCGAACGGCGCGTGCACGGTCGCGTTCACCTCGGCTCGCGGGCGGGTACTCGCCGACGCCGCCGACCTGGCGCTGGTCGTCCCGGCGCAGGAAACCGCCCGCATCCAGGAGATGCACGTCCTCGCCCTCCACCTGGTCAGCGAGCTCGTCGACCGCTGGGCCTGCGACTCCGAGGAGCAACCATGATCCGTCGCGGACCACTCCACATGATCGGCAACGCCCATATCGACGCGGTGTGGCTCTGGCAGTGGCAGGAGGGATACGAGGAGGTGCGAGCGACGTTCCGCTCGGCGCTGGACCGGATGGACGAGTATCCGGACTATGTCTTCACCGCGGACTCGGTCGCGTACTTCAGCTGGATCGCCGAACACGACCCCGGCCTCTTCGAGCGGATCCGCAAGCGGGTCGCGGAGGGGCGGTTCGAGGTCGTCGGCGGCTGGTGGGTCGAGCCGGACTGCAACCTGCCCGGCGGCGAGGCGTTCGTGCGGCACGCGCTGTACTCGCAACGCTGGCTCGCCGAGCACCTGGGCGTGATCGCGACCGTCGGGTGCAACGTGGACCCGTTCGGCCACAACGCCACCCTGCCGCAGCTGCTGAGCAAGTCGCGCCTCGACTCGTACGCGTTCCTCCGTCCGCAGAAGCACGAACGCGAGCTGCCCGGCCAGAAGTTCTGGTGGGAGTCGGCCGACGGGTCACGCGTGCTCGCGTACCGGATCCCGCACGAGTACTGCTCGCCCGGCGGTGAGATCTCCGGCCACGTCACGAAGGCGCTGCAACAATTGCCGGTGACGACCGAACCGCTGATGGTGTTCTACGGCGTCGGCAACCACGGCGGCGGACCGACGATCGAGAACATCGAGTCGATCAAACAGCTCGCCGAGCGGGACCTCTACCCGGAGATGTTCCCGTCGACGATGCGCCGGTTCTTCGACGAGGCGCGCACCTTCGACAGAATCCCGGTGCACCCGACCGAGCTGCAGCCGCACGCGATCGGCTGCTACGCCGCGCACTCCGGCGTGAAGCGGCAGAACCGTCTCGCCGAGCAGGCGTTGCTCGCGGCCGAGAAGTGGACCACGCTCGCGGGCGTGGTCGCCGGCATGCCGGACGCGACCGCGGAGCTCGGGCACGCCTGGAAGCAGGTGCTGTTCAACCAGTTCCACGACATCGCGGCCGGGACGGCGATCGAGCCGGCGTACGAGGATGCCCGCGACCAGGTGGGTGAGGCGAAGGCGATCGCGGCCCGCCTGGCGAACCGTTCGATCCAGTCGATCGCGCGCCAGATCGACATTCCGGCGGAGTCGTCGATGGTGCCGGTCGCCGTGTTCAACCCGCACGCGTGGCCGGTGAGCGCGACGGTGGAGCTCGAGCTCGGCTATCCGGCGCCGCTGCGCGGAGCGATCGAGCTGCGCGAGGG
Organism: Kribbella sp. NPDC003557; assembly: GCF_040610805.1. Classification (NCBI taxonomy): domain Bacteria; kingdom Bacillati; phylum Actinomycetota; class Actinomycetes; order Propionibacteriales; family Kribbellaceae; genus Kribbella; species Kribbella sp. NPDC003557. Next base: position 288,181 of record NZ_JBEXMY010000002.1, read on the forward strand.
CCTCGACGGACGAGTGCTCGACGTCCAGGAGATCCGGTCGGCGGCGACCGCGAGCGGCCGCCGGCGGATCGCGTTCCGGGCGAACGTTCCGCCGCTCGGGTACCAGCTGTTCACGATGCGCCCGGGTGACGCGTCGTCGTACCACCTCGGTGGCGCCCGTGATGAGCGGCTGGTGCTCGACAACGGTCGTGTGCGCGCCGAGATCGACCCCGCGGCCGGCTGGCTGAAGACGCTCGCCACCGCAGACGGTCGCAATCTGCTGGCTGCGGGCGTCGCGCACGCCCAGGTGATCGACGACGACACCGACACGTGGAGCCACGGCGTCCGTTCCCTGTGGAAGACGGTCGACGCGTTCGCGGTGCGGCGGGTCCGCCGGCTCGCGGACGGGCCGGTGCGTCAGGTGATCCGGGTGGAGTCGGCCTACGGCGCATCGCGTCTGGTCGAGGAGTTCGTGCTCGACGCGGAGTCGGACGCCGTCGAGGTGCGCGTCACGGTGGACTGGCGGGAGCGCTTGAAGGCGCTGAAGTTGTGCTTCCCGTTCGCGATACCCGGCGCCGTGGCGACGCACGAGATCCCGTACGGGTATCTGGTCCGCGACCAGAATCGCGAAGAGGTGCCCTCGCACGCCTGGGTCGATGTCACCGGGGCGCACGGCGGCGTCGCGCTGCTGAACGACGGTAAGTACTCGTTCGCCGTCGACGGGACGACCGACGGCCGGTCCGTGCTGGCGATGACCGCGGTACGCTCCCCGGTCTACGCGTGGCACGATCCGCGGCAGCTTGACGAGGACGGCGTGTACGAGTATCTCGATCAGGGCATCCAGCGGTTCACCTACCGGCTGCTGCCGCACGACGGAGGCTGGCGTGAGGCCGGGGTGGTTCGCCGCGCGGCCGAGCTCAACCAACCGGTGACACCGCTGATCGAGTGCTTCCACGACGGTCCGCTGCCGTCGGCGCGGTCGTACCTGACGGTGGCCGGCTCCGACCACGTCGTCGTCTCGGTCCTCAAACGCGCCGAGGACGACGACGGCGCCACGATCCTCCGCGCCTACGAGACGGCGGGCCAAGCCTGCGAGGCCACGGTCGATGTCCTCGGCCGATCGTTCGCCGTCACGTTCAAGCCGCACGAGATCAAGACGCTGCGGCTCCCCGCGGACGCGGAGGCGGCACCGACGGAGGTCGACCTGATCGAGTGGGATCCCGCCGCACCGCCGCCGATCCCGGGCGGCTGACATGCGCGCGTCTGTTGGTGTGGAGGCCGCCGACGGCTCGGCGATCGTCGAGTCGCCGGATTGGAGCATCGACGTCGACGTCACCGAGGCCGGCCCGGGCGAGTCCGTCGTCCGGCTGCTCGTTCGGTATGCCGGTGATGCGCCGGCCGATGCCCGGGTTCGTGTCGAGGTGCCGGTGCCTGGCGACGGGCCACCGCACTGGTTGATTCCGGGCCTGTTCTACGGCGCCAACCGTGATGCGGCGTGCACGCGACTGTACCCGCGCTACGCGCCGGGTGAGCTCGACGCGGAGCAGCTGGTCGCGGACCGGTGGGCGTTCCGCGCCGACCGTGCGGCAACCCCGGCGATCTTTGCCTGGGGCAACAACGGCGGTGTGGCGTTGTCCGTCGATGCCCTGACGCCGCTCGGGCTCAGTGGACTCGGTCTCGGCGCCGGACCGGATCATCCAGCCGGCATCTGGATCTCGCTGCCGTATCGGGAGGAGCCGTTCAGCTACGTCGGTGAGCCGCGGGGCGTCGATGCACTCGCCGACTCACACCGCTGGATGCCGGGTGAGTCGCACCAGCTCCACGTCAGCCTGTGGAACCTGTCAGCCGACCGGCACAGCTACGCGCGGGTGCTCCGCGCATTGCGGGACCGCTCGGCGCATCCGCCGGTCATCCCGTGGGTCGACCTGGCCGAGGCAGCCGAGCTGACGGCGTACGGGCTCTGGCGGTGGCACTACCGTGAGGATCCTGCCGTGCTCATCGAGACCGCTCTGTTCGATCGTGAGCTCGCCGGCGATCTGGGCGACCGCGGTGACCGCCCCGCAATGCATGTCGCGTGGGTGAGCGGCGTTCCGTACGCGCACGCGCTGCTGCGGCACGGCCGGCGTACAAGCAACGCGGCGTACGTCGACGCCGGTGCGGCGGTCATCGACCACATCACCGCCAATCTCACACCGGCCGGCACCTTCTTCGGCACCTGGTACGCGGACAGCGGCTGGAAGCAGTCGTGGACGCCGGTGCCTGGCGGTCTGCACGCGCGGACGCTCGCGGAGGCGACGCTGTTCACCGTGCGGGCGCTGGCCGCGGAGCCTGTCGCGCATCCGGCCTGGCGGGCGGCGGCGCTCAGCAACCTCGAGTTCGCGCTCGCCGCACAAGACGCCGAGGGCAACTTCGGGAGCCTGTACCACCTCGATTCCGGCGAGGTGCTGTCGCGGCGGGGCGCCGCCGGCCTGACCTGGGTCGGCGCGATGGCCGAGGCCTACATACTGTTCGGCGACGACCGGTTCCGCGAGGCGGCCCGCCGCGGCGGCAGCTACTACGCGACCTTCGTCCGCAACGAGACGCTCTGCGGCGCACCGGAGGACGTGGACCTCGCTCCGACCTCCGAAGACGGGTACGCAGCTGTGCTCGCGTACGTCGGCCTGCACCGGATCGACCCGGCGGACGAGTGGCTCGACCTGGCGCGCCACGCGGCGGACTGGATGCTCACCTTCCGCTACAGCTACGACGTCCACTTCGCCCCGCAAACCATCCTGGCGCGCTACAACTTCCACACCCGCGGCGCAGACCAGGCAAGCCCGTCCAACCAGCACCTGCACAACTACGGCCTGATCTGCACAGCCGAACTGGCCGCCCTGTCATCCCTCACCGACGACCAGACCTATGCCACCGCGGCCGCCGACCACCTGAGATTCGCCCGCCAATTCATCGCCCGCCACGACGGCGACTTCAACGCCCGCCGAGGCATGCTCACCGAACGCTTCTACCAAACCACCTGCTTCGGCCCACCCGGAGCCCTCCTCACCCTCTCCCACTCCTGGAGCATCGGCATGCTCCTCCTCGCCTGCGAAGACGTCCTGACCAATCCGAAGCTGACAACGCTCGACTGGTGATCAGTCGACGCTCCTCCCCTGGGATCTCCAAGCCAGAATGTCCAGCAACCGCGCGTGACTCAGCACCCCAGGCGTCCCCGTTTCCGCATCCAGCAGCGCGAGGCCGGCTTGCTGGTTGAGGATGTCCTTGCGGACAGCACTGGTGAGCTGGGTCATGTACTCGACCGCGGTCAAGTCCTTGGCCACACGGACAGGACCGGCCGCCCCGGCGTAACACGCGCGGACCCACGTGTCGTTGAGCACGAGCGCGTGCGGCGCTTTCCGATGCAGTACCTTCGACAACACGGTTGTCCTGACGCCGTGCGGTCGCCGATCTGTGTCCAGGACTCCGTACAAGGCATGTGTCGTCTCTGCGATCTCGGAGTCGTCGAGCTCCGCCAGCGGCCGCTTCGGATCGATCGTTGCGAGCCCCGCCTGAAGCTCATCGCGGATCCGCCGGAGACCGTCCGACGTCCGTGTACTCGCGCACCCAACGCCGAGCGGTGTCGAGACCGATGGTCACCTTCCCGACCTCAACGCTGGCTCCGCGCATCAGAAGTCGCCTCGCAGCTTGGTGAGGGCGAGATACAAGAGTTGTCGCGCCGTCCCCAGAGTCTCGCGGTCGCGGACCTGGCAGCCGACGCCGTATCTCGGGTCCGCTGCCCGGGTCAGGCCTGCGAGATCGCCGCCCGGAAGGTCGTCGTCCGTCAGCCGGAACGAGACCTTGCCGTTCCAGTGCACGTAGGCGACCGCCGGTGTGGGCTCCTCGATCTGTGCGTCGTGAATCCGGAAGTAGGCACCGATCGGCTGGGCAGGATCGCGCGTACCCCCGGGCACGGCGACAGCCAGCTCGCGCTCGGCCGACTGGGCGATCTCGATGAGCAGGTCCGCCTTGGCCCCTGCTCGCTCGCGAATGATCTGCTCGAGCTCGACCCCATCGACGACCGATACCTCGTCTGCCTCCGAGTCCGCCGGCTCAGAGGTCGCTGGCTCAGCGGTTGTTGGTTCCGACGACGTACCGCCGAAGTCCATCCATCGACCGAGCTCGCGATCCCAGACGTCGACGCCCGCGTCCAGATAGCGCTGCCAGCCCATCCGTCGCTTGCCGCCGAGACTCGCGTGTTCCTCGATCGTGACGACACAAGCGACCCCATGGCTGTCGAGGAATTCCGTGAGCTCGCTGGTCGGCCAGTCACTCCGCGATCGCAGCTTGTCGATGATCCACTTGCGTGGCCACACGTGCTCGTGGTTGATCTTGGCCTCGTTCGCGGCAAGCACGCCGCGAGACACGTACCGGATGTTGTACTTCGGGTACGGCTTCCCGCCCGGCGCCTCGGTCCACTTCCACAGCGCGATCGACAGCAGCTCGCGATGATGCCGCGGGGCGACGTCTTGCAGCCGCAAGAGCTGACTGATCAGTTGCAGCGAGCTGGCTCGCAGCTCTTCGCCCTCGTTGCCTCTCGAGTACGGCGTGCTGAAATCGATGAGCCGATTCGTCGCGGGCATCGTGCTCTCCCCTCCGTGAGCGTTGCCCGGCGGCGGAGGTCAGCGGCTCACCTTCTGCCACGGGCGGGCGTGTTCGCGGACGATATCGGCAATCAGCGACAGTCGCGCGCGGCAGGTGCTTGCGAGGGTCTCGGCCGCGTTCTCCGTCTCCAGGGCTGGGGTCCACAGGGCTCGACCGGCGAGGGTGCCGGAGGCGCCGGCGCGGCAGGCGAGTTCTACGGCTCTCGGGAAGTCGTCGCGGGCTACGCCGTTCGACAGGACTACCCAGGGGACTTGCAGTGTGTCGGTTAGTTGCCGGCAGGTGTCGAGGACGGTTTCCGGGTTGCCGGTGCCGCGGCTCGGGACCTGAGCCTTGTAGAGGTCGGGGCGGACAGGGCCGAGAGCCGCTGCTGCTTCGAGGATCGCGGCGTTCAGGTCGAAGTCGTGCTCGTCCTCCGCGGGCTGCGCGACGGGCTCCAGGACCGAGAGCAGACCGGCGGCGGCGCAGCGGCCTACGAATTCGGCAGCCATCTCCAGGCGTCGCGTCTGTTGGTTGTCGCGTTTCCAGATGACCAGCAATTTCAGGGCGACGGCGCCGGCCGCACGGGCCTTGCCCGGGTCGACCGTTTCGTCGAGGTGGGTGTCGGTGACCGGGCCGCCGCGCTCCTGCGTCAGGGCATCGGCCGCCAGGATCCAGCCGGGCCCGCGCGGGACGTCGTACCCCTGGTCCACCAGGAAGCCGGACGCCAGTGGGCCCAGGTGTTCGGCGACGGCGGACTTGAAGGATCGGATCGCTTCGGCATTGTCGGGCCGGCCGTGGTCGGCGAGCATCGTGCGCAGGCTCTCGCGCTGGTCCATCGCCACCATCGCGAAGGTTCCGTCCGGGTATGCCAGTGCGTCGAGGCTCATGAGAGCAGCTTATGGAATCGATGCCAGAACGCGCCATCCCAGATCTCGCCAGCCTGTGGACGAACGTCGATCCGCCTTGCCCGCAAGGGGTCTGCCGGCACGCCGCTCACGACCTCGGCCGCCATCGACGCCGCACCCACCGCGGCGGTCGCCGAGTCCTCCAGTACGGCGAACGACCGCCCTCCGGACGTCAGCGCCTTGCGCGTCATCCACCCGCCCAGCCGCACCGGACCGCCGAACGCGACCGTGCTCCGCCAAGGAATCCCCAGCAGTCGTGTCTGCTCCTCCGTCATCCACCGCGCATGGAAACTCAACGCGTCCACAAGCGCCCGCATCTCTTCAGCCGGATCGTCCACCGGCCGAGTCACGTCGTACGTCGACTCCTCGGACGGCGCCGGCGCCTGGCGGCCTTGTGGATAAGGAGCGATGAAGGTCTCGCTCGGACCGTCGACCGGGCTGAGCACGTCGTTCAGCCAGGCGTACGACTGCCCGAGCGCCGCGAGACGCTGCTCCACCAGACCGCCGGCCGCGCCGTTCCCCGACACGGCACAGCCATGCACTCCGTCGACGTACCACCCCATGCTGATGCCCTGCTGCCGCAGTGTGTCGCTCAGCACCAGTCCCGGGCTCGGTGTGATGATCGCCTCCGCCGTACCGAGGGAGTCCGCCACCTGCCCCGGCTCTCGCACCCCGGCCGCCCACGCGCCGACCAGATGGTCGTGACCGCACAGAACGACCGGCACACCGGCCGGAGTGGTGCCGGCGACCGCCATCGGCTCGACCACAGCCGGCAACCCGTCCAGCCCGCCCCACTCGAGCAGCCCTGGGTCCCACTGACGGCTCTGCAGGTCCAGTACGCCAAGACGCTGCGCGTGTGTCAGGTGCATCGCATAGGAGCCGGTCAGCGCAGCCAGCACCAGGTCGGGCACACCGGCCCACAGGCGAGTCCGGGCGAACAGTGCAGGCTCAGTCTCGCGCAGCCACCGCCAGGTCACCACCGGGAGCTTGGCGCTGCGCCGGAGGCCCGTCCGCGCGTACAGGTCCGCCGCATCGAGCTGCCGCGCCTGCTCCACCCCCGGCTGATCACGCCACGTAATCAGCTGCGTCAGCGGCCGGTAGTCGCGGTCGAGCGGTACGCCGGTCTCCGCCATCGCGGTGATGCCGATAGCATCGACGTGCTGTCCCTCCGACAGCTCCGCGACCAACCGCCGCACGGCGTGCTGCAGGGCTTCCGCGTCGTCCGGCGTACGGACCGAACGCACCGAGCCGTCGGGAACTCGGCACACCTTCAGGTTCGTCGTACCGATATCGACACCAAGAGCTATCACCTGCACGACCCTAAGCCGGGGATGCGATAGCGTCCGGTGTCTCCGACGAAGGAAAGTCATGGGTGAGCTAGCCAAGATCGTGGTCGTCGTACCGACCTACAACGAGCGGGAGAACCTGCCCGTGCTGGCCGGGCTGCTGTCCGACCTGAACCTGCCCGGCCTGGAGCTTCTCGTCGTCGACGACAACTCCCCCGACGGCACGGGCGACGTCGCCGACGAGCTGGCGAAGGAGTCGCCGGAGAAGGTCGGCGTCCTGCACCGGACCGCGAAGGACGGCCTCGGCCGCGCGTACGTCGCCGGGATCACCCGCGCGCTCGACGAGGGCGCCGACATCGTCATCCAGATGGACGCGGACCTGTCGCACCCGGCCTCGGTCATCCCGACCATGGTCGAGATGCTGCGCACCACCGACGCCGGCGTGGTGATCGGCTCCCGGTACGTGCCGGGCGGCTCGGCCGCGGCCGAGTGGGGCTGGCACCGGCGCGCGCTGTCGGCGTGGGCGAACTTCTACGTGAACGCGATCCTGCGGCTGCACGTCAAGGACGCGACGGCCGGGTTCAAGGCCTGGAAGGCCGACACCCTGCGCTGGATCGACGTGGCCTCGATCGGGAGCAACGGGTACTCGTTCCAGGTCGAGATGAACTACCGCACGGTCAAGCGCGGCCTGAAGATCGCCGAGACCCCGATCCGCTTCGAGGAGCGCACCGAGGGCGTCTCCAAGATGAGCCTGAAGGTCCAGCTCGAATCCGCCCTGATGCCCTGGAAACTCCTCTTCGGCCGCTCCTAGCTCGACTAGATCGACCGGGCCAGCGAGACCAGCATGCGGTCGCCGTCCCGGAAGACCGCCTTCTGCGCGTCCTTCCGGGCCGCGACGCACAGCGTGACCGTCACGTTGTGGATCGACTCGACGCCGGTCATCGTCGTGCATCTGGCGACCATCGAGAACACCGTGCCGTCCGGCGCGGTGTAGCGGCCGGAGTAGGACGTCGTGGCCTGCGCGCCGATGTTCGAGTTCGCCGGGGTGACGGTCCGGACCGCGCCGATCTTGGCGGCCTTCAGCCGGTCGGCCTTGATCAGCGCCTGTGCGACCGCGACGACCGCGGTGCGCGGGGCGATGCCGGCCGGGTTGACCACGGCCATGGCGGCGCCGGCCTTGGTCGTGGCGCCGAGCGTGACGGAGTACGTCGTCGAGCGGCTCTTGCGCCAGCCGGCGGCGGGGGCGACGTACACGTCGTCGTACACCAGGATGCCCTTGTCGATGTCCTTCAGCGTGCGTCGCCGTTCCGGGGTCGTTGGCGCGACCGACGGCGTGCTCGGAGCTGTGGCGGACGGGCTGGCGGACGGGGGCTCGCTGGACGGGGCCTCGGTCGACGGGTTGACGGTGGGGGTGGAGACGCCATCGGTGTAGGTGGCGGTCGGTACCGGGGCGTCGGCTGAAGCGGTGTCGTCGCCGCGGGTCAGAAAGACGACGGTCACTCCGACGAGCGCGAGCACTGCTGCGGCCGCGGCTGCGGCGAGCCAGGGGCCTTTGCCGCGCTTGGGCGGCGGCGGCTGCTGGTTGGGGCCGTACGGGTCGTACTGCGGGCCGCCGTACTGCGGTTGCGTGCCGTACTGCGGTGGTGGCGCGGCGTACTGGGGTGGCTGGCCGTGCTGGGCTGGCTGTCCGTACTGAGGGGGCTGGCCGTACTGCGGTGGCGGGCCCTGCTGCGCCGATGGGCCGTACTGGGGCAGCGGGGCGGTGTGGTCCTGCGGGGCACCGTACGGGTCGACGGGGCGGCTGTCCGGGTTCCAGGCAGGCGAGTGCTGATCGCTCACGGGCGAGGGCCTCACTAGATCGTTCAAAAGATTAGGCGGACCGGTCCCCGAAACCGGCCGCCCGAGGCTACCCCACCGGACCGCGATCGGCCTACGGTCAGCCGTACCCGAGTTCGTGCAGCCGGGCGTCGTCGATGCCGAAGTGGTGCGCGATCTCGTGCACGACGGTGATGTTCACCTCGTCGACGACGTCGTCGAAGGTCTCGCAGATCGCCAGCGTCGGGTTCCGGTAGATGGTGATCCGGTCCGGCAGGACGCCGCCGTAGTAGTGCCCCCGCTCGGTCAGCGGGATGCCCTCGTAGATCCCGAGCAGGTCCGGATCACTGGCCGGCGGCTCGTCCTCGACGAAGACGGCCACGTTGTCGATCAGCGCCGCCAGCTCCTCCGGCACCTCGTCCAGCGCCTGTGCGACCAGCACCTCGAAGTCCGCCCGGCTCATCTCGATCACGCTGCCAGCGTAGTGAGTCAGAGCCAGCCCTGACGGGACGCCTGAACGCCGAGCTGGAACCTGGTCTGAGCCCCCAGCGCCTCCTGCAGCCGGCCGATCCGGCGGGCGATGGTGCGCTCGCTGACGCCGAACTCGCGGGCGATCGACTCGTCGGTGAGGCCCGCGCTCAGGTAGGTCAGCAGCCGCTTCGCCTCCAGGCTCGGGCCGGCCGTCACGTCGTTCAGCTCGGTCCCGCCGGTGATCGGTACGGCGATCCGCCAGAGCGCCTCGAAGATCCGCTCCAGACCGCCGAGCAGTGGTGAGTCGTGGACGACCAGCGCGACGAACTCGGGCCCCCGGCGTACCTCGGTCCGCGCACCGACCAGGGCCCACCGGTCGTCGACGATGGTGATGTTGAGCGGTACGTGCGGGAACACCCGCGCCTGCTCACCCGCGTCGATGCACTCCTGGACCAGGTGCAGCGCGCTGGCATCCTGCAGGACGTGCGCTCCGTAGATGACGTCGTACCGCACGCCACGTCGCAGCGCGTCGAACAGCCCCTCCACGATCCGTAGCTCGCGGGCCGCGATGTTGCCCATGGTCATCGCCCGCACCTGCTCCTGGGCGTCCGTCTGGACCGAGTTGAGCACGGACTGCGCCGCGTCGTACGTCGGCAGCACCTCGAGGTAGTCCTGCTTCCCAGCAGCCGTTTTCCAGAGCTCTGTGAGCAAGTCGGCGCTCTCACGAGCCAGAGCGGCCCGTGTGGTGTGCCGCTCCGCTACGGCGTCCATGGCCAGCCGTGGCGGCCGGACGACCAGTGTGCCGTCGGCTCGCTCCACCAGGCCCAGTGCGGTCAGCTCGGCGAGACAGGCCTCGATGTCGCCGTAACGGGCCGTGAGGGCGTCCGCTGTCGTCCCAGGGCTCTGCAGCAGGTCGAGGTACAGCGTCTCGGCCGGTGCTGAGACACCCAGCGCCTGGAGCGGCTCCATGGCCTCTGTGTATCAGCAGGCGACAGGTTCTCGCCATGCCGGATTCTGACAGCTCCAAGACCTCGTGACGGCCGCTGGCGGCTGCCAATACTGATGCCGCTTCTCCCTCGGTCCCCCAAGGAGTGTTCATGAGAAAGAGCTTGATCTGGTCGGCGGTCGCCGCCGTCGGCCTGTCACTCGGTCTGACGGCGGCACCGGCCTCGGCTACCGGTGCGATGCAGGACGTGTCGCCGGAAGTCCAGCAGGTCGTCGACAACCTGCCTGCCATGCGAGAGCGGGCAGAGGCCGTCCGGGCCGAGCTCGGGCTGCCCGACAGCCCGGTCCGGGACGCGCTGCTCGCGGCGATCGACCCGACGCAGTACGAGTGCTCCAGCGCGACGCCCCCGGTCGTGGCGGCGATCATGCCCGACGTCGCGGCGTGGACCTTCGAGCAGCGTCTCGCCGTACTGCATGTGCTGCTGTTCGACATGGCGATGCTGGACGCCGTGTACTTCCCGCAGAGCGGGACGTTCAGCTACGGCGCACGAGGTGAGTTCACTCACACTGTGAACAAGACGTTCGCGAAGCTGAAGGGGTTCTGGGACATCCCGTCCAGCGACGTGGAGCTGGTGCCGGCGCACGGGCGGGTCATGCTCGACGCGGAGCGGGACTACCGGGTGTTCACGGTCCTGTACGGCGCGGACCCGGCCGCCTCGCGCGTCTCGGCCGACCTGGTCGCCCGTGAGCTGAACAGCGCGGCCCTCGGATACGGCGACCTGCCCCTGTTCACCTTCAACGCGTACGCGGCGCCGGGCGGCGAGAACGTCCCCGGGTACGGCGCCTCGCACCGGCGGATCGTGTTCGGCGACGGCGTACTGGAGGGCTTCGCGAAGGTCGGACTGAGCGACGTGGCGCCGCAGGCGATCCTGGCGCACGAGTTCGGCCACCAGATCCAGTACTCGGACGGTCTGATGCGGACCGATCTGCCGGCGCCGGAGTCGTCACGGTGGGCCGAGCTGATGGCCGACGCATTCAGTGCGTACTTCCTCACACACGCCCGCGGCGAGGCGATGAACTGGAAGCGGGTCCAGGCCTTCGGCCAGATGTTCTACCAGCTGGGCGACTGCGGCTTCACCGCCGCCGGCCACCACGGCACCCCCAACCAGCGGATGCGGTCCGCCCTCTGGGCATCCGGCCTCGCGGACGCTGCCCGGCCGCAGGGCTTCGTCCTGCCCGCACTGGGTTTCTACAACCTCTTCTCCGCCCAGTACCCGCAGCTGATCGCCCCTGACGCGACCACCTGACGTCGCGCGATCAGCTGTCCGGGCCGGTCAGTCCCACCCGGCCCGGGGCGCCGTACGCCGAGCTGCTCTCCTGTGTACGGCGCCCCTTCAGGAACTCGTTTTGGAGCCTGACAACATGTCCTCTATGCTTACGGCTGTCCCTGGAGCTTCGGCTCCCGCGGGTCCGAGTCCCCATCGTCTAGTGGCCTAGGACGCTGCCCTTTCAAGGCGGTAACGCGGGTTCGAATCCCGTTGGGGATACGGCCGAAGGCCGGTGCAAAACCTAGCTCGAAGATGCTGTAGGATCATCGAGTCGCAAGGCCCAGTGGCGCAGTTGGTTAGCGTGCCGCCCTGTCACGGCGGAGGTCGCGGGTTCGAGTCCCGTCTGGGTCGCCAGGAGAAGGCGGCGGTGTCCACAACACCGCCGCCGAACTTTCTCCCGGTCAGGTAGCTCAGCTGGTAGAGCGTCCGCCTGAAAAGCGGAAGGTCGGCGGTTCGAGACCGCCCCTGACCACCCTTCTTGAGCGTGAATCGGGCCAATCTGGCCCGACCGCCAGTCCCCGCGAATCTCCCTGAACGACCGTCCGTAGTTGCACGGATGTTGCACGCGCCGATCCCGACTCACCGCTCATCAAAACCGTCCTAGGTCTGTCGTACGCTGGAGCTCAGTGACCGATGCGAAGGGGATACGCATGCATGTCACCGACAAGGACCTGACCGAAGCCGAATCCGAATCACTCGACCGAGCGATGTATGTGGTGGGGAACCTCCCCCGAGAGGCACTGCTGAAGGTTGTACGTCATCTGCTGCGCGCCGGGTTGGTGTACCACCGCACGAAGAACATCAGCATCCTTCAGTCGGCGATCGACAGCCTTGGTACGACGGTGCGCCGCAGCAGCGACGACATGTACCAGAAGCATCTGCACGGTGCCCGATCTCGACACGAGCGCGATCGCCGGCCAGTCACTGCCGAGGATGCGATCACCGCTCTACGGCGATAGCTACTATGGCGCGGCTGGACAATGACTCCCTCGACGTGATGATGGGCTGGCTCAACTCCGGCCAGGCAAAAGAGGGTGATCGAGAGATCCTGGTCGATTTGGTCGACCTCATTGAGCGCGACGAGTGGATGACTCGCTGGTTCTGCGAGCTGGACCCAAGTGAGGGCATCTGGCTGTGCCAGCCGCGGTCGGGTCTCCACATCCTTCTTGAGGAAGAGCCGGACCAAGACGGCGAGTGGGCTGTGAACGTGCTCAGCATCTATGACGACGACACCGATCACCAGCCGGGTGCCAACGATCTGCCGTTCTAGGCGAATCTGAGAGATTCAAAGTTGCTGAGCCACCGTCGACAGGGGTCTACCAAGTCCCTTCCCACATGATGGCCTGAGCCTGATGCGAGCCGGGGTTGCCGCACGCCGTCCATCGCCGTCCACGACGTTTGTTAGCAAACGCGTTAGCAAGATCCGAGTCACGGCAAAAGCGTCGGAGGCTCTGGTTTCGGGGCCGCTGGGGTCTCGGCCTTCTCCGCTGCGATGGCGCTCTGATCTCGGTTGCGGACCCTTGCGAGCTGAGCACCCATCTCGTATTCCAGCTTGACGAGCTGACGGACAAAGTCAGCCAGCGCCGTGGCCTCAGCATCGGTGACGTCGTCGTAGTCCTCCGGGTGCGCTCCCTCGTTACCGAGCTGATTCAACTCGTCAGCCCAGTCCCACAGCGACCGATGCAGGTCACCATCCGTCTTCATGTGCTTCAGAGCGTTCTTGAGATGACGCTCCTTCTGAGCACGCTCGCTGCCCTTGTCCTTGATGAAGCAATGCAGCGCGCTTCTGAACATCACGGCCGCAGCACGGTTAGCACCGACGCTGAGACATCGCATGCCCTCGTCGAAACACGATGCGACCTCAGCATTCACAGCAGGGTCCAGCAGGCCGGCTCCTGGCGGCGGATACCAGTGCACTCCCGCGCCATCGCGCATGATGACGACTAGACCCTCCATGCAGCCCTTGCACCTCAGCACGTGGCTCGACTCCAGCACCTGAGCGGTGCCCGCGACCAGATCGCCAGCCACCAGCAACTTATTGTCTTCGTGCTGGAAATTGGAGACGCGCCCGCAGCGAGGACACGGGCCCGTGAGGTCTTGTGGAGTTGGGAGCGTGTCCGGATTTCTATCAGGGCCTTGGCGCTGGCCACCCTGAACGATCGATGCAGCCATGCCACAGATTGTGCACTTGATGGCACCACCCGCACATCGGTTTAGCCTTCTGCGTCTTCCCGTCTGCCGTTCAGCCCACGCGTAGCGCGATCAGGAGACGCCAGAGGGGCCAAGATGGAGCGCCCTACCGGACGAACGATCTTGGCCCCTCTGGTGGCTCCTGATAGGTCCTGACTGGGCTGAGCGGCAGGCGGGAAGACGCACCCCGACCATCAACAACCTGCGCGGCCCTGCCGGACCCGTCATCCCGGAGTCGTGAGGCCCCCGCCGGAGGCATCTGGTCAATGCGCGCCCGCTGCGCCGCCCGGGTGGGGCGTGGTTCGGCCGGAGGGCGCATGGGCGCGACCCACCCGGGCGGCGCGCCCAGCGGGCGCGCCCTTGATTCTTAAGAGGTCAATCCGGCAGAGAGGCGCGACGACCAGGTGTCCTCCGTCGACTGATGCGCGACACTCGTCCGCCAGGTGATCTGGACGGCCAGACGCCCGGATCGAGGCCCGTCAAGATATTCCGGGCAACCGGGGAGCCGACGCGTGATTGACATATGTCGGCGGCCGTTAGCGCAAGCGCTTGGTTAGGTGCCCCGCAGCTCGCAATGGCAGCGCAGCTCACATCACCGGAGTCCGTCATCCTCCCGGCGTGGAGATCCCATGCGGATTCATGCCGGCGATATTCTGCGAATGGCCTGGCGACGCCTTGCCAAGGCAACCGGGACTTGCGATTTTTGATGGATGAGCACTCACGAAGAACCACAGTCGGGGAAGCCTGAACATGATGCCGCGATCATAGGGGTAGTTATCGCCGGCGTCCTTGCGTCCTTCACCATACCCGGCCCATTCGATTGGGGTTCCACGCTGATCGGCCTTATTTTGTTAGTGGTTCTCCTTGCTTATGGAACCCTGCCGAAAAGCTCCACCTGGCCAGATAGACGACGAGCATGCGGCCTCGCGGCAGCTGCCGCCTTCTGCGCGGTGCTGATACTCGGTCGACCGCTAGACATGGTCGTAGGGTCCGGCGACGAGGCACACCGCCTTCTTAGCCATTGGCCGCATCCGACGATCAAGCGAGATGACGATGCACCCAATCCCGATGCAGGCTGGGAACTTTGCCTCCTATGGCTTGTTCTGTTCGCAATATTGTTGGGCGCCTGGCGAATTTGGAAGTGGCGTAGGAGCATTCCCAAAACAGATCCGTCGCCCCCGGCACAGGAGGATGCCCAGGAGACGCCGTCGCCTTGACGGATGGATTAGGGATCGATGTGCGCCGCTCGCCCGCTTAACGCTTTCTGGTGAGTCGGAAGTACAAGCCGGTCCCGCGCTCCGGCTCAGTGGTCGACTGATGTTCGGCGGCTTCTTGGGGGGTGGAATCCCAGGTCAGCGTCGATGCTCGCACCGAGAATCAGGCAGAGAGCTGCTCGGTACTCCTCGCATGGCCACCGCACCACCCCGCGCTCTAGCTTGGCGATGTAGTGACCTGTGATCGGGTAACGCTTGGTGTTGACCGCATATAAGAGTTCGGCCACCCGTTGGGCAAGTTCAGCGCGACCCATCGGTCGTCCGGGCGCGATGCGTGACACCGTGCGCATACGTGCGGCGGTCAGAAGATGGTTCGGGTGTGACTGATTTTCAGGTGCCACAACTGAGATAGTAGCGCCACGTCGCTACTAGAGGCCCTAGGCCGCTAATCACGGCATTCTGCCGCGTTTCTCCGCGTGACGTCGGGCTGAGCGGCGCGGGAAGATCTGCGCATGACGCCGGACGAACTAGACAAGCTCATTGCTGGCAACGTCCGCGCCGCTCGGGCCCGTCACCGGATGCGGCAGGAAGACCTGGCGGACGAACTGGACTGGACTCGCTCGGTCGTTGGATCGCTGGAGAACGGGACGCGGCGGGTGACGCTGGCAGACGCCATAGCCCTCTGCGGCGCGCTCAAGATGAACCTGCGCGAGCTGCTGCAAGGCGCTCCCGAAGACGCCCTACGGACCCTCGGTCTCGACTGATCAGCGGTGCCGTACGGGCCCTAGATGGTCTGCTCATTGAGGACCGGCCAGAGTGCCCGCTCGAAGGGCTCGAAGCGGCTGTTCTTGGTCGGCAGGGTCTGCGGCTTCTCGGCGAGGACTTCAGACATTTTGCGGTCTCGCCAGTCAGTGGCCGGACGCTGGAACAGTGCCCCCGACGGGTAGTGCGCTAAGTCGAGCGTGCGGACATGTTTGAAGCCGCGGTTCTCGTAGTAGCGGTGGAGGCCGATGTTGTCGGTCCAAACGTCGATGCGGACCCAGCGGTTTCCGAGTTGGCCGGCGCGCTCGCATGCCCAGTCGATCACGTCGTCACCGAGACCGGCGTACCTGCGTCGAACAATGAGCCGGTGCAGGTACATGGCGGGTTCGGCCTGCTCCTCCGGCGTCCACAGCTGGGGGTCGGAGAACGAGTCAAGCGCAACCGTGGCGGCAGTGTCGCCGTTGTCCGTGCGGATCATCCATGTCTCACCGGCACGGATGCTCGACAGGATGCGCTCGGACTGCGCCTCGGGGTTCGGCCACGCAACGGCCCATTGATCAATGCCGCGCTTGGCGAGCCACTGGCTGGCCTCGGTCCGCATCGCCAAGATGACGGGCAAGTCCTCGATCGTGGCCTGCTCGACGATCACGACGCGCCTCCGTTCTCGGCGTACGCGGTCAGGTCGCCCAGCTCGTAGACGACTCGGTTACGGTCGCCGGCAAAGATCGTGAGCGTCAGGCGAAGCGGTCGCTTGTCGCTGTACGTCGTACGAACGTAGACCAGCACTGGCGTGCCCTGGCTGAGCCCGAGCTTCCGAGCCTCGTCAGGTCGCGGCATGCGGGTTGTCAGCTCGTCGACGTACCCAATTTCTGTGTGCCCCTTCGC
Organism: Kribbella sp. NPDC003557; assembly: GCF_040610805.1. NCBI lineage: Bacteria > Bacillati > Actinomycetota > Actinomycetes > Propionibacteriales > Kribbellaceae > Kribbella > Kribbella sp. NPDC003557. The sequence goes on from NZ_JBEXMY010000002.1 coordinate 304,578, forward strand.
AGCCAGGGCGCGGATGACACCACCAGGCACATCGTGGGGAGTGAGTAGCCCACACTCCTGCGAGATGTCCATCGGGTAGTAGCTGTCCTGCAGGCTGAACGGCTGCCCGTCGACGAAGCGGGAGATTGCGCGGGAAACGAGCGAGTCGCCCTCGTCGACGCGCAAGCGCGCCGCCAATTCGGGGGTCGCGGGCTTGATGCGCATCTCGAAGTCCCGGTACTCACCCTTGCGGCCCTGGTCCCGCATCTCGGCGTAGAAAGCGTCCGTCTGGTCGCTCGCGTGCCGGTCGCGGCTCTCTGCCCACGCCGCGTGATAGGTGAGCATGACCTGCTCGCGAACGACAGTGCCCTTGCCCTGCGTGCTGCTGATCATGCCCTCGTTCTGAAGCACGCCGAGCGCAAGCCGGACGGTGTTCCGCGACACGTCGTACTGCTCGCGCAGCTCGACCTCGGTCGGCAGGCGGTCGCCGGCCTTGATCGCGCCCGTGCGGATCTGGTCGCGAAGGTCGCTCGCGATGCGCTGATACAGGGGGTCCGACTGGGCCATACCGCCTCCTCTCGAAGTTGTCCCAACAAATGGTGCCATTCCTCTTGACCTGTCCATAATGCGTCCCTATGGTTGGTGATGTACCAAAGGTTGGTACAAGTCAGAGTGTAATGGAGGACTTGCTATGGGTATGCCGCGCCGAGTGATGGTTCAGTTCGGGCTCGCCTTCCCGTACGGCCTGTACGCCGTGGGTCCGGTCGAACCGGAACTCGACTTCGAGCGGTCGACCAAGGATCGCCCGGTGCAGGCTCGGGACAAGGAGTCCGAGACCCTGGTCTGGAAGGTCGAGGTCATGGACCCCGACCCCGACACCAAGAAGAACGACCGGACGTTCGTCGTGCGCCTCCTGGCCGACGTTCAGCCCGTACTTCCGGAGTCCCTGCCGGGGCTGCCGTTCACGCCGATCCACCTCGAAGGCCTGACGGCGGCACCCTGGGTGGACACCCGCTCGTGCACGGGCCCGGAGGACGGCAGGGGTCACCGATGCCGCGCTCGTCAGGGCTGGTCCTTCCGGGCGACGGCGGTCACGGCACCGAAGAACATGCCGGGTCAGTCCCGGCCTGCTGCGAGCGGCAAGGCGGCCTGATCGTGGCAGTCCGCGGGGAGCTGTCGATGACCGTCGACGCGCACGTTGAGCCGGATACGGCGCTGGGGCATGACCTGTTCACCAAAGGCGGCGGCGGTACCCCGTGGGTGGTGCTGAAGGTCGGGCGCATTGGGCTGTACGTCCATGACCTGTCGGTGCTGGACGCACTCGATGCCCTGACCGAGCGGGCTCGCTGCGACCTTGCCGGGGCACTGGGTGTACTCCCGAACGGCGAACCGTGCGCGTTCGTGGACGTGTTCGGTTCGATCGAGTGGAATGAGCACGACCACGACCGGTGCCTTGAGCAACTGCTTGACGAGCCGGTGCCATTCGTTCCGGTCGTGGTCGCGGGTACGGCGTGGGAGCGTCACGATGACCCAACTGTCGAAGACAACCCTCTCGACGACGACTTCGGAGACGAGTCGGACGACGAGGACGACTTCGACATGGTCGACCGTCCCGGCAGCCGGATTCTGCGCGCTGAGGGCTGGCTCTGATGCAGCGCCGAGACCTGGACGCGTGGGCGACTGCTCTCGGCGTGGGAGACGACGACGCGGCGTTCGTGCAGCTCGTCCGGGTGGAGCACGCGGTGCAAACAGAACGCGAGGACTACTCGGCCGTGTGCGACCGGCTGCGCGGGCTAGACGTTCGGGGTCTCGCGGCCCTCGTGGTCGACCGGCTCGATTTCGTGCAGGAGGGCCTGTTCTGGGTCAAGCGCGACTTTCTGTTGCACGAGCGGGGGTTGTGACGTGGCCGGCCGAACGAAGGAACTCGACCGTTGGGCTCGCGTCCTCGGCGCTGGCAATGACACCCAAGCCCTTGCCGAGATCCAGCCGCTGAGGCAACGGCTGGTCGATTCAGCGGCTCGCGTGCTGTGGATCGACCAGTCGTTGCGGCGGTGCCCTGACGGTGACCTTCGAGTCGCTACCCGGCAGGCCGTACAGGAGGCCGTCAACCTCTGGTCGGAGGTAGCCGTTGTGGCTCGGAAGTTCGAGCTCCATCTGAGAGGAGAGAAGTGATGGCTGGGCTGTTCGCAACGCGCAGAGACCTAGACGGCTGGGCCGATGCGCTTGGCGTGCGGAACGACGAAGACGCATCGGGCGAGCTGCACAAGCTCATGGGCCGGTTGCTGGACGCGCAGGACAGGGTTCGAACGGTGGCGCGGTCGTTGTCCAAGGCCCCCAAGGATGACGTACGGGGCTCGCTGGCGACGGCGCTTGGACGCCTGGATCTGACGGTCGTTGCTGTCGACCAGGCGCTGCGCGGGTTCGCCGTTCACGAGAGGGGCTGATCAGTCATGGCGATTGCTGGCAGGTGCCGGTTCCTGGACCAGTGGGCCCGCGCCTTGGACGTGACAAACGACCTCGACGCCATGGCGAAGCTGCGCGGCTTGATGAACGAGCTGGACGACGCCAGGAGCCAACTGCAGAAGACAACGCGGGTGCTGGCAAGTGTGCCGGACCCGGACGCGAACAGCGGAGCGATTGGCGCGATGACCGCCCTTGAACAGGCCTGGAGTCATCTGCTGGTCGTGGAGCGTCGGTTCGCCAAGCACGAGAGAGGAGGCAAGTAGAACCATGGGCAAGATCAGGACAGGCAGGAAAGCCGCGGGCGACTTCCCGTTCGGGCGCATGGTCGCATCGCAGCTCCGTCACCCCGGCGTGATGCTGCCGCTATTCGGGACTCCGGCACTGGCCGTCTACGGCGTAACACAAGGCTGGACTCGACCGCTGATCGGTGCCGGCGTCCTAGTCGCGGTCCTCACGGTGTGGGCGCTGGCGTGGCGGACGTCGTTCTATATCCACGTCGTCTACCGGGTGAAGGCCTGGTACCGCCGCTGGTTTCGGTACGCGCCGCGCTGGTGGTTCTGGATGGGCCGCCTGGGGCTGTCGGTGACCGACGAGATGACCGGATGGATTCTCCGTCCGCGCATCCTCAAGGTCCGGTCGACCGGCTGTATCGACTCGGTACTGCTCGACCTGCCGCTCGGTGTGCGAACCGATCAGGTTATGGAGGCAATCCCGGATCTGCGGCACGCCGCAAAGGCTCGGCGAGTTGCGGTACGGGAGCTGGAACCGGGTCAGGTGTGGGTGGATTTCTTCACTGCCGACTCGCTGCGCAAGACCATCGCCCCGATGCTGCACCCGGCGCGTCTGAACGTGAGGGACCTGGACGGCCTGGTGCTCGGGTACTGCGAGGACGGTACGCCGTGGCGGCTGAAGGTCGTGGATCGGCACATCTTCGTCTGCGGCGTCTCCGGTGCCGGAAAGTCCTCAGTGCTCTGGTCGCTCCTCTGGGCGCTCGCGCCGTACATCAAGGCCGGCCTGGTCGTCGTGCACGGCATCGACCCCAAGGGCGGGATGGAGCTGGAGTTCGGCCGCGAGCTGTTCGAGCGGTACGAGGCCGACGACTACGAGGCCATGGCCGAGATGCTGGAAGAGGACGCGGATTACCTCGACGACCGCACGAAGCTGCTGCGGGGCAAGGTCCGCAAGTTCACCGCGTCGCGGGAAACCCCGTTCGTGCTGATCGTCATTGACGAGCTGATGCAGCTCACCGTGTTGCTGCCGGGTACGAAGGGTCGTCAGCTGTCCGCCCGGATCGATGTAGCCCTCGGTCGACTGCTCGGCAAGGGCCGCGCTCCTGGCTTCTCAGTGTTCGCAACCTCGTTACTGGTCACCAAGGACGTGGTCACCTGGCGCGAGCTGTTCTCGACCAAGATCGCTATGCGCCTCGACAACGAGCTGCAGGTCGAAATGGCGCTCGGCGAGGGCGCGCGGGATCTCGGAGCCGAGTGCGACCGGATCCCCGAGTCGCTGCCTGGCGTCGCCTACGTCCTCCAGGAGGGCAAGCGGGAGCCTGGACGGGTCCGGGCTGCCTACATGAGTGACGACGCGATCCGGGACATGGCAACCCGGTTCACGCCACACGGCGCGATCGAGGCCAGTCGCCAGGACGTGACCCTGATCAACCCGAACACGGTTGACGGTGAAGTGGTCGAGAGCGGTGAAGCCGCATGAACGCCAAGGTTCAGGTCGCCGGCCAACTCGCACTGCCACTCACGCCGCAACTACCGCTTCCGATGCGGGTCACCGTCAACCAATGGATCGTCCGGGGTTGGCGTGACCGAGCTGCCTGCCTCGGCAGCACCGATCCCGCGTTCTGCAACGAGGAACCCACCGTCAAGGAACAGACCGACGCCGCGCAGACCGTCTGCGCGAGTTGCCCGGTCCGCCGATCCTGCCTCGCATCCGCGCTGCTCAACGACGAACAAGGCGTCTGGGGTGGCACCACCGACACGGACCGGGACGCCATCACAACCAAGCTCGCCGGACTCTCGGCGTACTGGGCACGGATCGCACCCTGGCCGCTGCCCGCCGCCTGTCGAGCCGAATGGACGCCCGGACCCAACGCGCTCGACCCCACCAAACCCCTGCCGCTCCCGCGCGACGCCGACACCGAGCGGTCCGCGGCCTGATGACCGTGCAGATGCGGTTGTCCGGGGACCCGGAAGAGATCGAGGTCATGGTTCAGGTGCTTGCCGTCGTGTTCCAACTCGACGGCTCCGGCCTGCTCCACACCAATCAAGGAGCCGCCGGCGTCCGCTGCTACCTCACAGCCCGAATCCCCAGCAAACACGAACGATCCGAGCGCGCGACGCCGGATCTGAACCAGTAGGGAGGTAGTCCAGATGACCAACACCGCAACGCACGGCAGGATCACGCTGGACCGCTTCCCGCTGGACGTTGTACAAGACCTCGCGATCACCAACGGCGTCTGCGTCCGGCCGATCCTGAACCGGGTTGTCGACACCGAGACCGGGACTGAGCGCATCGTCGGCGTCTCCTGCGGATCGACGCTGATCAGCAAGTGCCCTCCGTGTGCTGAGGCGAACCGGCGACTGCGGATGCAGCAGTGCCGCGAAGGCTGGCACCGAGACACCGAACTCGAACTCCCCGCCGACACTGACCAGCTCGAGGACGAGGACCAAGCCGAACCCGAGGACGCCGGCACCGACGAAGAACCCACGCGCCGCGTCCGGTCCACCCGTCGACGTCAGGACGCGCCGGACCTGCCACGGGTCCCGATGGACAAGCGCACGGTCGGTACGACGTTCCGCGCACCCAACGGCAAGACCTACCGCCCGTCGATGTTCATCACGCTCACGCTCGAATCGTACGGCGCGACGCACCGTCTCCCGTACCGGGTCAAGGGCAAGCTCGTGCCGTGCTCGTGCGGCGTCGACCACAGCCCGACCTCGCCCGTGCTGTCGACACCGGTCGACCCGTCGACCTACGACTACCGCCGCGCCGCGCTCGACGCGCTGCACTTCTCCAAGGGCGTTGACCGATTCGTTCAGAACCTGCGTCGCTGCGCCGGGTACAAGGCGCAGTACTTCGCCGTGGTCGAGCCACAGAAGCGCCTCGCCCCGCATCTGCATATGGCAGTCCGGGGCACCGTGCCACGTGAGCTCGTCCGGCAGGTCGCCGCCGCGACGTACCACCAGGTGTGGTGGCCAGATCATGAGACGCCCCTGTACAGCTCTCAGACCGGCGCTGACCTCCCTGTCTGGGACGACGGCGTTGAACGCTTCCTCGACCCCACCACAGGCGCGCTGCTGCCCACCTGGGACGACGCACTAGACGACCTCGCCGCCGACCCCGGATCGCGCCCCGCGCACGTCGTCAGGTTCGGTGAACAGGTCGACTACAAGGGCATCGTCGCGGACTCAGACGCCAAGGTCGGCAAGGCAATCGGCTACCTGACCAAGTACCTCGGCAAGGCGATCGGCGAGACCTATGGCGACGACCGCGCCGACCTGCACCCGGCCCAGCTCGACCACCTGAACCGGCTTCACGAGCACGTCAAGGTGCTGCCCTGCTCGCCGGCCTGCGCGAACTGGCTCCTGTACGGGGTCACCCCGAAGGACGCGACCGGCAGCCTCGTCCCCGGCGAGTGCGACAGCAAAGCTCACGACCGTGAACACCTCGGTCTTGGTGGACGTCGCGTCCTGGTCTCCCGCCAGTGGACCGGCAAGACCCTGACCGATCACCGCGCCGACCGGGCCGAAGTCATCCGGCAAACCCTGGCCGCCGCCGGCGTCGAGATGGACGACCAAACCGCGCTGTCCGTCGCCCAGACCACCAGCGACGACGAACAACCGCGGTTCATCTGGACACCCGTCCGCCCCGGCGACGAGGACGCACCCACTCAGAAGGAAGTCCTGGCCTACAGCGTCACCAAACGCATCCGCTGGCGCGAGCAGTACGAGGCAGCCAAACAACGCGCCCGCGACGGCACATCACCACCTGACAAACCCAATTCGGCAACCGACCAACTGGCCGCCAGCTCGGCGGCATAGACGGGGAGCAACGGAGTGAGGAAGCTACTTACGATCGCCCAAGCTGCCGCAGTGCTGGGCACCACCGAGCGATTTCCGCGCCGACTGATCGAGGAACGACGTATCCACTTCGTTCGCGTAGGTCGTCACGTGCGCATCCCTGAGGACGTGCTGACGGCATACATCGAAGAGCAGACAGTCGACCCGATCGAGCTGCGATGGAGCGGCGGCAGGGTGGTCGCCTGATGACCAAGGATGAGAAGAACAAGAAGCCGCGCCGTACGTTCGGCAGTGTCCGCAAGCTTCCGTCCGGCAAGTTCCAGGCGTCCTATATCGGACGGAACGGCATTCGGCAACCGGCTCCCGCACCGTTCAGGACAGAGCGCGATGCTGACCGCTGGCTCCTCAAGGTGGAGGCTGACCTCAGCAGCGGCGCTTGGCAAGATGAGGAGCTGGGGAAGGTCCCGTTTCGGGAGTACGCCGATGCCTATCTGACCGAGAACGAAGAGGTCGGCGAGCGCTGGGAGGAGACCTGTCGCCGGAACATGCGCCTACACATGGTGGATCTCCTGGACCTGCCGTTGCGGAGCATCACGCCACCCGTCGTACGCAAGTGGTACTCGAAGGCTCGTCGCGGTACCGGTGGCAAGACCTCGATCGCGCAGTCATATCGGTTCCTGCGAGCCGTGATGAATGCCGCGGTGCGGGACGAGGCGATCGTCAAGAACCCATGCCAGATCCCGGGTGCCGGCGCAGACAAAGCATCTGAGCGTCCTATCGCTACGCCGGATCAGGTAGGCCAGCTCATTGACGCGATCACTCCTCGGTATCGCGCTGCGGTCGCGGTGGCTGCCTGGTGCACGCTGCGACGTGGCGAGGTCTGCGCTCTGCGAACCGCCGATATCGACACGGAGAACAAAGAGGTTTGGGTTCGGAAGAACTGGGTCGAGCTGCTCGAATCGTCGCGGAAGTTTGAGAAGGACCCGAAGACTCAGGCGGGCAAGCGGGAAGTCTCTGTACCTCCCCATGTCTGGCCGTTATTGACCGCGCACGCCGAGGAGTTCGCCGGACCGGAGTTCTTCTTCATCGGTCGTGACGGTCAGCGGATGCGCGGCAACGCGATCTATCAGGCGTTCGTCCGTGCCCGGAAGAAGGTCGGGCTGACGCTGACCTTCCACGACCTTCGTCACACCGGCCAGAGCCTCGCGGCGGCATCGGGAGCAAGCACCGTCGACCTGATGAAGCGCGCCGGCCACTCCACAGCGGTGGCTGCACAGCGGTATATCCACGCCGTCGACGGGCGTGACCGTGAGGTCGCCAAGGCGCTGAGCGAGATCGCCGAGAAGGGATCGGCGGCCCGGCTCCCCCGTACGATCAAGATCGACTGATGTTGCATGTGGAGCGCACGAAAGGCGCGTACATGGCCTCTGACCTGCGGTTATGTACGCGCCTGAAAAGCGGAAGGTCGGCGGTTCGAGACCGCCCCTGACCACCACCACCCTCTCCGGGCACCGGGGAGGGATTTTTCTTTCCCATGCACGCTACCCGGCCGCTACCTTCGTCGCATCGCTCCTCACCGCGTCCACTCCGCGAGCTCCCACCCCCCTTCAGCTAACGCCGGCAATCTGCGAGCTGGCGCTCGCGGTCTGCTGGGCTCGCGCCAGCCTGCTGCGCGCTACCGCGTGCCCGTGACCGACGCACGTCGGCACTCCACAGCTCACCTGCGCACGCCAACTGCTGCCTCTCGCCGGCTCTGGCGTCGATGTGCGGCGGTTCGCCGAGCCGTAGGAGCAAGGTCACACACGAGTGTCACAGACCGTGAAGGCGTATCTCCCCCGACATGACCGCGTCCCGCAGTTGGTACCAGACCCGCCGCAGGGTTGTCCGGCTCGATCGCCGTACCGATCTCAGTGGTGAAACCCGCATCCGGCGTCCACACTTCTCCCGGCCGGCAGCCTCCACAATCGCCGCCCCGCCAGCCCTAGCAACTCTCGCTGAGCCACATCCCTCCGAGCACGAAGCAACCATCTCTTACCTACGGCTTGATGCGGCCGGTTTCGTAGGCCCAGATGGCTATTTCGACTCGGTTTCGGGCGTTGATCTTGCTCATTACTGCGGTCAGGTGGGTCTTCACGGTGCTGAGGCTGATGTGTAGTTCGGTTGCTATCTCGGCGTTGGTGCGACCAGCGGCTGTCGCGAGCAGGACCTGTTCCTCGCGGGCGGTCAGCGGCTCGACCGGTTGGACTGCCGAGCGGCCGGTCGGTGGCTCGGAGAACGCGGCCAGCAGGCGGGCGGTGATCCGCGGGGCGATCAGTGCGTCTCCGTTGGCGGCGGCGTGGATCGCCTGCACCAGAAGGTCCGGCCCGGCGTCCTTGAGCAGGAATCCACGCGCTCCGGCCTTCAGAGCGCCGTACACGTACTCGTCGAGATCGAAGGTGGTGATCACCACGATCGGCAGCGGGTCAGCGACGCCGGGTCCGGCCAGTTCGCGGGTCGCCGCGATCCCGTCCAGGCCGGGCATCCTGATGTCGAGCAGGCACACGTCGGGCCGCAGCCGGCGAGCGAACTCGACTGCTTCCGAACCGTCGGCCGCCTGAGCGACCACCTCGATACCAGGCTGGGCATCGAGGATCATCGCGAGGCCGGTCCGGACGAGATCCTGATCGTCGGCGACGAGTACCCGGATCGTCATCGGCCGCCCGCCGTTCGGGGCAGCACCACGTCGACGGACCAGCCCCGGTCCGGATCAGGACCCGCGGCGAGCGTGCCGCCGAGCAGCGTCGCGCGCTCGGCCATCCCCACCAGGCCATAACCTCCGGGGTTCCTCGAGGTCGCTTCCCCGTCGTCGCGGACGGTCAGCCGGACCGAGTCGTCGTACGACGTCAGCCGGACGTCGATGCGGGTTGCCTGCCGGGCATGCCGTACGGCGTTCGTGATCGACTCCTGCGCGATGCGATAGATCGCCGCGCCGACCGCCGGCCCGAGGTCGCCGAGGTCGCCCGACATCTCGACCTCGACCCGCGGCCGGTCCCCGACGCTCCGGGCGAGCCGCTCCAGGTCGCCCACTCCCGGCTGTGGGACGAGTGCCGCCGTACCGTCATCGCGCAGGACGCCGACCATCGCCCGCATCTCGGCCAGAGTCCGCGTCCCCTCCGCCTCGATGACGGCGAGCGCGTCGACCGCTGCTTCCGGGCGGGTGGCCGCGACGGCTCGGCCGGCCTGGGCTCGGATGACGATCGCCGACACATGATGAGCGACCGTGTCGTGCAACTCCCGGGCCAACAGTTCGCGCTCGCGGAGTCGCACCTGGCCCAACTCGCGGTTCCGGGCCGTCCACCGATAGCGGACCGCGAGCCCGAGTGTCGCGGGGAAGAGCAGGAACATGCTTCCGAACGCCGCTTCGGCGTATCCGGTGAAGTCGCTGGCGATTCCCAGCACCAGCGCCACCACGATGAACACCAGCCCGATGAGGATCTCGCGGCCGGATCCCCAGCGAGCCAGTGAGTACGGCAGCAGCACCACGCAGATCATCGAGTAGAGCCCGAAGGTCGCGTTCCCGGTGGCCAGGGTGACGAGGTTGATCACGATCAGGACGCCGAACACAGCGGCCACCACCGTCAACGGACGGGTACGACGCCACAGCAGAGCGCACGCGACGACGACGGCGATCACGATCGCGGCAGGTCTCCACACGACGTCCTCGCGGAACACGCCTTCGAGAACGACCGCCAGCAGCAGGCCGCCGACGAGCACCCAGTCGCGCCACACCCGCCTGGGTGGCTCGGGCGCTCGCGGCTCGGCCAGCAGCGAGCGGACGGCGTTTCTCAGCATGCCCACAGCGTAAGGACTCCAGGCGCCGAGCGGATCGGCTCAAAGTACGGGACGCGACCTGGCTGTTCGGCCGACGGAAGTCCGGCCCATCGCCCGAGGTGGCGGCCGCCTGTCCGGCCGCACGCTGAACCCAACTCTCGCCGAAGGGATCCATGATGAGGTCGCATCTGTACAGACTGGGCCGGTACGCCGCACGTCGCCCCTGGGTGGTGATCGGGGCGTGGCTGGTTGTCGCCGCGCTCGTGATCGCGGCATCCGGCGCCTTCGGCAAGAAACTCGAGGAGTCGTTCGGGGCGCCCGGCGTGGATTCGCAGGCCGCCACCGACCTGCTGTCGGCCGCGGGAGCGGATCAGGCCGGGCTCACGGCGCAGGTGGTCATGACTCCGCGCGACTCGACATCGACGCTCAACTCGCCTGACCTGCGGACCGCTCTGCTACGGATTCAGTCGGCGGCCGCGTCGTTGCCGCACGTGCTGAGGGCCGGCGATCCCGTCATTTCGCCGGACGGTCGCGTCGGGCTCATCCGGCTGCAGTACCCGGTACTCGAGAAGCTCGAGCCGAGCGACCTCGAGCAGCTCAAGACCCTGGCGGCGGTGGACTCGCCGCTGCGGATCGAGCTGGGCGGGGATCTCTTCTATGCGTTCGAGCAAGGCCAGGCCGGTCTCGGTGAGGCGGTCGGGTTGATCGCCGCGATGGTGATCCTGCTGCTCGCGTTCGGGTCGATCATCGCGATGGGTCTGCCGATCGGGATGGCGGTGTTCGGGCTCGCGCTCGCGATCAGTTCGCTGTCCTTGGTCACGTATCTCGTCGACCTGCCCAGTTGGGCGCCCGTGCTCGGCAGCATGATCGGGCTCGGCGTGGGTATCGACTACGCGCTGATCATCGTCACGCGGCACCGGGAGTACCTGGCCCGGGGGATGTCGGTCGCGGAGTCGGTCGGGAGTGCGGTCGCGACGGCCGGACAGGCTGTGCTCTTCGCCGGCGGCACGGTCGTGATCGCGATTCTCGGGCTGGTGGTGGCCGGCGTACCGTTCATCACCGCGGGCGGGATCGCGGTCTCGCTGATCGTGCTGACCATGGTGCTCGCTTCGATCACCTTGCTGCCCGCGTTCCTGGGTCTGGCCGGGCACTGGATCAACCGCCTTCGGGTACGGCGGGTGCAGTCGTCTCCTGGTTCGGGGTGGCAGCGGTGGGCGGGACACGTGTCCAAGCACGCCACCGCGTACGCCGTCAGCGCCACCGTGCTGCTGCTGGCGCTGGCCGCACCCGTGCTCGCACTCCGCGTCGGTACACCCGATGACGGCGCACTTCCCGTGCAACGCACCGAACGCCGGGCCTACGACCTGGTCGCCGCGGGATTCGGTGCCGGTAGCAACGGTCCGCTGGTGATCGCCGTCGACGTCTCGCGCGATCCGGGCGTCGTACAGCCGCTGTTCGACGCCGTCCGCGCCGATCAGGGCATCGCGTCGGTCGCACCACCTGCGGTGAACACCGCGGCCGGTGTCGCGACGCTGATCGCCGTACCGACGACCGGACCGCAGGACGATGCCACGATGACGACCGTCAAGCGGCTGCGCGCGGAGGTCTTTCCTTCGGTACTGCGGAACAGTCCGGCGAAGGCTCATGTCGGTGGTCAGACGGCGACCCTCGCGGATGTGGGGGCGCGGGTCAACGATCGGCTGCCGTGGTTCATCGGCGCCGTGATCCTCTTGTCCGTCGTGCTGCTGACCGTGGTCTTCCGGTCGGTCGTCGTACCGCTGAAGGCCGCGCTGATGAACCTGCTCAGCATCGGCGCTTCCTTCGGCGTCATCGTGATGATCTTCCAGTGGGGCTGGGCCGCGGACCTGATCGGGCTGGAGTCGACCATTCCGATCCTCCCGTTCATCCCGATGTTCATGTTCGCCGTGGTGTTCGGGCTCTCGATGGACTACGAAGTCTTCCTCCTCACCCGGATCCGCGAGGAGTACGTGCGTACCCATGACAACACCGCCTCGACCATCCACGGCATCACCACCACCGGCCGCGTGATCACGTCGGCAGCGCTGATCATGATCACGGTCTTCGTCAGCTTCTCCCTTACCGACGACCCGACGGCCAAGATGTTCGGCCTGGGCCTGGCCACCGCGGTCCTGGTCGACGCAACGGTCGTTCGGCTGATTCTCGTACCGGCCCTGATGAAGCTGCTGGGCGACGCGAACTGGTGGACGCCGGCATGGTCCAACCGGCGGTTGCCCCGGACGAATGCGCGTCCGAGCTCGGACATGTCCTGGCAGAGATGACACGATCGATCCATGGCCGCGGTGGAGGGGACATGAAGGCTGTCATCTACGAGAGATACGGGCGGCCCGACGAATTGCGGGTCGAGGACGTCACGATGCCATCGCCCGCCGCTGGACAGGTGCTGGTGAAGGTCGCGGCGACGTCGGTCAATCTCAGCGACTGGGAGTCCCTTCGTGGATCGCCGTTCTACGCGCGGCTCGGTGGATTGCGCGCGCCGAGACGCCCGACGCTCGGCTCGGACATCGCCGGCTGGGTCGAGGCCGTCGGCGCCGGCGTCACTCGGTTCCAGCCAGGTGACGAGGTCTACGGCGACAATCTCCAGCTCATGGGCGGCTTCGCCCAGTACGCCGTCGCCTCCGTTGCGTCACTCGCCCCCAAGCCCGGCGGGTTGACGTTTGCCGAGGCATCGACGATTCCGCAGGCCGGCGCGATCGCTGTGCAGGGCACGGTGGGCGCCGCGACCGGGCGTCGGGCGTTGATCAACGGTGGTGGTGGAGGGTCGGGCTCCTTCGCCATCCAGCTGGCCAAGCGCCTCGGTGCTCACGTGACCGGTGTCGACAACGGCGGCAAGCTCGAGTTCATGAAAGCGCTCGGTGCCGACGAGGTGATCGACTACCGCCGCGAGGACTTCACCCGCGATCACGAGCCGTACGACCTCATCTTGGATCTCGTCGCTCACCGGTCGGTGTTCGACTATCGGCGGGCGCTAGCTCCGGGCGGCCGGTACCGGTGCGTAGGAGGATCCGTCCGGGCACTGCTGCGTGTGCTCACGATCGGCGCCGCCGCCGGGCGACTCACCCGCCGCCGGCTCGGGGTGCTCGCCGTCAAGCAGGGCCCCCGTTACTTCGAGCCGCTGGCCGACCTGTGCGTCGCCGGTGACGTGAGCATCCACATCGACCGTACCTTCACGCTCGACGAGGTACCACGAGCCCTCGCATACGTCGGCGAGGGCCACGCCCTCGGCAAGGTCGTAGTCACCCCACCCTGAGCGCCCGCCGATCAGCTGCAGCGATGTCGCCTACAGCACATCGCTGGTCATCACAGAAGGCGGCGTTCGACCGCTGACACGTCGGCCGACGACCAGCCGACAGCGACGAGGTTGCGAGTGCTGCAGATCGCGGAGGCGCATCTCCCCAGCCCCATAGCTGCCAAGCCGGCGTGGATCGGCCAGATCCGGACTCGACCGCCGGACGTTACTGGATACTGCGTCAATGATCAGATTCCGGTTCGAGCTGTGCCCACTGGATGAGGTCTCGCCGTGGGGCAGTGACCAACCGAGGCTTCAATGGTTCGCGCTCACCGAGGGCTGGTTCTGGATCGAAGCGAGCGGGCAGGAGCTGCTGCGTCGCACCCGGCAGGTGGATCCGAATCCCTACGTCGATTACTACCTGGCCAGGCTCTGGGAAGACGTCATCGCCCTTACACCGGAGGTGCTAGAGCCAGTGCCCGATGATCTGCAGCCGTTCGTCGCCTCCCACCCCGCGCAGTGGACGTGTGACCCGCTCGAGTTCGTGGCCGAACCGGATGAGGAACGCACCGGCACCGAGGACGCAGATGTGCCCGACCATCCAGCCGTCACCGCCGCGATCTGGCAGGGCGAGCATTGCCTGGACCTCGGTTACCTGCGCAATCCTCCCCAGCTCCGGTTCTGGCGTACCACCGGCGGTGATCGCGACGAGATCACCATCGATTGGCGGCACGAGGACGACGGCGAGATCGGCTTCACCGCCGACCCAGCAGTCCGGCTCAGCGTCCCGACCGCGGCGTACGTCGAGGCCGTGCACACCCTTGACCGCGAACTGATGGACGCCATGGGGCAGCGAGTTGAGGAGTTGGAGCGCCGCGGCGGGCTACCTGGCGTGGACCTTGACCTCGTCGATCTGCGGCGGGAACACGAGGACCGGCGGCATTGGCTTGCGGAGAACCTCGAGCGCTCTCCGAAGACCGATCGGAACGCTGTCCGCCAAGGTGCCCGCCTGCTGCTTGGCGACGCTCAACGGGCCAGCGCCCCAACGGCCTAGGGAGCTCGTTCGCCGGCAAGGCGCCGCATGAAGCCGTTCCAGGGGCCTACCTGAGGTGTGGGTAGAAGGTGAGTCTGGTGCCTGTGGTGGCGTTGATGATGGGGCGGGTGCCTAGGGGGTGGGTCAGAGTGAGGGTGGCTGGTGTGCTCAGGCCGATGGCTCGGCAGGCTACTTGCTTGGTGGTGTGGGATCCGCCGATGAGGACCATGTCGTCGTACTCGATGGCGTGGGCCCGGAGGTTGGCGTCGCAGGCGCCGTGGTGGAGGTTGAAGGTGATGGTGTTGCCTTCGACCCGGGTGAGTCTGCCGACGACAGGGACGTCGCGGTTCGGCTCGGCGAGGCCGGCTGGAGGGGTGGGTTCGGCGAGGGGCTTGAGGACGTCCTGAGAGATTGCCACGGCGACGATCGGTCTCGACAAGCCTCGGACGGTGAACGACCACGCGGGGACGGTCGTGCGGCCTCTGCTCGTTTCGACTTCGGCTGTTTTCAAGGAGCCGGCGGTGATGGTGAGCTTGCACTTCGATGCCGGTACGGCGAGGTGGCCGCAGTTGTCGTACGGCGTCCCGATCGCTTCGGTCAGTGCGCGCCGCGGATCGAGAACGGTCGCCGAGACATTCGACCCGTCGCCGAACTCGATGCGGGTGCTGCCGGCTGATCCGAGTTTCACGCCTGGCCCGATGGTGACGTACCCGGCGCCCCACGCGGCCTCCTGCTCGCTGGTGTCGAACATGAGGCCCGGTGTGCGGGACGTGTAGAGGAAGATCCCTTCGGGAGACGGCGGGATCCCAGCGGCGCGGACGGCGTCCGCGACCACCCGCGCACGGGCGAGGAACGCCGGAGTCGGAGGACCTTGCGGTACCTGCGACGGATCCAAGTGAGACGGATCCACTGAGCGAACCGCTGTCGGTGTTGAAGGACTCGGCGCGGAACTCGCCGCCGCCTCGTTCCCGCACGCCGGCAGTACGAGAAGTGCGAGTACGAGCGGACAGAGCCTGATGGGGATCATAATTGGTAGACGCACCCACGACCCCGAACCGTTGGGGTCAGGTCGGCTGTGCCTGTCGGCGGGTTCGATCGCCCAGAGGAACTGCGTGAAGCCCAGAGCGATCCCGCCGACAACTCCCCAACACCCCAGCCAACGCGGAACGCCATCGCGCGCGCCACCGTGCGCAGGTTCGCCGCGAGGTAGGCGTACCGGCCGGCGCCGAGCACCCGCAGGGCGGTTCGCCAGTGACCCGATTCCAATGCCTCGATCGCCTCGAGATCGCCGGTCGCGATCGTCGGTACGGCTGCTGAGTTGCGCATCGGGCACCTGCTCAGGTCGTGCCGAACACCCCGTCCGGCTCCTCGGTGGCTCCTGTTCTCCGCGCGTCGCGTGGTTTCAGTTGGCTTCAGGTCGACTTCAGTATTACGGTAGATCCACGGTGTAACTGCGGTCAATCGCCAGTTTGTCAGGAGCAATGGCGATCGGAGCCGTACCAGAGCCCCCAAGTCGTACGGCGACAGCACGGTCAGGTGACCCCCGGCGGTGCGCGATACAGCGGGGCTCGGTGGAGTCAGGTAGAGCGGGGTCCAGCACCAGTCGATCCCCGCAGTCGGTCGACCATTTTTCGGGAGTGACAGTGGCCCCTTCTGCAGAGGCCGTACGACTCGCCAGACGACTCCGGGATCTCCGGGAGACCGCGGGGCTGACCCAGAAGGACGTGTCCCAGGCGCTCAGCGCCGACGTCCGGGTCGCCGTGGCGACGATCAGCTCGTGGGAGTCGCAGTCCAACCCGAAACTTCCGCCGGAGGACCGGCTGCGGTCGTACGCGCTGTTCTTCGCGATGTCGCCGACCCTCGAGCGGCTGCCGCGCGAGCAGGACCTGAGCCCGGCCGAGCGCGAGCGCTTCACCACGCTGCACCGCGAGCTGATGACGCTGCGGGACAACATCCGCCACCTGCAGACGGGGCCGTCGTCGTCCAGCAGCTCGTACACGTTCGACTTCGAGTCCGGCCGGATCACGCTGATCTGCCCGGAGGTTCCGGAGCTCGGCCGTTCGCCGCTCGCGGACGAGGACAACCCGAACCACACCCGGCTGTACAAGTACGCCGACCTCGACGCGCTGATCGAGATGTGGGGGCACGTGCGCGCCTCCAACCCGGAGCTGCGGGTCCGCCACCGGCTCCCGTCCGAGGTGAGCGCCGACCACATGTCCGGCCATCTGATCCTGATCGGCGGTATCGCCTGGAACCGGGTCACCAGCCGGCTGCTGCGGGTCCTCGACAACCTGCCGATCCGGCAGATGTCGGTCCCGGACCTGGCCGACGGCGAGATCTTCCGGTCGCGCGACGGTCGCGAGTACCGGCCGCAGTGGGAGGAGCGCAAGGGCGCCGCGGAGGACGACGCACCGAGCAAGGCCGAGCTCGAGGCGGAACAGGCCCAGGACGCGTGGAAGGGCGACACCCCCAGGGAGCTGGTCGAGGACGTCGCGCTGTTCGCGCGGCTGCCCAACCCGTTCAACCACAGCCGGACCATCACGATCTGCAACGGCGTCTACAGCCGCGGCGTCCTGGGCGCGGTCCGGATGCTGACCGACGACGCCGTCCGGGAACGCAACGAGGTCTACCTGGCCAACAGGTTCCCCGGCGGCGTGTACGGCTTGCTGATGCGCGTGCCGGTCATCAACGGCGAGGCCGTCACGCCGGACCTGGAGATCGAGGACAACCGCCTCTTCGAGTGGTCCCCGGAGGACGAGGACGCATGAGCCGCCGGACCAGACAAATCAAGGCGTCGCACGCGGGCCTGCTGTTCGACGGATCCGCTCCGGTCTCTGCCTCCGCGAACACGCGTCTGGACGCGATCGTCGTCCCGGCCGCGCGGCCGGCGTCGGAGCTGCAGAGCGTCATCACGCTGTCCGCCGAGCTGAACGTGCCGCTGGTCATCCTGTGCAGCCACAGCGCACAGGTCGGGCAGGTCGTCCAGCGGGTCAAGGACACCTTCGGCGCCCAGGCGCTCGTCATCGACGTCCCCCGGGGCTTCCGGCCGCCGTGCCCGGCCCCGATGACCTCCGCCGACAAGTTCCAGAAGGCCTCGGCAGGTCGCGCCAGCGATCTCAGCGCGAAGCGCAACATCGGCCTGCTGCTCGGCCGGCTGCTCGGCTGGAACAAGATCCTGTTCGTCGACGACGACATCCGGCAGCTCAAGGCGCGCGACGTCCGGCGACTCACCGGGTACCTGGACCGGCACCCGGTCGCCTCGATGGCCAGCAGGGACTTCCCGGACAACTCGGTGGTGTGCCACGCACGCCGCCTGGTCGGGTCCCAGGACGTGTTCGTCAGCGGCGCGGTGCTCGGCGTCGACCTGCAACGCCCGGAGCTGTCGTTCTTCGCCGACATCTACAACGAGGACTGGTTCTTCTTCGCCCGGCACGCGGCCCGGCGGGCGATCCCGAAGATCGGCGAGGTCCGGCAGCTGGAGTACGACCCGTTCGCGGATCCGCAGCGCGCGGCCCGCGAGGAGTTCGGCGACCTGCTGGCCGAGGGGCTGTACGCGGCGTTCGAGGGCCAGTCGGGCTCGGCCTTCGAGGAACAGCTGCGGATCGCGATGGAGCCGTCGTACTGGGACTACTTCAAGGGCATCCGGCTGAAGACGATCACCGAGACGCTCGCCGGCGTGCGGGCGGCGAAGTCGTCGTTCGACGACACCGAGTACCGCCGCATCGAGGCGTCGCTGGAAACCGCGGAGACGTGGGCCCTGAAGATCTCCTCGAAGCTGTGCGTGGAGTTCATCGAAAGCTGGCAGGAGGACGAGGAGCTGTGGCAGAAGATGCTCAGCAACCTGCCGGCGCGGCTGAGCAAGCAGGACGCGCTGCGCCACCTCCGGCTGTCGAACTGGGTGTCCTGCGGCTACGGCTTAGCGACGGAATCCGAGACGAATCTCGCACCGGCCGGAATGGTCCTCAAGTAACTGACGCTCACCGGTGGGGCTGAACCCGAGGCGGTCGTACACCTGACGTGCGATCGCGTTCGTGTCCAGCACCCACACCCGCCACTCGGTGACGTCGGGCTCGACCGCCGCGAGTTCGGCGAGGACGGCCCGCAGTACGCCGGTGCGGCGGTACCGCGGGTCGACCCAGACCGACTCGATGTGGCGTTCGTCCGGCGGGCGATCCGCGACCCGCACCGAGCTGGCCTGGCCGATGATCCGCGCCTCGTCGCGGGCGACCACCCAGTGCATCCGGGAGAAGCGCTCACGCCAGCCGTCCTCACCGACGGTCACCTCGGCCTCGTAGTCGGCGATGTACGCCGACGGTGAATCCTTCAGGGCCCGGAGGCGCACCTCCCGGGCGATCGGCCAGTCGTCGGCACCGAGCATGGCGAGTTCCAAGGTCCCGGACCCCTTCGGGAGATGGCAACAAGGCATCCATACCAGTGTCGCCGTTTCCCAGGATCACCAAACCGCCGAGCGGACAATGTCACATCGGGTGACCGGTTTCCCGGCAGATCACCTGGTCGATGAACGCGTCGACGGACGCGTCCGGGTTGTCCGGGAGGTGTGGGGTGACGGCAACGGTGACCTGCCGGCGGGTGTCCTCGGTGGCGAACGAGTAGGCCTGGTACGCGAGGGCGTCACCGTCGTTGCCGTAGACCCGTACCTTGCAGGCCGTGTCGTGCCACGACAGGCCCAGGCCGTACCGGCCGTCCGGGGTGCCCGGCGTCTTCATCGCGTCGAGCAGCCGGGCCGGGAGCAGGTGCCCGCCGAGCAGGGCCGCGAAGAACCGGTTCAGGTCGCGGGTCGTGGAGATCATGTCGCCGGCCGCGCCGAACAGCGTCGGGTTGAGCTCGGTGAAGTCGACCATCGCGCCGTCCTTGGGCAGGTACCCGTGCGGGTGCGGTCCCTTGATGGAGGGCGACGTACCGGGCAGCGTCGTACCGTGCAGCCCGAGCGGGCGGATCAGGCGCCGCTCGACCTCCTCGGCGTACGTCCGGCCGGTGGCTTTCTCGATGATCTCGCCGATCAGCAGGTAGTTCGTGTTCGAGTAGTCGTACTGCGAGCCCGGCTCGTCGAACACCGGCGGATGCGCGAGCGCCCGCTGGATCTGCTCGGTCGCGGTCCAGGTCCGGTACTGCAGCGCGTAGAAGTCGGGACTCGGCGGCATCGGCAGCGTGTCCTTGAAGTCGTACAAACCGCTGGTGTGGTTGAGCAACTGGCGCACCGTGATGTTCGCGCCGTTCGGGACGACACCCGGCAACCAGCGCTCCACCGAGTCGTCGAGCCGGATCCGCTGCTCGGCGACGAGTTGCAGGACGACGGTGGCGACGAACGTCTTCGTGACGCTGCCGATCCGGAACCGCCCCGCGACCGGTACCTTCCGCGAACTCCCCAGTTCCGCGACCCCGCTGCTGCCCCGCCAAACGTTGCCGCCGTCCCGTACTTCGGCGAGCGCGCCGATCGCGACGACGCCGTCGAGTCCTTTCTGCAACTCCTGCGGCGAATTGACCGAAGGACCCACGGCCATCGCCGCAGCTGTCACCAATGCCACCAGCATCCCGATCTCCTCATGTGTTTGCGGTCCCCCAAGCCTTCAGCTCAGGGGCCGCAGACACATCAGGGATCACCCGGTGAGGCGACTACAGAACTCACCTAGTTGTCCAGCAGTCGTTCCGGCGCCCAGGAGAGACAGGCCCCCGGAGGTCGCGGACGTTGCCGGTAGCAACTTATGCGGCGGCGGTGGCTTCGGTGAGCTGCTCGGACGTGGGCTGGAGCTGCGGGGTGGCGAAGGTCAGCAGGACGTTCGCGACGGCGAAGGCGGCGGCTGCGAGCAGGCCGCGCTCGTAGCCGGACTGGAGCGCCTGGAGCTGAGTCGCGCCGTGGGTCAGCTCGTTGGTGGTGTGCGTGATCGACAGCGTCGTGACGATCGCCAGCCCGAGCGCGCCGCCCACCTGGTACATCGCGTTGACGACACCCGACGCCGCGCCGGCCTCGGCGGGACGGACCTCGGAGACCGCGCTGATCTGCCCCGGCACGCCGACACCGATGATGCCGAACCCGAAGATGATCAGACCGGGCAGAAGCTCCGAACTGTAGCTACCGGTCGCGTCCGCCTGCGACAGCAGCAGCAGTCCCGTGACGCTGAGCACCGCACCGGCCAGCTGGACCGTCCGCGTACCGAACCGCTGCACCAGCTGCGACGCGAGAATCGCACCGACGATCGCCGCGCCGCCCATCGGCAGGAAGTGGATGCCCGCGTCGAGCGCACTGTCCCCACGCACCTGCTGCAGATAGATAGCGGTCAGGAAGAACATCGACAGGAACCCGGCGCCGTTCAGCGCCAGCGACGCACCGGACACGCTCAGCGCCCGCGACCGGAACAGCCGCAACGGGACGAGCGGAGCCGCCGACCGGGACTCGACGAACACGAACGCCGCCAGCATCACAACACCGGCCGTCAGTACGCCGACAACCTCGAACGAACCCCACCCCGACGGCTCCGAGCGCACCACACCGTAGACAACAGCCATCAGCCCGGCAGTGCCGAGCACAGCGCCCAGAGTGTCGAAGGTCCGGCGGCCTGTCGCGTGCCGCACGTCCTGCACGAAGACCGGGATCAGCGCGACCAGCGCGAGCACGATCGGCACGTTGACGAAGAACACCCACTGCCAGCTCAGCGAATCGACCAGCACGCCGCCGGCGACCACCCCGAGCGTCCCGCCCAGGCCGGCGAGGCCGCCCCAGACACCCATCGCGATGTTGCGCTCGCGTCCGTGCGCGAAGGTCATGGTCAGGATCGCCAGCGCGGACGGCGACAGCAGCGCGCCGCCGAGACCCTGCACCGCCCGGGCGCCGATCAGGAACTCGGGTGAGTTCGACAGCCCGGCGACCAGCGACGTGACGCCGAACAGCAGCAGGCCGGCAGTGAACACGCGGCGCGGCCCGAGCAGGTCGGCCATCCGCCCGCCGAGCAGCAGGAAGCCGCCGAAGAGCAACGTGTAGGCGTTGATCACCCACTGCAAGGAGTCGGCGGAGAAATTCAGGTCCGCCTGGATGTGGGGCAGCGCGACATTCACGATCGTCACGTCGAGCACCACGATGAACTGCGCGAGAGCCAGCACCGCCAGGGTGGCCCAAGGACTGCGTCGCATCGCCGTACCTCATTCGGAAGTCTCAGGTCTACACCGTATGTATACGGCGTAAGCTTACGGAGTAGACACTAGGTCTACGGTGTAAACTTGTCAACGTGATCACCAAAGAGCGCCTCGACCCGGACAAGATCGTCGACACCGCGCTGGCCTTCGCGGACGCCGAAGGGCTGGCCGCGATCTCGTTCCGGAAGCTGGCCGCGCAGCACGACGTCACCCCGATGGCGCTCTACCGGCACTTCAAGGACAAGGACGACCTGCATGCGGCGCTGGCCGATCGGCTGATCGCGAACGTCGTCCTGCCGGAGCCGACCGACGAGCCGTGGGACCGGCAGCTGCACGCGCTGCTGACCGCGTTCGTCAACGCCTTGCGGGCGCATCCGCGGCTGGCGGACCTGACGCTGCCACGGATCCTGGTCGCCGAGCCCGGCCTCGCGATGGCCGAGCGGGCACTGGAGCTGCTGGTCAAGGGCGGTTTCTCCGTCGACGACGCGGCCGAGGTCGGCCGGCAGTCGTTCTGCTCGCTGATCGCCCTCGTCACCACCGACCCGATCGTCCGCGAGGTGAACGACCCGGAGGCCCGCGAGGCGTCGATCCGCCGGAAGCGGGCCGGGCTCGGCGCCCTGTCCCCCGAGCGGTATCCGCTGATCACCGCGGCCGCCGACTCGCTGATCTGCTCGTCGTCCCAGGAGCGGTACTACGAGGTCGGTATCGATCTGGTCGTCGCCGGGATCCGCGGCGTCGTCGCCTAGGGCGTGTGCGCCCCGCGCGGGAGTGTTCAGGGGACTACGCTCCGAAGCGGAGCGATACCACTCTCTATGGAGGTACACCGATGGCGGGGAAGTTCGAGCTGTACAAGGACAAGTCCGGTGAGTTCCGGTTCCGCCTGAAGGCGGGCAACGGCGAGGTCATCGCCACCAGCAGCGAGAGCTACGGCTCCAAGGCCGCCGCGCTGAACGGGATCGACTCGATCAAGCGGAACGCTGCCGAGGCGAACGTCGACGACCAGACCGACTGAAACCCCAACAGAACAAGGGGGTTCTCCACAGGACCGTGGAGAACCCCCTTTGTGCTCGAACGGTCAGAGACCGTCCGCGAACTCGACGCCGCGGACCTCGACGCCGAGGCCCTCGATCCCGGCGTCCGGGATCATCGCGGCCAGCTCGCAAGCGCGCTCACGCGACGCCACGTCGACCAGGTAGTAGCCGCCGAGGAACTCCTTCGACTCCACGAACGGCCCGTCGGTGACGGCCGGCAGCCCGTTGCGGACCCTGACGACCGCGGACCGCTCCGGCTGCTGCAGCGCGACCGTGCTGTGGAACTCACCGGACGCCTTGATCGTGTCCATGAACTTCTGGTGCCCGCTGCCGATGGCCTGCTGCTCCTCCTCGCTCAGCGCGGCGAGCACGTCGGGGTTGATGTTCAGGACCAGTAGGTACTTCACGATGTCTCCTTCGGACCCGGCCCCCGGTACGGGCGCCTCTCACAGATCAGTACGGAGCGGGTCGGCGCACTTTGACATCGCCCCGGATAACGTCTGATCGTGCTGAGTCTCACAGATGTCCGGGCCGCCGCCGGCCGCCTCGCCGGGGTCGCGCACCGTACGCCGGTCCTCACCTCGCGCACGCTCGACGAACGGGTCGGGGCGCAGGTGTTCCTGAAGGCGGAGAACTTCCAGCGGATCGGCGCGTTCAAGTTCCGCGGCGCGTACAACGCGATCAGCAAGCTCACCCCGGAGCAGCTCGCGACGGGCGTCGCGGCGTACTCGTCGGGCAATCACGCGCAGGCCGTCGCGCTGGCGGCCCGCCTCGCCGGGACGTCGGCGGTGATCCTGATGCCCGAGGACGCCCCGCCGACCAAGCTGGCCGCGACCCGCGGGTACGGCGCCGAGGTGGTGACGTACGACCGGTACACGCAGGACCGGAGCGCGCTGGCCCACGAGCTGGCCGCGGAGCGCGGGCGGCCGCTGATCCCGCCGTACGACCACCCCGACGTGATGGCCGGGCAGGGCACGGTGGCGCTCGAGCTGATCGAGGAGGTCGGGCATCTCGGCGCCCTGCTCGTCCCGGTCGGCGGCGGCGGACTGATGGCCGGGTGCGCGACCGCGGCGACGCTGCTGTCCCCCGGGATCCGGATGATCGGCGTCGAGCCGGCCGCGGGTGACGACCACGCCCGGTCGCTCGCGGCGGGCGAGCGGGTCGAGATCGCCGTACCGCGGACTATCGCGGACGGACAGGCGATCTCGACGCCCGGCGAGCTCACGTTCGCGGTGAACCAGCGGCTGGTCGAGGCGTTCGAGCTGGTCAGCGACGAGGAGATCGTGGCCGCGATGGCGTTCGCGTTCGAGCGGCTGAAGATCGTGCTGGAGCCCAGCGGGGCGAGCGCGCTGGCCGCCCTGCTGGCCGGGCGGATCCACGGGCTGCCGGAGCGCGTCGGAGTGGTGCTGTCCGGCGGGAACGTGGGGTTGGAGCGCTTCCACGAGCTGCTCGGAAGTAGCTGAATACGCAAGGACTTTAGGGTGCCCTGACCACCCTCTGTGCCCGTTGTCACAGAAAGCCACCATCAAATGTGACGCAGGCCACACTGAAGCCCTCATTTGCCGCCTGCGCCCCGCTCAGACGCGCTCAGGACACCTGGTGTTCACCCCGGCTTGCTGAGCCGTCAGGGGCCCTCTCAGGGCCTTTCCGGAGCGACTTTGTGGATCTGAGGGTTTGCGTCGTGATCGTTCTGTTATACAGTCGTCGGCGGTTCGGTAAACAACACGAACCGCACACGAGTCAACGCCGAGCTCCGCCAGGCTCGTGTGCTCCCCTCGAACAACCATGGCGGAGGTGGGGGACCCAGGAGGTTGGGTCTCGACCGTGAGTGGTCGGAACCCTGGGGTGAAGTCCGCGGGAGCGGACCGGGCTATGAATCCCAGCCCGAACCCGACAGCTAACCTCGCAGGCGTCGGGAGACCACCATGCCCGTCACTGCCCGACGGACGTCGCTTCTGCGCGCCGTCAGCCAGACCGCCGAGTCCAGTACCGACCGGCCCACCGGCCGGACCCTGGCGAAGCACCGCAAGACCACCCGCCCGGGTGCGCCCCGGGCCGCAGCGGCCGTTCTTTCCGTCGGCCTCGCTGTCGGCGGCGGTGCCGCACTGTCCGTGACGACCACCTCGGCCGCCTCGGCGTCGACCAGCTCCACCACCGCGACCACCACCCCGCGTGGTTACTGGAGCATCGCGAGCAAGCCGCTGCTCCGCTTCCGGGACCGCGGCCCGACCGTCAAGTACGTCCAGAAGGCCCTGCACCTCGGTCCCGACGGCTACTTCGGCACCAGCACCGTCCGGGTGCTGAAGAAGTTCCAGACCTCCTGGGGTCTCAAGGCCACCGGCTACACCGACAAGAAGACCTGGGGCCGGCTGACCTGGGCCGCCAAGCACAAGGTGCTCTACGGTCCCTACGGCAAGTCCACCGGCTCCGTCGGCACGTTCCGGGCCAAGGTGCTCCGGGAGGCGGCCAAGCTCAAGGGCACGCCGTACCGCTACGGCGGCACGACTCCTCGCGGCTTCGACTGCTCCGGGTACACCGGCTACGTGTACAAGAAGGCCGGCAAGAAGCTGCCGCGCACGTCGCGCCAGCAGTACAGCGCGACCAAGCACATCAGCCGCAAAGCCGCCAAGCCGGGTGACCTGATCTTCTTCCGCAACGGCGGTGGCGGTGTGTACCACGTCGGCATCTACGCCGGCGGGAACATGCTGTGGCACTCGTCGAAGCCGGGCACCCCGGTGAAGAAGTCGAAGATCTGGGCCAGCAACGTGGCCTTCGGCCGCGCCTGAGCCCTGACCGTCGGCGCCCTTCCCCCCAACTGGGCGCCGCCGGTCGTCAGCGTCCTATCCCCCCAGGCGCGCTGACTCCGAAACCGGCCCGATCCGTCGCCCCCACCCCTCCGACGGATCGGGCCGGTTTCCTGTCTGTCGGGCGCTACCGGCTTATGCCAGGGCCGCGTTCACAGCCGCCAGCAGCTCCTTCGGCTGCCGCGCCGGAACCGCCAGCAGCTCAGGAGAGTCCGTACGACGGACCACGATCCACTGCACACCGCGCCCCAGTCGTCCCCACGCGCCCCCGACGATCCGCACACCGGTCTCACCGACGACATCGCTCGCCGTCTGGGTGTTGAGCCTGTCCAGCTGGGCTTTGCTCAGCACGGCTTCTGCCGGGTGGGCGCCGAACGACCGATCCAGGTCTCGCAGTACGAGCGTGTGCTTGCCGATCACCAACTCCTGCCGGGTGACGCTGACGTTGCCGTACCGGGTCTGGGCGAAGAAGTAGATCGCCACCGGGAGCAGCACCACGCCTGCCACCAGAAGAGCCGGCTGGGCGAGCAGGCTGCCGACGCCGATCAGTGCGAGCGCCGCGACGGCAAGAACGCCGTACACCCACGGGTTGCCGAGGCTCTTGCGGTACAACGTCTCGTCCACGGCGCCAACCTTAAGGGCGCGCAGGTGTACTCGGTCAGCTAGTCGTCGAGCAGGCCGGCTTCGTAGGCCAGGATGGCGACCTGGACGCGGTTGGTTGCGTCGAGCTTCACCAGGGAGCGGGAGACGTGGGCCTTGACGGTGGCCTCGCTCATGAACAGCTTGCGGCCGATGTCGGCGTTCTGCAGGCCGCGGCCGACCTCGACCAGCACCTCGCGCTCCCGCTCCGTCAGCTTGCTGATCCGCTCCTGCGCGGCCCGCTTCCGGTCGGCGCGCGGATCGCCGGCGAAGTGGCCGATCAGCCGCCGGGTCACCGCCGGCGACAGCATCGCGTCACCTGCGGCCACCACCTTGATCGCCTGCACCAGCTCGCGCGGCGGCGTGTCCTTGAGCAGGAACCCGCTGGCGCCTGCCTGCAACGCGCGGAACACGTAGTCGTCCAGGTCGAACGTCGTCAGGACGACGATCTTCGGCGGGTCGGGCAGCGCCTGCACCTCCCGGGTCGCCGCCAGGCCGTCCAGCCGCGGCATCCGGATGTCCATCAGTACGACGTCCGGCCGATGCTGCTTCACCATCGCCGCGGCGTCCGCGCCGTCCTCGGCCTCGGCGACCACCTCGAGCTCCTCGTCGGACTCGAGGATCATCTTCAGCCCGGCCCGCACCAGCGCCTCGTCGTCCACGATCAGCAGCCGCGTCATCGCTCCCCTTCATCTCCCTGCGACACCGCGTCGCCTCGTACCCCTGCGTCTCCCTGCAGCCCAACGTCTCCGTCTCGGCCGTCGGGCCAGGGCAGCCAGGCTTCCACGCGCCAGCCGCCTTCCGGCGTCGGGCCGATCCAGAGCCGTCCGCCGACCAGCTGCACCCGCTCCCGCAGGCCGACCAGCCCCGCACCGGCACCAGGCAGCAGTGAACCAGCAGCCACCGGCCGCACGTTCGCCACCCTGACCGTCACGCCCTCACCACGCGCGCCATGGACCTGTACGTCGGTCGCGGCGCCACGCGCGTGCTTGTGCACATTGGTCAGCGACTCCTGCACCACCCGGTAGACGGTCCGCCCGACCGACACCGGTACGTCGTCCGGCAGCGTCACGTCGTACCCCACCGTGACCCCTGCGTCCCGCGAGGCCTTGATCAGCCGCTCGAGGTCCGACGCCTTCGGGACGGGCGCCAGGTCGGCCCCGGCCACACTGACGTCGGTCCGCAGCACCCCGAGCACCTCGCGCAGGTCCTCCATCGCCTGCCGCGCCGTCTCGCGGATCAGCCGGGCGGATCCCTCGACCTTGTCCGGCCCGACCGCCGGGTTCACCTCGAGGCCGCCGGCGTGCAGCGCGATCAGCGAGACCTTGTGGGCGAGCACGTCGTGCATCTCCTGGGCGATCCGGGACCGCTCGCCGAGCCGCGCCTGGTCGCTGCGCAGCTCGCGCTCCGCCTCGGCCCGCTCGGCACGGTCCCGCAGCGACGCCATCAGGTCGCGGCGCGCACCGACGTACGCCCCGATGGCGACCCAGGTGCCGACCAGGAACGGCCCGGTGAAGACGGACACCCAGATCTGGTTCTCGTTGCCCCAGCTGTTCAGGACGTACGCCGCGTAGCCGGCCAGGCCGAGGATCGCCAGCGCGAGGTCGCGGCGGCGGATCGCCAGCGTCAGCAGCGCGAGCCCCATCGGCACGAAGATCCCGCCGGTCAGCATCGCCAGCACGGTGACCGCGGTGACGGTGACCGGGAACCGCCGGCGCCAGAAAAGGACGACCGAGGCAACGATCCCGGCGCCCAGCACGTACCAGTCCTTGACCGACCACCCGTTGCCGCCGGACGCGGCCTGCAGGACGATCGTGAGCAGGCTGAAGGCGACGTACAGCAGGTCGCGCAGGCGCGGGGCATGCCTGGCCCACCAGGCGTACCACCTCCGCAACCGTCGCATTCCGTCACTGTAGTTCGACGGCCGACGCGATCACGTCCCTCTTCCGGGTGGGTTCCGGAGCCGATCGGACGACTTTCGTAGGGGGTCACGGCAGCCGCTCGTCCGATGTGCGACCGGGGTCGCGGACGGTTGACTCGTTGCCATGATCACCGTCGAGAACCTGACCAAGCGCTACGGCAGCACCACGGCTGTCCAGGACGTGTCCTTCACCGTTCAGCCGGGCAGCATCACCGGCTTCCTCGGCCCGAACGGCGCCGGCAAGTCCACCACGCTGCGGATGCTCACCGGGCTGACGCCGCCCACCTCCGGCACCGCCACGATCACCGGCAAGCGGTACGCCGACCTGCCGAACCCGGGCCGGGTCGTCGGGGTCATGCTCGACGCTGCCGCGCAGCACCCCGGCCGGACCGGCCGCGAGACGCTGCTGCTGAACGCGAGCCTGCTCGGCGTGCCGAAGACGCGCACCGACGAGATGCTCGAGGCCGTCGGGCTCAGCCACGCCGCGAAGCGCCGCGTCGGTCAGTACTCGCTCGGTATGCGGCAGCGGCTCGGCATCGCGAGCGCGCTGCTCGGGGATCCCGCCGTCCTGATTCTCGACGAGCCCGCGAACGGGATGGACCCGGAGGGCATCCGCTGGATGCGCGGGCTGCTGCAGGACTTCGCCGCGCGGGGCGGCACGGTGGTCCTGTCCAGCCACCTCCTGGGTGAGGTGCAGGCGACCGTCGACCGGCTGGTCGTCATCGGCGGCGGACGGATCGTCGCAAACGGCTCGCTGGAGGAGCTGCTGGCCGGGTCCGGCACGCTCGTCCGCGGCCTCGACCCGATCGGCCTGAACGAGGCCCTGACCGCCGCCGGGCTGCAGCTCGAGCCGTTGTCCGACGGTTCGCTGCGCGTCGACGCCACCGCCGAGCAGGTCGGGCGGGCCGCCGCCACGGCCGGCCAGATCCTTCTCGAACTCCGCCAGAGCGACGGCGCCGGCCTGGAGGACCTGTTCTTCCAGCTGACCGCCCAGCCTGTCGCCGCCTGATCACACCTACTTCTTCTGGAGACCTTTGATGACCACCGTGACCGACGTCGCACCCTCGGCACCCGCCAAGCACCGGGCCGAGGTGGCGACCAGCCTGCCGCCCGCGCGCGGCCAGTCCTTCCTGAAGCTCGTCGCGCTCGAGCTCCGCAAGTCCGTCGACACCCGCAGCGGCCGGGTCCTGATCGCCGCGATCCTGCTGCTGGCGGTCGCCGCGATCACCTGGCAGCTCACCCACCTGCCGCAGGGGACGGTCGGGTTCGAGGGCTTCCTCGGCGCCGCGTCCGCCGGCCCGATGCTGATCCTGCCGGTCATCGGCGTGATGGCGATGACGTCGGAGTGGACGCAGCGGACCGCGCTGACCACGTTCACGCTGTCGCCGCGCCGGGTGCGCGTCCAGCTGGCCAAGTTCGTCTCGGCGATCGTGCTCAGCGCGGTCGTGACCACGGGCGTCGTCCTGCTGGCCTTCGCCGGGACCGCGCTCGCCGGGGCGACCTCCGGCCGCGGTACGACGTACGCCGGGCTGGGCGGGCAGCTCGCCGGCGGCTACCTGACCGTTGCGCTGAACGTGGTGATGGGCGCGGCCTTCGGCGCCGTGATCGCACAGACCGCGGTCGCGATCCTGGTCTACTTCATCGCCCCGACCGCCTGGTCGCTGGCCGGGCCGGCGCTGTTCAAGGACAACGCGAACTGGCTGGACGTGTTCGGCGCGCTCGGCCGGATCGCGGAGCGCGACCTGCACGGGATGGTGCCGGAGACGCTCACCGCGGTAGGGGTCTGGATCGTCCTGCCGACCATCGTCGGACTGTGGGCTAGCTCACGTCGCGAGGTCAAGTAGCAGGTGCCGACACGGCGGGGCGGGCCGGTTCGAGGGGGCCGGCCGGCCCCGCCTACGGTGTGATCGGACCTCTGCCAGGGGGCGGTGCGTGTGTCGATCCCTGGCTCCGGGTATCCTTGAACCACGATTACTGACGACTGATCCGTGGGCGCCACGCAGCGTACCCGGTTGACTTGTGCGAGGGGGTCGACGCTATGGGGCGCGGCCGTGCAAAGGCCAAGCAGACGAAGGTCGCACGCGACCTGAAGTACCGCACCTGGGACACCGACTTGGACCAGCTCAAGCGAGAGCTGTCCGGTGAGCAGGGTGGCAACAGTTCTGCGAACGGCGACAACGACGGCGACGACTACGACGCCGACGACTACCACCCCCGTCGGTAAGCAACATCAGCCCGGCTGAGCTGCTCGGTGGCCCCTCGGGGTGACTGGGCAGTTCACCGTGCGTCCGACGTGATTCACCACACCGGTACCACTTGTGGGGGTTCGGCGTTCCCTGCTGCCGGTGGCCCTGAGACAGGACGGCGGGCCGAGACCTCGTGTGAGAGGGTCTCGGCCCACCGTCTCAGGCTTACTTGTGTCGGGCCTGCGTGCTCGGGCCCTGGTCGCTCGGGGCCTACTTGCCCGAGGCTATTTGCTCGGGCGCTGCTCGCTCGGGCCTACTTGGCGTAGGAGCCTTCGAGGGCGACCGTGCCACCGGGCGTCGCGGTGACCTCGCCGCACACCCAGGCGGGGATGTCGCGGGCGGCCAGCGCCTGGATCGCGGCGTCGGCGGCGGCCGGTTCGAGGACGGCGACCATGCCGGCCCCCATGTTCAGCGTCTTCTCGAGCTCGGGCAGCGCGACGTCGCCGAGCAGCCCGACGAGCCCGAAGATCGGCGCCGGCGTCCACGTCGACCGGTCGATCCGCACGGACAGCCCGTCCGGGATGACCCGCGCCAGGTTCGCCGCGAAGCCGCCGCCGGTGACGTGCGACATCGCGTGCATCGGCTTGTCGTCGCCACCGTTCAGCTCCTGGATCAGCTCCAGGCAGTGCTTGGCGTACACCCGGGTCGGCGTCAGCAGCACCTCGCCCAGCGTCGTACCCAGCTCCGGCACGACCCGGTCGAGTGTCCACTTCGCGCGCTCGAAGAACACGTGCCGCACCAGGCTGTACCCGTTCGAGTGCAGTCCCGACGACGCCATCGCCACGACGACATCCCCCGCGCGCACCCGCTCCGCGCCGAGCACCTCGTCCGCCTCGACCACACCGGTCGCCGCGCCCGCCACGTCGTACTCGTCCGGCTCCAGCAGGCCCGGGTGTTCCGCCGTCTCGCCGCCGACGAGCGCCGTACCGGCCTCGACACACGCCTCCGCGATGCCCTTCACGATCTGCGCGATCGTCTCCGGCACCACCTTGCCGGTGCAGATGTAGTCGGTCATGAACAGCGGCTCCGCGCCGCACACGACCAGGTCGTCGACGACCATCCCGACCAGGTCGAACCCGATCGTGTCGTGCTTGCCGAGCTTCTGCGCGATCGCGACCTTCGTCCCGATCCCGTCCGTCGACGTCGCCAGCAGCGGCCGCCGGTAGGACGTCAGGGCGGTCGCGTCGAACAGCCCGGCGAACCCGCCGAGCCCGCCGACCACCTCGGGGCGGGTCGCCTTCGCCACCCACTCCTTCATCAGCTCGACGGCCCGGTCACCGGCCTCGATGTCGACCCCGGCAGCGGCGTAACTCGCGCCTTGACTCACTGTGTTCTCCCTGTTGGGTACTACGGTCGGCTGAGCGCGTCCGCGGCGCCGCCGCCACCGGACACCGTGGCCAGGCCGTCGACGTCGGTGGCCACCGGCAGCTCGAGCAGGTGCTTGCCCAGGTGCTCCGGGTCCGGCAGGTCGACCGGGTACACACCGTCGAAGCAGGCCCGGCAGAGCCGCTCCTTCGGGACCGTGGTCGCCTCGACCAGACCGTCCAGGCTGATGTACCCGAGCGAGTCGGCGCCGAGCGAGCGGCAGATCTCCTCGGTGTTCAGCCCGTTCGCGATCAGCTCGGCGCGGCTGGCGAAGTCGATGCCGTAGAAGCACGGCC
The DNA here is from genome assembly GCF_040610805.1 of Kribbella sp. NPDC003557. Taxonomy (NCBI): domain Bacteria; kingdom Bacillati; phylum Actinomycetota; class Actinomycetes; order Propionibacteriales; family Kribbellaceae; genus Kribbella; species Kribbella sp. NPDC003557. The sequence continues at coordinate 336,613 of NZ_JBEXMY010000002.1, forward strand.
ACTTCACCGGCGGCGCGGTGATCCGCACGTGGATCTCCTTGGCGCCCGCCTCGCGCAGCATCCGGATGACCGCGCGCTGGGTGTTGCCGCGGACGATCGTGTCGTCCACCACGACCAGGCGCTTGCCCTCGATCACCTCGCGCAGCGGGTTCAGCTTCAGGCGGATGCCGAGCTGGCGGATCGTCTGGCTCGGCTGGATGAACGTGCGGCCGACGTACGCGTTCTTGACCAGGCCGGAACCGTACGGGATGCCGGACTCCTCGGCGTACCCGATCGCGCCCGGCGTACCGGATTCGGGCGTCGCGATCACCAGGTCGGCCTCGGCCGGGTGCTCCTTGGCCAGCTTGCGGCCGATCTCGACACGGGTCGAGTAGATCCGCTGGCCGGAGATCTGGGTGTCCGGGCGGGCCAGGTACACGAACTCGAACAGGCAGCCCTTCGGGTTCGGCTCGGCGAACTTCGTCGAGCGCAGCCCTTCGGCGTCGATCGCGACGATCTCGCCCGGCTCGACCTCACGGATGAAGCTCGCGCCGACGATGTCGAGCGCGGCGGTCTCGCTGGCGATCACCCAGCCGCGCTCCAGCCGGCCCAGCACCAGCGGGCGGATGCCCTGCGGGTCGCGGGCGCCGTACAGGGTGTTCTCGTCCATGAAGATCAGGCTGAACGCGCCCTTGACCTTCGGGAGGATCTTGGCCGCCGCCTGCTCGATCGTCAGATCGGGGTAGCCGGCCAGCATCGAGGTCAGGATGTCGGTGTCACTCGACGCGCCGTGCTTCGCGTTCGCCTTGGCGTGGTCGACGTCGGCGTCCAGACCGAGATCCAGGTCACCTTCGCCGTTCAGGCTGGCGGCGAGGTCGCTGGTGTTGGTCAGGTTCCCGTTGTGACCGAGCGCGATCGAGCCGGTCGCCGTACTGCGGAACGTCGGCTGGGCGTTGGCCCACACGCTCGACCCGGTCGTCGAGTACCGGCAGTGCCCGATCGCGATATGGCCGCGCAGGGACGCCAGCGTGGCCTCGTCGAAGGCCTGGCTGACCAGCCCCATGTCCTTGTAGACGAGGATCTGACTCCCGTTACTGACCGCGATCCCGGCCGACTCCTGCCCCCGGTGCTGCAAGGCATAGAGCCCGAAGTAGGTGAGTTTGGCAACCTCTTCCCCCGGCGCCCAGACCCCGAAGACGCCACAAGCGTCCTGCGGACCCAGATCCTGCGGGTCGAGTTCATCAGTAAGCCGACCATCGCCACGAGCCACACCAGCAGTCTACGGGACGCCCAGAGGACCCAAGACCAGCGTCTACCAGCAGGTCATCTCGATGGTGCAGCTCGGCTGGGCACCAGCAGCCACGGCAGGCACAGTTGATGCCACCCCAAGGAGCAGCGCCGAAGCGACTACAATCAGCAACTTCTTGATCACGAGTTGTCCTTTCGACAGAATCCGGAACCAGAACGGAGTGCTCTTTGTCGACGCGCTCTGTATATGGTCGGTTCCGACAAGTTCTGGAGGAGTAGAAACGTGCTGGAGCCGCTGGGGCTGGACGAAGCCACGTTTGCGGTCTATCACGCCCTTCTCAGCCACCCAGACAGTACGCCCGACCAGATTGCCGCGCTACTAAATCGTTCTGTCGCGGAAGTTCACGAACTGATGGACAAGCTGCGGACGCTGGAACTGCTGGTCCCGACGTGGACACAGCCCGACGGCGAGCACGCGGTCCACCCTCGCGTCGGTCTCACCGGGCTGGCCGAACGCCGCCGCACGGAACTGAACAAGATGCTCGGCGAGCTCAGGGAGGCCGAGGCCTCGGCCGACGTCGTGGCAGAGCAGTACAACGAACTCCTGACCGCACGCAGCAGCGGCGACGTCGAGGTGCTCAAGGGGCGCGCGAACGCCTCCCGCCGCATCGAGGAACTGGCGTTGAAGAGCCGGGAGACGTTCTGGGGATTCGTGCCCGCGCATATCGACGACACCATCAAACCGGCCGAGCGTTCCCCAGACTTCGACCACCTCGAGCGCGGGCTCAGGATGCGGACGATCTATCTCCAGAGCATGACGCAATCGAAGTACGCATTGGACTACGCCGCCAAGATGCACCGACTCGGCGGCGAAGTGCGGGCGACGCCGACCCTTCCGATGCGGCTGCTGATCTTCGACCGTGAGATCGCGGTCATGCCCATGGACCCTGAGAACCCGACCGCCGGGGCGCTCATCCAACGCAGTCCGGGCGTTGTCTCGTTGGCGCTCGCCCTGTTCGACTCGTACTGGGCGCGGGCGACCGAGCTCTTCGCCCCTGAAGACCGCGATGACGACGCTCCTCTGACCCCGCACGAGGCAGAGGTCCTCCGCCTCCTCGCCGGCGGCGCCAAGGACGAGCAGGTAGCCCGTCTCCTGGGCATCTCCCTCCGCACCGCCCGCCGAATCACCGCCAACCTCTCCGAACGCCTCGACGCCGCCAGCCGCTTCGAACTCGGCGTGGCCGCGGCCAAGCGCGGCTGGGTCTGACGGATCGTTCGTTGTTCGAGCCGCTGGGTCTGACCGACGATGAGGTCGGGGTCTACCGCGCCCTTCTCCGGCGGCCTGAGTTGGTTCGGCCGTCCGAGCTCGCAGAACTCGCCACGGAAGTGAACATGTCCGAGGAACAGGCCAGCGTACGACTTGGCCGACTCCGGGAGATGGGGCTACTCGTTCCACGATGGAACATCGCGGGCGAAGAGTACCCCCTGCACCCGGCGACTGGATTCGAATTGCTGGCGGATCGCAGGCAGCGCGAGATCGACAAGCTGGCCGAAGAGCTCAATTCCAGCAAAGCGGCGGGATCACGCTTCGTTTCCGACTACTCCGAATTCCTGATCCAGCGGCAGGCAGGCGAGGTGGAGATTCTCCACGGAGAGCGTGCCTACCAGCGGATGCAGGTCTTTCAGCCCACGAAGTCGATGTGGGCAATGTTTCCACCGTATGCCCCCCAGGAGATGCCGCGCGATCCCGAAGATTCCCCGGACACCGTGCACTTGAAGCGTGGGATTGACGCGCGCTACCTCGTCGTCGAGTCCCAGGTGAAGACTCGCGGCGCCCGCGAATACCTTGACTATGTCGCCGGTTACGGCGCAAAGTCTCGCGTGGTCCCGTCGGTTCCATTGAAGATGATCATTTTCGACGGCGAGGCCGTTGTCATAGGCATCGATCCCGACAACACCTCGGTCGGCGCGATGATTCATCACAGCAAGTCGATCCTGCGGATCGTGATCGATCTGTACGAACGCTATTGGCGGGACGCACGGCCGCTGGTGGAGCCGGCGTTGCCAGGACCGGCCGTGCTCAGCGCCCAGGAGACCGAGTTTCTTCGGCTGCTTGTCGAGGGTGCGACGGACGAGCAAGCTGCGCGGAAGCTAGGCATTTCGATGCGGACCGTGCGGCGGATTGCGGCGAAGTTGAGTGAGCAGGTGGGGGCTTCGGGGCGGTTTGAACTGGGGGTTCGGGCGGCGCAACGCGGGTGGGTGGACTAACCCCAGTCCCAGCCGCGGGTAAAGGGTTTTGTGATACGGGACAAAGTGTTTGCTCCTTGTTCGGGGCGGGTGAGAGGAATGGGTGCGCCGCCCGGCCCCTCGGTACCGAAGTCAAACAGAGGGAACCTGTCCTCGACAACGAACGACATTGGCCGGGGGAGGCCGTTGACCGGGTGCGGCCACCTGCACGGCAGTACCCGAACTGATCGCACCGGACCCGGCGTGCGACGGACCACCATGACCACTGCCCCGCTACAACAGCCGACGCGAGCCATCGCCGTACGACCTATCGCCGGGGCTCGGCGTACGCACCGACGAGCGCCAGTGCCGCTAGCTTATGTACGACAACAGTTCCAACAGGGCCGCAGAATCGTGCGACCACGCCCGCGACAGTCGCATCACTAACCGATCGACGCGCGGCGCCGACACATGAGCCCACGCCGCGCGTCCCCAATGCCGACACCGCCACCGCTGTACGGCTACAGACCCGCGTCCCACCGTGGTACCGCCAGCCGATTGACGTGCATCCCCAGGACACGAGCCCGGTCCGACGCACAGTCCACGCCGCATGCCCCACCGCCGGCACAGCCCCCGCCGAGGGACCGGGCCTCGCCGGCAACGCCGCTTCTGCTGTACGGCTGCAAAGCCGCATCCCATCGTCCTGCCGCTAGCCGATTGACGCGTCCGCGGGCTGTGGTCCGCCGCCATCAGCGCCGTACGACCGCTGCCGAAGGCGTGTAGCTCAGACCGTCTTGAGCGCCGCCAGCAGCTTCGTCAGGGAGTCTCGGGCGTCGCCGAACAACAATGTGGTTTTGGGGTCGTAGAGGAGTTCGTTCTCGATGCCGGCGAAGCCGGGGCGCATGGAGCGTTTGAGGAAGATGACTCGTTGGGCCTCGTCGGCGTTGAGGATCGGCATGCCGTAGATGGGCGCCGAGGGGGTGGTGCGAGCGGCGGGGTTGACCACGTCGTTGGCGCCTACTACCAGGACTACGTCGGTGGTCTTGAAGTCGCCGTTGATGTCGTCCATCTCGCGGAGCTGGTCGTACGGGACCTGGGCCTCGGCGAGCAGGACGTTCATGTGGCCGGGCATCCGGCCGGCCACCGGGTGGATGGCGTAGTCGACCTTGACGCCGCGGCTCTGCAGTTCCTCGACGAGGTCACGCAGGGTGTGCTGCGCCTGCGCGACGGCGAGGCCGTACCCGGGCACGATGATGACCTTGTTCGCGTACCCGAGCAGGATCGCGACGTCCTCGGGCCCGCCCGAGATGACCGGCCGCTCCGACGCCGTACCGCCGCCGAGAGTCGACCCGCCGCGAACCGCGCCGAAGAGGATGTTGAAGACGGAGCGCCCCATCGCGTCCGCCATCAGCTTGGTCAGCAACGTACCGGCCGCGCCGACCAGCGTGCCCGCGATCAGCAGCAGCGTGTTCCCCAGCACGTAGCCGCCGGCGGCCACGGTCAGACCGGTGAAGGCGTTCAGCAGCGAGATGACGATCGGTACGTCGGCCCCGCCCACCGGGAGCACCAGCATGACCCCGATCGCGAGGCCGAGCAGGCACAGCAGGACGCCGACCCACACGCGCGGGTCCGACACCAGCCACACCGCGAGCGCGACACCGCCCAGCAGCGACGCGACGAAGAGCACCGGCAGACCTGGGAAGGTCACCGGACGGGTCGTCATCAGCTCCTGCAGCTTGGCGAATGTCACCACCGAGCCGGAGAAGCTGACCGCGCCGACCAGGATCGTGAACGCCGTGGCGATCGCCGCGACGGTCGCGTCGGCCGGGACCTCGCCGAGCTCGAGCAGCGCGACCAGCGCGGCCGCGCCGCCGCCGACACCGTTGAACAGGGCAACGAGCTGCGGCATCTGGGTCATCTGCACGCGCCGCGAGCCGACCACGCCGCCGACGGTGCCGATCACCAGCGCGATCAGGATCGGCGCCAGGTGGTCCGGCTTGTAGGCGGCGAACGTGATGATCACCGCGAGCGCCGCGCCCGCGGCGCCGATCAGGTTGCCGGAGCGCGCGCTGCGCGGCGACGACAGCGCCTTCAGCGCGACGATGAAGCAGACCGCGGAGACCAGATAGCCGATCTGGGCCCAGGTGGGGATCACTTGTGCAGCTCCTTCTTGCGAGCCCCCGGACCTTTGAACATCTGCAGCATCCGGTCGGTGACCACGAACCCGCCGACCATGTTCACGGTCGCGAGGACGACGGCCAGCAGCCCGACGGCGACCACGATCGCCGAGTCGGCGGTGCCGGTGACGATGATGGCGCCGACCAGGATGACGCCGTGGATGGCGTTCGCCCCGGACATCAGCGGGGTGTGCAGTGTCGAGGAGACCTTGCTGATCACCTCGACGCCGACGAACGCCGCGAGCACGAAGATCGTGAGTAGTGCGATGGACCCGGTCACTATGCCTGTCCCTTCAAGAGCTCGCGGGTGGGCTCGTGCAACACCGTGCCGTCGTGGGTGACGCAGCAGCCGCGGACGATCTCGTCGTCGAAGTCGGGGTCGAACGCGGCGTTGCGCGTCATCAGCCGGATCAGGTTGGCGATGTTCTGACCGTAGAGCCGTGACGCCGGTCCGGCCATCTGTGACGGGACGTTCGCCCCGCCCCAGACCAGCGCGTCGCCGATCGTCAGCTCGGTCCCGGCGACCGATCCCTCGACGTTGCCGCCCTGCTCGGACGCCAGGTCGACGACCACCGAGCCCGGCTTCATCTGCTCGACCATCGACCGGGTGACAAGCATGGGCGCGGTCCGGCCCGGTACGGCGGCGGTGGTGATCAGGGCGTCAGCGGCCGCGACGTACGGCGCGAGCAGGTCGCGCTGGAGCTGTGCACGCTCCGGTGTCATCTCACGCGCGTACCCGCCGGGGCCGTCGAGGGTGCCGAGCTCGAGCTCGATCGGTACGGCGCCCATCGACGCGATCTCCTCCGCGGCGGCGGTGCGCACGTCGTACGCCTTGACGACCGCGCCGAGGCGTTTCGCGGTGGCGATCGCCTGCAGGCCGGCCACGCCGGCGCCGAGGACGAGGACCTGGGCCGGCGGGACGGTGCCGGCCGCGGTCATGTTCAGCGGGAAGAACCGCGGCAGCCGTTCGGCAGCGACGATCGCGGCCCGGTACCCGGCGACGAGCGCCTGCGAGGACAGCGCGTCCATCGACTGGGCCCGGGAGATCCGCGGGATCAGCTCCATCGCGAACGCCGTCAGCTTGGCCCGGGTTGCGGTCCGGACCACGTCGGGCGGGTTCGTCGGCAGGAACGACATCAGCGCCGTACCGGCGTGCAACCGCTGCAGGCGCTCGCGTTCCAGCGGCTGCACCGACGCCACGACGGTGGCCGCGTGGTCGGCGCCCCAGGCCACGTCAGCGCCGGCCTCGCGGTACTGGTCGTCGGAGAACAGCGCCCGCTCACCGGCGGCCGGCTCGACCGCGACCTCGTAACCGAGCTCGATCAGTTTCGCGACTTGTTCCGGCACCAGGGCGACCCGGCGCTCGGCCGGTCTGGTCTCCCGTACGACTGCGATCTTCACTCGCCGAAACCTATGCCAAACACTGGGTCGCCGGAAAGCCCGGTCACGCCTGGTGTGCGAGGTTCTGCAACAACAGAGCCTCCGCCAGGCAGACCTTGCGGAACTCGGCGAGGTGCAGACCTTCGTCGATGCCGTGGGCCCTGGTGTCCGGGTCCTCGACGCCGGTGACCAGGATCGTGGCCTCCGGGAATGCCTGCTGGAACTCGGCGATGAACGGGATCGAGCCGCCCATCCCCATGTCGATCGGCTCGACGCCCCAGGCCTCCTGGAACGCCGACCGGGCCGCCTCGTAGCCGGCGCCGCGGGCGTTCACGCTGCACGGCTGCCCGTTCTGCCCCTCGGTCACGGTGACCTGCGCGCCCCACGGCGCGTGGTTCTCCAAGTGGTCACGCAGGGCCGCGCTGGCCTTGACGGCGTCGTCACCGGGGGCGACCCGCAGGCTGACCTTGGCCCGGGCGACCGGGACCAGCGTGTTGCTCGCCTCCGCCACCGACGGGGCGTCGATGCCGACGACCGCGACCGCCGGGCGCGTCCACAGCCGGTCGACCAGCGAGCCCGAGCCGGTCAGCCGGACCGAGTCGAGGACCGAGGACTCGGCGCGCAGCCGGTCCTCCGGGTACACGACGTCGGCCGCGCGGGACGCGTGCAGACCGTCGACCGCGACGTCGCCCTTGTCGTCGTGCAGGGTCGCCAGCAGCCGGCACAGCGCGGACAGCGCGTCCGGGATCGGCCCGCCGAACAGGCCCGAGTGCACCGCGTGGTCGAGCGTCCGGACCTCGACGTACGCCTCGACGAGGCCGCGCAGCGACACGGTCAGCGCCGGGTGCCCGACCTCCCAGTTGCCGGAGTCGGCGATCACGATGGCGTCGGCGGCGAGCTCCTCGGAGTACTCGTCGAGCAGCTGCAGCAGGGTCGGCGAGCCGATCTCCTCCTCCCCCTCGACGAACACCGTCACGCCGACCGGGAGGTCGTTGCCGAAGGCCCGTACGGCGGCCAGGTGCGCGGCGATCCCCGCCTTGTCGTCGGCGGCGCCCCGCCCGTACAGCCGGTCGCCGCGCTCGGTCGGCTCGAACGGGTCGGAGGTCCACTGCTCGACCGGCCCGGTCGGCTGGACGTCGTGGTGCGCGTACAGCAGCACGGTCGGCTTCCCGGCCGGGGCCGGCTTCTTCGCGATCACGGCCGGCGCGCCGTCGCCGACCCGGACGATCTTCGCCGTGAAGCCCTCCGCCTCGAACAGCGCCGCGGTCGCCTCCGCGGAGCGCTGGACGTCGGCCGCGCGGGCCGGTTCGTAGCTGACCGACGGGATCCGGATGAGGTCCTCGAGGTCGGCACGGACGCTGGGCAGAACGCGGTCGATCGCCGCGGACAGATCGGTCATGCGACAACCGTACGGCGTCCGTTCGCGGAACCGACGCCCAGTCAGCCCTCGCGCGTTACTCATTGGCGATTTACTCTGAGATTCTCGTAGGTTTCCGCCCACAACCGAAGAGGATCACCATGGTCAAGCGCCCCCTTGCCATCGTCATCACGGTCCTGGCCGCAGCACTCACGGCTGCCACGCCGGCGCACGCAGCGATCAGCTGCGACACCTCCACGAGTGGAGGATCGACCTTCTACGACGGACCGTCCGCCTCGTACAAGTACGACGCCCGGTTCAGTAACAGCGCGAGCATTCCCAACCTCGGCACGCACACCCCGCAGGGTGCCGGCACTTGGTACAACTGGGACGGCTCCGGCAAGAACCTGATCCTGATCGCGGCGTACCGCGAGGGAGCCGACTCACAGATCTACGGGATCGACCCGTCCACCGGCTCGACGGTCGGCGTGGTCGCGATCGCCGAGTCCCACGTCGGCGGGATCACCGTGAGCAAGGGCTGGGCGTTCGTGTCCGGCCAAGGCAGCAGCATCCGCAAGTACCGGCTGACCGAGCTGCGGGACGCGTTGAAGGCGGCGGGTACGCCGTACCTCGCGCAGGTCGGGACGGCGCGTGACGTGGCCGGGTCGTCGTTCATGGGGAGCTACGGGGACTCGCTGTTCTCCGGGACGTTCAACGAGACCGGACGCGGAACCATGTACGAGTACAAGATCGCCGACGACGGCACGCTGACCACGGTCGCCGGCGCCTGGGAGATCCCGACGAAGACGCAGGGCCTGACGGTCACCGCCAACCACTTCATCTACAGCACGTCGTACGGCCGCGGGAACCGCAGCAACATCTACGTGGTGAAGCGCGGCCAGAAGGACCTGGACGCGGCGGCCCTCAGCTGCTTCCGCGCACCGAGCATGACCGAGGGCATCACGGAGTACAACGGCACCGCGTACCTGGTCTACGAGTCCGGCTCACACCTGTACGCGTCGGACCCCGCCACGCTGAACGTCATCCCCCGGATGCACAAGGCAACCATCTCGTCGCTGACATCACTGGTCCCCTAGGAGTACTTCGCGGAGTCCAGCACTTCCTGCCGCTGCTTCGGGTCGCTCTCACGAACCTGCACCCGAAGCAGCGTCGACGGATTGATCTGGCGGTACTGGTCCACGACCTGCGCCGAGCCGCAGGTGTAGACGAAGGTGACCGTGTTCTGGTCGCCGATCACGCCGTTCTTCGGCGCGGACGAGCTGCATCCAGCCGGAGCCGCACCGGCCGTCGGCAGCTCCTGGGCGGCGATCTCGCCCAGGTACACGCCCTCGACGTCCGAGTTGGTCTGCCAGCCAGAGGTGCTGGTGCTCACGAGCAGGGCCTTGTCGTTGTCCACGGCCTTCTGCGACCAGCTCCGTGGAACGGCCACCGACAGATGGCCGGCCTCCACCTTGACCGGGCGGGTGAGGACGTACTGGTAGCCGCCGTAGCCGCCAGCCGCTGCTAGGAGGACTGCGGCGAGTGCTGTGAGGACACCGGCTCGGCGGCTGCGCCTGGGCTTTACGGCGACCGTGGACTGGTTCGCGTTGGCCAGTGCGGTGGCTTGGTCGACCGGGGCGGTGGTGGCGGCCGGGGTCGGCATGGCTGCGGCTGGGACGAGGCCTGCCGGTACCTTGCCCGTGGTGTGAGCCTCGCGGAGCGCGTTGAGGAAGCTGTCGAGGTCCGGCCAGCGCTTGTCGCGGTCCGGCTCCAGGGCGCGCCGTACGACGACGTCGATCGCGTCCGGCACGTCCTCGCGCAGGGTGGTCATCGAGGGTGGCGGTGCGTCGATCTGCATGACCGCGCCGAGACTGACGACACCGTGCGGCGCCTGACCGGTGAAGGCGGCGTACGCGACCGCGCCCAGCGAGTACAGGTCGGCGCGGTGGTCCAGCCGTTCGCCCATGACCTGCTCGGGGGCGACGTACGCCGGGGTGCCGCCGGGCATCGTGATCCGGGAGACCTCGGCGAGCGACTTGCCCAGCCCGAGGTCGGACAGCATCGCGCGGTCGCCGTTCGGGTCGGTGCGGAACAAGACGTTGGCCGGCTTCACGTCGCGGTGCAGGACGCCGCGGGCGTGCAGGTGCTTCAGGCCGCGGCCGACCTGGTTGATGATCCGGACCGCCTCGCCGTACTCGAGCGGGCCGGCCTTGATCCGGTCCGCGAGGGTGCCGCCGTCGGCGTAGGTGAGGACCATGAACGGGCGGCCGTCGTCGGCCTCGCCGATGTCGTGCACGCCGACGACGTACAGCGAGTCGACCTTGCGCAGGAACCGGCCCTCGGCCAGGAACCGGCGGCGGACGTCCTCGTCCTCGACCCAGTTCTCGGACAGGATCTTGACCGCGACCTCGGCGTCGAGCTGCTCGTCGCGCGCCAGCCAGACGGTCGCGAAACCTCCGGCACCCACCCGGCGGACCAGGGAGTACCGGCCGATCCGGGGTGGCTGGTCCATGGCGTAATTATGCTTGATCCTTCCTGCGACCCGTTCGCCGCACCGAACAAACCGGCCGTCTACGACGTCAGAAGGACAATTCATGGGGGACGACGGAGGGGGCCCGGCGATGCGGAACACCAACAGGCGGCTGGTGATCCTGGTCAGCGCGGTCGCGGTCGCGGCGGTCGCGATCGGCGGCGCCCTGGCGTACCGCACGGGGCCGGCCGAGGCCGAAGGCAGGGCGGCGCCGCTCACCGGCACACCCACGCCGACGCCGGCCCCCACCCCGACTCCAGCCGTGAGCCGCACCCCGATCGTCAGCCGGACGCCGTCCGCCACACCGCCGCCGAGCATCAGAACGCCACCCAGTCCGACGGCGACGGTCACCGGTCCGACCAAGGTCACGCTGACCGTCAGCAAGCTGCCCGAGGGCCGCGAACCGCAGGTGCCGTACCTCGTCGACCGCGAGATCCGCGGCGGCTCCGGCGACGTGGTCAAGCTCCCCGGCACCGGCGGCGTGATCGCGGTCGGCCGCCTGGGTGAGGGCGCGCTGGCGATCGTCCAGGACGGGAACGACGGCACCGAACTGCTGAAGACGCAGTACGACAAGGTGGTCCGCCGCACTCCGGGTGTGTCGTCGCTGGTGACCACGCGCGACCAGTCGGCGGCGGCGTACGCCGCGGCCCGGATCAGCTCGATGGGCCAGGCGGTCAAGGGCGGGACCGTGTACGCCGAGACCACCAGCTCACTCAAGTCCCTGAAGCTGCCGGACAGTTGGAACCTGCAGGTGCTCGCCTTTGCCGACGGCAAGGTCTACTACCGGGCCGCGAGCACCGAGGACGGGGCGTGGACGCTGTACAGCTGGACGCCCGGGGCGTCGTCGGGCGTCAAGCTCAAGAGCGTGGTCTCGCCGACGGCGGTGTCCGCCAACGGCCGGGTCTCCGCGTCGATGGGCACGCTGAACGACAGCGGCAGCTGTTCCAGCGTCGTCGAGATCGGCACCGGGCGGCAGCTGTTCCGGACCTGCGAGAACATGGTGTCCGGGTTCACCCCGGACGGCAGCACGGCGATCGGCGGATCGGCGTACGGCGACGGCTACTGTGACACCGTCCAGGTCGCGCTCGACGTCGGCACCGGCAAGCTGCTCCGCGAGTGGAAGGGCTGTTTCCACCAGTCGGTGGCCGAGGACGACCAGCACGTGCTGATCGTCGCCGTGGCCTCCGGAGGGGGCGGCGACCCGGGGACGAAGAGCGCGATCATCCGCTGCACGATCAGCACCGGCGCGTGCGAGCTCGCCACCTCGATCAGCACCGACAAGGCGCTGCGGATCGGCACCTGATCCAACCAACCGGAGCCGTCCGGCGTCGAACAGGTGGACAGACCGACAACGGACAGGAGCGTGTCGATGCGGCACACGAACAGGCGACTCGTGATCATCGTCGCCGCGATCGCCGTCGCCGCGGTGGCGACCGGCGGGGCACTCGCGTACCGCCAGGGACCGACCACGGCCGCCACCGCCGACGCTGCCCCGCTGTCCAGTTCACCGACGACGCCCACGACCACGGAGCCGACGACAACCAGCGCCACGCCGAAACCCTCGACCCCGTCGACGAGCACGCCCGCCGGGCCGGTGAAGACGAAGATCGACCTGCAGAAGCTCACCCCCGGCCGCGCGCCGCAGGTCACCTATCTGGCCGGGCGGACGATCCGCGGCGGCGCCGGGGCCGACATCAAGGTCCCGGGAAGCACGCAGATCCAGGAGGTCGCGCGGCTGCGCTCGTCGGCGCTCGCCGTGGTCACCAAGGGCTACGGCACCGAGATGCTGACGATCGGCTCCGACGGCAAGGTCACGCGGCGGACCCCGGATGTCACCCAGATCGCCACCACCGAGGACAGCACCGCCGCGGCGTACGTCGCCACGCAACTGAAGGACACCGGTGAGGACCTGCCCGGGGCGACTGTCTACGCGGAGAGCGACAGCATCCACAAGGTCACCGTGCCGGACATCTGGAACACCACGCTGCTCGGTTACCTCAACGGCAAGGTCTACTTCGACGCGTCGGCCACCCAGGACGGCATGAGCAGTCTGTACGAGTGGACGCCCGGTGAGCCGACGGCGACGATCGTCAAGCCGGTCCCGAAAGCGATGGCCGTGTCCAGCGTCGGTACGGCGGGCTCACTGACCACCATCTCCGACCAGAACAGCTGCAGCAGCCTCCTCACGGTGCCGGCGGGCAAGCGGCTGTGGCGCACCTGCGACTACCAGATCGTCGGCTTCACGCCGGACGGCGCGACCGCGATCGCCGGCCCGATCTACCAGGACGGCTACGGCAACGGCATCGCAGCTGTGCTGGACGCCAAGAAGGGCACGCTGCTGCACGAGTGGTCCGGTGTGTTCCGGCAGTGGGTCCCGGAGGACGACCAGCACCTGCTGCTGCTCGCCGACACCGGCGAGAGCACCGCCGCGTCGATCGTCCGCTGCACGATCTCGACCGGAGCGTGTGAACTGGCCACACCGCTGGCCAAGGGTGAGCTGCTGATCGGCGCCTGATCTGCCCTGGGCAGATCTCCCTTCACCACAAGGGTTTTCGGGGCAGACTGCAGCTATGACAACTGTTGCTGTCCTGGCTGACGTCCATGGCGTGCTCCCGGCGCTGGAGGCGGTTCTGGCCGAGCCGGACGTGCAGACGGCGGACAGGATCGTGCTGGCCGGGGACATCGCCAGTGGGCCGCAGCCTGTCGAGACGTTGGACGTGTTGACCGCCCTGGGCGACCGCGTGGTGTGGGTGCGCGGCAACGCGGACCGGGAGCTGGTGGAGATGGCTCGCGGGCAGTTCGACCAGCAGCCGCCGGACGCGGTGAGCCCGTGGGCTGCTGAACAGCTCCGGGCGGATCAGGTCGAGCTGCTGGCCGGCCTACCGACGACCGTGACCGTCGGGGACGTGCTGTTCTGCCACGCCACGCCGCGAGACGACGAGGAGATGGTCCTGGTGGACAGTCCGATCTCTCGGTGGGCAGAGGTGTTCAGCGGGCTGCCGGACGAGGTCAGGACGGTGGTCTGCGGGCACACGCACATGCCCTTCGCCCGGCAGGTTGACCGGCGGCTGGTGGTGAACGCGGGAAGCGTCGGGATGCCGTACGGCGCCCCTGGGCCGAGCTGGGCGCTCCTCACCGCGGACGGAGTACAGCTGCGTCGTGCACCGCTCGACGCGGCCGAGGCCGCGGACCGGATCGTCAGCGAGTCGACGTACCCGGGACGGGCGGAGTGGGTCGCGGAGTACCTGCTGCACACCTACTCCGACACGGAGGCGCTCGAGGCGTTCAGGCCGCGCGCGGAGGCCTGAGCGGTTACCGTCATGGAGTGTTCACGCGCCGGCGGAAGCATTTCGGGACGCTGGCCGACAAGGCGACGTACGCGACCCTGCATACCGCCTCGTTGGCCAGTCCACACCTGCGCGAAGGCCTGACACCCGCCGCGGCCGGTAAGGCCAGCCGCCACCTGAGGGACCTGCTGGGTACGGCGGCCATCGCGATCTGCGACTCCTCCGGCGTCCTGGCCTGGGACGGCGTCGGCGGGCCGTACGAGAGCAACCACCGCCGCGACGCCAAGGACCTCGCCGCGGTCACGCTCCGCTCCGGCCGGACGGCCGTACTCGGTGCGCACGACGTGGCCTGCGGCGACCCGCAATGCCCGATCCGTACGGCGGTCGTGGCGCCCATCGTCACCGAGGAGCGCGTGGTCGCCGTCCTGGTCGCATACAGCAACAACACCTCCGCAGCGCTCGTCAGAGCGACCGAGGAGGTCGCCAGGTGGGTCTCCGGTCAGGTGGAGCTCGCGGAGCTCAACAAGGAGCGCACCCGCGCCATGGAGGCGGAGCTGCGCGCGCTACGCGCCCAGATCAGCCCGCACTTCATCTACAACGCTCTCGCGGCCATCGCCTCGTTCGTACGCACAGACCCGGAGCGGGCGCGTGAGCTGGTGCTGGAGTTCGCAGATTTCTCCCGGTATGCCCTGCGGCGTGGTGGCGAATTCACCACGCTGGCGGACGAGCTGCGCAACGTGGAGCGCTATCTGGTGCTGGAGCAGGCCCGCTTCGGCGACCGCCTCAAGGTGTCGCTGCAGATCGCTCCCGAGGTGCTGCCGGTCGTCATCCCGTTCCTGGTCGTCCAGCCGCTGGTGGAGAACGCCGTACGGCACGGCCTGGAGGGGACGACGGGGGTCGGCCACATCACGATCCGCGCGCGGGACCAGATCAACGAGGCGGAGATCAGCGTCGAGGACGACGGCTCCGGCAGCGACCCGGAGGTGATCCGGGCCGCCCTGTCCGGCGAGTCCGGGAGTGACTCGGTCGGTCTCGGCAACGTCGACGCCCGGCTGCGGCAGGTGTACGGCGACGCCTACGGGCTGGTCGTGGAGACCGCCGTCGACGCGGGCACGAAGGTGACGTTCCGGATCCCCAAGTACTCCTCAGGAGTGCATGCCTCGCCATAGAGAGCCTTGTTTCGTTGACGGTTCCGGCCGGTCGGACTAGCGTCGGCAACGTCCCGAGGACATCGACCGGGGCAGGCGACGACCGGATCGCCTTCTGTCTCTCCCATGGCGATCACGGCCCGTGGTAGCGGACGTTTCCACCGCTGCGCGGTGGAGGATCCTGGAGAGGAGCATCGCTCGTGCCAGGAAACAGGGCAGTCATTTACAAGGGACCAGGCGACGTGGCAGTCGAGACCATCGACTACCCGACCCTGGAACTCAAGGACGGGCCGGGTGTCAATCCGGCGAACGTCGGCCGGCAGATTCCGCACGGCGCGATCCTGAAGGTGGTGGCGACCAACATCTGCGGCAGCGACCAGCACATGGTGCGCGGCCGGACCACCGCACCGCCCGGACTCGCGCTCGGCCACGAGATCACCGGTGAGGTGGTGGAGGTCGGCCGGGACGTCGAGTTCATCAAGACCGGCGACCTGGTGTCGGTGCCGTTCAACATCGCCTGCGGGCGGTGCGTCAACTGCAAGGAGGGCAAGACCGGAGTCTGCCTGAATGTGAACCCGGACCGGCCGGGCTCGGCCTACGGCTACGTCGACATGGGCGGCTGGGTCGGCGGTCAGGCGGAGTACGCGCTGGTGCCGTACGCCGACTGGAACCTGCTGCGGTTCCCCGACAAGGACCAGGCGATGGAGAAGATCCGCGACCTCGCGATGCTGGCGGACATCTTCCCGACCGGGTACCACGGCGCCGTCACCGCCGGTGTCGGCACCGGATCCACGGTGTACGTCGCGGGTGCCGGCCCCGTCGGACTGGCCGCGGCCACGGCCGCGCTCCTGCTCGGCGCCGCGGTCGTCATGGTGGCGGACCTGCAGAAGGACCGGCTCGACCAGGCCCGTTCCTTCGGATGCGAGGCGATCGATGTGTCGCAGGGCGATCCGAAGGACCAGATCGAGCAGATCGTCGGCGAACCCGAGGTGGACTGTGCGATCGACGCGGTCGGGTTCGAGGCGCACGGCCACGGCAGCGACGCCCGGGCCGAGCGGCCGGCGACGGTGCTGAACACCGTCATGGACGTCACCCGGGCCGGTGGCGCGGTCGGAATCCCGGGGCTCTACGTGACCGGTGACCCCGGGGCCAGTGACGAAGCAGCGAAGACCGGTTCGCTGTCGATCCGCCTCGGCCTCGGCTGGGCGAAGTCGCTGTCGTTCACCACCGGGCAGTGCCCGGTGATGCGGTACAACCGCCAGTTGATGCAGGCGATCCTGCACGACCGGACGCAGATCGCGAAGAACGTGAACGCCACCGTGATCTCGCTCGACGACGCACCCCAGGGGTACGCCGAGTTCGACAAGGGCGCGGCCCGCAAGTACGTGCTCGATCCGCACGGAATGATCAACTGACCCGGCAGCGCGGCGGGAGCGGGCACCGGCCGGCTCCCGCCGCGCCGAGGCTGCGGACCATGACAGAGCGTCTTCCATGACCAGTGACAGCCGGCTGGATCTCGAGTTCGCCTACACGAGCCACGACGACTCCTGCAAGGACCTGTACTCGCCGTACTACTACTGCCGGCGGCCGCGCGGGCACGACGGCGTGCACGCCGCGGGCTACGGCTCGCACCGGCTGCGCTGGGAGCACCGTCCCGATCACCCACCGCACCTGCTGACGTAGAGGCTGCTCGTCTTCTAGTGTTCGCATATGGCCGACACTCCCCTGCGCGCGCTGGTCGCCGACGACGAGGAGCCTGCCCTGGCCGAGCTGGTCTATCTGCTGCAGCAGGACCCCCGGATCGGCCCGATCCGGACGGCCTCGAACGGCCCCGAGGCGCTGAAGATCCTGCAGGCCGCCGACCTGGACGTGGTGTTCTGTGACATCAAGATGCCCGGCCTGGACGGTATCGACCTGGCCCGGGTGCTCTCGAAGTTCGCCAGCCGGCCGCAGATCGTGTTCGTGACGGCGTACGACGAGCACGCGGTCGCGGCGTTCGACCTGGAGGCCACCGACTACGTGATGAAGCCGGTCCGGCAGGAGCGCCTGGCCGAGGCCGTCCGCCGGGTCGTCACCCAGGGCGCGCCGGCCGGCCTGCAGTCACCGGACGAGTCGGAGGACGAGGTGATCGCCGTGGAGCTCGCCGGCGTCACCCGGTTCGTGCAGCGCTCCACGGTCCGGTACGTCGAGGCGCAGGGCGACTACGCCCGCCTGCACACCGGCCAGAACTCACACCTGGTCCGGATACCGCTCAGCACGCTCGAGGAACGGTGGCGGGACGCCGGCTTCACCCGCATCCACCGCAGCACCCTGGTCGCTCTGCAGCATGTGGACGAGATGCGGGTGGACGGCGGCCGCTGCTCGGTCCGGGTCGGTGACGACTGGCTCCCGGTCAGCCGCCGGCACACCCGCGAGCTGCGCGACCTCCTCGTCCGTTCGACCTCACTGAAGTGACATGAGTACGCCGGAAGGACCGCGCAGGGTCCGCGTCACCAGCCCCCGGACCAGCGCGGCCCGGCGTCCGATCATGCCCACCGGTACGCGGGAGATCGACGAGCAGACCCGTCTCGGCCAGGTCTACATGCAGTCGCTGATCCAGTCCCAGCTCCGGCTCACGCTGGCCGTCATCGGTGGCGTCCTGCTCGTGCTGGGCAGCATCCCGCTGCTGTTCTGGCTGGTCCCACCTGCCCGCACGGTGTCCGTCTTCGGCCTGCCGCTGCCGTGGGTGATCCTCGGCATCCTGGTGTACCCGGTGGTGTACGTCGCCGCGCGCATCTACGTCCGGAACGCCGAACGGATCGAGGCCGAGTTCACCGAGTTCGTGGGGCGGCAGTAACGATGTCGCCGGCGATCAGCCTCACCGCGATCGGACTGGTGGTCGTGGCGACGATCGGGATCGGCCTGTTCGGTCTGCGGATCTCCCGAACCACCAGCGACTTCTACGTCGCCAGCCGCGCGGTCAGCCCGCGCTGGAACGCGTCGGCGATCAGCGGCGAGTACCTGTCCGCCGCATCGTTCCTCGGTGTCGCCGGGCTGGTGCTCGTGAACGGCGCCGACATGCTGTGGTTCTCGGTCGGCTACACGGTCGGCTATCTGATGCTGCTCGTCCTCGTGGCCGCTCCGCTGCGCCGATCCGGTGCGTACACGTTGCCGGACTTCGCCGAGACCCGTTTCGAGTCGGCCGCCGTACGCCGGATCTGCGCCGGGCTCGTGGTGGGGATCGGGACGCTGTACCTGCTCCCGCAGCTGCACGGCGCCGGTCTGGCGGTCCAGACGGTCACGGGCGCCCCGCCGCAGGTGGGGGCGGCGATCGTCGCGGTGATCGTGGTGATCAACGTGGCCGCGGGCGGCATGCGGTCGATCACGTTCGTCCAGGCCTTCCAGTACTGGCTCAAGCTCACCGCACTCGCGACGCCGATCTTCGTCATCCTGCTGATGTGGCGCCAGCCGGTCGGCGTCCTCGACTCGTTGCACGGCGCCGCCTCCGCCTGGGCCGAGCCGCTGTCCCGCGCGGGCGGCCGCGACCATCCGCTCTACGCGACCTACTCGTTGCTCCTGGCCCTTTGTTTCGGGACGATGGGCCTCCCGCATGTGCTGGTCCGCTTCTACACGAACCCCGACGGTCGCGCGGCCCGTCGTACGACGGTCGTCGTGCTGGCGCTGCTCGGGCTGTTCTACCTCTTCCCGCCGATGTACGCCGTGCTCGGGCGGATGTTCGCGCCGGACCTCGTCGCGACGGGCGGCGACACCGTCGTCCTCGAGCTGCCCGGCCGAGTTTTCCCTGGTACCACAGGGGATCTGCTCGGTGCGCTGGTCGCGGCGGGCGCGTTCGCGGCGTTCCTGTCGACGTCGTCGGGGCTGACCGTCGCGATCGCCGGAGTGATCGACCAGGACCTGTTGCGCAGCCGGCTGCACCGGTGGACCGGCGGCGACTACGTCGCGGTCAACAGCTTCCGGATCGCGGCACTGATCTCGATGATCGTGCCCTACCTGGCGTTCACGGTGACCGGGTCGCTGAGCCTCGCCGACACCGTCGGACTGGCGTTCGCAGTCGCCGCGTCGACGTTCTGTCCCCTGCTGGTGCTGGGGATCTGGTGGCGGCGGATGTCGACGACGGGCGCCGCAGCCGGGCTGGTCGTCGGCGGGATCGCCGCGAGCGCGGCGGCGTTGGTGAACGTGGCCGGCGCGCCGCAGGGCGGCTGGCCGCGGGCGCTCGTCGGCCAGCCGGCCGCGTGGACGATGCCGCTCGCGTTCGTCACGGTCATCGTGGTCTCCAAACTCACCCCCGACAGCATCCCGGCCGGCGCCGCCCGCTCGATGGTCCGGCTGCACACACCGGAGGCCGTCGACGTCGACCGCGGACTCCCGCCCCGGTGAGACCGTTCGTCGTGTGATTCCTACCGCTCACCGCAGTTGAGCGATCCACCGAGCGACTGGTGTGCTCCGCTGAGCGCTCGACGCGCGTTGGTGCTGTCGGCGGGTCGTGACGCGGGCCACAGTACGGGGCACAGCCGGCTCCATACCGCCCGGCGTGATCCCCCGTTTTGGAGGTCCGCGATGAGTGAGATGCGCGATCGCGAGCTGACGACGTACCGGGATGTCCAGTTGTCACCGGACTTCTCCGAGTTGCGTCGCCGGTTCCGGCGCTTCGTGTTCCCGATGACCGCGTTGTTCCTGGTCTGGTACTTCGTCTACGTCCTGCTCGCCGACTACGCCCACGGCTTCATGTCCCACAAGGTCGCCGGCAACATCACCGTCGCCCTGCTGTTCGGCCTCGGGCAGTTCGTGTCGACGTTCGCGATCACGATGATCTACGTCCGCTGGGCCGACCGGCGGATCGACCCGGACGCCGAGAAGTTGCGCCACCAGATCGAGGGAGAACCGCAGTGACCGCCCCGCTGATGTTGCCGCTGGCAACCGACATCGGTAACCCGACCGTCAACTTCGTGATCTTCGGGCTGTTCGTCGTCGCCACCCTGGCGATCGTGTTCCGGGCGTCGCGGAACAACAAGACGGCGGCCGACTTCTACGCCGGCGGCCGGTCGTTCACCGGCCCGCAGAACGGCATCGCGATCTCCGGCGACTACCTGTCCGCCGCGTCGTTCCTCGGCATCGCCGGCGCGATCGCGCTGAACGGGTACGACGGCTTCCTGTACTCCATCGGCTTCCTGGTGGCGTGGCTGGTCGCGCTGCTGCTGGTCGCCGAACTGCTCCGCAACACCGGCCGGTTCACGATGGCCGATGTGCTGTCGTTCCGGCTCAAGCAGCGGCCGGTCCGGATGGCGGCCGCGATCTCGACCCTCGGCGTCTGCTTCTTCTACCTGCTGGCGCAGATGGCCGGCGCCGGGGGTCTGGTCGCCCTGCTGCTCGGAGTCTCCGGGCGGACCGGGCAGAGCATCGTGATCGCGGTGGTCGGCATCCTGATGATCACCTACGTGCTCGTCGGCGGCATGAAGGGCACCACCTGGGTCCAGATCGTCAAGGCGGTCCTGCTCGTCATCGGCGCCGGGATCATGACGATCTGGGTGCTGGCGAAGTACACCTTCAACCTGTCGAGCCTGCTCGGCGCGGCCGTCGACAACAGCCCGGCGGCAGGCGAGAAGCTGCTCAGCCCGGGTCTGCAGTACGGCGCCACGGGCATCACCAAGCTGGACTTCGTCTCGCTCGCGCTCGCCCTCGTCCTCGGCACCGCCGGCCTGCCGCACGTCCTGATGCGGTTCTACACCGTGCCGGACTCCAAGGAGGCGCGGCGCAGCGTCAGCTGGGCGATCTGGATCATCGGCATCTTCTACCTGTTCACCCTGGTCCTCGGGTACGGCGCCGCCGCGATCGTCGGACCGGACGCGATCAAGGCCGCACCCGGCAAGGCGAACTCGGCCGCGCCGCTGCTCGCCTTCGAGCTCGGCGGCGAGGTGCTGCTCGGCGTCATCTCGGCGGTGGCGTTCGCCACCATCCTGGCCGTGGTCGCCGGTCTGACGATCACCGCCAGCACGTCGTTCGCGCACGACATCTACGGCCAGATCATCAAGAAGGGCCAGATCAGCGGCGACGGCGAGGTCCGGGTCGCGCGGTACACCGCGGTCGTGATCGGCATCGTGGCGATCATCGGCGGCATCTTCGCGAACGGCCAGAACATCGCGTTCCTGGTCGCGCTCGCCTTCGCGGTCGCGGCCAGCGCGAACCTGCCGACGATCCTGTACTCGCTGTTCTGGCGGCGCTTCAACACCCGCGGCGCCCTGTGGAGCATCTACGGCGGTCTGGCCTCGACGATCATCCTGATCGTCTTCAGCCCGGTCGTCTCCGGCAAGGTGGACGCGAAGACCGGCAAGAGCCTGTCGATGATCACCGACACCAGCATCGACTTCCACTGGTTCCCGCTGGACAACCCCGGCATCGTGTCGATCCCGCTGGCGTTCCTGCTCGGCTGGCTGGGCACCGTGACCAGCAAGGAGCAGGTCGACGTCGACCGCTTCGCCGAGATGGAGGTCCGCTCTCTGACCGGCGCCGGCGCCGAGAAGGCGGTCCAGCACTAGAGACCTGTCAGGCAGGCCCTGCTGATTCGACGCGGACCTGCCTGACAGCCCCAACCTCTCCCGAACCGCGGGCGGCCAGGTAGGCGAGCACCTGACCGCCCGCACACATGTCCGGGCGCGTCAGAGTTTGAACTTGAGGGTCGGCCAGAGCTCGTAGAAGGTTTCGCGGGAAGTGTTGCCGCGGGCCTCTTCCGTGGCGTGGAGGCGGCCGTAGGTGAAGGTGTTGCCGCCTTCGGCGTAGACCATGAGGGCCAGGTGGTGGAGGAGCTCCCGGGAGACCACCGAGTCCTGGTGTGCGCCGAGGATCTCCTGGACCTCTTCGGCCCGCGCGGCCAGGCCCCCGGCGTCGTCGCCGAGAACGGGTACGGCGGACTCCGCGGCGTACCGCAGTCGCTTGGCGGCCTTGCGGACCTCGTGCAGCTCGTGGTCCTGCTCGGCGACATCCGGCGCGGCCTTCGACCGGCGTACCGCCTTGCGCATCCGCCGGTAGTCGTGCGAGAGCACGTCCCCGATCTGCTTGCTCGCCTTGCGGTCGTCGTCGCCGATCACCGGCGGCTTCGCGACCAGCTCGTCCAGAGCGTCGAGCAGCCGGAAGTACCGCGGACTCTCCAACGCGGCCAGCGCCCCGGCGCGACCGTCCTTGTACACCTGACGCAGGTGGTCGTCGATCCGCCCCGCGACCCGCCCGATCACCAGCTCGACGGGCTGCTCGGCGACCTCGGCCGCGAAGTGCTCGCGCTGCACCTCCGCGTCCCGGGCGGTCCCGAGCTCACTGGCCAGCCACTTCAGCTCGACCCGCAGTGCGTCACCGGCCTCGCGATCGATCACCGGACGGTACGTCGCCAGCGCCGACCGCAGCCGCCGCGTCGCGACCCGGAACTTGTGGATCGAGTCCGGGACGTCCCGCCGTACCTCGGGATCCCGCTCGCGGATCGCCTGCACCTGTGCCCCGGCGTAGGCCCGGAACAGGTCCGACGTGCGCGGCTTCTTCGGCAGGGTCCAGTCGTCGTACGCCGGGACGCGATCGCCGAGCGCCCGCGCGAGCTTGCTCGGACCGCTCGCCGGCCGGGCGCCCGCGGCGGTCAGCAGCTCACCGGCCTCCTCGAGCAGGGCGCTGTCCCCGCCGACGAGCTCGACCTCCCACTCACGCCAGCTCTCCGGCTCGCTGCCCTCGACCGTCGCGGTCACGTTGTCGTCGGCGAGCTCCGCGAGGACCGCGCCGTCGGCGTCGAGCAGCCGATGGACGATGCGGTGGGTCCGCAACGTCACGACCGGGGTCAACGACCGGTCGCGGACATGCACGCGAACCGTCCGGACCACCGCGATCGGCACGGCCCGCGTGGACCGGCCGAGCGGATGCCGCACCTCGAGCCGCTCGCCGGACGACACCGGGAACTTCACATGCCAGCCGTCGTCCTCGCCGCCGGTGCGCCGGCGCAACGTCACCTTGTGCGCGGCGAGGTCGAGGTCGGCGGTGTCGTAGTAGATCGCCTCCAGGTCGAGTCCGACCGGTTGCGCGACGCTCGCCACCCCGGGCAGCTCGTGCAACGCCGGCAGAATCACAGTCGCGGCGACGTCGTACTTGGTTTCGATCTCGAGCTGCTCGGTCGGGCCCATACCTCTTGTTTACCAGGCGTTCATGAACGCGTCCGCAATTCGGCAATCAGCCGTTCGAGATCGCGGTCGGTGACGCCGCCGACCGTGGGCCGCAATTGCCTGCGCTGGTTGCGATTCAGGCCCCAGCAGACGAGTGCGATCAGAACGAGTAAAGCGATCATGTCCGGCCCACTCCTTTGAAGAACGTGTAGTGGAAGGTGCCGCCGGGTCCGGCGGACTTCTCGAGATCGCGGACGCCCGCGACCCACTCGGCCTCCGTGCACAGACCGGCGGCGAGCGCGCGGCCGCGGACGGACTCGACCATCGCGATGAAGGTCCTGCGGGTGAAGCCGTCGACCAGGTGCGGGAGCGTCTGGTCGGCGTACACGGTGCGCGGCCCGACCTGGACGTCGTCGTACCCGGCCTGTTCGAGCAGCGGCTGCAGCCGACGGCCGATGAGGGAGTCGCCACCCGCCGCGGCCTGGAGGTCGACGAGGCAGTCGATGACGGCCTGGGCGCGCGGGCTGCGCGGGTGAAAGAAGGCGGACTGGTGGTCGCCCTCGATCACGGTGATGGTGCCGCCGGGATTCAGCAGGCCGCGAAGCCGGACCAGGGCGGCGGCAGGGTCGGCGAGGTGCTCGAGGACGAAGCAGACGAAGACGTGGTCGAACTTCTCGCCGCGCAGGTCGTGCAGATCCGCGTGCCGCCACTCGACGGTCGCGCCGGGCGCGTGCTCGGCGACCCGGGCCTTGGCCTGGGCGAGCGACGCCTCGGAGATGTCGATCGAGACCAGGTCGATGCCAGGGCTGCGCGTCACGAGCTGCACGGTCTGCGCGCCAACACCGCAGCCGGCCTCGAGGACGCGGCTGCCCGGCGGATAGCTGGTGCCACCGTGCAGCAGGTCGGCGAGCGTGCCGGCCTGGTCGGTCAGCCGGCGCGTCTCCGCCGGGGTGTAGCCGTGGACGTAGTCGGTTCCCATAACTCCACGGTCGCGCCACAATGGTCCTGTGACCAGGTCCAATCCGGCAGTAAGTGGCAGGTCCAAAGGCGGAGCGGACTTCCTCCAGCTCGACCCGGGCGAAGCGCCGCCCGGCGGTCTCGCGGACTGGCTCACCGACCGTCTCCGGACCGCGATCTCCACTGGCCACCTGCCGGTCGGGACCCGCCTCCCGGCGACCCGCACCCTCGCGACCGACTTGGGCATCTCCCGCGGCGTGGTGACCGAGACCTACCAGCGCCTCACCGAGGACGGCCACGTCGCCGGCCGCGGCCGCTCCGGGACGGTCGTCGTCGCCGCGCCCAGCGTGGACCGCTCGACAGTACGTACTCGTCTACGTACACGCGCCCGCCCGCCTGCCGTGCCGCGCGCAGAGGCCTCGGCAGCCGACACCTCCTGTCCTCCTGCACCGAACCTGCGCGACGCCGGGCTCGCCATCTTCGACAACCTGCGGGAGGCGCCGTCGCGGATCGACCTGACGCCAGGTGTTCCCGACCTGGCCGCGTTCCCGCGCAGCGCCTGGCTCCGGGCGGAGCGAGCAGTGCTGGCCGACCTCGCCTCGACGGAGTTCGGGTACGGCGACCCGGCCGGGACGCCGACGTTGCGGCGGGCGGTCGCCGCGTGGCTGGCGCAGTACCGCGGGATCGCGGCGGACCCGGAGGACCTGATCGTCGTGGCCGGCGTCGCGCAGGCGATCGGCCTCGTGGCGCAACTCCTCGAACAGCACGATGTCGACGCGATCGCGGTCGAGGACCCGGGCTCGCTCGGTTCCCGGCAGCACCTGCAGAACTGGGGCATGCGGACCCCGCCGATCCCGGTCGACGACCGCGGGCTGCGGGTCGATGTACTGCGGGAGTCCGGCGCGCGGGTGGTGATGGCGACACCGGCGCACCACTTCCCGACCGGCGTCGTCCTGGACGGCGAGCGCCGGCGGGAGCTGATCCAGTGGGCGACCGACGGCGGACTGATCATCGAGGACGACTACGACGCCGAGCACCGGTACGACCGTCCGCCGGTTCCGGCGCTCCACGCGATGCTGCCCGACCACGTGATCTACACCGGCAGCGTCTCCAAGCTCCTCGCCCCGGCGCTACGGATCGGGTGGATGCTCGCGCCCCCGCGGTACAAGGACGAACTGATCGCCCGCAAGCGGATGGCGGACCTCGGCAACGCGAGCCTGCCGCAGCTCACCCTCGCGCAGCTGATGGAGTCCGGCGAGCTCGAACGCCAGCTCCGCTTCCTCCGCCGCCGGCACCGCGTCCGCCGCGACGCGATGGTCACGGCCATCCGCGACCATTTGCCTACCGCAACCATTCACGGCGCGGCCGCCGGCCTGCATCTCACCATCACCTTCGAGACCGGCGACGACACCGCCCTGGCCGCGGCCGCCCTGGAAGCCGGCGTCAAGACCCACCCGCTGTCATGGCACTGCCAACTCCCGCACGCCCCCGGGCTCGTCCTCGGGTATGCGGCCCGCACCCCCACCGAGATCACCGAAGCCGTCGCCACGATCGCGAAGGTCAGATCCGCCGCGCGCGAGTGAGCAGAAACAGCAGGTACGGCGCTCCGAGGAACGCCGTCACCAGCCCGACCGGCAGAGCGACCGGAGCGACGACCGTCCTGGCGATCAGGTCGGACGCGACCACGAGCAACGCGCCGATCGCCGCCGGCACGAGCAGTCCGGGCTGCGGGACCAGGCGGCGGGCCAGTTGTGGCGCTACCAGCGCGACGAAACCGATCGGCCCGGCGGCCGCGGTCGCCAGCGCCGCCAGCCCGACGGCGAGCGCGATCAACACCCCGCGAGCCAGCTCGACCCGTCCGCCCAGCGCCCGCGCCAGGTCGTCACCGAGCTCCAGCAACCGCAATGATCGCGTGCAGGCGACCGCCGCCGGCAACCCGACCACGACCGTCGCTGCGACCAGGACGACGTGCGTCCACGACCGGCCGGCCAGGCTCCCAGCGAGCCACATCGACGCGCTCTTCGCCGTGTAGATGTCCGCCAGCGTGAGCAGGTACGCCGTGAGCGAGCCGATGATCGCGGTCACGCCGATCCCTACCAGCACCAGCCGATGCCCGGAAACCCCGTTGCGATAAGCCAGCACGTAGACAGCGAGTGCTGACAGCAACGATCCGGTCAGCGCCCCGAGCGCGATCCAGGCGCTGCCGAGCACGGTGATCATCAGGACGGCGGCCAGCGCGGCGCCGGCGTTGATCCCGATCAGGTCCGGGCTGACCAGCGGGTTCCGCGCGAGGCGCTGGAAGATCGCGCCGGACACCGCGAACGCCGTACCGACGCCGATGCCGACCAGCACGCGGGGCAGCCGGTTGCCGACCACCACGTCGTACGTGATCAGCGTGCCGTGCCCGGACAGGGCCCGGAGGACCTCGGCGAGCGGCAACGCGTAGTCGCCTTGGGTGAGCGCGAAGGCTCCGATCGCCGCCGTGAGCAGCCACGCGAGCGTCGAGACCACCAGGCCTCTCACAGCGCGGCCAGTCGCCGGCGACGGACCAGGGCGATGAACAGCGGCGCACCGATCAGCGCGGTGACGATCCCGACCTGCAGCTCCGCCGGCCGTACGACGATCCGCCCGAGGACGTCGGCCAGCAGCAGGACGATCGGCGCGATCACCATCGACCAGGGCAGCAGGCGGCGGTAGTCCTGCCCGGCCAGGCGGCGCGCGACGTGGGGTACGGCGAGGCCGATGAATCCGATCGGCCCGGCGATCGCGGTCGCCGTACCGGCCAGGATCACGACGGCGAAGCCGGCCAGCACGCGGACCAGGTACATCCGGGTGCCCAACGCCAGCGCCAGGTCGTCGCCGAGCGCGAGCTGGTTGAGGGACCGCCCGAGGACCAGCGCCAGGACGGCGCCGACGGCAACGAACGGCACGGCCTGCGCGACGATCGAACCGCTAGCCAGGGACAGGGAGCCGACCACCCAGAAGCGGTACTCGTTCAGCGTCGAGAGGTCCATCAGCGTCGCCGCCGAGGTGACCGAACCGAGCAACGCGGAAATCGCCGCTCCGGCCAGCGCGAGCTTCACCGGGCCTACGCCGCCGATCAGGTACACGACGACGGTCGCCACCAGGGCTCCGCCCATCGCGAACCACACGTAGCCGGTCAGGCTGTGCACCCCCAGCAGCCCGATCGCACCGACCACGGCCACCGCGGCGCCCGCGTTCACGCCGAGGATGCCCGGATCGGCGAGCGGGTTCCGGGTGACGCCCTGCATCAATCCGCCGGACAACCCGAGTGCGGCCCCGACGAGCAGACCGGCCGCGGTCCGGGGCACTCGCAGATAGCGCACGACTCTGTCGGTGTCGCTGCCGCTGAAGTCCACCAGCGCTCGGTACACGTCCCCCGGCCCGATCCACTGGTTGCCGACGCACAAGGACAGTACGACGACCGCGGCGAGCAGTAGGCAGACCGCGAGCCGCCTCACTTGACCAGGTCGGGATGCAGGATGCGGGCCAGGTTCTCCGTGGTGGAGGCGCCCCGGATCCCGGCAGAGTGGTTGGCGAACAGCCACGGGACGACGTGCTTGCCACGCACCGCTTTGAGATTCGCGAACGCCGGATTGCCGAGGATCTTGGCCACGTCCGGCTGCGACGCGGCCGGAGTCAGCGAGGCGTCACAGCACCCGCTGATCAGCACATAGTCCGGGTCCCGCTTGATGAACTCCTCGACGCTGATCTTCACGTTCCGCTTGGCGGTCAGGTCGGCGAACGCGTTGACGCCGCCCGCCTGCCGGATCAGCACGGTCCCGAAGTCTGGTCCGCCCGAGACCGTGAGGCCGCCGCCCTCCAGTCCGGGCCGGACGATCGCGACCGTCGGCCGCGGCGCGTCCTGCACCGCGGTCGCGACCGCGGCGATCCGGCGCTGCTGGTCGGCGATCACCTGCTCGGCGCGGTCCTCGACGCCGAACAGCCGGCCGAGGTCGCGCAGGTCGGCGTACACGTTGTCCATCGAGACCGTCGACGGGTCGATCGCCTCGTCACCCTTGCCGTCGGCGGTCGGGCAGAGCGGGCTGAAGATCCAGGTCCGGATGCCGAGGTCGGCGAGGCTCTTGCGGCTGCCGAAGCTCGAGTCGCTGCCGGCCGCGCTGAACACGTCGTTGAACCCGGACAGCACGAAGTCCGGGTTGAGGCTGAGCAGTTGCTCGCGGCTCGGCAGGTTCTTGTAGTACTTGGCCTTCGCCTGCGCCGCGGCGTACTCGGGCAGCACCTCCGCGTCCAGGTACGCCGTCCCGACCAGGCGGTCCGAGATCCCCAGCGCATGCGCCATCTCGATCGCCGGCTGGTACGCCGCGAAGACGCGTTGCGGCGGACCGTCGACGGTGACGTCGATGCCGCAGTTCTTGGCGGTGGTGGCCCCGGAGCTCTCGGCGGCCGACGGCGCGCAGCCGGCCAGCAGGCTCAACGACAGGGCAATGGCAAGCAAACGTACGACGGCCATGGGCGGACCGCTCCTCCAGCACCTCGTGGACGGGTCAGTGCCGTGGCCGGTCTCCTGGCTGACGGGTACCGCTTCCGCAGGTCAAACCTTCCCAGCCGCATGCGGCCAGTGGTCTCCACGAGGGAACGACCGACGGACATCCCGATCACAGTGGCGAGGGCCGCGCCGGTTCCGCACCGGCTTCCCGAACACCACGGCGCGGTCACCTTAACACCCGCGACCGGGTCGCAGGTAGCACGCCTCAGCGCGTGTAGACCGGGGACATCGCGAGCGCGAACTGGGTCATCAGGTCCGGGTTGATCCTGCGGGCCGGGAGCGGGACCAGGTCGACGATCTTGTCGTCGCCGACGCGGATCGTCGTCCGGCCGGTGGCGGTGTCGACGTACGCCTCGTCGCCGAGCGGGATCGACTGCGAGGTCGGCGCCTTGCGGAGAGGCGCCATCAGCGCCTTGGCGTCCGGCTCCCGGCGGAGCGAGGTGGACAGCACGCTCGTCGGCGCGATCCAGCCGCAGACCAGGTCGCCGACGAGGGTCTCCGAGTCACGCCGGGCCACCGGGGCTGCGCTCAGCACCTTCTCCGCCGCCGACGAGCCGCGGTCGCAGTCGGAGCGCGTGATCAGCCGCTCGGGCTCAGGCAAACCGGGAGCCTGGCGGACGACCTCCTGGCCGACGGCGACGTACTTCGCGAGCGTGGCCTTCGGGCCGGAGAGCTTGTACAGCTTCCCGTCCAGCAGGAACACCAGGAATGTGCTCGTCCCGTAGCCGCCGTCGCCGACGGTCGCCGGCAGAGCGGGCTCGCGCGGGTTGGCGGCGTACGCCTTCTGGGTCGCCGTCAGCGTCGCCTTCGTGGCCGGGAGCACCGAGACGCCGACCCGCAGCACCGGTCCGTCCGGGACAGTGCTGAGGATGAACTGACAGACGTCGTACGTCGGGATGTCGAACTCGGCCGGCGGGTTCCTGGGCTGGATGTTCGCGGCCGGCACCGCGAGCGTGGTCTGCACCAGCGTCGGGTCCATCCGGGTGCACAAGGTATCCGCGACCTTGGACGTCTCGGACGGCGTCGTGGAGGGCGTCTCCGAGGGTGTCTCCGACGGTGGCGCGCTCGTCGACACCAGCGGCGGGACGCTCGGCGCGGTCTCCGACCCCGGGCCGCTGCAGCCTGCGAGCACCACGGTGGCCAGTGCGGAGACGGTCACTACCCGGCGGATGCGCATGATGGCAAGAACTCTAGCCCGCGGCCCGGAGCTCCCTTTCGCGGACCGCGTGTTCGTCGGTCCGGGAGTCGTACCGCCAGAACTCGCGCAGCCAGACCGACGTCGCGACCACGCCGGCCACGCACATCACGCCGCCGCTGACGATCGCGGTCCGGACCGTGGTGAGGTCGGCGACGAGCCCGGAGCGGGCCTGGCCGCCGAGCGGGCCGAGCGAGTAGCCGAGCATCTCGATCCCGGCCAGCCGCCCACGCATCTCGTCCGGGATCGTCTGGTTCCAGATCACCGACCGGAACAGCACCGAGACCATGTCGCACGCGCCGGCCAGGGCGAAGAACCCGATCGCGAACCAGATGTTCGGCGCCAGCCCGGCGATCCCGACCGCGGCGCCCCAGCCCATCGTGGCCAGCACCACCGCCCGCCCTTGGTGATGCACGTGTTTGGCCCAGCCGCTGGTCAGGCTGGCGCACATCGCCCCGATCGCCTCGGCGCTGTACAGCAGGCCGAGCAGGCGCGGTTCCTTCAGGACGTCCGTCGCGAACGCCGGGAACAGCACGATCGGCATCGCCAGGAACATCCCGACCATGTCGACCAGGTACGTCGCCAGCAGGTCCTTGCGGCGGAACGCGTACACGATCCCCCCGCCGATCGCGCGCAGGCTGGGCGCGGTTGAGTGCTCGGCCGCGCGGTACGAGCCGAGGCGCGCGTAGAGCAGCGTCGCGAAGACGATGCCGGCCAGCTCGACCGAGAACGCCCAGGTCACGCCCACAGACCCGACCAGGACGCCACCCAGGGCCGGACCGGCGAGCTGCCCCACCTGCGAGGTCAGTGAGCTGAGCGCGACCGCGGCCGGGATCTCCTCGTGCTTGACCACCCGCGGCAGGAGCGCCTCCCTGCTCGGCCGCTGCAGCGACGAGGCGACCGCGTTCAGCGCGCCGCAGACGTAGATCAGCCAGACCTGCGGGTTCGGGAGCAGCGTGTTCGCGACCATCAGCGCGGAGATCACGACCTGCGCGAGACCGGTGCCGACGAGCAGTTTGCGGCGCTCCACGTGATCGGCCAGCGCACCGCCGTACAGGCCGAAGACGACCAGCGGGACGATCGTCACCAGGCCCATCGCGCCGACGGCGAAGTTCGAGCCGGTGAGTTGGTACAGCTGGTACGGCAGGGCGACGTACCCGACCATGCCGCCGAGGAAGAACACCGACCCCGCCACCAGCAGGATGCGGAAATCGCGGGAACCACGCCACGGAGTCAGATCGACACGCAACCGGGCCAGCCGCGTGCGGAGACTTGCTGCCACCGGCCCATACTGACAGTTCCGACCGACCTGGACGAACCTGTTTCATCCAGCGGCGGTAGTGGTTGCCCAGGGCGTCAATGCCCGATCAGCGGGAGCAGCGCCGACAGGTCGGTACGTTCGCCGCTGGCGCGGAGTTTGCCGGTCATCCGGGCGTCGGGCCAGGCGATCCGGCCGAGCGCGACGTCGATCCACAACTCCGGGGGCATCTCGATCACCGCGCCCGGTGTCCCGCGGGTGTGTCGCGGGCCCTCGATGCACTGCACCGCGCCGTACGGCGGGACGCGCACCTCGACCGCGTGGCCCGGCGCCTTCGCGACCAGACGTTTCAGCAGTTCCTTCACGAGCAGTTTCAGGTCGGCGCGTTCCGCCGTACCGTCGAGGTAGCGCTGCAAGGCCTGCCGGAACAGGGGGTCGGACAGGGGATCGGACAGGGGGTCGGACATCTCCACGACGTGCCAGCGTACGCGGCAGTTTGCGGAGACGCCCCTCTCGTCAGGGATAATCGGGCCGGAGAGAGGGAAGCGAGGTCGGGATGCTCACGCCCAGGCACCAGGCGCTGCTGATGACGCTGGCGGGAATGACCGTCGGCGTAGCAGTGTTCGGAACGGTCGTCGCCGTGAACGGTGGAAACCCGTTCACCGCCCACGACACGCCCGTGGGGCTCGTGAGTCCGACACCCTCCAGCACGCCCAGCCGCGGCGACGGCCTCCAGGCCGACGGACTGCAGTATGTCGTGCAGAACTTCGGCACCGGCGACGACCCGGTGTCCGCCGAGGTCCCGGCCGGCTGGAAGAGCGCCCAGGGCGGCACCCGGCCGAAATTCCTCGACTCGACCGGTGTCTGGCAGCTCCGGTTCGACACCCGGGGCAGCCAGCAGTCGCCGGAGCAGCTCGTTGCGAACCGTGAGCGCAGCATCGACGAGCCCGGCCTGAAGGTGCTCAGCCGCGACGGCGGCACACTGATCTACACCTACACCGACAAGAGCCGCGGCCCCCGGATGGGTCTGTCGCGCTGGATCTCGCTCGACAACGGCAAGACCTCAGCCGTCGAGATCACCGTCGGCGGCCGCCCGCAGGACGAGGCCGGCCTGCGCGCCGTGCTCCAGCACGCGACCGAAACCATCAAGCTCCCGGTGTCCGACGGCGACGACCGGCCCAACTAGGGCGTGTCTCCCGGTCCCACGCCGTCGCGAGCAGGTGCTCGGCGGAGTGCCTCGGCGACCTGGAGCGGAGGGGTCGATGTGGTTTCATCGTTCCCTTCGCTCCAGGTCGGCGAGGTGCCCGCCGAGTGCCGCGCAGTAGGCGGGGGACCGGGAGACACGCCCTAGCACTTGATGTCGGCGGCCGGGGTGTTGCCCTGCACGAGGTAGCTCTCGACGACGTTCTTCACGCAGGCGTTGCCTGACAGGTACGCCGTATGACCGTCGCCGTCGCGGGTGACCAGAATGCCGCTCTCGAGCTGGTGCGCCAGTCCGACCGCCCACTCGTACGGCGTGGCCGGGTCACGCGTCGTCCCGAGGACCATGATCGGCTTCGCGCCGGCTGCCTTGATCTGGTGCGGTTTGTCGGTCGGCTTCACCGGCCAGTTGATGCAGGACACCGACGACCAGGCCAGGAACTCGCCGAACCGCGGCGATGCCGCCTTGAACTCCGGCACCTCCGCCTGCAACTGCGCGATCGACGTGGCATCCGGCCGGTCCGAGCAGTTGACCGCGATCTGCACCTCGTTCGAGTTGTCGGCGTACCCGGACGGCTTGCGGTCGGTGTACTCGTCAGCGAGCGCGAGCAGCCGGGCACCGTTCCCGGCCAGACCGTCGGCGACGGCGTCCTCGAGCCGCGGCCAGAAGTCCTTCAGGTACAGCGGGTAGACCATGCCGAGGATGACCAGCGCCTGCGTGACCTGGCGCTGCCCGTCGCCGGGAAGCGGGTTCGCGTCGCTGGCCTTGATCAGCTGATCGACCTTCGCCAGCACCTCGTTCTTGCTGCTGCCGAGCTTGCAGGAGCGCTGCGCGCAGTCCTCGGCGAAGGCGTCCAGCGCCTTGTCGAAGCCCTTCGCCTGCGCCATCCCCATCTGCGCGGACGTGATTGCCGGGTCGACGGCGCCGTCCAGCACCATCCGGCCGACGTTCTTCGGGAACAGCTCGGCGTACGTCGCGCCGAGGTACGTGCCGTACGACATGCCCAGGTAGTACAGCTGGGGATCGCCGACGATGCCGCGCAGTACGTCGATGTCGCGGGCCGCGTCCTTCGTGTTCACATGCGGGAGCAGCTGACCGGAGCGCTGCTGGCACCCGGCCGCGAAGGCCTTGGCCTGCTCGTCCAGGTCGGCGACCTCGGCGGCGTTGTCCGGGCTGCCGTCCGCGGCGATCATCGCGTCCAGCTGGGCGGTGTCCAGGCACCGCACCGGCGTGGACTCGCCGACACCGCGCGGGTCCCAGCCGATGATGTCGAACTTGCGCAGCAACGACGAGCCGAACAGCATCGGCACCTGCGCCGCGAACTCCTGCCCGGAGGCGCCGGGACCGCCCGGGTTGATGAACAGCGTGCCGAGCCGCCCGCCGCGATCCCGCGCCAGCACCTTCCGGGCCCGCAGCTCGATCGTCTGGCCGGTGGGCTTGGTGTAGTCCAGCGGGACCTCGATGGTCGCGCACTGCTGGTTCGAACCGCAGCGCTCCCAGTCCGGCTTCTGCTGGTAGAACTTGTCCAGCCCCGCCGGGATCGGCCCCACCGGCCCGCTGGGCGGGTTGCTGCCGACGCCAGGCGCCGTACCGTCGCCGGCGTCCTGCGCCCGGCTCGCTACACCGCATCCGCTCGCGAGCACCGCAAGAGTTGCCACCAGTACGGTCGACCTGCGGAATCTCACTGCGCGGATTCTCCCTCGTCGTCGTGATGCAGGCGGCGCCGCCGGCGTGGCTTGCGCACCCGCCGCTCGGCCCGGGTCTCGGTGCGCTGGTCGTCTTCTGGCGTATCGGGCGTTGCCGGCGTGTCGGGCGTTGCCGGCGTTGCTCGCGTTTCGGGCGTTGCTGGTGTTTCCCGGGGCTCTCGCGTTTCCGGGGTTTCCGGCGTTGTCCTGGTTTCCGCCGGTTTCCGGGTTTCCGCCGGTTTCCGGGTTTCCGCCGGTTTCCGGGTTTCCGCCGGTTTCCGGGCTTCCGGAGTTTCCGGCGTTTCCGGCGTTTCCGGTACGACGGGCGCTGCGTCCGGGGTCGTCGTACCGGACGCCTCGTACTGCTGCCGCGGCGAGCAGACGTCCGCCCGGCTGCACGCGCACCGCCGGCCCGACGCCGCGAGCCGCACCACCACGGTGTCGCTCGGCACGTTGTGCCCGACCACCACTCCATCACCCGCAGGGGTCTCCACCGCGGACCCGACCGCCGGCGCCTTCGCGTTGAACTCCTGGTAGAGCGGGTGCTCGTACTTCAAGCAGCACATCAGCCGCCCGCACGCCCCGGAGATCTTCAACGGATTCAGCGGCAGATCCTGATCCTTCGCCATCCGCACACTGACCGGCTCGAAGTCCTTCAGGAACGTCGCACAACACAGATCCCGCCCGCACGGCCCGATCCCACCCTGCAGCCGCGCCTCGTCGCGCGCACCGACCTGCCTGAGCTCGATCCGCGCCCGCAACGCGCGAGCCAGATCCCGCACCAGCTCACGGAAATCCACCCGGTGCGGCGCGGAGAAGTACACGATCACCAACTGGTCCACGTCCGGCCGCCGGTCGACGAAGTCGATCCCGACCACCTTCATCGGCAACCCGTGCTCCCGGATCGTCCGCTTGGCGATCACCCGCGCATCCGCCCGCCGCTGCCGGTTCTGCTCGTCCCGGTCCAGATCCGCGTCCGTCGCGATCCCCGCACACAACGGCAACCCGCCGACGTCCTCGGTCACGTACTGCGGAGCCCACACACACTCCGCAACCTCAGGCCCGTCGTCGGTAGGCACCAGCACCTTGTCCCCCACCCGGGGCCGAAAGTCACCCGGATCAAGGTAGTAAAGCCGCCCGTACCGCTCGAACGACACCGCCATCACCATACCCACGCCGTCAGAGTACTTCCCGCAGTAACCCCCCGCCCGCCCCACAGGCCCACCCCGCGTGCCCGACAGCCAACCCCCGCGTGCTCCGCAGGCGCTAACCTCGTCGCTCCGCTCCTCACCGCGCCCACTCTGCGCGCTCCCACCCACCCCCCGCTAGCGCGGTTCTTTCTGTTTCCGGCTCCCGCCGGGGTAGTTGCGGCTGGCGCCGCGGGTTTCCGGCTGCCGCCGGGGTTCTGCGGCTCACGCCGCGGGCTTCGGCTCCCGCCGGGGTATTGCGGCTGACGCCGCGGGCTTCCGGCTGCCGCCGGGGTTCTGCGGCTCACGCCGCGGGCTTCGGCTCCCGCCGGGGTAGTTGCGGCTGACGCCGCAGGTTCCGGCTCCCGACGGGGTAGTTGCGGCTGGCGCCGCAGGTTCCGGCTCCCGCCGGGTAGTTCCGGCTGACGCCGCGGGTTTCCGGCTGGCGCCGGGTAGTTCCGGCAGACGCCGCTGGTTCCCGGCTGGCGCCGTGAGTTTGCGGCTGACGCCGCGATTTGCTGGCGCCGCCTGCTGGTTGCGAGCTGCCGCTCGCGCTCGACTACCCGAGCCGGCGCTCGTCGCAGCCGACGGCACTGACGGGGTGCAGCCGTCCAAGCAGGCGGCGCGCCACGCAGGTGGTGGCTTCGCCGCCTGGCTGCCCCACTGCGCGCTTGCGCCAGGCACACGCAAGCACTTGGGCTGCCACCCGGAGGATCATGTCCGGCTCGCGCCTGGTGCCCCGCTACTGCCGGAGTCGTGACTGATTCGTCGGCCGGTGGCGGCGAGCTGCTGACGTCGACACGTCGGCGCTCGAACCAGCTCCCACCAGCGCGGTCCACGGGCCTGAGCGCGGGGCCCTGGCAGTCACCCTCAAGCGCCAGCTCGCAACCAGCTGCGGAAGCAGCAACCCGGCGGCGCCAGCCGCAACAAGCGGGCGGCAGCCGGCACCTCCGCGGCGCCAGCCGCAACAAGCCGGCGCCAGCCGGAAACCCGCGGCGGTAGCCGCAACTCCCGGCGCCAGCTGGAACCAGAAAGAACCGCGCTAAGCGGGGGGGTGGGTGGGAGCGCGCGGAGTGGGCGCGGTGAGGAGCGGAGCGACGAGGTAAGCGCCTGCGGAGCACGCGGGGGGCTTTCTCCACATGCGCGAGGCTGTCTACACGTACGGCTGCTAGCGGTGGCTGTCTTTGACGGTCTTCGTGAGGGGTTCGTCGTTGGGGCCGTAGGCGGCGCAGACGACTAGGCGGTCTTCGTCGTTCCAGAGTTTCTCGGTGGGGGTCCAGTAGTACGGCTCGAGTTCGGAGGTCGACGGGGGCTTGCCGACGTACTTCGTGAACAGCGGGGTGCACGCGCGGTCCGCCGCCTCTTCGATGGCGTTGTCGCCGGGCCAGGGGCCGTCGGGGAGGGTGGCGTTGCCGATGATTTCGCCGTCGTGGGCGGCGATGCAGGGCTGGCGGACAACCTCGTCCTCGGTTTTGCCCGCATCGTCGAAGCATTCACCGACGGCCAGGTCGTCGACTGTGACGATCGGGCCGTTCGAGTACGACGACACCGGGTCCGGCGCGCCGTAGTCGTCGTCGGACGACGAGCCGAACGCGATCACCAGGCCGAACAGCAGCACGTATCCGATCGTCACCAGCGATCCGATCACCAGACCGGCGATCGCCATGCCCTTGCCTTCTTGCCCGCGGCGCTTGATCTGTACCAGCGCCGCGATGCCGAGGCCGATCGCCACTGGCGCGGCCAGTCCGACCACGAGCCCGCCGAGCGCGGTGACGAGCGAGGCGGTCGCCAGCGCGTTCGTCCCGCCCGAGCCGCTGTACCCGTAGCCGCCGTAGCCATAGCCGTATCCGTACGGCCCCGGAGACTGCCCGTACGCCGACGGATACTGCCCCGGCCCGTACCCGGCCCCATAAGCCGGCCCCTGCTGCCCGTACCCAGCCGCCCCACCCGAAGCCTGCCCGTACTGCCCAGCCCCAGCCGACCCAGCCCCGTACTGCCCGTAGCCGCTCTGCCCGGCCCCGGTCTGTCCATAGCTCGTCTGCCCGGCCCCGGTTTGCCCGTAGCTGGTCTGCCCCGCTCCGGCCTGGCCGTACGACTGCCTGTCCTGCGCCTGCCCGTACGAGGCTTGCCCGTACGACGTCTGCGCGTACGACGACTGCCCGCCGCCCGTCTGGCCGTACCCAGCCGGCCCGAGCCCGGTCTGCCCGTACGCCTGCGCTTGGCCGTAAGCCGTCTGCCCGTGGGTGGTCTGCCCGTGGGTGGTCTGCTCGCCACCTACCTGGCCGTGCCCGGTCTGCCCCGCCCCGGCCTGCCCGTACGCCTGCGATTGCCCGTACGGCGACTGGCCGTAAGCGGTCTCCCTGCCACTCGTCCCGAACTCGGTCTGCCCGTACGGCGACGCGGGCTGCCCCGGCGACGCCCACGGTGACCCGCCCTCTCCACCAGCGGCACCAGCACCCCAAGCAGAACCCGACAACCCGCCAGCCCCGGCAGAACCTGCGGCACCCACAGTCCCGCCAGCGCCCTCAGCACCGAGTTCGCCCGACGCCTGGGCAGCATCCGACGCGCGGCCGGCACCGCCATCACTTGACGCCTCGTCCGCCCGCCCGTATGTGGGAAACACCCGGGTCGGGTCGTGTGGTCGGTCCTGTGGCCGTTCCGGCTCTTCGCCGTACGGTGGTTGAGTCACGCTGCTACCCCCACTGATACCGCGGCGGGCATCACCGCTGTGATCCGCGCATCGTACCCGTGAGGTGGGTCCCGGGCATCCCGACCAGGCACAGGACGTTGCCGCCAGCAACAGCACGATCTTCCAGCACCACGTAGTACATGTCCAGCTCGGACTGTTCGTACGGCTTCCCCACGAATTCCAGGTACGCGCCCGCGCACTGTTGCGTGGCGACCGTCCCGGTTTGCGTGCTGGACAGCCCGACGAGCGCGGCCTGGACCTTCGCGTACGCCTCGCCGGTATGTGGCGCGGCGCAGTCCGCGATCCGTACCAGCCGGAGCGTCTCGGCTTCCAGGTCGGCGTCGAAGCACCGGCCGACCTCCACCTGCGAGATGGACACGGTCCGGCCGATCCCGCGGCGGTGCTCGCCGATCAGGTTGAGCGCGACCGCGACGCCGATCGCGATCACCCAGCACAGCGAAACCACCAGCGCGCCGTACGCGAGCCGCTTCCCGCGCCCGCCCGCGCGCTTGATCCGGCGCAGCGCGACACCGGCCAGCACGACCGCGATCGGCACCAGACCGGGCAGGCTGGTCGCGAACGCGGCGACCGCGTACCCGTCCTGGCGGCCCTTCGGCGTCGGGACGCCCTCCAGCCAGGACTCAGCCGACGGCAACGGCCGCCGTGCAGGCTGAATCGGCGAGGACGGCTGGTTCATCGGGTTCCGTTTCGGCAAGGTGTTCGCCGAGCGGTCTGCTCAGCTCGGACACCCAGTCATCGGACCCGCTGGTCTCGGTGTTACACCGTCCGCCCAGTTATCGGACGAGCGTGATTCACGCCTCAGCGCGCAAGGCGCCGCGGGATCGTGAAGCCGTCGCTGCGGCCCTCGAACAGCGAGACCGTCATCGCCTCGAGCGCGACCAGCGGCGCCACGTTCGCCTCGATCGCCTCGCGGCTCATCGCGATCGCCTCGATCCGCCGGATGGTCTGCTCGGCCGTCGTCCGCTGACTCAACTGTTCGATGTTGCGCCGCAGCTCGGCGTTGATCAGCTCGCTGCCGGCGCCGGTCTGCACCACGAGGACGTCCCGGTAGAGGGCCATCAGGTCGACCAGTGATCGGTCGAGCACATCCCGCTCCCACCGTTTGGCACGGGCTTTCTGCTGGTCCTCGAGCTCCTTCAGCGCCGCGTTCGCCTCCCGCGGCCGGGCGCCCTTCGTCCCGACTCCGAGTGCCTGCTCGAGCGCGGCGCGTTCCTTCTCGTCGACCTTCTCGGCGCTGGCCTTCGCCTCTTCCTTGGCCGCCTCGACCAGCCGCTGCGCCGCCTTCAGGCAGGCGCCAAGGTCACGCAGCGCGAACGGCACCTCGAGCACCTTGGTCCGCCGGTCGCGCACCGCCTCGTCGCGGGCCAGCGCCCGCGCCCGGCCGATGTGTCCCTGCGCGGCCCGCGCCGCGAACCAGGCCAGATCCGCGTCCACACCCAACTTCGCGCTCAGCATCTCCGCGACCGCGGCGACCGGCGGCGTCCGCAGCACCAGCAGGCGGCAGCGCGACCGGATCGTCGGTACGACGTCCTCGACGGTCGGCGCGCACAGCACCCAGACGGTCCGCGGCGCCGGCTCCTCGATGCTCTTCAGCAG
This sequence comes from Kribbella sp. NPDC003557, assembly GCF_040610805.1. Classification (NCBI taxonomy): domain Bacteria; kingdom Bacillati; phylum Actinomycetota; class Actinomycetes; order Propionibacteriales; family Kribbellaceae; genus Kribbella; species Kribbella sp. NPDC003557. The sequence goes on from NZ_JBEXMY010000002.1 coordinate 376,394, forward strand.
CGCGTCCGCGGCCTGCTCGGTGAGCCGGTCCGCGTCCTCGACGACCATCACCTGCCACCGGCCCTGCGTCGGGCTCATCGCCGCCCGGCGGACCAGTTCGCGGACCTCGCTGACCCGGATCGACAACAGCTCGGTGCGGATCAGTGACACGTCCGGGTGCGCGCCGCTGAGCGCGGTCCGGCACTCGTTGCACTCGCCGCAGCCCTCGTTGGCGCACTGCAACGCGGCCGCGAACGCCCGGCCCGCGTTCGACCGGCCGGAACCTGGTGGGCCGGTGATCAGCCAGGCGTGGGTCATCCCGGCGACCGCGGCGCCCGACTCGCCACGCAGTACGGCGGCGGCCCCTCCGACGGCCTTGCGCAGTACGGCGACCGCGGGCTCCTGCCCGACCAGGTCGTCCCAGACACTCATAGGCCCACCTTCGGCAGCATCGGTTGCAGTCGGGCGCGGATCTGTTGCGCGATGACCTCGCGGTCCTGTGTCGCGTCGAGCACCAGGTAGTGCTGGGGCTCGGCCGCGGCCAGCTCGAGGAACGCGTTCCGCACCCGCTCGTGGAAGTCGTCGGCCTGCGCCTCGATGCGGTCGCGCTCCGTGAACCGGCCGAGACCGCCCTTCGGCGGCATGTCCAGCAGGATGGTGAGGTTCGGCCGGAGATCGTCGGTCGCCCAACGATTCACCCGCTCGACGTCGGACAGGTCCAGGTCCCGCCCGGAGCCCTGGTAGGCCAGCGCGGAGTCGACGTACCGGTCGGTGATCACGACCGCACCGGCCTTCAGTGCGGGTTTGATCACCGAGTCGACGTGCTCCGCCTTGTCCGCGGCATACAGCAGGGCCTCGGTGCGGTGCGAGATGTCGCCGGTCGCCGGGTCGAGGACGATCTGACGCAACGTCTTCCCGATCTCGGTCGCACCGGGCTCACGGGTCAGCAGGACCTGCTGCCCCTGCTCCTCCAGCCACTTCACCAGCAGCGCGGACTGGGTCGACTTGCCCGCGCCGTCGCCGCCCTCGAGCGCGATGAACAGCCCGGTCGTCGGATAGTCACCACGGGTCTTGCCGAAACTGCGCCGGACGTCACGCCAGAACGGCACTCCGGGACGGTCGTCCATCTGCCGCCACGCGAGCAGGCCGATCACGCCGGCCAGGATCGCGGCCGCGACCATCGTCATCGAGGCGCCGTTGTACGTCGCGGAGCGGCCGCCGATCGTCCACGTGTGCCGGCCGATCGCGCCCGCGGCGAACGGCGCGATCGCCAGCGTCACCGCGAGCACCGTCCGGACCGCCGACTGCACGAACGCGAACGTCCGCCCGCGGACCGCGTCCGGCACCTCGAGCCCGAGCAGCGTGTACCCGGAGACCCACGAGCCGCCGGCGCAGAACCCGAGCAGGATCGCGATCATCGTGGCGATCTCGATCTGCTGGATCAGCGCCAGCCCGGCCAGGCAGATCCCCGACCCGACCAGCCCGGCCGCGAACAGCCGGCGCCGCGACAGCCCGGAGAAGATCCGCGGCGCGAACCCCATCCCGAGCGCCAGCCCGCCGAAGACTGCCCCGAAGAGCAGGCCGTACCCCGGGTCGCCGGCGCCGAGGTCCTCGACGTACGTCCGGCCGAGGCCGATCACGACCGCGCCCGCCGCGAACGCCCCGGAGATGCCGACCACGAGACCCCGGACCACCGGCGTGCCGGTGACGTAGGACCAGCCCTCGACCATCGTCCGCCACAGCGTCGGATGCTCGTCGTGCTCGTGCACCGCGCGCCCGATCTCGGCGACCGACACGATCGCGAACGCCGAGATCACGAACGTCGCCGCGTTCACGTAAACGGCCAGGTCGATCGAGAAGTCGCCGGCCCAGCGGGTGACCAGCGTGATCGCGGTGAAGATCACCGCGGCCGGCAGCGCGGAGCCGTACGTCGTGATCAGGCTGAGCTGGTTGGCCGCCTCGAGCCGGTGCCGGGGCACCAGGTTCGGCACGCTGGCGTCCTTGGCCGGGCCCCAGATCAGGCTGACGATCTCGATCAGCACGGTCGCGACCAGCAACCAGGTGAGCGTGCCGATGAGCGGGATCGTCACGAAGAACGCGGCCCGGACCAGGTCGCCGACGATCATCGTCCAGCGCCGGTCGAGCCGGTCGGCGATCCAGCCCGCCACCGGACCCATCACCAGCGCCGGCAGCACCCGCAGGAACAGCACGCCGCCGATCGCGAAGTTCGCCATCTGGTAGTCGTCACCCGCGAACGACTTCGCCATCGCGGTCAGTGCCAGCAGCCCGATCCAGTCGCCCAGGCTGGACAGCCCGAACCCGATCCACAGCCGCCGGAACGCCCGGATCCGCAACACCGCCCGCACATCGTGCGCCGGTGCAGGATCGGTCAACGGGTCATGAACCTCCGGCACACCGCAAGCCTAGTGGGCAGGTCGGACAGGCCCTGGCAGCGCATCAGCAGGCAGCGCGCACAGCCTCCCCCAGCGCGTCCAGCGCGGCCTTCAGCTCGGCCACCGGCAGGAACCCGAATCCGAGCCGGAAGACCCCGGGCTCGTCCCCGAACCACTCCCCGTCCGCCAGCCGTACGCCGATCTCCGCTGCCGCACGCCGGAACCGCCCGACATCCACCTGAGGCTTCAGCCGGACCACGCACAACGCCCCGGCCGACGGCCGAACCCACTCCACGACGTCCTGGTTCGCACTGATCCAGTCCTGCGTGATCAGGAGGTTCTGCTCCAGCCACGACCTTCGTTCGCCGAGGATCGCGGACTCCTGCTCGAACACCCGGAGCGCGAGCGCCTCCGTGACCGGCGACGCGGTGACCACGGTGCTGAACTTCGCCGTCGTGAGCCGCTCGACCAACCCGGCATCCGTGCTGATCACCCACCCGATCCGCAGCCCCGCCGCCCCATGACACTTGGACAGCGACGCGACCGACACCACCCGAGGCCCCAGCCCGAGCGCAGTGTCGGCCACCGCATCGTCCCCGTACGACGCGGTCCGGTAGGTCTCGTCGACGAGCAGATACGCGTCCGGACAGATCTCACTCATCGCAGCGACGACGTCTCGCAGCGTCTCCAGCGCCACGGCGACGCCGGACGGGTTCTGCGGGGTCGCCAGGCTGACCAGCTTGGTCTCCGGCGTCAGCTGCGCGCGCACCGCGTCCACAGTGACCCGATAACCGTCGTCGAAGCTCAACGGAACGACCCGCACGGCAGCACCGACCGTCTCGAAGGCGTTCCGCGTCATCGGGAACTCCGGCGCCGTCGTGACGACCTGGCCGCCGCCGTCCGCCAGCAGGTACGCGAGCAGGAACAGCCCGTGCATCCCGCCGACCGTGATCACCACGTCCTCCGGCCGTACGCCGTGCCGGTCCGCGATCGCCGTACGGAGGGGAAGGCTGCCGGCCGCGGTGCCGTAGCCGAGTTCGAGGTCCGCCAGCTCCGGCGTGAGCAGGTCCGCGAGCCGGAGGTCCGGCCCGTAGCTCTCGCCCAGCTCGTGGCGTGGCTGCTCGGCGGTCAGGGACATGATCGGGTTGCTCGGGAAGGTCGCCATACCGCCATGGTTCTGGACATCCGCTGGCCGCTGCAGAGCCAATCCGGCAGAATTGGTTCGCAGATGAGACCAATCGAGGTGGTTGACCGGTTGGGCCGCTGGTCGTCCGGCCGTGGCCCGCTCTACGTGCTGCTCGCGGCCCGCCTGCGGCAGCTGATCGACGACGGCGAGCTACCGCCGGGCGTCCTGCTCCCGCCCGATCGCGCGCTGGCCGGAGCGCTGGCCGTCGGGCGTACGACGGTGGTCGCCGCGTACGACATGCTCCGGGCCGAAGGGCGGATCGCCCGACGCCAGGGCAGCGGAACCCGCGTCGCCGGTGTCCCGTCGGACGTCCAGGCCGAGGACGCGCCGGTCGATCCGATCTTCCTGGACTCGCTGGAAGCCCGCGACGACGACGTACTGCTCGCCGTGTGTGCCGCGCCGGGCGATCCGCCGTCGCAGCTCGCGGACGCGTTCGCGGCGATCGCACCGGAGCTCGGCCGGATCACGGACGACATCGGCTACTACCCGTACGGACACCCGGCGCTGCGTACGGCGCTCGCGGACCGCTATACGGCTCGCGGCGTACCGACGGCGTACGAGCAGATCCTCGTGACCAACGGCGGCCAGCAGGCGCTCTCGTTGCTCGCACACGCCCTGGTGTCGCCCGGGGACCAGGTGCTCGTCGAGGCGCCGACGTACCCGGGCGCACTGGAGGTGTTCCGGGAGGAGGGCGCCGTCCTGCACGGGCTGCCGGTGGGACTCGAGGGTCTCGAGGCGGCGGTCCGGGAGCGGCGTCCGGCGATCGCGTACGTCATCCCGACGTACCAGAACCCGACCGGCTCGGTGATGTCCGCGCTCGCGCGTCAGCGGGTGGCCGGCGCCGGGATCCCGGTGATCGAGGACGAGGTGCCGGCCGACCTCGGGTTCCCCGGTGCGGAACTCCCCGTGCCGATGGCGGCGTACGGCGACTCGGTGATCTCGATCGGCTCGCTCAGCAAGAGCATCTGGGGCGGCCTGCGGATCGGCTGGATCCGCGCGGCACCACCGCTCATCAACCGCCTGGCCAGGCTGCGCGCGGTCCATGACCTGGGCGGCAACGTCCCCAGTCAACTGGCCGCCGTACACCTGCTCCCGCTCTTGCACGGCCCTGACCTGCCTCGCACGCTCAAGTCACGCCACGACCACCTGCACGGTCTGCTCACCGAGGCGCTACCCACCTGGGAGATCCCGACCGTGGCCGGCGGCCAGTGCCTCTGGGTCCGCCTCCCGTACGGCGACGGCGTCTCCTTCGCCCAAACGGCCCTCCGCCACGGCCTGGCAGTGCTCCCCGGCGCGGGCCTCGACGTCACCGATGCAGGCGCCCCCTACATCCGCCTCCACTTCAGAGCCCACCCCACCGACCTCACCGAAGCCGTCCACCGCCTGAAATCAGCCTGGACCGACTACCGCCCCTCAACCACCCGCATCCACCCCCGCCCATCCATCGCGATCTGAAAGGCGGACGTGAGGCACTCACCAACCCGGTCGTCGGGACGCGACCGGGTCGGTGATGAGCGTGAGACCCACCAGTTGGTGAGTGCCTCAGGTCCGCTCAGGCGGTGGTGAAGCGGAGGGTGAGGGAGGCCGGGGCCGTCTTGAGCTTGTCGCGGTCCGGGAGGGCCGGGCCGCAGGCCGCCGTGCCTACGCCGGTCTGGGCGAGGTCAAGGGTGACGTAGGTGGTGTCGCCCGGGACCAGGTCCGCGGTGTGCTTGGCGTTCTCGAGGTCGGCCGTGGTCCAGTCGCGGACCGTAAGGCCGAAGAACTGGTCGACGGCCTCGATCCGCAGGCCGTCCAGCTGCGCCCAGCGGGTGTCGATGCGGTGGCCGTTCTCCTGCGGGCGGACGTACGGCGTCTGCAGCTCGGCGACCGTGGCGGAGTACTTGCCCACCGCGGCGGCCTCGCGCGTGTCGACGTACGCCTCGTTCGGGCCGGTGCCGAACCACTCGACCTGCTGCACCTTCGGCAGCTCGAACGTGACGCCGAGCCGCGGCAGCACCTCCGGGAACAACCCTTCCGGTACGACGCTCAGCTCCAGAACGACCCCGCCGTCCACAGCGGTCCAGCGCCACGTGCTGCGCAGGCCCCACTGCAGCGCCGGCGGCGCGGTCCGGGTGACGACCTCCCAGGCCCCGTCGCGCTCGCCCTGCGACACGACCCGGTGCTGCACCCGGTGCAGCCCGTCCTCGCGCCAGGCCGCCGCGACACCAGGAATCGCGTCGTTGTCGATCGGCGCCCGCCAGACGTCGAGCCGGGCGTTCCGCACCCCGGCAACCGAGATCCCGTCGATCCCCGCCACACCATCGGCCACCGCCACACCGGCCCCGCCGGCCGTAGCCCCAGCAGCGCCGCCCTCCACGCCACCGGCTGGGCGAGCCGGCCGGAGGGCCGGCTCGTCCAGCCGGATCTGGCCCCAGGCGATGCGGTGGCCGGCTTCGGCCCACGACGTCGCCTCGGTGAGCTCAGCGGTGACCGTCACCCAGGTCTCGGCCTTCGAGGCATCCACCGACGGCAGATCCACGACAACGGTGTCCCCGGCCGCGATCACCGGAACCGCCAACGTCCCGGAGTCCACCTCCGCCCCCTCGGTCGCCACCACGTAGCGGAAGCTCAGGTGGCTGGTGTCCAGCACCTCGTAGCGGTTGGTGATCGCCACCCGGTTGCCATCGGCAACGATGCGCAGCGGCTCGATCACCTTGACGTACTCGTGCATGCCGGGCGACGGCGTCCGGTCCGGGAACAGCAGCCCGTCGCAGACGAAGTTGCCGTCGTGGATCGTCTCGCCGAAGTCCCCGCCGTACGCGTAGACCTCGCGGCCGTCGATGGTCGTCCGCAGCCCGTGGTCGATGAACTCCCAGATGAATCCGCCCTGGCAGCGCGGGTACTTCTCGAACACCTCGCGGTAGTCGAGCAGCCCGCCCGGGCCGTTGCCCATCGCGTGGCCGTACTCGCACAGGATGAACGGGATGCCCCGGTAGAGCGAGTCGTCCGCGCCGATCTCCGCGCACCCCTCGGGCGAGGTGTACATCCGCGAGTAGATGTCGACCCATTCGGCCTCGGTGTCGCGCTCGTAGTGCACCGGCCGCGACGGGTCGAGCTCCTTGACCAGGTCGTACATCGCCTTGAGGTTGTCGCCCATCCCGCACTCGTTGCCGAGCGACCAGATCACGATCGACGGGTGGTTCTTGTCCCGGTGCACGGTGCGCCGCATCCGGTCGACCAGGTCGTCCCGGAAGCGCTCGTCCATCACCGGGTTCGGCAGCTTGGGCGGCTGCGGCTCGTACCCGAACCCGTGGGTCTCGAGATCGCATTCGTCGATCACGTACAACCCGTACTCGTCGCACAGCGACAGGAAGTGCGGGTGCGGCGGGTAGTGGCTGGTCCGGACCGCGTTGATCCCGGCCCGCTTCATGATCAGTACGTCGTCCAGCATGTCCTGCTCGGTCAGCGAGCGGCCCCGGTCGGGGTGGAACTCGTGCCGGTTGACGCCGTTGAACAGCACGCGGTTGCCGTTGACCGTGAAGATCCCGTCGACGATCGCGACCGTCCGGAACCCGATCCGCAGCCGCACCTCGCCGCCCGCGGTCCGCAGCACGGCGTCGTACAGCCGCGGCACCTCGGCGCTCCACGGCTGCACGCCCTCGACCCGGGTGTGCTCGCCGGTCGGCAGCTCCAGCCCGAGCTCGGGCACGGTGACGGTGCCCGGTACGTCGGACTCGACCAGCAGCGTGCCGGCGCCGTCGACGTGGTCCCAGGCGGCCTTGACGAAGACATCGGTCGGCGCGTCCGGGCGCAGCGCGAGCAGGTTGACCTCGCGGAAGATCCCGGACAGCCACCACATGTCCTGGTCCTCGACGTAGGAGCCGGCCGACCACTGGTGGACGCGGACGGCGATCCGCGCTTCCTTGCCCGGGGCAACCAGGTCGGTGATGTCGAACTCGCTCGCCAGCCGGGAGCCGGACGACCAGCCGACCCACTCGCCGTTCACGTACACCGCGAACCGCGAGTCCACCCCCTCGAACCGCAGGACGACCTTCGCGCCCGCGAAGTCCGCCGGCACCGTCACGGTCCGGACGTAGTCGCCGGTCGGGTTCTCGGTCGGCACGTACGGCGGCTCGAGCGGGAACGGGTAGACGATGTTGGTGTACGCCGGCGCGCCGTACCCGTTCAGCTGCCAGTGGCCCGGGACCGCGAGCGTGTCCCAACCGGAGGTGTCCGGGTCCTTCAGGTCGTCCGGCGCGTCCGCCACGGTCGGGGACAGCCGGAAGCTCCAGTCGCCCGACAGCGGCAGCCTCGCCGAGTCATCATCCAGCCAGGAACGCGGGGGCAGGACGTTCTCCCCGGAAGCAAAGTCCTCGACGTAGTGAGTCACAGCAGTCGACCCTAAGCCCATCCTGTTCACAACTCCACACCGATCAACAGATATGGACAGTTGTGACCGTCGCCGGTCAGGCCGCTACCGGCAGTTCTTGCAGACCCCCACCAGCGCGACCTGCTCGGGCGCGAGATGGAACCCGAGCTCGCGGGCGACCTTCTTGCGGGCCGACTCGAGGATGTCGCCGGGCGCGTCGTACACCGTGCCGCACTCGGAGCAGCGCAGGTGCAGATGCCGCGGCGCGAGATCGCCGGCCAGGTGGTACGTCGTCCCCGCCCGGCCGAGGTGCACGTGCGTGACCAGGCCGAACTCGCCCAGCGCGTCCAGCGCCCGGTAGACGGTGGCGCGGTGGATCCCCGGCCGAAGCTGCTCGGCCCGCTCGCCGATCTGCTCCGCGCTCAGATGCTCCTCGGTCCCCGCCAGCACCTCGACCACCGCGAGCCGGGCAGGCGTGACCCGCTCGCCCCGCTCCCGCAACCGCTGCGCGCTGACCTCGACCGCGCTCGTCATGGGCGCCGCTCCCTCAGGACTTCTTGGCTGCCGTCTTCTTGGCCGCCGTCTTCTTCGCGGCGGTCTTCTTCGCGGCAGCGGTCTTCTTGGTGGTCGTCGTCTTCTTGGCTGCCGTCTTCTTGGCCGCCGTCTTCTTCGCGGCGGTCTTCTTCGCGGCAGCGGTCTTCTTGGTGGTCGTCGTCTTCTTGGCGGCGGTCTTCTTCGTCGTCGTCTTCTTCGCGGCCTTCTTGGCGGTCTTCTTCACCGGGCCGCGGGCGCGCTTCTCGGCGAGCAGCTCGGCCGCGCGCAGCAGCGAGATGGTCTCCACCGAATCGTCCTTGCGGAGCGTCGCGTTGGTCTCCCCGTCGGTGACGTACGGACCGAAGCGGCCCTCCTTCACCACCACCGGCTTCTTGGACTCCGGGTCCTCGCCCAGCTCCTTCAGCGGCGGCGCGGCAGCCCGGCGGCCGCGCTGCTTCGGCTCCGAGTAGATCTTCAGCGCCTCGTCGAGGGTGATGTCGAACATCTGCTCCTCGGACGACAGCGACCGCGAGTCCGTGCCCTTCTTCAGGTACGGCCCGTAGCGCCCGTTCTGCGCGGTGATCTCGTCACCGGACTCCGGGTCCTTGCCGACCACGCGCGGCAGCGACAGCAGCTTCATCGCGTCGTCGAGCCCGACCGACTCCAGCGTCATCGACTTCAGCAGCGAGCCGGTCCGCGGCTTCGCGCCCTTCGGCGCGTCCTCCGGCAGCACCTCGGTCACGTACGGCCCGAACCGGCCGGCCTTCGCGACCACCTTCAGGCCGGTGTCCGGTGCGTTGCCGAGCTCGTGCTCGACACCCGACGGCTGCTCCAGCAACTCCTTGGCCTTGTCGACGGTCAGCTCGTCCGGCGGCAGGTCCTCGGGCACGTTCGCGCGCCGCTCGTCCTTGTCCTCGACGTACGGCCCGTAGCGCCCGACGCGGACCACGATGCCGCTGTCGTCGCCGCCGACACCGAAGGTCGACATCTCCCGGGCGTCGATGTCGCCCAGGTCGGTGACCATCGACTTCAGGCCCTCGAGGTCGTCGTCGCCGAAGTAGAACCGGGACAGCACACCCTCGCGCTGCAGGTCACCGGCCGCGACCTCGTCGAGCACGTCCTCCATCGTCGCGGTGAACGCGTAGTCCACCAGCCGGGTGAAGTGCTCCTCGAGCAGCCGGACGACCGCGAACGCCAGCCAGGCCGGCACCAGCGCCTGGCCCTTCTTGTAGATGTACTTGCGGGCCTGGATCGTGCCGATGATCGAGGCGTACGTCGACGGCCGCCCGATCTCCCGCTCCTCCAGCTCCCGGATCAGCGTCGCTTCCGTGAACCGCGCCGGCGGCTTCGTCTCGTGCCCCGAGGCAAGGACCTCGATCGCGGGCAGGACGTCGCCCTCCTCGACGTTCGGCAGCCGGGTCTCCTGGTCGTCGGTGCCCGCGGACGGGTCGTCCGCGCCCTCGACGTACGCCTTGAGGAACCCGTGGAACGTGATCACCCGGCCGGACGACGTGAACTCGCACTGCTCGCCGGTGGACGCGGTCGCGTCGATCCTGATCGACACACTGTTCCCGGCGGCGTCCTTCATCTGGGACGCGATCGTCCGCATCCAGATCAGCTCGTACAGCCGGAACTCGGCGCCGCTCAGACCGGTCTGCGCCGGAGTCTGGAACACCTCGCCGGCCGGACGGATCGCCTCGTGCGCCTCCTGGGCGTTCTTCACCTTGGAGGTGTAGACGCGCGGCTTGTCCGGCAGGTACGACGCGCCGTACAGCTCGCGGACCTGGGCCCGGGCCGCGGTGATCGCGGTGTCCGACAGCGTGACGCTGTCGGTACGCATATAGGTGATGTTGCCGTTCTCGTACAGCCGCTGGGCGACCTGCATGGTCTGCGACGCGGACATGCCGAGCTTGCGGCCGGCCTCCTGCTGCAGCGTGGTGGTCCGGAACGGCGCGTACGGCTTGCGGGTGTACGGCTTGGACTCGATCGACCGGACCGTGAACTGCGAGTCGCGCAGCGCGGCGGCCAGCGCGGTCGCGGTCTGCTCGTTCAGGTGGACCGTGTTGGCGCCCTTGAGCTCACCGGTCGAGCTGAAGTCGCGGCCCTGTGCAACCCGCTTGCTGTCCACCGAGACCAGGCGGGAACCGAACTGCCGCGGCGTCCGGCTCTCACCGGCGTCGAGGGTCGCGTCGAGGTCCCAGTAGGACGCGCTGCGGAAGGCGATCCGCTCCCGCTCGCGGTCGACCACCATCCGGATCGCGACGGACTGCACCCGGCCCGCCGACAGCCGCGGCATGACCTTCTTCCACAGCACCGGGGAGACCTCGTAGCCGTACAGCCGGTCCAGGATCCGGCGCGCCTCCTGGGCGTCGACGAGCGCCTCGTCGATGTCCCGGGCGTTGCCGACCGCGTCCTGGATCGCCTTCGGGGTGATCTCGTGGAACACCATCCGGCGGACCGGGACCTTCGGCTTCAGCTCCTCCAGCAGGTGCCAGGCGATCGCCTCGCCCTCGCGGTCCTCATCGGTCGCGAGGAAGAGTTCGTCGGCGCCCTTCAGCAGGTCCTTGAGCTTGCGGATCTGCGCCTTCTTGTCCGCGGGCACGACGTACAGCGGGTCGAAGTGGTCCTCGACGTTCACGCCGAGCCGGGCCCACGGGAGGCCCTTGTACTTCGCGGGGATCTCGTCCGCCCCGCTCGGCAGGTCGCGGATGTGGCCGAAGCTGGACTCCACCACGTACCCGGACCCGAGGAAACCGGCGATCATCCGCGCCTTCTTCGGCGACTCGACGATCACCAGACGGGTCCCTGCCGCTGTCTTCGTCCCTGCTGCCCCTGCCACTGCGCTCCCTACTCTCGTCCTGCCGACAACGTCTCGTCTGCGACGTCTGTTCCCCCGAGCACAGACCGACCCTGCCCGAGGACAGGGTAAGGCCGACGGCAACGCGTTTTCTCAACGCACGGTAACCGCTGACGGCCCCTGCATGCCTCCGAGGGTGCCAGAAAGTGTCGAACACCCCACCGTCACCGCGCGTTGCCACACCGCCACAGTGTGCCCCGGGCGACGGCTACGAGCGTACGCCGTCTCAGCGGGCGAAGCGCACTTCCGGGAATTTCGGCGACTCGCCGCGGAGCAGCAGCGAGGGGCGGCGGCGCAGCGTCTGGTCGAAGAACGCGGCCAGGTACTCGCGCTGGGCAAGCACGCTGCGGGCCGGCTTCGCGCTGCCGACCAGGGCCTTCATGACCGAGGTGATGATCGGGTCCTCGCCGTAGATGTCGTGGAACAGCTGGGAGAAGACGAACTGGTAGTCGGTGAATGCCTTCTGCTTGGTGCTCAGCAGCGTCAGGTTGAGTTTCCCGCCGCGCTGCGCCTCCCAGAAGGTCGCCCACGAGCTGTCGTAGTGCTCCTTGCCCGGCTCGGTCCGCTGCGTCTCGCCGGAGCCGAACAGCAGGAACGGCCGGTCCAGTCCGCGCTCGGCGACCTCACCGAGCGGGCCCTCGAGCCGGTCGTCCTGCAGTGTGCCGTCCAGGTCGACGCCGGCCAGGAACCGCTCGTCCTCGAGCATCGTGTTCGCGGCCGCGTACCCGCCGAGGCCGAACCCGAAGATGCCGACCTTGCGGAGATCCAGCGCCGCGGCCAGCCCGCCCGGCAGGTCCTTGCCGTCGGCCGCGACGTTCTGACCGCCGGCGATCAGCTCCAGCTGGTCCAGTACGAACCGCGCGTCGGCGGTCCGGGTCTCGACCGCCTTCCGGATCGCGGCCGGGTCGACCGGCTCGGGCGCCGGCGTACCGGGCAGGAACCGTCCGCCGGGGAACTCGACCGGCGTTTCGTGCGTGTGGTCGATCGTCACCACGACGTACCCGCGGCTAGCCAGGTCCTCGACCTGCGCGGTGTTCACGAAGCGGCTGTACTGATAGCCGGGCGAGAACAGTACGACGGGGTGCCGCAGGCGCTGCACCGGTACGTCGACCCGAGAGTGCGTCTCGGTGTTCGCGAAGTCGAACGAGCCGCTGGGCAGGGCGAGGCCGTACTCACCCGTCCAGGCGTCGTCCACCTCGACCGCGGTCTTCGGCGGCATGTACTTCGCGTACGGCGCCGTGCCGGACATGCCCGCCGGGTACCAGACGCTGATCATCAGCTCCCGCTGCCCGCTCGGCATACTCGGATCCGGCCGCGACCGGTCGACCAGGTGGATCGCCGCCGTCCCGAGCGCCTTACGCCCGGTCGGCTGCGGCAATCGGAACCGCACGGGATGGAAATCGGGGTCGCCCTGCGGGCGGATTTGTCCGGGCCGAGTCGGATCGGGACGTCCCGGGCCGACGCGGCTCGGGTCGAGCCGGCTCGGGTCGAGACCGCGGCGGTCCCGGCCGCCGGGACCGGTGACGGCGTCCGGCTCGAACGGCGATGCCTGCGCGAAGCCCGCCAGGGCCCCGGTGACCCCCGCCGCCAAGCCGGCCGTCAGGCCGGCCCTGAGAATGCCCCGCCTGGTGAGGCTGTGGCTGCTGAGGCTGATGGGACGCGAGTTCGCCATGCGCTCATCGTCATCGCCCCGATTCACCCCGTGATCGCGACACCGTCTCAACTTGATGAAGCTGACCTGATGACAATCCCGATCAGGTGAGCTTCAATGTGCCCATCTTTGTTCATTGATGCGTGAAGTGAGGCACTCGTGAGCATCTTTGTCCGCATGAAACGTTCAGTAGTCGCCTTGGTCTTGTTAGCCGGCGCGCTCGTGCACACGGCCGGTTCGGCGCAGGCCGCCGGCACCACGCTCGGTGACGTGACCGGCTTCTCCGCCGACCAGGCGACATACACCCTCAGCGCCGGGACCGCGAAGGTCCGGGTGGTGTTCCTCAAGGACGACGTCTTCCGGCTCTGGATGGCCCCGGACGGGAACTTCACCGACCCGGCCGGCACCGGCGAGGGCTCGACGATCGTCACCAAGACCGACTACGGGACGCCGCGGACGAGCTGGCGGGACCGCGGCGCGTACTACTCGCTGACCACCGGCAAGATCGAGGTCCGGGCACAGAAGCAGCCGCTGAAGTTCTCGCTCTACCGCTCCGACGGCCAGCTGGTGTGGTCCGAGGCCGCGCCGCTGTCCTGGACCGACACCTCCACCACGCAGACCCTCGGCCGCGGGACCAACGAGCAGTTCTTCGGCGGCGGTATGCAGAACGGCCGCTTCTCACACCGCGACCAGACGATCAAGATCTCCCGCGACTTCAACTGGGAAGACGGCGGTAACCCGAACGCCTCGCCGTACTACATGAGCACGGCCGGGTACGGCGTACTCCGCAACACGTTCAGCCCGGGCAGCTACGACTTCGCCAGCCCTGTCGCCGCGACACACGACGAGAAGCGGTTCGACGCGTACTACTTCGTCGGCGACCTCAAGACCTCCCTCGATCGCTACACCGAGCTCAGCGGCCGGCCGTTCATGCCGCCGATCTACGGGCTCGAGTACGGCGACTCGGACTGCTACAACCGCGGTCACTACGCGACGGACCCTGACCCCAGCAATGACTGGAAGGTCAACCCGGACAAGGTCACAACGCTCGACGCGGTCAAGGTCGCGCAGCGGTTCAAGGACGAGGACATGCCGGGCGGCTGGATGCTCGTCAACGACGACTACGGCTGCGGCTACTCCGACAACACCGAGTCCGAGCAGGTGGACGGCACCTGGTGGGGCAAGCGGGACATCCCGGCGCTGAAGCAGGCCGGTGACGAGCTGCGGGCACGGAACATCCAGATGGGCCTGTGGACACAGTCGAACCTGGACCGGCAGCCCGCCGAGGTCGGCGACGCCGGTGTCCGGGTCCGCAAGCTCGACGTCGCCTGGGTCGGCCCCGGCTACCGGTACGCGCTGACCGCCTGCGACACCGCGCACGACGGCATCGAGCAGTACAGCAACGCCCGCGGGTTCGCCTGGATGGTCGAGGGCTGGGCCGGCGCCCAGCGTTGCGCGGTGCAGTGGACCGGCGACCACAGCGGCTCGCTCGACGCGATCAAGTGGCAGATCCCGGCGATCACCGGGTCCGGCAACTCCGGCATCGCCTACAGCGCGGGCGACGTGGACGGCATCTTCGGCGGATCGGCCACGTCGTACGTCCGGGACCTGCAGTGGAAGGTGTTCAACCCGGCGTTCATGAGCATGTCCGGCTGGTCGACCCCGGCGTACAAGCAGCCGTGGGCGTACGGCGACCCGTACACCTCGATCAACCGCAAGTACCTGAAGCTCCGCGAGCGGCTGCTGCCGTACTTCTACACCTACGCCGCCGAGGCGCACCGGACCGGCGCACCGCTGAACCGGTCGCTGGTGCTGGAGTACCCGACCGACCCGAAGACGTGGGACGACACCACGAAGTACGAGTTCCTGGCCGGCAAGGAGTTCCTGGTCGCGCCGATGTACGGCGCGGACGAGGTGAAGAACGGGATCTACCTGCCCGCGGGCCGGTGGATCGACTACTGGACCGGCCGGGTGTACCAGGGCCCGACGACCGTGAACGGGTACCACGCGCCGCTCGACACACTGCCGCTGTTCGTGAAGGCGGGCGCGGTCGTGCCGATGTGGAAATCCGGGATCAACACCGCCGCCGAGCAGCAGCCCGGCGACCCGATCAGCGTCGACATCTACCCGTCCGGCAAGTCGTCGTTCAGCCTGTACGAGGACGACCGTGTGACCCGAGCGGCCAAGTCCGCGACGCAGACGTTCGCCGTCGACGCGCCGACCCAGGGCCGCGGGGACATCACGGTCAAGATCGGCGCCAGCTTCGGTTCGTACGACAACAAGCCGACGGCCCGCCCGTACGACCTCACGCTCCACACAGGCAGCGCTCCGCAGAACGTCTTCGTCGATGGCAAGGCAGCCAAGTGGTCCTACGCGGACGGAGTGATCCGAGTCCGGACCGGCTCGATCTCCACCTCCCGGAGCGCCGTCGTACAGCTCACCGGCACCTCCGCGGTGGGCGGTCCCGACGTCACCAACACCTTCGGCACGCCTGAGCTCACCACACCGTCGCTGTGGAACGCTCCGGGTCAGGCGACCGAGGTGACCGCGACCTTCCGCAACGGCACCGCGACGACCGTGCGCAACGTACGGCTGGACGTCCAGGTGCCGTCCGGGTGGAGCGTGTCGGGCGCGAACACCTTCGCGTCGGTCGATCCGGGCCGGACCGTGACGACCAAGCTGCAGGTCACGCCCGGCGCGGACGTGAAGCCGGCGAGCTTCACGTTGACGTTGAAGGCGTCATACGTTGCTCAGAACAAGAGTTATGCGAACACCGCGACGGGCACGGCGCAGTTGCCGTACGCATCGGTGTCGCAGGCCGCGAACGTGGTCGGGGTGAGCGACGCGGCGACGTACAAGCAAGGCAACTTCGACGGGTCCGGCAACAGCTTCAACGGTGAGGCGCTGGCCGCGGCCGGGTACACGCCCGGCGCGACCGTGACCGTGCAGGGCGCCGACTTCACCTGGCCGAGCGGTGCGCCCGGTGCGCCGAACCTGGTCAAGAACCAGTCGGCGCCGATCCTCGTGTCCGGGACCGGATCGCATCTCGCCCTGCTGGGCGCGGGCGCCAGCCTGAACGCGCGCGGCACGGTCACGATCATCTACACCGACGGGTCGACGTCCGAGGGCACGTTCCAGTTGCCGAACTGGTGCTGCCAGGACCCGACCACGGGCGGCGCCAAGCTCGCGGTGTCGGTCAAGGGCCGCTACACCGCGGCCGGGCTGAGCAACACGACGACGGACTACCGGGTGTTCTACACCGCCGTACCGCTCGATCCCGGGAAGACCGTGAAGGCGATCAAGCTGCCCGGCGGCGGGCTGGGCTTCTTCGCCGCCACGATCGCCGACAAGCCGTTGCCCCCGGCACCTACCGGGGAGAAGTGGGTCAGCGACCTGGAGTTCCTCGACTCCACCAACGGGTGGGGCCCGGTCGAGCGCGACCACAGCAACGGCGAGGACGCGGCCGGCGACGGCGGGCCGATCACGCTCGACGGCGTCCAGTACACCAAGGGTCTGGGCGCCCACGCCCCGTCGTCGGTCAGCGTCCGGCTGGGCGGCAACTGCACGACCTTCACCAGCAAACTCGGCATCGACGACGAGATGGAGGACCGCGGCAAGGTCACCTTCAAGGTCCTGACCGACGGCACTGCCAGGTACACGTCCGACCAACTGACCGGCACATCCCCCACCGCCACCACCACGGTCGACGTCACCGGCGCCCAAACCCTCACCCTCCAAGTCACCGACGGCGGCGACGGCAACACCAGCGACCACGCCGACTGGGCCGAAGCCAAACTCACCTGCAACCCGTAGCTTGAACACCCTCTGGTGGCCGTGAACACGTCATTGCGTGTTCACGGCCACCATTGCTTGTCCACGGTGGTGCGAGGATGTGGGCATGCTGGAGTTGACGGGGAACGTGGTGGACGGGCTGCGGACGGCGTTTGCCGGGGCGGGGTACACGGTGGACGGGGTTGCTGCGCGGCTGGGGGCGCAGGCCAACGCGGCGTTGGCGCGGAACGAGACGGCGCCGGCGGCTCGGCGGACCGCGTCGGGGGATGCGCTCGACACGATGACCCGGTTGTTCCTGCTCCAGCGGACGGTCCCGGAAAGCCTTGTGGGCAAGGCGTTTCCGGGGGTTGATCTGGTGGCGCTGGGGGTTGTCGAGCGGAGTGGGAGCGACGTACGGGCGGTGCTCGACATTCGGCCGTTCGCGGAGGACGGGCGGGAGTGGTGGGTGGTTGCCGATCTCACGCCGGGGCTCGACGGGCGGCGAGAGGCGATGCGGTCGGATTATGTGCTGGGGATCGCTCCGGCGAGTTTGAGCCTGATCCAGCTGACCGTGCCGATCAAGGCAGAGCGGGCCCTCGACATCGGCACCGGGTGCGGCATCCAGTCGCTGCACCTGGCGGATCGCGTCAACCAGCTGACCGCGACCGACGTGAACCCGCGTGCGCTTCAGCTCGCTAAAGCGACCGCGGCCCTCAACCACGTCGACCTCGACCTCCGCGACGGGAGTCTGTACGAGCCGGTTCGCGGCGAGCGGTTCGACCTGATCGTCAGCAACCCGCCGTACGTGATCTCGCCGCCCGGCGGCGACCTGACCTACCGTGAGACCGGGTTCACCGGCGACGCCGTGGTCGAGCAACTCGTCCGCCAGGCGCCTGACCACCTGACCGACGGTGGCTGGTGCCAGCTGCTCGCCAACTGGACCTGTGTACGCGGCCAGGACTGGCAGGACCGCCTTGCCACCTGGACCGCCGACCGCTCCGCCTGGGCAGTCCAGCGCGAGCAGCTCGACCCGTCCGAGTACGTCGAACTCTGGCTCCGCGACGCCGGCCTGCACGGCACACCGCAGTACACGGCCCGGTACGACGCGTGGGTGCGCTACCTGGACGAGCACGACGTCGAAGCGATCGGCATGGGCTGGATCACCCTGCACAACGTCGAAGGATCACTCCACGCAGAGTCCTGGCCGTACGAGATCGAGCGCCCGATCGGCCCGCACGTCCTGCACCGGTTCGAGCGGCTCGAAGGGCTCCCGGCCGACCTGACCGGCCTGCACCTGCGCGTCGCGGATGACGTCGTCCAGGAGACCACCGGTCAGCCGGGCGCCGAGGACCCGGCGACGATCGTGCTCCGGAGGCAGCGCGGCATGCGCAGGGCCGAGCAGGTCGACACCGTCCTGGCCGGCTTCGTCGGCGCCTGCGACGGCGACCTGAGCACCGGCCAGATCCTCGCCGCCCTGGCCGACCTCATGGACCGCCCGGTGGTCGACGTCCTGTCCGACTACCTGCCGCAGGTCAGGAACCTCGTCATCGAGGGCTTCCTGGACTACTGACTGGCCTGACGGGCTTGCTGGGCAGCGCGCCGCCGCCGGCGTTTCTCGGCGTACATGCGCCGATCCGCCTCGGTCAGCAGCTCGGCGACCGGCGTACCGTCGGTGCTGCTCGCCTGCCCGACGCTCAGCCGCAGCATCGCGAACCACGGCTCCTCCGCGCGCGCCGCTTCCCGGTCGGCCGCACCCTTGATCCGCTCGACCATCTCCGGCGCGCCGCGCTCGTCCGGGTTGTCGAGGACGACGACGAACTCGTCCCCGCCCGCACGCGCCACCACGTCCTCCGCGCGGCACTGCTCGGTCAGCAGCATCCCGACCCGCCGCAGCACGTCGTCGCCGCTGGCGTGACCGTAGCTGTCATTGATCACCTTCAGGTTGTCCACGTCGATCGCGACGACCGCGATCGACCGGCCGGAGTCCTGCGCGACCGACATCCGCTCGTCGAGCGCCCGCCGGTTCCCCACGCCGGTCAGCGGATCCTCCCGCGCCGCCCGCCACTCGGCGTCGTGCCGGATCGACAGCTCGTGACTGGCCAGCGCGCTCCGCACGGCGTACAGCCCGCGCAGCCGCTCCGCCCACCATCCGCGACTGATCGCTCGCGCGTACTGCAGGCCGGTCGCCGCGCCGGCGTCACCGGTCGCCGCGACGATCTGTACGGCGGTGTGCCGGATCAACGCCTCCACCGGCGGGTCGGACGTCGGCGGCAGGTCGCTCGCGGCGCGGTCCGCCGCGTCCGTCGCGTCCCCGCCACGGCCGAGCACCAGGTACGCCTTGGCCAGGTAGGTGCCCGCGATCGCGGCCAGCTCCAGGTCGCCGAGCTTGGCCAGCTGGTCCCGGCAGTCCTTCAGGATCACCGCTGCCTCGCCGGCGTCGGTGGCGTCGTTGCTCGCCGCGAGCCACATCCGTCCCGCCATCGGCCAGTACCCGAGCAGGTCGGCGGCGAGGATCACGTCGACCGCCTCACCCGCCCAGCGGTGCGCCTCCCGGCGGCGTTGCCGGATCTCCTCGTCATACGACGTGTCGCCCAGCCGCTCGAGCTCGTGTGCCCAGCGCAGGTTCGACTCGGCCAGGTTCAGCCGGTTGATCGCCGGCGCCTCGGGCAGCCCGAGCGGGTCGTGGTCACCGTCGGCGGCGAGCTCGAAATGCGGGATGCACAGCTCGTACAGCCGGAGCAGGTCGTAGGCGTACCCGAGACCGGTGTGCGCCCAGCCCGCCAGGCCGAGGTCCCTGGTCCGCGACAGGGCGTTCTCGGCGGCGACCAGGTCGGCGACCGAGTCACCGCCCTCGCCGGTGCGGATCAGCGTGACGATCCGCAGCGCGATCGCGTTCGCCTCCCAGCCCGGCTCGTCGATCGCGCGGGCGACCCGGATGCAGGCGTCGACGGCGTCCAGGGCCTCGACGGAGTCGGTGGCGTGATGTGCCGCGACGGCCCGCACGTACTCCGCGGCGGCCCGCTCGTGGCTCGGCTCCGGGCCGAGCTCGGCGAGCAGCGCGGTCAGCTCGAGCCCGGCCTCGGCCGGACTGCCCGACTGCGCCCGCGTCATCGCCGTCGCGATCCGTGTCGTCACCCCCGACGTCTCCCGCACCGCACCTCCCCACTCTTCGTTACTTCTTGCGGCGCTTCTCCGTGTACAGGCGATGGTCCGCCCTGGAGATCAGCTGCTCCACACCTGTTCCCTCCGCGGTCGCTGCGTATCCGATGCTCACCCCGAACCCACGAAGCCACGGCCTGTCCGTCGTCGCCGCGATCGCCCCGACGGCGATCCGGATCCGCTCGGCCAGCTGGGCGCCGCCCTTGGCATCGGGCTGGTCGAGGACCACGAAGAACTCGTCGCCACCCGATCGAATCACGGCATCGGTGGCTCGCGCCTGTTCTACCAGGAGATTTGCCACAACCTGCAGCAATTCGTCTCCACAGGCGTGCCCGAACGTGTCGTTGACGACCTTCAGGTCGTCGACGTCGAGCGCGAGCAGCGTCACCGCCCGGCCGGAGTCGCGCGCTGCGGTCAGCCGCTCGTCCAGGGCCCGGCGATTGCCCACGCCGGTCAACGGATCCTGCCGCGCCGCGTGCCACTCGGCGTCGTGCCGGGCCGGCAGATCGTGCACGGCAAGCGCATGCCGTACGGCGTTCAGCGCGCGCTGGCGCTCCTTCCACCAGCCGCGCGCGACCGATCGGGCGTAGGCCAGCCCGGCCACCGCTCCCGGCGTACCGCTCGCCGCCTCGATCTCCGAGCGGGTCTGCAGGACCAGCACATGGGTCGATGGGTCGGCCAACGGAATCAGGTCGTCGGCCGCCCGGTCCGCGGCCGCCTTGGCCTCGTCGGGCTTCCCGTGCGCCTGCAAGGCCCGGGCGAGGTAGGCGCCGGCGATCGCGAGCCGCTCGGTCTCGCCCAGCTTGCTGATCTCGTCGCGGAGCTGGGTCAGATCCGCGACCGCTCGGCCCGGGTCCTCGGCGGTCACGGCCGCGGACAGCCAGAGCCGGGCGCTGAGTTTCCAGAACTCCTGAGACTCGTCGTCGACCAGGACCTGCTCGGCCTCACGCGCCCAGTACGCCGCGGACGCCAGGCGCTCCTCGATCTCTCTTGTATACAAGGGATCGCCGAGGCGCTCGAGTTCGTGCGCCCAGCGCAGGTAGGTCTCGGCGAGATTCAGGCGGTCGATGGCGAGCGACTCGGCCAGCTCGAACACGTCGTCGTCGAGGCGGGTGGCGAGCTCGTAATGCGGGATGCACAGCTCGAACAGCCGCAGGACGTCGTACGCGTAACCGAGGCCCGTGTGCGCCCAGGCGGTGAGGCCGGGATCGTTGGTGCGGTCCAACGCTGCCTCGGCCGCGACCAGGTCGTTGACCGTGTCACCGCCGCGGCCGCTGCGGGCCAGGTTGATGATGCGGATCGGCAGGGCGTTCGCCTCCCAGCCCGGCTCGTCGATCGCGCGGGCGATCTCGAGGCAGGCGTCGACCGCCCTCAGCGCCTCGTCGGCGTCACTCGCGTGGTGCGCGGTCACCCCGCGGACATACTCCGCGGCCGCCGCCGTGTAGCTCGGCACCCCGCCCAGCTCGGCCCGGATCGCGTCGATCTCCGCGGCCGCCGTCGCATGCCCGCCCGACTGGGCCGCCGTCATCGCAGCGGCGATCCGAACGGTCAGCGCGTCGCCCGCCGCCATCTCGCCATTGCCCATACCGCCGACGGCCCTTCCCTGATCCGTCACCCGCACCTCGGGCCGGACCGCCCATTGTGACCACCTACCCCACATCCTGTCACGACCCGATCCGGCCAACGACCACCTAGTGCCACGCCAACTGCACACGGCGTACGCACGGGAGCCCCCCGCGTGCTCGCGGGCACTGCGTCGTCGCTCCGCTCCTCCTACGCGCCCACTACCCGCGCCCCCACCCACCCCCGGCTACCGCCGAGGCATCCGTTTCCGCCTGACGCCGGGAGTACCGGCTGGCGCCGGGGAGGTTCCGGCCGACGCCGGGAGCACCGGCTGGCGCCGGGGAGGTTCCGGCTAACGCCGGGAGCACCGGCTGGCGCCGGGGAGGTTCCGGCCGACGCCGGGGAGGTTCCGGCCGACGCCCGGGAGTTCCGGCTGACGCCCGGAGTTCCGGCTGGCGCCGGGTTCTTCCGGCTAACGCCGGACGTTGCGGCTGGCGCCGCGGTGACTGCCCACCCGCCCGCGGCGAAGTCGCCCAGCGGGCTGTACGGCCGTCCTCATCCCGCGCGGCAGCTGTACCGCGGGTCGCGGCCGTGGCGGTGGGGCGGATTTGGCTTGACCCTGGGGGCAGGGTTTTACCGTTCGGCGGTGAGATTCGCGGTCAGTTACAGCACGCCGGCGTACGGGACGGATCCGGAGCGGTTGGTCGCGTTCGCGCGACGGGCCGAGGAGTGTGGGTTCGAGGGGCTGTACGTGCCGGAGCACGTGGCGCTGTATCGGGGCGCCGGCTTCGGTGGGTACGAGATGCCGCCCGACCTGCCGTACGGCGATCCGCTCGAGTTGCTGACCTTCGTCGCCGCGTCGACCGAGCGGCTGCTGCTCGGGACGGCTGTGGTGTTGTTGCCGTACCACCACCCGGTCGTGCTGGCGAAGCGGCTGGCGACGGTCGACGTGTTGTCGAAGGGGCGGATGCGGTTGCTGACGGTCGGGGTGGGCAGTCTGGCCGGCGAGGCCCGGGCGGTGGGTGTGGACTTCGCGTCGCGCGGGCGCCGTGCGGACGAGGCGATCGACGTGCTGCGGCTGTTGTGGTCGAACGATCGCGTCAGCTACTCCGGCGAGTTCTTCCGGCTGGACGACGTGAGCAGCTTCCCGCATCCGCTCGCGACGTTGCCGATCCACATCGGCGGTTCGAGTCGCGCGGCCGCCCGCCGCGCCCGCGACCGCGGCGACGGGTACTTCCCGGGCGGCGCGCTCACGCCGGCCGAACGCGCGGCCCAGTGGGACCTGGCGAGCTCGGGCCGCGACAACCTCGAGTACACCCGCTGGGCGTCCATCGACCTGACGCCCGCGGCGGTCTCGTCGTACGAGCAGCAAGGCGTCACTCGGCTGGTCGTCACGACACCCGACCTGGACGAGCTGGCCCGCTTCGCCGAGCGCTTCCGGCTGGGCTGAGCGACAGGCGCTGCGCTGGCCGGAGGACCCGTGTCACCTTAGGGTGAGCTCTCGGATGCCGAGCGTTCTGGGGGACGCGTGGAAGATCAGCTGCGCAGGCGTGACGAGGTCGCGGCGGCCGGTGCCCGGCGGGGCGGCGAGCGGATCGGCTTCGAGCGGGAGTGGGACGAGCTGCTGGCGGAGATCCGCGGACTGGACGGCTTCTCGGACTTTCTCCGGCCACCGGGGATGGACCAGCTCAGGCAGGCTGCTGCCGGCGGGCCGGTGGTCGTCGTCAACATCAGCCGGCA
The DNA here is from genome assembly GCF_040610805.1 of Kribbella sp. NPDC003557. Lineage (NCBI taxonomy): Bacteria > Bacillati > Actinomycetota > Actinomycetes > Propionibacteriales > Kribbellaceae > Kribbella > Kribbella sp. NPDC003557. Next base: position 399,575 of record NZ_JBEXMY010000002.1, read on the forward strand.
GCGATCGGACGCGCTGATCGTGGAGGCGGACGGCGTCCGGCCGGCGATCCCGTTACCGGCCGCGGCGTACGACGTGACCGCGGACCAGGCGGGCCGCTACCTGCAGGTCATCCACGACCTGGAGGCGGCGAGAAGGACCGCCGCCGAGCAACAACATCCGTTCGAGCACGGCGACCTGTCCGCCGGCGCCGTCCACGCCTACCAGGCCGCCGCCGCGGCGCTCCACGCCGAGCGGATCCGCACCGAACGCGTCGTACTCGAAGTCCTCGAGTGGCTCTGGACCGCGATCGCGGAGCCGGTCCTGACGGCTCTCGGGCTGACCGAGACACCAACCGGCGACACCTGGCCGCGGCTGTGGTGGTGTCCGACCGGTCTGCTCACCGCGATGCCACTGCACGCGGCGGGCCGCTACAGCGACGGTCCGACCGGCCGGACGGTGCTGGACCGCGTCGTCCCGTCGTACACACCCACAGTGCGAGCGTTGTCAGAGGCGACGAGCGCACCGCCATCCGCCGCCGGCCGAGGGATCCTGGTCGTCGCTGCACCCGACGTCCCCGGCCAGCTCCCCCTGCCGAACGTCGAGCGCGAGGTCGAGCTCCTCACCCGTCTCTTCCCCGACAGCAGCACAGTCCTGTACGGCGAAGCGGCCACGACATCCGCCGTGCTGGCGGAGCTGGGTCGCAGCCCGTGGGTCCACTTCAGCTGCCACGGGGACCAGGACGTCATGGACCCGTCGAACGGCGGACTGCTCCTGCACGACGGCATGCTGACGGTGCACCGCATCACTGCCGGCTCGTACCAGGGTGATCTCGCGTTCCTGTCAGCCTGTAAGACCGCGACCGGCGGACTGCACCTGCCTGACGAGGTCATCACGCTGGCGGCCGCCATTCACTACGCCGGCTACCGCCAGGTGATCGCGACGCTCTGGTCTGTCTACGACCCGACGGCGGCAGACGTCGTCGAGGCTGTCTACACCGAGCTGACGAGCGACGGACAGCCGAATGCCCACGGCGCAGCGCAGGCGCTGTACCGCGTGGTGCGCCGTCTGCGTGATCAGTACCCGACCAATCCGAGCGTGTGGATGCCGTTCATCCACCTGGGACCGTGACCGATCAGCGGCGAGGAGAGACCGTGACGACAGACGACGCCGTAGCCGACGGAACCGTTCCGTATCGCGAGGTGAGCGAGCCCGGATACGCCGAGCGGGCCGCCGGGACGTTCGTGATCGAGAACTTCGGCGTCGGCACGTCGCTGCTCGGCGGCCGCTGCCCGCGCTGCGACGCGTCGATCGAGGTCCCGCTGGTCGACGACGTCTTCCGCGGTGACCTCTCCGGCCGGCCTGGCGGCGTCACCCGGCCCGGCGGCACATCCAGGCCGGGCGGCCCGGGCGGCCCGGACGGCCCGGCCACGAGGAGCCGCTCGGTGCCGATCATCTGCACCTGTACGGAGGTCCATCCCGGCCGCCCGGCGGACCGGGTCGGCTGCGGCGCCTATTGGATCTTCGACGTCCCGGCCGGCTCATGACCGCGCGTCCTGCCGCGGGGCGCGCGGCGACACCGGCCGATCTCCGGCGGGCACAGCAGCTCGAGGCGATGCGCCGTACCGAACTCCCGCGGGTCCGGGCAGCGGCGGCCCAGTGGCGCAACGGCCTCGCCGGTCTGCTCGTCGCCCTGATCGGCTTCAGCCTGGTGAAGGGCCGCTCGGACATCGGCGAGCTCGCGTCCGGGGCGGCCGTCGTGGTCGGCCTGCTGCTCCTGCTCGCGCTGACTGCCGGCGCCTCCGGTGCGCTCTATCTGCTGCGGGCTGCGAACGGCCGGCCATCGGTCGTTCAGGTCAGTACGCTCCCGCCCGGCCCGATCGCAGAGCATCACGAAGCCCAGGGCGCTGCGCGCGCACTCCGCCGCGGCATCGCGCTCAGCCTGACCTGTGCAGCTCTGCTGACAGCAGCCGTCGCCACGACCTGGTACGGGCCTGCCAAGGACCGGCCGAAGGTGGAGCTCACGACAGAGTCCGGGCTGGTCTGTGGCTCGGTGGTCCGAGTCAGCGACGGCCGAGTCACGATCCAGACGACCGCGGGCGAGCGGCAGGTCGGATTGGACAGCCTCCAGGCGCTGCGGGCGGTGGACTCATGTCCCGGCAACTGATCGACACGCTGTACACACGGGTCGCCCGCTGGGAGCAGGGCGCGAGCGACGACGTCGTACTCGGCCCAGTGGTCGACGACGAGCTGGAGCAACTGGCCACGACGCCTGGCTTTCCGCAGGACCTGGAGGCTCGGTACGTGGCCGGCCTGGTGCTCTGGTGCCGGAGCGTCGCACTGGGCCCCGATGGCGAGTTCGCCTTGAGCAAGGCGGTCGACATGCTCGCACCGATCGCCTCGCAGCTGCCGTACGCGGTGCCGGAGGAACTCGAGCACTGGATCGGGATCCGCGTACGCGCCATGGCCGACGGCCTCCAGGCCGAGCAGCACGTCAACCAGTACTACGGGACCAGGGACCTCGAGCTGCTGGACCACGCGATCACCGTGCTCACCAACGCGGTGCACTCGCTCGCCGACACCAGGCCTGCGACCGCGACCTTCCTGTTCGACCTGGGGAACCTGTTCTGGATCCGGTACGAGCACACCGGCAAGCTGATCGATCTCTTCGTCACAGCCGATGCGATCTGCAAGGCGACCGAAGCCGACGAGTCGGGGTACCTGCTCGGCCGCGACGACCTGCTGCACCAGCAGGCGTCCCAGGTCTTCACCGTGTGGGAGCAGGACGGCTCGCTGGACATCCTGCAGGCAGCCGTCGATCTCCAGCGCTGCGCGTACCGCCTGGCCACGACGAAGAAGCCGGCGCAGGCCGCGTTCTTGGCCTACCTGGTCCAGACGGCCTACGAGCGCACCGGTCGTCTGGAACTTCTCGACGACTCGATCGCGACGTCCCGGTGGGTGCTGGATCAGGACCCGGTCAACGGGTTCGCCCTGGTGAATCTGGCGTACACGCTGACCCTCCGCGCCCGTGTCGACCAGAGCGCCGCGACCGCGCAGGAGGCTCTGGCGCACGCGCGGCGGGCGCTCGACGTCGTACCGGCCGTCGAGCGAGGGCGAGTGTTGCAGGTCCTCGGTACTGCGCAACGCGTCGTGCACACGCTCACGCCTGGTTCCAGCGCGCTCGCCGACGCGGTCGGCACGCTCCGGCAGGCTGTGGCGGAGACGGATCCGCAGGACCCCGACCATGTCCGGCGGCTGATGGCACTGGCCGACGCGCTCCGGGCAGCTGCAACGGACGCGGACGAGGCCGCCGAGGCGGTCGCCCTGGCGCGACGTGTCGTGGGCGCGACCGTCTCGTCAGCGCCGGAGTACCACTCTCGGCGGGCGATGCTCGTACTGGCCCTGGTCAAGCAGCACGACCTGACGAGGGATCCCGCCGTACTGGCCGACGCCGTCAGCGAGGGCCGGGCCGCGTTGCAGACCGCGTCGGAGGTGTCAGGCGAGTTTCCGTCGGTGGTGCGTGCCCTCGCCGCCGCGCTCACCTACGGCACGGTCAGCGCCGACAGCGTCGCGGTGCTCGAGGAAGCCATCGAACTCGTCCGCGACTGCCTGGCCCGGCTCCCGGAGTCGCACGGCGACGCGGCAGCGCTGACCAACGACCTGGCTCTCCTGCAGGCCGACCACGCCGACGCCCAGTTGATGCGGTACGTCCGGCGACCCGACGACTCCACCCTCGATCGCATCATCGCGGCAGCCGAAGCGGGCGCGGCGCGCTCCAGCAGGGTCGGGACGACGCTGTGCGAGGCACACCGCCTCAGGTTCGAGGCGTACGGCGACAGCGCCGACCTGGACAGCTCCGTCGCGGCCGGTCTGCGGGCCATCGACGAGCTCGCCGACGACCCCGGACAGCTCGCGCGTGCGCAGATCGCTCTGGGCTTCGCGTTGCGGCTGCGCTACGAGCAGACCAGCCACCTCGCGACGCTGGACGATGCCATCGAGCTGTTCCGGCAGGCCGGTACGAACGGGAAGGGACGACTGGAGCCCCTGTTCCTGGCCGCGCAACTCAACATGCTGGGCAACGCGCGCTGGGAGCGGAGCCAGCGCGACCAGGACGCCGAGCTGTTGCGGCACGCGATCGCCGACCTGCGCCGCTCGGTGCAGCTCGGAACTGCCGCCGGCACCGTCGATCCAGGCCACCTGAACAATCTCGCACTGGCGCTGCGGAGCCAGTACAACGCGACGCACGAGGCAGGTTTGCTGGACGAGCAGATCGAGATCCTCGAGACCGCGGTGCGGGAGTCCAAGCCGGACAACAACCGGCTGCCGATGTTCCGGTCCAGCCTCGCGATCGCGTTCACCGACCGGTACGGCCGCGACGGGGACGTCGCAGATCTGGACGCGGCGATCGCCTTCCATCAGGAAGCCATCGCCGCCCCGACGGCCGGCCCGACGTTCCGTGCGTCGAGTCGGATGAACCTCGCGAACAGTCTGCTCCAGCGCTACCGGCGTACCGGGGACGCCGGGACGCTGCGGGCGACGTTCGACGTCTATCGGGCGGTCGTCGGCGAGCCGACCTACGTGCCGGCCGGGCGATGCCTCGCGGGCCTGGCCTGGGGCGCGCTGGGCACCGAGGTCGAGGACTGGCAGGAGGCGTTCGACGGCTACGCCGCCGCGATCACGCAGCTTCCACTCGTCGCTCCCCGGTCGCTCGACCGCACGGACCAGGAGTACAGCCTGCGCGATTTCACCACACTCGGCGCCGACGCCGCAGCCGCCGCTCTCGAGCTGGCCGGAAGCACAGGCAGTACGGCCCGCGCCGTCGAACTACTCGACCAGAGCCGCGGCATCCTGCTCACCCACCAACTCGAGTCCCGCAGCGACCTGTCCCGCCTACGAACCCACAACCCCACCCTCGCCACCCGCTTCGAACAACTCCTGTCCCTGCGCAACCAGGCCACTTAGGCGACGCGCTGGCCGTGCTCGCAGAGCACGACAACGCCATCCCTGACCGCCCGGGTCGCAGCCTCGAGACGGTCCGCGAGCAGCGGCTTGCCGAGCGTACGGACCTCGCCCGGCGTGTACAGGCCGGCAGACAGGATCTCGCCGTCGACGAACCTGAAGGCCGCGACGTCGGCCTCAGTCACCAGGCCGCCGTCGAAGACGAAGATCATGCCGTCGGGTCTGCCCTCGTACGCATGGACGTGGTCGACGACCAACAGGCGCCCCACCGGCCGGTCGGTGCCGAGTTCCTCGCCTAGCTCACGTGCTGCCGCGGCCCACGGGGACTCGTCGGCTTCGACGACCCCGCCGGGAATCTCCCAGTTCGGCTTGTACGACGGTTCGACCAGCAGTACTCGTCCGTCCACCGCCCGGAACAAGACCCCGGCCGCCATCCGCTTCTTGGGCAACTCCACGAAGGAGCTGACGTACTCAGCCGGCGGCTTGTTCGGCGGTGGCGGGGTGGAGTTGGACGGGGAGGGACTCGACGCCGTAGACGATCGAGAAGTCGCGGAAGCGGAGCTGGTCCTCGGGGACGGCCAGGGCCAGGTCGGGGAAGCGGTGCGCGAGTGCGGTGAACGCGGCGCGGAGCTCCATCCGGGCGAGTTCGGCGCCGACGCAGCGGTGCATGCCGTGGCCGAAGGCGAGATGCGCGGCGGAGACCGTACGGCGGGGGTAGAAGTCCTCGGCGTCGGACCCGAAGACCACCTTGTCCCGGTCCGCGCCGGACAGCGACACCGCGACCAGGTCGCCCTTCTTCACCTGGTGCCCGAACAGCTCGTGGTCGTGCCGGGCGAACCGCGGGAACGCGACCTGCACGACCGTCAGGTACCGCAGCAGCTCCTCGACGATCCCGTCGACGGCTCCCGGCTCGTTGCGGATCCGCTCGAAGTTCTCGGGGTCGCGCAGCAGCACCAGCGTGCCGAGCGCGAGCATGCTGGCCGACGTCTCGTACCCGCCGAGGAACACGCCGTCGGCGAGTCCGCCCAGCTCGACGTCGTCGAGCGCGTCGCCCTGGGTGCGGATGATCGACCCGATCAGCCCGTCGCCGGGGTTCACCCGCTGCTTCCGGACGATCTCGAACAGGAACTCCCGCGACTCCGACGCCGACCCGAACAGCCCGATCCCCCCGCCGGACATGTCGAACCGGGCCGGACCGAGCGCCCGGAAGCGGTCGCGGTCCTGCTCCTCGACCCCGAGCAGGTCCGCGATCAGCAGGAACGGCACGTTGAACGCGAAGTCGGAGACGATGTCGGCGACCGGCCCCTTGGCCTCCATCAGGTCCAGCTGGTCGTTGACGATCTTCTCGATCGCCGGCTCCAGCCGCGCCAGCCTGCGCTTGGTGAACTCCGGCGTCAGCAGCTTCCGCAGCCGGGTGTGGTCCGGCGGGTCGGTGAACCCGAGCCCGCCGATCCCCTCCGACGGCTTGTTCGGGTCCGAGCCGACGAGCGGCCGGATGTCGTGGCTGTAGTCCTCCTCGTTGGAGAGCACGTACTTGGCCTCGGCGTGCCCGCTGACCACCCAAACGTTCAGCCCGAACAGGTGCGCCAGCTTGTGCACCGGCTCGGTCTCCCGGACCGCGGCCAGGTCCGGCACCGGGTCCACCCCGTGCCGGCGCAGCGGCATCGAGACCGAGCTGGGGAACATCCGCATCTTCGACAGGTCGAGACCACCCTTTCGGGTGGACCTGTTGAGGATCCGGCTGCCGACCCAACGCTTCAGGTATGTCGCAACCATGACTTCTTCGCGCCCTCTCTCAACTGCGCCCCCAGCGGCTCTTGCGGTAAAAGCTAACGTCGTGGGGGACCAGATCTGATGGTGTTGGCACTACTCCGGTAGTGGCGTTGGCACCACCATGGGAGGGGGCCATGGCATGCCAGCAGAGACATTGTCATGCACAAGGGCCCCGTTGCCACCGGAACCCACCTGTACTGCGCCCTGGACCGTGACATGCCGTCTCTCGGGGACTTCTCAGGGAAAACCAAGACGAAAGTCGGATGCGCGATCCGTCGCCGGTTAGTTGCCGTGTGCCTCAGAGGTAGTAGGGCGTGACGATCCGCAGCACATCTGCCAGCTTTGTCTTGACCTGGTCGCGGTGCGGGACCTGTGTGAGCTTCTTCGCATCGCCCGCCCGCAGACCGTGATCGACCAGGACGTACACCACCCGCAGCGTCCGGATCGTGTTGGTCACCTCGGGGGTGATGCCCTCGGCCGGCGGGTTCGACAGCGCCCGGATCGCCGGGTCCAGCCAGTCCGTCGCGTCGCTGTCGCCGAGGTCGGAGCGGGTCAGCGTGGCCGCGAGCGCGTACCCGAGGCGGTCGTCCTCCATGTCGCGCAGCACGTACGGCGTCGGCGTCAGCAGCCGCCCGATCCCGAGCCGGAGCATCTGCACCGGCTCGACCGCCTCGTGCCGCCCGAGCGTCCCGAGCAGGTCCGCACCGTGCGCCACGGCGTGCAGCCAGCCGAGTTTCTCGTCGTACCCGCGCAGGTCCTCCTCGCCGACGTACCAGCGCTCGAACGGCGGCACCCAGCTCGGCTCGAACATCCCGGCCGTCACGACCGAGTCCAGGATCAGCGGCGCGAACGTCCGGGCCTGGATCTCCGGGTCGCCGAACCGCGGCACCATCAGGTCGCCGAGCGCCCGCAGCTCGTCCGCGGACAGCACGCCGCGGCCGATCCAGGTCGCCAGCACCGAGTACGCGTGCCGGTCCCGGACGACGGGATCCGGCGAGCGCAGCATCCCGGCCAGCTCGGCCACCAGCTCGCTGAGCCGCCGTCCTTCGGGAACCGCGTAATCGGTGTCGCGCACCTGAGCCCAATCGGTCATGCGCGGCACGGTAGACGCTTGCCGGGCCGGCGGCCACCCCGTGACCGGAAAGGGAAACGGCCCGCGGTCCATCCGGTGTCCGGATGTACCACGGGCCGTCGCGGCCAGGACCCCTCAGCCCGGCCGGGCCCCTGCCCCGGTCAAGGGCCCCTCAACCTCCGACCGGGGTGGACTTGAAATCACGCGGTCACGCGTCGCGCTTGCTCGCCGAGAACAACGCGATCGCCATCAGCGCCGCCGCCCAGCCGGCGAAGTACAGCAGCGCCCACCACGGGCTGAGCGCGAAGTCGGTGCCTGTCGCGCCCGCACCGGCGAGCCCGGCGTCCTGGCCCTGGTTGAGGAACGAGCTGCCGTTGGCGAACGGCGCCCAGCGGGCCAGATCGTCGCCGACCTTCGGGATCAGGTTGACCAGGTTCTCGACCAGCAGCGGCCACAGGATCAGGATCGCGATCGCACCGGCGCTCTGCCGGATCAGGATGCCGACCGCCACCGCAAAGACCGCCGAGATCGCGAAGATCAGGCCCTGACCCGCCAACAGCCGCCACTCGGCCGAGGTGTCGATCGCCAGGTCCGCGTTGCTGGCGAACAGGCTCCCGATACCCCACGCGCCGAAGGACGCGATCAGCCCGACGACGCCGGACAGGAACGCGACGACCGCGGTCTTGCCGAGCAGCAGCGCGGCGCGCTGCGGGACGGCCTGGAAGCTGGTCCGGATGGTGCCGAACCGGTACTCGGTGGTGACGGCCAGGGCGGCCATCACCATCATCACCATCTGGCTGAGCTGGGCGCCCGGCTGGGTGATGAAGATCGTCGCCTGCTGTTCCTCGGCGCCCTTCAGGAAGCCGGTGGTCAGCGCGGCGAAGCCGACGGTCAGCACGGCCGCGATCACCATGCACCACCACGGTGAACGGGTGGAGAAGAGCTTGATGCGCTCGACTGCGATCACCGACATGTCAGTTGTCCTCCTTCGGACCCGCGGCCACCTCGGCGGCGTCGGGGGCGTCGAGCGAGGTCACAGCGGCGATCTCCTCGTGGGCGTGGTACTCGACCGAGTCACCGGTCATCTGCATGAACGCCTGCTCCAGCGACCCGCGCTGCAGCGTCAGCTCGTGCAGCACGATGCCGTGCGCGGCGGCCGCCTCGCCGATCTGGTCGGTGGTCAGGTCGCCTTCGACGAACAGCACCTTGCCCTGGTCCTCGACGTCCTCGATCCGGGTGGCCAGCTGCTGCTGGCTCAGGACGGCGGCGAACTGGTCGAGCTGCGGCGTCCGCACCTTCACCGTCGTCCCGCTGGCGCGGTCGACGAACTCCTGCGTGCTGCTCTGCGCGATCAGCCTGCCGCGGCCGATGACGACCAGTTCCTCGGCGGTGAGCGCCATCTCGGACAGCAGGTGGCTGGAGACCAGCACGGTCCGGCCCTCGTCGGCCAGCCGGTGCATGAAGGTCCGGATCCAGACGATGCCCTCCGGGTCGAGACCGTTCACCGGCTCGTCGAACAGCAGCACCTCCGGGTCGCCGAGCAGCGCGCCGGCGATCCCGAGCCGCTGCGACATACCCAGCGAGAAGGCACCGGCCCGCTTGTTCGCGACCGAGCTCAGGCCGACCATGTCCAGCACCTTGTCGACCGATGACTTCGGCAACTTGTTGGACGCGGCCATCCAGGTCAGGTGGGCGCGCGCCGAGCGGTTCGGGTGCACCCACTTGGCGTCCAGCAGCGCACCGACCTTGGTCAGCGGCCGGTGCAGATCTCGGTACCGCTGCCCGTCGATGGTGACCTCGCCGGACGTCGGGGTGTCGAGTCCGAGGATCATCCGCATGGTGGTGGACTTGCCGGCCCCGTTCGGGCCGAGGAAGCCGGTCACCTTGCCGGGTTTCACCTCGAACGACAGGTTGTCAACGGCAACTGTCGCGCCGTATCGCTTGGTGAGGCCTTTTGCCTCGATCATCGCCGTGCTCCTCGTCAGATGGCGTGAAATCGTCCCCGGTCGGGCGGGATGGGTCGTGATGAGATCAGTATCGAGGCCGACACCGTGCTGAGCATCGGACCCCGGGCGGATCCGGTGTGTCCACCCGTGGGTTGATTCTGCCGTCGCGTCCCGGACGGCTGCTATCGGTTAATCCCCTGACCACAACCCCGACGATCCCCCATCCCGCGGGGGAGCACATCAGCCGAAAGTCGACGGCGGGCGTACTTCGGTCGACCGTTGCTGGAAGTGACTACCAAAAGATCAGTCGACCGGGACGCCGTAGAGCACGAGGTTCTGGCTGTAGCGGTGGGCCACACGGTCGTACGAGCCGGTGCAGGTCACCAGCGCCAGCCGGGGCTTCGCGGCCCCTTGGAACAGGTCGGCGGGCAGGGCCTCCTGCTTGTACGTGCGGCGCGCCACGATGCGGTACCAGTGCTCGTCGCCGTCGCCACTCGTCACTCCGACGCTGGCGCCGACGGGTACCTCGGACAGCGCCGCGAACACACCTCGCCCGCGGGTGGTGTCCACATGGCCCGCGAGCAGCACGGTTCCGCCGTCAGCGCCGGGCGCCGCACCGGCGGCCCACCAGCCGACGTCGGCGCTTGACTTGGGCACCTGCAGCTGGCCGTCGGCTCCGGTTCCGACCGGGCGCACGGACGCCTCCAGGACACCGGGCAGCTTCAACCGGACAGGCGGTACGGCGGCCTCCCGTTCGGCGGCCGTCTTACCCGCCGCCGGGACCTTGCCGGTGTTGGCGGGCTGGCCGCCGAAGAGCATGACCAGGCCGGCCCCCAGTGCGATGACCCCGGCCAGACGTCGCCGTACCGAGATCGACTTGCCGATGAACAGCAGTACCGCTCCGATGCCGAGCAGGATCACCGCTGCCCGTGCCCGGGCCTTCTCTGCGTCCGCGTGCTGGCCACCGTCGCCGGTCGGCACCACAGGGGTACCGGTGCTGGTGGTCTTGCAGGTGCCTGCCACCAGACGCTGATGCATCTGGAGCACCGGCTTGGCGCCGTCTGCCAGTGACTCGACAGCCGGCGACGCGCTGATCGGCAGCTCACCGTTGACGAGCGCCAGGTATAGCTGATGCTCCTGCCGCTGCAGGGCCAGCCAGGCAGCGTCGTACCCAGCTGTACCGGCTTTGGCCGCGACAGCGTTGAGTTGCTGGCGCTGCGTCGCGGAGGGCTCTGTCGGGAGCAGGATGTTCAGGCGCGTGGCAACGTCGAGCTCCTGCGCCGAGAGCTTGCTGTGGTCGCGCTCGAGCTGCGCGGCGACCCGTCGTACGCAGGCGGTCCTGCCCTTGGTCGTCGCGGCGTGCGCGGACTCGATGATCGTGAGGTTGAGCTGGTGCGCGGCGTTGAGGTACGCGACATCGGGTTGCGGCGTGGCAGCGTTCGCCGGCTGCAGCGCGCCGAGTACGCCCACCGCAACCAGGAGCAGCAGTGCGGGCACCCGGGCAATCCTCACAGGACGACAGTAAGAGAGCCGACCGCCCGGGGTCCAGACATACGAAACGGCCCGCCGGACAGGCCGGCGGGCCGCTTCGGAAGGTACCGCGAATCAGGCGGCGGCGTTCACCTCGGCCGGCGTGTCGGCGATGACCGACTCACGGCGCTTGGAGACGATCACGGCGGCAGCGAGGATCACCACGGCCACGACCGCGATGACGATCCGCAGCGCGGTGTTGGTGTCGTCGCCGATCGCCGACATCCCGACGACCGCCGGAGCGATCAGCACCGAGACCAGGTTCATCACCTTGATCAGCGGGTTGATGGCCGGACCGGCGGTGTCCTTGAACGGGTCACCGACGGTGTCACCGATGACGGTGGCCTCGTGCGCGGGCGAACCCTTGCCGCCGTGGTTGCCGTCCTCGACCAGCTTCTTGGCGTTGTCCCAGGCACCACCGGAGTTGGCCAGGAAGACCGCCATCAGGGTGCCGGCGCCGATCGCACCGGCCAGGTAGCCGGCCAGCGCCGCGGCGCCGAGGCCGAAGCCGACGGCGATCGGCGCGGTCAGCGCGAGCAGACCCGGGGTGGCCAGCTCCCGCAGCGAGTCGCGGGTGCAGATGTCCACGACCTTGCCGTACTCCGGCTTGCCCGTGCCCTCCATGATCCCGGGGATGTCGCGGAACTGGCGACGGACCTCGTAGACGACCGCACCGGCGGCGCGGCCGACCGCGTTGACGGCCAGCCCCGAGAACATGAACACGACCGCGGCACCGAGGATCAGGCCGACCAGCGTGCCCGGGTTGAACACCAGGGCCTCCGCCTCGAACTTGGCGTAGTTGTCGGCCAGCGAGGAGCGGATCGCGTCGGTGTAGGACCCGAACAGCGCGGTCGCGGCCAGCACGGCGGTCGCGATCGCGATGCCCTTGGTGATGGCCTTCGTGGTGTTGCCGACCGCGTCCAGCTCGGTCAGGATCTGAGCCGCCTCGCCGTCCACGTCACCGGACATCTCGGCGATGCCCTGCGCGTTGTCGGAGACCGGTCCGAAGGTGTCCATCGCGACGATGACGCCGACGGTGGTGAGCAGACCGCAACCGGCCAGCGCGATCGCGAACAGCGCGACCACACCGGACCCGCCGACCAGGAACGCGCCGTACACGGCCGCCGCGATCACCACGGCGGTGTAGACGGCGGACTCGAAGCCGACCGAGATACCGGACAGGATCACGGTCGCGGCGCCGGTCAGCGACGACTTGCCGACGTCCTTGACCGGCTTGTCCTCGGTGCCGGTGAAGTAACCGGTCAGCGCCAGGATGACGGCCGCCAGCACGATGCCGATGATCACCGAGACGGTCGCGATCAGCCGCGGGTCGCCGTCGGTCGCGGCGATCGACTCGGTCGCGCCGGTGAGGTCCTTGAAGCTGCTCGGCAGGTAGACGAACGCCGCCACCGCACAGAGCACACCGGAGACCACCGCGGAGATGTAGAACGCGCGGTTGATCGTGCGCAGACCGTTCTCGCCGGTCCGCGGGCGGGTCAGGAAGACACCGAGGACCGCGGTGAGCGCGCCGATGGCCGGCACGATCAGCGGGAAGATCAGGCCCTGCTCGCCGAACGCGGCCTTGCCGAGGATCAGCGAGGCCACCAGCATCACGGCGTACGACTCGAACAGGTCGGCCGCCATACCGGCGCAGTCACCGACGTTGTCGCCGACGTTGTCGGCGATCGTCGCGGCGTTCCGGGGGTCGTCCTCGGGGATGTTCTGCTCGACCTTGCCGACCAGGTCGGCGCCGACGTCGGCGGCCTTGGTGAAGATACCGCCGCCGACCCGCATGAACATCGCGAGCATCGCGGCGCCGAAGCCGAAGCCCTCGAGCACCGTCGGGGCGTCACCCTTGAACAGCAGCACGACCAGCGCGGCGCCGAACAGGCCGAAGCCCACGGTCGCCATGCCGACGGTGCCGCCGGTGCGGAACGCGACCCGCATCGCCGGGTCGCGGCCTTCGTCCCGCGCGGCCGCGGCGACCCGGACGTTGGCGCGCGTCGCGAGCCACATGCCCAGGTAGCCGATCGCGGCGGAGAAGCCCGCGCCGACCAGGAAGAACACCGAGCGGAAGATCTTCAGCGTGGTCTCGTTGCCGCCGTCGGTGTGGGCCGGCAGCAGGAACAGCAACAGGAACGCGACCACGGCGAAGATCGACAATGTCCGGAACTGCCGGTTCAGGTACGCCGAGGCGCCTTCCTGAACCGCCGCGGCGATCGTCTTCATGTTCTCGGTGCCATCGTTCGCGGCAAGCACCTGGCCCCGGAAGACCATCGCGATGACGACCGCGAGAATCGCGATCACCCCGACAACGATCACCAGTGTGGTGTTGCTCGACGAAAGATCCACCGCTTGTGCAGCAAGCAGCGCGGACATCCGTCCTCCTTGTAGGCAACCCATCCAGGCTTGACGGCCCCCGTCTGCCGCAACCGAAGGGTTGGGGAAATACGACACAGCGCCAGTGGACTGGCGCGGTGGGTTACTCTAACGGGTTCCCGACCAGACCTGACGACAGGGTGGTCTACGCCATACCGGGTCGGCCCGGCAAGACCCCTGCCGCAACCTGGGCGGAACAATCACCGAAAGTAGTGGGGCGGCCACCGATTCGCGTCGTCAGATCGCCGAGGCGACGTCCGGATGGATGTCGAAGACCTTGGTCAGGCCGGTGATCCGGAAGATCTTCAGCAGCCGTTCCTGGGTGCAGACCAGGGACAGGGATCCGTCGTGGGTGCGCACCCGTTTCAGGCCGCCGACGAGCACGCCGAGGCCGGTGGAGTCCAGGAACTCCACGCGTTCCAGGTCGATGACGATGTCGTAGACGCCTTCTTCGACGAGCGTGGCGATCTTCTCCCTGAGCTTCGGTGCGGTGTAGACGTCGATCTCCCCCGCAACCTCGATGACGGTTCGCCCGCCCTCGGCGCGCGCGGTCAGCGACAGATCCACTTCGGCCTCCGATCCCGTGAACTGCTGCATTCAACCATGTACGGACCGTGAGTAAGACCCGTTGCCGAAAACTCTTTCATCTCGTCCCACCGAAGTCGATTCCCCTCCGGAAAAAGCCGCGTGCATCCGCGCGTGCATTCTCAGCGGGCTCTCAGCGAGGCGGCCTTTGTCCATGCGGGGCACTAGGCTCACGATATGCGTGCAGGTGGTGAGGCGGCTGCTGTCCTGAAGCGCCTGGCCGCCGGTCGTGACGACCGGTTGACGCATGTCGAGTCGGTGCCGCCGCGAGTAGGACAAACGTGTGATTGGCCGCGCTGGGTGCCGTCCGAGGTCCTCGACCAGTTGCGCGACGCCGGCATCACGGCCCCTTGGACTCATCAGGTCGCGACCGCCGAAGCGGCGTATGCGGGCAGACACGTCGTCGTCGCGACCGGGACGGCATCCGGCAAGTCGTTGGGGTACCTGCTGCCGGCCTTTGCCACGTTGAGCGTCGCGCAAGCCGCTTCACCACACCGCCGTACTGCTTCGGTGCTGTACCTGTCCCCGACCAAGGCGCTCGCACACGACCAACTGCGCGCGGTCTCGGCGTACACCGTGCCCGGTCTGCGCGCGACGACGCTGGACGGCGACTCCGAGCGCACCGAGCGGGACTGGGCGCGGGACCACGCGACGTACGTGCTCAGCAACCCGGACATGCTGCACCGGTCGGTCCTGCCGAACCATCAACGCTGGGCGCGATTCCTGGGCTGCCTGCAATACGTCGTGGTCGACGAGTGCCACCACTACCGCGGCGTCTTCGGTGCGCATGTCGCCGGCGTACTGCGGCGGCTGCGGCGGGTCTGTGCGCAGTACGGGGCCAATCCGATCTTTGTCTGCGCCTCGGCGACTGTGGCCGAGCCGGCGTTGTCGGGCGAGCGTCTGACCGGGCTGGAGATGGTGGAGGTGGTCAATGACGGCTCTCCGCGCGGCGGCATCGCCTTCGGCCTCTGGGAGCCGCCGCTGACCGCCCTGCGCGGCGAGAACGGCGCCCCGGTCCGTCGGTCCGCAACAGCCGAGGTGGCCGACCTGCTGACCGATCTTGTCGTCACAGGTGTCCGCACGGTCGCCTTCGTCCGCTCGCGGCGTGGTGCCGAGACCGTGGCGATGACAGCCCGGGACAACTTGGCCGAGGTCGACCCGGCGCTGACCGAACAGGTCTCGGCGTACCGGGCCGGTTATCTGCCGGAGGAGCGTCGGCGGCTCGAGGGCATGCTGCAGAGCGGCGAGCTCACCGGTGTCGCGGCGACGAACGCTCTCGAGCTGGGCATCGACATCGCCGGACTGGACGCCGTACTGCTCTCAGGGTGGCCTGGCACCCGCGCCTCACTGTGGCAGCAGGCCGGTCGCGCCGGGCGCGCCGGTGGGGACGCGGTGGCGGTCCTGATCGCGCGGGACGACCCGCTGGACACCTATCTCGTGCGTCATCCGGCCGCCATCTTCGGTCGTCCGGTCGAGGCGACCGTGTTCAACCCGGAGAACCCGTATGTGCTCGGGCCCCAGCTGTGCGCCGCTGCCCAGGAGCTACCGCTGACGCCCGACGACTTCGAGATCTTCGGCGGGACGACGGCGCAGGTGATCGCACAGCTCGTCCGGCAGGGCGCGCTGCGGGAGCGGCCGCACGGCTGGTTCTGGACGCGCCGGGAGCGGGCGGTCGACGCCATCGACATCCGGTCCGCCGGCGGGAAGACGGTGCAGATCGTGGAGGACCGGACCGGTCGTCTGCTCGGCACGGTCGATGGCGGCTCGGCCCATGCGTCGGTGCACGAGGGCGCGGTCTACGTGCACGCCGGAGAGTCGTACCTGGTGCGGTCGCTGGACCTCGAGGAGCACGCGGCCGTCGTCGAGCCCGCCTCGCCCGACTACACGACCTTCGCGCGGGACGTGACCGAGATCAGCATCCTCGCGACCGAGGAGACGTGCAACTGGGGTACGGCGGAGCTGTCGCGCGGCTGGGTCCAGGTGACGAGTCAGGTCATCTCGTACCAGCGCAAGCTGATCGCGACCGGCGACGTACTCGACGAGCAGCCGCTGGACCTGCCGGAGCGCACGCTGCGGACCAAGGCGGTCTGGTGGACGATGCCCGACGCCGCGGTCGAGGCGCTCGGGCTGGCCGACGTCCCGGGCGCGGCCCACGCCGCCGAGCACGCGTCGATCGGCCTGCTCCCACTGTTCGCCACCTGCGACCGCTGGGACATCGGCGGCGTCTCCACCGCCCGGCACGCCGACACCGGCCGCCTCACGGTCTTCGTGTACGACGGCCACCCGGGCGGAGCCGGATTCGCCGAACACGGGTACGCCGCGGCGCGTGAATGGTTGACGGCGACACGCCAGGCGATTGCACACTGTGAATGTACGGACGGCTGCCCTTCGTGCGTACAGTCGCCCAAGTGTGGGAACCAGAACAACCCACTCGACAAGAGCGGCGCGGTGGCGTTGCTCTCCGCATTATTGAGCAGTGAGGCCTGACGAGTCCGGCAGTCTCCGGACGGAGAGGCAGCGTGCCATGGTCGTCCTCGGAGTTGTTCTGATCGTTCTGGCCGTCCTGTTCGGCCTGGGGGTCTCGGTGTCGTCCACCGCCTCGACGACGATGGAGGTGTTCGGCGTCGACTTCGGTGTCTCGGTGCCGACGATCTTCTTCCTCGGCGCGGTGGCCGGTGCGGCACTGATCGCCGGCCTGTGGCTGACGAAGAAGGGACTCGGCCGCGGCTGGCGGCGGCGCAAGGAGATGCGTGAGCTGCGCGCCCAGGCGGCGAACACGTCGAGTGACACGGTCGGAGGAGAGATCACGGAAAGTGACGCCTCTGCCGATATCCCGCCACGCCTCGAGGGCGCACCGGAGGCCCCGGCCGACGAGCGCCTGGCGACCGAGCAGGAGCTCGCGCCGGACCCCAGGGACACCAAACAGCCCCACTGACGACTCTGTTGCCTACGGCATCTTCCAACGCAGTTCGCTACCGGAATCGCAGTGGATTGCCGTAAGATCTCGAACACCTCACAACGACGGAACAGCGGCCTCGCATCCCGATGTAGATGCCTTGCGCAACGACGTCCGCCTGGCAGTTAGTTGCCATTGGCATCAAGTTTCGCAAGATCGGCATAACCTCCTCGGTCGCACCTGTGCCTTACTTGTTGTGGCGTCAACGTCGCGCTGAGTCACTGCCGGCGTTCCGGCTCGCGCCACGGGGTCCCGACGACCTGACGCCAAGCGATGGCACGACCTCTGGAGGTTGTCTTGATCATCCGAAAGCTGTTCAGTCGCACCGGCGTGGTGGTGCTCGCGGTCAGCGTGGCGATCGCCACCGCCGTACCGGCCCAGGCCGCGAACCCGGCACCCCGTGGTTCGACGGCACCGGGCGTCACCGTGGGCGTGGCACAACAGATCGCCACCCGCTCCGACACCCGCTACTGCCTGACGTTCGTCGCGGCCGACAAGGTCCCGATGGCGGTCATGATGGCGTGTGCGCCGGGCAAGGAAGGCAAGACCCAGGAGTGGATCTACACCGAGTCCGGCCAGCTGCAGGTCGCGATGAGCAAGAGCGTCGGTGGCGCCCTTGCCGCGACCGGAGCCTGCCTGGACAGCGGTGCGGACCTGGCCAAGGTTCCGGCGTCCGCTCCACTGCTGGTCCTGCCCTGCCGTGACGGCGACGGCCAGAAGTGGAACTACGACGAGGACACCGGCACGTTCGTGAACGCCGCCAGTGGGCTCGCCCTGACATCGCTGCTTGGCAAGGGGAAGGCCAAGCAGGCGCAGCCGACCGGCACGATGAGCGCCGCGGGCACGCCGATCCAGGCCTGGAGCGGCCTTCCGATCCCGAGTCTGGACATCCTGGGCGCGGTGCTGGCACTCGTGAACGCGCTGCTGGCGTCGCTGGGCCTGGCCCTGCCGCTGCCGATCGCGGGCGCGGCCGCCAGCCTGCTGTCGCTGCTCAGGCCGCAGGTCCCGATCCCGGCCCAGATGACGGTATTGCCGAAACAGATGATGCAACTGGCCCAGAGCTGAGCCGAGGAGGACAGCAGCCGCTAGCCAACGAGAGGACGGCCGGCCCCGACATCGTCGGGGCCGGCCGTTTCTCTCTCCTTGTCTCTCGTGCCGTCGCTCTCGGTCGGCCGGGCGGTGCTCGGGGATGAGTTCCGGGATGCCCGCTGCTTGCGCGTCAGCGGGAGCCCGGTGTCGTCACCGCGCGGCCCTCGGTCACCACCAGCACCAGCAGTGGCAGAGCAGGTCGTCGACAAGGCAAGCGACTCCGTGGAGCAGTCTCACGTCTTTCACCTCCGATCCGCTGAACCGAACGGCAAGACAGTAACTCCACCGATCACCCTCTGTATCTACTCAACTACCTGTTGCCACAGAACCTTGAGCATCCTTTAACTCTTCCGCAACGCATCCCGTGGGATCCGAACTTGACAGTCCGTAGTTGGTTGCCTATAGCACCTGACAACGTTTACCCAGGGTTGGGAAAAAGTCTTCACATAGTCGCCGGAGAGTGCCAATGTTTGACCGGCACGCCCGCTGGACCACTTCTGCTAGGAGCCCTGATGCGATCTCTCTCGCGGTTGACCACCGCCGGCGTACTCGGCGCCGCGGCCCTCGCCCTGCTCACCGGATGCCTCGGCTCGTCCGATTCCGGCACCGGCGACCAGGACGCGAACCGGAACGCCGACGCCAAGAAGGTCGAGCTGACCTTCGGTTCGAACTCGGTCAAGGGCGGTAAGAGCAGCGCCGGCGCGACCTTCGTCGAGGACGTGCTGATCCCGAAGTTCGTCGCCGACCAGAAGGGCAAGGGCGTCGACGTCACGGTCAAGTTCCAGGGCGACGGCTCCGACGACGAGGTCTACAAGCAGAAGCTGTCCCTCGACCTGTCGAACAAGTCCGGACCTGACCTGTTCCAGATCGACGGCATCTGGGTCGGCGAGTTCGCCCAGGCCAACTACATCAAGCCGCTCACCGACACCGTCGGCGATGCCGCCAGGGTGGACGACTGGGACGGCTGGAAGCAGATCCCGGAGTCGGTCCAGGCGCTCGGCAGCTACAACGGCAAGCGGTACGGCGTGCCCGGCGGCACCGACGGCCGCGTGCTGTACTTCAACAAGAAGCTCTTCCAGCAGGCCGGACTCCCCGCCGACTGGCAGCCGAAGTCCTGGGACGACATCATCTCCGCAGGTCAGGCGCTGAAGAAGATCGCCGGCGTGACTCCGATCCAGATCAACGCCGGGACCGCGATGGGTGAGGCGACCACCATGCAGGGCGTGCTGCCGCTGCTGGTCGGCACCGGCGCCACCGTGAACTCCGACGGCAAGTGGCTGGGCGACACCCCGAAGCTGCGCCAGATGCTGGACTTCTACCGCAAGATCTACAGCACCGGGCTCGGCGACCCGGTGCTGCAGCGCGAGGCCAAGGGCCGGGACAAGTCCTTCGCCGAGTTCGCCGCGAACAAGATCGGCATCCTGCTGGAGGGCGACTACTTCTGGCGCAGCGTGGTGGAGCCCAAGGCGGGCGTCGCCAAGATGGCCGACCGCGACACGGCCGTCGGCTACGCCCTGATCCCGGCCGCTCTGCCGGGTGCAGGCGTGAGGGGACAGGACTTCGTCTCGATGTCGGGCGGCGGCGCGACGGTGATCAACCCGAACACCAAGTTCCCGCAGCAGGCCTGGGAGTTCCTGCAGTTCATGAACTCCGCGGACA
Source organism: Kribbella sp. NPDC003557 (assembly GCF_040610805.1). Lineage (NCBI taxonomy): Bacteria > Bacillati > Actinomycetota > Actinomycetes > Propionibacteriales > Kribbellaceae > Kribbella > Kribbella sp. NPDC003557. Next base: position 419,500 of record NZ_JBEXMY010000002.1, read on the forward strand.
TGGTGAAGGCCTCGCTCGACGGCGCCGCCAAGATCACCCAGCGCAGCGACGTCAACAGCGAGGTGCTCGCCGGCGACCCGATGCTGAGCTTCGTCGCCGAGAAGGTCCTCCCGCTCACGCAGTACCGCCCCGGACTGGCGGAGTACCCGAAGATCTCGGCCGCGCTGCAACAGGCAACCGCGGACGTGGTCGGCGGCAAGAGCACCGACGCTGCCGCGAAGGCCTACCAGAAGGCGGTCGAGGCCGCGGCCGGCGGCAAGGACAAGGTCGCCGGCAACTGATGACCTCCGCTTCCGCACCCGCGCCGGCTCAGGCACCTGAGCCGGCGCGGCAGACCCGCCGACCGGCCCAGGACGTAGCCGGGCTCGGAGTCTCCCGGGCGCTCGGCTTCGTCGCGCCCGCGATGCTGCTGATCGGCGCGTTCCTGATCTTCCCCGCGCTTTGGACGATCTACATCGGCGTCACCAACTACCGGCTGACCGGCGTCGAGGCCGTGTCGCCGTCGGTCGTCGGGTTGTCGAACTACACCAAGGCGCTGAACGACGCCCTGTTCCACAACGCGTTGTGGCTGACGCTGCTGTTCGTGCTCGGCTCCGCGATCATCGGGCAGAACGTCCTCGGCTTCACGCTCGCGTGGGTGATGCGCCGCACGCGCCCCGCCGTACGGCGAACCGTCGAGGCGTTTGTCCTGCTCGCCTGGATCCTGCCCTCGACCGTGGTCGCGTACCTGTGGGTCGCGTTCTACGACCGCGACGGCGGCACCCTGAACAGCCTGCTCGGTACGCCGGGGACCGCGTGGCTGATCGACTACCCGATGGCGTGCCTGGTGGTCTTCAACACGTGGCGCGGCACGGCGTTCTCGATGATGCTCTACTCGTCGGCGCTGCAGGCCGTGCCGCCGTCGCAGCTCGAGTCGGCGCGGATGGTCGGCGCGTCGGGCTGGCAGACGCTGCGGGACGTGGTGTTCCCGCACATCCGCGGGCACGTGCTGACCAACACGCTGCTGATCTCGCTGTGGACGGCGAACGACTTCTCGCCGTTCCTGCTCACCAAGGGCGGGCCGAACCACGAGTCCGAGACGGTGCCGGTCTACATCTACAACGTGGCGTTGCAGGGCGGTGAGCTCGGGTACTCGTCGGCCATCTCGTTCCTGCTGCTGATCGCGAACCTGCTGGTCTCACTGGTCTACCTGCGGCTGTTGCGGAGGCGCTCGTGACGACGTCCTTTGTGCTGCGCCGGATCGGCTTCTACGTCCTGATCTGCGCGATCACGCTGTTCTTCGCCGTACCGATGCTGTGGATCGCGTCGGCGCCGTTCGACGCGTCGCCGGGTCTCGGCGTGCACTGGCCGGACTGGACGCTGGAGAACGTCCGGAAAACGCTGGACCACCCGTACGCGATGCACTCGATGGTCAACTCGCTGCTGATCTGCGTGACGACCGCGGTTGCCGTCACAGCTTTTGCCGCATTGGCCTCTTATGCACTGTCGCGGGTCCGCATCCCCGGACGCGACGCCCTGCTGTACGGGTTGCTGCTGCTGTCCTCGGTCGTCACCGGGACGGCGGCGATGGTGCCGATCTTCGTGATGATGTTCCAGCTCGGGCTGATCGACTCCCGGTTCGGCGTCGCGCTGGTGATGACCGGCGGGCTGTTGCCGGCGGCGATCTTCATCCTGAAGGACTTCGTCGACGCGGTGCCGAAGTCGTACGAGGAGTCGGCGCGGGTCTTCGGTGCGTCCACCGGCCAGATCCTGCGCGACGTCGTCCTGCCGGTCGCCCGCCCCGGGCTGGCGACCATCATGGTCTGGGCGTTCGTCAACTCCTGGGGCAACTTCCTGGTGCCCTTCCTGCTCATCCGGTCGATCGACAAGCAGCCCGGTGCGGTGCTGATGCAGACCCTCACCGACGAAGGCGGCAGCGTGAACCTGCAGGTGCTGCCGGTCTTCTCGCTGCTGTTCTCGATCCCGGTCGTCGTGCTGTACCTGCTGGTGAACTCGCGTTACGGGTTCCGTTTCCACGGAGGGATCAAGAGCTGATGGCGGGCATCGACATCGAAGGCCTCGCGACCGTCTACCCGAACGGCGTCCGCGCCGTCGACGGGCTGGACCTGCACGTGGCCGACGGCGAGTTCTTCGCCCTCCTCGGTCCGTCCGGTTGCGGCAAGACGACGCTGCTGCGGACGATCGCGGGCCTGGAGACCGCGACCGAGGGCACCGTCCGGATCGACGCCGCGGACGTGACCCGGATGGAGCCGGGCAAGCGCGGTGTGGCGATGGTCTTCCAGGATTACGCCTTGTTCCCGCACATGAGCGTGTCGGAGAACATCACGTATCCGTTGAAGGTACGCCGGGTCGCCGCGGCCACTCGTGCCTCGGTCGCTTCTCGCACCGCCGGCGAGCTCTCGTTGGACGGGCTGCTCGAACGCAGGCCGGGACAGCTGTCCGGCGGTCAGCAGCAGCGCGTCGCGCTCGCCCGCGCGATCGCGTCCGAGGGCAAGGTCCTGCTGCTCGACGAGCCGCTGTCGAACCTCGACGCGCGGCTCCGGCTCGAGGCCCGTACCTTCCTCAAGAAGCTCCAGCGCGACCTCGGCATCACCACGGTCTTCGTCACCCACGACCAGGCCGAAGCACTCGCGCTCGCCGACCGCATCGCCGTCATGGACTCGGGCAAGCTCCGGCAGCTCGGATCCCCTCGTGAGGTCTTCGCCCGCCCCGCCAACACTTTCGTGGCGAACTTCATCGGGTCGACGCCGATGAACCTGCTGCCGGGCAAGGTGCTCGGCGACGGCACCGTGTCGGTCGCCGACGGGTCGTTGCCCGCAGCCACCTCCTCGACCCCGGCGGACGCGGAGGTCACGGTCGGCATCCGGCCCGAGTACCTGACCCTCTCCACCGGCGACATCACCGGCCCCGCCCTGCGCGGCGAGGTCGTAGTCGCCGAGAACCTCGGCACCCAATCACTCGTCACCGTCGACTGCGCCGGCACCCTCATCGGCGCCACCGTCCCCGAAGAAGCCGAGCCAACCCCCGGCACCCCCGTCACCCTCACGGCCCCCGCGAGCCGCGTCCTCCTCTACACCCAAGACACCGGCGAACTCCTGTCGCCCGAACCAGCGTCCGTCCTGTGATGCCACCGCACAGTTCGTCCAAGAACGGGGCCTGTCTGATGCCGGCCCGCAGTTCGCTCGAGAGCGGGGAGATCGCCTGATGGCTGTCACGTCGTACCGTCGGCGCTGGACGCTGGACGACCGCGCCGAGTCGGTCTGGCATTCCCTGCCCGTCGACATCCCGGCCGACTGCCCCGGGTTGCTCGTCACGCTCACCATCCCACCGGTCGACGGCGCCGTCATCGACATCGGCTGCGAGGGCGCAGCAGGCTGGCGCGGATGGTCCGGCGGAGCCCGCACCACCTTCGCGATCACCCCTTCCGCCGCCACGCCCGGCTATGTACCCGGCGAACTCGAACCAGGCACCTGGTGGGTCGTCCTCGGCCTCCACCGAGTACCCGTCGAAGGCGTCGAACTCCTCGTCGAAGCAGTCACCGGCCCGGTCGACACCATTCCCGGCCTGAACGAGTACGCCGAAGCCTCCGCCGCGATCGCCGTACCTCCGCGCCCACCGCGCCGTACCCTCCCCGCATCATCCGGCCTGAAATGGATCGCCGGCGACTTCCACGCCCACTCCCTGCATTCCGACGGCTCCACGCCGATCGCCAACCTCGCCGCACTCGGCGTATCGGCCGGCCTCGACGTACTCGCCGTCACCGACCACAACACCGTTGCCCACCACCCCGAACTCCCGTCGCTCAGCAAGCGCTTCGGCATCGGCCTCATCCCCGGCCAGGAAGTCACCACCGACACCGGCCACGCGAACGCGTTCGGCGAGATCGGCCCGATCGACTTCCGCCAACCCGCCGCCACCTGGGTCACTGAGGTCGCCCGGCGCGGCGGTCTCCTCTCGATCAACCACCCCCTCGGCGGCGACTGCTCCTGGCGCCATCCCCTCCCCGAACACCCACCGCTAGCCGAGATCTGGCACTCGTCCTGGCTCGACCACACCTGGGGCGGCCCTGTCGCCTGGTGGCAGGCATGGGGCCTCGAAAACACCACCCCCATCGGCGGCAGCGACTGGCACAACCCCACGTCGCTCATGCCGCCCGGCTCCCCCACCACCTGGATCGCGGTAGACGCCTCCGCCGAGGGCCCCGACGAACTCCCCACAGCCACCCTGGAAGCCCTAGCCGCCGGCCGCACCGCCCTCTCCTGGTCCTACACCGCCCCCGTCCTCATCCGAGCCGACGACGAACTCATAGCCCTGGACGCCCCCAACACCCTCGTAATCACCCCCGACGGCACCCGCCACCCCATCACCACCCCCAAAACCCACCTCCCCGCCACCCCCGGCCCCCACCTCCTAATAACCCACACCGGCCAACTCCTCTCCACCTGCGCCTGACCTCCCCCCCACCGAGCGCGAACAGACCGCGCAACCGGCAGGCTCGCGCAGCCGCAGCGACCATCGGGACTCACGTGAGCACCAAGCCGCGTACGGGCTTATGCGCCGTAATCCTCGACCAGGCCGCAAGCCCTCGGACAATCACCGCCCGCACAGCCACCCGCGCCCAGTGCACCCACTCCTCCTGCGGCGCCGACGCACGCCCCGGGCATCACGCCCGGCCCACAGGCTCCGCCGTCGTACCAGCCGCACGGACTGCGACCCTCAGGCCTGTCGTACAGACTGCATGTCGCGCCACGCGCACGGCCCCCGCTCTAAGGCCCGGCCTACGGACTGCATGTCGCGCCGCGCGTACGCACCCCTGCTCTCAGTCTCGGTATACGGCTGCATGTCATCCCCGGTGAACGCCCCGCGACATCACGCCCGGCCCACAGGTTCCCGCGTCGTACAGCCGAACGGGCTGCGACCCTCAGGCCTGACGTATGGGCTGCTTGTCGCACGGCCTGCTGCTCCTGGGCCCGGGAGTACGTACGTCTTGTCCTGCCGCGCACGCTCTTTCGGCATCACGCCCGGTCTACAGGTCCCGGCGTCGTACCAGCCGAACGGGCTGCGACCTTCAGGCCGCGTACGGGCTACTTATCGCACCAGGCCTACGCATCCCTGCTCTCAGGCCCGGCGTCCGGGCTGCTCGTCGCACGGGCTGTTGCTCCAGGGCCCGGGCGTACGCATGGCTTGTCCTGCCCGCCGTACGGGCGCGTACCCATGTACCCAGCCCACGAGTTTCGTTCGCGGCGTCGAGCCCGGCCTGCAGGCGTACGGACTTGCTGCGCTCGGGCCCGGCGTACGGGCTGCTGCGCTCAGGCTCGCCGTACGGATGCTTGTCGCGCCAGGCATGCGGACTCCTGCGGTTGTACCCGGTGCGTACGGGCCACCCGTCGTGCCCGGCCAACAGCCCGCCGGTGGCGTAGCCGGCGTACGGGTCCATGGCCTCGTACCTGGCGCACGGGCTGCTGCTGTCGTGCTCGGCATGCGGGTTCCTGTGACGTACCAGGCGTACGGCTGCTGCTCGGGTCAGACGTGTCAGCTGCTCGTGTCAGCCCCGGCGCATGGCTTCTGGTAGCCCGGCTAATCGGGTAGGGCGTCCAGCTGGTCGAGGAGCCAGCTCGGGCCGGTGGTCGTCGCGCCGGTGGCTTCTACCCGTTGCCGGAGTTCGCGATCGGCCGTGACTACCGTGACCGCGGGATGACGCGACTGACCTGCAACCTCCGCGGTCACGCTCACGATGGTGTCGTCACCCGACCCCGACGCAAGCACCACCCGAACGCGACCGGTATCCGGCGCCCCCTCCCCAGACACCGCCCGGCAAGCGGCCCCTTCCAACACCACGACCACGTCGATGTCCGACAACCGCTCCTGCAAGGCAGCAAGCCGCGTCAGCAGCCGTCGAGCCGCGCCGACCCGATCCCGCCACCATCCGTTCGGCCGCGACCCAACCACGTTCGCAGCATCGACCACGACAACTCGGTTCCGACCGTCATCCACCACGTCAGTCTGCCCTCCCCCGCAGAGCACCTGCGACCAATCAGTCGAGAAGCCAACCGTTCCGTTCCGCGATTTCGACGGCATCCGACCGAGTGTGGGCGCCGGTCTTGCCGATAGCAGACCACAGTCGAGTACGGGCGACACGCTCGGACACGTCGAGCTTCTGAGCCATCAGCGCGACTGATCCACCATCCCGCGCCGCGCGGAGAGTGTCTGTCTCGTCAGCGTTGAGCGGGGTCTCGGAGTACCGCAGGCTGTCGGCCGCAAGGTTCGCGTCGACCACACGCAGACCCAGGTGCACCCGCCGTACCGCATCCGCCAACTGCGGCGTCGGGCTGTCCTTCAATGCGATCCCTTTCGCGCCGGCGTCGAGCCCGCGGCGCATGTGCACCGGTCGCCCGTACGTCGTCAGCATGACCACCCGGCACTCTGGCATCGACGTACGCAACTTGGTGGTGACAGTAATGCTGTCGTTCCCCGGCCCGGCCGCATCGAGCAGCGCGACGTTCGCCCGATGCCGTTTGGCGGCACCTACGACGTCGTCAGTTCGGTTGAGCTCGGCAACGATCTCCAGATCGCGCTCACGCTCCAGACCGCTGCGAAGCAAACCTCGGCTGAGGATCTGGTCGTCAACCAGCAGCAGCCGAATCGGGTCGGGCAAACGAGCCTCCGAGGTAGCGTCCGGGCGTCGGGGAAGTACGTCCGGGAACATGAGCAGTACTCGGTTCCCGATCATGGAGCGCTGGTCCGTACGTCGTCCACATCAACGCGGCATCTCTACCAGATTGCGACCAGATCGCGATCACAGGAGAACCGGTCGTGCGACGAGTGGTTGACGAGACGACGTCACACCGGGCCGGCTCGCGCCACCGCGCTCAAGGTTGGACGTGTCAAACGGAGGTCGAACTGCAGCGATACCTCAACGGTCACCGCATCTCCGGAGACCACGCACGCGGTTAGCTGCACCTTGTTCAACGCGGCTGTTCGCGCTGCTGTCGCACAAGGTGTACTCGGTGGTGTGGCGCTCGGCGCCATCATCGGCCGCTCGACCGCATCGGCTCGATGCGCGGGCTGCTCCTCGCGGGGATCGAGGTGACCAGGGGCGTCGATGGACTCGGACGTACTCAGGGACTGGGCGGCGCTGAGGGCGGTGAGGTCGGCGGCGGCGGACAGCTTGTGCCGAGCGGTCGAGATCGCTGACCAGAGGATCGCTGCAGTGAGCGCCGTGAAGAGGAGTGCCGCAGCGAACAAGGTTTGGAGCGTGGCGCTGCCTCGCTCGGAGCGGTTCACGGCGCCTCCGGTTCCGCTTGCAGCGTGGCAGTTGCCGTGAGGCTCGGAGGAGACAGGACGCTGAGCAGCGGCGGGTCGTGGGCGGGAGCGGCAGTGACTGTCACTTTGATGTCGGACGCCTCACGGGTGATGACGATCGTGCCTGTGGGGACGGTACGGCGACCGATCGCCTTCGCGTTCTCGATCGACTCACCACGCGCGACCGCCCGGGCGACGTCGCGGGCAGCGTCTATGCACCGAATGTTCAGGACAACGAGTCCGATGGACCAGATCCCCAACAACAAAATGCACACCAGCACCGGCAGCGCCAAAGCCATCTCGGCCGTGACAGCCCCACGCTCCCCTCGGCGGCGTCCGTTGGCCTTACCCGTGGGATGAGGAAGAGCGGCGCGGTCAGCGTCGATGGCGATCAAGGTTGGCGACGTCAGGAAGGTCCCGGAGGACAGGTCCGAGCGGTGAGGCATGGGACTCCCAGGGCGGCGGCCGGTCGAGGAGGGGACATCGACCGGCCGCCTGATCGAGGGCCACGCTGCGTTGCCGCGGTCGCTTGGGCCGGGTTGGGTGCGGTGGCTGGTTGAGGTGGCCGCGAGCTGGACCATTGGTTGGTTCAGCGAATTGGCTGCACTGACTGGGTTGCTCTAGTTATGCGCGGCGGTAGAGGACAGTTGGCCGGGCCGGTTCGGTCGGGATGGTTCGGTCGGAGGTAACTCACCCGAGCGGTTCGGCTGGGAGGTTCACCTGTGGTGGGTCGGCGGGAGTCGACGGGAGGTTCACCCGCGGTGGCTCGACTGACGGGTTCGGCTGACGGGTTCCGCTGGGGTCGGCTGACCGGTTCGGCTGAGGGTCGGCTGCGGGCGCCCGCAGCGGGCTCGGCAGGGCCCGGAGCAGCTCGGCCAGGTGGGTCCGCGCGCTGTGGCTCGCCCCGGAGCGGCTCGGCTAAGGGGTTCGTCCTGACGGGCCCGCCCGGGGTTCGGGGGACGTTCGCCTGGATCCACCCAGTGCGGTTCGCCCGGGGGCGGGCGGCGTGGTTCGGGCGGAGCGGGCTGTGGGGTTGCGTCACATGTGTACGCCTTCTACGCCGGCGATCTTCAGGCCGAAGTTGATGATCGCCTTGAGGGCTCCCTGCATTGCAGGGGATCTGAGGAGGGCGACCATGACCCCGCCGAAGCCGCACACACCGACGATCAGGACGGCGTACTCGGCGGTGATTGCTCCGTGTTCGCCGCGGGGGCGAAGACGGTGGATGCCGTTGCCGTAGAGACGTCGGATGGTCTTGGCGCGACGACGGTGGGCGCGTCCGCGGCAGGATCGGTTGTCGGTGACAGCGCAATTGAGTTCGAGCTGGCTGTTCGGCGCGCAGGGCTCCGACCGGTTGGGCGCCGCGCAGAACTCGAACTGCTTGGGCGGCGTGCAGGACTTCGGCTGACCAACCGACGCACAGGATGCCGGCTGGTTGTTCGGCGTACAGGAAGTCGGCTCGTTGTTCGACGTACACGGAGCGGGCTGGTTGTTCGACGTGCGGGGCGCCGGCTGGATGTTCGGGGTCCGTGACTCGAGTTGAGTGTGAGGGGGGTGGGGCTTGGGGTGGTCGGTTGGCGCGCAGGGTTGGGCGGTGTCGTGGGAGGCGCGGTTGACTGGTCGGCGGTTGTGCGGGTGGAGCTCTAGGGCGCGACTCGGTGCGCGGTGTGGAAAGTGGTTGTGGGTGGGGTTGGGCGTGGGCTCGTTGTTCGGCGTGCGGAGCCCAGGTTCGGGGTCGGGTGTGCGGCGCATGAGGTGGCTGGGGGTGTGCGCGGTGGCTGGAGCGGGGGTCGCTGCCCGGGACAACCGCTGTGCTGGCGTCGGGTGGCTGCTGGTGGTTATTGGTGCTTTGGGCATTTGGGCCTCCTGCGGGCGGTGGAGCTGTGGGTGCTTGTTCGTAAAGGTGCCGTTGTTGGAACGCCTTTTTTCAAAGGAGTTTTTGGCTGTGGATATGGGAGGTCAGGGGTGGAGGAGGTAGGGGATGAGGGCGTCGGCGATCGTGGGGACGATTGAGAGGAGGACGAAGGCGGGGAGGAAGCAGAGGCCCAGGGGCAGGGTGGCTCGGGATTCGGCGGCTCGGGCTTGTTGGTCGGCGAGGTGGTGGTGGGAGCGGCGGGTTTCGTCGGCCAGGTGTTCGAGGGTTTTGGAGAGTGGGGCGCCGGAACGGAGTGAGCGGGAGATGGCTCGGGCCATGGGGATGCAGGGTGGTTCCGTGCGTAGGTGAGCCCAGGCGGTGGCTGGGTCGGTTCCTAGTGCCAAGTGGTGGGCGATCTTGGTGAAGACGTCGGCCAGAGGGCCGGGTAGGGCTTCGGCTACGAGGGTCAGGGCGTGTTGGGGCGGGCGGCCGGCTCGGAGGCAGGCGGTCAGGAGGTCGATCGCGAGGGGCAGGTCGTGGGCTATGCGGGCGTTGCGTTGTCTGGTGGTGGCTGGTTCTAGGCGGGCCAGGGCTCGGGGGATGGCGTAGTACGCGAGCGCGCTTGGGATGAGGCCCCAGGGGAGGCCGAGGACCGCCAGCGCGGCGAATGCTGCGCCGGCTGCGGCTAGGCGGTGGGATCGCGGAGGTTGGTGGCGCGATCTGGGGCGCGGTGGGGTTAGGCGGCGCAGGTTGGCGTGAGGTGGGATCAGGAGGTAGGTGCTTATGGCAACTGCTGTTGCTGCGGTCAGTGTGTGGGGCATGCGGAGTCTCGAGAAGGTGGAGTAGATCTGGCGGGCTGGGATCGCCGTCAGTAGGTCGGGCAGAGCGAGCCGATGCGGGGGTACCGGAGGCCAGGTGGCGCGACGAGCCGCTCTGGTCACGCGCCCACGCCGTACACGTCCGCGGTCTCGACGGGTGAGTGCCGGTCAGGCCGACTCAATAGTCGGCGAGGCGGGGCCGGGCAGGTTGGTGCGGTGAGCGCGGCGAGCGCGGCGAGCGCGGCGAGCGCGGCGAGCGCGGCGAGCGCGGTGAGCGCGGCGAGTGCGGTGAGTGGGATGCCTCAGGTGTCCGAAGTGGCGATGCGGCCCGTCCAGTGGAGGCCGGTGGCGGTTAGGGCGAGGCCTGCTAGTAGGCAGAACCAGCCGGGTGGGGTGGTGGTTAGGAAGGTGAGGGGGTCGGCTCCTAGGAGGTAGCCGATGGTTATGCCGAACGCTGGGAGGGTGGCGAGGATTCGGGCGGTGGAGCGGGCGCCGGCGAGGCTGGATTGGGTTTGGCGGTGGATGGATTCGTCGGCTCGGAGGGAGTCGGCCAGGCGTTCGGTGAGGGTGGCGAAGGCGGCGCCGGATTGTTCTGTGACGCGCCAGGCTGCGGATAGGGCGCGGAGACTGGAGGCGCCGGGGGTGGTCGCGGCTCGGGTCAGGGCGGCGGGAACGTCTGCGCCGAGTTTGGCTGCGGCGTGGGCGACTTCGAAGTCTGGGCTGATGGAGGCGGCGCCTTCCAGGGCGGCTATGGGTGGGCGGCCGGCTGTTAGGTCGGCGGCGAGTACGTCTAGGGCTTCGATGATGGTGGTGCGACGGGTTGCGATGAGTTCTTGCTGACGGTGGTTGGCGCGTTGGTTGGCGATGAGGGCCAGGATCGCGGCGATCGCGAGGGTTGAGACCAGGGCTTGGGGGCCGAGGATGGCGGTGACCAGGATGGTTGGTGGGGCTAGGAGCCAGGCTCGGGACAGGCGGGACCGGAGGTGGCGGCTCGGTGGTCTGAGGCGGGCAGGTTGGGGATCGGCCAACTGGACGCTAGCCGCTTGAGGGCCAGTCGGTTGGAGGTTTGTCAGCTGAGCGCCAGCTGGCCGGAAGCCAACTGGTTGGAGGCCGGCCGGTTGGAGGCTGTCCCAGTGATGGTGCGCATGTTGGGGATTCGGCGGAGTTGGAGTCGTTGGTCGGCGGGGGTTTGGGGTGGCGCGGGTTAGGCGGTGGAGGCCTGGTGGGCGGGGTGGGAGGGCGAGAGCGCAGGTAACTAGGGCTAGGACGGCGGCGAGGAGTGCGGGTGTCATGCGGCACCGGCGGTCGTTGGAGCGGACCCGGCGGGCAGTCGAGGTGATCCGGCAGTGGGTATTGGAGCCGAGCCGACGGTGGGTGTTGGAGCCGACCCTGCGGCGGGCGGTCGAGTTGATCCAGGGGTCGGTGTTGGAGCTGGCCCGACGGCTGGGAGGCGAGGGGAGTCGGTGCTTGGTGGTGGGGGCGGGTGGGCGCTGCGTGGTGGTGGGGATGTGGGTGGGTGGGGCGGGATTCGGTTGGGTGGGGTGGTGAAGAGGTGGGATGGGGGGTGGAGGGTGAGGGTGTTGTCGGGGTGGAAAGTTACGGCGGGGTGGGTGGTTAAGGGGGCGTTGGGGTGTTTGGTGAGGGTGTGGATTTCGGCTATTCGGCGGTGGCCTGTGGGGGAACGGGTGAGGTGGATTACGGCGTGTAGGGCGGAGGCTGCTTGGCTGTGGACTGCTGATTGAGAGAGGCCTGCCAGGGCGCCTAGGGCTTCTAGGCGGGCTGGGACGTCGGCGGCGGAGTTGGCGTGGATGGTGCCGCAGCCGCCTTCGTGGCCGGTGTTCAGGGCCGTCAGGAGGTCTACTACTTCGGGGCCTCGGACCTCGCCTACGACCAGGCGGTCCGGGCGCATGCGGAGGGCCTGGCGGACTAGGTCGCGGAGGGAGATCTCGCCGGTGCCTTCGATGTTGGGTGGGCGGGCTTCTAGACGTACGACGTGGGGGTGGTCGGGGCGGAGTTCGTTGGCGTCCTCGACCAGGACTAGGCGTTCGGCGGGATTCGCCAATGAGAGCAGGGAATTGAGCAGTGTTGTCTTGCCGGTGCCTGTGCCGCCGCTGATGAGGAAGGCCAGGCGTGAGTCGAGGAGATCGTGGAGGATCGCGGCGCCTGCTTGTGGGAGGGCGCCGGCTGCTACCAGGTCGTCGAGGGTGAAGACCTTGCGTGATGGGACGCGGAGGGACAGGCAGGTTCCGGGGGCGGCGATCGGGGCGAGGACGGCGTGGAAGCGGGTGCCGTCGGCCAGGCGGACGTCGACGTACGGCGTGGAGTCGTCGAGGCGGCGGCCGGCCGCGGCGGCGAGGCGGGTGGCGAGGCGGCGGATGGCGGGTTCGTCGCCGGTGCGGATCGCGACGAACTCGAGTCCGCGGCCGCGGTCGATGTAGACCTCGTCGGGGCCGTTGACGAGGATGTCGGTCACGCCGGGCTCTGCGAGGAGGCTGTCGAGTGGGCCGGCGCCGAGCGCCTCCCGGCGAAGGGCTGTGACGACTGCGAGGACCATGGAGTCGCCGCAGACGGTGCCGTCGGCACGTAGGGCTGCTGCGACATGCACGGGTGTCGGCTCGGTGCCGGTCAGGGCAAGGGTGGTGCGGACTCGGTCGAGGAGGTCTGCGGGGACGGCTGTCGTGGTCATGTGGGCACCTGCCAGGTCTGGGCGGGCGGGTCGGATGGGATGAGAGTCCTGCGTGGTGTCGACTCGGCGACGGTAAGGGCGAGGGGTGGTGAGGTCGGGCGGGTTGGATGGGTCGCAAGGTCCTGCAGGGCGGCGGTGAGGTCGTGGTCGCGGAGGCGGGGCCGCGGCTGTCGCGGCCAGGCCGGGAGCTAGCTGGTCAGGGCGGGTGGGACAACGCGGGGTCTGGCGAGCGGCGGTAGGCGAGGGTGGGAACGGGCGGGTCGGTTAGGGCACGAGGCCCAAGAGGGCGGCGGTGCGTCGTGGTCGAGGTGGGTTGGGCCCGGTGCTGTGGCTGGCTGGTCAGGGTGGGGTGAAGAGGTCCAGGAGGGTTTCGGCGGCTCGGGTTAGGGGGCTTCGGGTGGGGAGGGGGAGGTGGCCGTTGTCCATGGCGGTGGGGAGGTTGCGGTCCAGGCCCAGATTTGTTGCTAGGGGCAATTGGAGGTGGGTTGCTACGTCGGCGGCGGAAGGGCCGGGGCGGGAGTCTCGGGCTACTACGCGGAGGTCGCCTGCTACTGCTCTGAGGGGGCCTGCGAGGCGTTTGGCGGCGGCGACTGAGCGGATGTCGCAGGGGACGACCAGCAGGGTGGCGGTGGAGCGGATGAAGCCTTCCTCTACGGCGGGGTCCGCTCGGCGGGGTAGGTCCAGGACGACGAGGTCGGTGCTGCGTTGGGCGGCGCCGATGACCGAGCTCATCGTGTCCGGTGGCAGGACGGTGACGTCGGAGCGGTCCCAGGACAGGACCGAGAGGCCGTCGATCGAAGGGAGTGCGGAGTGGAGCGCGGCCGCGCTGATCCGGCCTGCCGCGTTCAGGAGCTTGGGCCAGCGGTCGCCCGGGTCTCGCTCGATGCCGAGGGCGAGCTCGATGCCACCGCCGAGCGGATCGCCGTCGATGAGCATCGTGCGGAGACCGCGGCGGTTGCCGAGGACGGCCACCGCGGCGGCGAGGGTGGTCGAACCCGCTCCCCCGCAACCGCCGACGAACGCGAGCGTGACGGCGGCACGGGTGCTGCCGTCCAGGGCGTCGGACAGCTTGCCGGCGAGCAGCGGCTCGTCGTCGGGTAACCGGCAGACGGCATCGGCGCCGACGTCGAACGCGCAGCGGTAGAGGTCGTCGCCGTCCGCTGCCGAGCCGACCACGACGACCCCGGGACGGTGCGCGGGCTGGACGCGAGCCAGCGGCTCGGCGAGGTCGCGGCCGACGACGACCAGCGAGCAGGCGTGCCAGCTGCGCCGCAGGCCCAGCAGGTGCGGCTCGACCAGGGGCGTGACGGAGGCGGCCGCGGCCAGCCGGAGCAGGTCGTCGAGCAAGGCCTCGTTGGTAGTTGCCATCAGCACCGACGGGGTTGGTGAGTTCGTGTCCATACCAAGAACATGCCGTTGTCCGGCGGCTTCCGGGAACGTCACCGGATCCCTGTGGACAAAGGGTTGTCGGGTTTCCGTCAGCAGCGGGAACCCGCCACGACGAGCCCGCGACCAACCCGCCGGGAACGGTTACGGTTCCTTTCGAAGCGTCTTTAACTAAATTTCACCGGACCGCTTCCGTCCCATCGCTCCGGAGGAACCTGATGAGTCGATTGCGCATGCTCGCCGCCACGGCCACCGTCGCGGCCACCGCCCTGATCACCGCCGCCGGCGTCTCTCTTGCGAGTCAGGACGCCACCACGGCCAACGCAGCCGTCGCGGCGCCACAGGCGACCAGCGGCGGCGTCAAGACGGCGTACTTCACCCAGTGGGGGATCTACGCCAACGCCTTCTATCCCAAGAACATGGTCACCACCGGGGTCGGCGAGAAGCTCGATTTCCTGAACTACGCGTTCGCCAACATCGACCCGGTCAATCACACCTGCTTCATGGCCAACAAGGCCGCGTCGCAGGACGAGAACAACCCGAACGCCGGTGACGGCGCGGGTGACGCGTTCGCCGACTACGGCAAGTCGTACGGCGCGGACATCAGCGTCGACGGCGTCGGCGACGTGTGGAACCAGCCGATCCAGGGCAACTTCAACCAGCTCAAGAAGCTCAAGGTGAAGTACCCGAACCTGAAGATCCTGATCTCGATCGGCGGCTGGACCTACTCGAAGTACTTTTCCGACGCGGCCTCCACCGACGCCAAGCGCAAAGCCTTCGTCAGCTCTTGCGTGAACATGTTCCTCAAGGGCGACCTGCCGGTGATCGACGGCTTCGGCGGTCCCGGGTCGGCCGCCGGCATCTTCGACGGTGTCGACATCGACTGGGAGTACCCGGGCTCGCCGAACGGTCACGTCGGCAACCACTACAGCGCGGCCGACAAGCAGAACTTCACGCTGCTGCTGGCCGAGTTCCGCGCTCAGCTCGACGCGTACGGCGGCCAGACCGGCAAGAGGTACTACCTGACCGCCGCGACGCCGGCGGGCCAGGACAAGATCGCCACGATCGAGACCAACAAGATCGGGCAGTACCTCGACTACAACAACGTGATGACGTACGACATGCACGGCGGCTGGGAGGCCACCGGGCCGACGAACGTCCAGGATCCGCTGTACACGGCGCCGAACGATCCGAGCAACCCGATCCCGCCGGGGCAGGGCAAGTACTCGATCGACTCCGCGGTGAAGGCGTGGACCACGGGCGACGCGGCGTACGGCATCCCGGGCGGGTTCCCGGCGAACAAGCTGAGCATCGGATATCCCTTCTACTACAGGGGATGGAAGGGAGTTCCGGCCACCGCGAACGGTAAGTACCAGACGGCGACCGGACCGGCCGATGGGCACGCTTTGAGCGGCAACGTGCCGGGGGTCTCGTTCTACAAGGAGCTCACCGGGTTCGTCGACAACCCGTCGGCGACGTTCTTCGACGACACCACGAAGTCGTCGTGGTTCTACAGCAACGGCACCTTCTGGTCCGGTGACAACGCCCAGTCGATCAAGGCCAAGGCCGACTACCAGCACTGCAACGGCCTGGCCGGCGCGATGATGTACTCCCTCGAGGCACTCGACCCGAACGTCACCCTCTTCAACAACGTGGTCGACGCGGTCAACGCCGAGACCGCCGGCTGCAGCGGCCCGCCCACAACACCGCCCACAACACCGCCGACGACGCCTCCCACGACGCCGCCGACCACCCCGCCGACAACGCCGCCCACGACACCTCCCACCACGCCCCCGACGACTCCCCCGGGCACAGCCACCCCGTGGGCACCCAACACGACGTACGCGACCGGTGCGCTCGTGACCTACGCCGGTGTCACCTACAAGTGCATCCAGGGCCACACGTCCCTGACCGGCTGGGAGCCGCCGAACGTCCCCGCACTCTGGGGACGGGTCTGATCACGTACCGCCCACTGATCGGAGCATCATGAATCGCATCTCTCTGGCGATCGCGGCCATCACCGCGGTAGTCGTCGCCCTGCTGACCGCACAGGCAGCCAACGCGGCAGGTGTCACTGCCAGCTTCACGAAAGTGTCCGACTGGGGCAGCGGCTTCGAGGGGAAGGTGACCGTCACCAACGGCACCACCAGCTCGCTCAGCACCTGGACCGTCGCGCTGGACTTCCCGTCCGGCTACACCGTCAGCTCCACCTGGGACGCGAACCACACCAGTAGCGGCCAGACGCACACGTTCACGCCGCCGAGCTGGGCCGGCCCGCTCGCGCCCGGCGCGACCGTCAGCTTCGGCTTCAACGGCAGCCCGGGCAACTTCCCCGGCCTCGCCGCCTGCCGACTGAACGGCGGCTCGTGCTCGGGTGGCGGTGGCGGCACCGTCCCGGCCGCGCCGACAGGTCTCTCCGGTACGTCGACAGCGTCGTCAGTGAGCCTCACGTGGTCCGCCGCGTCCGGCGCGACCAGCTACAACGTCTATCGCAACGGTACGAAGGTCGGCAGCCCGACGGGTACGTCGTACACGGACTCCGGGCTGACCGCGAACACGACGTACAGCTACCAGGTCAGCGCATCCAACGGCGCCGGCGAGGGCCCGAAGAGCGGCTCCGTCTCGGTCAAGACCGGGACCGGCGGCGGGAACACCGGCACCAAGCAGGCCGCACCGTACCTGTACATGGGCTGGGGTGACCCGCCGAACCCGGCGACGGTGATGAACGCGACCGGCATCAAGTGGTTCACGATGGCCTTCATCCTGTCGTCCGGCGGCTGCAACCCGGCCTGGGACGGCAGCCGCCCGCTGCAGGGCAGCGCCGACGCCAACGCGATCGCCCAGATCCGCGCCGCCGGCGGCGACATCGTGCCGTCGATCGGCGGCTGGAGCGGGAACAAGCTCGGCCCGAACTGCAGCACGCCCGAGGCGCTGGCCGGCGCGTACCAGCAGGTCATCAACGCCTACGGCCTGAAGGCGATCGACGTCGACATCGAGAACTCCGACGAGTTCGAGAGCGAGGTCGTCCAGGACCGGATCCTGAACGCCCTGAAGATCGTCAAGCAGAACAACCCCGGCATCACGACGATCCTGACCTTCGGCACCTCGACGACCGGCCCGAACTACTGGGGCAACCGCCTCATCGAGCGGTCCGCGGCGCTCGGCGCGAACATCGACATCTTCACGCTGATGCCGTTCGACTTCGGCAGCTCGAACATCTACAACGACACGGTCGGCGCGTCCCAGGGCCTGAACAACAAGCTGAAGTCCGTCTTCGGCTGGACCACCGCACAGGCCTACGCGCACCAGGGCATCTCCGGCATGAACGGTCTGTCCGACCAGCAGGAGATGACCACCACCGCGACCTGGCAGAACATCACCAACTGGGCGAAGAGCAACGGGCTCAGCCGGCTGGCGTTCTGGTCGGTCAACCGTGACCGCGGCTGCGCCGGCGGCGGCGTGGTGTCCAACTGCAGCGGTATCGCCCAGGGCGACTGGGACTTCACCCGCATCACCGCGGGCTTCTGAGAAGGAAGGCTGAGTGCGGCGAACCGCCGCACTCAGCCGGCCTTGATCGCCTCGATGATCAGGCCGTTGCGGGCGTTCTGCCCGAGGGGGACCGACGGGTGCAGGCCGTCGCGGAGCAGGCGGGCCAGCCGGTTCGGGCTGGAGGCCAGGTGCTCTGCCCAGCGCACGATCCGCAGGTTGTCGTAGCGCCGCTGCGCGTCCGCGAGCTGCAGGTTGATCCAGGCGCTGTTGCGCTGGTCCGCGACCTTCACGTCCGGGCCGTGCGCGGTGCGAGCCGCCTGCACGTTGACCCAGTAGACGATCCGCTCGTCGCCGACGATGCTCATCGTCCGGTCCACCTGGGCCTCGACCGCCGGCGGCGTGAAGATGTCGTTCGACCCGACCGACATCAGGATCCGGTGCGGCAGGCCGTACTCCTGCGCCCAGGTGTCCAGCGCGTCGACGGCCGGCGTCACCGGCCGGCCGGCCCAGTTGTGGACGGCGATGGTGATCCCGAGCTGGTTCAGCTGCCGGGCGAGCGCCGGTCCGTCCTGGACGCCGATGCTGTCGCCGAACATGAAGACGCCGTCGGTCTCGCGGGTCCGGCGGATCTGCCCCTCGTTCGAGATCGCGCGGGCCTGGCGCTCCCAGGCGCCCAGCACACCGGAGCCGTAGGCGCCGAGCGAGAGCAGTCCGGCGGTGTCGGCCGCCGGGGAGCCCGGGACGGCCTCGGCCGTGCCGGCAGCAACCGTCGACGCAGCCGCCGCGGTCCCGGCCGCGAACAGCAGCCGGCGACTCGGCCGGAACGAACCCAGACGCTTCCTCACGCACGTAAGGGTGCGGTGGAAAGCCCTCTCTCTGCAAGTCGACACCGAGAAAATGGAACGAACGCTACGGAAGTCACAGTCAGCTGGTCGTCGCCGGACGGGACCGTACGAACGTCCGGAATCGCTCCGCGGCGGGCGTCAACGGCGCGCTCAGCCGCCACGACATCCCGATCTCCCGCCGCGACCGTACGCCGGCCAGCGGCACGGACACCGCCCCGCTGTCGTTCCCCCGCACCGCGCCGGCGGGCAGGATCGCGACGCCGAGCCCCGCGCCGACCAGACTGTCGATCGTCGCGAGGTCGGTCGCTTCGAACGCCAGCTGCGGACTGAACCCGGCCTCGCGGCACAGCCGGTCGGTCACGCGCCGAAACCCGAAGCCCGGCTGCAGCCCGACGAACGCCTCGTCCCGCGCCGCCTCCAGCTCCACCCGATGCCGGGACGCCAGCGCGTGCCCGGGCGGCACGTGCAGACAGAGCCGCTGCCGCTCGAGCACGTACCAGCCGAACCGGTCGGGGTCCGGCCGCGGCGCGACGATCGCGATCTCCGCCTCGCCGGTCTCGAGATCCTGGACGATGTCGTGCGCCGGCTCCTGCCGCAGCTGGAACTCGACGTGCGGTGCCACCGCCCGGAACGCCTTCAACAGATCAGGCATGAGCGTCGTCGCGACCGAGTGCAGGAACGCCAGCCGCACGGTGCCGGACTCCGGATCCAGCAACGCGTCGATCTGCCGCTTCGCACTGTCGACAGCCAACGTCCCGGCGCGCGCCGCCTCGAGCACGAGACGGCCGTACGGATTGAGCCGTACGCCGCGCCGCTCCCGCTCGAACAGCGGTACGCCGAACGCGCGCTCGACCCGTTGCAGCGACCGGGACAGGTTCGGCTGGCTGGTGCCCAGCGTGGCGGCCGCCTCGGTCAGGTGCTCGGTCTCCGCGAGGACCGCGAACCAGCGCAGATCTTCGACATGCATACTGAAATCGTATCGATTCCTGCTGAGGTCGACATTTTACGTATCACAGATGTCGTGCGACCGTCGAAGACATGCACCAGTCCGTCGCCCACCAGACCGGGTACCTGCCCGGCGACCTTGAGTACCGCAAGCTCTCGACCGCACTGTTCGCGGCCGGTCTGGCGACGTTCGCACTGCTCTACAGCACGCAGCCGCTGCTGCCGGAGCTCGTCGACGCCTTTCAGGTCTCCCCCAGCCAGAGCGCCTTCAGCGTGTCGTTCGCGACGTTCGGCCTCGGTCTGGCGTTGCTGATCGCTGGTCCGGCGTCCGAGGTCCTCGGCCGGACCAATCTGATGCGCTGGTCGGTCGCGGCGACGTCGTTCTTCGCGCTGCTCAGTGCGTTCGCCCCGACGTGGCACCTGTTGCTCGCACTGCGGGGCCTGCAGGGGATCGCCATGGCAGGCCTTCCGGCGGTCGCGATGGCCTATCTACGGGAAGAGGTGCACCAGGACAGCCACGCGCGTGCCAGCGGCCTCTACATCGCCGGTACGGCGGTCGGCGGGATGGCGGGACGTCTCATCGCAGGCGGCTTGTCGGACCTTGGCGGATGGCGCTTCGCGACCGGCGGGATCGCCGTGGTCGGTGTCCTGTGCGCGACTGTCGTCTGGCTGCTGCTGCCGGCCTCGCGGAACTTCCACCCGGCGGCCGCGCGACCCAATGACCTCTTCCGGGTACTGCGGGACCCGGCGCTGCTGGCGCTGTACGGGATCGCGGCGACGGCGGTCGGCGCGTTCGTCGCCGTCTACAACGGAGCGGTCTTCAGGCTGTCCGGCTCGCCGTACGAGCTGAGCGCGGGCGCGGCCGGCTTGGTGTTCTGTGTCTATCTGCTCGGTTCTGCCGGGTCAGCGACGGCAGGGACGCTGGCGGACCGCTACGGCAGGCGCAAAGTGGTGCCGGTCGGGTGTCTGATCACCCTGGCCGGCGTGGCGATCACCCTGGCCGCACCGCTACCGCTCATCATTCTGGGGCTGGCCGTGATGACCGCAGGGTTCTTCGCGGTGCACGGCGTGGCCAGCGGCTGGGTCCCCGCAAGGGCCCACGCGAGCGGCGTCGGGACGGGACAGGCGTCGAGCATGTACCTCTTCGCCTTCTACCTCGGCTCCTCGGTCTTCGGCGGTCTGGCCGGTACGGCGTGGAGCCACGCCGAGTGGACCGGAGTCGCCGGGGAGGCCGGGGCCTTGTTCCTCGTCACGTTGATCCTCGCCGTCCTGCTCCGGAACGTTCCCAGCCGGGTGCAAAACTGATCCGGTGACCAAAGCGACGGATGCTGCCGACCAGTTGGGACTCACCTATGAGGTGACCAGGCATGGCCGGGTGAACTCGTTGGAGGAGGCCGCGGCCGCCCGAGGGATCGAGCCGGCCCGGCTGATCAAGACGATCGTCGTGCGGCTGGCCGACGACGACTACCGCTTCGTCCTGGTGCCGGGTGACCGCGAGATCGCCTGGCCGAAGCTGCGCACGCTGCTCGGCGTGAACCGGATCTCGATGCCGGACAAGGACACCGCGTTCGACGTCACCGGCTACGTCCGCGGGACGATCACGCCGCTCGGGAGCACGCACGCCTGGCCGGTGATCGCGGACGAGCGGATCACCGGCACGATCTCCATCGGCGGCGGTGACCACGGCGTCGGGATCACTGTCGACGCCGGGGCACTCACCAAGGCTCTCAACGCCACCGTGGCTGACGTCACCGACTAGACCAGCAGTCCTTGCTGACCTGCTCGTAGTCCTGCCTGGAAGCGGGTGGTGGCGTCCAGAGCCTTCAGGATGCGCTGCATCCGGCGTTCGACTGTTCGTTGGGCGACTCCCAGGCGGCGGGCGATGGCTTGGTCTGTGAGGCCGGCAGCGGCCAGCGAGAGCAACTGCTGGTCCGCCAAGCTCAAAGGACCCTCAGAGACCGCGGGAGCCAGAGGGCTGGCCTGTTGCCATAAGAGGTCGAAGAGACGGACCAGTGCGTCCAGGAGGCTCCCCGGCCCCAGCTCCACGACGACGTCCGGCGCGGTTGGTAGTAGGGCTGTACGGCGATCGACGACGACCAGCTTGAGCGGCACGTCGCGCAGCATCCGGCAGCAGCCGGACGAGCGAGCAGCAGCCAGATCGCCTGGCTGGGACAGCGAGTCCATGTCATAGATCGCGCGGTAGGTGATCCCACGAGGGTCCGCGACGTACGGCACGCGATCCAGGACAAGCACCTCCGCCTGCGCGCACTGCTGCGCCTGGTAGAAGCGCTGGGCGATCGCCTCGGCGCCGCGGATGACCGTGAATGCGTCCGGCTGCCGGAACTCGGCTGTCAGCACCGCAGCGCCCAGCCGGGCCTCGACGATCGCCGCCTGCTTCCGGAGCGCGAGCAGCTCGACCGCGGCCTCCGGTACGGCGGGCACGTACCTGGCCGGACGGCCTGGCGTACGGGACGCCAGGCCGAGGGACAGCAGTGACCTCAGGTGCCGGCCGACGCGGTTGGCCGGCCAGTCGACGGACGAGGCCAGATCGGTCGCTGTGGACTCCGGGCGGGCCAGAAGCACCCGGTAGAGCTGCTCGTCCTCCGAGCAGACACCGAGCGCCTCCAGCAACGGAGCCGGTCGATAGTTGTGCATGATCAGGACAGCGAGTGCACGTGGCCGCCGACCTGGGTCGCGAACTGGTTGCCGTTCGACGCATCCCAGTTGGTCGACCAGGTCATCGCACCGCGCAGCGACGGCCAGGGAGTGCTCGGCTTGTAGTTGCCGCACCCGGTGCCCTTGGTCAGGCAGTCCAGTGCGTTGTTGACGACCGACGGCGCGACGTACCCGCTCCCGGCCGCCCTGGACGACGCCGGTAGGCCGAGACCGACCTGGTCGGGACGCAGACCGC
Organism: Kribbella sp. NPDC003557; assembly: GCF_040610805.1. NCBI lineage: Bacteria > Bacillati > Actinomycetota > Actinomycetes > Propionibacteriales > Kribbellaceae > Kribbella > Kribbella sp. NPDC003557. Next base: position 441,737 of record NZ_JBEXMY010000002.1, read on the forward strand.
CCTGCAGCATGATGCAGGCCTGCGCGGTGATGAAGTCGACCGAGCCCTGCGAGTACACCTGGCCGTCGCAGCCGTTCATCGAGCCGGAGTTGTAGTACTGCACGTTGACGATGGTCAGGATGTCCTTGATCGCCAGCGCGAGCTTGAAGTACTCGAACGACGTGCTCTGCATGTCGATCGTCTGGGGTGCCATGGTGATCACCAGCCCGCTGCCGAACTGGCTCTGCAGGCTGTGCAGCGCCTGACCCATGTATTGCGCGTTGACCCCGTTCTCGAGGTCGATGTCGATCCCGTCGAACCCGTAGGTGCGCAGCACCGACAGCGCGCTCGACGCGAAGTTGGCCGCGGCCGTCGGGTCCGCCACCGAGATGGTGCCGTTCTGGCCGCCGACGGACAGGATGACCTTCTTCCCGGCCGCCTGCTTCGCGGCGATGTCCGCCTTGAACTGCGCGACCGTGTACCCACCGAGGCCGGCGCTGTCCAGGGTGAACGTGATGCCGCCCGGCTTCGACGGATCGGCGTCCGCGAAGGCGACCGCGATCAGGTCGTACGCCGCCGGCACGTCAGAGATCTTCTGCACCGTCGCGCCGTTGTTGAAGTTCTGCCAGTAGCCGGTGAGCACGTGGGCGGGCAGACTCCCGGCCGGCGGGTTGGTGCCACCGTCGGACGTGGTGCCCGACACGGCGGCGCTGTACGCCGAGCAGTTGCCACTCGGGTCACACGCCCGCACCTTGAACGAGTACGTCGTGGAAGCGCTCAAGCCGGTAGCTGTCCAAGAGGTCACGTTGCCGACGCTCTGCGCAGCTCCGGTACCGCGGACGACGTCGTAGTGGTCGATCCCGTTCGCGTCGGACGCGGCGGACCAGGTGAGCTTCAGCGAGCTCGAGGTCGGAGACCCGACGGCCAGACCACCCGGGGTTGACGGCGCCGTGGTGTCGGGCGCACCGCCCGGGCCGTCCAGTACGACGTCATCGACCTGGTACGCCGGAAGCGCGTACCAGCTGTGGACGTAGATCGTGACGGAGCTGGAGGCGCCGGTGGTGAACGGCACCGTCAGCTGGCTCCAGCCGGAACTGGTCGTCCACGTCGAAGGACCACCGTCCACTCCGAGGTAGACGTTCGAGCCCTTGACCCACGCCGAGAGCGTGTACGCCGTATTGGGCTGGACCGCTACAGACTGGGAGCAGCGGGCGATGTCGCTCCCGCTCGGCGTCGCCGACAGCGCGTACGAGCCGGAGTGCGGGGCGGTCGCCGTGACGCCGCCGGCCGGGCACGACCAGCCGGAGAGCGTGCCGGACTCGAACCCGGCGTTCGTGACGAGGTTGGTGGCCGCGGAGGCGGGACCGGGGACCAGGAAGGCCATGACAACGACGAGCAGGCTGATGACGACCGCTGCCTGGGGGCGGTGTGCAGGCGGTTTCATGCCTTACAACCTGTGACCAGGCAATTACATTGTCAAGACCCTGCATAAAGTGAGAACGCTCCCACGCACAGAAAACTGAGAATCTTTACCAGTACTTGGCGAAAGGGAGAAAGGCGACGGCCCCCGGCGGGGGGGTGACCGGGGGCCGTCTTCGGCCACGGGCTCGGGGGGAGGAGCCGGGGGCCGTTCAGGAGGCGACAGTCTGCCACTGTCAGGGGGTATGTACCCCCCAAGACCGGGCCTCACACATCTCAGTTCGATTTCAACCGATTATGTTTCACCCAGGCGCTGGTCACGCCCGATCGGGCGCTTCCAGCCAGTGTCACTGTCACACTGCCCACCAGTCTAACGGGATACCGGCCCACACAAAAGCCCGGGTCCCCCGGCGTTTCTCCCGGATGCCTATCCTCGACTCCATGGCGCATCCCGGGACGGCTCGATCGGCGGCATTCTTCGATCTGGACAAGACCATTCTGGCCCGCTCGAGCACGCTGGCCTTCTCGCGGCCGTTCTACGCCGGCGGCCTGATCAACCGCCGGACCGTGCTGCGCAGCGCCTATGCCCAGTTCGTCTACCTGCTCGGCGGCGCGGACCACGACCAGATGGAGCGGATGCGGGAGTACATCTCCGCGATGTGCACCGGCTGGGACGTCTCGACGGTCAAGGCGATCGTCGCCGACACCCTGGACCACATCGTCCGGCCGATGATCCACACCGAGGCGGTGGAGCTGATCGACCAGCACCACGCGGCCGGCCGGGACGTGGTGATCGTGTCGTCGTCGGGCGCCGAGGTGGTGGAGCCGATCGGCGCGATGCTCGGCGCCGACCGGGTGATCGCCACTCGGATGGTCGTTGCTGACGGCAAGTACACCGGCGAGATCGCCGAGTATGCGTACGGTCCGCACAAGGCGACCGCGATCCAGGCCCTGGCTGCGACGGAGGGCTACGACCTGGCCGCCTCCTACGGTTACTCGGATTCGATCACCGACGAGCCCTTGCTGGCCGCCGTCGGGCACCCGTTCGCGGTCAACCCGGACAAGGCGCTGCGCCGGGTCGCGGCTGAGCGCGGCTGGCCGATCCTGGAGTTCGCGGAGCCGGCCGAGCGCATCGGTTTCCAGGACGTGCGGCGTCCCGCGCTTGCCGCCGGCATGGTCGCCGCGGTCGCGGCGGGCGCCCTGCTGCTGGCCTCCCGCCGCCGGTCCCGGCGCACCGAAAGCTGAAGCGGGCTTCATACTTCTCAACTCCATGAAGCACGCCGCATCCCCTTCCCAGAAAGGGGTTTCAGGAGTACAAAGGAATCAACAAAGGACCTTCGGGTCCGGTAGAGATTGCACGGTAACCCAGGCACCCACGCGGCGACCAGCCCATCCCAAACGGGCAGCGCGACCCAGGCCCAGTCCTGTGGCGGCAAACCGGTGCACGCATGGTAACCAGGGCGACGTGCCAGCGACGGCGTTCTCTCAGGAGAGCGCCGTTCGCACGTTCCGGGCGGCGGTCAGGAGGCGAGCGGCGAGAGCTCGGCACCTTTTGTCACGACCTCGCAGGACCGCAGCAACCAATCACGGACCCCCGTCAGTCCTCGCGCTGTGTAGTCGGTGAGGCCGGACGCATAGCTCGCCCGCAACACATAGTGACCACCCTCGGGGACCGTGACCGCGACCGGGTCGATGCCACGGGCAACCAACAGGCAGCGCTCGGCGGCCCGGGCGACCAGCCCGTTCGCGGCCGGGAACGGGCGCAGCACGGCGAGCTCGGCGTGCACGATCGCCGCCACCACCAGTCCGGGCGCCTTCGTCGGGCGGGTGAGGTTCTGCGCGAGAGCGCTCAACCGCTCCCACATCTCGTCGGCGCCGGGCGCCGGCGGCAGTCCGGGGATGTCGTCGGGCACGGGTTCCGCACTGGTCCGGAGATGGCCCAGCTGGTCCTCGGGGAGCAGATCGGCCGCGGCCAACTGGTGCAGTCTGGTCCAGACCTGCACCGGGGCCTTGTCCAGCTGCGGGGCGAGTGTCATCAGTTCGCCGGTCAGCCGGACCGCACCGGAGGCCAGTCCGTCGGCCGTGCCCCGGCGTACGTCGTCCGGGGTCGCCGTGCTGCCGGCGAGCGCGGCGGACGCGTGCGCACCACGCAGCAGCGCCTCGGCGGTCATGTCCGAACCGACCCGGCGCAGACCACGGTCCCGGAGCAGTACGTCGACCGCGTCCCGGGCCGCCCGGGCCGCCGACCCGACCCCCTCGAGACCGGCCAGTGGCTCGAACACATCAGTACTCATGCCCGCAGCCTAGGATGACTAGGCATGGCGCTCGGCACCGTCCCCAGGTTCAGCATCGTGGTCCCCTGCCATGCTTCGCGGGCGTGGCTGCGGCCGTGCCTGGACTCGGTGCTCGGCCAGTCGTTCACCGATTTCGAGGTGATCGGGGTCGACGACGCGGACCTCGACGGGTCCGGCCGGATCCTGGACGAGTACGCCGCCGCCGACCCGCGGGTCCGGGTGCTGCACCTGGAGGAGAACGTCGGCCTCGGGCCGGCGCGGAATGCCGGACTGAAGCAGTGCCGCGGTGAGTACGTGCTGTTCCTGGACGCCGACGACGAATACCTCCCGGGCTCCCTGCAGGCGATCGCGGCCAGGATCGAGAGCGCCGACCGGCCGGACATCGTGATGTTCGACTACGAGCGGATCTTCTGGGACGGCCGGGTGCTCGGCAGCCAGCGGCACGACGCCTTCGCGCGCGAGGGCGCCGGGGTGTTCACGGCGGCCGAGCGGCCGATCTTCCTGACCTTCCTCGAGGTCGTCTGGAACAAGGCGCACCGGCGGGAGTTCCTCACCCGGCACGGCTTCGCGTTCACGAGCGGCTTCTACGAGGACGCGCCCTGGACCTACTCGACGATGCTCACCGCCGAGCGGATCGCTACCTTGGACCGGGTCGTCGTGCACTACCGGCAGCACCGGACCGGCGGCAACATCCATGCCACCAGCGGCCGCCGCCAGTGGGACATCTTCGACCAGTACGACCGGGTGCACGCGTTCATCCAGTCCGACCCGGATCTGGCCGGCTGGCGCCGGTTCGCCTTCGACCGGTCGCTGGACCACATCCTGGCCGTGCTCGCGAAGCCCGAGCGGATCGACACCGAGGACCGGGCCGAGTTCTTCCACGCCGCGCACGCCTTTGCCAAGCGGTGGAAGCCCGAGGGCTACAGCTCCGACCGGACGGTCCGCGGGTTCAAGCGCTGGCTGCTGATCCACGACGACTACGCGACCTACTCGACCCTGAAGCTGAGCGCGCGGGTGCTGCAGGTCCCGAGCCCGCGCAAGCGCGTCGGCAAGCTGCTGCGGCGCGCCAAGCTGGATCCGAACCTGGTCGCGTACGCCGCGGGCCGGTTCACGCAGTACGCCGGCAACCCGCGCGCGATCTGCGAGCGGGCGGCCGAGCTCGCGCCACACCTGCGCGGTGTCTGGGTCGTCGACGACGAGCACGTCGGCGCGATCCCGGAGGGCGTCGAGTACGTGGTCGCGGACTCCCCGGCGTACGAGAAGCTGCTCGGCAGGGCGACGTACTTCGTCAGCGACACGAACTGGCCGAAGGACCTGGACAAGCGCCAGGGCCAGGTCCATCTGGAGACCCAGCACGGCACGCCGCTGACCACGGTGGAGTTGCCCGCCGAGGGCAAGGACGAGCTGATGCGCGCGGTCGACCGCTGGGACTTCAACCTGTCCTCGAACCGGTACTCCTCGGAGATCTGGGAGCGCATCTACCCGGCCTACTTCGAGGAGCTCGAGTACGGCTACCCGCGCAACGACCGGCTGCTGACCGCGACGCTCGACGAGGTCCGGGCGATCCGGGCGGGACTGGGTTACGACGACTCGCACTTGGTGATCCTGTACGCGCCGGCGTCGGAGGACCGGCTGGATCCGGACCGGCTGGCGACCGCGGCCGGCGAGCACGCCCGCGTGATCGGCCCCGGGCAGCAGCCACGGCTCGAGGACCTGATGCTGGCGGCCGACGTCCTGGTCTCGGACCACTCGTCGATCACCTTCGACTACGCCAACCTCGACCGGCCGATCCTGCTGCTCGCCGGCGGCCGAGCCGACACGTACTTCGACCTCACCGAGTTTCCGCCGGGCGTGGTCGCGCGCTCCGCCGAGGAACTGTTCGCCGCGCTGCGGAACGGCACGTTCGACGCACCGGAGGCGGCGAAGCACCGGCACCTGTTCCGGGAGAAGTTCTGCGAGTTCGACGACGGCCACGCGGCCGAACGCGTCGTCCGGCGAGTGTTCCTCGGCCAGCTCGACGTACCCGCGGTGGTGCCGTTGGCCGACCGGTCCCCGGCTCCGTCGGCGTACTTCGTGCATAATGGCTGACATGTCGATCAGCCTGAAGCCGGTTCACGTCTCGCGCGTGCGCTTCAGCCTGCGACGACGACGCACTGTCTGAACACCTCAGCCTGTTCCAGTCGCGTCTCCCTGAAGGACCACGTCATGTCCGCAGTTCTGCCTGTCCTGTCCACCAGACTGTCCGCCGCCGCCGCGGCCGTCTTCGGTACGTCGTACGACCCGGAGCTGCGGTCGGCGACCAAGCCCGAGTTCGGGCACTACCAGAGCAATCTGGCGTTGCGGATCGGCAATGCCGAAGGGCTGCCGCCGCGGGACGTTGCCGCACGCCTCGTCGAGGCCGTGCAGCTCGACGACCTGTGCGAGAAGCCCGAGATCGCCGGTCCGGGTTTCATCAACCTGACGCTGCTGCCGCGGACGATCGCCAAGGCGGTCAACGAGCCGAAGACCTTCGACAGCTTGGGTCAGCGGGTCGTCGTCGACTACTCGCAGCCGAACGTGGCGAAGCAGATGCACGTCGGCCATCTGCGGTCGACGGTGATCGGCGACGCGCTGTGCAAGGTGCTCGAGTTCGCCGGGTACGAAGTGGTCCGGCAGAACCACGTCGGCGACTGGGGCACGCAGTACGGGATGATGATCGAGCAGTTGCTCGAGGAGGGCAGCACCGCGCAATCCCTTGATCTGCAGGGATTGCAGCAGCTGTACGAGCGGAGCCGGAAGCACTTCGACGCGGACGGCGCGTTCGCCGACACGTCGCGGCTGCGGGTCGTCGCCCTGCAGTCGGGTGATCCGGAGACGCGGACGATGTGGCGGCACATGGTCGACGTGTCGCTCGACGACTTCGACAAGGTCTACGCGCTGCTCGGAAGCAACTTGACCAGAGCCGATGTCGTCGGCGAGAGCGCGTACAACGACGACCTCCCGCACGTCGTCAGCGAGCTGGAGCACCTGGGTCTGCTGACCGAGTCCGACGGCGCGATGTGCGCCTTCCTCCCTGGGTTCCACGGCCGCGACGGCGATCCGCTCCCGGTGATCGTCCGGAAGTCCGACGGCGGGTTCGGCTACAGCGCGACGGACCTCGCCGCCGTACGGCACCGGATCGGCACGCTGCACGCCGACCGGATCGTCTACGTGGTCGACCACCGGCAGGCGCTGCACTTCGACATGATCTTCACGCTCGCGCGGACCGCCGGCTGGCTGCCTGAGGCCGTCCCGGCCGAGCACGTCTCGTTCGGCACCGTGCTCGGGCCGAACGGAAAGCCCTTCAAAACAAGAGAAGGCGGCACGATCAAGCTCGTCGACCTGCTCGACAGCGCGGTCGCCCGGGCCGACGCGCTGCTGGCCGGACGGGAGGGCGTCGACCGGGCCGCGACCGCAAGGGCTGTCGGGATCGGCGCGGTCAAGTACGCCGACCTGTCGAGCGACCGGGGCAACGACTACGTGTTCGACCTGGACCGCATGGTCGCGATGACCGGCAACACCGGGCCGTACCTCCAGTACGCGCACGCCCGGCTCACCAGACTGCTCTCCAAAGCGGGCCCGGCGGGTGAGGTCACCGAGCTGAAGGAACCGGCCGAGCAGCGTCTCGCCCTCCTCCTCACCGGCTTCGGCGCCGCCGTCGAGCAGGTCGCCGAGACGCTCCAGCCGCACAGGCTCTGCACCTATCTGTACGAGGTCGCGTCCGCGCTCTCGGTGTTCTACGAGCAATGTCCCGTCCTGAGCAGTGAAGGCGAGACCAGAGCAAGCCGGATCGCCCTCTGCACCGCGACCCGGAAGGTGTTGCAGGATGGACTCGGCCTGCTGGGGATCGAGGCCCCCGACGCGATGTGAAGCACTGGGAGGACGAATGCTGCCGTGGTCGGCCGAGTTCAAGGGACGTCTGGACCAGACGACGTACACGAGTGAGCTGCTCCGCGGGAACCCGCTGGGCGACCCGCACGAGCGCCCGGTGCTGGTCTATCTTCCGCCCGGATACGACGATCCGGACAACGCCGGCGAGCGGTACCCGGCGATCTACGTGACGATGGGCTACACCGGCCATGTCGGCATGTGGTTCAACCGGGTCCCGTTCCGCCAGCCGTACCCGGAGCTGCTGGACGCGATGTTCCAGGACGCAGCAGTGCCGCGCGCCGTCGTCGTGTTCGTCGACTCGTGGACCAGGTACGGCGGAAGCCAGTGCCTCGACTCCCCCGGCACCGGGCAGTACCAGTCGTATCTGTGCGACGAGATCGTGCCGTGGGTCGACGCGACGTACCGCACGATCCCCGACCGCGACCACCGCGCCGTCACCGGCAAGTCGAGCGGCGGCTACACCGCGATGGTGACGCCGTTGCTGCGCCCGGACGTGTTCGGGGCGCTCGCGACGCACGCCGGCGACGCGCTCTTCGACGTCTGCTACCGGCCCGAGTTCCCGGAACGGGCACGGACGCTGCGGGACAAGTACGACGGCAGTTACGAGAAGTACTTCGAGGTGCTCGCGACCAAGACCGGCCGGACCACCAACGAGGACCTGCACCTGCTGGAGATGTACGGCTACGCGTCCGCGTACTCCGCCGAGCCCGACGGCACGGTGCTCATGCCGTTCGACGACCTCGGGGCGATCGTGCCGGAGATCTGGGCGCGCTGGCTGTCCCGCGACCCGGTCGAGATGGTGAAGGAGCCGCAGTACGCCGAGGCGCTGCGCTCGTTGCGCGCGGTCTGGATCGACGCCGGCCGGCAGGACGAGTACTACCTGGACCTGGGCGCCACCGCGTTCCACCGAGCGGCGAAGGAAGCGGGCCTCGCCGACGAGCGGATCCACTTCGAATTGTTCGAGGGCACGCACGGCGGCATCGAGTACCGCTACCCGATGGCGGTGCGCTGGCTGGCCGAGCAGCTCGGCTAATTGACGTGCCGTCGCCGGGTGGACGCCGTACCGTCGGAGCCATGAACTGGCCGGAGGGGATCACGGCGCGCCCGATCGACAAGGGTGACGTCGAGGCGTGGGCGGTGTTGATGGCCGCCAAGGAGAAGGCCGACCAGGACGGCGAGAACTTCGCCGCGGAGGACCTGGCCGAGGCCGTGAACCGCCCGAACGTCGACCTGGGCCGGGACAGCATCAGTCTGTGGGCCGACGGCCGGATGGTCGGCTACGGCCAGTTGCACGTGCCGCACACCGTGCTGGATGTCGACCGGGTGCGGACCGAGGGCACGATCGACCCCGAGTGGCGGCGGCGCGGCCTGGGGACGACGCTGATGCGCTGGTTGATCCAGCGCGCCGGCGAGGTCCACACCGCCACTCACCCGCAGGTGCCCGGCCTGGTCGGCACCGGCACGGCCAGCGACAACGTCAGTGCGACCACCCTGTTCGAGGGGCTGGGCTTCAAGCCCGAGCGGTTCTTCTTCGACATGCGCCGGCCGCTCGACCAGCCGGTGCCGGATTCGTCGGTGGCCGACGGGCTCCGGCTGACGGGGTACGACCCGTCGTACGAGGAGGCGCTGCGGCTGGCGCACTTCGAGGCCTTCTCGGACCACTGGGGCTGGACGCCGCCGGATCCGGAGACGTGGCGGTCACGCTCGATCGGTTCGCGGGCGTTCCGCGCCGGTCAGTCGTACCTCGTGCTGGACGGTGAGACCGTCGCGGCGTACGTGAACTGCTACGAGTGGGAGGCCGACACCGAGGCGACCGGGGTCCGCGAGCTGTACATCGGGCAGGTCGGCACGCGGCGCGCGTACCGTGGCCGCGGGCTGGCGCGGGCGACCATCGCGAAGGTGCTGACCGAGGGCGCACAGGCCGGCTACCAGCGGGCTGGTCTCGGCGTCGACGCCGAGAACCCGACCGGTGCGCTCGGCCTGTACGAGAACCTCGGTTTCACCACTCACAAGAAGTTCACCGACTACGCGCTGCCCATCCCGTCAGACGTGTGAGTCCACGACGACCGGGGCCTCGACCGGCTCCGGCGCGCTGCGGAACCACGTCCACGGCCGGACCGTGAACACGATCATCGCCAGGCTCACCGCGGCGTAGACGAGCGCTCCGACGAACGCGGCGTGCACGCCGTCGACCAGGACCTCCCGCGGCGCGGTCGCCGTCGAGTTGCGGCTCGCCGTACCGAAGATCGTCACCAGGATGCCCAGGCCGAGCGCGCCGCCGACCTGCTGGACCACGTTCAGCATGCCGGACGCGGCGCCCGAGTCCTCCGGTGCGACGCCCGAGATGGCCCGGCCGACGAGCGGGATGAAGATCATCCCGGCGCCCGCGCCGAACAGCAGCATCGGGCCGACCACATCGTGCAGGTAGGTGCTGTGCGCGTCCAGCCGGGTCAGCCAGATCGTGCCGAGCGTGACCAGGGTCGCCCCGGCGACCAGCAGCTTCCCGCCGTCGATCCGGGCGACCAGCTTCGGCACGACGCGGGACGCCGCGAACAGCAGACCGGTGAGCGGCAGGAACGCCAGACCGGCGGTGAGCGGGCTCAGCGCGAGCACGCCCTGCAGGTACTGCGTCAGGAAGAAGAACATCCCGAACATCGTCCCGACCACGAGCAGCATGGTCAGGTACGACGCCGAGCGCTGCGCGGACTTGAACAGCCGCAGCGGGACGATCGGGTGGCTGACCCGACGCTCGATCAGCACGAACGAGACCAGCAGTACGACGCCGGCGGCGAACGCGACCAGGACCTCTGCCGACGACCAGCCGACGTCGGCGACCCGGATGAACCCGAACACCAGCGAGGTGATGCCGAGCGTCGAGGTGAGGGCACCGGCCACGTCGAACCGGCCGGTCTCCGGTGCGGTCTCGGTCAGCACGCGGCGCGCCGCGAAGACCAGGGCGATACCGATCGGGACGTTGATGAACAGGCCCCAGCGCCAGGAGACCCAGTCGGTCAGCATGCCGCCGAGCACCAGCCCGACGCTGCCGCCGCCGGACGAGACCAGGCTGTAGTAGCCGAGCGCCTTCATCCGCTCGGGGCCTTCGCGGTACGTGAGCATGAGCAGCGTCAGCGCGGCGGGGGCCGCGATGGCGCCGCCGATGCCCTGCAGGACGCGGGCGGCGAGCAGCAGTTCGGCGTTCGGGGCGAGACCGCCGAGCAGCGAGGCGAGGGTGAAGACACTGATACCGGTGATGAACACGCGGCGGCGGCCGAGCAGGTCGCCGGCGCGGGCGCCGAGCAGTAGCAGGCCGCCGAACGCGAGCGCGTAGGCGTTCTGCACCCACGACAGGCTGGACGGGCTGAAGTGCAGGGCCTGCTGGATGTGCGGCATCGCGATGTTCACCACGGTGCCGTCGAGGATGACCATCAACTGGGTGACCAGGATGACCGCGAGAACTACCCCCGGCCGCCGCGCGGGCGTGCCGGAACCGGCACGGGCCGGGCCTGAGGTTGTTGCCGACATATTGCTCCTTACCCCGGAGGGGCTACAGTTGTGGAAGGAAAAGCGGAGCGCTCCTCCGGATACAATACGGAGGCACCCTCCGCTTTGCAAGCGATATTCTGGCCGGACCCGTGAGGAGGTCGAACTTGGCGCCGCAACCCCTGCCGTGCGCACGGCCCACCCGTGCGGACGCCGCCCGGAACTACGACCGCCTGGTGACGGCCGCCCGGGAGTCGTTCGCGGAGCACGGCACCGACACCTCGCTCGAGGAGATCGCCCGCCGCGCCGGCGTCGGCATCGGCACGCTCTACCGCCGGTTCCCGAGCCGGACCGCGCTGCTCGAGGCGGTCTACGTCGACGAGATCCAGTCCGTCTGCGACCGTGCGTACGACTTCGACCGGGAGCTCGAGCCGTTCGACGCGCTGGCCGCCTGGCTGCGCAGCTTCGTCGGGTACGGGCTGTCCAAGAAGAGCCTGGCCACCGAGCTCATCGATGCCCTGGGCAAGGAATCGCCGTTCTTCCAGGCCTGCAAGGTGAATGTGCAGGAGGCCGGGCAGCTCCTGCTGGACAAGGCGAAGGCGACCGGAGACGTCCGGGAGGAGCTGCAGCTGGCGGACGTCATGCGGCTCGTGGGCGGCATCGCCCACAACACCGACACGCAGCCGGAGCAGGCCCAGCGCCTGCTCGACATCGTGCTCTGCGGGCTCAGGCCCGCTGCTCCCGCAGCTCAGCCAGCGAAGGGTTAGCGGCATCCCGCTCGGTGTACTTGAGCTCGCCGACGGGCCACTCGATCGCCAGCTCCGGGTCGAACAGGTCCACGGCCACCCGCTCCGGCGACCAGTGCTCGTTCACCAGGAAGTTGTACGTCGTGTGCGGCGCGACCGTGCAGAACGAGTTCCCGACGCCGCGGGGCACGAAGAGCGCGTCCGACGGGCCCAGCTCGAAGGTCTCGACGTGTCCGAAGGTGCCGGTGTCGCGGAGGTCGACGATCGCGGCGAACACCCGGCCGGACGACGGCGACAGGTACTTGTCCCAGGGCTCCGCGTGGATGCCGCGGACGATCCCGGCGTCCTCGAAGTACGCGACGTTGTGCTGGACAACGTCCATCCCGAGCTCGGCCAGCTTCGCGCGGTGGAAGTTCTCCTTGAACCACCCGTCGTCGTGCGGCTGCACCTGCAACCCGACCCGCAACACCCCCGGGATCGACGTCTCCTCGATCCTCATCGGCGCACCTGCCGGCGGGCCTCGAGCTGCGCCTGGTCGGCGGCGGCCAGACCGGCGTGCCACCCGGCGCCGTTGGTGATGCGGGTCCGCCGGGTCGTCGTCCTGGGGAACAGCTGCGTGAACAACGCGTCCACCTGCTCCTCCCGCTTGGCCAGCACCGGCAGCAGCCGGCCCGCGTCCGCCTCGGGCACGGCGGCCTGGGTCACGGCCGAGGCCCGCTCCAGCCGCTCCGCGATCCGCTGCGCGTAGGCCATCAGGAACGACTGCCGGAACGACCTGGTCCGCGACTCACCGCGGTGGCCGATGTGCTTGCCGGCGGCAATCATCGCCCGGTTGGCCTGGACGAGCAGCGAGGTGCTGAGGATCTCGGTGAGCTGCAGGTCCAGCTCGGCTCCGACGATCGTGACGACGGCCAGGTCCTCGATCACGACGATCCGGCACCGGTTCGCGGTGGCGACCGCACCGACCAGCTGCGCCTTGGCCGAGACGTACGGGGTGTCGATCCACAGCCGGCGGGCCGACGAATCGTCCGGGATCTCCTCCTCAGCCGCGACCAGCACGCTGTCCAGCGAGAACTTCGCCATCAGCTCCTGCGCCTTCCCGGACAGCGCCTCCGCCTCGTCCGGGAACTCGGTCGCCTCCGCCTTCGCGAGCAGCGCCCGGATCCGCGCCAGCATCTTTCCGTTCACGGGTACGGCGGGGCGCGCCGGGCGGGCCGGCGTACCGGGCAGCGGCAGCAGGCGGGCCATGACCGGCAGGGTCTGCAGGAAACCCGCGAGGGCGAGCGCGTGGTGCAGGCTCAGGTAACGGCCGACCCGTGCGGTCGCTGCCCACGTGGTCAGGCGCAGCTCGGCGAACGGCTGCGGCACACCGAGATCGGCCAGCTGGTCGAGCCAGCGCGGGTCGATGGCGGCAGGAGCATACTGCTGGTGCTCGGCCGAGATCGCGGCCAGCAACAGCGGCTCGACGGCCGCCTCCAGCTGGCGCCGGCCGTGCTGCACCACATCCGCCGGCGCCCAGCCGCGCTCCCAGGCGCCGCGGACCAGAGCATTCAGGAATCCTTGCAGGCAACGATCCACCGCCGCCTGGTCGCGCTCGTCGTACGCCCCCAGCCGGGCCAGCTGTGCGTCCGCACGGTCGTCGCCGACCGCAACGGCGGCCGCCGCGATCGGCAACAGCCGGAGGATTTCCTGATCAGTCACGCGGACGAGTCTGACAGTCACACCCGGCCGACCCAAACGGCGTCCGCCGCACCTGTGGACAACCCTGCGACACGAAGGCCTGCCCGAACGGCCTACGGTCGATGCGTCTCGTCACCGCCGACGGCGCGATCGAGGTGATCACCGAGCATGTGCTGGAGAAGAACTCTCCGCTGTCGGCGGCGACCACACGGCGAAATACGACCCGGACAACGTGTTCCACCGGAATCAGAACCTCAGACCGTTGCTTTGAGCCCGCGTCGGGACGATCCTGCCTAGAGGGGAAATCTCAGGGGGAGGCTTCGTCATGACTCAACTTGCCGACAGTGGGATCGGCGATCTGCGACAGGACTTCGAAGGATCGGTGCTCGGCCCGGACGACGGCGGGTACGACGACGCGCGCCGGCTGTGGAACGCGGACCAGGACCTGCACCCGGCGGTGATCGCCCGGTGCCGGAGCGCGGCGGACGTCAGCCGGGCCGTGCTGTTCGCGCGCGACCACGGACTGGAGATCGCGGTCCGCGGCGGCGGGCACAGCATCAGCGGAATGAGTTCGGTCGACAACGGACTGATGATCGACCTCAGTGAGCTGAACGAGGTCACGGTCGATCCGGAGACCCGCCGGGCCCGGGCCGCCGGCGGCGCGTTGCTCGGTCAGCTCGACGCGGCGGCGCAGGCGTACGGCCTGGCCACGCCGGCCGGCATGGTGAGCCACACCGGCGTCGCCGGACTGACGCTCGGCGGCGGGATGGGGTGGCTGAGCCGCAAGTTCGGTCTCAGCATCGACAACCTGCTGTCGGTCGAGGTCGTCACCGCGGACGGCCGCATCCTGCGTGCCTCCGACGACGAGAACCCCGACCTGTTCTGGGCGATCCGCGGCGGTGGCGGGAACTTCGGCGTCGTCACCGAGTTCGAGTTCCAGCTGCACGAGGTCGCGCCGATGATCCAGTTCGGCCTGATGTTCTGGGATCTCGGCCAGGGCGCCGACGTCCTGCGGATGGCGCGCGAGGTGATCGCGAAGCTACCGTCCGAGGTGAACATCGTGGTCGGCGCGATCAGCGCTCCGCCGGCCCCGTTCGTGCCGGCCGAGTACCACTTCCGGCCCGGGTACGCCTTGATCGTGCCGGGCTTCGGGGCGGCCGAGGAGCACGCCGCCGTACTGGACGAGATCCGCTCGGCGCTGCCGCCGCTGTTCGAGTTCGCCAGCCCGATGCCGTACGTGGCGCTGCAGCAGATGCTCGACGATGCGAACGGGTGGGGATTCCACGCGTACGACAAGGGCTTCTACCTCGACGACTTCACCGACGAGGCGATCGCGGTGATCACCGAGCACGTGCCGCGCAAACAGTCGCCGGGCTCGGTGGCGCTGTTCTACCGCCTCGACAACGCGTACTCGAAGGTCCCCGACGACGCCACCGCCTTCAGCGGCAGCCGGGCGCCGGGGTACGCCGGTTTCATCATCGCGGTCTGCGAGACCCCTGAACTGCTGGAACACGACCGCGAGTGGGCCCGCTCGTTCTGGGCGGCGACGATCCCGGTCGGCCGCGGAATCGGAAGCTACGTGAACGCGATCAGCGACACCGGAGTGGACGACCGTGTCCGGGCCTCCTACGGCGCGAAGTACGACCGACTGGCCACGATCAAGGCGAAATACGACCCCCACAACACCTTCCACCGCAACGCAAACATCAAGCCGGCCTAGCCCGGACACGCAAGCCTGAACGGGCAACTACCGCTCGCTGATCGAATGCCTTCAGGAGGCCCTTCGGAAGCCCTCAGCAAGGTGGCGGATCAACACTGAGCCGACCACGCACCCAACCCAAATTCTCTTTCTGTCCTTATCTCTTCTTTCCTAGATCGAGGCGGCGCCGTCGATGGTCAGGACCTGGCCGTTGATGTTCGTGTTGTCGAGCAGGAGCATGCGGACGACGGGGAGGACGTCGGCCGGCTCGGTGAGGTGGCCGGTGGGGGTGCGGCGGATGATCTGGTCGAGTTGGGTCTGGCCCAGGACGGCGGACATCTCCGAGGCGAAGAAGCCCGGGGCGATCGCGTTGGCGAGGATGCGGCCGCCGAGTTCGCGCGCCAGTGAGCGGGTGGCCGCGTCCATCCCGCCCTTGGTGGCCGAGTACGCCACCAGGCCGGGGTAGCCGCGTTGTGCGCAGATCGAGGTGATGTTGACGATCCGGCCCTTCAGGCCCTTCGCGAGCATCCGGCGCAGGACGAAGCGGGTCAGGATCAGCGGGGAGGTCAGGTTCGTCTGGATGATGTCGGCCAGCCGCTCCGCGGACGTGTGGACGTGCAGCGAGTCCTGCCCGATCGCCGCATTGTTGACCAAGGCATCGATCGGCCCCAGGGTGTTCTCGACCTCCCGTACGAACGCCTGCCCGGCGGCGCTGTCGTTGACGTCGACGGAGCCGTGGTGCAGGTGGCCCGGGTACTTCTCGCCGAGCGCGATCAGCTCCGGCGTGACGGTGCGGGCGAACGCGCCGACCTTGAGACCGGCCGCGAGCAGGTCGGCGACGATCGCCAGGCCGAGACCGCGGGAACCGCCCGACACCAGCACGACCGACGCCGGCGGGACGACACCGGGGGCTTCAGGGGCTTCAGACATCGCTCTTCAGGGTTTCCTTCTGCGGGATCTCGTCGAGGAACCTGATCCGCCGCGGTACGCCGTAGTCCGGCAACCGGGTCGAACACCACTGCACCAGGTCGGCGTCGGTGATCGGGCCGAGGGACCGGTTCGGCACCACCTCGGCCGCGACCATCCGGCCGACCAGCGGGGCCTTGCGCGCGAACACCCGCGCCCACGACACGCCCGGATGGCCCATCAGCACGTTGCGGACCACACCGGCCGACACCTTGGACCCGCCGACGTTGATCTCGTCGGTGTCCAGGCGGCCGGTGATCAGCACCCGGTCCCCGTCGAACTCGACCCGGTCGCCGGTGCGGACCGCGCCGACCAGCCCGGCGCCGTGGTGCGGTGAGCGGATGACGAGCTCGTCGCCGTCGACGCTCAGCACCGGGCGTTCCGGCTGCGGGTCGCGGTCCAGCCAGGACCTGGGGAAGCCGGCCTTGCCGTCGTGCACCACGATCGAGGCGCCGACCTCCGACGACGCGTAGATCCAGGAGATCCGCGTCGCCGGGAAGATCTCCCGGAGCTGGTCGAGGATCGCCTGGTCGACGGGCTCGCCGCCGAGCGTGATCTGCTCCAGCGGTACGCCGGCGAGCGCGTCGGCGTCACGGTAGATCGCCTGCCGCCAGAAGGTCGGCGTACCCGAGGCGGCCGTGACGCCGTGCTCGGTGGCGATCGCCGGCCAGTTCTCGAGCTCGTGCGGCTCGATCACGACCAGGCCCTGGTCGGCCTGGGTCAGCGAGAGCGTGACGACCTGCCACCAGGCGTAGGTCCCGGGTGAGTACGGCAGCAGCCACGTCCGGGGCGGCTGGTCGGCGGTGACCGTGGTCAGCGACTCGAGGGTGTGGCCGATGCGCTTCGGACGGCCGGTGGAGCCCGAGGTGAGCAGCCAGGCCCGCCCGGACTCCTCGACGCGCTTCAGCCGGGCGGGGGCGACTGCCCCATCGGGCAGGACGACCGCGAAGCCGGACTCGCCGAGCTCCTCGCGCATCCGCTCGTCGACGCGCGACTCGGTGGCGACCAACAGCTCGGTGCCGTGCACCGCGTGGTGGCGCAGGGCGGCCAGTGCGTCGGCGCCGTTGTCCACCAGGACGGCCGCGGGCGACGGCAGCTGCGGCAGTTTGTGCAGCGTCCGCCAGGTCAGGCGCTTGCCGGCGACGACGACGGTGTTGTCGTCACCGATCAGCGCGGTGGTGCGGCGCCGCGCGTTCACGCGGACTGGAGATGCTCGATGAAGTCCAGTACGTCGCCGACCGTCGCGATCCGGCGGAGCCCGGGGGCATCGAAGTTCAGCTCGTCGCCGAGCTCGTCCTCCACCCGGAGGGCCAGCTCGGAGAAGTCCAGCGACCGGAACCCGATCTCGCGCAGGTCCGCCGTGTCGTCGGCCGGTAATGCCCGGCCCTGGGCCGTCATCACCTCACCCATCAACTCCCTGACCCGACTCCGATCCACCGAACTCATAGTCCCGAAGCCTAACGCCGGACGTCCCGCACTCACCAACCGTCCGGGCGCCGGACCCGTCACGCTCGGCCGGGCCCCGCGCCGGCGCTCCTCCGGGGCTTGATGAGTGCCGGCGGTCCAGCAATCGCTTGAACCGGCTCCTGATCTCCAGTGCGACCAACGTGATCACCGGGGCCGCGGCGGCGAACGCCGCCAGCAGAACCTCCTCGACCGGCAGTCCGGCGATGTGCTGACCGACCATCGGACCCTCCCGAACGCTACGAGGCTGGGAGATTACCGAGTGTAAACGGGAAGCCGCCGCCGGTAAACGGCTCACCGGCCACGAGCGCGACATGGCGGACTCATACACTTTGCCGATGATCAGAGCGGGCCGGCGGCGTGCGACCGGGCGGGGCATACGGACCGCGGCGTGGGTGAGTCTGCCCGTGCTCCCACTGGCATGGTTCGTGGCGCTGCAGGAGCACCCGCCGTGGATGCCGGCCGCCTACCTCGCCTACCTGCTGGTCGTGATCGTCGTCCCGGGCACGATGTTCTGGCGGCGGCTGACCGGCGGCGTCGGCTGGCGGTCGGCGGACGTGATCCTGGGGACGGCGTTCGGGCTGGCGGTCGAGGCGCTGCTCTATCCGCTCGGAATGCTGTTCGCGATGCCGTTCGCGGCGCTGCTGATGCCGGCGCTGGCGCTCGGGATGTGGCGCGGCCTTCCACGCCGTACGTCGCCCGAGCGACCGACGCCCTGGTGGTCGACGGCCGGGATGATGGTCGCGGTCGGCGTCGCGGCCGCCTGGTTCGTGCGGGTCGGCTCGCAACTCGTCCCGCTCAACGGACCGCAGGCCCTGCGACCGGACTCGGACGCGCCGCACAGTCTCGCGCTGGCCGGTGAGGTCACGCATCACTTCCCGCCACGCGTTCCGTACGCCGACGGCGGGTGGCTGACGAGCCACTGGGCGGCGTACGACCACATCGCGTCCGCGCACTGGATCACCAGCGTGCCGCTCGACGTGCTGACGCACCGGATGGCGCCGTTCGCCTGGATCGTGCTGACGGTGCTGGGTGCGGCCGCGGTCGGGATGCTGCTGACCGGGCGCGCGGTCGCCGCTCCGATCGCGGCCGGGCTCGTCGTGGCCGGCGGCGACCTGGTGGCGTGGCCGTGGGCGGTGTCGGACCGGGTGTTCGCGGACGGGCCGTTCTCGCTGGGCGAGCTGACCAATCCGCCGCAGGCGTTCTCGACGGTCCTGTTGCTGCCGTTGATCGCGGTGACGACGTTGCTGCTCCGGCGCCGCCCGGGGACGACGCGCGGTCAGTTGTTCCGGCTGTTCGTCGCGGCGGGCGTGCTGGTCGCCGCCCTGGCGTTGACCAAGGCGACGACCCTGCCGGTGCACGCGGCGGGGCTCGCGGTCGCCTGGATCTACCTGACGGTGCGGGCCGGGCGGCTGAACCTGCGCGCGCTGGTGCTCGGCGTGGGCGTCGCGGCGGCGTACACGGTGACGTTCTTCTTCGTACTGCGGGGCGCCGCGTCGAGCGTGCGGTTCGATCCGGGCGGGACGTTCGAGAGTCTCGCCGCGCGGATGGGCGGTGGATCCGCGGTCCCGGTCATCGCGGTGGTCGTCGTGGTCGGCTGGGTCATGCCGCTGGCCGGCGCGTTGCTGATCAGGCGGCGGGTGACCCGGGATCCGATGCCGGTCTTCCTGGTCGCCGGGTTCGCCGCGGCGGTGCTGGGCGCGTCGTTGCTGGCGGATCGTGGGGACAGCCAACTGTTCTTCGTGCGGACCGGTTTCGTGTTCGGCGTCCTGCTGGCGACCTGGGGACTGGGGTCGCTGGAGCGCCGGCAGTTCTGGGTCGCCGGGGTCGCGCTGCTGATCGGGGTCGCGGCGATCTACTGGGGCCGCGAGCGGTCGCCGCGGTCGTGCACGACGAGCGACTGCTTCGGGCAGAGCCTCGCGGTCGCGTTGGTGATCGCGGTGCTCGGGATCGGCGTGTTCGGGCTGATCCTGCGCGGCTCCCGGCGGACCTGGGCAGTGATCGCGGTCGCGGTCCTCGTCGGTACGACGGTGTCGCCGACGGTCGCGTCCGTGCGGCGGTTCGCCGACGCGCCACTGACGTCGTACGACTCGATCGCACCGGGCGGGATCGAGGCGGCGCAGTTCATCCGGCGGAACTCGGGCTCGGACGACCGGATCGCGACGAACGTGCACTGCCACCAGGCGCGGGCGTCGCACTGCCGGCGGGGTTCGTACTGGATCGCCGGGTACGCCGAGCGCCGCGTGCTCGTCGAGGGCTGGGCGTACCAGGCTCGGGTCGACGATTCCTACCCTGCGGGCGTGCAGGGACCGTACTGGGACCAGGAACAACTGCGGCTCAACGACGAGGTGTTCAGCAATCCGAGCCGCCAGGTGATCGAGACGCTGCGCACGACGTACGGCGTCCACTGGCTGCTGCTCGACGAGCGGGTCAGCACGGCGCCGAAGAACCTGGACAAGCTGACCGAGCTCCGGTTCCAGCTGGGCACGGTGCGGGTCTACCAGATCTTCCCGCCGCCGACCGAGAACCCGTTCCCCACCAGAACGCCGTCGCCGACGGGATCCCCGAGCACTACACCGGGATCCCCCACCAGCGCCCCGACGAGCTCCCCCGGATTCCCGACGGGCTCGCAGTCCCCCGGGCTCCCCACCGGCCCGCAGTCCAGCGGGTTCCCCACGGGCTCGCAGTCCACCGGGGTCCCGAGCGGGCCCGTGTCGCCCGGTCAGACCCAGCCGACGCAGCCCTTCCCGACCGGACCGCTACCGACGTCCGTCACCCCCACCGCGGTCCCGGCGCAGCTCACCACCACGCCGGGACCCACTACCAGTCCGTAGCGACTCAGCGGATGGTGACCGCCGGGATCGCGATGCTCTGGTTCGCGAGCCGGTCCAGGGCGGTGACGGAGTAGATGTACGCCGTACCCGCGGTCGCCGTCGTGTCCGTGTAGGACTGAGCGGCGCCGGTGGAGCGGACCGTGGCGATCAGGTTGCGGGCGTCGTTGTCGGGGCAGTGATCGCCGCCGCGGAGCTCCCGGCGGTAGATCGCGTACGAGGTGGTGTCCTTCGACGTCCTGGACCAGGTCAGTTGCACGCCGTCGCTCGTGCGCGCCGCGTGGACCGCGTGCGCCGGGAGCGGCGCCCGGGAGTCGAGGGCCGGCATCGCCGGGATCAGCGCCGGCCGCGAGTACCAGGTGGTGTTGAGCAGCGTGGTCGCGCCCAGCCGGTCGGCGCGGACATCCTTGGCGGAGAAGAAGATGTTGCCCTTCACCTCGGGGATCGTGCTGTCGAACGCCAGGTGGTCACTCAGCTCCTTGGGGTCCGACCAGTCCGGCGACTGCGTCGACGTACCGACCTTGTACGTCGCTTCGCCGATGTAGAGGTGGACGTGCGTCCCGCGGACCTGCTCGGCCCACCACGGCACGATCTTGTTGTAGTCCGCGGGCGCGAACCCGCCGGCCCAGTACACCTGCGGGACGATGTAGTCGATCCACTCCTCGCGGACCCACTTGCGGGTGTCCGCGGCGAGGTCGTCGTACGTCTGGACGCCGGCCGTGGTGTCGGTGCCCTCCGGGTCGGTCGCCTTGTTCCGCCAGACGGCGAACGGCGAGATGCCGAACTTGATCCACGGCTTGGCCGCGTGCATCCGCTGACCCAACTCCTGGATCAGCAGGTCGATGTTGTGCCGCCGCCAGTCCTTCAGATCGGTGTAGCCGTCGGGGTACTGCGCGAACGTCGCCGCGTCGTCGAAGACCTGCCCGGCGACGGGGTACGGGTAGAAGTAGTCGTCGAAGTGCACGCCGTCGATGTCGTAGTTCGAGACCGCGTCCATGATCGCGTCCTCGACCAGCTTCCGGGCCGCGGGGATGCCGGGGTTGTAGTAGAGCTTCCCGCCGTACGAGACGACCCAGTCCGGGTGCTGCCGCGCCGGGTGGGTCGGGAGCAGGCCGTTGATGTTGGTGTCCATCGACAGCCGGTACGGGTTGAACCACGCGTGCAGCTCGAGGTTCCGCTTGTGGGCCTCGGCGACCGCGAAGGCCAGCGGGTCGTAGCCGGGGTCGCCGCCCTGCACACCGGTCAGGTACTTCGACCAGGGCTCCACCTTGGACGGCCAGAACGCGTCCGCGGTCGGGCGGACCTGCAGGATGACCGCGTTGTGGTTCTGCCGGACCGCGTCGTCGAGCCAGCCGATCAGCTCGGCCTGCTGCTGTGCGGCGCTCAGCCCGGTCTTCGACGGCCAGTCGATGTTCACCACCGACGCGACCCAGCTCGCCCGGAACTGCCGCAGCGGGGTGGACGCGCTCGGCGCACACGTCTGCTGCCCGTCCGTCTCCACGGCGGACGCCGTACCCGTCAGACCGCTCAGCATCAGTCCCGCCGTCACGCCGAGAACGCCCATCACTCGCCAGACTCTCATGTCACTCTCCGACTACTCTTTCCGGTGAAGTGGAAAGATGTTTACACATCAGCGGCCTTCCGGGAAGACGCTAGGTTAGGACCATGCTGCGCGCCGCGACCGAGGACGATGCCGACACGATCCGGCGACTGCGCAACCAGCAGGCGAATCGTGACGTCAGCATCACCGCGCACGAGATCACCGCGGACGAGCACGCGGCCTGGTGGGCGAAGACGTCGGCCGATCCGTCCCGGCGGGTGCTGATCTACACCCGCGACGGCGCGACCGCCGGGGTCGTGAACTTCTTCGATCTCGACGCGACGTCCGGCGCCTGGGGGTTCTTCCTGGACGCCGACGGGCTGGCCGAGCGCGGCGAGACGCTGCCGGCCTGGATCGAGATCATGCGCGAGGCGACGGCGTACGCGTTCGACGAGCTCGGCCTCGAGATGCTCACCGGCGAGGTCCTCGAGCACAACGCGGTGGTCCGGCAGATGAACCGGCGGTTCCGGTTCGCCGAAGGTACGCCGGAGACGCGGTACGCCGACGGGCGCGAGATCACCGTGATACCGATCAGCCTGCGCAGACAGGACCGTAGGACTCAGGGGAGAGCATGAGCAGCATCGAGATCGGCGGCGTCGCGGTCGGACCCGATCACCAGCCGTTCGTCATCGCGGAGATGTCCGGGAACCACAACGGCGACCTCGAGCGGGCGCTGGACATCGTCCGCGCGGTGGCCGAGACCGGCGCGCAGGCGCTCAAGCTGCAGACGTACACCGCGGACACGATGACGCTCGACCTCGACCTGCCGGCGTTCCGGCTGCCGGCGGAGCACGAGCTGTGGAGCGAGGCGCGGCTGTACGACCTCTACGAGGAGGCACACACGCCGTGGGCCTGGCACGAGCCGATCCTCGAGCTGGCGAAGTCGCTCGGCCTGGTCGCGTTCTCGTCGGCGTTCGACAGCACCGCGATCGACTTCCTGGAGAAGCTCGACGTCCCGGCGTACAAGGTCGCCTCGAACGAGATCGGCGACCTGCCGCTGGTCCGCGGGATGGCCGAGACCGGCAAGCCGATCATCATCTCGACCGGCTCCGCGACGCTCACCGACATCGACGCCGCTGTCCGGGCCGCGCGCTCGACGGGCAACGAGCAGATCATCGTGCTGTCCTGTACGGCGAGTTACCCGGCGCCGCCGGAGCAGTCGAACCTGCGCGGCATCCCGGTCCTGCGCGACGCCCTCGGCGTACAGGTCGGGCTCTCGGACCACACGATGGGCATCGGCGCCGCGGTGGCCGCGGTCGCACTCGGCGCGACCGTGATCGAGAAGCACGTGACGCTGAAGCGCGTCGACGGCGGTGTGGACTCCGCGTTCTCGCTGGAGCCGTGGGAGCTCGAGCTGCTCGTCGAGAGCACCCGGGTCGCGCAGTTGTCGCTCGGCGAGCCGGTCATCGGCCCGAAGCAGGCCGAGCAGAACGTCCTGCGCTTCCGCCGCTCGCTGTTCGTCACCCAGGACGTCCGGGCGGGCGACCTGATCACGTTCGAGAACGTCCGCTCGATCCGCCCCGCCGGCGGGCTCGCCCCCGACCTCTTCACCCAGGTCGAAGGCCGCCCGTTCCGCACCGACGTCAAGGCCGGCACCCCACTCACCTGGGACCTGCTCTGATGTATCTGCTGTTTCCGGGGCGGCACCATGTGCTGACGCGGTTCCAGGGGGAGTTCCTGCGCCGGCACGCGGATCGGACCGTGGTGTGGGCGGTGACGTCGGCGAATCACCGGACGACCAAGCGGAACCCGGTGGCGTTCGATCGGCGGGAGGCGGCGATCGAGCGGTTCAGCGTGGCGGAGGGGATCCGGTCGCTGGTGGTCGGGGTGGTGGACACCCCGCCGACGGACGAGTTCGCCGAGGTGACGGTGAAGGCGATCGAGGCCGGTACCGATGATCTCGTCCGGTTGACACCGGAGAACACGGTGGTCGCGTGCTCGACGCCCGCGGTCAGCAAGCTGTACGAGCGACTCGGGTACGCCGTGACCGGCGTCGAGCCTGACGGCACCGCGCGGCCGTGGGACGTGCTGCTGATGATCGCCGCGGACAACGAGCAGTGGAAGCAGCTCGCGCACCCGGCGACCGTGGACGTCTTCGAGCGGTACGCCCTGGACTCCCAAGTCGCCCGGTGCATGAACGACCCGGTGGTCGGCGACGACGGCGGTCTGACCACGACCCGCGACTACAAGACGTACGCCGACGCGTTCGAGACCGCCGCCGAGCGGAAATGGCTGCAGATCAAGGATTTCGTGCGCCCCGGGCGGATCCTCGACATCGGCTGCGCGACCGGCGCGACGCTGCAGCTCGCCGATCGTGACCCGCGTTTCCACGAGTCGGACCTGATCGGCGTCGAGGTCGCGCGGCACCTGTTCGCCGAGTGCGAGCACAAGAAGGAGCAGGGCCTCTTCAGCAACCCGAACGTCTACTTCTACCAGCGCAACATGCTCGGCTCGGCCGTCTTCCCGCCGCGCTCGATCGACACCACGCTGACGCTCGCGCTCACCCACGAGATCTGGTCGTACGCCGACGGGTCGCGGCCCGACACGGTCCAGCGGTTCGCCGACGCGTTGTTCGCGCACACCGCCCCGAACGGTGTCTGGATCAACTCCGACGTCTGCGGCCCCGACGAGCCCGAGCGCCAGGTCGTCCTGCGGCTGGACGACAGCGACGGCGAGAACCCGGCCGGCGTCGCGGAGCTCGAGGCGCTCGACGACCCGGCGGCGTACGTCGGGAGGTCGTCGACGCGGGCGCGGTTCTTCCAGTTCGCCCACGACTTCCGGCGGAACGCGCGCGTCCCGTTCGCGTACGACGTGCGCGCCGACGGGCTGGTGCTGCGGCTGGCGGACGCGATGGACTTCCTCACCCGGAAGGACTACGTCGACAACTGGCTGAGCGAGACGCACGAGCAGTTCTGCGGCCTGAACTTCGCCGGCTGGTCCGCGGTCGCCGAACACGCCGGCTTCACGATCGACCCGGCCTCGAACGCCTGGCGCAACGACTGGCTCATCGACCACCGCATCGCCCCCGTCGCCACCATCACCACCCCCGACGGCGACCCCGTCGACTGGCCGGTCACCCACCAGCTGATGGTGGCCCGGCGGTAGCTTGCCCGTTGACCTGGAGGGTTGCCCCCTCGGATTTTCAGGGGCAAACCTCCAGGTGAGTGGATGCCCCCTGAGCTGGAGGGTTTGCGCGCGCAGCTTGACTAGGTGACCTCGAGGTGGAGGGTGCCGGCTAGGGGGCGGACGGTGAGGGTGTGTGGTGGGCGGTTGACGGTGAGGGGGAGGCGGCTGGAGAGGAACGGTTCGCACTGGACGGCGTGGGAGGTGTCGTCGGGGAGGGTGGCGAAGAGGATCCATTCGGCCGGCTCCAACGCGGCGATTTCCACGACCGCGGCCCAGCCGTCGTCGGACACGGTCCGCCGGCATGCGACGTCGACGGGGTCGTCGGAGTCCGGCAGATACCGCCGCCAGCTGAAGTCGACGTCACCCCAGTCCGGCCCGCGCACCACCAACATGTTGCCTGCGGCAACCGCAGCGGTGGCGGTCATCCGGATCGGCGACTCGTGCAGGTTCACGTACCCGCCGGTCGACCGGGTCAGCATCACCGCGCGACCGCGCTCGGCATGCGACACCAGCCGGTCGCCCGCCGTCCACAGCAGCACCTGCTCGCGTCCCTCGGGCCCGCGGACCCGGAACGCACGCGTCGTCCGCTGACTGAACGGGTCGTCCGGGTTGACCTCGGCGAGGATCGGCCCGATCGGCAACCGCGCGGTGAAGTCCCGCCCGCGCACCTCGAGCGGCAACTCCTCCTCGCCACCCGACAGCGGCCGGCTGACGAACAACGACGGCTCGTCGAACGCCGACCGCCCGTGCAGGATCAACGCGTCCGGCGTCTGCTCGACCGACGTCAACCGGCACGGGTCCGACAGCCGCCGGATCGCGAACGCCCCGTCCTTGCCCGGACCGGGCTGGATCCAGTTCGTCGCGTCGATCCACGCGCCCGGCGGCCATCCCGGACTCCCGGCCTTCTGCCCGCGCAGCAGGTCGCGCCGCCGGATCCCGCCGACCCGCAGCCGTACGTCGAAGTGCGACGGGCCCGCCGTACACCTGGCCAGCAGCTCGCGGCTGACGCGGACCTCGAACCCCACCAGGTTTTCCGCGCCGCGCAGGTCCGTCGCCGGGAAACGCCGGACCGGAAGCCGGTGGCTGCGGCCCGCGATCACCAGATCGATCCGGAGGCTCGACGGTTTCGACTGCAGGTGCCGGATCTCGGCGGTGCCGCGGACCGACAGGTCGCCGTCGATCCAGGTCACCTCGCGCACGCCGGTCGCCATCGTCAGGTCGGTCTTGGTGAGCTGCAGATGGTCCTGCGCCGTGTCCGGTTCGAGCGCGACCTTGTGCAGGAGCGCGAGATCCCCGGCGCGCAACGCGTCGAACTGCAGCTGCGCGACCCGGGGCGAGTTCGCCAGCACGTCCGGGTCGAGCCGGTCGAGAAGCTCGGTGGTGAGCTCGACCAGGTGCTGCTCCTCCTCCGGCGGGACCGTCCCGAAGGCCGAGAGGATCGAGTGCAGGTCGATCTGCCGGAAGTGCGCGTGCACCCGCCGCCGGATATCCGGCTGCGCGTCCTCGACCTCGTCCAGCACCAGGCCGGCCGACACCACCCGGTCGCGGATGTTCGCGAGCTGGAACTTCTGCTGCGTGATCGAGTCGCCGGACTCGCGCTCGCGCCAGAAGTACACCGGCGCCGCGAGGGTGTCGACGGTGACCGCGTCGAGGTGCGCCTTGAGGGTGACCGGATAGTCCTCGTACCGGATCGCCGGGAAGCGGTAGCCGTACTCGTCCCAGAACGAGCGCCGGTACACCTTGTTCCACACCATCCGGTCCAGCACCAGCTGCGGTGTCTCGGAGATGTGCGTGGCCAGCCGGTCGGCGGTGAACGCCTGTGCGTGCAGCCACGACGGCCGGACGCCGTAACTGTTGTTGAACCGACGTGCGTTGCCGCCGGCGAAGTCGGAGCCGGTCCGGTCGAGCGCCCGGATCAGCAACCCGAATCCGTGCCGGGTGACCAGGTCGTCACTGTCGACGAACGTGACGTACTCACCCGTCGCGTGCTCGACGCCCGTGTTGCGTGCCGGGCCCAGGCCGGCGTTCTGCTGCTCGACGATCCGGAACCGGGAGTCGTGGACGCAGAACTCCTTCGCGATCACGGCACTGTCGTCCGGCGACCCGTCGTCGACCAGGATCGCCTCGAAGTCGCCGAAGGTCTGCCGCGCGATCGAGTCCAGGCAGTCCCCGATGTAAGCCCCCACGTTGTAGAACGGCACTACCACGCTCAGGCGCGGCCGCTTCACCGCTTCCGGATCCGGCGGGCGAGCTTGCGGGCGACGACCTTCGGCTTGCGGACCTGGGCCGCGTGGAAGATCACCCGCGAGACGGCGTACGTGCGGGAGTCGCGGATCCGGTCGTGCGCGGTGGTCAGCCGCTGGAGCTGGCCGCGGAGTTCGCGGATGCGGTTCTCCCGGGTCTTCATCGCCTTGTTGCGGAAGCCGAGCGTGCGCTCGAGGCCGTAGACGTGGCCCTTCAGCTCGAACAGCTCGTGCTTGACCCCTTCGGCTTCCGCGAGCGCGGTGCGGACGTCGACCGTGGTGCTGCCGGTCTCCAGTACGGCGGTCAGCGCGGCGGCCAGTTCCTTGCCCCGGGCAACCTGCTCCCCGGTGGCCGGGACGGTGTCGGGCGAGGTCGCCTGGGTCTGCTCGGGCGGCTCGACCCCGGACATCCCGAGCCACGCCGAGACGAGGTCGTCACCCACCATCCACGGCGGCCACGGGTGCCGCCGGTGCTGCCCCACCAACCGCTCGTGGAACCGCATCCAGGCCGCGGCCAGCAGGTCTTCCTTGTCGACGGCTTCCTCGGCCACCCAGCCGGACACACCGTGCGCGAAGGATTCGCCGTCGAAGATGACGTCGTCCCAGCGGACGATCACGCGGGAGGAGGTCACCCACTCCCCCAACTCCGCAGCCACCTTCCGGAAGCCAGGTACGTCCTCAGCAGCAGCCAGCCGGAGCAACACACTCTCCACCGACACACCGGAGGGGATCGCGCCAGGAACAACCGAAGCATCAAACGCCAGCAGCTCCACCCCATCGACCTCAGTGGGGCCGGCACCGACGGCTCCGCCGGCCAAGCCGGCGCCGCCAGAGCTGTCCAACGGGCCGGCGTCGGAAGAGCCGTCGGACGGGTTGGCGCTGGTCGGCGCCGCAGCCCCATCCGCGTGGGAGCGCGCGGCGCCGGGCGCCATCCCCGACGGCGCGGTTGTGGCTTCTGCTAGAGCGATGTCCCAGCCCGTCAGGGTCTGGGTGGCGGTGAGGACTGTCTCGGCTGTTTGGGCGTAGAGGTCGTGTGGGGGCTGTGCTCCTACAACAGCCAGCCAGCCGGTGGGAACGCCCGGCAGCAGGCCCGCTCGGGATGCTGTGTCCAGGCCCTCGGCGGCAGGTGAGAGCAGGGGGACGTCGAGGGAGTCGAGCGCGGCGCCGGCGAGGCGGGTGGGGAGTTCGCCGGGGCGGGAGGCGGCGGCGACGTCGGCGCGGACGTAGGTGCGGGACGCGAAGTCCGCGTACACCTCGGCCTGCCACGGGAGCGCGGCGCGCAGTTGGTCGACGGAGACCGGGCGGGTCGGGTCGTCGTGGAGCGGGCGCCACTCGTCGTCGCCGTGGCGCTCGTGCGCGGGCCTGCTGTCCAGCAGGTTGACCAGCGAGAACTCGTTTTCCAGCCCGAGGACGACGACCGCGCCCGGGCCGGCCAGTGCGCGCAGCGCCGCCAGGCGTGCGGTCCACGACAGGTCGGCGCTGTCGTACCCCAGCACCCGGTCCAGCCCGTCGCTCGCGATGATCACGTCGTACGGCTCGACCTGCAGCCCGTCCAGCGCGCCCGCGATCACCTGCAGGCACGGACCGAAGTCCTCGCCCAGCCGCTGTGCGTCGGCGACCGAGCGGACCAGGATCGTCACGTCCGCGGAGTGCGCGAGCACCGCCTCGACCAGCTGCGGAGCATGCGGCCCGAGGATCAGCGTCCGCCGGTTGGCGGGGACGACGTCGGCGAGCAGCGCGGCAAGCGCCGGCCGCGGCGTCGTGTGATCGGTCCAGGGCTGCATCTCGCCCCGGACCACCTGAACCTCAGACACGCTCTCTCCAATCGAACAGCGACCGCAGTTCCGCGGGCGGCATCATCCAGGGCCTGCCGAGCTCCAGGTCGGCGGTCGCCCGGGCGGCGTCCAGGTCGACGGTCTTTCCGAGCATTTCCGGCCAGAGCCGCTCGATCCGGCCCTGACCGCCGAACAGCGGGTTCTCGCCGTCCATCTCCATCGGGTCGCCGTACACGGCCGGTTCGCACCCGGCCGCGACGCCGTAGAAGATCGCCGTCGACAGCCGGTTCGCGGCCACCCGCTTGTGCTTGCGCAGCTCGGCCAGCTGCTTGAACAGGAACCGCCGGTCGGTCCCCTCGTACGAGAAGCCGCGGCGCCCGAACGACACCACCCGGAAGCCCGCGTCCTCGTAGAACCCGCGCACCTCGGGCCGGTCGTACTCGGTGTAGTACAGGCTGAACGTCACCGGGCCGGGCTCGGTCTCGCGGATCTCGTCGATCAGCCGCTGGTGGTCGCCGTGGATCTTGCCGCCCTCCCATCCGTGGAAGAGGAACCACAGCGTTCCCTCGCGCTCGACCGGCTCCGCGGGCTCCGGCTCGAGCTCCGTCAGGTACAGGAACGGGGCGCCGATGCTGTGGTAGTTCCGCCGGCCGAGCGCGTGCCCGCGGCGTCTGGGCGCGTCGCTCCAGGTGAACCGCCAGGCGCCGTCGTAGAACTCGTGCACCGGGTTCCACCCGCAGCCGATGTTCCACCCGTGCTGCAGGTACCCCCGCAGCCGCGGCGGGTGGTCGAAATCGAACCCGGCGTACCGCGACAGGATGTGCGTCTGGCCGTAGTAGTGGTTGTGGTGATGCATCAGCGCACCTCGACATGCAGAGTGCCGGCGTGGGGTCGGACGGCGAGCGCGTGGCTCTCGTGAGTGATTGCCAACGGCAACCGGCTGCACAGGAACGGCTCACACTGGACGGCGTGCGCGGTCCCGTCCGCGGATGTTGCGAAGAGGATCCAGTCGGCGAGCGCCGCCAGCGGGTCGACGGAGACCTGCACCGCGGTCACCGGGATCAGCGCGGCGACGTCGACCGTGGCGGACCAGCCGTCCGCGGTCCGGGTCCGGCGGCAGGCGACGTCGAGGTGCTCGTCGGAGTCGGCCAGATACCGCCGCCAGCTGAACGTCACGTCGCTGTTCTCCGAGCCGCTCACCACCAGCGTGTCGCCGTCGATCACAGCGCGGCCGGCGGTCGTGCGGATCGGTGACTCGTGCAGGTTCACGTAGCCGCCGGTCGAGCGGGTGAGTGTGACCACCCGCTCGTCCACAACCCGCGACACCGCCGCGTCGCCCGCGGTCCACAACAGCACGCGCTGCTGGCCCTCGGGCCCGCGGACGCGGAACACCCGCGTCGTGCGTTGGCCGAAGGGGTCGTCGTGGTTCGCCGCGGCGAGGATGTCCCGCACCGGCACCCGCGCGGTGAAGTCACGCCCGTCGATCTCCAGCGGGATCTCTGCCTCGCCACCGACGACCGGCCGGCTCAGGTACAGCTCCGGGTCGTCGAACGACGCCGTGCCATGCAGCACCAGCTCGTCGCCGGTCTGCTCGACCGAGGTCAGCCGGCACGGATCCGTCAGCCGCCGCAGCGAGAACCAGCCGCGCGTCCCGGGCCCGGGCTGGATCCAGTTCGCCGGGTCGATCCAGGCGCCGGGCGGCCACCCGGGGCTCCCCGGCCCCTGACCGCCGAGCATGCCCTTCCGCTCGCGCCGTCCCGACCGCATCCGCACCTCGAAGTGCGCCGGTGCGCCCGTGCACTGGCCGAGCACGTCCTGGTCGAGCAGCACCTCGAACCCGACGAGTGTCTTGTCACCGTGCAGGTCCAACGCGTCGTACCGACGGACGTCCAGCGGGTACGTCGTCTTGCCGACGGTGAGTGCGATCTCGAGGGTCGACGTACGTAACGTCTCCAGGTGACGGATCTCGGCGGTGCCCTTGACCGACAGCTTGCCGTCGATCCAGCTGACCTCGCGGACGCTCGTCGCGAGCGTCAGATCCTGGTCGCGCAGCTTGTACAGCGCCTGGGGCACGACGGGCTCACCGAGCCCCGGATAGTTGTACTCGAGCCGCCAGGCCCGCTGCACGGCGCGCGCCCCGCCGCGGAGGCCGCCCGAGTTCCGGAAGACGGCGAGGCGCCGGAGCAACTCGACGTCGCCGGAGCGCAGCGCCGCGTGCTGGATCCGGTCGTACCGGTGGGTGGCCGCCAGGACGTCCTTGTCGAGCCGGCCGAGCAGCTCGCGGGACAGGTCGACGAGCGCCTGCTCGTCCTCGGGCGGGACCGTGCCGAACGCGGACATCAGCGTGAGGACGTCGATCTGCGCCAGGTGCGCGTGCGTCCGCCGGCGGACCACCGGTACGGCGTCCTCGACGAGGTCGATCACCATCCCGGCCGACGTCACCCGGTCCCGGATGTTGCCGAGCTGGAACTTCTGCTGCGTGATCGACTCGCCGGACTCCCGCTCGCGCCAGTAGTAGACGGCCTGCGTGATGGTGTCCACGGTGACCGCGTCCAGATGCGCCTTGAGCGCGACCGGATAGTCCTCGTAGCGGATCGGCGGGAACGTGTAGCCGTGCTCGGTCCAGAACGACCGGCGGTAGACCTTGTTCCAGAGCATCCGGTCCAGGACCAGATCGGGGAACTCGGTGACGTGCGTCGCGTGCCGGACCCGCGCGAACGGCTGCTTGTGCAGCCACGACGGCCGGACCCCGAAGCTGTTGTTGAACCGCCGCGCGTTGCCGCCGGCGAAGTCCGAGCCGGTGCGGTCGAGGGTCCGGACCAGGGCGGCGAAGCCGTACCGCGAGACCAGGTCGTCGCCGTCGACGAACGCCAGGTACTCACCGGTGGCCTCGCGGATCCCGGCGTCCCGGGCCGGACCGGGGCCGGCGTTGTCCTGCTGGATCAGCCGGAACCGCGGGTCCCGGGTGCAGAACTCCTTCGCGACGACAGCGCTGTCGTCGGGCGAGCCGTCGTCGACGAGGATCGCCTCGAAGTCGGACCACGCCTGCCGCGCGATCGAGTCCAGGCAGTCACCGAGATACTCGCCGACGCCGTAGAAGGGCACCACAACGCTCAACCGCGGCGTCACTCCGGTGTGCCCTCCCTCGCGGTCGCCAAGATCGATGCGGCGGCAAAGATCTACGTAGCGGCAACGAGGTGGACCGTCAGGAGGTTATGCACAGGTTCGAACCCGTACCGGGACCAGATCCGCTGGATGCCGATCTGATGCGCCTGGGTGCTGACGACCAGGCGCCGCGTCGTACAGGTGTCCTCGATCGCGGCCAGCAGGTGACCGTACCGGCCGCGGCCCTGCTCGGCCGGCACGACGCCGGCCAGCTGGATCTCGGTCCACGAGCGCTGCTCGTCGACGGCCGCCAGCGCCAGCACCCGCCGGTCCGGGCCGCGCAGGACGACGGCGCCCGCCACGCCGATCCGCCGCCGGGCCCACTCCTGCCGGCCGGCCAGCGCGAGCGCCCGGTCGAACACGGGGTCGGCGCAGTAGTGGTTGCCGGAGTCGCCGAAGACGTCCGCGACCAGGTCGTCCACCAGGTCGTCGTCGACCTCCGGCTCGAGCTGCGCGGTGAAACCGGCCAGCGGCGCGGGCCTGCGGCCCTTGCCCACGGGCAGCGCCCAGCCGGTGACCGTGTCGGCCAGCAGCGCCCGGCGCGGGCCGGCCGCGAGCGCTGCGAACCAGGTGGTCTCGCGCGCCGGGTAGCGCAACACGATGACGTCGGCCGTCGACTTCTCGACCGCGGCCAGCACGTCGGCGAGCGGCGTCCCGGCCGAGGCGGACACCGACATCCGGTCGATCGAGACCCCGAACCGCTTCGCCGCATCCACGGACGGCCGCACGGTCAGCTCACCGGTCTCCAGCGCGTCGTACCAACTCATAGGCCGTCGAGCTTAGGCCATCGCCGGCCTCCCGGCTTCACGGGGAGTGACACGTTGCATTCGTGGCGCGACTGATTTCACATTACTGTTACGACATGCGCGCGAAAGCGAGGCGGCGGGGGCCGCGGACCGCGGGGCCTTCGCTGTCCGGTCTGGTCGCCGGGCTCTCGGTCGTGGTGCTGGCGATCGTCCTGCTCGCGCTGCAGGCGACGGTCTTCGAGGTCGTCCGGTTCGTGCTGTTCACAGCGATCGCGGTCGCGCTGCCCGGGTTCGCGCTCTGGCGGCTGATCGGCGGATACGGACGCAACCTCGTGGAGGACCTCTCCGCCGGGTTCGCGGTCGGGACGGCGGGCCAGGTTCTGGTCTACCTGGCGAGCGCGTCCATCGGGCTGCAGGCGTGGTCGTGGGTCTGGGCCCCGGTCGTCCTAGTGATCGCATTCGTGGACAGCGACGCCCGAGCCCGGGTGTGGCGGCGGGTCGAGCGACCGGTGCGTCCGGCGCAGGCCTGGCTGCTCGCCGCGTCGACCGCGGTCGTGCTGCTGATCGTGTACCGGCGTGGGCCGGGTCAGTTCCTGCCGGCGTACACCGATCCGCTCCGCGCCTATCCCGACCTCGCCTTCCAGCAGGCTCTCGCGGCGAGCGCGAAGTACGACGTACCGATCTCGACGCTGTGGCTCGGCGGCGAGCCGATGAAGTACCACACGTTCTTCCACCAGGCGACCGCCGCGACCCAGTGGGGGACGCGGATCGACCTGACCGATCTGATTCATGCGCTGAGCTGGTTGCCGCTGTTCCTCGCGGGCTGCGGGCTGGTGTTCGCGCTGACCAGCCGCTTGGCGCCGACCTCCGAGTCCGGTGCCACGTGGGCCGGGCCGCTGGCGGTGTTCGTCGCCGGGATCGGTGGCGCCGTGCAGCCGCTCGCGAGCGCCGGGCTGGGCGGGATCTCGACCGCCGTGGCCGCGTACCTGAGCCCGACGCAGAACCTCGGGGTCCTGATCACGCTGGCGTTCTGCGTGGTGGCGATGGACCTGCTGCGGGCCGACGGCAGACCGCGGAGCCGGTGGGTGCTGCTCGTCCTGCTCGCGTTGATCGCGGCCGGGTCGAAGTCGACGATCCTGCCGTTGGTCGGCATCGGTTTCGCCTTCGCGTTCCTGCACCTGGGGCTGGCGCGGAAGAGCACGCGGCCGGCGTTCCTCGGCGGATTGCTGTCGCTCGCGGTGTTCGTGGCCGCGTTGATCGCGATCTTCGGCGGCAGCACCTGGGGGACGCGGATCAAGCCGTTCGAGACGTTCGTCCAGCTGGCGCCGTACCCGATGCTGGTGTCGAACCCGCACGCCCAGTTGTTGTCCGGGGCAACGACTCTGCTGAGCTGGGCGCTGGCCGCGTCGGGGCTGTTCTTCCTCGGCCGGCGGTGGCGCGACACCGGTGCGGTGTTCCTCGCCGGGGTCGCGGTCGCCGGGCTACTGGGCACGGTGCTGACGACCCAGTCGGGGGTCAGCCAGCTGTACTTCCTGCGCACGGCCTTCCCGGTCGTCGCCGTACTCGCGGCTGTCGGCCTGGCGAACCTGGTGGGGCGGCTCGGGGACCGGCGGGCCGTGGTGCTCGTCGGCGTTGCCGGGCTTGGCGGCCTGATCGCGCTGGCGGTTGCGCGCTCGCAGTCGACCGACCTGCGCGGCATCAAGGGCCCGTGGGTGTGGACCGCTGTTGCCGTGGCGGCTGTCGCAGTGCTGGTGGCTGTCGGCTGGAAACTGGCCCGGCGACCGGGGAGCTTCCTCGTCGCCTTGGTCGGTGCGGCCGTCGCGGCTTGCATGATCGGCGCGGCCCTCGTCCCGCTGCAGGGATTCGTGTCGGACAAGGCCTCGAACCTGGTCTTCGCCCATCCGTTCCGCGGCGGCGCGACGGCGGCCGAGGCGGGCGCGGCACAGTGGCTGCGGCGGAACAGCGCGCCGGGCGACCTGGTCGCGACGAACGCGCACTGCATCATCGAACGCGACGGCCTGTGCGACAGCCGGCACTTCTGGCTCGCCGCGCTGTCCGAGCGACCGGTGCTGATCGAGGGCTGGTCGTACTCCAACCAGGCGAACCGGATCGCCCTCGAGAACGACGGCAACCCGAGTCTCATCCCGTACTGGAACCGCGAGGAGCTGATCGCCAACGACCTCGCGTTCAAGGCGCCCACACCCGCCGCGATCGAGCGACTGCGGCAGGCCGGGGTGCGCTGGCTGTACGCCGACAACAGGGCCGGCACAGTGTCGCCGGCGCTCCGGAACTACGTCCGCCTACGGCACGCCACGCTGGACGCGACGATCTACGAGCTCAGGTGAGACCCAGCAGCGCGTCGGCGACTCGCTCACGCCCGCGGCCGTCGACCAGCTGCCAGCCTGCTCTCGCCAACCGGCCACGCTCAGCCGGATCGCTGAGCAACCGCTTGAGCACCTGGTCCGCCGACGAACTGTCCTGCTGCAACGCGCTCAACAAGCCGAGCCCGGCGGCCGCGCCGGTGTCGACAGCACGCTCGTAGCCCATGACCTGGTTGTCGACCACGCACACCAGCGCCGCGGTCGCCCCGAGGCAGAGCAGCTCCCAGGTCGACGTACCCGAGGCGCTGATGGTCAGATCGGCCTCGCGGACGCGAGACGCCAGCTGATCCGTCGGCCCGATGACGTCGAGCCGCTGGTTCGGCTGCAGCTCGACCGCGGCGAGCTGCGCGGCCAGATCCGGCGCCGGCGCGACCACGGTGGCCTCGAACGGCAGACCGGTCGCCGCCAGGGCGCGGGCGACGTACGGCCCGGCGCCGAACGCGTCCGTGCCGCCGAAGAACGCGAACACCCGCGGTACGACGCTGGGACGGTCATCCGGCGGGGCGGCGGGCCGGTGGTCGAGGATCTCGTCGCGGATCATCACGTACCGCAGGCCGGCGAGACGGACGGCATCCCGCGGCAGGTCCGGGTGGTGGAGCTCGGCGGCCAGGTTCTGGTCGACCAGCACGTCCGCCGCGGCGCCGCGGAAGTCGCCGTCGACGATCGCGAGCGTCGGGAGGCACGCCCTGACCGCCGGATAGACCGACGCGTCGAGGTCGTAGGAGTCGAAGACGACCCCGTCGAGCTTCAGCCGATTGAAGAGCTCCACGTGTTCGTCGGGGCTCCACACGGCGCGCTCGACCGGGATCCCGCGGGCGGCGATCTGCTCCGCCGCCCACGGCACGGTGTGCGCGTCGCACACGAACACCAACTCGGCCCCGCGCCGCCGTACCTCCTCCGCGAGAGCCAGGCAGCGCATCACATGCCCGATCCCCCGGCCCGGCCCGACATCACACCGCACCCCGACGCGTTTCACGCCGCCCAGCGTACGTTTGATGATGCGGTGCTGAGACGGTGGATTGAGGAGGCCCGGAATCGGGCAGCTATTGTTTCGAGGTCCGCACCGCGTGTGTGCGGTTCGGAACTGTCCGTCAGAAGGGTCCCGCTCGCGTGTCAATTCTTACCGGCTCCGACATCCTGGTCACCGGAGGTACCGGGTCGTTCGGCCGGAGCTTCGTACGGCACGCGCTGACCCATCTGAACCCGCGGCGGATCATCGTCTTCAGCCGCGACGAGCTGAAGCAGTGGGAGGTCCGGCAGTCGTTCGGCGACGACCCGCGGCTGCGGTTCTTCATCGGTGACATCCGCGACCGCGCCCGGCTGAACCGGGCCATGCACAAGGTCGACTACGTCGTCCACGCGGCCGCGCTGAAGCAGGTGGACAGCGGCGAGTACAACCCGTGGGAGTTCGTCCAGACCAACGTGGTCGGCTCGCAGAACGTCATCGAGGCGGCCATCGACTCCGGCGTGAAGCGGGTCGTGGCGCTGTCCACGGACAAGGCGTCCAGCCCGATCAACCTGTACGGCGCGACCAAGCTCACCGCGGACAAGCTGTTCATCAACGGCAACCACTACGCGGCCGCGTACGAGACCCGCTTCAGCGTCGTCCGGTACGGCAACGTGATGGGCAGCCGGGGTTCGATCATCCCGAAGTTCCGCGCGCTGCACCTGAGCGGCCAGCCGCTGCCGATCACCGACCTGCGCTGCACCCGGTTCCTGATCACGCTGCCCGAGGCGGTCGAGTTCGTGGTCGACTCGTTCGACCTGATGACCGGCGGCGAGCTGTACGTGCCGCGGATCCCGTCGATGAAGGTGACCGACCTGGCCGAGGCGATCGCGCCCGGCGCGGCCATGCACGACGTCGGCCTGCGCCCCGGCGAGAAGCTGCACGAGGAAATGATCAGTCCGGAGGAAGGCCGCCGTGCGCTCGCGCTCGGCAACCGCTTCGTGCTCCAGCCGGATCTCGCCACCTGGGGTTACCAGCCGCCGGCCGACGGGACGCCCGTGCCGGACGGCTTCCACTACGCCTCCGACACCAACGACCAGTGGTACTCGATCGAGGAGATCCGCAAGATCCTCGAGAGCGACGTCTGACGTGTTGCCGTACGGGCGCCAGTCGATCGCGGAGGAGGACATCGAGGCGGTCAGCGCCGTACTGCGCGGCGACTGGCTGACCACCGGTCCCGCGGTCACCGCGTTCGAGCAGGCGATCTCCGAACTGGCCGGCGGCCACCGCGCGGTGAGCTGTACGTCGGGTACGGCGGCGCTCCACATCGCCTACGCCGCACTCGGCCTCGGCCCCGGCGACGAGGTCGTCACCACCCCGATGACCTTCGTGGCGACCGCCTCCTGCGCCGCGATGCTCGGCGCGAAGGTCGTCTTCGCCGACATCCAGGAGGACACCGCCCTCCTCGACCCTGATGCTGTCGCCGCCGCCCTCACCCCGCAGACCAAGGTCATCGCCGCGGTCGACTATGCCGGTCAAGCCGCCGACTACCCGGCGCTGCAGACCCTGGCCGATCGAGTGGGCGCTCGCACACTGGCCGACGCGGCGCATTCCGTCGGCGGTTCGGCGTACGGCCACCCGGTCGGCGACCTCGCCGACGTCACCACGATGTCCTTCTTCCCGACGAAGAACCTGACCACCGGCGAGGGCGGCGCGGTCGTTTGCAAGGACCCGGCCGTGGCCCAACGCGCCCACGAGTTCCACTTCATCGGTCTGGTCCGCGACCCGTCCCGCTTCGAACTCACCGACGAAGGGCCCTGGCACCAGGAAGTCCACGAGTACGGCGTGAACTACCGCCTGACCGACCTCGGAGCCGCGCTCGGCCTGTCCCAGCTGCGCCGGCTCGCCGAGTTCAAGCGCCGCCGGGCGGAGATCACTGCGCGCTACAACGCGGCGTTCGCCGACGTGGACGGCCTGCGGACGCCGGTGCAGCGGGCCGGCGTCGACCCGATGTGGCACCTGTACCCGGTCCGCGTGCTCGGCGGCCGGCGCCGCGAGGTCTTCGAGGCGATGCGCGCGGCGGGGATCGGCGTCCAGGTCAACTACATCCCGGTCTACTGGCACCCGGTCTTCGCCCACCAGGGCTACCGGCGCGGCCAGTGCCCGAACGCCGAACGCTTCTACGCCGAGGAACTCTCCCTCCCGCTCTTCCCGGACCTCACCGACAGTGACGTCGACCGGGTGATCGAAACACTCTTGAACCTGATTGGCTAACTTGACGTCCTCCGGGTCCTCGGGAGCCCGGATTCCAGCCCAGCTACGGGGAGGCAGCAGGTTGAGGTTCACGCTTCGCAGAGACACTGGTCTCTCGGCGTGCAATCACGGCCCGTCCGGCCGCGATGTTGCGGGCCGCATTCACATCCGCGTTGAGCTGATATCGGCAGACGACGCAGCGGAAGATCGCTTGGCTCTCGCGACTTTCCGGCGCGCAGTGCCCACAGAGACTGCAGATCAACGATGTGTATGCAGGACTCACTTTCTCGACGCGCCCAGGCGCCTTCTGCTCCAGCCGAGCCACCAACTTGCCCCAACCGCTGGCGAGGATACTTCGATTCAGTCCGGCCTTTCGGCGCACATGTCGACCGGGCTGCTCGATCGTGCCCCTCGCCGACGTCGTCATCGCACGGATCTTGAGGTCCTCGACCCGGATCACGTCGAACCGCCGCGCGAGATCGGTGGTCGTGTGCTCGACCCAGTTCGTCCGGCGGTCCACTTCGCGGGCCCTGAGCCGAGCGATGGCCGCCTTGATCTTTGCGTGCCGACTTCCGCCTCGTGTCGAGCGAGCGAGACCGCGTTGCAACTGCTCCACGCGCGCCCGTTCCCGCCTCGTGAGCCCGGGGCAGGACAACAGTTCCCCAGTGGACAGGGCAGCCGACACCACGGTGCCTCTGTCGATTCCGACAACCCCACCGGTACCCGGACCCGTAACCTGGCGCGGGATGGCGGCAAACGCGATGTGCCAGCGGCCGACCCGGTCCAGCGTGATCCGGTACGACTTCGCCGCCGGCAGCGCCCGGGTCAACCGAAACCTCACCCATCCGACCTTCGGGACGAGCACCCGTCCCCATTTCCGGTTCAGCTTCTCAACCCGCTGAGCCGCCGGGCCGACGATGCGGAAACCTTCGTGCACGCCCGCCCTTCGCCACGTCGGTCGCCGATTCGCGCCGTCGAAGTACCTCTTCCTGGCCTGGTCGAAATCCCGGAGGGCCTGCTGTTGCACGGTCTGCGAGCCCTCCGCGAGCCAGGCTTCCGCCACGCGCGCTTCGGTCAATTGACGGCACTGCTCAACGAAACCTGGCGTGGGACCCCGCTCCCGAACCCACATACCCCACTGCTCCAGCGCAAGGTTCCACAGGTATCTGGCATGCTCACAGTGTTTGAGCAGCCCATCAACCTGTTTCATGGTGGGGTTCAGGCGGTAACGACTCACAGAAGGCACCATTCCATGCACCACCGACAAATCCTGAGGCGTCGCTCGACCGCCCGGATTCCACTCGACTCTGAGCGACTCGGCATCTCCGGAGGCCGGCGGTGACCCGATCGAACCTGATCGGCGGGGAGATGCTCAACTGGTCGGATCTGCGGCCGGGCGACGCCCGTCCGGCGGCTGCCGGACCCGCGGCCGCGGCACTCCTGGCCGCCAGCCTTACCGCCGATGACGCCGTCCTGCTCGCCGGTCCGCACGCCGTCGAGCTGGTGTCGGCTGTCGCCTCCCAGGTGGCGTCCGCCGATCTGCTGGTCCGCTCCGCGCCGGACGCGGAGGAACTCGCCGAACTGCTCGACGGCGTCAAGGGGCAGGTCTTCTGCGGCTCCGTCGACCGCTTCGCCGCCGCGGAAGGTGAGTCGTACGACGTGATCGTGGCGCTGGACGGATTGGAGCGGCTGGTCGGACCCGACACGGCGAACTTCCCGTGGGCGGACGCGCTGGACCGCCTCCGCGGCCGGCTCCGGCCCGGCGGGCGACTACTGCTCGGTGCCACCAACACCTTCGGGTTCGACCGACTGATCCAGCCGGACATCACCGCCGCGCTTCCGCGCGACGAGGACTGGGCCCGGGACACCGCGGACCGCGCCCCAGCCGGCCTCAAGCCGCTGCTGACGGCCCTCCAAGCAGCCGGCTTCAACACCGCCGAACCCACCGGTGTCGCCAGGACGCCGGTGATCGCCGAGGACGCCGGGACCACGTGGGTCGCCGGGACCACCGCGGACGCCGCGCAGGTGTGGGGGCGGGCGTATGCGGTCTTTCCGTCGCTGGTTCGGGCCGAGGTCGCGGTCAGCTCGGTCGAGGGATTCGCGGCGGTGGTCGCAGCGCGGGCCGTTGCTGCGTGCAACGAAGGTCCCGTGCTGATGGATCCTTACCGGGTGGTACTCGACGCGGCTGCAGCGGAGCTCGCGTTCGAGCTCGCGCCTGCGTGGTACTTCTTGGTCGGCGCCGAGGGACCTGCCGTCCTGCCCGAAGGCGTCGTACCCGCAGGCGAAGGTGTTCTGCTGGAGGAGCACCTTCTGCTGGCCCTGCGCGCTGACGACCAGGCCGAGCTTCGGCGGGTGATTCCCGGCTACGTGGCTTGGTTGGGTGCGGGCGGTGCGGGCTCGCCGGACAACGTGATCTTCGACGGGTCGACGTACCGGCTGTTCGGGGAGCCGCAGGAGCTGGACGTCGTCGAGCACCTTCGGCGGTTCGCACAGCGCACGCTGGAAGGTGGCTCGCGGCAACCATGGCCCGCGGCCGCCGACTCACACGCGTTGACGGGACGGCTCGCGGCGATGGCCGGGATCACCGTGCCGGAGCAGGAGTTCAGCCCGGAAGAGGTGATCCGCCCGCGCGGCAGCGCCGAGCAGCTCGCCACGGTTGCCCGCCTCGCCGACGAACTCGCGCACGCCAGCGCCCGCGCGATCCTCTTCGAGGGCACGGTCAGCGGAATCCGCCGGTCCCGGCCGTACCGTGTCGGTCACGCGGTCATGAACCCCGCCCGGGTGATCCGCCGTCGGCTCGAGCGGGTCCTGCGGAAGGTCCGGCGGCGCTGATGCACCACGCCAACCACTTCTACGGCCACGCCAACATCATGGCGACGTACGCCGGCCTCCCGGAACCGCCGCGCATCTGGGGTTACCTGCAGCACGGCTGGAACATCCTCGACGGTTTCGCGCACGGCACGAACTTCGCGCCCGGGATGCCGAAGTTCGTCTGGTCCGACAGCGTCCGCCGCCGCGGCCACGCGCTGGGCCTGCGCAACTACTCGGTGATCGGCTCGGTCTGGCTGTACCTGCTGCGCACCCACCCCGAGCTGGCGACCCCGGAGAAGCGGGCCAAGGGCACCATCTTCTACCCGTTCCACGGCTGGGAGGGCCAGCATGTGCTCGGCGACCACGGCCGGATCGTTGCCTCGATCAACGAGCACGAGACCGGCCCGGTGACCGTCTGCCTGTACTGGAACGAATACGAGAAGCCCGCGATCCGCAACGTCTACAAGGACGCCGGGTTCCGGGTCATCACGCACGGCTACCGCGGCCTGCACTGGCGGCGTACCGACGCCAAGTTCCTGCTCAAGCAACTGCGCGAGCTGCGCAGGCACGAGCGGGTCGCCTCCAACCGGCTCAGCTCCGCCGTTCTGTACGGCGCCTCGCTC
Source organism: Kribbella sp. NPDC003557 (assembly GCF_040610805.1). Lineage (NCBI taxonomy): Bacteria > Bacillati > Actinomycetota > Actinomycetes > Propionibacteriales > Kribbellaceae > Kribbella > Kribbella sp. NPDC003557. Next base: position 483,873 of record NZ_JBEXMY010000002.1, read on the forward strand.
GGGCTGGGCGCCGGGGTCTACGGTGATCCCATGGTGCTGGAGAACGAGCACCCGTCGTTCGGCGGTCAGGCGCGGATCAAGCGCCTGTGGCCGGAGATGGACCAGCCGTACGTACCGGCCGCGGTCGCCCGTGAGTTCACCGACACCGAACTGGGCGTCGACCACGTCGCCGGACCCGCAGAAATCCGGGAGATGTTCCGATGGAACAGCTGAAGATCGGCATCGTCACACAGGTCCGCGTGACCAGTACACGGCTGCCGGCCAAGGTCCTGCTGGCCGTCGCCGGCCGCTCGTACCTCGAGCACCACCTCGACCGGCTGGGCCGCACCGGCCTGCCGGTGATCGTCGCGACCACCACGAACTTCAACGACGACCTGGTCGCCCAGCTGTGCGCGGAGCTGGGCATCCCGGTGTTCCGCGGCAGCGAGGACGACGTCCTCAGCCGGTTCGCCGGCGCCGCCCGCGAGCACGACCTGGACGCCCTCGTCCGGGTCACCTCCGACTGCCCGCTGATCGATCCGGAGATCGTTGCCGCGGGCGTCGATCGGTGGCGCGCCGAGAACGACCCCGACCTGTACATCTCGAACTGTCTCGAGCGAACCTACCCGCGCGGTATGGACTTCGAGATCTTCTCGACCGCCCGGCTGTACGACGCGGAGGCGAAGGCCACGCTCAAGGCGGACCGCGAGCACGTCACGCCGTACCTGCACCAGAACCGGTCCGGCGAGATGCGCCTGCTGAACCTGCCCTGGTCCGGCGGTGGAGCGCAGTACCGGCTGACCCTCGACACCGCGGACGACTGGAAGTTGCTCGACGCCCTCATCGAGGACTTCGACGCGACCCGGCTGGGCTGCGCCGAGCTGGTCGCGATCCTGGACGAGCACCCGGAGCTGGCCGCGCTGAACGCGCACATCGAACAGAAGAAACTCGGCGAGTAGCAGGCTTCCCGCTGTCTGCTACGGCATGATTTACGGTGATGACCACCAATGATCCGGCCGGGGACTCCGCCGCAGCCCCGGACACCAGCGCGCACGCCGCGCGGGCCACGTCGTTCGGCGCCGTCGCGGACGCGTACGACGCCGGCCGGCCGACGTTCCCGGCCGAGGCGCTGATCTGGATCCTGGGCCCGGGCCGCGGCCTGCAGGTGCTCGACCTGGGCGCCGGCACCGGCAAGCTGGCCGCGGTCGCCGCGGGGCTCGGCCACGACGTGATCGCCGTCGACCCCTCGCAGGAGATGCTCGAGATCTGCCGCCGGCGGCCGGGGATCGACACGATGGTCGGCGCCGCGGAGTCGATCCCGCTCGCGCACGCGTCGGTGGACGCGGTGATCGTCGGACAGGCCTTCCACTGGTTCGACCATGCCCGCGCGCTGCCGGAGATCGCCCGGGTGCTGCGCCCGAACGGCGTCCTCGGCCTGCTCTGGAACAACGCCGACACCGTGGTGCCATGGGTCCGCCGGCTCTTCCAGGTGATGCAGGGCGATGGGTTCGGCGGCAGCGACCGGTTCGACCCGGCGCCGATCCTGGAGCAGTCGAACCTGTTCACGATGATCGAGCAGGCCCGTTTCCGGCACTGGCACGACCTCGACCGCAACGGCCTGCGGCAGCTGGCCCGGTCGCACTCGCGGGTCGCCGTCCTGAAGGAGACCCGGCGTGACCAGGTCCTGGACCAGATCGACCTGATCTACGAGCACACCGCCCGGCCCCCGGAGCCGCTGCGGATGCCGTACTTCACCGGCTGCTTCCGCACCCACCCGAGCGAGTTCGCGAACTACCGCCGCACGATCGACGGCCCGGTCGCCCCGCACCTCTGAGAACTTTTTGGTTGCAGTAGGTCACAAATGCGCGACTTGCGGCTAACGTGCACCTGTTCGGTCCAGTGAAGGGGAACTCATGGACGAGAAAGTGGTGCACGAGCGGGACGCCCGCGCGTACGAAGCGGTCCACGACGCGGCCGACTTCAAGGAGCTGAAGCGGCGCTACCGGAACTTCGTGGTGCCCTGGACGATCGCCTTCATGGCGTGGTACCTGGCCTACGTCGCCTGCAACAACTGGGCGCGGGACTTCATGAGCCACAAGATCGGCGGTTCGCACATCAACGTCGCGCTGGTCTTCGGCCTGCTGCAGTTCGTGTCGACGTTCTTCATCGCGGCCCTGTACGGGCGGTTCGCCAACCGCAAGCTCGACCCGCTCGCCCACGGCCTGAACGCCAAGTACAAGAGGGAGCGTCGCCGGTGAACGCGCTGCTCGTCCCGCTCGCCCTCCCGTTGGCCGCTGAGCCGGGCAACCGTACGCTGACCATCTCGCTGTTCACCGCGATCGTCGCCGTGACGCTGTACATCACCTGGTGGGCGTCCCGGCAGAACAAGACCGCGGCCGACTACTACGCCGGCGGGCGCTCGTTCAGCGGCGCGCAGAACGGCCTCGCGATCTCCGGCGACTACATGTCCGCGGCGTCGTTCCTCGGCATCTCCGGCTCGATCGCCCTCTACGGGTACGACGGCTTCCTCTACTCGATCGGGTTCCTGGTGGCCTGGCTGGTGGCGCTGCTCCTGATCGCCGAACTGCTGCGGAACTCCGGCCGGTTCACGATGGCCGACCAGTTGGCGTTCCGGATGCGGCAGCGGCCGGTCCGGACCGCGGCCGCGACCTCCACGATCGTGGTGTCGATCTTCTACCTGCTGGCCCAGATGGTCGGTGCGGGCTCGCTCGTCGGCCTGCTGCTCGGGGTCAAGAGCGAGGGTCTGAAGGCCGGCGTGATCGTCCTGGTCGGCGCGCTGATGATCATCTACGTGACGATCGGCGGCATGAAGGGCACCACCTGGGTGCAGATCGTGAAGGCCGTGCTGCTGATGGCCGGCACGGTGCTGATCACCTTCCTGGTGCTGGTGAAGTTCCATTTCAACCTCTCCGACCTGCTCGGCACGGCTGCCGAGAAGTCCGGGAAGGGCGAAGCGTTCCTGCAGCCGGGCCTGCTCTACGGCAAGGACCTCACCGGCCAGATCGACTTCCTGTCGCTGGGCCTCGCGCTGGTTCTCGGTACGGCGGGTCTGCCGCACATCCTGATCCGCTTCTACACCGTGCCGGACTCGCGGTCCGCGCGTCGCTCGGTGCAGTGGGCGATCGGCCTGATCGGCGCGTTCTACCTGATGACGCTGGCCCTCGGCTTCGGCGCCGCGGCGCTGCTGGACACCGGCAAGGGCTCGGCCGTGGCCGAGTCGAAGGGCAACGTCGCCTCGCCGCTGCTGGCCGAGTCCGTCGGCGGCGGCGCCGGCTCGACCGGCGGTGCGATCCTGCTCGCCCTGATCGCGGCGGTCGCGTTCGCCACCATCCTCGCGGTGGTGGCCGGGCTGACGCTGACCTCGTCGTCGTCGTTCGCGCACGACCTCTACGCGAACGTGATCGCCAAGCAGAAGCCGACCGAGAAGCAGGAGCTGCGGGTGGCGCGGTTCGCGGCGATCGGGATCGGCGCGGTGTCGATCGCGCTGGCGATCCCGGCGCAGAAGCTGAACATCGCGTTCCTGGTCGCGCTGGCGTTCGCGGTCGCGGCCTCGGCGAACCTGCCGGCGCTGTTGTTCAACCTGTTCTGGAAGCGGTTCAACACCGCGGGGGCGACCTGGAGCATCTACGGCGGCCTGATCTCGGCCGTCGTGCTGGTGATCTTCTCGCCGGTGGTGTCCGGCAAGCCGACGTCGATGATCACCGACGCCGACTTCGCCTGGTTCCCGCTGTCGAACCCGGGCATCGTGTCGATCCCGCTCGGCTTCCTGTTCGGCGTGCTCGGCACGTACCTCGGTAAGGACCGGTCCAGCGAGGCCCGGTACAACGAGCTCTCGGTCCGCTCGATGACCGGCGCCGGCGCGGAGGGTCCCGCCAAGCACTGACGGTCCTCGAAAGGGCCGGCTCGCACTGCGCGAGCCGGCCCTTTCGTCGTTCACGAACCGTTGACGCCCGCGTAGTGGTGCCGTAACAATGAGCCATCGCCGCGCAAGAATTGAGCAAACCCACGAAAGTTTTGAACTCCCTGTGCGGCGGCACTTCCCTGTCCCGCCCACCAGGAGAGGTCTCATGCGAAACCCCCGATGGCGGTTGCTGACCGCCTTGCTGGCCGCGAGTCTCGCGGCCGCACCTTTGGTCCGGCCGGCGCCGGCCGCGCAGGCCGCCGTCCTTGCCGGCCCCAACCTCGCCGCCGGCAAGACCGCGTCGGCCAGCAGCAGCACCCAGAACTACGCCGCGTCGAACGTGACCGACGGCAACCAGAGCAGCTACTGGGAGAGCGCGAACAACGCGTTCCCGCAATGGGTCCAGGTCGACCTCGGGTCCTCGGTCGCGACCAACCAGGTCGTGCTCAAGCTGCCGACCGCGAACTGGGGCGCCCGGGACCAGACCCTCGCGGTCCAGGGCAGCACCGACGGGCAGAACTTCACCGACCTGTCCGCGGCCGCGGCGCGCACGTTCAGCCCGCCGAACAACACCGTGACCGTCGACTACGGAACCGCCACCACGCGGTACGTCCGGATCCGGGTCACCGCGAACACCGGCTGGCCGGCCGGGCAGCTGTCCGAGCTCGAGGTCTACGGGCCGGCGACCGGTGACACCCAGGCCCCTACCGCCCCGGGCGGCCTGGCCTTCACCGAGCCCGGCGCCGGGCAGATCAAGCTCACCTGGAACGCGTCGACCGACAACGTCGGCGTCACCGGCTACGACGTGTACGCGAACGGTCAGCTGCGGACCAGCGTGGCCGGCACCGTGCTCACGTACACCGACAGCCAGCCCGCCAACGTGTCGATCGCGTACTACGTCCGCGCGAAAGATGCCGCTGGCAACCAGTCCGCGAACAGCAACACGGTCACCCGCAACGGCAGCGGCGGTCCCGGCAGCAACCTGGCGTTGAACAAGCCGATCACCGCGTCCGGGTACGTGCACACCTACGTCGCGACGAACGCCAACGACGACAACGTCACGACCTACTGGGAGGGCAACGCGAACCCCGCGACGCTCACCACGCAGCTCGGCGCGAACGCGGACCTCAGCTCCGTCGTGATCCGGCTGAACCCGGATCCGGCCTGGGGGCCGCGGACGCAGACGTTCTCGATCCTCGGGCGTGAGCAGAGTTCCTCGGCCTTCACCACGGTCGTCGCCTCGGCGGCGTACGACTTCAACCCGGCGAACGGGAACTCGGTGACGATCCCGGTCAGCGCGCGGGTGGCCGACGTACGGCTGAACTTCACCGGGAACACCGGCGCCCCGGCCGGGCAGGTGGCCGAGCTGCAGGTGCTCGGCGTCCCGGCGCCGAACCCGGACCTCACGCTGTCCAACGTGACGTGGACACCGACGTCGCCGGTCGAGACCGACGCGATCACCGTCCGGGCGACGGTCAACAACGGCGGCACCGGCGGATCCGCGGCGACCGACGTGAACTTCTACCTCGGCGCGACCAAGGTCGGTACGGCGGCGGTCGGCGCCCTCGCGGCCGGCGCGTCGACGACGGTGAGCGCGTCGATCGGGACGCGCGACGCCGGCTCGTACCCGCTGAGCGCGAAGGTCGACGAGGCCAACGCGGTCATCGAGCAGAACGACGGGAACAACACCGGGCAGGCGTCCGGGCCGATGGTCGTGACACCGGTGGCGAGTTCCGACCTGGTGGCGGCCGCGGTGAACTGGACACCCGGAAATCCGTCGGCCGGAAATTCCGTCGCGTTTTCCGTGGCGGTGAAGAACCAAGGCAGCGTGGCCTCGGCCTCCGGGTCGCACGGGATCACGCTGACCGTGCTGAACGGATCGTCCGTGGTGACGACGCTGACCGGTGCGTACAACGGGTCGATCGCGGCCGGTGCGACCACCCCGGCTGTTGCTCTTGGCAACTGGACGGCGGCGAACGGCCGCTACACGGTGCGGGTCGTACTGGCGGACGACGCGAACGAGCTGCCGGTGAAGCGGACCAACAACACGAGTGAGCGGCCGCTGTTCGTCGGTCGCGGCGCGAACATGCCCTACGACCACCTCGAGGCGGAGGACGCCGCGGTCGGCGGCGGCGCATCCGTGATCGGGCCGAACCGGACCATCGGCGACCTCGCCGGCGAGGCGTCCGGACGGCGCGCGGTGACGCTGAACGCGAACGGCGCGTACGTCGAGTTCACCACGCGGGCCGCGACGAACACGCTCGTCACCCGCTTCTCGATCCCGGACTCCGCCGGTGGCGGCGGCCAGTCGTCGACGCTCAGCGTCTACGTGAACGGGACCTTCGCGAAGTCGCTGCCGCTCACCTCGAAGTACTCCTGGCTGTACGGCGCAGAGGCGTCGCCGAACAACTCGCCCGGCTCGGGACCGGCGCGGCACATCTACGACGAAGCGAACCTGATGCTCGACCAGACCTACCCGGCCGGGACGAAGATCCGGCTGCAGAAGGATCCGGCGAACGGGACGACGTACTCGATCGACTTCCTCGACACCGAGGCGGTGACCGCGGTCCCGAACCCGGGCGCTGGCTTCGTGACGCCGAACGGGTTCACCCAGCAGGACGTGCAGAACGCGCTCGACCGGGTGCGGCAGGACACCACGCTGCAGGGTGTCTACCTGCCGGCGGGCGAGTACCAGACGTCGTCGAAGTTCAACGTCTCCGGGCGGGCCGTGCAGGTCGTCGGCGCCGGGCCGTGGTTCACCCGGTTCGTCGCACCGCAGAACCAGTCGAACACCGACGTCGGGTTCGACGCGCAGTCGTCGGCGAACGGGTCGACGTTCCGCGGGTTCTCGTACTTCGGGAACTACGACAGCCGCAACGACGGCCCGGGGAAGGTGTTCAACTTCGCCGGCACGTCGAACATGACGATCGACAACATCTGGATCGAGCACCAGATGTGCCTGTACTGGGGCGCGAACACCGACAACTCGGTGATCAAGAACTCGCGGATCCGGGACACGTTCGCCGACGGCATCAACATGACGAACGGGTCGTCCGGGAACACCGTCAGCAACAACGAGGCGCGCTCGACCGGTGACGACAGCTTCGCGCTGTTCAACGCCACGGACAACGGCGGCGGGGAGGTCCGAGACAACGTGTTCGAGAACCTGTCGGCGATGCTCACCTGGCGGGCCGCCGGGTTCGCCGTGTACGGCGGGACGAACAACGTTTTCCGGAACCTGTACGCGGCGGACATGCTCACGTATCCGGGGATCACGATCAGCTCGCTGGACTTCGGCATCCCGATGAACGGCTTCGGCGCCTCCCCGCCGACGCAGTTCCAGAACGCGTCCGTCGTCCGGTCCGGCGGTCATTTCTGGGGTAACCAGACGTTCCCCGCGGTGTGGATCTACTCGGCGACGAAGGTGTTCCAGGGCATCCGCGTCTCCGACCTGGACGTCGTCGACCCGACCTACTCCGGGATCATGTTCCAGACCGACTACGTCGGCGGAAACCCGCTGTTCCCGGTCGCCGACACCGTCTTCACCAACACCACGGTCTCCGGCGCCCGCAAATCCGGCGACGCCTTCGACGCCAAGTCCGGCTACGCCATCTGGGCCAACGAACTCCCCGAACCAGGCGAAGGCCCCGCCCGCGGCGAAGTCACCTTCAACAACCTGGCCCTCACCAACAACACCACCGACATCCAGAACACCACCACAACCTTCACCATCCACCGCAACTAAACCCACGCCGGGGGCCGCCGGATCATCTCCTCCGGCGGCCCCTGGCAGAGGTCGCCGACCCCTTGTTTTAGGCGCATCTGCGGCCTTTCCGATCTGCCCCGGGATGCCCCGCGATGCCCCGGTGTCACACCCACACCGTCGCCGTTCCACGTGTGAAGCTCATGCCTTGCCACTCAACAGGGCGGGGTAATGCCGATCCACGTGTTCGTCGACGAGATCAAGTCCAAGGGTTTCCTGATGGCTGCCGCGCAGTGCCGGGCAGGCGACGTCGGGGTCAATCGGAAGGCACTCAGGAGCTTGCTGTTGCCTGGGCAGGAGCGGTTGCACTTCCGCTCCGAGAGCAACCAGCGACGGAAGAAGATCCTGCAAGTAGTCAGGGACTTTCGACTGCTGGTCGACCTGTACCAGGTCGGTGTGAACTCTCACGAGGCCCGCAAACGGTGTCTCGACGCGATCGTCAGAGACACGGCGACGTCCGCGGAACGCCTGGTGATCGAGCGCGACGACTCGACCTACGAGCACGATCGCAGGTGCTTGCGGGAGGCGGCGCGTCGGTTCGGGTGTTATGACACGCTTCGGTGGGATGTGCTGGCGGCGAAGAGCGACCCGCTGCTCTGGATCCCGGACGCCGTCGCCTGGAGTTGGGTACGGGGCGGTGAATGGAAGAAGTCGGTCGCCACGTTCTGTCAGGTCAAAGTGCCCTGAACAGCGCGAAACCCGGCTCGTCCACCGTCCGGAGGGCTGCCGGGTTCACTTCCGGGGGACTCGTGTCCCTCGGCGATGTCAACTGTAGCGCTGGAATCAGGTGTTCGGGGTGGATTTTGCTATCTGCCCCTGGATGCCCCGGGATGCCCCGGTGAGGAGGTTGTGGGCTGTGGGGGTTAGGGCGTGGAGGGCGGTGCCTTGGGTTCGGTGGGTGGTGATGAGGCCGGCGGTGCGGAGGACTCGGGTGTGTTCTGAGGTGGAGGCCAGGGAGATGCCTACGCGGCGGGACAGTTGGGTGGTGGTGGCGGGGTGGGTGAGGGAGCGGAGTACGGCGGCTCGGGTGCGGCCCAGGAGGTCTGCCAGGGCGTCGGTGGCTTCGGCGGTCGGGTCGGTCAGGTCGGCGCAGGGGTAGACGAGGACGGGGCGTCGGCCCGGTGCGTCCATCGCCAGGCAAGTCGAGACCAGCGGCGACGGATAGAGCTCCAGTCCGCGGCCTTGAAGGTGGATGTCCGCGGTCCAGTCGTCTTCGGGGCCGTACGTCGTGAGCACCGGCGTCGACCACTCGACGTCCGGATGCAGGGAGGACAGCAACGCATCGGTCCCGCCGTGCAGGACCGCCCGCGACCGCACTCCGAGGTCGTTGCCGTACCGCCGTTGCAGCTCGCTCGACGACGGCACCAGCACCTGCCGATGGAAGTCCCGGACCGCCATCCCCAGCGCCCGGCGTGATCCGGCCCGCCCGTCCAGCAATCCGCGCATGTACCGGTCGATGTCCGGCGGCAACCACGGCTCCAGCTCGCCCCGGATGACCTCGGCCGGCGTCTCCATCAACGCCTCGACCGCCGAGTCCAGATCGGGCCCAGGCACGTCCGGGACCAGGAAGTCGGGAAACAACCCGCCCGGCGAGATCAGCTTGAACAGCGGTCGCATCGACCCTTGCACCCGCGGCCCCGCCGTACGCCGCCAGCGTCGCGCGGCTGGTGAGATCGACCGGTCCCCGAGCGCCCGCGCCGCGAGCGCCGCCTCCCACAGCGGGTGCGGCTCGGCCGGGAACGTGACCCGTCCGAGGTCCGCGGCGGTGAAGTGGACCCGGATCATCCCTCGATTGTGACGGCCGGCGGGTCGCCCGCCCAGACCTGTTCGGCCCAGGCCGAATCCGCTCGCCGCTACCCGCCGTACGCTCCCACGCTGACCCGATGAAACGTCTCGCAGTCCTCACCGTCCTGGCCCTCGCCGCCGCCACCCCGTCGACGACGGCACAAGCCGGCCCCGTCCATCGTCCGACGGAGTACGTCGTCTCGAACACGCCCGGCGACAACCTCGAGGGAATCACGGTCACGCCCGGCGGCACGATGTACGTCACCAGCGTCGCCACCGGCGCCGTGTACCGCGGTACCACCCGCTCGTCCCGGCTCAGCCCGTTCCTCCAGCCCGGCAGCGACGGACGAACGTCGGCGACCGGCATCCACCTGGACCGCTGGGGCCGGATCCTGGTCGCCGGCGCGAGTACGTCGAAGCTCTTCCTGTACGACGCCCGCGGCCGGCTGCTCGGCGTACGGAAGGCCGCGGACGGCTCGTTCCTCAACGACTTCACGATCGCGGGCGACGCGGTCTACGTGACCGACTCGGCGCACAACCAGATCTGGCGGGCGCCGCTGACCCGCGCCGGTCTGGGCGAGCTCGAACCGTGGATCACCCGCGACCGGATCCAGCCGACGCCGTACTTCCTGAACGGGATCGTGACCGACGGCCGTGTCCTCCTGGTCGGCGAGCAGGGGCAGGACGTCACGTACCGGATCGACCTGCGCAGCAAGCAGGTCACGGTCCTGGACGTCCCGAACGGCATCCTGTCCGGCGACGGGTATCTCCTCGAAGGACACCGCCTGTACGCCGTGCACAACGCCGGCGGCGGGAAGTACGTGACCCGGCTCGCGATCCTGAACGACGACCTCAGCAAGGCGACCCTGGCCGCGGACTCGAGCCCTGGTGCGGCCGGCGCGACCCCGACGACGATCGCCCGCGACCGGGGCCGGCTCCTGTGGGTGAACAGCCAGCTGGACGTCGCGCCCGGCACACCGCCGTACACGGTGACCGTCGTACCAGGACTGCGTTAGAGCCCGTCGGTGACGCGATTCAGGATCGCGCCCGCCTGCAGAACGAGGGCCCGGTCGGCGTCGTCGAGGCGGTCGAGGAGCTTGGCGAGCTCGTCCGCGGCCTGCCGGCCGGACGCCTCGACGGTCTGCGCGCCGGCATCGGTGAGCACGACCGCGGTCGCCCGGCCGTCGACCGGGTCCGGTTCGCGCCGGACCAGGCCGGCCTCTTCCAGCGCGGCGACCGTGGTCGTCGCGGTCGGCTGGGAGCACGGCACACGCGCGGCGATCTCACCGATCCGGATCGGCTGCTCGTCGGCGATCAGCATCAACGCCAGGAACTGCGTCGGGTGCAGGAGCGTGGTGGTCCTGCTGCGGCGCAGGTGCCTGACGATCCTGTGCATGCTGACCAGCAGCTGCAATGCTTCCTGCGCCATCGTGATCACCTCCGTCGGGAAGCGCAATCCTGGCACAGGCATCCAAACATCTCCTACCGCGCCGGCCCGGGATGGGCGGCCGTGGAGTCAGGACGCGGGCAGCTCGCCGCCGTTGGCCGGTGCCGAGACCACGCAGTTCCGCCCGGCGTCCTTGGCCTGGTACATGGCCAGATCCGCCGCCATCTGCAGCTCGTCGAGGCTGGTGCCGGACTCCGGGTACGTCGCGGCGCCGATCGAGCACGTGATCGTCTCGCACAGGACGGGCCCGTTCGGGGTCGGGATGGTGACCGCCAGGCCGGCCACGCGGCGCCGGATCCGCTCGGCGGCCAGCGCGGTGTCGGCCGCCGACGTCTGCGGCAGCAGGATCGCGAACTCCTCACCGCCGAGCCGCCCGACCAGGTCGTTGTCGCGGACCTCTTGGCGCAGTTCGGCGGCGACCGCCTTCAGGGCCTCGTCACCGGCCATGTGGCCGAAGCTGTCGTTGATGGTCTTGAAGTGGTCGAGGTCGAGATACAGCACGCCGAGGCGTGAGTTCGTGCGCTCGGCGCCGGCGAATTCGCGGCGGGCGATCTCGTGCCAGAACGCCGCGTTCGCCAGGCCGGTCTTGGGATCGGTGCGGGACGCCGTCTGGAACTGCTCGACCAGTAGCGCCCGGTGCAGACCGAGGATGGTCAGCAGTAGAACGGCGACCGCCCAGGGCTGGCTGAGCAGCAGGGCAGCGGTGGCGACGCCCAGCCCGAGCGAGCCGGCCACGATCAGCTGCTCCGAGAGCTTGCCGATCGCGTTGCGCCCCGGGGAGTCGGGGTTGGACAGCATGATCGCGCCCGCGACGAGGGCGAAGTTGACGAACCAGTACGCCAGGCCGGCCGTCACGACGGCGACGAGCCCGATCGGGCCGCCCGGATAGCCGGGATAGACGCCGGGACGGATCGCCGCCAGCGCGACGGCACCCGCGGCTCCGGCCAGCACCACGGTCGTCGCGGTGAAGACCGAGCGGTACGGCGGAACGCGGCGGACCCGCAGCCAGGAGTGGACGTACGTGCTGACGATCAGCGCGGCCGCCAGCGGCGGAGGCAGGATGAGGACGCCGGCGAAGGTCCACATCCCCTTCAGGTTCGTGTACGGAATGCCTTCGGCGCCGACCTTGCGCAGCCGCTCGATGTCGCGGGCGGCCTCGAGGTGGATCGCCGATCCGGCGGCCAGCACCCCTAACCGGATCCAGTCACTGGACGTGATCGTGACCAGATCGAACGTCGAAGCGACCACGACGGCGGTGATGATCTCGACCGCCAGAACGTAGCCCAGCACGCTGCGCGGCAGCGACCACAACGCCCACTTGGTCGGGCTCCACGCCGCGTCCTGACGCCGGCGCAGGCGACGGTGCGCCAGCCGATGCCGGATACTCATGAAAAAGACCCCCGCCTCACAGTCGGTCCTTGTCACAGAGTAGCCGCGATATGCACGCATTGTCATGGCTTCTCTGGTTTTACCTCGCCCGGATTCCGCGAGAGGAGGCCGCCGCCATGCAGAACAACGACTGGTGACCACTCATGCCGGTTGCCGCGTCGCGCCGGCGTACCCGTACGCCGCGCCCGCTGCGACAAGCACACCGACGATACCGGCGGTCGCCACCACCAACCCCGGCGACCACCGATCTGCCGCCGCCCCGGCAGCGAGCACTCCGACTCCCTGGGAGACGATGAGCGCAGTGCGTGCCAGGCCGAACGCCTGGCCGCGCTGTGCGTCGGGGACGTTCAGCACGAACGCCGCGCTCGCGGCGAGCTGGTACGACGCGCACAGCCCGGAGATCATCCACAGCACGACGGTGACCCACAGCCCGGGCTCGACGACGCAGCCGATCAGCGGTGCACAGGACCCGATCGCCAACGGGCCCATCAGCGTGAGCCGCCGCGCCGGGGCGGCGCGGGTCAGCAGCAGCATGCCGACCATCTGCCCGGCCGGGTTCGCGGCCAGCAGGATGCCGACGGCCACCGGTCCGCCGCCGACCGCCGCGGCGTACGGCGCGGCGAGGCCCTCGATACTCACGTAGAAGCCGGCCACGCAGGCCAGCGCGACGAGGTAGCGCAGCCGCCGATCGCTCCAGACGAGCCGCGCGCCCGCCGACAGCGATTCCCACCATCCCGGACGCGCGTCGGCCGACTGCGGCAACGGGCGCTCCCGTACGCCGAACTTCAGCAGCAGCACGGACAACGCGAAGGTGGCCGCGTCGGCCAGCAGTGCTTTCTCGGCGCCGAAGGCCGCCACCAGCGTGCCGCCGGTCACGAACCCGGCCAGCTGGGCCGCCTGCGCCGTGATGTTGGTCACCGAGCTGGCCAGGACGAACTTGTCGCCGGTCAGGATCGACGGCAGCAGCGCCGCCCGCGCGGACTGGAAGGGTGAGGCGAGCAGCTGCACCGCGACCAGCAGGACGCACAGGATCCACAGCGAGGTGCCGGGGATCGCCATCGCGGCGAGCAGCAACGCCCGGGCGATGTCGCAGCAGATCATCACGCGGCGGCGCGGATACCGGTCGGCCAGTCCGGACAGCAACGGGCCGCCGACGATGTCGGGCAGGAAGGTCAGCGCGTAGGTGACCGCGGACAGTCCGGCCGAGCCGGTGCGGTCGAAGACCAGGACGGCGAGGGCGACCCGGGCCAGCTGATCCCCGATCACCGAGCCCAGCTGCGCCAGCCACAGCCAGCGGAACTCGGCCACGCCGAAGACCTCGCCGTACGTCGCGGGTTGCTCGGCGGGGTCGGTCGGAGGATGAACAGGGCGGGTCACCAGGTCAAACTACCCACGATCCGCGACGCAATGCGCACGCTACGGTGCGCCGCAGCTCACAGGTGTCCGGCGAGCACACCCAGCGCGAATGCTGTACCGGCGAGTCCGAGCATCGCGGTCGCCAGGGTGACCAGCCGCGCCTGGAGCTTCGGCAGCTCCCTCGTGGTCGCGAACACGCGCTGCGGCCAGTGCCGCCAGGAGACGTACCAGAAGATGCCGGTCGCGATCAGCAGGAGCAGTCCCTTGGCGGCGTGGAGCTGCCAGTGGTCCTGATTGACCAGCAGCAGCCCGCCGCCGGTGAGCGCGATGACGGCGATCAGGCCGATCACTTTCCAGCGGTTGCCCGAGGCAATCACCGCGGTCAGCGTCTCGCGACCGTCCTGGTCGGAGCCGAAGTACTTCTTCAGCTTCGGCTGCACCACGAACAACGAGTACGCCATTCCGCCGACCCAGGCCGCAGCCAGCCCGGCATGGATGATCGCGAGCACGGCCGTCATGCGCCGAAAATAGCCGCCGCACGGGGGCAGATCTCTATAGCCTCGCCGCATGGACCCCTGGCAAACGCTGACCACCGACTACGAACAATCCCGGGCCCGCGACGACTCACTCGACCAATTGATGGAATGGGACGCGCAACGCTCCCTGATCGGCCCCGTCGAGGGCCGCACCGTGCTGGACATCGGCTGCGGCAACGGCGAGAAGACCATCGAACTCGTCCACGAACACGGCGCGGCCTCGGCGGTCGGCGTGGACGTCGGCGGCCAGTTCCTGACAGCACCTGACGGCGCGGATGTGACGCTGGTCCCCGGCAACCTGTCGGACCTCGACGAGATCGACGCGCTCAACGGCCGGCGCTTCGACGTCGTCCTGTTCCTGCAGTCCCTCGCCTACGCCCAGGACCGCGGCAGGACGCTGCGCACCGTGCGGTCCCTGATCGCCGACGACGGCGTACTGGTCGTCTCGATGGCGCACCCGATCCGTTGGGCGGTGGAGCGCTCCGCGCGGGACGGGATCGCGCTGGGAGACGCGTACCACACGGTCGGCCCGTACTCGTACCCGTCGCGGTGGAATCCGGACATCACCATCACGCACACGACGGACACGTTCTCCAGCATCCACAACGCGCTGACCGACAACGGTTTCCGGGTCGAGCACGTGCTCGAACCGCAACTGTCCGACCAGAACAAACAACGTTTTCCGCACAAGCAGGAATGGCTCTCGCAGCACGTCGGAATCATCATTTTCCGCGCCCGGCCGGCATGAGGGTCCTGCACCGGTCCGGGCAGTGGTGTCCGGCCCGGCAGATCGGAGAGGTCGTCGCGTACGACGTGCGGATCCTCCCGCAGTACCAGGTGCCGGGCCGGCCGACCGTCGACCGAAGTTACCTGCTGCTCGGCGAGGCGGCCCAGCTGACCAAGCCGGCGGTGTTCGAAGGGGCGCTCGAGGGCTGGTGGTACGTGGACCTGGTGGAGATCGAGCGCTCCGGGGACGACCTGATCGTGCACGACCTGTACGTCGACCTGCTGTTTCCGCCAACGCTGAGCCGGTACCAGGTCCTGGACCTGGAAGAGCTGGGCGATGCCCTCACCGAGGGCAAGATCACGGCCGCTCAGTGCGCGGACGCTCTGACCGCCACCCAGCACTTCGTGCACCGATACCTGCGCGGCGTGGAGGAAGGGCCCAACGGACCTGCCGCGGAGTTTCCGCCGGCGGCGGTCGTCGAGCTCGAGCAGTTGCCGTCGTTCCTCTGAAAACAACAGGCCCCCGGGACGCACCCGGGGGCCTTGTTGTCTGCGAGGTGTCAGTCCTCGTCGGACTTGCCGGACTCGAGGTTGGTCTTGATCAGGTCCATCACGGTCGAGTCGGCGAGGGTGGTGACATCGCCGACCTCGCGGTTCTCGGCCACGTCGCGGAGCAGGCGGCGCATGATCTTGCCGGAGCGGGTCTTCGGCAGCTCCGAGACGACCATGATCTGCCGCGGCTTCGCGATCGGGCCGATCTCCTTGGCGACGTGGTTGCGCAGCTCCTGGACCACGTCCGGCCCGCCGTCGCCGGCCTCCGAGCGCAGGATCACGAACGCGGCGATCGCCTGGCCGGTCGTCGGGTCGGACGCGCCGACCACGGCCGCCTCGGCGACCTTCGGGTGCGAGACCAGCGCGGACTCGATCTCGGTCGTCGACAACCGGTGGCCGGAGACGTTCATCACGTCGTCGACCCGGCCGAGCAGCCACAGGTCGCCGTCCTCGTCCTTCTTCGCGCCGTCACCGGCGAAGTACACCCCCGGCCAGCGCGACCAGTACGTGTCGACGAACCGCTGGTCGTCGCCCCACAGCGTCCGGAGCATCGCCGGCCACGGCTTGGTGATGACCAGGTAACCGCCGGACCCGTCCGGCACCGGGTTGCCCGCGTCGTCGACGACGTCCACGCTCACGCCCGGGATCGCCTTCATCGCGGCGCCCGGCTTGCCGGCCGTCACGCCCGGCAGCGGCGAGATCATGTGCATCCCGGTCTCGGTCTGCCACCAGGTGTCGACGACCGGCGCTTCGTTCCCGCCGATGTGCTCGCGGTACCAGACGTACGCCTCCGGGTTGATCGGCTCGCCGACCGACCCGATCACCCGCAGCGACGACAGGTCGAACTTCGCCGGGATGTCGGCGCCCCACTTCATGAACGTCCGGATCGCGGTCGGCGCGCAGTACAGGATCGAGACCTTGTACTTCTGCACGATCTCCCACCAACGGCCCTGGTGCGGCGTGTCCGGCGTACCTTCGTACAGCACGGAGGTGGTCGCGTTCGCGAGGGCGCCGTACACGATGTAGCTGTGGCCGGTGACCCAGCCGATGTCGGCCGCGGTCCA
This sequence comes from Kribbella sp. NPDC003557, assembly GCF_040610805.1. Taxonomy (NCBI): domain Bacteria; kingdom Bacillati; phylum Actinomycetota; class Actinomycetes; order Propionibacteriales; family Kribbellaceae; genus Kribbella; species Kribbella sp. NPDC003557. The sequence continues at coordinate 500,392 of NZ_JBEXMY010000002.1, forward strand.
GTAGACGTCGGTGTCCGGCTTCAGGTCGAAGACACCCCACTGGGTGTACGCCGTACCGACCAGGTAGCCGCCCGTGGTGTGCAGGATGCCCTTCGGCTTGCCCGTCGTGCCCGACGTGTACATCACGTACAGCGGGTGCTCGGCGTCGAAGGCCTCCGGCGTGTGCTCTGCCGACTGCTTCTCGACGAACTCGTGCCACCACAGGTCACGGCCCTCGACGATGCTCGTGTCCTGGCCGGTACGGCGCACGACCAGCACGTTCCGCACGTCGGGGCACTCCTCGAGCGCCGCGTCGACGGCCGGCTTCAGCGCCGCCGGCGCGCCGCGGCGGTACCCGCCGTCGGAGGTGATCACGACCCGCGCGTCGCAGTCCTGGATGCGGCCCTTCAGGGCGTCCGCGGAGAAGCCGCCGAACACCACCGTGTGCGGGGCGCCGATCCGGGCGCAGGCGAGCATCGCGACGACCGTCTCCGGGATCATCGGCATGTAGATCGCGACCCGGTCGCCGGCCTTGACGTTCAGCTCGAGCAGCGCGTTCGCGGCCTTGCTGACCTCGTCCTTGAGCTGCGCGTAGGTGATCTCCCGGCTGTCACCGGGCTCGCCCTCGAAGTAGTAGGCGACCTTGTCGCCGAGGCCGTTCTCGACGTGCCGGTCGACGCAGTTGTACGCCGCGTTCAGCTTGCCGTCGGCGTACCACTTCGCGAACGGCGGGTTGCTCCAGTCCAGCGTCTCGGTCGGCTCGGTCGCCCAGGTCAGCCGCTTGGCCTGCTCCGCCCAGAACCCCTCGAAGTCGGCCGCGGCCCGGTCGTACGCGTCGGCCTTCAGGTTCGCGTTGGCGGCCAGCTCGGCGGGCGGGTCGAACCGGCGCTCCTCGTGCATCAGGTTCGACAGTGCCTCGGACTGGGGTGGCTCTGCATTCGTCACGTCGACGACTCCTCCTCGCTGGCTTCGGCGCGCTGGAGCGCCCGGTTACCTTTCTACCAACGCCGACCCCGCCACGGGAACCGGCGTATCGCCGAGCCGGTCCGAATCTGCGCCGAACAGGCGCCGCCGCAGGACGGGCGGCCCGGGAATTCCGGCGTACGGCGGAACCAAACGGGCCGGCCGTGCATCGGACTTGATGTGAACCCGATGCAGCCGACCGCCCAGACGCCGACTCTCGCCACCGAGGAACGCCGGAAGATCTCGTGGGCCGCCCGCCGCCGGGTGCACGCCCGCGAACTGCGCGTCCGCCGGACCCAGAAGGCCGCCCGCGCACAGCTGCCCGCGTACTGACGGCCTGACTCTGGCGGCCCAGCTCGGCTCTTGGCGGCCCGGCTCTGGTGCCTAGCTCTGGTGGTAGGCCAGGAGCTTGCCGAGGATCGTGGTCAGCCGGGTACGGTCGGTGGCCGACAGCGGGGCGAAGATCTCTTCCTGCGCCTTGCCGACCAGATTCGTCAGCCGCCGGTACTGGCGCTTGCCGGCCGTGGTGATCGTGATGACGTTGCGGCGGCCGTCCTCCGGGTCCGGGCTGCGCTCGACGTACCCGTCGGCCTCCAGTTCGTTGAGCGCGGCAACCACATCGCTGCGGTCGATCGAGCTGCGCCGGCCGAGCTCGGCCTGACTGGCCGGCCCGAACTCGACCAGCGTCGCGAGCAGCCGGAAGTGGTACGCCCGCGCGCCGCCGGACGCGAACGACTCGGTCACCACCCGGTGCGCCTGGGCCGCACTCTGGGTCAGCAACCAGCTCGGCAGTTGGGTCAGGGCGGTCGGAGTCTGCTCATCCACCCGCGCAGTCTAAGCGCTGACCGGTTCGTCGCCAGCGTTGGCGCGACCTACGATTCGCGGGCGTCCAGGAGTTCGTCCCAGTGATCCTCGGCCCAGTCGCAGAACGCGCGCATCGGACCGAGCAGGCTGCGACCGAGATCGGTCAGCGCGTAGGTGACCCGTCGGTCGTCCTGCACCCTGCTCACGAACCCGTCCCGCTCGAGGGCTCTCAGCGATTGGGTCAGCATCTTCGGGCTGATCCGGGCGAGCGGGACCCGCAACTCGGAGTACCGCCGGGGACCGTCCTCCAGGCAGCGCAGCACCAGCCCCGCCCATTTGTCACTGCCGATCCGGAACGGCAGCAGACTCGACGGGCAGATCTCCTCGAACATTTCCGCTCGCAGCGCCTCCATGGCTACCAAGGTATCCAATCGGTAACCACCCCTCCTTCTACGGTCGCCGTACCCGTTCAGAGGAGGTTGCAGTGAGCAAGATTCTGGTCATCGGCGCGCACGGACGAGCCGGCCGCGCCGCCGTGGAGGAGGCGCGGGGCCGCGGTCACGAGGTAGTCGGGGTCGCCCGTACGGCGGATGCCGGTCTGGTCTCCGGTGACGTGACGGACGCGGGGCGGATCGCCGACCTGGCCGCGGGGTACGACGCGGTGATCGCCGCCGTATACGACGGCGGTAGCGACCCGGGCGAGTTCTTCCCTCGCGCGGCGCGAGCTCTCGTCGAAGGTCTGGAGAAGGCGGGGGTGGCCCGGCTGGTGTGGGTCGGGCTGGCGTCGATCCTGCCGACCGCCGACGGGACGCTTCTGATGGACACCGACGGGTATCCAACCGAGTACCGCTCGTTCTTCCTCGCCCACCAGGCGGCCCTGGACACCTTCGTTGCCTCGTCACTGGACTGGGTGTCACTCGCACCCACCGGCGACTTCAACCATGCAGATCCGTCTCGTAGCGGCAGCTACCGGGTGGCGCCGGCGGACGCGCAGGACCTGATCTCGTACGCCGACTTCGCCGCCGCCCTCGTCGACGAGGCCGACAACCCGACGCACCACCGCACGGCGCTCGGCGTGACCGTCTAGCTCTTGCAGCTCGACAGTACGTATACGCCCACTGCCCCGCTGGTGGGCGGATAGCCAGGCGTGCGGGCGGTGGCGGTGGGCCTATACGTACTGTCGAGCTGCCGCTCGAGGTAGTGGTCTAGACGGGTGCCTGGCGCCAGTCGTCGTGCGGACGATAGGTTCGGGGCATGGCTGGGGCCGAGGAGTACTTGGGCAAGGCGTTGGCGATCGCGCACCAGGCCGCCGACACACAACTGGGCGCGATCCGGGTAGCGGCCGGGCTGGTCGCCGACGCGCTCGCCGGCGGGAAGACGTTCTGGGTGTTCGGCACCGGGCACAGCCACGCGCTGGCCGAGGAACTGTACGGACGGGCCGGCGGACTGGCCGACGTACGGGCCATCCTCGAGCCCGGGCTGATGCTGCACGAAGGCCTCCAGAAGAGCTCGCTCCTCGAACGCCTCCCCGGCCTGGCCGACGTCCTGCTCGAGATCAACCCACTGGCCGCGGGCGACGTCGTCCTCATCGCGTCCAACTCGGGCCGGAACGCCGTACCGGTCGAGTTCGCGCTGGGCGCCCGCGCGCGGGGCGTGTACGTGATCGCGCTGACATCCCTGGCCCACTCGAACGCCACCACCTCCCGAGCCCCCGGCGGCCAACGCCTCTTCGAAACCGCCGACGTCGTCATCGACAACTGCGGCGAACCAGGCGACGCCCTCATCGAGGTCGCGGGCACGCAGGAACGCACCGGCGCCACCTCCACCCTGGTGGGCGCGCTCCTCCTCCAGGCCCTGACAGTAGAAGTAGTAACCCGCCTGACGGACCGCGGCCAACCACCGAAAGTCCTCCGCAGCCTGAACGTCTGACCCACGCGCACACCGGGAGGATCGGACCCACGCGTGCTACGCAGCCGCTTGCTTCGTCGCTGCGCTCCTCAGCGCGTCTGCTTCGCGCGCTCCCACCCACCCCCGGCTTAGCGCCGGAGCATTAGTTTCCGGCTGACGCCGGGGAGCTCCGGCTGACGCCGGGCGTTTCCGGCTCGCGCCGGTGAGTTCCGGCTCGCGCCGGTGAGTTCCGGCTCGCGCCGGTGAGCTCCGGCTGACGCCGGGGAGCACCGGCTGACGCCGGGGACTCCGGCTGACACCGGGGTTTTCCGGCTCACGCCGGGGAGCTCCGGCTGACACCGGGGTTTTCCGGCTCGCGCCGGTGAGTTCCGGCTGACGCCGGGGAGCGCCGGCTCACGCCGGGCCTGCGGCTGGCGCCGCTTCTGTCCGCTGGCGCGGACGAGCTGTGAGCGCTGGCGCTCGCATGCAAGGGCTAGGTGAGCACTCCCTGCCAGCGGATCACTCTGACAGGCACCCCGTGGGCTCGTGCCAGAGCCCTCTCATCCGCAGGGCCACCTCACTCGCCGCCGTCCAGTCGAGCGCGGGCAGCAGTCACCCCGCGGGCGGCAGACCGCAACAAGTCGGCGCCAGCCGACAGACCGCGGCGCCAGACGCAGCTCCGGCGCCAGCCGATCTCGCGGCGCCAGCCGCAAACCCCGGCGATAGCCGCAGCTCCCGGCGTCAGCCGGAGACAGATGCTCCGGCGCCAAGCCGGGGGCGGGTGGGAGCGCGCGAAGCAGACGCGGTGAGGAGCGCAGCGACGAAGTGAGCGGATGCGTAGCGCGCGTGGGGCCTACCTCACCCACCACCGTCCAGCCGCACGCAAGCGGCAGTCACCCCGCGGGCGGCAGACCGCAACAAGTCGGCGCCAGCCGACAGACCGCGGCGCCAGCCGCAGCTGCGGCGTTGGCCCGAAACTCCGGGCGCCAGCCCCGAACATCGGGCGCCAGCCCCGTACATCGGGCGCCAGCCCGAAACTCCCGGCGCGAGCCGGAAACAGATGCATCGGCGCCAAGCCGGGGGGAGCGCGCGAAGTCAGCCGCGCTGAGGAGCGCAGCGACGAAGTGAGCGGATGGGTAGCGCGCGTGGGACGACTGCTAGGTGGCGCGGTAGGCGACCGTGATGTCGTAGCGGTCCGAGCGGTAGACCGAGCGGCCGAATTCGATGACCTGGTCGGTGGCGGTGCGGGGGGCCGAGGTGATGATCAGGCAGGGGGTGGAGTTGTCGATCTCGAGGAGTTCGGCGTCGCCTGGTTCGGGTGGGGCGGCGACGATGGACGCGGAGACCATGCCGAGGGTGACGCCGTACCGGCTGGAGAGTTCGGTGTAGAGGGACTTCTCGGCGAAGTCGATCTCGTCGAGGCCGGGGTAGCGGTTCAGGGACAGGGCGGTGCGTTCGATCGCCATCGGGTCGCCGTCGGCGGTGCGCAGGCGGACCAGGTGCAGGACGGGGGTGCCGACGGGTTCCTCGAGCTCGCGGGCGAGGTGTTCGTCGGCGGCGCCGACGCGGTGCTCGAGGACCCTGGCGCCGGGCTTGATGCCGCGGTTGACCATGTCCTGGCTGAACGACGACGCGAGCATCCGGGACGGGCGCGGCTCGGCGACGAAGGTGCCGCCGCCGGGGCGGCGGTTGGCGAGGCCCTCGGCCACGACGCGGTCGACCTCCTGCCGCACCGTCATCCGGGCGACGCCGAAGCGCTCGGCGAGGACGCGTTCGGACGGCAGCACGGTGCCGACGGCCAGCGAGCGGGTGAGGTTCTCCAGAATCTCGCGAATCTGGTCACCCTTCGGGCGGTCGGTCCGCAGCTCGGTGGGGAGCTCGGCGAGGTCGCCTGGGTTGTTCCGTGGGCGGGCCATGAGGTCAGTATCCCTGGGAATCTGCCCGGCAAACCGGTTGCCGGGGACACGGGCCGCGGTGGGGTCGTACCGCGCAGGCCGCCCGTGACCGCGTTGTCGCGGACGACCTTGTCAGCCCGACTGTAACGTCCGGTGCCACCTCACGGCCAGTGACGTTCCACAGCCTCAGGCAATTCCCAGCGGGGGTAGTTTTAGCGCTATGACCCCGGCACAGTTCGTACAGGAGACGTCGTCGACCGGCGAATGGAAGCGGCAGGGCAACAGATTCACCGACCGCATCACCCGGGACTCCGGCGCGGCGCCTGGCGAGGGGCCGGACGAGCAGGGCCGCTGGCCGGTCGAGCCGGGTCGGTACCGGCTGGTCGTCAGCCTGGCCTGCCCGTGGGCGCATCGCTCGATCATCGTCCGCCGGCTGCTCGGCCTCGAGGACGCGATCAGCCTCGCGGTGGTGGACCCGATCCGCGACGACCGCGGCTGGCGGTTCACGCTCGACCCGGACGGGCGCGACCCGGTGCTCGGCATCGAGTACCTGTCCGAGGCGTACCTGCGCACGGATCCGGCGTACGACGGCCGCGTGACCGTCCCGGCGATCGTCGACACGACGACGGGCAGGGTCGTCACCAACGACTACCCGCAGATCACGCTCGACCTCTCCACGGAGTGGACCGACTTCCACCGCGCCGGCGCGCCGCAGCTGATCCCCGCCGACCGGGCCGAGATGGACCAGCTGATCGACGAGATCTACCGGGACGTCAACAACGGCGTCTACCGCTGCGGTTTCGCGACCGGCCAGGAGGCGTACGAGGCGGCGTACGACGCCCTGTTCGCGAGGCTCGACGTACTCGAGGACCGGCTCGAGGACCGCGAGTACCTGCTCGGCAGCACGCTCCGCGAAGTGGACGTGCGGCTGTTCACCACGCTGGTCCGCTTCGACGCGGTCTACCACGGGCACTTCAAGTGCAACCGCCAGAAGCTCACCGAGTTCCCGAACCTGTGGGCGTACGCGCGCCGCCTGTACGGGCTGCCCGCCTTCGGCGAGACGGTTGACTTCGACCAGATCAAGCGGCACTACTACGTCACGCACGACAACATCAACCCGACCGGCATCGTCCCGAAGGGGCCGGACCCGCGCGTCTGGACCGCCTGATCAGACGGCGAGCGCGTCCAGGGCCGCGGTGACCGCGGACCGCAGCTGGGCGCGCGTCGCCCCGGACCGCGAGCGCAGGTTCACCGCGTACGCGAGCAGCGTCAGCATCTCGGCCGCGCCTGCGACCTCGACCCCGGACCGCAACTCCCCGTTGCTCTGAGCAACCTTCAGCGCGGCGGCCAGCGCGTCCCGCAGGACGGCGTGGTGCTCCGACAGCACCGCCCGGACGGCGTCCGGCGGGTTCTCGGCGTTCGCGTTCGCCATCATGCAGCCCCAGCCGGCGTACTCGCCCGCGCAGCGCAGCCGCAGCAACTCGTCGAAGAAGGACCGCACAGCCGCGAGACCCCGGCCGTCGGCGGTCAGCCGGTCGAACATCGGCCGGGACCTGTGCTCCAGGTACCGGCGCGCGGCCGCCGCGTACAGGTCGTCCTTGCTGCCGAACGCGTTGTAGAGGCTCGATCGGCTCAGCCCGGTCGCGGCGACCACGTCCTGTATCCCGGTCGCCGCGCTCCCGCGGCGCCAGAACAGCTGCTCGACCGCGGCGAGCGCCTCCGCCTCGTCGAAATGTTTGACATCCGGCATACCCGGCATCATATCTTGGAACGACCGATCCAAGATAGCGAGGAGTCGTGATGATCGACGTACTGGTGCTCGACGTCAACGAGACCCTGACCGACATGGAGCCGCTGCGGGACGGGTTCGAGGCGGCCGGGCTGCCGCGGCACAGCCTCGAGCCCTGGTTCGCGGCGATCCTGCGGGACGGGTTCGCGCTGACCGCGGTCGACGCGTACGCCGCTTTCCGCGATGTCGCCGCCGACCTGCTCACGGACCAGCTCGTCGCGGCCGGAATCGAACCGAGTGCGGAAACGATCCAGAATGTGCTTTCCGGGTTCACCCGGCTGCCGCTGCACCCGGACGTCGCGCCCGGCCTACGGCGGATCCACGACTCGGGCGTCCGGATCGTCACGCTGACGAACGGCGCGGCGGCAATGTCGGAAAGCGTGTTCAGAAACGGCGGAATCCTGCCGTTCCTCGAGCACCGGCTCGACGTGTCGGCGCCGCAGCGCTGGAAGCCGCACCCGGACGCCTACCGGCACGCCGCCGAGGTCTGCGGCGTGCCCGTCGACCGCCTGGGCCTCGCTGCCGTCCACCCGTGGGACATCGACGGCGCTCAGCGCGCCGGCCTCCAGGGCTTCTACATCGACCGACGGAAAACGCCGTATCCGACGGTCTTCAGCACCCCGGACCACACCGTCACGGACTTCGAGGCACTGGCCGACCTGCTTCAGGCGAAGGCGAAGTAGCGCAGCCAGAGGTACGGCGCCGCGACCAGGATGGTGATCGCGGTCATCACCATGCCCTTACGGGTGAAGGTCCAGAAGCTGATCGGATGCCCCGCACGCAGGGCCAGGCCGATCACCACCACGTTCGCGCTGGCACCGATCGCGGTCGCGTTGCCGCCGAAGTCGGCGCCGATCGCGAGCGCCCACCAGAGCGCGTGCGCCTGCGCCGGATCGGCGATGCCGCGGGTGAGGTCGAGGACGACCGGGCTCATCGTGGCGACGTACGGAATATTGTCGATCACGCCCGACAGCACCGCTGACACGACCAGCACCAGCATCGCGGCGAACAGCGTGTGCCCGCCGGTCACCGAGCCGACCCAGCCGGCCAGTTCCTCGATCACCCCGGTCTTGACCAGCGCGCCGACCATCACGAACAGGCCGGCGAAGAACAACAACGTCTGCCACTCCACGCTCGACATGTAATCCCGCGTCTGCACCTTGGAGATCAGCACGAGGACACCGGCGCCCAGCAACGCGACCACCGACGGCTCGACGTGGAAGGCGGCGTGCCCCACGAACCCGGTGAACACGAGCAGCAGCACCACTCCGCACTTCACCAGCAGGCCCCGGTCCTGGATCGCCTCCTTCTCGTTCAGCCGCAGGACGTCGTCCACGCGCCGCGGATCCACGGCGAAGGAGCCTCTGAACAGCCACGGCAGGACAAGCGCGAACACCACGAGCTCGAGCACGACGAGCGGCGTCAGGTGGATCAGGAAGTCGTTGAACGTCAGACCGGACCGGCTGGCGATGATGATGTTCGGCGGATCACCGATCAGCGTCGCCGCGCCGCCGATATTGGACGCCATCACCTCGGCGATCAGGAACGGGACCGGGTCGATGCCGAGCCGGTCGCAGACCAGCAGCGTCACGGGGGCGATCAGCAGAACCGTGGTCACGTTGTCGAGGAAGGCCGACGCGGTCGCCGTGATGAGCGTCAGCAGAATCATCACCCGCAACGGCGATCCCTTGGCCCGCTTGGCCGCCCAGATCGCGACGTACTCGAAGACGCCGGTACGCCGGAGGACGCCGACGATCACCATCATCCCGAACAGAAGGAAGACGACGTCCCAGTCGATCCCGGTGTCGGGCGAGTAGAACGCGTGGTCCGAGTCCGTGACGCCCAGGGCGAGCAGGATGCCGGCGCCGCCGAGCGTGGCGAGCAGCTTGTGGGTCCATTCGGTCGCGATCAGCACGTACGCGATCACGAAGACACCGACGGCGACGATCGTCACCGGGCCGCCGCCCGGATCAGCCGCCCACCCGATGCGGCACAGCTCAGCGCGGCACAGCTCAGCGCGGCACAGCTCAGCGCGGCACAGCTCAGCGCGGCACAGCTCAGTGCGGAACGGCCAGCTCCAGCAGCCGGGACGCGGTGATCGCGCCGATGATCTGCCCGTTGCGCACCACGGCGACCAGCGGACAGCGCAACCGCGCCATCATCGCCGCGATCTCCAGGACGGTGTCGTCGTGCGCGACCACCGGGATCTCGCGGGGCTCGTCCGGCAGCAACTTGCGCACGGACAGGCCGCCCAGCTTGTCGGCCACGCGGTCCGCCAGCGGCTCGTCGATCACCCGGGCCAGCGACGGGTCGTCCTGCACGTAGCTCGGCACCAGGAAGCGCACCACCTGCGACGCCGGCAGCACGGCGTACGGCGAACCGTCGGGCCGGGTCACGATCAGGCCCGGCAGGCGCCGGGTGGCCAGCAACCGCGCCGCCTCCAACGCGTCGTCGTCCAGACCGACGACCGGGAACTCCTCGGCCATCTGCTCTCCGTGCACGTCTGCAGCGTACGCCGGGCGCGGGTGGTTCGGTGATGTCCCTCACAGGGCTCTGACAGAGCATGGCACCTCCCGGGGCAACAGCGACCGACTCGCACCCCGGCGTGGAGCACGAGTTTTGCCGACCAGACTTCCCGGCGCACCGCGCCCAACCCTGCCGCAAACGGGCTGTCCGGGCAAACACCGCCCGTTAGAATGCTGGTGGTGCGCCGGGAAGTCTGGTCGGCAGTCGTCCGACCGACCCCAAACGAAGGGCCGCTCATGAGCCACCCACGGATCCGGCCGCGGAAACGCGCATTTCCTCGCATTCTGGGCCGTGAGCGGGCGTTCCTCGCCGAGACGCTGCGCGCCGAGACCACCGGTGGACTGTTGTTGCTCGCGGCCACGGTTGTGGCGCTGGTCTGGGCGAACTCGCCCTGGCAGGACGCGTACCACCACCTGCGGGAGGTCGAGCTCGGCCCGCTCAGCGTCGAGGCGTGGGCGTCCGACGGAGCGCTGACGCTGTTCTTCTACCTGGCCGGCGTCGAGCTCAAGCGCGAACTGGTCGTCGGCACGCTGTCGAAGCTCAACGAGGCGGTCGTGCCGGTGGTCGCGGCCATCGCCGGAATGGTGCTTCCGGCAATCATCTACCTGGTCGTCAACCTGGTGGCGAGCGACGGCAAGCCGCACGGCTGGGCGGTCCCGACGGCCACGGACATCGCTTTCGCACTCGCCGTCCTGGCGATCGTCGGCTCGTCGCTGCCGAGCGCGCTGCGGGCGTTCCTGCTGACACTCGCGGTGGTCGACGACTTCGGCGCGATCCTCGTGATCGCCGTGTTCTTCTCGCACGGGTTCCATCTGCTCCCGCTGCTCGCCTCGATCGCCCTGATCGCGCTCTGGTACCTGCTCCAGCGCCGCCGCGTCCGGACGCCGTTCCTGTACGTGCCGATCGCCCTCGCGGCCTGGTGGTTCATGCACGAGTCGGGAATTCACGCGACGATCGCCGGGGTCGCGCTCGGCCTGGTCACCCGCGTCGTCGCGGATCCCGGTGAGAAGCACGCCCCGGCCGAGCGGATCGAGCACCGGCTGCGGCCGTGGTCCGCGGGTGTCGCCGTACCGCTGTTCGCGCTGTTCGCCGCCGGGGTGACCCTGAGCGGCGGCGCCGTACGGCAGCTGCTGACCGACCCGGTCGCGATCGGCGTGGCCGCCGGGCTGCTGTTCGGGAAGTCGATCGGGGTGCTCGGCGGATCGTGGCTGACCGCGCGCTTCACCCGCGCCGAGCTGAACTCCGATCTGGCCTGGCGGGACGTCGGCGCGGTGTCGGTGCTGGCCGGGATCGGGTTCACGGTCGCGCTGCTGATCGCGCAGCTCGCGTTCGGGTCGGACCTGGCCCAGGTCGAGCGCGCGAAGGCCGCCGTGCTGATCGCCTCCGTGACCGCCGCGCTGATCGCGTCGCTGTTGCTGGCTCGCCGAAACCGCGCGTACGCCGATTGACCGCGGCACTGACGGTAGTGTCGGGGCCACGGACTTGTGGGAAGGAGTTGCGATGTCGATGGGGCAGAACGGGGACGAGCCCACGGTCGGTCAGCTGGTCGCGAACGTCAGCAAGGATCTGTCCAGCCTGGTCCGCAGTGAGGTGGAGCTGGCGAAGACCGAGCTGAAGAAGACCGCGGTCGCGGCCGGGACCGGAGCCGGCATGTTCGCGGCGGCCGCGTTCCTCGCGCTGCTCGCGATCATCCTGCTGAGCATCGCCGCGGCGTACGCGCTGACCGCGGCCGGCCTGCACCCGGCCGTCGCGTTCCTGGTCGTGGCCGGCGCCTTCCTGCTGATCGGCGCGACCCTGGTGCTGATCGGGATGCGGGCGCTGAAGAGCGCGAAGGCTCCGCAGCGCACGATCGACAGCGCGAAGGAGTCGGTCGAGGTCCTGAAGGCGATCGGCAAGGGCAACGAGGAGCACCCGGCCCTGCCCGAGCCAGGCGTACGGCGCTGAGCCCGGCAGGCGTCGTCGACCTGCTGGTCGACGGCCCCTGGTCGCACTCGCTGGTCGCGGCCAACGGGGCCCGGTTCCACGTCGCGGAATGCGGCGCGGCGGACGATCCGCTCGTCGTGTTCCTGCACGGCTTCCCCGAGTTCTGGTGGGCCTGGCGGCATCAACTGCCGGTCGTCGCGGCCGCCGGGTACCGCGCGGTGGCGATGGACCTGCGCGGGTACGGCGCCAGCGACAAGACGCCCCGCGGCTACGACCCGTACACCGCGGCCGCCGACGTGTCCGGCGTGATCCGGTCGCTCGGGGCAACGGATGCGGTGCTGGTCGGGCACGGGTGGGGCGGGTTCATCGGCTGGTCCGCCGCCGTACTGACGCCGCGGCAGGTCCGTGGGCTGGCCGCCGTGTCGGCGCCGCACCCGCTGCTGCTCACGCGGTCAGGGCAGACGAAGGCGCTGACGCGGAGCGCGTGGTTCCAGCTGCCGATCCTGCCCGAGCGCCGGCTGCTCGCCCACGACGGGATCCACATCGAGCGCCTGCTCCGCGCGTGGGCCGCGCCGGGTGGGACGTTCCCGGACGCAGAAGCGTCGCGCCGCTACCGGGCCGCGCTCCAGGTCTGGCCGGCGCCGCACTGCGCCCTGGAGTACCACCGCTGGTTCGCCCGGTCCCGCTTGCGGCCGGACGGGCGGAAGTACTCCGCGAAGATGCGCACACCGGTCGCCGTACCCGTCCTGCAACTCCAAGGCGCTCAGGACGCCGCGGTGTCCCCGACCGCGACCACACCCCCGGACCTGGTCAGCGCACCGCTCCGCCACGAACTCATCGCTACCGCCGGCCATTTCCCGCACGAAGAGACGCCGGACACCTTCAACCGCGTGTTGCTCGACTGGCTGCGCGCTACCAGCTCGCCGAGCTCGTCGACACAGTCCCAGTGACCACCCAGCTCGGGCCCCGGTGCTCGACGCGGTACGTCGCGTTCGACGCGTGGTTGCAGTCGTGGAAGAGACTCACCCGGACCTCGACGTGGTCGGCCTTGTCGACCACGTCGGAGATCAGCACCACTCCGACCCGGTTGTCCTGGCACGTCGGCGGCGCCGGCAAGAGGTGCTCGCGGAACTGGAGCGGCGCGATCCTGCGCACCAGGTAGGTCATCATCTCCTGCTGGTCCGCGGAGATCGGCGGTCCCTTGGGGGGGTGGTTCGTCCCATCGTCGGACTGTTCCACCACGATCACCGACCGCCAGGCGCCGGAGCCGGGTTTCACGGACCGGAGCAAGGTCTCGATCGAGGCCGTCCAGATCAGCGCGTCGTCCGACGCGGTCCGCGTGGGGGTCGGAGTCGCTGCCGGCGGTGCCGGGTCGGCGGCTCCGACCCGGCCGACGCCGTACAGGGCCCCGGCGAGGACAGCCAGTACGGCGGCCGCGGCCAGCAGGACCGGGAGACGGCCGCGGCGCCTCTTCGCCCCGGGCAACTGGTCGATCAGGTATTCGCGATCGGCGAAGGTTTCACGATCGGCCGAGGCCTCGCGGTCGGCGAAGGTCTCGCGGAGGAGGTCGCCGAGTTCGTCGTCGGTCAGCTTGGGCATGTCAGTTCGCCTCCTCGGCGGACAGGTGGTCGCGCAAGGTCGCCAGGGCGCGGGCGGCGTTCGAGCGGACGGTGGCGGGGGCGACGCCGAGGATCGCGGCGATCTCCTGGTCCGGGAGGTCCTCGTAGTACCGCAGGACCAGGACCGCGCGCTGCTTGCGCGGCAACCGGGTGAGCAACCGCCAGGTCGCATCACGCTGCGCCTGCCGGGCGCCGAGATCGTCGTCCGCCGGAAGCTCGATCGGCTCGGCCAGCGGTACCTCGCGGTTCTTCAGCAGCCGCCGCCACCCGAGGTACTCGTTGACCACCATGGTCCGCAGGTACGCCTCGGGATGCTCGAGCCCGCCGATCCGCTCCCACTGCTTGTGGGCCCGGGTCAGCACGCTCTGGACCAGGTCCTCAGCGTTGTGTCTGCTCCCGGACAACATCAGCCCGAGGCGCAGCAGCCGATGCTCGGTCGACCGCACTACCTCGTCCAGCGAACTCACCGTCACACCCTTTCAATGCGGCGGACGGCGGAAGTTGCTGCATCACGTGCAGGACTGGGTGGAGACCTCTTGGGTGGCGGTGCTGCCGGCGCGGGCGTCGGCCGCGACCTGTTGTGCGGTGAGGACGTAGCCGGTCCGGTTGTCCTCGACCGAGGCCGCGAAGACCACGCCGTAGACGACACCCTTCGAGGACAGCAGCGGGCCGCCGGAGTTGCCCGGACGAACCGAGGCCCAGATCGAGAACGCCTCCCGGGTGACCGTCTTGTCGCCGTAGATGTCCGGGCCGCGGAGCCGTTCCTCGGAGCGGATCCGGGCCGGCTCGGAGTCGAACGGACCGTTCTCCGGGTAGCCGAGCACGACCGCCGCGTCGTCGGCCTTACCGGTGAGGTCGAACGCGAGCGGCTTCACCGACTCGCTCAGGTCCTTCACGTACAGCACCGCGATGTCGGTCTCCGGGTCGAACACCACGACCTTGGCGTCGTACTTCTTCCCGCCCACCTCGACCTGCGGCGAGCTGACCCCGGCGACGACGTGCGCGTTGGTCATCACGCGCTTCGGCGCGTAGACGAAGCCGCTGCCCTCGAGTCCGCGCGAACAGCTGGCGACGCCGGTGACCTTGGCGATCCGGCTGTACGCGTCCCGGACCGACTGCTGCCGGGCGATCGCACTGTCCGGCGGCTGAGTCTCCCGGATCCGCTCCGGCACGAACGGGTCGAGGAACCGCGGGAACAGGTCCGTGTTCACCACGTCGTTGAACGACTGCAGCGCGCGGTCGGCGCTGTTCGGCAGGACCTCGTCGGTCTTGGCCAGCACCTGCGAACCGCGGACCGCCGACGTCACGCTCGGGATCCGCGCGCCGCTCACCGCGACACCGAGCACCCAGGCGACGATCAGCACCGACGCGGCCGCCAGCGCGGCGCCGCCGAGCGCGTCCAGGAACCGGATCGGCTTCCAGGACAGCTTGTTCCGGACCCGGGAGCCGATCAGGGCCCCGAGTGTTCGCCCGATCGAGGCGAGCAGTACGACGAGCACCAGCGCCGCGAACGACACCGACACGCTCGGTGAGAAGTTGTCCAGGATCTTCGGCACGCCCCAGACCCCGAGCGCGGCGCCGCCGAGCAGACCGATGGTGGCGCACGCGCCGAGCACGAAACCCTCGATGTATCCCGAGATCGCCACCAGCGCGGTGACGATCAGCAACGCCCAGTCGAGCTTGCTCACTCCACACCTTCCGGCTCGGGACCCTGCGCATGGCCGAGGTCGTGCTCGATCGCTGTCATCCGGCGAACGTCCGCCGGCCGTCGCCCCTCGCTCCGCCAGGCCGCCTCGACCAGCCGGTCGGGCAACGGTACGACGTGCGAGGGGTCCCAGTCGCGGTACCAGCCGCCGAGCTGCAGCAATTTGTCCAGCAGGCCGGCCGTGAAGCCCCAGATGTAGAGGTTGCCGACGGTGAACGCCGGGCCGGTGAAGCCGCTCGGGTGCAGGCAGCTGATCCGGTTCGCCGGGTCGGCGAGCGCGCTGAGCGGCACCTCGTGCACGGACGCGACCTCGGCCGGGTCGACGACCGCGACCGGCGACGGCTCCCGCCACCAGGCCAGCACCGGCGACACGCCGAAGTTGCTGACCGGCACCCACAGCGCCGGCCAGATGCCGAACGGCACGACACCGTCCGGGTCGAGACCGGTCTCCTCCTCGGCCTCCCGCAGCGCGGTGCGGACGAGACCACTCTCGCCGGTGCCGTCCTCCGGGTCCGCGCCGCCGCCCGGGAACGCCATCTGCCCGGCGTGCTTGCGCAGCGTCCAGGCCCGCTCGGTGAGCAGCACCTCCGGCCCGTCGTTGCCCTCGGCAAGCAGGATCAGGACGGCGGACTTGCGCACCGACGGGTCGTCCGGCGGCAGGAACCGGGACAGCACGTTCGGGTCCACGTCCTCGGACGCCTTGGCCAGCGGCCGCAGCCAGTCCGGGATCCCCACGTCCGCGAAGATCATCGGGACACTCCCAGCTTGTCCTTGACCAGCTGGTCGAGCTGCTGCTGGGAGGTGAGGACGCCGCGGTGCACGTACGCGACCGCGCCGTCGCTGTCGACGAAGACCGTCAACGGCGGCCCGCCGACCTTCAGCGCGCGCTGGATCGCCTTGTCCCGATCGACGACATGCGGGTACGCCAGGCCTTCCTCGCTCGCGAACGTGACCGCGAGCTCCGGCCGCGGGTCGTCGTAGTCGATCCCGAGCATCGTCACCTTGCCCGACTTCGCGAGCGCGGCCAGGTACGGCGCCTCGTCGCGGCACGGTCCGCACCACTGTGCCCACACGTTGATCACCAGCGGCCCCCGCAGATCGGCGAGCCGGACGTCCGCGCCCGGGCCGAGACACGGCAGGCTGATGTCCGGCAGCCCGTTACCGACCGGCGGCTTCGAGGGCGCGGCCGGGCACGCCGCGAGCTTGTCCGCACCCGCCACCGCGGTCCGCCCGGACGACGGCGCACCGCTGTCATCGGCTCGCTCCGATCCACACGCCGCCAGTGTCACCGACAGCACCAACGCGACCGCCCCGACGAGGGACGGCCGCGGGGTGCGGGACGGCGTACCGGAGCTCATGCCGGGCTCTTCACCAGCTTCGCGGCGGCCTCGGGGTCGGTCGGGCCGGTGCCGTAGGACGGGCACCACTGGGCGATCGGGCAGGCGCCGCAGGCCGGCTTCTTGGCGTGGCAGCGCCGGCGGCCGTGGAAGATCAGCCGGTGCGACAGCATCGTCCAGTCCTTCTTCGGGAACAGGTCGCCGATGATGTGCTCGACCTTGACCGGGTCCTCCTCGGCGGTCCAGCCGAACCGGCGGACCAGTCGGCCGAAATGGGTGTCGACGGTGATCCCGGGGATACCGAACGCGTTGCCGAGCACCACGTTGGCGGTCTTCCGGCCGGTGCCGGGCAGCTTCACCAACTCGTCGAGCTTGTTCGGCACGACGCCGTCGTAGTCGTCGACGAGGGCCTGGCCGAGCTTGATCACACTGTTGGTCTTGGCCCGGAAGAAGCCGGTCGGCTTCAGGATCGCCTCCATCTCGTCCCGGTCGGCCTCGGCGTACGCCTGGGCCGTCGGGTACTTGGCGAACAGGGCCGGGGTCACCTTGTTCACCGTGACGTCGGTGGTCTGGGCGGACAGGATGGTGGCCACCAGCAGCTCGAGCGGGGTGGTGAAGTCCAGCTCGCAGTGCGCGTCCGGGTAGGTCTCGGTCAGCACCTTGTGCATCTTCCGCGCCCGGCGGACCAGCTGGGTGTGGGTCTCCTCGACATACACCGGGGCCTTGCGGGGGAGCTTCAGCGGGACCAGGACGGCTGATTCGGCAGAGGCGGGCGCCTCGACACGCTGGGTCGGCATGGAGGCCAGCCTACGTCCGGCCACCGACAGGCGCCGGACGGATCCGGGAGGCGCCCAGGAAGGTGCTCCGGCGAGTCCGGGCGGGCCTACGTGGCGGTGCCGACACCGGAGGGGCTACGGTTTTGTGGCGACCGGGTGTACACATATCGGTCGACGGACGTGGCGGATCCCACGTCCGGAGTCGTGGTCGAAGGTCCTAGGAGGCCCAGAAGTGGATGCCGCAGTGCTCCGACAGGCACCGCTGTTCAGTCAGCTCGACGACGAGGCGGCCGACGCGCTGGCAGCCTCGATGACCGAGAGCCGGCTGCGCCGCGGCCAGGTGCTGTTCCACGAGGGTGATTCCGGTGACCGGCTGTTCATCGTGGTCGAGGGCAAGGTCAAGCTGGGCCGCACCTCCGCCGACGGCCGGGAGAACCTGATCGCCGTGCTCGGGCCGGGACAGATGTTCGGTGAGCTGTCGCTGTTCGACCCGGGACCGCGCTCCGCGACCGTCACCGCCGTCACCGACGCCTCGCTGATGTCCCTGACCCACGACGAGCTGCTCCGCTGGCTCGACGGCCGCCCGGCGGTCGCCCGCGGCCTGCTGCTGCAGCTGGCCTCCCGGCTCCGCAAGGTCTCCGACGTGGTTGCCGACCTGGTCTTCTCCGACGTACCGGGCCGGGTCGCGAAGGCCCTCCTGGACCTCGCCAGCCGCTTCGGCCGGACCGCCGACGACGGCGTCCACGTCCACCACGACCTCACCCAGGAGGAGCTCGCCCAGCTCGTCGGCGCCTCCCGCGAGACCGTCAACAAGGCCCTCGCCGACTTCGCCTCCCGCGGCTGGGTCCGCCTGGAGCCCCGGTCCGTCGTCCTCCTCGACGTAGACCGCCTCCAGCGCCGCGCTCGCTAGGCGCCCCGGGGCCGAACCGTCCAGCTCAGTGGGCATCCCCTCAGGTGGGGGGTTGCCCCCTGAGAATCTGAGGGGGCAACCGTCCAGCTCAGCAGGCGAGGGCTACGAAGAGGCGCGCGCGAAGGCGGTCCGGATGTTGGCGATCGGTCGGGCGGGGGCGTCGAGATCCGCCCAGGTGACGCGCACGACCTGCAGCCCGAGGGCGCGGAGACGGTCCTCCCGCAACTTCTCGCGGATCAGCGTGTCACGCGCGCCGTCGCCGTACTTGAGCAAACCGTCGAACTCGACCACCGTCCGTTCGGCGGAGAAGAAGAAGTCGACTCGGCCGACGAACCCGGCTGCATCAGAGATCACCGCCTGGAGCACCGGTCGCGGCAGTGCGTGGGTGTGGAACAGCACCCGGAGCCGGGATTCCCCGACCGACTCGGAGAGCGGATCGCTGAAAGCCAGGGCCGCCCTGGCCGTCGCACTCCCCGGCCAGAACTCGGTGGCCTGCCGCAATCGCCGTACGTCGTCCTCGTCGAGCCGGTGATCACGCCGTACGGCGTCCGCGCTGACCACGGCTGCTTCGAAGGTCGACGTACAGGCCGTCTCGAACAAGGCCCGTGCGACCGTCGTCGTGGACAGACCGCTCTGCACGGTCAGGTCCACGTCGGTCAGCCGTCCGCGATGATGGCGGACGCCGGCGATCCGGCCGCCGCGGTGCCGGTCGAGGCGGTTGACGTGCACCTCCCGGACATCCGATCCCCATATCGGTACGCCGTGCAGGGCGATGGCCGACTGGTGGCTTACGGCAACCGACCCGGGTCGCAGGGAGTTCATCACTGCGTGGACCAGGCGGCGATGCCGCAGGAGATCGCGCTCCCACGGCGGGAGATGGTCCAGTTCAACCGCCTCGGCGTACTGTCCGTAGCGGATCCGTTCCCAGCGTCCGTCCTGGATCCGGTCGCGGACCTGTGCCGGGGTGTAGCCGCAGTCCGCGGCCTGCGCACGGCTGTACACCCCTCCCTGCTGCGCCGCGAGCAGCTTCAGCTTCGGATTCACCCGTCAAGCATGTGCCGTCCACCTGGCTCGCAGCGTCACTCTTCACCATCTGTGGATAAGTCCGCCTGAGGGGATATCCACTCGGTTGGAGGGTTGCCCGCTGAGAATTGGAGGGGGCGAGGCACCAACTCAGTGGGCAACCTACTGGAGGTAGTGCAGTTGGGCCCGCACCGAGCGTTCGGCGGCGGGCCAGAGGCTTTTGTCCACGTCGGCGTAGACGTGTTCGACGATGGCCTCGGGGGTGGTGTGACCCTCGGCGATGGCGGCTCGGACCTGGTCGAGGCGCTCCTGGCGGTGGTCCAGGTAGTAAGTAAGGACGCCGGCCGGGTCGTCGATGACGGGGCCGTGGCCGGGGAGCAGACGCAGTACGTCGGCCGGGCTGTTGGCGAAGGCGCGTAGGCGTTCGAGCGAGTCCAGGTAGGGGCCCAGGGCACCGTCGGGGTGCGCGACCACCGACGTACCGCGGCCGAGGACGGTGTCGCCGGTGAGCAGCGAGCCGTCCTGCGGGAGCCAGAAGCACACCGAGTCGAGGGTGTGGCCGGGCGTCGGAAGCACCTCGACACGGAGGCCGTCGACGGTGATCACGTCACCCTCCGCCAGGCCGTGCGCGTGGTCCGTCGGGATCCTGAACCCCGGGTCCACGGCGCGGACGCCGCAACTGGCCTGGTTGGCGAACCACGCGGCGCCCTCGGAGTGGTCCGGGTGCTTGTGGGTCAGCAGTACGACGGCGACCGGGCCGGCCTCGTCCAGGACCGCGCGCAGGTGGTCCTCGAGCAACGGGCCGGGGTCGACGACGACCGACCGCTCGGCGTCCGGCGCGCGCAGGATCCAGGTGTTGGTGCCGTCGAGTGTCATCAGGCCGGGGTTGTCGGCCCGCACCAGGGTGGCGTACTCGGTGACTTTCATGTGGTCTCCAGATAGGCCTGGTCGCCGTCGACGCGCACCGTGGGCATGATCGCCCGGATCGCCCGCCGGCCGGCCGCGTCCAGGATCGCCGCCACGTCGTCGTACTGCGAGAGCTCGTGGCAGCAGACGTACGTCGGGGGCAGCATCAGTACCTCACCCGCGTCGACGGCCGCGACCGCGTCCGCCGGGCGGATCCAGGTGACCTGGTCGGACTCGCTCGTCACGTCGCGCGTGACCTGCCCCGATGGGAGGGCGGCGACGAAGAACGCGGTGTCGTAGCGCTTCGGCTCGAATTCCGGGGTGATCCAGTGCGCCCACGGCCCGAGCAGGTCCGCCCGGAGCACGAGACCGCGCCGGTGCAGGAACTCCGAGAAGCCGAGCTCCCGGGTCTCCAGGGCGACCCGGTCGGCCTCCCAGCCGGCGCCGGTGGTGTCGCCGACCACTGAGTCGGCCGAGGGCCCGGCCAGCAGCACGCCGGACTCCTCGAACGTCTCCCGAACCGCGGCCGCGACGTACGCCGCCGCAGTCTCCGCAGAGCAGCCCAGCCGCTCGCCGAACCAGTCCGGCGACGGCCCCGACCAGGAGTCCGCCACGGTCGAGTCGGTCGCGTCGACACGACCGCCCGGAAACACCGTCATCCCAGCAGCAAACGCCATCGTCCGCTGCCGCCGCAGCAGATAGACCTCCGGCGCAGGCACCGAGTGGGCGGCGAGCCGCGCGTCCGCCGGGTGGGCGGTGGACCGCCCGGCCGCGGCATGGGCGGTGGACGGCCCGGTCGCGGCGTGGGCGGTGGACGGCCCGGCCGCCTGGTGGGCAGCGGGAGCCGGGGCGTGGGCGGCGGACGGCTCGCCCGCGGCGTGGGCGGCGGGCGGCACGGCCGCCTGGTGGGCGGCGGGAGCCGCCGCCTCCGGGGCGGTTGGTGGGTTGCGGAGGAGGATGACTGTGGACGCCGGCCGGGGTTCGGTCGGCGTCCGGGTGCCTCGGGCGTAGTCGAGGGCTACCTCGGCCATCCGGCCGGTCAGCAACTGTGCCTTCAGGTCACGCATGACTAGTCCTACCCGCCCCACCGACCCGCACCGCGGGCACTGCCCGCACGGCAGGTGGTCCTGCTCGCACGGCGGGCGCACCTGCCCGCGGAGCGGGGAGTTCGGGCCGCCGGGCCGGCTGTTCGGCACGCCGGGTGGGCGCGCAGAACCGTCAGGGCGGGGGCCGAGTGGGTGGCGGCGTGATGGTGGATCAGCTGACCTCGACGATCAGTTCGACCTCGACGGGGGCGTCGAGGGGGAGGACCGGGACGCCGACGGCGCTGCGGGCGTGCTGGCCTGCCTCGCCGAAGACCTGGCCGAACAGCTCGGAGGCGCCGTTGGCGACCTGCGGCTGGCCGGTGAAGTCGGGCGTGGAGGCGATGAACGCGACCGCCTTGACGATCCGCTTCACGTTCGCCAGATCGCCGATCTCCGCCTTGACCGCGGCCAGCGCGTTCAGCGCGCACTGCTGGGCGCACTCGCTGGCGACCTCGGGCGTGACCGCGTCGCCGACCTTGCCGGTGGCGATCAGCGTGCCCTCGCGCAGCGGCAGCTGGCCGGACGTGTAGACCAGGTCACCGGTCCGGACCGCCGGGACGTACGCCGCGACGGGCTTGGCCACCTCGGGCAGCTTCAGGCCGAGCTCGGCGAGCTTCTCCTCGGGGTGGCTCATTTGTCCTCGACCTCCCGCTTGAAGTACGCGACCAGGTTCTCCGGGTTCAGGCCCGGGATCACCTGGACCAGCTCCCAGCCGTCCTGGCCGAAGTTGTCCAGGATCTCCTTGGTCGAGTGGACCAGCAGCGGCGCGGTGAAGTACTCGAACTTCTTCATAGAGGGACTCTAACGGTGTGTCGCGGGACACGTCCTACCCTGGGACCTATGGCGCGACTGCACGTGGTGACCGGCAAGGGCGGCACCGGGAAGACCACGGTCGCGGCCGCCATGGCGCTCGCGCTGGCCGAGGAAGGCAAGCGGGTGCTGCTCGTCGAGGTCGAGGGGCGCCAGGGGCTCGCCCAGCTCTTCGACGTACCGCCCCTGCCGTACGTCGAGCGCCGCATCGCGCAGGGCCCCGGCGGCGGTGAGGTGTTCGCGCTGGCCGTCGACGCCGAGGCCGCGCTGCTGGAGTACCTCGACATGTACTACCACCTCGGCCGCGCCGGGAAGGCGCTCGAGAAGGTCGGCGCGATCGACTTCGTCACCACGATCGCCCCCGGGCTCCGCGACGTCCTGCTCACCGGCAAGGTGTACGAGGCGACCCGGCGGAAGGTGCACGGCAGGCTGGCGTACGACGCCGTGGTCCTGGACGCCCCGCCGACCGGGCGGATCGCGCCGTTCCTGAACGTGAACACCGAGGTCGCCGGTCTCGCCAAGGTCGGGCCGATCCGCAACCAGGCGGACGCGATCATGGGCATGCTGCGCTCCGACATCACCCGGATCCACCTGGTCACGCTGCTCGAGGAGATGCCGGTCCAGGAGACGCTCGACGCGTTCGAGCAACTGGAGGCGCTGGACCTGCGGATCGGGTCGATCGTGGTCAACATGGTCCGCAACAGCCCGCTCGACGACGACGCGCTGGCCCTTGCGGTGAAGGAGAAACTGCCCACCGCCGAGCTGACCAGGGGCCTGAAGGCGGCCGGGATCACGATCGGCGCCGACCTGGTCAGGACGCTGGCTGCCGAGGCGCACGACCACGCGATCCGGGTCGGGCTGGAGCGCGAGAACCGCGACCGGATCGATGCCCTGGGCAAGAAGGTCACCGAGCTGTCGCTGCAGCCCGACGGCATCGACCAGGGCGCCCTGTTCGACCTGGCCGAGGAGTTCCGGGCATGAGCCGACGAGTTCCGGGCGCGAGCCGGGCGGTTTCCGGCACGAGCCAGGCAGGTCCCGGCACGAGCCGGGGAGTTCCGGGGACGAGCCGCCGATCCGAGGAGCAGCGCCGATGACCGAGCTTGATCTGGACGCGCTGATCGACGATCCGGCGACGCGGATCGTCGTCACGTGCGGCGCCGGCGGCGTCGGCAAGACCACGACCGCGGCCGCACTCGGGCTGCGGGCCGCGGAACGTGGGCGGAAAGTCGTCGTACTCACGATCGACCCGGCACGCCGGCTGGCGCAGTCGCTCGGGCTCACCGAGCTGGACAACACCCCGCGGGCGGTCGCCGACGTGAACGCCGCGAACGGCGGCCGGCTGGACGCGATGATGCTGGACATGAAGCGGACGTTCGACGACGTCGTCCTGCAGCACGCGACACCGGAGAAGGCCGAGCAGATCCTCGCGAATCCCTTCTATCAAGCGCTTTCCTCGTCGTTCGCGGGAACGCAGGAGTACATGGCGATGGAGAAGCTCGGGCAGCTGCACAAGCAGGCCGAGCGCACCGGCGACTGGGACCTGATCGTCGTGGACACTCCCCCGTCGCGGTCGGCGCTGGACTTCCTGGACGCGCCGGAGCGGCTGGCGTCGCTGCTGGAGGGCCGGTTCCTGCGGTTGCTGCTGGCGCCGGCCAGAGGCCCGTTCCGGCTGATGTCGGCCGGGGTCAACATGGCGATGTCGGTGCTGAACAAGGTGCTCGGCGCCCAGGTGCTGACCGACGTACAGACGTTCGTGGCCGCGTTCGACACGTTGTTCGGCGGATTCCGGCAGCGGGCCGAGCAGACGGTCGCGCTGCTCCGGGAGCCGCACACGGCGTTCCTGGTCGTGGCCTCACCGCAGAACGACGCGCTGCGCGAGGCGTCGTACTTCGCCGAGCGGCTGCGCGCCGAGGGAATGCCGCTGGCCGGCGTCGTACTCAACCGCGTGACGAACACGCAGGCGCCGGAGCTGTCGACCGAGCGGTCACTCGCCGCGGCCGAGAAGCTGGAAGAAGCGGACAAGTCGCCGCTGACGGCCGCGGTCCTGCGGCTGCACGCGGACAAGATGCAGCAGGTCGTCGGCGACCACAAGCGAGCCGACCGCTTCCGCCGCGGCCACCGCGCGATCCGCACCGTCGAGGTCCCCGCCCTCGCCGACGACGTCCACGACCTGGGTGGGTTGAGAACGATTGGCGAGCTCCTCACCGCCTAGTGCGGACCTGCGCCACTCACCAAGCGGCCGCACGTAGGGCGACCGCCCAGGCGCTGAGCGTGAAACCTCGCCTGGCGGAGCGAGTTCGCCGGGTTGGTGAGTGGTGGGCGTCCGGTCTGCGCGAGTTCACCGTGAGCGAACGCTCCGGGGTCCGGGAATTACCTGCTTACACCTGTGGTTGAGCCTGTCAGACTCAATCTTGAAAAGGGTGTGACAGCGTGACCGATACGTTGAATCTTCCTGTTCTGCCGCTGGACGACGTGGTGGTCCTGCCGGGGATGGTCGTGCCGGTCCGACTCGCCGACAGCGAGGCTCGGGCGGCGATCGATGCCGCGCAGGCCGCTGGGCAGGACCAGGTGCTGCTGGTGCCGCGGCTGGACGGGAAATATGCCAAGGCCGGGACGCTCGGTGAGATCGAGCAGATCGGCCGGCTGCCGGGCGGTGCCCAGGCGGCCGTGATCCGTGGGACCCAGCGGGTCCGGATCGGCGCCGGGACCACCGGTCCGGGTGCCGCGCTCTGGGTGGGCGCGACGGTGATGCACGAGATCACCGACAACCGCTCCGCCGAGCTGGCCCGCGAGTACAAGACCCTGACCACCTCCGTGCTGCAGCGTCGCGGCGCCTACCAGGTCATCGACTCCATCAAGGGCGTCGACGACCCGGCGGAGCTGTCCGACCTGGCCGGCTACGCGTCGTACCTGACCACCGAGCAGAAGTCCTGGCTGGTGGAGAACGCGAACGTCTCCGAGCGGCTGGAGAAGCTGATCGGCTGGGTGAAGGACCACCTCGCCGAGCTCGAGGTCTCCGAGACGATCCAGAAGGACGTCCAGGAGGGTATGGAGAAGCAGCAGCGGGAGTTCCTGCTGCGCCAGCAGATGGCCGCGATCCGCAAGGAGCTGGCCGAGCTGGACGGCAAGGCCGAGTCCGAGGAAGAGGACTACCGGGCCCGCGTCGAGGCTGCCGATCTGCCCGAGCACGTGAAGAAGGCGGCGCTCACCGAGGTCGACAAGCTGGAGCGGACCGCGGAGCAGTCCCCCGAGGTCGGCTGGATCCGCACCTGGCTGGACACCGTCCTCGAGCTGCCGTGGAACGAGCGGACCGAGGACAGCTACGACATCCGCGAGGCGCGGGCCGTGCTGGACGCGGACCACGCCGGTCTGGACGACGTGAAGCAGCGCATCACGGAGTACCTGGCCGTACGGCGTCGTCGTGCGGACCGTGGTCTCGGTGTCGTCGGCGGTCGCCGCAGTGGCGCCGTCCTGGCGCTGGTCGGCCCGCCCGGTGTGGGTAAGACCTCGCTGGGCGAGTCCGTGGCGCGGGCCATGGGCCGGAAGTTCGTCCGGGTCGCACTGGGTGGTGTCCGGGACGAGGCTGAGATCCGTGGTCACCGGCGGACGTACGTCGGTGCGCTGCCGGGCCGGATCGTCCGCGCGATCACCGAGGCGGGTTCGATGAACCCCGTCGTGCTGCTGGACGAGATCGACAAGGTGGGTGCGGACTACCGGGGCGACCCGACGGCCGCGCTGCTGGAGGTCCTCGACCCGGCGCAGAACCACACCTTCCGGGACCACTACCTGGAGGTCGAGCTGGACCTGTCCGACGTGGTCTTCCTGGCCACGGCGAACGTGCTGGACTCCATCCCGGCACCGCTGCTGGACCGGATGGAACTGGTGCAGCTGGACGGGTACACCGAGGACGAGAAGGTCACGATCGCCCGTGACCACCTGCTCCCGCGTCAGCTGGAGCGGGCGGGCCTGACGGCGGACGAAGTGACGATCGAGGACTCGGCGCTGCGCACCCTCGCGGGTGAGTACACCCGGGAGGCCGGCGTCCGGCAACTGGAGCGGTCGATCTCCCGCGTGCTGCGGAAGGTGACGGCCAAGCTCGCCCTGGGCGAGGACGTCGGCAACCTGACGATCGGCGAGGGCAACCTGAAGGCGTACCTGGGGTCGCCGAAGTTCACGCCGGAGTCGGCCGAGCGGACCGCGCTTCCGGGGGTGGCGACCGGGCTGGCGGTGACCGGTGCGGGCGGTGACGTGCTCTTCGTCGAGGCGTCGCTGGCCGACAAGGAGACCGGCCCGACCGGGGTCACGCTGACCGGACAGCTCGGCGACGTGATGAAGGAGTCGGCGCAGATCGCCCTGTCGTACCTGCGCTCGCACGGCGCGGAGCTGGGGCTGCCGGTCGGCGACCTGGCCGAGCGGAACGCCCACATCCACGTGCCGGCCGGTGCCGTCCCGAAGGACGGACCGTCGGCGGGTGTGACGATGACGACGGCGCTGGCGTCGCTGCTGTCCGGGCGGCCGGTCCGCTCGGAGGTCGCGATGACCGGTGAGGTGTCGCTGACCGGCCGGGTGCTCCCGATCGGTGGCGTGAAGCAGAAGCTGCTCGCCGCGCACCGGGCCGGGCTGACCACGATCCTGATCCCGAAGCGGAACGAGCCGGACCTGGAGGACGTGCCGGCGTCCGTGCTCGCGGAGCTGACCGTGCACCCGGTGAGCGACGTCCGTGAGGTGCTGGACCTGGCGCTGGAGCCGGCCGAGGTGCAGACCCACCAGTACGCCGCGTAACGCCGTACCGAACGAGGGCCCGGGCTAGTTGCCCGGGCCCTCGTCCTTTCGGATGAACTTTGTCCAGCGGGCGTGACCGAAATCACACGCGCAGCGGTAACCCGAAATGGCCATCCCGTAGTCTTTACAACCATGCGCGTCAGGGAGAAGGGCGACCGGGGAGTCGTCCAATCTGTGGTTCTGTTCCTCGGGGTGAGCGTGCTGTCGGGGGCGTTGGCCGCCGGTCTCGCGATCCCGTTCGCCGGCCTCGCCGGGTTCACCACGGAGAAGACTTCCGACACATTGCAGGACCTGCCGCAGCAGTTCGACGAGGTGCCGCTGAAGCAGAAGAGCACCATCCTGGCCGCCGACGGCACGCCGATCGCCACGCTCGCCGAGCAGAACCGGGTCCCGGTCAAGCTCAAGGACGTCGCGCCGATCATGCAGAAGGCGATCGTCGCGATCGAGGACGACCGCTTCTACGAGCACGGCGCGCTGGACGCGAAGGGCACGCTGCGCGCGCTGCTGCAGAACCAGTCGTCCGGCTCGGTGCAGCAGGGTGGCTCGAGCATCACCCAGCAGTACGTGAAGATCAGCCTGGTCGAGAAGGCGAAGACGCCGGCCGAGGTGGCCGCCGCGACCGCCGACACCTACCAGCGCAAGGTCGCCGAGCTGCGGTACGCGATCGCGGTCGAGAAGCAGTACTCGAAGAACGAGATCCTCGAGAAGTACCTCAACCTCGCCAACTTCGGCGACGGCGCCTGGGGTATCCAGGCCGCCGCCCAGCACTACTTCTCGGTGAACGCCTCCCAGCTGACGCTGCCGCAGGCCGCGATGCTGGCCGGCCTGGTGAAGAACCCGACCGGCTACGACCCGACCAACGACCCCAAGCGCGCCAAGGACCGCCGCGACGTGGTCATCCGCCGGATGCTCGAGCTGCACGTCATCTCGGTCGCCCAGGCCAACTCAGCCCTGAAGACCCCGGTCATCGACCCGCTGAAGGTCCGCCCGAACAAGCTGGGCTGCGCCAACGGCAAATACCCGTTCTACTGCGAGTACGTCGTCTCCTTGCTCGAGGACAACCCGGCCTTCGGCAAGACGACGGCCGACCGCGCCAGCTACATCAAGACCGCCGGCCTGACCATCAAGACGTCGCTCGACCCGAAGATCCAGGCCGACGCGCAGCGCTCGATCGACACCCACTCCCAGACCACCGACCGGGCGGTGGCAGCCATCACGATCGTCGAGCCCGGCACCGGCCTGGTGAAGGCGATGGCCCAGAGCCGCACGTACGGCAGCAAGCGCGGCCAGACGTCGTACAACTACAACGTCCCGAAGACCTATCCGGGCGGGTTCGGCGGGTGGCAGAACGGCTCGACGATGAAGGCGTTCACGATCGCCGCGGCGATCCAGAAGGGCATCCCGCTCAATTACAAGATCAACTCGCCGAGCCCACTGCAGATGGGCGGCCAGAAGTTCAGTACCTGCAACGGCACCGTGCCGGTCGAGAAGGGATACGCGCCGAAGAACTCGACGACGAACGTCCCGGTCCCGACCATGATCGAGGCGGCGCAGAAGTCGACCAACACCTACTTCCTGCAGCTCTCGCAGCGAACGGGCCTCTGCCCGATCGCCAAGATCGCCAGCGCCTTGGGCATGTACCAGGCCCAGTCCAGTGAGCCGCTCCAGCAGGTCCCCTCGATGACTCTGGGCATCGACCAGATCTCCCCGCTGCAGCTGGCCAACGCGTACGCCGCCTTTGCCGCCCGCGGGATGTACTGCACGCCGTGGCTGATCACCTCGGTCAAGGACTCGGCCGGCAAGTCGGTGAGCATCCCCGGTGCGCAGTGCAAGCAGGCGCTGTCACAGGAGGTCGCCGACGGTGTGAACGCGGTCCTGCACCAGGTCATGGAGCCGAAAGGCACCGGCGGCAAGCTGAAGTTCGGCAAGAGCGACCTGGCCGGTAAGACCGGAACCATCAACGAAGCCAAGGCCGTTTGGTACGCCGGCTACTCGAGCAAGCTCTCCGCGGCTGCAACGGTGGCCGACGCCTCTCCGCCGTACACGGAGCTGCAGGGCCAGACCTTGAACGGCAAGCCGATCCACGACGCGTCCGGTTCGGGGACCGCGGGACCGATCTGGGAGGCCGCGATGAAGGCCGCCCTGCAGGGCTACCCGACGACGAAGTTCGTCGCGCCGTCCAGCGTGATCCAGCGCGGCAACGTGAAGGACCTGCCGTTCGTGAACGGCATGAACCCGGAGGACGCCGCGAACAAGCTGCGCCAGGCCGGCTTCGAGGTCGCGATCGCCTCCGGCACGGTCAACTCCGAGGAGACCGCCGGCACCGTGGCGTACACCGACCCGCGGCAACGCGACGGCGCCCCGGCCGGCTCCCTGGTGACGATCTACGTCTCCAACGGCAGCAAGAAGAACGCGCCGAAACCGGGAACGACGAACACCCCGAAACCGCCGACGCAAACGCTGAATCCGAACTGCCCGCCCTGGAACCCGAAGTATCCGAACTGCGGCGGCCGCGGCCACGGCTGACAGCATCGAGGGCCTCGTCCGTTCCGGCCGAGGCCCTCGGCATTTCACGAGCGAAAACAGCAGACCTTCACAACGTGGTGATCTTGCAGCCGTCGTCGTGGTCCGAAGTGAAGACGCAGAACCGTTCCCACGGATAGGCCTGGGAAATCATCTTGGTCCACTGCGGTCCACCTCTGGGATTGGAGGTGTAGACGATCTGTGTGACTGGATGACCCGAACTGTCGTACACGCCGCCCGCAATGTAGGCGTACTGCCCGTCGCCGCCGGAGGTTGAAGAGTCGTACCGCAGACGGGTCCAGAACGCATGACAGCTCGGGGACCATCTCAGCTCGGCGATGTATCCGCCGTAGTACGACAACAGGTCCAGCTTCGTGACAGCGTCGTTCGAGCAGCCGGTCGTTTCCGGATCCAGGCCGTTACATCCCGCGTACGTGCACGGAGCCGCCAGCGCCGGCGCCGTGTTCAGCACCGAGACAGCTGTGACGGCGGCGCCGGCCGCAATCATGGTGGAAATCATTCTTCGAATATGCATTGCCGTCCCCTCATTGACCGCGTCTGATCGAGCATGGATACAAGGCTCATCGACCGCCAGGCGGCAGCGCGGTCGAATCGCGAGATCACCGGAAGACCCAGGCGGTGTAGTCGGAGCTACCGCCACCGCTTGACGAGCGGTTGGCCACGGCGCGGAAGTACCAGCCGCCCGGGAACATGTTCGTCCACTCGCGCGCCTCCCCGGGGCAGAACTCGACGCCCAGCCGCGCCTGGACGATCAGATTGCTGCGCGCCCGCTCGATCTGCAGGGTGAAACAGTTCCAGTTCGGCATCCAGTCGGACGCCGCCCAGGCCGCGCGGCAGGCCGGCGAGTACAGCACCTGCAGACTGCCACCCCAGGCCGGATCGGAAATCAGGCGCTGATCCTTCGTGCACCCCATCGCCACCGGGCCTTTGTTGTAGCAGGTGTCTCCATAGCAACCCACCGCATACGCACTCGGAGCTCCGAGAGCGAATACCCCGGTGAGCATCAGGGCCGCGACGAGAAACATTCGTAGCAGTCGCATCATTCACCTCACATGATTGAAGAAGAACCGCCTCACATACTTCGCCTCGAGCGTCAGGCGGACAGCCGCCAAGGCGATACCTGGGATGCATGCGATTCGCCAGAACTGCGGCGTGTTCGGGTAGTCCTGGCTGAGCGAAACGGCGAGGATGACCAATACGCACAGAACCGCGAGGAGCAACAGCACCCTGCTCAGGTGCTTCCAGCGGAGCCCGGGTTCGGCGAGCGCGCGCGAACGCGCTCGCCGAACCGGTACACAGGCCAGCAGGAGACCCGGTACAGGCACGCTCAGCATGTAGATCCAGAGCGCCATTACTAGCCGCCGGCGTCCGGATCGACGCCGAGATCCTTGTCGATACAGAAATGAACACTCGTCGGGTCGACGCCGGGAGTGTTGAAGCCCGCGAACAGCCCCCAGGGATTGCCCGATCTGCCGGTGTCGGTGTCGCAGTCCCCGAAGGGGTTGTCCCACCAGTTGTCGGGGTCGGGGATGCGGCTGAACTTGACGAAGTCGCCGCGCATCAAGGGATCAGGTGAGTATCGCCATTCGCCGGTGTTCTCGACGGCAGCGCCGTTGCGGTACAGGTACTGGTCAGTCATCCAGGAAGCACGCAGGACGCGGCCCTGGGACTGCGGAGCGATCAGTTTGCCGTTCGCGCAGATGGTGAACGCGAGTTCTTGCCAGATCGGTGGCGCCTGGTTGAAGACCGACGCGGGCGGAGCGCCGTTGAACGCTCCCGTGTCGAACCAGACGTCGTAGATGTCTTTCGCGACGTTCTTCACCGAGGCCGGGATGTCGCTGCGATCGTTGATCTGCTGCTTCCATGCTTCGACCCGGCTGGACACGTACCCGACGCCCAACATGGGCCGGAAGCCGTCCACCCCGCCGAACGTGTGGATCGCGAAGATGCAGTCCGTTCCAGGCTGGCCGGCCTCGTTCACCAGGAGCGGCGCGCGGCCGGCAGGCTTGAACGCACGGGCCGGGAAGAACGTCGTGTTCGGTGTGACCGACCTGATCTGGTGGTCGTAGGTGTTCAGGTTGGTGGTCGAGTAGCTCAGGTCCGGCTTGGCGATGCTGTAGTCCTGTGCGACCGCGTCGAAGAAGTCGGTGATCAGTCGCGGTATGTAAGTGTTCCCCGCCCGCTGGCCGTACTCGACATCCGCGGATCCCTCCATGATCTGATCGATGCCGGTGCTGACATAGTTGACCCTCACAGTTGTTCGTACCTTGTACGCGTCCGCGTCCGTGTCGAACTCCGGTGGTTTCTGAGCGATCGTCGGCCTGTACTGCAGTTTGTTCGCCTCGGCCAGCAAGACTGCCGGGCTCATGCCGTCGTCGTCGGCGTCCGGGCTCGTGTAGGCGGCAAGGTTCTCGTCGCGCCACACCGTGCCCATGAGCCGAGTCGCGGGACCTCCGTCGCGGACCAGTCCTGGCGCTCTCTCGGCGCCCCAGTCGTAGAGAGCTTGCGGGCCGCCGAGCGGGCCGGCCAGCCATGACGTCGTACCGGACGTGGTGACGTCGGTGTCAGGATCGAAGTAGGCGTAGGCGTCGATGTTCTCGGTGACGGGGACGCCCAAGACCGGGATGAACGCCATTGCGTCGAACGCGACGGTGCCGGCGCCGCCGATGACGTCGTCCTGGGTGACGTTCGTCAACTGCACCTGAGCGTTGGAGTCCAACTGGAAGGCTCCCAGGGTTTTCCAGTGGTTGAAGTGCTCATGCTGGTTGATCACCTTCTCGACGACCTTGCCGTCGGCGGTCGTGATCTTGTAAACCGCAGACGAGACGCTCGCGCCCGCTCGGGGAATGTGGGCCCTCACCAGGTACGACCCCGTGAGGTTGGTCGGCCTCCAGGTCCCCGTCACCTTGTGCGCGGTGTCGCTCGCCACCCGGTTGCCGGTGAAGAAGGTGTGCGCACCGAAGCCGACAGCAGCCTGGTGGAAGTCGATGATTCCCAACGGTGCCCCTGAGGCGTCCTTGCCGACCTCATAGGTGAAGGTTCCCTGATTGGTCCAGTTCCGGTTCGGACAGAAGATGTTCTTCGAAGGATCCGGGATGTCGTCGACGATGACCGCATCCGGCCCGAGCTCGGAGTCACAAGCGGGCTCCCACGGGTTCGGGGCTGTCGGTTCCGGCGCACCGGCCGTCGTCGTGAAGTTCGACGTAGTGCAGAGGTTCAACGGCGCGCAGCTCTTGAAACTCACCGGCTCGTGCCACCAGCACCTGTAGTCCGCGCGTGTGCAACCGGTCGCAGTCGCCGGGTCGCACGAGTTCGCCGCCGTGCAGAACGTGTTGATGGCCGGGTACGGGTAGTTCGTCCCGGGCGCCGCCGGTTCGTAGGCGTCCTCGCCCTTGTAGTTCTTGATGGGCGTCTCGGCCCATCCGATGATCCGCTCCTGATAGGGCCAGTCCGAGGGATGTTCGGCGTCCGCGTAGGTGGCTCGCAGGAACACGGTGCGAGTCGGTGGATAGTCAGGGTTGCGCGGGTTGTTGCTCCAACCAAGGCCCCAGTTGCCGAACTCGTCGGTGCAGGTCGGACCGGGTGTACAGCCTGTGGTGTTTCCGAAGCGCGCGTCGGGCTGCACGCCCGAGTTGTACGCCCATAGCGCCAGATACCAGTTCTCCACCGCAGACGGGTCGCTGTTGTTCAGCTTGATCCCCGCGTCCTGCAACTGGTTCCACTTCTTGACCAGGATGTTCATACCGGCCTGGATGTTCTCGGCATAGTCGATCGCGATCTTGGCCTTGCCGTTGGGCGTGATGGAGGTTTCCGAAGCCGCCATGCCGGACGTGACCTGTGAGATGCCGTAGCCGCAGTCCGCCTTGGTGTAGTCGATCACGTCGAGCGTTCCGCCCGCGCCGTAGTAGTTGCCGATGACGGAGTTGCCACCGGATCCCGGCAAGGTGCGCCGGGAGGCCTGCCGGTAGGCCGACTCCTGCGCGAGTACGCCGTTGAAGACAGCCGGTGGAACGTTGCCGCCGGCAGGTTTGATCGTCTGCAGGCGGAAGTCGCTGCTCGGGTTGTACGACGGCAACCCACTCTTCAGATAGTCCGCGGGTCGCGTCGGCAGCGAATTGCGACTCGCCTGCTCAACAGCCCAACTTGCCTGCACGTCGTTGGCTCCGTAGGCCATCCGGGTCGGCTCATTGCGAGGCACACCGCACTTCGGAGTGGTGAAGTCGCCGCTCGGCGCGAACTGCCGTGTCGTGGTGACGGTCGTCGGCACCGCCTCCGTCACGGATGCAGCGGACTCGACGGGAAACCGCCCGGTCAGCAGCCTTCCGGTCTGCGCCGAGAAGAGCCGCTTCTCCTCGGGAGCGGGGGTGGCCTGCGTCGTCTCCGAGTCGCCCTCGCCAGGTACGACGGTGCGTTGCGTGACAGACCCGGCCGTTGTGGTCGCGAGCACCACTTTGCCTTCAGCGCTGATCGCGTCGACGGCCAGATCACGGCCGACCACACCGCTGCCGTCGCCGGAGGTCAGCTTCGGCCGGGCTATCCGGGTCGTCCCGGTCTCCTGCTTCGGCGGAGCCTCCAGGCCGCTCACCCGCGGAACCGCGTTCTCGGACGCGTAGATCTGCGCGGCATCCTTGGTGCCCGAACCCGCGAGGTGGAGCCGGGATCCCTCGACGGCGTAGGCATCGACCGTGTTTCCCCGCAGTACAGCGACGGTCTGCCCTGTTCCCCGGGCGACCAAGCGATAGGGGACACCGCTGACGATCCTGGTCCGCAGGCCGGCCTTCCCACCAGGCCGAAGGGCAAGGATTCCACCCGTTCCGAGCGCGACTGCCGTGGAGCCGTCCGGCACCGGCGAGGTCAACTGTTGCTTGACCACACCGAGGCTTGTGACACGTCTGCTCGATGCGTCCGCGACCAGCACTTCGCTCTGCTGCTGGTCGTCGCCGAGGTTTCGCATCAGAGCGACCTTCGCACCAGCACCACAGTTCGTGGCGTGGTACTTGAACGCCACTTCGTTCGCCAGCGGCCATACCTTGCCGTCGGCGATCGACACGACGTACGCGAGCGCACCGCGGTCCCGCAGCCGCGGGACGTTGACCGCCCACCGCGGCATCAACGTCGCGACCGCGAACCGCCGGTTACCGGTCAGGCAGGTGTAGCCGAGCCAGTCGTCACCGTCGTATCCAGCCGGCCGGATGGTCGCCAACGGCCGCAGGACGTACTTCTCCTTCTCCAAGGCGATGTACAGCGTGTAGCCATCGGAATGGCTGCGTCCGGTGAGGAGGACGTCGTCACCTGTCCACCACCTTGAGTTGACGGTCGCGACGTCGGCGCCGTTCGCCGGAGCCACGGATGGTCCGCCCGAAGTGTCGGTGGGCGACTGCCCGTAGCTGTCATGCGCCTCGGCCGACGGTAGTTGGGCGCCTTGTGCAACGGCCCCAGAAACCAACGCGAAAATCACAAGAAGGGCATGCCGAAACGACCTGTTGAACATTGAAAGCCTTCCATCTACGGGGCGGCGGATAGAAAGACTGCTCAAGTACTATAAGGTAGTGATTTTGCATCCACTATCATTGGCGCTAATAGCGCAGAAACGCTCCCACGGATACGCCTGAGAAATCATCTTCGTCCAGGAAATTACTTGCGTCGAATTTTCAGACTCGGTCGTGTATACGATCTTCGTCACTGGATTTCCGCTCGCGTCGTACACCCGCCAGCAATATAGGCGTATTGGCCTTCCACACCCTCAGCGGCGGCCGGGCTGACCCTGGTCCAGAATGCGTGGCAACTGGGCGACCACCTGAGCTCCGCCCGGTAGCCGCCGTACGTCGTGAGCAGATCCAACTTGGTGACTGCGTCGTTCGAGCAACCGGTGGTTTCTGGGTCCAGGCCATTACATCCGGCGTAGGTGCATGGGGCCGCCAACGCAGGCGCCGTGTTCAACACCGCGACAGCTGCGACAGCGACGCCAGCCGCGAGCAGATTTGAAATGCTCCTCCGGATACCCATTGTCACCCCCTCGTCGACCCCGAGTAATCGAGCAAGGAGAACGTACGGTCCGGCGCGGAGGCCCGGCAAGGCCCTCGCGAACAATTGCAGCTTGTTGCAGAAAGGTTTGTCAGGCGCCGAGCTGGCGCTTCACCTCGGCGGAGACGGCGCCGCCGTCGGCCTTGCCCTTGACCTTGGGCTGGAGGGCGCCCATGACCTTGCCGATGCCGCGGGGGCCCAGTTCGGCGGCGCCGGTGGCGGCGATGGTCTCGGTCACCAGGGTCTTGATCTCGTCCTCGGTGAGCTGCTCGGGGAGGTACTCGGCGAGGATGTCCGCCTCGGCCTGTTCCTTGTCGGCGAGCTCGGCGCGGCCGGCCTCGCGGTAGGCGACGACGGACTCCCGGCGCTTCTTCGCCTCGGAGCCGAGCACGTCGACGATCTCGGGGTCGGTGAGCTCGCGGGCCTCCTTGCCGGCCACCTCCGCCTTGGTGATCGCGGTGAGCGCCATCCGCAGGGTCGACTTGCGGATCTCGTCGCGCGCCTTGAGGGCGGCGGTCATGTCGTCGTGCAGGCGCTGCTTCATTCCGGAGTTGGACATACCTGAGATTGTGGCAGGCTGGTGAAATGAGCTTGCGCGGGATCGCCGGTACCACTCTGAAGACCACCGCGGTGGTCGGCGCCGTGGGCGCCGCCTGTGTCGCGTACGCGGCCGCGATCGAGGTGCGCTGGTTCACACTGCGCAAAGTCACCGTGCCGGTGCTGCCCGAGGGGACGGCGCCGCTGAGGGTGCTGCACCTGTCGGATCTGCATCTGATGCCCGCCCAGGAGAAGAAGATCCGCTGGGTCAACGACCTGGCGGCGCTCGAGCCCGATCTGATCGTCAACACCGGCGACAACATCTCCAGCGAGCACTCGGTCGCCCCGCTGCTGCGTGCGTACGCCGACCTGCTCGACCTGCCCGGCGTGTTCGTGTTCGGCTCCAACGACTACTGGAAGCCGCATTTCAAGAACCCCGGCAAGTACCTGCTCCCCGCGCACAAGCAGCGCCACAAGCCGCACGGCCCCGACCTGCCGTACGAGGAGATGCGCCGCGCGTTCAGCGGCGCCGGCTGGACCGACCTGAACAACGCCAAGGCCACGCTGAAGGTGAACGGCCTGCGCCTCGACTTCGCCGGTACCGACGACCCGCACATCAAGCGCGACCGGTACGAGGAGGTCGCGGGCGAGATCGACCCGACCGCGGACCTGTCGATCGGGGTCACGCACGCGCCGTACCAGCGGGTCCTGAACGGCTTCGTCGGCGACGGCTATCCGCTGGTGCTCGCCGGCCACACGCACGGCGGCCAGCTCGCCGTGCCGTTCTACGGCGCCCTCGTGACGAACTGCGACCTCGACACGTCCCGTGTGAAGGGCCTGACCACGTGGGGGTACGGCGGTCGGCAGGCGGCCCTGCACGTGTCCGCGGGCCTCGGTACGTCACCGTACGCGCCGGTCAGATTCGCGTGCCGGCCGGAGGCGACGCTGCTGACTCTCGTCCCGCGGAACAACCCGATTTCGTCCGCACGCTGAGGGCATGTAAGCTACTCGCGAATTCGGGCTGTGGCGCAGCTTGGTAGCGCGCTTCGTTCGGGACGAAGAGGTCGCAGGTTCAAATCCTGTCAGCCCGACCACCATTGAGGGTCAGTCACTGCGGTGACTGACCCTCAGTGCGTTAGGACGTGTCGCGGAGGTGCTTGGGTGGGCAGGGCCGATCACTACGAGGTGCTGAACGTCGAGCGCACGGCCAGCACCGCGGAGATCAAGTCCGCGTACCGGAAGCTCGTCCGTCAGGTGCACCCGGACCAGGGCGGCAACGCGGCCCTCTTCCGCCTCGTCCAGGACGCCTGGAACACCTTGTCCGACCCGGCCAAACGCGCCGCCTACGACCGCGGCCTCGACCGCCCGACCGAAGCACCCCGGACTCCTCCGCGCCGCGACCCGGACCCCGAACCAGAGCCGACCTGGACCTGGTCAACCGACCAACCATGGTCCAGCGACCAGCCCGGGTCCACCAACCGCTCCCAGTCCGGCCAGCAGTCCCAGTCCGGCCAGCAACCGCGGTCCGGTGAGCAGCCGTGGTCCGATGAGCAGCCGTGGTCCGATGAGCAGCCGTGGTCCACGGATCAGCCGTGGGCCAGTGCGGAGCCACGCACGGCCGACCCGTCCGGCGAGCGTGCCCCGTCGGTTGACGCAGGCCTTGTTCAGGTCCGCCCGGCATTCGGCCGCTGGCGCCTTCCTGCGCTCATTGCGCTGGCCGCCTTCGCCGTGCTGGACATCGTCGTCCTCGTCAGCGGCAGCTATCACGGCTTCTGGGACGTCGCCTTCGGCATCTGCACCGCGGCCATGATCGTCGTCGCGCTGCCGCCGCACTGGAGCCGGCGAGTCCCGCTCCGCGGCCTGTTCATGACCCTCGGCGTCATCACCGCCGCGTTCTACCTGCTGGCGCTCGTGCTGACCGCACTCCCGTTCGCAGCGGACAACGACTCCACGATCGGCCGCGTCCTGATCGGCGTGATGGTCGTCGGCCTCGTAGTCGTCCGGATCCTCACCGGCCGCTGGTCCAAGGCCCACGCACTCGACCGCGCGATCGACCGCACCGCGGCCTACGAGTTCAACCTCTGGGGCCGTCCCGGAGAACCCCTCGTCGACGACGCGCTGGCCGCGCCGATCACGCCGTACGACGTCCTGCTGCAGCGCCGGACGGCCAACCTCCTCGATCCGGTGATCACCGCCCTCCCCGCGGCGAAACTCGTCCACGGCGCGCAATTGGGCGCGGTCGCCGTCGACCACATGCTGCTCAACGGCCACCGCGTCGCGCTGATCGTCTCGCTGGTGGGGCCGCCCGGCGAGTACTCCCTCGACTCCTACGGCTCCCTCGTACTCAACGGCCAGCCGCTCGACAGCCCGCTGTCCGCACTCGAAGCCGCCGTCGCGTCCTGGCGCGGCCGGCTCCGCACAGCCGAGGTCCGCGGCTTCCTGGTCATCCATCCGTCCGTCGACGGCCACATCACCACCCGCCCCACGACCGGGACCGCCGTCACCTGCCTGTCCACCCGGTCCGCCGCCGACGAACTCCTCACCTGGCTCCAACCAGAAGGCAACATCCTCGACCGCCACCTCCTGTACGACGTCCTGCACCGCGCGCCGTACGGCCTAATCTGAACGTATGCAGCGGGTTGATCTCGGTGAGGTGGAGTACGACGTCGCCGCGAAGGACATGCGGGGCTGGGTCGAGGAGCGGGTCGGACACCGGGCCGGGGATCGGCTGTTTCTGCTGAGTCATCCGCCGGTGATCACGTACGGGCCGCGGACCGTGCTCGACGATCTGCCGGCGGAGACGGCGGGGATCCCGGCGGTGCAGGTCGACCGCGGGGGCTTCGCGACGTACCACGGGCCCGGTCAACTGGTCGGCTATCTGGTGATCGACCTGCATCAGCGCGGCCCGGTCGACATCGTGCGGTGGGTGGAGAACGGGCTCATCGACGCCCTCGGCTCGCTCGGCTTCCCGCTGGTACGGCGGGACACCCCGAAGGGCGCGAGCAGCCTCGTCGGAGTCTGGACCGCGGACGGGCGGAAGCTGTGCTCGATCGGTATGCGGATCCGGCGGGGCGTGACCAGTCACGGGTTCTCGATCAACGTGGACCCGGACATGACGGTGTTTCACACGTTCACGAGCTGCGGCCTGCACGACGTCACGATGGTGTCGCTCGCGGAGCTGGCGGCCGAGCAGGGCACGGCCGCACCGAGCGACGCCGACGTGCGCGATGCCGTCGCGCGCAGCCTGGGAGCCCGATAGCCTGCGGCAATGAGTCAGGAGGACGACGGCGACCGGATGCCAGAGGATCTGGAGGCCGTCCTGGAGGCCGCCGACGAGGCGGAGGAGGCCGAGCAGGCCGGGAAGGGGCGGTACGACGCCCCGCCGCTGCCGCCCGCGCTGATCCTGGGTGTCGTCGGGCTGCTGTGCGGGTTCGCGACCATCGCGCTGGTGTGGCTGAGTGAGCGCAGCTGCGAGCGGTTCCGCGACACCACGAACTGCGGCGCGCTCGGACTGCCGCTGCTGGTGCTGATCGTGGTCGTGACGATGGTGCTCGGTGGCCTGGCGCTCAGCCGGCTGGCGATGCCGCACCCGAAGCTGATCCCGTTCCTCGGCGTCGCGTTCATGGTCGCGCTGGTCGTCGCGTTCCTGACCGGCCGGCTGGACTCGCCCTGGATCCTCGCCGTCGTACCGGCGCTGACCGCCATCACCTTCCTGCTCGCCGATCTCGTCGCCCGACTGCTGGAGCGTGCCGATGCCTGACCTGCCCGTCTACGAGTGCCCGCGGACCGCCACCGCGCCGAAGCTCGACGGCACCCTGACCGACCCCGCCTGGGACGCCGCGCCCTGGACCACGGACTTCGTCCCGATCCACGACGGTCCCGCGCCGCGGTTCCGGACCCGGGCGAAGCTGATGTACGACGACGAGTACCTGTACGTCGGCGGTCTGCTCGAGGAGCCGCACGTCTGGTCGACGATGACCGAGCACAACAGCAAGCTGTTCCACGAGAACAACTTCGAGCTGTTCCTCGACCCGGACGGCGACGGGCTGAACTACTACGAGTTCGAGATCAACGCGCTCGGCACGATCTGGGAGCTCACGCTGCCCAAGCCGTACGTCGACGGCGGCCTCCCGATCGACCCGACGAACCTGCCCGGCCTGCGGACCGCGATCCACGTCGACGGTACGGTCAACGACCCGTCCGACACCGACACCGGCTGGTCGGTCGAGCTGGCCGTGCCGTGGGCCGACCTGGCCGCGTACAACAAGGGCCGGGCGACGCCCCCGAACCCGGGCGACGAGTGGCGGATGAACCTGATGCGCTGCGAGTGGCCGCACGAGGTCGTCGACGGGGCGTACGTGAAGGGCGAGGACATCGAGTTCTGGGTGTGGTCGCCGCAGGGCATCGAGGACATGCATCGGCCGGCCACCTGGGGCGTCCTCCGTTTCTGACCCCGCTGACCCCTGTGACACGGCGTTAACACGGCCAAGAGACAATGAGGTACGTGAACTTGGGGGGCAACGGCGATCTCGACGGCGACCAGGTCGTCAGCGCGATCGAGCGTGCCTGCGAGAGCGACCTGCGGACCGCGCTGCGGCTGGTTGCGCGCTACTCAGCGTACTGGTGGTCCAACGGGCTCCAGGACGAAGCAGCGGCCGCTGCGGAGCGGGTGCTCAGCATGCTCGGCCGGACCGTCCCGGTCGGGCTCGACGAGGAGTACCTGCTGGCGGTCGTGCACGGCGCCGCGTCGGCGGAGCAGGAGCAGGTGGAGCTGGCCCAGCAGATCGTGCTGACGACGACCGGGCCGTTCCGGTACTCCGTGACCGTGCTGCTCTGGTCCCTCGTGTTCGGGCCGTTCGAGCCGGCGGCGGTGGTCGAGGAGGTGCTGGAGCGCAACGAGGGCGGTGACGCGTGGACGCGTGCGGCCGTCGAGCTGTGCCGCGGGTACCCCGGCCTGACCACGGCCGCGCCGGGTGACGCCGTACAGGCCTTGCGTACGGCGCTGGGCCGGTTCCGGATGCTGGAGGACCGGTGGGGCATGTTCCTGGCCCTGAACGGGCTGCGGCAGGTCGTCGACGAGCCGCTGGACGTCATCACCGAGGCGATCCGGCTGGCGGAGCACCTGTGTCTCGCCGAGGAGACCGCGCTGCTGCTGTGCGAGCGGGCAGACCTCTACCGACGGCAGGGGAAGCTGGAGGACGCGCACGAGGACTACAGCCACGCGCTGTCGATCGGCGAGCACGCCGACCTCCCGGAGAGCGTCGCCGCGGCGCGGATCGGGCTGAGTCGTGCGGCGCGCGGCTCGGGGAACCTCCCGGCGGCTCGCGCGCACCTGTCCGCCGTCCTCGCGCTCCCCGACCTGGACGTCGCCCACCACGAGGCGGTCCTCGAACTCGCCGCGCTGAACGCCTCCGAGGCGTCGGCGTAGGACCCGACCACACTGCCGGGTGGTACGCCGCCACATCTGTGGCACCGCCCACATCGCGAGACACCGTTCGGCTGGTTAGAGTCGGAGCGAATCGGCCTCGACATACTGCAACGGAGCAGCTGATGGACAAGACGTACGGGTCGCCGCAGGAAGCGGTGGCGGACATCGGGGACGGCGCCAGCCTCGCCGTCGGCGGTTTCGGGTTGTGCGGCAACCCGATGCAGCTGATCAGCGCTCTGCACGACAAGGGGGTGTCCGGGCTCAGCGTCGTGTCGAACAACTGCGGCGTCGACGACTGGGGCCTCGGCATCCTGCTCGCGGACAAGCGGATCGCCAAGATGACCTCGTCGTACGTCGGGGAGAACAAGGAGTTCGCCCGGCAGTTCCTGTCCGGTGAGCTGGAGGTCGAACTGACGCCGCAGGGCACGCTGGCCGAGAAGCTCCGGGCCGGCGGCTGCGGGATCGCCGCGTTCTACACGCTGGCCGGCGTCGGCACCCAGGTCGCCGAGGGCGGGCTGCCGCAGAAGTACAACGCGGACGGCTCGGTCGCGAAGGCGTCGGAGGCCAAGGAGACGCGGGAGATCAACGGCACGACGTACGTCCTGGAGGAGTCGATCACCACCGACTTCGGGCTGGTGCACGCGCTCAAGGGCGACACCCACGGGAACCTGGTCTTCGACCGCAGCGCGCGGAACTTCAACCCGCTCGCCGCGATGGCCGGCCGGGTGACGATCGCTTCCGTCGAGGAACTGGTTCAGCCTGGTGAGCTGGACCCGGACTCGATCCACCTGCCGGGCGTCTACGTCCAGCGCGTCGTTGCGGTCGGCAAGGACATCGAGAAGCGGATCGAGAAGCGCACGGTGCAACCCCGCGAGGCCTTCGAGGCCCAGCGCGAGAAGCTGGAGGCCTGAGATGCCACTCACCCGTGAGCAGATGGCCGCCCGGGCCGCCGCCGAGCTCGAGGACGGCTCGTACGTGAACCTCGGCATCGGCCTGCCGACGCTGGTCCCGAACTACATCCCGGACGGCGTCACCGTCGTCCTGCAGTCCGAGAACGGCATCCTCGGCGTCGGGCCGTACCCGGTCGAGGGCGACGAGGACCCGGACCTGATCAACGCCGGCAAGGAGACCGTCACGACGATGCCCGGAGCATCGTTCTTCGACTCCTCGCTGTCGTTCGGAATGATCCGCGGCGGCGCGATCGACGCGGCCATCCTCGGCGCCATGCAGGTGTCGGCCACCGGCGACCTGTCGAACTGGATGATCCCCGGCAAGATGGTCAAGGGGATGGGCGGCGCGATGGACCTCGTGCACGGCGCCAAGAAGGTGATCGTGCTGATGGAGCACGTCGCCAAGGACGGCTCGCACAAGATCCTGTCCGAGTGCGACCTGCCGTACACGGGCCGCGGTGTGGTGAACCGGATCATCACCGACCTGGCGGTCCTGGACGTCACCGACGACGGCCTGCAGCTCGTCGAGCTGGCCGAGGGCGTCACCTTCGACGAGCTGCAGGACAAGACCGGGGCCCCGATCAAGCAATGAACTCCGTCTCCGGCAGCGCACTGCTCCAGTTGTGCGGGCGGTGCCGGAGATGCTGGTCGAAGAACGCCGGGACGTACGCGCGGAGGGCGCGCAGGACGTCGTCCGCGTCCGCCGTACCGACGGTGTTCGCGATCAGCTCCGGCGGGACGGTGAAGAACCGCTGGAACCACGGGATCAGCGCCTGGTAGTCGACGAAGCTGTAGTGCCGGCCGTTGGGCAGGTTCAGGTCGCGTTTCCAGCCTGACGAGCGCTCCCAGAAGAGTCCCCAGGACGGGTCGGTCCGGTGATCGTGCGGCCCCGGACCGACCGCGCCCGAGCCCATCAGCAGGAACGGGCGAGTCGTCCCTCGCGCGACGGTCGGGCAGTCGGCCGGGGCGTCGTACCCGTAGCCGAGCTCGCCGTCCATGTCGA
This sequence comes from Kribbella sp. NPDC003557, assembly GCF_040610805.1. NCBI lineage: Bacteria > Bacillati > Actinomycetota > Actinomycetes > Propionibacteriales > Kribbellaceae > Kribbella > Kribbella sp. NPDC003557. The sequence continues at coordinate 543,597 of NZ_JBEXMY010000002.1, forward strand.
TCGCGGCGCGGATCCGCGGGTCGGCGACCAGCAGGTCGATCGAGCTCAGGCCGCCGGCCGAGTGACCGTACGCGCCGATCCGGTCGAGGTCGAGGACCGCGCCGAGCCCTCTCGGGAGACTGCGGTGCTCCGCGTCCGGGTTCTCGCCGCGGGCGAGCCGGGCGAGCGCGTCGAGGACGAAGCGGAGGTCGTCGAAGCGGGCGGTGCGGGCGAGCAGCGCGTACGGCGCCGGCGGCAGGGTCTGTACTTCGAGGCGGTGGCCGGGGAACTCGACGCCGGCGACCTCGTACGTGTGGTCGACGGTGACCACGACGTACCCGCGGCTGGCGAGCTCCGCGACGCTGATCGACGCGAGCCCGCGCGGCACACCGAAGCCGGGCGAGAACAGGACGACCGGCCGCTTCCCCGGAAGGACCGGCGCGAGGAGGCCGCCGTAGCTCCTGGCCCCGACCCAGTCGATGGCGCCGACGGGCTGCTCGAGCGCGATCGCCGCCCCCTCGCCGAAGACCTCCGCGGTCAGCGGCGACAGGTACGGCGCGGGCGCGGCCGGGCGGCGCGCCGGATACCAGATGCTGATCATCAGCTCCCGCGGCCGCCCAGGCACGTACGGGTCGTCCCGCCGTTGGTCGACGAGGTGCAGCTCCGTCGTACCCACCGCAAAGACCCCGGTCGGCCGCGGCAGACGGATCGGCACCGCCGCCGACCGCGCGCCGCCGACCCGCCCGCCGGTCGGCGTGAGTCCGGCGCCCCGACCCGGGGCGACTCCGTCCGGTGCGGGCACGCTGCCCACCTCGGACGCCGCGCCCCCGCCCGCCACGGGCGCCGTACCTCCGCCTGCCGCGAGGGCGCTTCCTCCTCCCATCAACGACGAGCCGGCGAAGCCGGCGAGTGGGGCGAGCACGGTGGACGCGATGAGAGTTCGGCGATTGAGCATGGCCCGACTGTGCCCGGACACCAACTATCCGTTCAGCTTGCGAAAGACACCTGTGATCCCTGGCGAAAGTCGGGTATGACGGGACAGGTGGAGCTGGATGTGCTGGTGATCGGCGGAGTAGGCATCGACACGATCGTGCGGGTGCCGGGCCTGCCGTTGGCGGACGTCGACACGGTCCCGGTCGAACCTATCGAGTCGTACCTGGCGCACACCGGCCACGGCGTCGCGCTCGGCTGCCACCTGCTCGGGCTGCAGTCCGGTCTGGTGGACGTGATCGGCAACGACCCCGAGGGCGCGCGGATCCGCCGCGAGTACGACGAACTCGGCATCCCGCTGCGCGTCGTGCTGCACCCGAGCGGGACCCGCCGGTCGGTCAACCTGGTCTCCCCGGACGGCCGCCGGCTGTCGATGTACGACGGCCGCCACCCGCAGGGTCTGCGCGTCGACCCGAACCTGTGGCGCCCGGCGCTCCGCCTCGCGCAGCACGTACACGTCTCGATCATGGACTTCGCCCGCGACGCCCTCGGCGACGCGATCGCCGCCGACCGGTCGATCTCGACCGACCTGCACGACTGGGACGGCCGCAACGACCACCACAAGGACTTCGCGACCGCGTCCGACATCGTCTTCGTCTCGACCACCGCGCTGCCGCCCGACGGCGTCGACTGGATCCTCGCCAACGGCCGCGCCGACGTGGTGGTCGCGATGGCCGGCGCGGACGGCAGCTACCTCCACGTCCGCGGCAAACCGGTCCGCCACTTCCCCGCGATCACCTTCCCCGACCGCCCGGTCGTCGACACCAACGGCGCCGGCGACGCCTATGTAGCCGCCTTCCTGGCCCGCTACCTCGACGGAGCCCCCTGGCAGGACGCCGCCACCGCCGGCACCGTAGCCGCCAGCTGGGCCTGCGGCTCCGCCGGCACCCACACCAACCTCATCACCGCCGAGGAACTAGCTGTTCGAAGTAGAAGGCTCGGATGAAGCAGTCTCGGGGTTGGGTGACGGCGAACAGGACGCAGTCGACGACCGAGTCGGCGGTGAGAGGGGCGTCGGGGTGGCGGGGGCCGGATTGGGTGAAGTCCGGTGGGTAGAGGGAGATGACGCGGATGCCTTCCGGGCGGAGGCGATCGGAGAGGATCTCGGCGTAGCCGGCTTGGGCGTGCTTGGCGGCGTAGAAGGCTGCGTGTGCCTCGGAGCGGTGTTGGCCGGGCTCGCCGGCGGCTGAGATCAGGTTGACGATGTCCGGGGTGTCGGACTGCCTGAGCAGCGGGAGCAGCCGTTCGGTCAGCAGCACCGTGCCGGTGGCGGCCCCGGCGATGGTGTCGATGATGTCGGCCGGGCCGGCGTCCCCGGCCAGGTAGCGCGCGCCGCTGTTGACCAGGATGTCCAGCCGATCGACGGGCAGCTGCTCGATCGATGCCGGGTCGGCGAGATCGAGTACGGCGGCCGTCGCCCGCCCGCCCGCGGCGTGGATCAGCTCGACCGTTTCCTCGGCGGCGGCCCGGGTCCGGGCGGTTGCGAGGACATGGGCATCACGCGCGGCGAAGGCGAGCGCGAGCTTGCGGCCGGTGTCGCGGCCGGCGCCGGTGACGAGGACGTGAGTCATGCCCGGCAGACAACCACCTCAAGTCGGCTGGAGGTCAACCGCGCGTCATCGGCGGGTGCAGCGTGGTGGCGGTGCCGCGGTGGAACAGCTGGGCCGGACGGCCGCCGTCGCGCGTCGTGGTCGTACCCACAGCAGCGACGAAGTCGGGCGTCTTGGTGACCTTGCGGTGGAAGTTCCGCGGGTCGAGCGGGATGCCCCAGACCGCCTCGTAGACCCCGCGGAGCTCGGAGATCGTGAACTCCGCCGGACAGAACGCCGTGGCCAGCGGTGAGTACTCCAGTTTCGCGCGCGCCCGCTCCACCCCGTCGGCCAGGATCCGGTGATGGTCGAACGCCAGCCGCCCGGAATCCGCCAGTACGTCGGCCGCGTCGACCCAGCCCGCCGACGCCGCGTCGGAGCCGGCGACCGGCGCGGGCAGATCCGGTACGAGGGCCAGGTACGCGACGCTGACCACCCGGCCGCGCGGGTCCCGGTCCGGAGCGCCGTACGTCGCGACCTGCTCGAGGTGGATCCGCTCCGCGGCCAGCCCGGTCTCCTCCGCGAGTTCGCGGCGCGCGGTCGTCTCGAGGTCCTCGTCCGGCCGGACGAATCCGCCGGGCAGCGCCCAGCGCCCCTGGTACGGCGGGATGCCGCGGCGGATCAGCAGCACCTGGAGGCGGCCGTCGCGGACGGTCAGGATGACCAGGTCGGTGGCCAGGCCGAGCGGCTCGAAGTCCATGACCACACTCTAATCGTCATCTTGACGAGAAGTCATCCAGCCCCTTATCGTCATAGTGACGACAAGGAGTACAGAGATGGCAGACATCACCCGGTTCCGCTTCATCAGCCACCTGCGGGCCAACCCGACCACCCACGTGCGGCACCTGCGCAACGGCAAGGTCGCGCACGACGGCGCCGGTCAGGCGTTCTGGTTCCGGGCGTTGAACTCGTCGCTGAGCGAGATCCCGATCGACGACCGTGAGCAGCCGTTGCTGTTCCACGGGCGCACGCAGGACTTCCAGGACGTCGCGGTGCAGGCCACCGTCACGTACCGGGTGACGGACCCGGCGCTGGCCGCGAGCCGGCTGGACTTCGGCATCGACCCTGGCACCGGCCAATGGCGGTCCACGCCGCTCGAGCAGCTCGGCGGTCTGTTGACCGAGCTCGCCCAGCAGACCGCTCTCGACCTGCTCGCCCGGATGACACTCACGGAGGCGCTCTCCGAGGGCATGACCGCGCTGCGTCAGGCGGTCGGCACCGGTCTGCGGGAGGATCAGCGGCTGACGGGCCTCGGGATCGGCGTCGAGGACGTGCGCGTGGTCGCCGTACGGGCCGAGCGTGACGTGGAGAAGGCGCTGCAGACGCCGACCCGCGAGATGGTGCAGCAGGCGGCCGACAAGGCGACGTACGAGCGGCGGGCGCTGGCCGTCGAGCGGGAGCGGTCGATCGCGGAGAACGAGCTGCAGAACCAGATCGAGCTCGCCCGGCGCGAGGAGCAGCTGGTCAACCAGCACGGGCAGAACGAGCGCCTGCGGGCCACCGAGGCGGCTGCGGCCGGCCAGATCGAGACGCACGCCGCGGCCGGTCGCCAGCGCGCACTGGCCGAGGCCGAGGCGGACGCCAAGCGAGTGATCGGCGCCGCCGAGGCTGCGGCCGAGCAGGCGATGCTGGCCGCGTACGCCGAGCTGGACCAGGGGACGATCCTGGCGATGGCGATCAAGCAAGGCGCCCTGCCGGAAATCGGCACCCTGAACCTGACCCCCGACCTCCTGACCCCACTCCTCACCAAACTCACCACCGGAGACCGGCAGTGAGCCCGAACCCAACACCCCCGACGGCTCAGGGGACC
>NZ_JBEXMY010000002.1:548062-550900 GCF_040610805.1 Kribbella sp. NPDC003557
CCGCCGGGGGTGTCGGTCGACGCCTCACCACCGGGACCGCCGGTCCACGCCCCACCGCCCGGACCGCCGGTCCACACCACACCACCGCCGGCCCACGCCCCACCATCCGGACCGCCGGGGGTGTCGGTCGACGCCTCACCACCGGGACCGCCGGTCCACGCCCCACCGCCCGGACCGCCGGTCCACACCACACCACCGCCGGCCCACACCACACCACCCGGACCGCCGGCCCACACCACACCACCCGGACCGCCGGCCCACACCACACCACCCGGACCGCCGGCCCACACCCCAACAACCGGACCGCCGGCCCACACCCCACCACCCGAGCCGCCGGTCGGCGGCTCAGCGCTCGAGTCGAAGGGGGATGGGCATGAGTCTTCCGCCCCGGGCTGTCGTTGTGCATCGGGCGACCGAGCTGACCGAGCTGGTTGCCCGGCACGGGACGCGTCAGCAGGCCGGGTTCTTCCTGGCCGGGCGCGGGCGTGACCTCGCCGAACTGGACGCGCGACACCAGGCGCAGCAGGACGCGCTGGCGACCGTCTCGGCGGCGATCCCGCTGGACTGGCGCCGCGCGGTGACCGAGCGCAACGATCTCGACCGCTTCGGGTTCGGCCCGGAGGACGTGGTGATCGCGGTCGGCCAGGACGGCCTGGTCGCGAACGTGGCGAAGTACCTCGACGGCCAGCCGGTGATCGGGATCAACCCCGAGCCGGCCCGCAACCCCGGCGTACTCGTACCGCACGAACCCGTCGCGATCGCCGACCTGCTGGTGTCACGCCAGGTCGCCGAGCGGACGATGGTTGCCGCGAGCACCGACGACGGACAGCAGCTGATCGCGCTGAACGAGGTGTACGTCGGCCACCGCACGCACCAGTCCGCGCGCTACCGGCTGAGCGCACCCGACGCGCTCCCGGAGCGGCAGTCGTCGTCCGGGATCCTGATCGGCACCGGGACCGGCTCGACCGGCTGGTGCCGATCGGCATGGCAGGAACGCCACAGTCCGTTGGCACTGCCAACGCCGACCGATCCGGTGCTGTGCTGGTTCGTCCGCGAGGCCTGGCCGTCACCGGCGACCGGTACCGACAACACCGAAGGGTTGCTCAAGGCACCGGATTCGCTGACGATCACGGCCGAGTCGGACCTGGTCGTGTTCGGCGACGGCATGGAGTCCGACACGTTGAGCGTCGGCTGGGGTCAGCGAATCGAGGTCGGCGTGGCAGCGGTCAAGCTGCACCTGGTGGTCTGAATCGTCGCGTGCCATGCCGAGTACAACCGGCGCGCCGATCCGCCGATCGGACCGACGGCGTTGAAGACCGCTCCCCGACTGGCCGGCTCGGCGTTCTCGATCGCGCCGACGGCCTGCTCGGGAGTGTCGATCGTCGACGAGCAGACGCTCAGTACGTAGTCCGGCACCTGCAGCTTCGGATCGACGCATCCGACCAGCGGTACGCCGACCGCTGCGACGACCGGGAACACCGTGCCGGGAATCCCCACCGCACACTCCGCCGAGGCTGACTCCGGCACCGAACCCAGCGCGCTGATCTCGTACCGGTCCCAGAGCATGCGGTCCTCGCGCGGATGCAGACCGACCACGATGTGCTTACCGGCCGCCTCGAGCTTGGCCGCCGCGTCGAGCAGCAGCTGCGTTCCCGGTGCCGCGTTGCCGGTCTGATCCGGGTGAGTCACGCTCGTCAGGACCAGGACACGGCCCTTCTGCGGCGCGTACGCCGGCAGGTTGTCGGTCTGCGGCGAGCCCAGCATCCTGACGCGGCGCTTCCAGCCGAGGTACGCCGCGAACACGTCCGCCTCAGCCGGCGCCGCCGCCGTCACCAGCTCGAGCCTTGACCGGAATTCCTTGGCCCGCGGCGCTTCCTGGGGCTTCAGATACGCCAACGAACTCGCCACCAACGGCAACCGCCGCAACGCCGCAGCCACATCCGCGGGCCAGTCCGAGGCGCCGTTCACCACCAACAGATCAGCCGACGGCACGTCTTCGAGCGTCGCAACCGGTACCGTTTCACCCGGCTTGATCTGCGTCAGATCAGGCACAACCTGAACCAACTCCCACCCCCGCAGCGCCGCCTCCGCGAGCAAAGGCTGCGCGTGGTAAGTGCCCCAAGGCTCATTAGTTGCCAACAGCACCCGAGTCCGCCGAGGCCGAGCGGCCAGCGAAAGCCCTGGGGTAGCAGCAAGCCCGACGCCAAGAGCACCAGCCTTCAACAACGTACGCCGCGTCGCAATCATGCAGGCGACCCTACGAAGCCCTGGTGAACGCCGCCTAGACCTACTCCAACGACTGGATGATCAGGTCCGCCCAAGAAAGACGGGAAGGCGAAGAAGCCCCGGGAGGGTGGGTGGGCTGGACTCCCGTGGGCTGGGCACCCGCCGGCTGGGCACCCGCCGGCTGCACTCCCGTCGGCTGCACTCCCGTCGGCTGCACTCCCGTCGGCTGGGCTCCCGCGGGTTAGCTCCTTCGCCAGCCGCAGTCAGTCCCATCCAACTGGTTTGTCGGAGGACGGTGCATGGCTCGCGGGGTTCCGGCGTGGCGCGTGAGCCAGGTTCGCGTCCCGCCGTCAAAGCCACCCACAAGAGCAGCCTCGCCAATGGCGTGGGATTCACGCGCCGACCAACCCCGGGGAACGTCCGCTCCGGAACGGCGTGCTCTGCACGTCACACCAGTCCAGCGCACGCCACGTCGCCCGCGAACGTCCACGCCCCGGAACGCCATGCCCCACGCGACACACCACCCGGGCACACGCCAATCCGCCGGCCAACGTCCATGCCCCGCAACGGCATGCCCCGCGCGGCACGCCAGCCCAGCGCACACCGTGCCGC
>NZ_JBEXMY010000002.1:550996-1209018 GCF_040610805.1 Kribbella sp. NPDC003557
CCGCCGGCGGAGCCAGCCCAAAAAGACAGCCACGCCGAAGGCGTGACCGCTCGCCAGCCAACCAGCCCGACCACCACCTGCCGCACCGACATGCCCCGCACACCACACCACCCGAGCACACACCACGCCGCCGGCGGAGCCAGCCCAAAAAGACAGCCACGCCGAAGGCGTGACCGCTCGCCAGCCAACCAGCCCGACCACCACCTGCCGCACCGACATGCCCCACGCACCACACCACCCGAGCACACACCACGCCGCCGGCGGAGCCGGCCCAAAAAGACAGCCACGCCGAAGGCGTGAGCGATCGCCAGGCAACCAGCCCGACCACGACCTGCCACCCCACGACCGCATTCCCCGCGCACCACACCAGCTGCGCGCCTGGCAGGGCTGGGTGATTGTCTGCACGTCGACAGGTAGTGCACCGGTGAGACGCTGTACGCAGGGGCGGGCTCACGCTCAGGTGTACTACCCGACCGACCGACACCTCCTGTCGAGCTGCACGCCGGCTAGTTCTCTCTCGACGGTTGGATGATGAGGTGGGGGAGGTTTACCTCGCGGGGGCGGCTGGTGACGTAGGCGATCAGGTCGGCGACCTCTGTGGGTGGGACGGCGGGCAGGGCGGACCGGAGGTCGTTGACCATCGACTGGAGGTCGGGCGGGAAGCTGTCGGCGAGTTCGGTGCCGTCGATCATGCCGGGTTCGAGGTCGGTGACGCGGATGCCGTCGGCGGACAGTTCGGCGCGGAGGGTTCGGGTCAGGTGGCTCACGGCGGCCTTCGACGCGCCGTACACAGCCATCCCGGGGTTGATCCGCTCGCCCGCCAGCGACGACACGTTGATCAGGTCGGTCGTGCGCGTCGCCGCTGACCGACGCAGTGCCGGCAGGAACGCGTGGGTGACGTTGATGACGCCGGTGAGATTGACGTCGACCGTACGCCGCCACGCGTCGACCGGCCCGTCCGCGAACGGGATCACGTCCATGACCCCCGCATTGTTCACCAGCAGGTCGACGTCGCCCAGCCGGTCCTGCACCAGCGCCGCAGCCTCGGCGACGGCCTGCTCGGAGGTGACATCGGCCGGTACGACGAGCGCCGTGCCGCCGGCCTCGGCGATCTCCGCGGCGAGCTTCTCCAGCCGGTCACGGCGCCGCGCCAGCAGTGCGACGGACGCTCCGTCGGCGGCGAGACGAGTGGCGACGGCGGCGCCGATCCCGCTGGCGGCGCCGGTGACGAGTGCGATGCGTGAGGTTGTCATGGCTCAACATTCGTCCGCACAGCGCGGGCTCAGAAGATCCGCTTCGACCATAGGTCTGGCAGTACCACCCAGTCGTTCGGAGCGCTCAGCGATACTGGTGCGGTGAGCGCGCGACCGCAACTGGGAGACTTCCTGCAGAGCCGCCGGGCCCGGGTCCGGCCGGAGGACGTCGGGCTGCGATCCGGTCACGACCGACGGGTCGCCGGGCTACGCCGCGAAGAGGTCGCGCTGCTGGCGAACGTCAGCGTCGACTACTACATCCGCCTGGAGCAGGGCCGCGCCGGCAACCCGTCCACCGCCGTACTGACCGCGGTCGCCGATGCGCTGCGGCTGGACCGGGCCGAGCGGGATCACCTGCGTCAGCTCGCCTGCTAGGCGCCACCCCCGGTGCCGCCGGCAACCGCCGTACGGCCGCAGCTGAAGGCGATGATCGACGCGATGCACGACCTGCCCGCGATCGTCGTCGACCGGCTCGGCAACGTACTCGCCTGGAACGCCGCGGCGCTGGATGTCGTCGCGGACTTCGAGGGCTCGGCTCACCGGAACCTGGCGCGCCTGTACTTCCTCGACCCCAGCTCGCGGGAGTACTACGCCGATTGGCAGACCGTGGCGCAAGACGCGGTCGCACTCCTCCAGCGGGCCTCGGCGGAGTACGCCGACGACGCGGAGCTCACCGACCTGGTCGACGAGCTCCGCACCGCCAGCCCCGACTTCGAGCGGTTCTGGACCTCCCAGAACGTCCAGAACCGCGCCCACTGCCCCAAATCCCTGAACCACCCATCCGGCGGCCGGCTGACCTTCAGCCTGGAATCACTACAACTCCCCGGCGACGACGCCCAGTACGTCGTCACCTACACGCCCGCCGACCCGACGACCACAGCCTGGCTGGCCGACCGCAGCTGGGTTCAGTCGCCGTTGGCGGTGTCGAGGTCGGGGCGGGAGACCCAGCGGAAGTAGACGGGGTCGGCGAAGGTGGCCGGGACCTTTCCGCGGGACTGGATCAGCGTGGACAGGCCGTTCGCATGCCCGACGGCGTACAGGTAGGCGGTCTTGGTGTCGCTGTCGATGCCCAGCAGGAGCGTGCTGTTGCGGCCACACGATGCCGCGGACAGGGTCTCGAAGGTCTGCCAGGTTCGCGTTCGGATCGGGGTCACGATCGGCTTGGCGGTGCCGGCGGGGATCCGGATCGTGTAGAGCGCCCCGCCGCGCGTGTTGGCGAGGAACGTGTCGTACGTCGTCGTCTTCGCGATCAGCGTCATCGACTTCACCGCCGCGAAGCAGGCGTACGAGCCGGCGGCCCGCCACGTCCCGTTGTCGATCCGCCAGCGCAGGAGCGTGCCGTCGTTCCGGAGGGCGTACGCCGCCTCGCGGTGGACCTTGCCCGGGTACGGCTCCTGGTACTGCGACACCTCGAGTGCCCGGAAGCCGCTCCAGCCGCCGCCGACCCGGCGGAGTATCGGCTCGTCGACGATCTGCCCGTTGGACGTCACATAGACGCTCCAGTAGAGCGCGTCGCCGATCACGACATACCCACCGCGTTGCATCCCCTGCGGCGCCGGCTCCTCGCTCTGGCGCGCACTGAACCGGACCTGCCCGGGCCAGTACACGATCGGCGCCTGATCGTTCACAATGCTCGTCGGCACCGTCGCCTGCACGCCGACCTTCCCATGCGCACCTGACGCGGTGACAGACCCCTGCCACACGGTGCAGACCTCACTTGCGGCCTGAGCGTGCGTCGGGACCAGCGCGGCCAGGGCCAGCCCGGCCGCCGCTGTCAATCCTGCTGCTCTTCTCATCAGTCACCGTTCGCGACGTCGTAGACGGGGATCGGGACCCAGCGGAAGTCGACCGGGTCGTCGAACGTCCCGGGGACCTCGCCGCGCGACTGGATCACCGTCGACAGGCCGTTCGCGTGCCCGACGGCGTACAGGTAGCCCTTCTTGGTGTCCTTGTCGATGCCGAGCAGCAGCGTGCCGTACCGACCGCAGCCCATCGCCGACAGCGTCTCGAAGCCCTGCCAGCTCCGGGTCCGGACGGGCTTGACGATCGGCTTCGCCGAGCCGACCGTGAGCCGGATCGTGTACAACGCCCCACCCCGCGTGTTGGCCAGGAAGGTGTCGTACGTCGGGGTCTTCGCGATCAGCGTCATCGTCTTGACCGCGGACAGGCCCGCGAACGACCCGGTCGATCGCCAGACGCCCTTGTCGCTGACGGTCCAGCGGTACAGGACGTCGCCCTTCAACCCGTACGCGGCGTTGCGGTAGATCTTGTTGTCCGGGCTCTGATACTCCGCAGCCTCCAGGAACCTGAACGTGCTCCAGCCGCCGCCGACCCGCGTCAGCGAGACCGGACCGTCGGTGGTCCCGTCCTCGTACCCGGTGTAGCCGCTGAAGTAGAGCGCGTCGCCGATCACGAGGTACCCGTAGCGGTCGGTCCCGGAGATGTTCGGCTCGATGGTCTGCCGGGCGCTCAACCGGACCTGTCCGGGCTTGTACACCTTGGGCGTCTGCCAGTCGTTCGGCACCTGCGGCGGAACGGTGGCGGTCGGGTCCTTGAAGTGGTGCGAACCGTCGGCGGTGACGCCGCCCTGCCAGACGAAACAGGCCTGGGCCTGCGCGGCGGTGATCGTCCTGCTCGTGCCGGGCACCTTCGCGCCGGGCTTGGTCGGGTCGGGCTTGGCCGATCCCTGGGCGTGTGCGGCGGCCGGCGTCAACGCGGTGAGCGCGAGCACGGCGGCCCCGGCAAGGGCAGTGAGTCGTGGATTCATGTCGCCCCCTCTCACCAGGCTTGATACGAGGCGGACACAGAAAGTTGCGGGCGAAGTATTACCCGTGTTGTTCACGAAAGGTGAGCGCGCGAGTGAGTTCTGTGCACAGAATGGAGTCTCACCTACCGCCCATAGGGGGAGATCCACGTATGCGCAGAACTCGGTTACGTGCCGGGACCGCCCTGGTGATCGCGGCCGTGCTGGCTCCGGTCGCCTCGCTCACCGCGGTCGCCGGCCCGACCGCCGTACCTTCCAGGCCCTTCGTCCAGGGCACCGAGACGGTGCCCGCCTACGACTACGACAACGCGATCCGCGAGCGGGTACAGGTCGACGTACCGCAGCTCGACGGGGACGCGAACGGGATCACCGACCAGATCACCGTGGACATCATCCGGCCGGGCGAGGCGGCCCAGGCCGGGATCGACGTACCGGTGATCATCCAGGCCTCGCCGTACTACGCGGGCGACCCGTCGAGCTACTTCGACGGGAACGGCGTCCGGCAGGTGTACGGGAGCTGGCTGGACAACTACTTCGTGCCGCGCGGGTACGCCGTCGCGTTCGTCGACATGCCCGGCACCTTCCGCTCCACCGGGTGCAGCGACGTCGGCGCCGACCTCGAGGTGCTCGGCACCAAGGCGGTCATCGACTGGCTGAACAACCGCACCACCGGACACAAGGCGGACGGCAGCGCCGCGACGGCCGACTGGTCGACCGGCAAGGCCGGCATGATCGGGGTGTCCTGGAACGGGACGATCGCGAACTCGGTCGCGAGCACCGGCGTCCGCGGGCTGGAGACGATCGTGCCGATCGCGGCGATCTCCAGCTGGTACGACTACACCCGCGGGTTCGGTGTGCCGTTCTACGACGAGTACATGGGCTTCCTGCACGACTACGTCAGCAACGACGCGTCCCCGCGGTGCGTCGAGATGACGAACGAGATCGAGCAGGACTCCGACACCCGGACGGGGTCCTACAGCAGGTGGTGGGACCCGCGGAACTACCGGCTCGACGCGTCGAAGGTCCGGGCGAGCGTGTACGTCGTGCACGGGCTCGGCGACGAGAACGTCAAGACCCGGCAGTTCGGCGAGTGGTGGGACGAGCTCGCGAAGCGGGACGTGCCGCGGAAGATCTTCCTGCACCAGGGCGTGCACCTGGACGGGTTCAGCTTCCGCGACGAGTGGGTCGGGAAGCTGCACCCCTGGTTCGACTACTGGCTGCAGGGGCTGAAGAACGGTGTGATGGACACGCCGCAGGCCACCATCCAGCGCGAGGACGGGTCGTTCGTGGACGAGGCGACGTGGCCGGCCGCGGGCGCGAAGCAGACGGCGCTCAAGCTCAGCAACCTGTCCGGCGCGAGCGGGCCGGTGAGCTTCACCGGGACCGACAAGGAGTCTTTGGACACTGTCGTCCTGGATCCAACCGCTGCCCGGACGGATCGGGCGGTGTTCCTCAGTGACGAGCTGAGCAAGGCGGTCCGGGTCAGCGGCACCGGGAAGGTGTCGGTGCGGGTCAAGGTCAACAAGGTTGCCGCAGGCATCAAAGCCCGGCTGGTCGACTACGGTACGGCGAACCGGTACGTGAACGTCACCAATGTGCCCGACACACGCGTGTGCTGGGGCGACGGGAACGCACTCGACACCGGGTGCTACGCGGACACGCAGATCAACACCGCGGTCTCCGACACGTCCGTGGTCGTACGAACGCTGGCGGACGTCGGGCACTACAAGTCCCCGTACACAAAGGAATCGCTGCGGTCGGACCGCTGGTACGACCTGTCGTTCGAGCTGAACGCGGACGACGTCGTGTTCGCCGCCGGCCACCGCCTCGGCCTGGTCCTGACAGTCGAGCCCGACAACCCGTCCGTACCGTTCACCGGCGCGACGATCACCCTCGACCCGACGCGTTCCTCCCTCACCCTCCCCTTGACCAGCTACACCTCATCCCTCCAAACGGCCGAGCAAGCCCGAGTCCCCTCCACCCGTCTGGCCCAGCCGGAACCGGAGAAGGACCCGGTGGACCTGATGCGCCAGATGGTCGAAGCCTCCCGCTGACCACCGGTCGTTTGCGGGGTTGACCCCTGAGTTGGCCGGTTGCCCACTGAGATTCTCGGGAGGCAACCGTCCATCTTGGGGGTTGACCCCTGAGATGGACGGTGGACGGTGCGGGTGCGGGCGGCGTCAGCCGGCCAGGTCGGTGTAGGCGGCGACCAGGGTGGCGGCGTCGTGTTCCCAGTTGAGTTCTGTGGCGGCTGAGCGGACGCCGTCGGTGTAGGTGCTGTAGTTGTCGATCACCGAGCGGACAGCGGTGGTCAGGGACTGCGGGTTTCCGGGCTCGTACAGCCCGCCCAGCTTGTACTGGGTCACGACCGCGCGGAGTTCGGGGAGGTCGGCGGCGACCACGGGGACGCCGGCGCGGACGGCGTGGAAGAGTTTGTTCGGGAGCGCCAGGCGGTGGTTCTCGCAGGTGTTGGTCAACGTCACCAGCGAGATGCCGTACGAGCGCAGCGTGTCGTCGACCTCGTCGATCGGGCGTTCCGGGACGGTCTCGACAGGGCCGAGGTCCAAGCGGTAGTTGGGATCGACCGACCCCATCAGCACCGTACGGAACGGCGCCAGCTCGCGGGCAGCCGCGACAACGGTCGGCAGATCCCGACCCGCGCCAACACGTCCGGCGTACAGCAAGCCTTCAGGCTGCGCGGGAGCAGCTGGTACGTCGTCAGCGCGCGGGAACGTGTTCCGTACGACGCGCACGTCCTTCAGACCGCGCGACCGCAGCCGTGCGGCGATCCCGTCCGACACGGTGAAGACCACCCGCGCACGAGACGCCAGCGAGACCTCGTACCGCCGGCCGCGCGCACGCCACAGCGGCGTCGGCCGCCCGGGCAGTGCGCGGTCGAACCACAGCTCGTGGCTGTCGTACACGAGCTGTGCAGACCATCGGGAGGCGTACTCCGCGGCGAGCTCCAGCGTGTTGAAGTCGTGCGCGTGCACGACGTCCACCGGACCGGCCGCCGCCACCACCGGCGCCGCGGCGATCCGCCACTGCTTCTCGGTGCGCAACCGGTGCTCGGGCAGCAGCAACCACCGCCCGAACCGCTTCGCCAGCACCTTCGGACCGGTGTGCCCGTGCCCGACCGTCAGCCCGCCGTTGCCGGTCCGGAGACCGGACGAGCGCGAGACCGACTCCACCGTGATCCCGGGGCCCACGACGAAGCCCTCGGGAACGTCGCGGCCGATCACGTGCAGCGTGTGACCGGCCGCGGCGAGCGCTGTCGCCTCCCGCAGGATCCGCGAGTCCCCGGCGATCGGGGACTGCGCGATCATGAGAATCCGCACCTACTCGCTCTCGTCCTGTTCCGGCAGCTCGTTGTTCAGGAACGGCAGCAGCATCTCGACCGACTTCCGGCCGTCGTGCAGGTCGCGGACGAACGACGGGCCCGCGTCGGCGATCTTCCGGGCGGTGTCGCGCTCGGCGACCAGCCGCTCGATCACCTCGGCCAGGTCGTCCGGGTTCGCCTCGGCGATCGGCAGGTCGGTCGGCAGCAGGTCCCGGACCGGGTCCGCGATATGCCCGACGGTGACCCGGCCGGCCGCCATCGCCTCGCACGCGAACACGCCGTACGAGCCGAGCAGCAACTGGTCGACCACGATGTCGGCGCTCTTCACCATCTCGGCGAGCTCCGCATGCGGCACACCCTGGACGCGGTTGTACTTGATCAGCCCGCGCGCATCCAGATCGGTCAGCACCGGGTCGACGTACGCCGATCCCTTCAGCGCGGAGGCCGACGGCGCGTGCAGCACCACCGGGACCTCACGCTCGAGCACCGGCTGGGTCGACACGAAGCCCTCGACGTCGACGGCCAGCGGCAGCCAGATGCCGTTGTCGACGAACTCCAGCAGGTCCGGCGTGGTGACGAAGACCGGGCCTTTGTACCCCTCGAGGTGGTGCCGCATCAGGTTGTTCGCGGCCTGCAGGCGCACCGTCAGCTCGTCGTCCGGGTTGCGGAACGGCGAGTAGCGGTACTGCTCGCGGTGCAGGGCGGGATCGCGGATCTCCGACCCGTGGAACACCAGGCCGTGCTTGATCCCGGCCTGGTCCAGCATCGGGACGTCGGTCGTCCACATCTGCCCGCGCTGCTGACCGAACATCGGCCGGCCGGCCTCGAACAGCACGTGGGTGACCTCGCGCAACGCGTACGCCGTGAGCTCGAGCTGCCAGCGCAGGTCCGACCGGTACTGGCGGTAGGTGCCCGTGCGGTGCACGCGGAAGTCGAACGCCCCGCTGCCCGTGGTGAGCGACTCCGCCTTGACGTCCGGCACCTCGCGCTCCAGCGCGGTGGCCCACAGCCACGCCTGGCCGGCGCTGTTGACCGGCCCGAGCAGCAGGTGCCGCCCGGTCTTGGTGATCTTGCCGCCCGGCCGGGTGATCTCGAGCTGCCGCCCGGTCAGTTCGCCGTACAGCGCGCGCAGCTTGGTCGCCTGACCGGCCCAGGACACCTCCTGCTGGTACGCCGGGTCGGCGACCCGCTCGCGGTAGGAGTCCAGGTCGCCGAGGACCGTGCGGACCTTCGACGCCAGGTCGTGCGCGTCGGCCGCGGTGAAGACCTCGCCGATCCGGGTGCGGTCGACGAACTCCTTCATGCTCGGCATGTCGCTGACCACCACCGGCAGCCCTGCGAAGGCGTACTCGAACAGCTTGTTCGGCAGCGCCATCTCGTGGCTCGGGTAGCGCAAGATCGGGATCAGCCCGACGTCCGCGGTGCGCAGGAACGCGACCACCTCGTCCGGCTTCACCGGGTCCAGACAGTGCAGACGGTCCTGCACCTCCAGCTGCACGGCCTGCGCCTGCAGCTCGCGGACAGCGTCCGTCGCCACACCGGGAACACACACCACGGCCAGATGCGCGTCGGGCAGGTCCACCAGCGCCTGGACGGCGGTGTGGATGCCGCGCGCCCGCGTCACACCACCGCTGTAGACCAGCAGCGGTACATCGGAGGCCAGGCCGATCTGGCTGCGAATGTCGGACACCTCGACCGACACGTCAGCAGGGTTCGGCGTGTTCATCACCACGGTCGGCTCGTCGCGGAGATTGTGCTCGCGCCGCAACCGGGTCGCGATCGCCGGGCTGACGGTGATCACCCGGTCCGCCTGACCGATGTACTCGCGCTCGTGGTTGGCCCAGGCCGCGATCGACCGCCGGGTGCGGGCGCCGTACTGCGAGAGTCCGGCGACGTACTCGTGCGCGTCGTACACGACCTTCAGCGAGCGGCCGCGCAGCTTCGCCCGGCCGGCGGCGCGGGTCGCGACGCCGATCACGTGCATGTCGTGCGCGTGCACGACGTCAGGCTCGAGACGGTCGATCAGGTCGCCGAACGCGATCTCCAGGTCGAGCGCCTCCGGGTGCAGCTTGCGCCACGGCGCCGGCCACGGCAGCCGGTGCAGCACCCCGTCGTACGCCCGCCAGCTGAACTTGAACGGGACGTCCGCCTTGTTGCCGACACCCTTGCGCACCCAGGTCGCCCGCTCGGCGGCCTTCCAGCGGGCGCGACGAACCAGCCGGGTGGCGACTCCGGCCTTGAACTTGAGCGGATTCCCCTGGCCCGCCTTGGCCCGCGCGATCGCGTGCCCGGAGTCGGCCTTGAGCTCCTTGAGCTCGGCCGCGATCCGCTGGCTCCGCGCCACGTAGGTCGCGCGGTACCGGTACCCCACCATCGGCGGCCGCCAGTTGCGGCGCGCCGTCCGGCTTCGTTTCCGTTCCTCACGCAGTGCGAAAGGCACCGCCACCCGGACGATCAGCGCACCGTCGAGCATCTCCCTCGACGGGAGGCCGCTGGCCGAGACCCCGAGCACAGTCACCTCTGCTCCGGTCTCGGCCAGTGCTGCGGCCTCTTTGCGGACCCGGCTGTCGTTGGTGACGTCGTTGGCGACCATCATCACGACCCGCAGGCCGGCATCTGTCACTGGCTGACCGACCTTCCGATCACAATCCTCCGCACGCCCGCCCACTTGGCCGCGTCGGTGCGGTCCCGACCGTCGACGAGCACCTTCACACCCGGCAGGTCCGCCGGGCCCAGCTGCGCGTACTCCGCGTGGTCCGCCTGCAGGACTGCCGCGTCCACCGGCGCGCCCAGGGTGTACGGCGTGAAGCCGAGGCCCTTGAGCTCGTCGTCGGTGTACATCGGGTCGTGCACGGACACCTCGGCGCCGCGCGCCTTCAGCGCCTCCACGGCCGGGAAGACCCCGGAGAACGCCGTCTCCTTGACACCACCACGGTACGACGCGCCGAGCACGACGACCTTGGCGCCCTTGAGGTCGCCGAACGCGCCCTCGAGCAGACCGATGGTGTAGTCGGGCATACCGGCGTTCGCCTCGCGGGCGGCCCGGACGACGGTGGCGTCGGGGTCGGTGTACAGGTACAGCCGCGGGTAGACCGGGATGCAGTGCCCGCCGACCGCGATACCCGGCCGGTGGATGTGGCTGTACGGCTGCGAGTTCGACGCCTCGATGACGGCGTTCACGTCGATGCCGTTCTGGCCGGCGAACCGGGCGAACTGGTTCGCCAGGCCGATGTTCACGTCGCGGTAGGTGGTCTCGGCCAGCTTGGCCAGCTCGGCCGCCTCGGCCGAACCCAGGTCCCAGACGCCGTTCGCGCGCTCCAGGTCCGGGCGCTCGTCGAAGTCCAGCACGGCCTCGTAGAACGCGGTGGCGCGCTTCGCGCCCTCCTCGGACAGGCCGCCGACCAGCTTCGGGTACTTGCGCAGGTCCGCGAAGACCCGGCCGGTGAGCACCCGCTCCGGCGAGAACACCAGGTGGAAGTCGGTGCCCTCGGTCAGGCCGGAGATCTCCTCGATCATCGGCTTCCACCGGTTCCGGGTGGTGCCGACCGGGAGGGTGGTCTCGTAGCTGACCAGGGTGCCCGGGGTGAGGTGCTCGGCCAGCGAACGGGTCGCGTTCTCCATCCAGCCGAACTCCGGCTGACCGGTCTGCTCGTCCACGAACAGCGGCACGACCACGACGACGGCGTCGCTGTTCGGGATCGCGTCCGCGTAGTCCGTGGTCGCCCGCAGGCGGCCGTCGGCCACGGTCTCGGACAGCAGCTCCTGCAGGTGGGCCTCACCCGGGAACGGCTCCTGGCCGGCGTTCACCAGCTCGACGAACTTCTCGTTGATGTCGACGCCGACGACCTGATGGCCCTTGGCCGCGAACTGGACCGCCAGCGGCAGTCCGATCTTGCCTAAGGCAACTACACTGACACGCACAGCAACTCCACTAGGTAGTGATTCTTCATCGGGGGCCTCGGAGCTTCCGTTCCAGCGGGTGCTCGACGAACTCGTAGAGCAGCGCCGAGGCGAAGATCGAGAGGGCACAGACACCGGCGTACCAAGTCAGGTTGGACCAGCCGATCGGGCCGGCGATCCCGTGGTACTCCTTGATCGCATACATGATCGTGGCGTGCACCAGGTAGAACGCGTACGACCACTGGCCGAGCTTGACCAGCGGCTTGCTGCGCAGCAGCGACCGGCCGCCGCGCATGTCGCGGGCGGCGACCGCCAGGATCAGGAAGCCGTACAGGAAGGTGAGGATCTCCTTCTGGCACAGGCCCATGGTGATCGCGCCCGGGACCTTTGCCGGGTGCAAACCGGAGTAATAGAGCAGGTACAGGCCGCCGCCGGTGACCAGGAACGCGAACCACACCGGGATCCGCGGCTTCCAGCCGGAGCGCAGCGCGATCGCCAGACCGATGCCGAACAGGAACGCCACCGAGTGCAGGACCGGCTGCGGCAGCACCGGTACGGCGTCCTTGTAGTGGAACAGCGCCAGCCGGTACGCACCGCCCGCGACGACCACCGTGACGCACAACAGCAGGCCGCCGACGGTCTTCAGCCGCTGCGTGGCCCGCCAGACGAACGGGAAGTACGCGTAGAAGAACGCCTCCACCGACAGCGTCCAGCCGGCCGGGTTCCCGCCGTACAGGACGGTCGGGTTGTTCGACCAGCCCTGCAGTAGGAGCCCGGACAGCACCAGCACGGTCACCGAGACCGGCTTGATCCAGGACATCCCGGCCGGCGGCTCGAACCGGTAGAAGACGAAGATCGCCGCCACCAGCGTGAGGAAGTACAGCGGGAAGATCCGCGCGAACCGGCGCCGGTAGAAGGTGCTGATCTTCGTGCCCGGCCGGGACGACCAGGTGAGCACAAATCCGGACAGTACGAAGAAGAACGTGACGCCGGACGTACCGTACTTCAGGAATTTCCAGACCGGCAGCGGCGCCAGCTGGGTCATGTGGTGGCAGAACACGAAGAAGGCCGCCCACCAGCGCAGACCGGTGAGCGACTCGACTCGTGGCAACCTTCCACTGGGCGCGGCCGCCGGTGCGGCCTCCCCCGGGAAGGCACTGACCGGCGCGCCGGGAGGTGGGGTACCGACATCGGCCGACCCAGGGGCGTCCTGGGTCGGCGGAGTCTGGTTCTCTTCGGCGGCCTTTGTCATGTGGTTACTCCGCGAGAGTGGCGACGACACGCTCCGCAGCGTGCCCGTCGCCGTACGGCATCGGGCGGTCCCCCGTGGGCGCCGGCCGGGCGGCCAACTGGGGCAGCTTACTCACGTCGGATGTCAACACGTTCCATCCGTCGTCCAGCGTCTCGACCCATTCGGTCTCGGTGCGCAGCGTGGTGCACACCCGGCCGAGCAGGAAGGCCTCCTTCTGCAGGCCCCCGGAGTCGGTCACCACACCGGCCGAACCGAGCACGGCCTGGACCATCTCGGGGTAGGCCAGCGGCTCGCGGACGTGCAGCGAACCGTCGGGGCGCTCGAGCTTGATGCCGTGCTCGGCGCACTTCGCGACCAGGCGCGGGTGGGCGAGCAGCAGCACCGGCGTACCGGTCGCGGCGAGACCGTCGACGATCGCGGCCAGCCGCTCCGGGTCGTCGGTGTTCTCGGCCCGGTGGATCGTCGAGACGACGTACTCCCCGCGCTTGAACGGCCCGCCCAGCTCGTTGTCCTTGACAGCGTCGCGGACCCGGAAGCACACGTCGGTCATGACATCGCCGACCAGCCGCGACTTGCCCGCCAGACCCTCGGTGGCCAGGTGGTCCATCGCCACCTGGGTCGGGGCCAGCAGCAGGTCCGCCGCGTGGTCGGTGAGCACCCGGTTGTGCTCCTCCGGCATCAGCCGGTTGAAGGAGCGCAGCCCGGCCTCCAGGTGCGCCACCGGCAGGTGCATCTTCACCGCGGACAGCGCGCCGGCCAGGGTCGAGTTGGTGTCGCCGTACACCAGCACCCAGTCCGGCTTGTGCTCGTCCAGGACGGCGTCCATCGCGGCCAGCATCGCACCGGTCTGGACACCGTGGCTGCCGGACCCGACGCCCAGGTGGACGTCCGGGTCCGGGATCCGCAGGTCGGCGAAGAACACGTCGGACATGTTCTTGTCGTAGTGCTGGCCGGTGTGCACGATCACGTGCTGGTGCTCGGTGGCGGCAAAAGCCTCCGCCACCGGCGCCAGCTTCACGAACTGCGGGCGGGCACCGACAACGCTCAGAACCTTCATGACTACAGGGTCTCCCCGGCGACAGCGACAGTCCGGTCCTCGGTCGCCGACTGCAGAACGGCCTCGGCCACCCGAACGGTGGTCAGACCCTGCTGCAGCGTGACGATGTCCGCCTCCTTGCCGAGCACCGCGTCGCGGAACTGCTCGTGCTCGGTCTTCAGCGGCTCCGGCTTGCTGATCGCGTACCGGACCATGTCGCCCTCGCTGACACCACGGAAGTGCGCCACGTCGTCCCACGCGGTCTGCACGGTGCCGTTCGCGTGGAAGGTCAGGTCGGCGGTCAGGGTGTCGGCGATGAACGCGCCCTTCTCACCGGTGACGACGGTGAGCCGCTCCTTCATCGGGGACAGCCAGTTGACCAGGTGGCTGGTGACGGTGCCGTTGGCCAGCTTGCCGGTCACCGCGATCAGGTCCTCGTACTGCCGGCCGGACTTGTGGGCGCTCTGCGCGGCCACCGTGACGAACGGCGACTGGGTCACCCACGCGGTCAGGTCGATGTCGTGGGTGGCCAGGTCGAGCACCACGCCGACGTCGGCGATCCGGGCCGGGAACGGGCCCTGGCGGCGGGTGGTGATCTGGTAGATGTCGCCCAGCTCGCCGGCCTCCAGCCGCACCCGCAGCGCCTGCAGCGCCGGGTTGTACCGCTCGATGTGGCCGACCGCGCCGACCAGACCGGCCGCCTCGAACGCCTTCGCGATCTCGGTCGCCTCGGCCGAGGAGCCGGCCAGCGGCTTCTCGATCATCGCGTGCACGCCGGCCTCGGCCAGCGCCTTCGCGATCTCGGCGTGGTACTGCGTCGGTACGGCGACCATGCAGTAGTCGATCTTCTCGGCGATCAGCTGCTCGATGTTCTCGTGCACCGGACGGCCGCCGGCGACACCGAACTTGTCACCACCCGGGTCGGCGACCGCGACCAGGTCGACGCCCTCGAGGGACGCCAGGACCCGGGCGTGGTGCCGGCCCATCATGCCCAGGCCGATCAGGCCCGCACGCAGGTTCGCCATGCTCACGCACCCGCCTTCGCCACGGTGTTCACCGCGGCCACGATCCGGTTCAGGTCGTCCTCGGACAGCGAGGGGTGGACCGGCAGCGAGAGCACCTCGGCCGCGGCCTTCTCGGTCTCCGGCAGGTCCAGCTCACGCTGGAACGACGGGAGCCGGTGGTTCGGGATCGGGTAGTAGACGCCGCAGCCGACGCCGTACTCGGTCCGCAGCGCGTTCGCGAAGCCGTCGCGGTCCTCGGTCACCCGGATCGTGTACTGGTGGTACACGTGGGTCGCCTCGGCGGCCACCGCCGGGACGCCGACACCCTGCAGGTTCGCGTCCAGGAAGGCCGCGTTCTCCTGCCGCTGCTTGGTCCAGCCGCCGATCTTGGTGAGCTGCACCCGGCCGATCGCCGCGTGCAGGTCGGTCATCCGGTTGTTCAGGCCGACGACCTCGTTCTCGTACTGCTTGAGCATGCCCTGGTTGCGGAACAGCCGCATCCGGCGCTCGAGGTCGGCGTTCGCGACCGAGTTCATGCCGCCCTCACCGGACGTCATGTTCTTGGTCGGGTACAGGCTGAACATCGCGAACTCGCCGAAGGTACCGACGGGGGCGCCGTTCCAGGTGGCGCCGTGCGCCTGCGCGGCGTCCTCGTAGATCTGGATGCCGTGCTTGTCGGCGATCGCCTGCAGCGCGGTCATGTTCGCCGGGTGACCGAACAGGTGCACCGGCATGACGGCCTTGGTCTTCTCGGTGATCGCGGCCTCGACGGCGGCCGGGTCCAGGCAGAAGTACGTCGGCTCGATGTCGGCGAACACCGGGGTGGCGCCGGTCAGCGCGACGCTGTTCGCGGTGGCGGCGAAGGTGAAGGACGGGACGATGACCTCGTCACCCGGACCGACACCCGCGGCCAGCAGGCCCAGGTGCAGACCCGAGGTGCCCGAGTTGGTCGCGACGCACGCCCGGCCGGAGACCAGCGCTGCGCCGAACTCCTGCTCGAACGCCGCAACCTCGGGGCCCTGCGCCAGCATCCCGGACTGCATGACCCGGTCGACGGCTTCGCGCTCCTCCTTCCCGATGATCGGCTTCGCGGCCGGAATCGGCTGCACCATCAGTTCTCCTCCTGGTTTTCGTCGGCCGGCCGCAGCCGTCCGTCGGTTTCGATGTACATCTCGCCCGTGTTCGGGCACTTCCACTCGCCGTTCCCGACGTCGAGCAGCGGAACCCCGGCCTTGCCGACCCACTTGAGCCGGCGCGCCGGGACTCCGGCGACCAGCGCGAAGTCTGGCACGTCCTTGGTCACCACCGCACCCGCGGCGACGGTGGCCCAGCGGCCGATGGTGACCGGCGCCACGCACACGCTGCGCGCTCCGAGCGAGCAGCCTTCCTTCATCGTCACCCCGACCGGTTCCCAGTCGTGCCCGCTCTTCGGCGACCCGTCCGGGTTCACCGCGCGCGGGAAGTAGTCGTTGGTGAGCACCACGGCCGGGCCGATGAACACGCCGTCCTCGAGGGACGCGGGCTCGTACACCAGCGCGTAGTTCTGGATCTTGCAGTTGTCGCCCATCCGGACCCCGGTCCCGACGTAGGCGCCGCGGCCGACGATGCAGTTCTTGCCGAGGACCGCGTTCTCGCGGATCTGGGCCAGATGCCACACCGACGATCCGTCGCCGATCTGGGCGCTGTCGTCGACGTCGGCGGATGGCGCGATGCGGGACGTCACAGGGTCTCCTTCGGAATGAGCCAGCTTCTCAGTACTTCGGCCGAGCGGCGTCCGTCGTGCAACTCCGCCACGAACCCGGGGCCGGCGGCCGCCTCCTCGGCGGCGGCGTCACGATCAGCGACCAGACCGTCCACGACGTCACCCAGGGTGTCGGGATCCGCCTCCACGATCGGCACCTCTCGCCCGGCCAGACTACGCACCCGGTGGCGCACGGCGTCACCGACGTACGAAACCACGATGCGCCCGGCGGCCAGGGCCTCCGCCGCCGCCACGCCGTACAGGCCGATCCGGAGCTGGTCGACCACGATGTCGGCGTCGCCGATCACGCTCGGCATCCGCTCGTGCGGGACGCCGGTGATCCGCCGGTACTCGATCCGGCCGCTGTCGTGCAGCCGGGTGAGCACCTCGTCGATCTCCTGGGTGCCCTTGAGCTTCGCGTTCGACGGGACGTGCGCGACGACCGGCTTCGGGCCCGCGAACAACGGCCGCGAGGACTGCTGCCACGGCGCCGGGTCGATCGCGACCGGGAGCCAGGTGGCGTCCGGTACGTCCTCCAGCAGGTCGACCGTGGACACGAAGACCGGCAGCTGCAGCGACTCGACCAGCTCGGCGTGCCGGCGGGCCTGCGGCTCGAGGCGCTCGGTCAGCTCGTCACCCGGCGTGAACGGCGACCAGCGCTCGCGCTTGGCGTGCCGGCTCGGCAGCCGGATGTCGGAGCCGTGGAACAGCAGCGAGACGTCGATGCCCTTGTCCCGCATCGCCTCGATGTCGGCGGCCGCGTCCGAGTAGCCGCGGGCGCCGAACAGCGGACGCAGCGACTCGACCATCACGTGCGTGGAGTTCTCGATGACGTACTGCTGCTGGGCGCGCTGCCAGCGCGGCTGGCCGAACCACGCCAGCGGTACGCCGTAGTCGCTCTTGAACGCGAACTGGCCCTTGCGGTGCAAGGCGAACGAGACGGCGTCGACGTCCGGCAGGGTCTTCGCGGCCTGGGCCCAGGCGTGCCCCTGACCGGCGGAGTTGGTCGGACCGACCAGCATCCGCACCGGCGTCGTCGCTACCGGCGGGAACGCCGGCAGTTGCGCGTACGAGTACCGCAAGCCGCGCAGGCGCCGCCGGACCGCTCCCGCGGTCCGGGCCAACGGCGCCGGCAGGTGCCCGCGGATCGTACGCGTCACCGTCACTGTGTCACCCATTACGTAGTAGGTGCCTTCATCATGTCGAGCTCCCGGCGGGCGGCCGGCAGACCGAGCACCACCGGGGTGCTCGCCTTGCGCTGACCGAGGTTCCAGCCGGCCCAGATCGCGCCCGCGTCCAGCGCGATCACGACGTCGGCCTGGTCGATCGTCGTCAACACGTCACGACGGCTGAGCACACGCTCCCAGTAGGTCTTGCCGAGGTCCTTGCTCGCCCGGTTGCCCCGCAGGAACTTCACCGGCGCGGAGGTCTTAATTGCCTTCGGCAACATCCTCCCCGCCACCTTGCGCGCCCTCCGGGCACGCCACTCCACAGCCTTCACCACACGCTTGGCCCCAGTAGGCCGCGGCTTCGCCGCGGCAGCAGGGGTAGAGGCGGCGGCAGCGCCGGCGCTGGTGGCAGCGGCACCTGCCGCAGAACCGCCTGAACCGGCGTCAGCCGGGGAGCCGGCGGTGCCCGTGGACCCGGCGTCTGACGCGGAGCCCGCGGGACCGGCAGCGGCTACCTCGGCGGCTGCCGGGGCGATCTTTGCCTCGTCGGCTACGACGGCCTCGGGGGCCGCGACCGCCTCGGGGGCGATGACGGCGTCCGGGGCCTCGTCGGTGGACTCGGCCGGCTCGGGTTCGGGGGCCGGTTCGGCCGGCATGCGGCCGGGGCCGATCAGGGTGAAGGTGTTGACCTTGTCGGCCACCCACGCCGACGGCGCGACCCAGCCGACGACGTCGATGGTGATGTTCTGGTCGCCGAGGTCCTCCCGGACCTGGTCGAAGTACGTCGGCGGCAGCCGCCGCGTCGACAGCAGGACGACGTTGCTCATGCGACAGCTCCCTTCACACTCGCGGCCAGCGACTCGATCCGCGGATCCAGCTGCAGGTCCCGCCGGTACGACGCACCGAACTCCCGCGCCTTCGCCCGGATCCCTTCGTCCGCGGTCCGCGCCGCGTGCGCCGCCTCGACCAGCGCCGCCGCGATCGCCTCCGGCGTCACGTCCGCGACCGGGAACCACAACGGATGCCCGCGCAGTACGTCGGACGCCGCGTTCTCCGGGTCGTGCACCGACACCACCGGCAACCCGGTCGCGAGGTACTCGAACACCTTGCCGCTGGTCACGTACCGCCCCTTGCCCAGCATCAGCAGCTGCACGTCGAACTCGTCGTACGCCTTGGCGATCTCGGCCTTGCCGACCGGGCCCTCGTAACTGACACCGGCGTCGGCGGCGCTGTTGATCGTCGCGAGCATGTCGGCCCGCGGCTGCGCGTAGTACCCGAGGTAGCCGTGGATCTTCGCCTTCGCGCCGGCCAGCTCCTCGGACTGCTCCTTGGCGAGCTGCCAGCCCTGCACGAACTCCGTGAGCGGCACCTTCGGCGACACCGTCCCGACATACCCGAAGACGAGCGGCCGGTCGGTGACCGCGCCACGGTCCTGGGTGTCCGGCACCAGATCAGGGTCGAAGCCGTTGGCGACGGTGTGCATCTTGCCCGCGTGCGCCGGGTAGAGCTTCTCGTGCCATTCCTTGATCGGGTCGTTCACGAACCAGACCTCGCGAGCGGAATCGACCAGCTTCTTCTCCCACTTGGCCGCGCGGCTGTTGGGCTCGTGCAGCCGGTCGCCGGTGAAGACGTCCAGCAGCCACGCGTCGCGGTAGTCCATGACGTACGGCACCTGGAACTTCTTGTGCAGGTGGTACGCCGCGGTGAACGCGACGTGCGGGTTGGCGGTGGCGACGGTGAGGTCGACCTTGTGCGCCTTGTGGATGCGCTCCGCGGCCTTCTCGATCACCGAGCGCCAGGGTCCGTACCCGCTCTCCGGGAACGGGATCTGGTCCTGCTTGGTGCGCCACTTGCTCCACAGCTTCGGGTTCTGCGCCCGGCGCTTGGACCACTTGCGCAGGTCGGCCTCGAGGATCGGCCACTCGAACGGGACCCGGACGACCTCGACGGACGGGTCGACCCGCTCCTCGAGGGTCAGGTCCGCGCCGGTGAAGCGGAAGAACGTGTCGCGGTCGGCCGTCAGCACGGTCACCTTCCAGCCGAGCGCGGCGAACCGGTTGGCCGTGGCCAGGGCCCGGTAGACACCGCCGCCACGGCAGGGCGGGAAGCCCCAGGCGACGTACAACAGGTGTGGGCGGTCGGTCATGCAGTTCCTCTTAAGAGATTGAGAATCGCGTCGGCCAGGTCGTCGTAGGGCGTGTTCGTGGGCAGATGGTCGGCCGCCCACTGCAGCGCGTGGTCGCGCAGTTTCTCCAGCTCGCCGGGATCCGCGGACCAGCGCCGCAGGGTCTCGGACGCCTCCGCCACCGAGTCCACCAGTACTCCGCCACCGGACTCCTCGATCACCTTCGACTGCCGGGGCAGGCGGGTGGACAGCACGGGAAGGCCGCTGGCGAGGTACTCGTAGATCTTGGACGGCATCGCTTCCACGAACGCCGGGGTGGGCTGCAGCATCGCCAGGCCGGTCCAGGCGCCGTGCGCGATCCGCCAGGCGTCGGCGGGTGGCTGCCGCCCGTGCAGCCGGACCCGGCCGTCCAGGTCGGGCTGCGTGATCCGGGATTCGAGCCGGTCCCGGTCCGCCTGCGCGACCGGGCCGACCAGATCGAGAGACCAGTCCGGCGCCGCGGCGACGGTCTCGACCATGTCGAACAGACCCCGGCTGGCGCGCAGGTCCCCGACGTACACCGCGCGCGGTGTGCCGATCGGCGGGGACGGTGCCAGGAAGCCGTGGTCCGGGAGGTTCTGCACCACCAGGCGGTGCTTGGCCTGGTGCGGGGCGAGGTGCGAGTCGGCGACCACGGTGAGATCGGCGCCCGCGGCCAGCTTCGACCCCGCGCGGACGATCAGCCGGGCCGGCAGTCCCGCCGGCCCCTGCGCCCAGGCGCGGTCGGCCAGCAACCGCTCGTAGTCCTCGTGCACGTCGACGACGAACTTGCGCCGCCGCATCGTGGTGACCAGCCGGGTGACCGGGATCATGTCCGGGTCGACCGTCATCACCACCTTGGCCTTGGTCCGCCAGGGCAGGACGGCGGTCCGTGCCAGCCGCTGCACCATGTTGCCGCGCGGCCCGGCGTGCACCACCGCGCCGGCCGGTCCGCCGTCCGCATCACCGAGGCCCCACAGCTCGACCGTGAGGTCGCGGTGCTGCAGGGCCGCGGTGATCTTGTGCAGGCGCGCATCGGCCACGTCGTGGCCGGTCGTGATGATCCCCACGTCCGGCGCCGTGCTGCGTGACATTGGTCAGAGGTCCTCGAGTGAGACGGATTCCGCTTCGCCGACCTGCAGGAACTTGGTGTAGGCCTGGATGACCTCGTTGGGCTCGCCACGCATCATCAGCTTGCCCTTGTGCAGCCAGATGCAGTCGTTGCACAGCTCGCGGACGCTGCTCATCGCGTGGCTGACCAGGAACATGGTGCGGCTGTTGGTGACCAGCTCGCTCATCTTCGCCGCGGCCTTGGTCTTGAACGACGCGTCACCGGCGGACAGTGCCTCGTCGATCAGCAGGATGTCGGGGTCCATGTGCACCGCGACGGAGAACGCCAGCCGGCTGAACATGCCGGAGGAGTAGGTCCGCATCGGCATCTCCATGAAGTCACCGAGCTCGGCGAAGTCGGCGATCTCCTCGTACTTCGCCTCGATCTCCTTGCGGCTCAGCCCGGAGGCCAGACCGCCGAGGACGACGTTCTCCCGGCCCGACAGCGCCGCGTTGAAGCCGACGCCCAGGGCCAGCAGCGTGGACACCCGGCCGTGCACCTCGATCCGGCCCGACGTCGGCGGCAGGATGCCGGCGATCGACCGCATCAGCGTCGACTTGCCGGCGCCGTTCGCGCCGATGATGCCGATCGTGGTGCCGTGGTCGACGTCGAAGGACACGTTCTGGACGGCCTTGACCTCGCGCACCGCGCGCTCGCCGCGGCCGAGCCGGACGATCGCGCTCTTGAACGTCGGCACCCGCTCGAACGTGGTCCGGTAGGTGATCGAGACGTCCTGCACCTTGACGGCCGGAATGCCCGTCGGGGTCTTCTGCATGGGCTTCTTCTCGGTCTCAGAGACGGACAACGAACTCACGCTCCCTCGACATGAAGAACAACGAGCCGACCACGAAGGCCAGGATCGCCCAGAACCCGGCACCGGCCCACATCTGCCACTTCGGGATGTCGCCGCGGACCA
The DNA here is from genome assembly GCF_040610805.1 of Kribbella sp. NPDC003557. Classification (NCBI taxonomy): domain Bacteria; kingdom Bacillati; phylum Actinomycetota; class Actinomycetes; order Propionibacteriales; family Kribbellaceae; genus Kribbella; species Kribbella sp. NPDC003557. Next base: position 572,626 of record NZ_JBEXMY010000002.1, read on the forward strand.
GCAGGTCGGTCCAGCCGCCGATCAGCGAGTAGAGCGGGTTGTACTGGATGAAGCCCTTGAACTTCGCCGGGGCCTGCTCGGCGAACCACAGCACCGGCGACAGGTACAGCCAGATCCGCACGAAGTACGGCAGGAAGCTGGTGGTGTCGCGGAAGTAGACCTGCAGGGCCGCGAAGATCATGCCCATGCCGGCGGCGAACACCGTCAGCATGACCAGGAACGCCGGGGCCAGCAGCATCTGCCACTTCAGCGGCTGCCGCATCGCGATGTGGATGATCAGGTACACGACGAGGGTCGGCAGGAACCGGAAGAACGCCGTCCGCACCGCCGACAACGGCAGCAGCATCCGCGGGAACGACATGTTCATCAGCAGCTTGCCGCCGCCGACCACGCTGGCCGCACCGGCCGTCATCGCACCGGAGAAGTAATAGAAAGCGAAGAGACCGCCGCACATGTGCGCGAACCGCTCGGCCGCGTCCACCTTGGTGCTGCCGCCGGCGATGATGTCGACCAGCAGGTAGTACACCGCGGCCAGGAGCAGCGGGTTCAGCACCAGCCAGACCTGTCCGAAGAAGGTGTTCGTGTTGGCCGCCCGGATGTTCGTCCGGGACATCTCCGCCGCGAACTCCCGCCGCTGCCACAGCGCCTTGAAGTACGGGCGCAGTGCCGGCAGTCCGACCTTGTGTGGTTCGTACACGTGCACCGACGGGTTGAACTCCTCGTCGACGCTAGTCGCGTTCATTCAGGCGATGCCTCTCTCTGCCGGAAAGTTGGATCCACCATGGCCGATCACCTGGGTTTCGGCGGTTGCCGCCCGGGGTACGGCGACGTGCCACGCGGACCGGGAAGCAGAGTAGCGGATCGGCACGGACGCCGACGACACAGCGGTCCTCCTTAGTGAGCAACGACGTACGGACGGCTACCAAACGTCGTACCCCGCTGCGTCCACAACACCTGCGTCGTCCTTCGCCGATCGTTATCCGGAATATACATTTGACAGCCAGCGACGACCAAAACGCCTTGCGGGCAAGTCAAATCGCCGTCAATTCACGATGTACGACGCTACGCACCCGTGCCAAGTTGACGTGACCTGGCCCACCGGTCACGGGACAGCAGACGACGGGTGTTACGGGCGGGACCCCAGGAGACGCGTCCTGGCCGGGGCGAACCGGGCGGCGGACGTGACACGCAACATCACATCCGTGCTCCCCATGGACAGCCTCACCATCCATGGAGCACCCTTCGGCACCTCCTGGGGTTCCACCGTCGATCCGGGCCGCGGTCCGCGATGGGCGGATGCGGACACGACCGGATCGGTCGGCACGATGACCAGGGCGGCGGTCATCGCGCCTCGAGTCCGTCCCCAGACGTGCTGCGTACGCCGGCAGGTGCGCGCAGCAGGTGTGGGGACGGACCGGAGGCCGGGGAAGGACAGCGCACACCGGGATCCCGGCATGGACACCCGGGCGCTGGGGACGGCAGCCACGACGCGAGGGGCGGCGGTACACGGCGGAACCGGTCGCATCGGGCACTCCTCCTCATCGGCCTCACGATTGGAGATGCCACAGTTTGTACACCCTCCGGCACAGCGGGTGATGGCACGGAAGTGCGAGGGCACCGATGCGCCGGGATCGAGACCCAACCGAAACAGGCTCCGCTGACGAGACAGCCAACTCGGGCCAGAATTGGAACAGCAGCCCGGCGGCGCTCAGGTGGTCCGTCGCCGGGCTGCTGGACCTCAATTCTCGCTCACGACTGCGCGGAAATGGTGGCCAGATGGTGACACGGCACAAGAATGCTGACAGGACAACAAATATCGCTGCGTGTTTACGCGTCGACACGGACCGTGCCGACGGCGCTGGATCGCCCCGTCTACGCTGGAGGGGCGGTTGCGGACGGTGACAGCAGTCGGAAGGGAGGGAAGCGTCGTGAGTGCAACGGACACGGAGCGTGTCGGTCATCTGAGGGTGCTCGGGCTCAACGACGACGAGATCAGGGTCTACCAGCACCTGCTGCGGACCGGCCCCTCGTCGGTGAGCGAGCTGGACGACGCGGTCCCGGACCGGGAGCACTCGATCGATTCCGCTCTCGGCGGACTGGTGCAGGCCGGCCTGGCCCGCCGGTCCGGTTCGGACCACTCCCGGTACCTGCCGGTCCCGCCGGACGCGGGCCTGGAGGCGATGACGCTGCGCCGCGAGTCCGAGCTCAAGCAGGCCCGGATCGAGGTCCTGAACGCGTACGACGAGTTCCGCCGGACCGTGCACAACGAGTCGACGACGCACCTGATCGAGGTGGTCACCGGGAGCGCGATCGTCGAGCGGATCCACCAGATCAAGGGCGGCGTCCAGCGCGAGATCCTGGCCATCGACTCCCCGCCGTACTACATCGGCGGGCCGAACCAGGAGGAGATCGACCAGCTCAAGCGGGGTGTGTCCTACCGGGTCGTGTACTCGCCGGAGTCGGTCGAGGTGCCCGGGTACCTGACCGAGAACATCCTGCCGTGCGTGGAGGCGGGTGAGCAGGCGCGCGTGCTGCCCGACGTACCGGCGAAGCTGACGATCATCGACGGCTCGATCGCGTTCGTGTCGATGTCGGCGCGCGACACCGACGTGAACCGGTCGCTGCTGATCATCCGCCCGAGCAGCCTGCTGACCGCGCTGATCGGGATGTTCGAGCTGTGCTGGCGCAACGCGCTGCCGCTGCACGCGTCGGTAGGCGCCGAGGACGACCGCCTGGAGCCGATCGAACGTCGTCTCCTGGCCCTACTGGCCACCGGCGCCGCCGACGACACCATCGCCCGCACCCTGGGCATCAGCCGCCGCACCTTCTTCCGCTACCTGGAACGCCTGATGAACCGCACAGGCGCCAGCACCCGCTTCCAACTAGCCCTCCACGCCGCCCGCGAGAACTGGCTCTGAGAAGCGCAGAAGGGCCCGCACACCAGCGTGTGCGGGCCCATCTGCGTTCCGATCAGGCTTCGGCCGGGATGAACTCCTTGGCCACGACCTCGGCGATCTGGGCGGTGTTCAGTGCCGCGCCCTTGCGGAGGTTGTCGCCGCAGACGAACAGTTCCAGTGCGTTCGGGTCGTCGAGGGACTTGCGGATGCGGCCGACCCAGGTCGGGTCGGTGCCGACGACATCGGCCGGCGTCGGGAACTCGCCCTCGGCCGGATTGTCGAACAGCAGCACCCCGGGCGCGTCCCGCAGCACCTCCCGGGCCCCGTCTGCGTCGACCTCCTGCACGAACCGGGCGTGCACCGACAGCGAGTGCGTCGTGACGACCGGGACCCGCACACAGGTCGCGGACACCTTCAGATCCGGCAGGCCGAGGATCTTGCGGGACTCGTTGCGGACCTTCAGCTCCTCCGACGACCAGCCGTCGTCCTTGAGCGACCCGGCCCACGGTACGACGTTCAGCGCCAGCGGAGCCGGGAACGGGCCGAGGTCGTTGCCGACCAGCCGCCGCACGTCACCAGGCGTGCTGCCCAGCTCGCGATTCCCGGCGACCTTGGTGAGCTGGTCGTAGAGCGCGTCGATCCCGGACTGCCCAGCGCCGGACGCCGCCTGGTACGACGCCACCACGAGCTGCTCGAGCTCGTAGCGGTGGTGCAGCGCGCCCATCGCGACGATCATCGACAGCGTCGTGCAGTTCGGGTTGGCGATGATGCCCTTCGGCCGGTTCCGGGCCGCCTCGGCATTCACCTCCGGGACCACCAGCGGGACGTCCGGGTCCATCCGGAACGCGCCCGAGTTGTCCACCACGACGGCGCCCTTGGCGGCCGCGATCGGCGCCCACTGCGCCGACACCTCGTCCGGTACGTCGAACATCGCCACGTCGATCCCGTCGAAGGCGGCCTCGCTGAGCGCGACCACCTCGACCTCCTCGCCGCGGACCTGCAACAGCTTGCCCGCGGAGCGCTCGGAGGCGATCAGCCGGATCTCTCCCCAGACGTTCTGCCTGGTCGAGAGCAGGGTCAGCATCACCGACCCGACGGCCCCGGTCGCACCGACCACCGCCAGCGAAGGCAGGCCCTTCCGGTCCTCGATCGTGTTCTCCACAGCGCTCACAGGGGTCACCGTCCAGTTCCTCCGTACACGACAGCCTGGGTGTGCTCGTCGTCCAGATCGAATGCGGTGTGCGCCGCGGTCACGGCGGCGTCCACCAGGTTCTCGTCCACGACCACCGAGATCCGGATCTCCGAGGTGGAGATCATCTCGATGTTCACGCCGGCGTCGGCGAGCGCGGAGAAGAACTTCGCGGAAACGCCCGGGTGCGAGCGCATTCCGACTCCGACGACGGAGACCTTTCCGATCTGGTCGTCGTACAGCAACTGCTCGTAGCCCACCTCGTCCTTCATCCGCGCCAGCGCGGACATCGCCCGGGCGCCGTCGGCGCGGGGCAGCGTGAACGAGATGTCGGTCCGGTTCGTGGCGACCGCCGACACGTTCTGCACGATCATGTCGATGTTCGTGTCGGCACCGGCGACCGTCTCGAAGATCCGGGCCGCCTCGCCCGGCTTGTCGGGCACGCCGACCACTGTGATCTTTGCCTCGCCGCGGTCGTGGGCCACGCCGGAGATGATCGCCTGTTCCATCTGATCCAGTTCCTTCGCATCGACGACCCAGGTGCCTTCCTTCTGCGAGAAGGAGGAACGCACGTGGACGGGGACGTTGTAACGGCGCGCGTACTCGACGCAGCGCAGGTGCAGCACCTTGGCGCCGCAGGCGGCCATCTCGAGCATCTCCTCGTAGGAGATCCTCGAGATCTGCTTGGCGGCCGGCACGATCCGCGGGTCCGCGGTGAAGATGCCGTCCACGTCGGTGTAGATCTCGCAGTAGTCCGCCTCCAGCGCGGCGGCCAGCGCGACCGCGGTGGTGTCGGAGGCACCGCGGCCCATCGTGGTGATGTCCTTGGTGTCCTGGGCGACGCCCTGGAAACCGGCGACGATCGCGATGTGGCCCTCACCGAGCGCTTCCTCGATCCGGCCCGGCGTGATGTCGATGATCCGCGCGTTGCCGTGCGCGGAGGTGGTGATCACGCCGGCCTGCGAGCCGGTGAAGCTGCGTGCCTCGTACCCCAGGTTCGCGATCGCCATCGCCAGCAGCGCGGCCGAGATCCGCTCACCCGAGGTGAGCAGCATGTCGAGCTCGCGCGGCGGCGGCAGCGGAGAGACCTGCTGGGCCAGGTCCATCAGTTCGTCGGTGGTGTCGCCCATCGCGGAGATGACGACCACCACGTCGTTCCCGGCCTTCTTCGTCGCGACGATCCGTTGGGCCACGCGCTTGATGCAATCGGCGTCGGCGACCGAAGAACCGCCGTACTTGTGTACGACGCGTCCCACAGTGTTTCTCCTCAAACCACTGGTTGCGGTACGCCGTGCGGCGTTGCACCAGGCGTAGTCGATCGCCTCATTCTAGCCGTGACCTGACCGTTGCCTACCGGCTGACCAGCACCCGGTCCGGCCGTCCGGCCGATCGCGACCCCGGCCGGAAGGTTCCCCGGCCGGGGTCGGTACCGGCGGAAACCGTTCGGCCACTTGTTCATATAAGTCATCGCTGAAATACTTGGCCGGTGCACGCGTTCGACATCCTCGGCGATCCGGTCCGGCGCCGGATCCTGGAGCTGCTGGCCGACGGCGAGCTCCCGGCCGGCAGCATCGCCGGGACCATCGGCGCGGAGTTCGGCATCAGCCAGCCCGCCGTGTCCCAGCACCTGCGGGTGCTGCGCGACAACGGCTTCGCCACCGTGACCGTCGACGGGACCCGGAGGCTGTACGCCGTGGATCCCGAGCCGCTGCGCGAGATCGACACCTGGCTGGACCGGTACCGCGGGTTCTGGACCAACCGGCTCGACGCCCTGGAGACCGAACTGCAGCGCGGCCGCCGGACATAACCTTCGCGGCCCCGGCTGCATCAGAGTTGGTATGCGAAACATCGTGGCCAGGCTCTGCATGTCCGAGGACGGCGTCGTCGAGCGCCCCGAGCAATGGCTGCCGAACCTCGGCGACCTGATGCCCGCGAGCGGGACCGTGCTGTTCGGCCGCCGGACCTTCGAGCGGTACGCCGGTTCGCTCGGCGGACTCGAGCACACCCGGAACCTCGTGATCGGTTCACGCCCCGTCGTCGCCCGCGCGGGCACCGAGATGCTGCAGGGCGACACGCGCCGGGTGCTGACCGCGCTGAAGTCCGTCCCGGGCGAGGACCTGCAGGTGATCGGCAGCCTGATGCTCGTGCGTTCACTGATGCGGTGGCGCCTGGTCGACGAGATCTCGCTGCTGATCCACCCGGTCGCCGCGGGCCGGGGAATGATCCTGGACCGGCGCCACCTGCAGCTGATCTCGATGTGCGCCCGCGACGGCGGCGTCCTCGAGGCGAACTACCGCATGCGCTACGCCGCGACCGCCGTACCCTCGACGGCGCTCGTGTCGACCGGCCGGTGGGGCGGGACCCGGAGCAAGGACAGGGTCGCCAGTACGCCGAGAGCGGCTGCCAGGACCCACGCGTAGCGCACGCCGAACGCTTCGACCACGGCGCCGGCGACGGCCGAGCCGACCGCGGAGCCGACCATGCCGCCGCTCTGCGCCCAGCCGAAGATCTCGGTGTGCGCGGAGTTCGGCGTCAGTTCGCCGATGCGCTCGTACACGGCCGCGATCGTCGGCGCGATCAGGCAGCCGGCCGCGAACATCATGATCGCCAGCGCGACCACCGACGACGTCACGAAGACGCAGGCGGTGACCAGGACGGTGAGCGACAGCATCCGCCGCCAGACATAGGAGTCCCGGCCGCCGGGCAGGGCGCCGTTGACGATGCCGCCGGTCACGCTGCCGATCGCGGCGACCATCTCGAGGATGCCCGCGATCAGGCGGTTCCCGTGCTGGTCGGCGACCGCGACCATGCCGAGCGACATCGCTGCGAACCCCATGACGAGGCAGGCCCAGGCGATCAACAACGCCGCTCGGTGCTGATGGAACAGGAGCTGGCGCGCCGTCGGTCGTGGCTCGGCGTTCTCGTCGTGATGGGCCCTCGAGCGCTGGCTCAGCCCGAACCACCAGATGCTGGCAGCCGCCGCGATCGCACAGGCCAGGAGACCGGCGCGCGGACTGGCGAAACTGACGATCACGGCGCCGGTCATCGGGCCGAGCACGAACAGGAACTCCTGTGCGGTCGCGTCCAGCGAATAGACGGCCCGGAGCCGCGAGCCGTGCACGATCCGCGGCCAGTTGGCGCGCAGCGCCGAGGTGACCGGGGCCACGCAGCCGCCGGCGATGAGCGCCGCGACCGGGAGCAGCCGGTACCAGCTGTCCGGCAGCAACGCGACGACGGCCATCGAGACACCCCAGGCCATCCCGGTGCCGATCACGACGTTGCGTGCGCCTTTGCGGTCCGCCATCCGGGACCAGACGACGCTCGCGACCGCCGTACCGATCGAGTAGGCGCCCGCGACGACACCGGCCCAGCCGAAGTTGCCGGCCGCGTCCTTGGCCAGGAACGCGAGCGGGACCATCGTCGCCAGCACCGGCAGCCGCGCGACCAGGGCGGAGGCGAGCAACGCCATCACGCCCTGGGTCCTCCAGAGGTCGCGGTACGCGGTCAGGTCCATGGACCTCATTCTGTCCTGACATCGATGTCTGCCGCGTCAGGAATTCTCCCTATCTCATTTGTCGGCGGTCTATGCGAACATATGTTCGTGCCCGAGCTGGCGACGATCCTGCATGCCGACCTGGACGCGTTCTACGCGTCGGTCGAGCAACGGGACGACCCGCGCCTGCGCGGTCGCCCGGTGATCGTCGGCGCGGGCGTGGTCCTCGCCTGCAGCTACGAGGCCAAGGCGTACGGCGTGCGCACCGCGATGAACGGCGGACAGGCCCTGCGCCGCTGCCCGGGCGCGATCGTGGTCGAGCCGCGGATGTCGGCGTACTCCGAGGCCAGCAAGGCGGTGTTCAAGGTCTTCGAGGACACCACCCCGCTGGTCGAGGGCCTGTCGATCGACGAGGCGTTCCTCGATGTCGGCGGGTTGCGGAAGATCCGCGGGACGCCGGTGGAGATCGCTGTCCGGCTACGCGCCGAGGTGATGTCGCGGGTCGGGCTGCCGATCACGGTCGGCGTGGCGCGCACCAAGTTCCTGGCGAAGGTCGCGAGCGGCGTCGCCAAGCCGAACGGCCTGCTCGAGGTGGCGCCGGACCGGGAGCTGGACTTCCTGCATCCGCTGGACGTTTCGCGGTTGTGGGGCGTCGGCGAGGTGACCGCGGAGAAGCTGCGGACCCGCGGGCTGACCAAGGTCGGCGACGTCGCGATGCTGCCCGAGGCGGCGCTGGTCGCGATGCTCGGCCGGGCCTCCGGGCGGCACCTGCACGCGCTCGCGCACAACCGGGATCCGCGGCCGATCGAGGTCGGCCGGCGGCGGCGCTCGATCGGATCCCAACGAGCGCTGGGCCGCTCGCCGAAGTCACCCGCGACGCTGGACGCGGTGCTCGCGGGACTGGTCGACCGCGTCAGCCGGCGGATGCGGTCCGCCGGGCGCTCCGGCCGGACGGTGACGTTGCGGCTGCGCTTCGACGACTTCAGCCGCGCCACCCGGTCCCATACGTTGCCTCAAGCAACAGATCAGACGCGCGCGATCCTGATCACCGCCCGCGCGTTGCTGCGCACGGCACAGCCGCTGATCTCGACCCAGGGCCTCACCATGATCGGCATCTCGGTCGGCAACCTGGAGAACGAGGCCGCCCTGCAGTTGGCCCTCCCGTTCGACAAGGCCGCCAACAACGAGCTCGACAGCGCCCTCGACCAGGTCAAGGACAGGTTCGGCACCAACGCCATCACCCGCGGCATCCTCCTCGGCAAGTCCCCGGGACTCGAGATGCCGATGCTGCCCGACTAGTAGGACGTGTCGTGGATGCGGGCGGCGTACCAGTTGAGGGCGGCGCGGAGTTCGTTGACCTGGGTGCGGCGGCTGTTCTGGGACGCGCCGTGCGCGATCGGGTAGATCCGGAGACCGCCGTTGTGGCGGCGGGCGATCGGGAGCTGATTCTGGTGCGGCGACTCGAGCCAGGCGTCCAGCCACGGGCGCTTCATGTCACCGCCGATGCGCAGGCGCGTGACGCCGGACCACGGGACGGTGGCCTGCCGGCGCCTGCGGGTGACCGTCAGTCCGTCGGGTGACAGGCGCACGACGACCTTCGGCCGGAGGACGAGGAGCCAGTGCCGGACGGCGAAGTAGAGAAAGGTGAGCGAGATCAGGGCGGAGAGCGTCGACAGGACCGGGTGCAGGGCCTTCACCTGCGGGTCGGCGGGTATGAACGCGAGCCAGCCGAAGGTAGTGAGCGCGGCGAGAACACCCGGCCGCCTCCGGCTCGTAGTGAAGGTCGCACCTGCCACCTGAGGTGCAGCTGGGACGGGCGGTACAGGCAGGGGAACAGCCCCCGCCGGGCCACTCCGTGTGAACCTCTCCGGCACTCCCTCAGCTGGCATCACCTTGGTCGGCGAGGGCAGGCCGGGCGGCTGGTTGGTTGCGGGGCCGAGGGTGCGCAGTACTTCCGCCGGCGTCGGCCGTTGGGCGGGGTCGCGGGCCAGGCATCGCCGTACGACGTCGTGCAGCGGCCCGGGGAGCGGCGGGATGTGCGGCTGCTCGTTGACGATCCGGTGCAGCAACGACGCCGGGCTCCCGCTCGCGTACGGGCCGCGCCCTGACGCCGCGAACACCAGCACCGCACCGAGCGCGAACACGTCACTCGCCGGCCCGACCCCGGTGCCGGTGATCTGCTCCGGCGACAGGTACCCGGGCGTGCCGATCACCATCCCGGTCGCGGTCAGGCTCGCCTCCTCCAGCGCCCGCGCGATCCCGAAGTCGATCACCCGCGGCCCGTTGCCGCTCAGCACGATGTTCGACGGTTTGAGATCGCGATGCACCAGACCGCTCGCGTGGATCGCCGCCAGCGCCTCGGCCAGCCCGCTCGCCAGCGACCGCACCGCGTCCGGCGGCAACGGCCCGGACGTCTCGATCGCCTTCTGCAGCGTGGGTCCCGGGAGGTACTCGGTCGCCAGCCACGGCCGATCCGCCGACGGATCGGCGTCGACGACCGCCGCGGTGAAGGCACCGCTGACCCGCCGCGCCGCATCGATCTCCCGCGCGAACCGGGCCCGGAACCCCGAGTCGCCGGCGAGTTCGTCGCGCACCACCTTGACCGCGACCAGCCGCCCGCCGGGCGAGCGCGCGAGGTACACCGCACCCATCGCTCCACGGCCGAGCCGGCCCTGGATCGCGAACGGTCCGACCGCGGCCGGATCCTGCGCATGCGTTGTCATCGGGCGTCACGCTAACGCGCGTCAGGACCGCGGGTAACCGATCTCGGCGATCCCTTCCTTGAGATCGTCCAACCGCCGCTCGCGGTTCAGCGACGTGACGATGTACTCCGTCAGCGGCATCAGCGCGTACACATGCCGTACAGCCTCAAGATCCAGCGCGCGCTCGTAGTAGTCCTCGGCGAAGGTCAGGTAGGCCTCGGGCCGCCCGTCCGCCACCAGCTCGAACAACCAGTCCGCCCCGTCGGTGTCTACGTTGTGCACCGGGCCGCATCGCCAGGCCAAGTCCTTCGTCGTGCGCCAGAAACACACTGTCGCCTGCGGCACTCCGTTCGGTTCCGCGAACGCCTTGTCGTCCCGCGCCGAGTGGAAGACCTCTGGCACACCATCCAGCAAACCGGGCCAGAGCCTTCCCGTGCTCCACGGCGACATCGGCGACTCGTGGTCGAACCCGTACGCGAACGCACCGTCCGGCGAGAACACGATCGAGTACTCGTTCCCCGACCCGTCCCGCATCAACGCGGCCTCCTCCGTCGGCGACCAGCGCGCGTCGAAGGAGTAGAAGTTGAGGATGTCCTGGTCATCGTTCAGCACCAGGTCGAGCACCGCGAGCGCCCGGCTCACCCGCCGGACCGCACCGATCTCCGGTAGCCGCCGAATCACCTCGAAAACCGACACCGCAGCATTCAACCGGATCTACCCGGTCACGCCCAACGGCCGGTCGGGAAGCTGTGGACAACTACGCCCGAGGTTCGGATCAGCGGCGCTGAACCACTTCCTCGGCGACCTCGACCAGCTCGCGGTCGGTCGCCTCGGTCTCCGCGTCGTGCGCCGGCTCGAGCCGGTCGTGCGCGATCAGCGACTGGATCGCCCGCAGTACGGCGCTCGCCGCGGCGCCCCAGGTGGACACGTACGAGAACTGCCACCACCACAGCGCCTCGACGATCCGGCCGTCCTCGTAGTGCGCGAGGCCGTGCACCAGGTCGGTCGCGATCGCGGTCAGGTCGTCGGAGAGCCGGTTGACGGTGATCTCCGGCGGCGCGGCGTACGGGTCGAAGACCTCGGCGTACTCGTCCAGGCCCTCGAACAGCACCGCGAGCCGGTCCCGCATCGCATCCAGGTCCGGGTCCGGACCGGCGTCGCTCTCGAAGCGCTCCTCCGGCACGAAGTCCTCGAACGCGCCCAGCCGGCCGCCCGCGAGCAGCAGCTGGCTCACCTCGAGCAGCAGGTACGGCAGCGAGGCGAGGCCCTCGTCGACACCGTCCTCGTCCGGCTGCGCGGCGATGTCGCGCACCGAGATCAGGAAGCTCCGGACCTGGTCGGCGATCTGCTCCGCGAACTCGGTCAGGTCCTCGTTGTCGGTGCCCAAAGCGCGTTCCGCAATATCTGTTGGTTCAGTCATCGATCGATCGTCGCCCTTCAAATGCCCGTCCGAGAGTGACCTCGTCGGCGTACTCGAGGTCACCGCCTACTGGAAGTCCACTAGCCAATCGGGTGACGCGCAACCCCATGGGCCGCAGCAGGCGGCTCAGGTAGGTCGCGGTCGCCTCGCCTTCGAGGTTCGGATCGGTGGCCAGAATGATCTCGGTCACCTCACCGCTGGCGAGCCGCTGCATGAGTTCCTTGATCCGCAGCTCGTCCGGACCGATGCCCTCGATCGGCGAGATCGCCCCGCCGAGCACGTGGTACCGGCCGCGGAACTCGCGGGTGCGCTCGATGGCGACCACGTCCTTGGCCTCTTCGACCACGCAGATCAGGCTCAGGTCGCGGCGCGGGTCACGGCAGATCCGGCACTGCGTCTCCTCCGCGACATTGCCGCAGATCTCGCAGAACTTGACCTTCTCCTTCACCTGGACGAGCACGTGCGCGAGCCGCCGTACGTCGGTCTCGTCGGCCGCGAGCAGGTGGAACGCGATCCGCTGCGCGGACTTCGGCCCCACACCCGGCAGCCGCCCGAGCTCGTCGATGAGATCCTGAACGGCCCCCTCGTACACGTCAGCCCGGGTTCTGGCCGGACTCGCCGACCGCGCTCCCCGGGTTCACGAACCCGACCCCACCCCGACCGCTCTCACCCACACCACGACTGCCACCGGACACCTGCCCACCGCTCCCACCGAACGCCTGGCCCTCCGCGGACGCCTGCCCATCGCTCCCGCCGGACGCCTGCCCGCCGCTCTCGCTGGACGACTGTCCACCGTGGCTCTCGCCGCCGGACGGTTCACCGCCGCGGTCGTCGCCGGGTGCGCTCGCGGTGCCGTCGTCGCCGGGTCCGACCGCGGGCGGCGCACTGGGCAGCCCGAACCCGGCGGGCGCCGACTGCGCCGGCGCACCACCACCGAACCCGGGGAAACCACCCTCGCCGCCGAACGCACCACCCAGCCCACCGGCCAGCGGTCCCATCGCGGCGGCCGCAGCCTGCTTCGCGTTCTCCGAGGCATCCCGAACCGCGGCGACCACCAGGTCGGCCAGCGTCTCGGTGTCGTCCGGGTCGACGGCTTCCTTCTTGATGTTCAAGCTGAGCAGCTCACCCGTGCCGGACACCAGAGCAGTCACCAGCCCACCACCGGCCGACCCCTCGATCTCCTGACCTTCCAGGTCGGCCTGCGCTTCCATCAGCTGGTTCTGCATCGCCTGCGCCTGCGCGAGCAGGTCGGACATGTCGAAGCCCCCAGCACCGCCACCGTCGAACACCGCGATCTCCTCGTCCGAACCGCTCTCCCGAGCCCCGAGCTTGCCTGCCCGGCCAGCCGGCGAACACGCCGCCGACCACCGGAGCCTCAACACTAGCCGGTCGCCCGGACAACCCCGGGAACACCCAGAAACCGACCAGTCTCCCCATGGTTGCCCACAACCTTGTGGACAACCTTATCCACAGCCCTGTGGATTATGTGGACGGGGAGTGTGCAGGTCTGCGCCTGCGTGTGGACGGGACCTGTGGCTCAGTTCGGCTCTTCGGTGATGATCTGCGCACCGAGGGTCTCGCGCAGCAGATCGGTGTGCGAACGGGAGTCCTCTTCCAGGACCACATCGTCCTCACCGATCGAGTCGGCCTCTTCCTCGGGCGTCAGCGGTACGTCGGGAGCTGCCGCCGCGGACGCCTGCCGCGCCTGCTCGGCCGCAACAGCAGCCTCGGCCGCCCGCCGCTTGCTGGCCGCCTGCTCGCGACGATCCGCCACCGGCCGGGTCTGCTGCGGCACCGCCGGCTGACGCGCGATCGGCCCGTCCTCCCACGGATCTTCCGGAGGCACCTCGTACTCGTCCGGCGGCTCCTGCAAAGCCACTGCGGCGCCGGCCCCGTCGCTCCATTGCCCGGTCCGGAGGCCGGCCCCCGATCCGCCCGTTCCAGGACCGCCCGCTCGCGAACCTCCGGCGGAACCTGCTGTTCCAACGCCTGAGTCCGGGCCAGCCAGCTCGCCGACACCACCAGCCGAACTACCGGTAGCACCACCTGCGGCACCACCGGCCGCACCGGTGGTGGCGGTCGGCGATCCAGTTCCTGGTCCGCCGGCCGAGCCACCCGGTCCACCAGCGGTCGAGCCACCAGCCACCGAGCTACCTGAAGCACCCGAACCCGAGGCTTGCGACCCAGCCGCGCCGACGTCGCCGGCACCAGGACCAGCCGCGCCGACGTCGCCGGCACCAGAGCCAGCCGCGCCGGCTTTGCCGCCCAGGCCAACCGCGCCGCCGACACCCGGGGTGCTGCCGGGCTGGGTGCCAGAACCTCCAGGACCGGACCCGCCGGGCTGCGGACCTGAACCGCCCGAGTGCCCGGGGCCGCCGACCTGCGGACCTGGGCGGCCCGCGGAGCCGCCTCCGGCGCCCGGATCGGTCGACGGGTCGACGACGGCCTCGACACGCCGGTTGACGCCGATGGTGTCGATCATGGCCTGGCGAAGAATCTCGTCGCTGCCGGACCGCGCGAAGCTCTCTCGCGCACCGGCGTTGACCAGACCGAGCGTCAGCGTTTGGTCGTCGATCGCGATGACCTGCGCATTCTGACTCAACATGATCCAGGCGAATCGCCGCTGCGCCTTGACGGCCTCCAACACCTCAGGCCACAACCGCCGGATATCAGCCAGCCCAACAGCTCCAGCTGTCCCAGCCGAGGCCGCTACAGCCTGCCCACCTGACGCCGCCTGCCCAAGCGTGCCGGTCTGCCCGGGCTGCGCGGTTGAGCCGGGCTGCGCGCTTGAGCCGGGCTGCGCGCTTGAGCCGGGCTGCGCGGTTGAGCCGGACTGCGCGGTTGAGCCGGACTGCGCGGCCGAGGCGGCCGGGGCCGACGGTTCGTCGCCCCAGTCACCCGTACGCGCCCCACCGGCCGCTCGTCCGCCTACAGACGCGTCGCTCACACCCGTGAGCGCCGGGGACGAGTCGCCCTGTCCAGCGCTCCCTGCAGCGCCCTCGCGCACGGCAGGACCCCCAGCCACGGTCGCGGCGGTCTCAGCAGTGGCGCCTTCGTTGGCACGACTGCCAGTACCGCCCGAGCCGCCGGCGGGAGAACCCGGCCGAGCCGAGCCCTCTGAGGTGCCGGCTGGGGGTCCAGCGGGTGGCGGGGTGCTCGCGGCGGGCCGGTTGCCGCCGGCAGCCGCCCGAGCAGCTGCTCTGCTGGTAGCGGCAGCCGTCGGCGCGTCGCCGTACGAGTCCCCTACGGCGACACCCGACGTACCAGCGCCTCCAGCCGGACCAGCGGCGGGCGCGGACTCCGGCGTACCGCCTGGGACTCCGATGGCGAGGCGGCGTTCCATGCGGTCGAGGCGGGCCTGGATGCCGTTGGTGGAGTCGTCGGCGCCGGGGAGGAGGACCTTGGCGCAGATGAGTTCGAGCTGCAGGCGCGGGGCGGTCGCGCCGCGCATCTCCAGCAGACCCGCCGCAACGATGTCCGCGGCCCGTGTCAGCTCTGCCGGGCCGATCCCGGCGGCCTGTGTCTGCAGCCGCTCGGCCTGGTCATCGGCGGCCTCGATCAGACCGGACGTCACAGCAGTCGGCACGGCGGACAGCACGACGAGGTCCCGCAGCCGGCGCAGCAGGTCCTCGGCGAACCGCTTCGGGTCCTGGCCGGTCTCGATGACCTTCTCGACCGTCTCGAACACGGCCGCGCTGTCGTGCGCCGCGAACCCGTCCACGCACGCGTCGAGCAGCGAGTCGGGCGTGAACCCGAGCAACGCGACCGCCAGCTCGTACGTCACCCCGGCCGGGCCCGCTCCACCGATCAGCTGGTCGAGCACGCTCAGCGAGTCACGCACCGACCCGGCGCCGGCCCGCACGACCAGCGGCAACGCGGCGGACTCGATCGACACGCCCTCGGACTGGCACAGGGTCGCCATGTAGTCGGCGAGCACCTTCGGCGGCACCAGGCGGAACGGGTAGTGGTGCGTCCGGGACCGGATCGTCCCGATCACCTTGTCGGGCTCGGTGGTGGCGAAGATGAACTTGAGGTGCGGCGGCGGCTCCTCGACCAGCTTCAGCAGGGCGTTGAAGCCCTGCGTGGTCACCATGTGCGCCTCGTCGATGATGTAGATCTTGTAGCGGCTCTCGACGGGCGCGAAGAACGCCCGCTCGCGCAGGTCACGGGCGTCGTCCACACCACCGTGGGAGGCCGCGTCGATCTCGATCACGTCGATGCTGCCCGGCCCGCCGCGAGCGAGGTCGGTGCACGACTTGCACACCCCGCACGGCTCGGCGATCGGGCCTTTCTCACAGTTGATCGCCCGGGCGAGGATCCGGGCGCTGGTGGTCTTCCCACAGCCGCGCGGCCCGGAGAACAGGTAGGCGTGATTGACCCGGTTGTTGCTCAACGCGTTCCGCAGCGGTGCCGTGACATGGTCCTGCCCGATCACCTCCGCGAACGTCTCCGGGCGGTACCGGCGATACAAGGCAAGGGGCGCTTCCACGCGGCAACCCTAGCGCCGCCCGCGGACAATTCCCCGCCCCCGGGCCCGGCACGCGACCTAGGCTGGTGCGGGTGACGACTGGGGACGAGCGGCAGCAGACAGTGATCACGCGGGCGGGCGAGGTCCTGCGCGGCGACGAGCGGGTGCTGGGCGTGTACCTGATCGGCAGCTACGGGACGGGCGCCGCCGACCGGTTCAGCGACGTCGACGTACACCTCGTGGTGACCGACGACAGCATCGGGTGGTTCGAGGAGCACTGGGCCGACGTGCTGCGGGAGCTCGCCGGGCCGACCGTGCTGGCGGATCGGCTGCCGGGGCTGATCGGCGGTCTCGGGATCACGGCTGACTGGCTGCATGTGGATCTGATCGTGCACCCGCTGGCGTCGTTCGACCGGTTCCAGTACGACGGGGCGCGGGTGCTGTTCGACCGGGACGG
This sequence comes from Kribbella sp. NPDC003557, assembly GCF_040610805.1. NCBI lineage: Bacteria > Bacillati > Actinomycetota > Actinomycetes > Propionibacteriales > Kribbellaceae > Kribbella > Kribbella sp. NPDC003557. The sequence continues at coordinate 589,252 of NZ_JBEXMY010000002.1, forward strand.
CACGCTGTTCCCGGAGGGCGATATCGCACCTCGGGGCGGCCGGCCCGGTGAACCGTACTGGCCGGACCGCGCCGTGAACCTGTTCTTCTACTTCCTGGGCAACCTGGTCACGGTCCTCGGGCGGAACGAACGGGTCGTCGCCAACCAGGGCATCGGCGCCGTACGCGACCAACTCATCGCGCTGATGCTCGCCGAACGCGGCGTGCGCCGGACCAGCGGAGCCAAGCGCTTGAACGCACTCCTGTCCGACGAACAACGCACAGCCCTGGAGTCGATCCCAGCCGCCGGCACTGATCCGGCCGACATCATCGCGGCCAACCAGTACATCTGCCGTCAGTTCATCACCCGCGGCACCGCCCTGGCCAAACTCACCGGCAACCCCTGGCCCACCGCCTTCGTCGACGCGACCCTCGAGCACCTCCGGAACCACTTCCACACCAGCTTCGACTGACCACGGTCTCCGTGGGCACCAACCGCTGCGTGCCCACGGCAACAACTGCCTACTCCAGGTGGTACTTGGCGAAGCGGGTGCGAAGGTCCTTCTTCGAGAACTTGCCGACCGACGTCTTCGGGACCTCGTCGATGAACTCGACCGCGTCCGGCAGCCACCACTTCGCGACCAGCGGCTGGAGATACTCGAGGATCTCCTCGCTGGTCGCGCTCGTGCCCTCCTGCAGGACGACGCAGGCCAGCGGCCGCTCGTCCCACTTCGGATGCGGGACGCCGATCACCGCGGCCTCCTTCACCGCGGGATGCGCCATCAGCAGGTTTTCCAGCTCCACCGAGCTGATCCACTCGCCGCCGGACTTCACCAGGTCCTTGGTCCGGTCGACGATCCGCACCGACCCGAACTGGTCGATGGCGGCGACGTCGCCCGTCTTCATCCAGCCGTCCTCGGTGTTCAGCTGGGCGCCGTCGTCCGGTCGGTAGTACTCCGCCGCGATCCACGGGCCGCGGACCTGCAGCTCGCCGGTCACCTCGTCGTCCCACGGCAGTGGGGTGATCGACCCGGGCTCGACGATCCGGACCTCGACTCCGGGCAGCGGCAGGCCGGCCCGGGCCCGCAGGTGCGCCTGCTCCTCCTCGGGGAGGTCCGTGCTGCGCGAGGGAACGTGGGCCGCGGTCGCGACCGGGCTCGTCTCCGTCATGCCCCAGGCCTGGAGGATCGGCCGGCCGAGCTTGGCGCGGAACGCCTCCGACAGCGCCTCCGGCACCGCGGAGCCGCCGCACGGGATCCGCCGCAGCTTCGGCAACTCCACGCCGTCGAGCAGCGGCAGCAGCCCCTGCCAGATCGTCGGCACACCGGCGGACAGGGTGACCTCCTGCTCCTGGAGCAGTTTGAGGATCCCCTGCGGGCTCATGTCCGGGCCGGGGAACACCAGCGACGCGCCGGCCATCGGGGCCGCGTGCGCCAGGCCCCACGCGTTCGCGTGGAACATCGGCACGACCGGCATCACGGTGTCGGTCTCGGCGAGCCCGATCCCGGCGTTGGTCAGGACGCCGATCGAGTGCAGCCAGGTGGACCGGTGCGAGTAGACGACGCCCTTGGGGTTCCCCGTCGTGCCGCTCGTGTAGCACATCGCGGCGGCCTGGTTCTCGTCCTCGACGTGGAATTCCAACGGCTCCGCGCCGCTGAGCAACTCCTCGTAGTCGTGGAACCTCGGGTCGTCAGGGATCTCTGCCGCCGGCGCTCCCGCCGGCAGATCGTCCATCACGACGACATGGCGCAGCTGCGGCAGGCGCTCGAGCAACGGCAGGAACAGACCGAGCAGCGACCGGTCGACGAACACGACCTCGTCCTCGGCATGGTTCGCGATGTAGACGACCTGGTCCGGGAAGAGTCTGATGTTCAGCGTGTGCAGCACCCGGCCGGTGCAGGGGGCAGCGAAGTAGAGCTCGAGGTGACGCCCCGAGTTCCACGCGAAGGTCGCGACGCGGCCGTCGGGGCTGATCCCGAGCGTGTCGAGGACGCCGCCCAGGCGTCTGGTGCGCTCCGCCCACTCGCCGTACGTCATCTTCGTCGGCGCCGGACCGCCGGTGTAGACGGTCTTGTCCGGGTAGAACTGCTCGGCCCGGCGGAAGATCGTGTCGAGCGACAGCTGGTAACTCTGCATCAGACCCTTCATGAAGACACTGTGCCAGCCGCGGTGTCACCTTGACCATGACCTCAACCGGACTTTCTCCGGCACTCTTCCGGAACCCGGCCGGAATCGTCGCCTCCGGCAACAGCTCCGGAAAACAATCACGCCAAACAGATGACACGACATACGTGTCGTGTAATATATCTGCCATGAAGGTTGTCGAGGAGCTTCGCTATCTGGTGCTGGCGATCCAGCGCGAGGGCAATCGCCTGCTCGCCGCGGAGCTGCGGCCGCTCGGCATCACCCCTTCACAGGCAGAGGTTCTGCGAGTCCTTCGCGACCACGGCCCGATGACGCTCAACGCCCTCGGCGGGCTGCTCGTCTGCGAGACCGGCAACAGCCCGAGCCGGCTGGTCGACCGGCTCGTCGCGCAGGGCCTGGTGAAACGCGGCATCGACAAGGTCGACCGGCGCTACCTCACGCTGAGCCTGACCCCCCAGGGCCGCGCACTGCACCGCCGCATCATCACCGCGGAGAACCGGCTGCACCGCACCATGCACGACCGTCTCGCCGGCCAGGCGCTCGACGAGACGATCAGCACGCTCCGCTCGCTCGCCGACGCCTTCCCGACCGGGGCCGCCCTGGCCCGCCGCCGGGGTCCCGAACTCGCCCATCAGGAGAACTAGTCATGGAAAAGGCCACCGAGACCATCCACGCCGGCCAGGCAGCGATCCGGCAGGTGCTGCTCGACGCCCTCGGCCTGCCGGAGTGGAACGAGGCGTTCCTCGCCATCGACGGCCCCCGCGAGACCAACCCGGGGACCCGCTACGCGCTCCGCGTCCGGCCGGGCTTCTCCGGCGAGCTGCAGTACACGGTGGTCGAGGCGGACCGCGTCGAGATCGTCTGGCAGGTCCCCGGCTTCCGCGAGGTCGGCACGTGGACGATCGGGGCGGACAGCCGGGTCACCCACACGTTCGAGCAGTCGGGACCGCTCGCGACCGTCCTCCGCCCGGCGTACCGGAACATCGCCACTATCCGCCTGGCCCGCCTCGCCAACCGCGTCCGCCAGGTCCAGCTGGCCCACACCGCCTGAGCCCGGCGCGCACTACGCTCCGGCCATGCTGACGGAGGTGCGCGACACCAGGCTGTACGTCGACCAGCGCGGCCGTTCGGACGCACCGCCCCTGCTGTTCGTCCACGGCGGCCCGGGCGCGGGATCGTACGACTTCATGAGGTTCCAGGGCGACCGGCTCGCGCGCGACTTCCACCTGATCGGCGTCGACCAGCGCGGCGTACAGCGGTCAGACCCGCTCACTGGGCCGGTCAGCGAGCAGGACCTGATCGCTGACTACGAGGCGCTCCGTGAACAGCTCGGCATCGAGCAGTGGTCGCTGCTTGGCCACTCGTACGGCGGCCGCGTGGCCCTGCGGTACGCCGCGGCCCACCCGAGCTCGGTCAGCCGGGCGGTGTTCGAGAACCCCGCCTGGGACATGGTGCTCGCCACCGACACCCTGCTCCACGCTGCGCTGCCCCTGCTCCCGGGAGCCGAGCTCCCGCCCCACACCGGGCCGGCGACGAAGCAGATGTGGGACGAGCGGATCGCACTGCTCGCTCAGCTCGGCGACCGCCGCATGGAGATCTACCTCGGCCCGGACTCCCGAGACCTGCAGCTGCCGGCCGACACCGAGCTGCCCGCCGAGTGCCACCAACGCTCCGGGACGTTCTCAGCTGAGATCACCAAGTCAGCCAGCTTCGGCGAGACCGTCCTGCAGCAATTCGCGCAGCTCACACAGCCTGCTCTCTTGATCAAGGGCGAGTACGACCCGGCCACCAGTCCGCGAGAGATCGAGCTGTTCCGGTCCGACGTACCGAACGGCACCTATTACTACGCGACCGGCGCCGGCCACTTCGTACATGCCGAGCAGCCGGACCTCTTCGCCCGGCTGCTGACCGGGTTCCTCAGCTGAAGGCGAGGGGTACGGCGCGCTTGTGAGCGGTGCGGCGGTGGGTGGCGATGATCGTGGCGGCAGCCTTGTCGTCGACGTCGCGGCCCTCGAGGAAGTCGTCGATCTCGTCGTACGTCACGCCCAGCACCGCCTCGTCCGGCACGCCAGGGTTGTTCGTCTCCAGGTCGGCGGTCGGCACCTTGCCGGTGATCTCCGGTGAGGCGCCGAGCCATTCGCCGACCGCACGGACGCGGCGCTTGGTCAGGCCGGACAGCGGTGTCAGGTCGCAGGCGCCGTCGCCGTACTTGGTGAAGAAGCCCATCACTGCCTCGGCCGCGTGGTCCGTGCCGACCACGAGCCCGCCGCGGGCGCCGGCCACGAGGTACTGCGCGACCATGCGCTGGCGGGCCTTGATGTTGCCGACATGGAAGTCCTCACGGTCACCGAGCCCGCCGTGCCGCACAGCCTCGACCATGGCGTCAGTGGCCGGCTTCACGTCGACCACGAGGGTCTCGTCGGGCTTGATGAAGTCCAGCGAGCGCTGGGCGTCGGCCTCGTCGGCCTGCACGCCGTACGGCAGCCGCATCGCGACGAACGTCGCCTGACCGCCCTCCGACCGCACCCGCTCGACCGCGAGCTGGCACAGCCGGCCCGCCGTGGCGGAGTCGACCCCGCCGCTGATCCCGAGCACGTACGCCGTCGCGCCGGTCCGCCGGATCCGGTCGGCCAGGAACTCCACCCGCTGCTCGACCTCGCCGGCCACGTCGAACGCCGCGGGCACGTCCAGCTCGGCGATGATCAGTTCCTGCAGGTAACGGCTCTCGACGTTCATCGGTCTCCTTGGTCTCGGGAAGACGTCTCCGGGAGACCAAGCCTAGACATAAGGATTCCCCGCGCACCCGGAAGAGCTCACTTACCCTTGCTGCCTTCCGGCCCTGGGGGGATTGGGCGAGATACCGCCACGCGGGGAACCAGCCATGAGTGTACGGGATCACCTCACCACGTCCGAAATCCACCCGGCAGATGCGAGCGAGTGACTCTGATTTCAGGCCGGCTCCGTGGGTACCGCGCTGGGCGAGGAGGTAGTCATGGCCGAGAGCCGAGTCAACGACGAACTGTGGGACGAGTTCCACCACCTGGTGAACATGACGTCGAGGGAGCTCGAGGAGTGGCTGCGCACCGACGCCGCGGGCGAGGTGACCGAGCCGACGCCCGGCGAGACCGGGCACGAACTCGGCGAGCACGTCGTCCACGTCCTCGGCAAGCGGCGGGCCGATCTGACCGGTGACGACATCGCCGCGATGGAGCGTGTCGTCCGGCGGATCCGGCAGCAGCGCGGCGACGAGCCGGAGCCGACGGCAGGGGACGCGCACTGGCGGCACCGGCTGATGTCGGTCGGCCACGACCCGCTGCGAACGCTCTGAGCGAACATGGTGGCCGGCGGAGCGTCGGCGGGGCGAGACTTGTTTGGTGACGGATCATCGATTCGGGCCGTTCGGCATCACGACCGGGCTCGACAGCAGTGCGGAATCGATCGCGGCGGCCCGAGCGGCCGAGGAGTTCGGGTACCCGGTGATCTGGCTGTCCGGCGGGCCGCTGCCCGGGCTGCAGACGATCACCGACCTGGTGCACGCGACAACGACGATCAACTTCGTCAGCGGGATCCTGGCGGTCGTGAAGTACAGCGCGGCCGACGTCAGTGCGACGTACGCCGCGCTGCAGGCAGCCGCACCGGGACGGTTCACAGTCGGTCTGGGTGGAGCGCACGGCGCCAAGCCGATCGCCACGCTCAACGCGTACCTGGATCAGCTGGACGTGCCAGTGGAGCATCGCGTGCTTGCGGCGCTCGGTCCGAAGATGCTCAAGCTGGCTGCGGAGCGGTCGGCCGGTGCTTACCCGTTCCTGACTCGTGCGGAGTACTCCGCCGAGGCGCGGAAGGTCCTCGGTCCGGACAAGCTCCTGGCCGTCAGCCACCTTGTCGTACTGGAGACGGACGCGGACCGGGCTCGGGCGATCGCACGGGACACCATCGGCTTCTTCACGACGATCCCCGGGTACGCCAGCTCGCTCAAGCGGCAGGGGTTCAGCCAGAGCGACCTGTCTTCGCTGCCGGATCACATGGTCGACGCACTCGCCGCCTGGGGCAGTCCGGCAGGCATCAAAGCCAAGCTCACCGAGCACCTTGACGCCGGCGCCGACCACGTCGCGGTCAATGTGATCACCGGGGTGACCGGGCCGCAGCCGATTGAGCAGTGGCGTGCGCTAGCTCCTGCTCTGCTCGGGTAGCTGCTTCTCGTACAGGCGGGCGCTCGACTCCAGCTTGTCGTACCGGTACGGGCGTACCTCACCGGTCGGCTGGAACCCCTGCCGCTGCCAGAAGCCGGTGGCGACCTGTGCGTTCGTGTCGACGACAGCCAGCCGCATGGTGCGTACCTCGGGCCAGGTGCTCTCGACGTACCGCTGGACGAGTCCGTAGGTCGACCCGCCGTACCCGCGGCCCTGGTGATGCGAGTGGACCTCGAGGAGCCCGATGAACGCCGTGTGCTCGTTCGGGAACCCCCTGAGCAGATCGACAACGGCGACGAGTTGGCCGTCGTCGAACGCTCCCAGGACGATCTTCGACTCCGCCGGCAGACCCTCCGGGCGCATCATCAGCAGGCGTCTGACTCACCCGGTGGATAGCCCGTGATCCGCTCCGTGTACCCCGGATCGGACTCGATCAGCTCCTGCACCGCGTCGACGTCTGCATGGGTGACGGGGCGCAGCTCCATACTGTGGACCTTAGATGAGGAGCCCTACCACCAGCAGCACGCCTAGCAACGCCGCGAGCACCAGGCCGGTCCGCTTGGTCCCGAAACGTTTGAGGGCGATCGCCAACGGTCCGATCGGTTTCATCGTCGCTCCAGTCGTCTCTTCGCTCGATGGGTGAACAAGAGGTAGGCGACCGCCGCCAGTACGAACGGTGCGCCTAGTCCGATGTGGCCGGCGAGCGCGAGTCCGATCGCCAGCAGCACTGCGCAGCCGGAGGCGATCCAGCCGGCGATCACCTTGTCTTTGGCGAACAGGTGGCCGCGCTGGCGCAGTACATAGACCGCTCTGGCCATAACGGCGAGCCCTGCGAGTACGACGGCTGTGAAGCCGACCTGTGTCCGGACCGGCAGCCCGTCTTCAGTCAGCCAGAGCACAGCGACCAGTGCGACCACCGCACCGGCACCACTGAGCTGGACCACCGACCGGACGCGACGCCGGAGCGACAGGGCGTCGTTCAGACCCGCAATGGTGTCCTCCGCCGAGATCACGAGCCCGCCTCCTCTCTCAGCAGCCGGCGGGCCCGATGTAGACGGGACTTGACCGTCCCCACTGGTACGCCGAGCACCTCTGCGCACTCCTCCAGGCTGAGGTCCTCCAGGTGAAACAGCACCAACACCTCCCGCTCCATGACCGGCACCCCGCCGAGCAGCCGCCGTACGTCGACCCTGTCGACCACCTGATCCGCCGGGTCGGGCTCCTCGTCCACGTCGACGCGCGGCTGGTCGGCGTACCGCTGCCGCAGGTGGTTGACCACGCTGCGCCGGGCGATGGTGAACAGCCACGCCGCAAACCGCTCCGGCTCCTTGAGCCGCGGCAGCCCCCGTACGACGGCCAGCCAGACCTCCTGCGAGACGTCATCAGCCAGGTCGTCACGGCCGAGCATGTGCCGCACATACCCCCAGACAGCCTCGTGCCACCCCCGCACCAGCTCAGCAACCGCCTCCCGCTCCCCTACCTGAGCCCGCACCACCACAGCCACCCAACCCGACTCCACCCGCCACCTCCCTCACCCCCACAGTCGCCCCACACCCTCACCAGGTTCACGCCCCGATTTCGGATTCCCCTCCCCCCTTCGGTATCCTCTCGGCTTGGAGGATTCGCCTAGAGGCCTAGGGCGCACGCTTGGAAAGCGTGTTGGGGGCAACCCCTCACGAGTTCGAATCTCGTATCCTCCGCCAGTCTCCCGGGATTGAAGAAACCGCAGGTCAAGGCCTGGTTTCGGACTCCGGAGGCGTGAACTACAGAGGGGCCGGGCGCTCAGCGTCCGGCCCCTCTTCATGTCCCGGGGTCTCAACGAGGGTCTCAACAGCCCTCTCAGGCAGGCACGAGAACCCCGCCGGCCGCCTCGTCCGGGTCGTCGTCCTCCCCCTCATCCGTGGCCGCCCAGAGCAAGCCGCCGACGCGTTCGGCAATGTCCATCCGAACTGGCGCGGTGACGTGCTGATACCGCTTGACCATCGATGAGGAGGACCAGCCCATCACGTCCATGACGGCCCGCTCGGGCACACCGAGCAGCAGCAGAACCGTCGCGGCCGTGTGTCGGGCATCGTGCAATCGACCGTCACGAATCCCGGCCGCCGCCAGCATCGCTTTCCACTCCCGGTAGTCCATGTTCGGGCTCAGCGCTTCGCCGGTTCGCTTGGCGAACACCCACCCCTCGTCCTTCCAGAGCTGCCGGGCGAGCGTCCTTTCGGCAGCCTGCTCTTTCCAGTGCGCCTGCAGAATCTTCGTCAGCTCCTTCGGTAGGCCGATCGTCCGACGACCGGCCCGCGATTTCGTCGGCGCGGTGTCCAGCCGGGCTTTCTGGCGCTTCGGACAGAATCCGGGCTTTCGGCCGCACGGCTCCCCTTCACAGCCGTGCTTGTACTTCGGCCGATTCAGGCTCCGCCGTACCCGCAGAACTCCGGCCTTCATGTCGAGGTCCGACCACTTCAGCCCGAGCGCCTCGCCCTGGCGCAATCCGAGCGCCAAGGCGATTGCCCACCGCGCACTGTTCCGGTGCTTGTTCGCCTCGGCCAAGATCGCCTTGATCTCGTCCACGGTGTACGGCTCGATCTCGTCCTCTTCCTCCAGATCTAGGCGCGGCGGAATCGCCAACTCGGCAGGGTTGTCCGCTGTCAGAGCGCCGCGTTTCTCGGCTTCTCCCAGCGCTCTTCGAATGGTTCGGTGCGCCTGGTGAGCCGTCCCTGCTGCCGATCCGTTCTCCTGCATCTTCGTGTAGAAGCGTTCCAGGTGTTCGGGCAGCAACTTGTTCAGCTTGTGTGCTCCGAGACCGGGAATGAGGTGCACCCGCACGGCCACCTCATACGCTTCGTACGCGCCGTCTCGCAGCGTCGGCCGGGCGATCGTCAACCAATGCGTGAGCCAATCCGCAACCGTCCACTTCTTCGGCCCGCCCCGGCGAACCTTGCCGCTGTCGCGTTGTTTCTCCAGCTCCTTGACGCGGTTCACCACGTCTTCCTTACGCCTGCGCTTGACGTGCGGGCGGTCAGGCTTCCCGTTGTCCTTTACGCCCATCGTCACGCGGCCGTGCCAGTAACCGTCCGCGCCCAGGTAGATCGAGGACCGGCCGTCAGGGTTCTTGTGACGCTTCGCTTTCTCTTCGCTCATTGGCATTCCCTCCTAGGCGGCCTGTCGGCCGTCGCGGGCAGCAGCCCGGAGACGATCGATGTACTCGGTGATGCACTCGGCTGGGATTCGCCGTAGGCGACCGAGCGGTACAGATTCGAGTTCGCCGGACTTCAGCAGGGCGAACACGGTCGTCCGGCCGATGCCGAGCTGCTGCGCGGCCTGCTCCACGGTCAGCAACAGCGGCGCGGCGGTCGTGATCGAGTCTTCAGCGATGCTCATCGGGAAGAGATCTCCTTCAGTCAGTCGGTCGCGTTCGCTCATGCGCAGTTGGGGTGTACGTGAGTTCCGTCGTCGTTCGACAGGGGCTGTCGGCAACGGATGCAGATCGGCTTTCCGGGTTGGTGAGCGGGATCCGTCCCATCCGTCCCAAGCGTCCCTTCCCAGGTCAGAGCGGGGACGCTTTGTTCGTTGGGACGGATCGATCCGTCCCACGGGGTAGATCCGTCCCCGGCGTGACCTGCGATGGGACGCTTGGGACGCTTGGGACGGATCTCCCTCCCGGACTCATCGGCGGGCTCGATGTTGGGGCAGTACCGGGCCCATGCGTCCGCGAAATCGTCGCGGGCGTAGCCCTTGGACTGGGTGCCGTCTTCCCAGCGATGGTTCTTCGAGGAGATGTCGAATTCCCTCAGCAGGATCGCTAGCCGCCGAACGCTCAGACCTGTCGGGGCGGGCAGTTCCTGCCAGGGTGACTCGGCATCGGCTCGCAGCCGCTGGACAAGGACAGTTGACGGCAACGCGGCGGCGGCACCGAACGCGATTCGGCAGTCGCTCAGCAGCCGTACGGACTGCGAATCCTCGGTGGAGTCCTGCAGCTCGGCTAGCAGCGTCAGCGCTGCTGCACGGGCCGCTTGTGGCCAGGGACCGCCTGCCAGGTCGGCGACCGCGATCAGCGGTTCCCAGGTGTCCGCGGCACGGTCTTCCAGAGGCATGTCCGGTTCCGCGCTCGTCAGCTCGTCCAGGTGCTGGCTAGCCCAGATCCCGAGCCGGTCGCGGAGGTCTGCGAGTATCGGGCCGTCGCGGCGTACCCGGTAGGGCTGCACTTCCTCACCAGCCGCGCGGCGGCGCATGCGGATGACGGCGGCCCGGTCCTCGATCGTGTCGGGCATGACACCGATTCCCGCGAGTGCGGCCATGGCGAACGTCTCGATGTGGTCGACGCTGTTGGTGGCGGCGTCGTAGCGGATGGTCGGGCGGCCACGCTGATGACCGGCGTTCAGCAGTCCCCGTAGGGCTTCGTTGTCGCCCGCCTTGGGGCCAAAGATCGTGTCGGCCTCATCGATGAGCAGCGTGGGCGGGTTCGACGGCAACAGTCCGATGGACCGGTAGACGGCAGCCGGGGATGCGTTGGTGGTCATCAGCGGGCGGTGCACCATGCCGTCTGCCATATCCAGTAGCCGGGATTTGCCGCACCGCTTCTCGGGTCCACGGATCACGAGCCGGGGCGCGCAATTCCAGGCCGGTACGGCGTGCGTCGCGGCGATCCACAGCACCACCGCGGTCAACGCGGCCGGACTGGGCAGTACGACGTAGCGCCTGATCGTTGCGGCCACGTCCTCCAGCAGTTGCGCGCCGTCGATCTGCTCGGGTGCGGCGTCTGGGGTGGTCATGCGGCGATCCCTTCGTCATGGAAGCCACCGGTGATTGCGGCTCGAATGTCGCGGGCGGTCTGGTCGACCTGCTGTCCCACGTCGGTGAGTGCGGCGATCGCGTCGTCTCGGCTGATCGCACCGGCCGCGACCATCCGCGCAACGCCTCGTGCGGCGCCGTAGAGGGTGGTTCGGCGCTTGCCCTCGGGTGCGTTGCGTACGGCGTTGAGGGTGGAGGTGAGCAGGCTCTGCGGGTTCGAGATACCCCCCGTTCGGGTGGTCCGGATCGGCCCGGCTGGGCGAGTGGGGGTGTCGGCCGGCGCGGGCGGTAGGCAGGCGTCGATCAGCGCGAGGGGCATCTCGCTCGGTTCGCTCAACCGGTCGCCCCACTGGTAGGGCTGGTGGGTGCGGTGGTGGAGCGAGGGCGGGAGTACGACGTACCCGCCGTCAGCCTTCACGTCGATCCCGGCCCGGCCCGGCATCGGCCGGGACCCGATCTCGCGGCCGGGGTAGCGGTAGTACAGGTGCACTCCACCGGACCCGGTGCGGACCCAGAGCGTGCGGGGCACCAGCTGGTGCGCGACCAGCTCGGCAAGGCTGACGCTTCCGCCGTGTGCGGGGTCCACGTCGACCACGACCAGCCCGGAGACAGCGCCTGTCCGTACGGCGAGCTGTCCGGCCGGCACGGCAGTGACGATCTGTGCGACGCGTTCGGGGTCGGTGGTGGCTGCGTAGAACCCGTGGCAGGTCAGGTGCCCGCAGGTCGCCGGGTCGTGCGCGTCTCGCGGGCAGTCGTCGCAGTTGGCGACCGGCCGCTTGGAACGACCGAGCATGAACACCGGCCACCCCCGTCCGGCCGCGTCCAGCGCGGCAGTCAGGATCGCTACCGGGGCGTTCACTGGCTGCTCCACTGGTCGCCGGTCTTGGCGTGCTTCCACTTGGCGCGCGAGCTGCAGGCGGTGTGTGTCTTGCCGTCGCTGTCGCGGAACTTCACCCACCAACACGGCCGGTACTGGGCCTTGCCGTTCACCACGACCTGATCGATCCGGTAGCCCTTGTCCACCACGGTTCCCGTCGCGCATCCAGTGGTCAGGCAGAGCAGGACGGTCGCGATGACGGACGCAAAGAGTCGCTGCATCGGGTGGTCTCCTCTCGAGTTCGGTCAGGCCGCGGCCGGGTAGCCGGTCGGGTGGTTGGCGGCGTCGATGCAGTCAATGCAGCGGCCGTCAGAGGTGGGGATGCAGTAGCTCGCGACGGCCCCGCAGAGTCCGCAGGTACGGCGGGCCTGCATCGCCTTGTCCAGCGCGTTCAGCTGTGCCGGCGACGGCACGCGGGCCGGTCGGGCGAGGTCGAGCCGGTACAGCCACGCCCACCGCTTGCCGTTGCGCCAGACCAGCAGCGCGTACGGCTCCTGACCGCCCGGACACATCCGCATCGCCCGGAGCTGACGGCGGGTGGCGAGCCCGGCCGGGGCCCATCGGAACCGGAACACGGGGGTTCCGTGGTGGTCCCAACCGAGGGCCTGTTGGCCGTTCCACAGCTCGATCCATCGCGACGCGGCCGGGTGCAACGTGGCGCGGTCCAGTGCCGTGCTCATGCCGTCACCCCCGCGCCCGCGTTGGCGTGGTGTACGGCGTTGGTGCGGCGAGCGACCCACTCGAACACCGGGACGGCGACGCTGTTGCCGAGTTGGGCGTACCGGTCACGATCGGACTGTGGGATGCCGTGGGAGGTGGCGGTCCAGCCGTCCGGAAACCCTTGCAGACGTTCGGATTCCAGCGGGGTCAGCCGGCGCGGCCCGGTGTGGGACTGAACCACGTAGGTGACCATCGACGGGTCCTGTTTGTCGTTCCCGCCGTGGCTGACCAGCGAGTGCGCATGCGCCGGTGCCCAGGTCGTCATGCCGCCTCGGTCGGCTGTGTCGTCGCGGTCGCTGCGACCTGTTCCAGCGCCTCCCGCAGTGGCGGTGGCAGGTTGCGGCGTCGGCGCGCGGTGCGGGTGAGGATGCCCCGGCAGACGGTCGGGTTCAAGGAGTACGCGGACAGGTGCGGTCCGGTCTCCACAATGTCCAACAAGGACGAGGCGACGGCGTCGGTGGGGTACTCCGAAACCGCGACCGTCCAGTACCCGCCAGGCACTTTCCATCCCGAGCTCGGCCAGGTCCGCGAGGACACGTCCGAAGTCGCGGCCGTCGTTGACCGACAGAAGGCCAGGGACGTTTTCGCCGACGAACCAACGGGGACGAAGGTCCGCCAGCAGTCGCGCGACGTGCACCCACAAACCTGAGCGTGGGTCGTCCAGGCCGCCACGACGGCCGCGAGATGAGTTTCCTTGGCAGGGCCACCCGGCGGCGAGGACAGTACGGCCGGGAACAACTCCAACTGAGATGAGGTCATCAGCGGTCACCTTCGTGAGGTCTTCGAACAGATGCGTCGCGGGGAACCGGTCGGCCAGCACGCCACGTGCCCGCTGGTCGATCTCGACAGCGGCCACGGTGGGGATGCCGGCGCGGTGGAACCCGAGGTCGATGCCGCCGATTCCGGCGCACAGCGACACCAGATGCAGGGGCCCGGCGGCTTGCTCGACAGGTGCAGTCACGACGTTCTCCCTTCTGTCAGCGGTGCTTGTTGGTGTGGTTGAGCAGGCGGCGCCCGATGCGCTCGCGGCGACCGAGGCCCTTGCAGCGCGGGCAGTTGCGGAACGTCCGGCCGGACGGGGACCGGGACTTGCCGGACCCGTCGCAGCGGTCGCAGTTCGCGTACGGCCAAACCGCACACGCCAGCAGGTAAAGCCCGAGGATCACGAGTCCGCCGACGACCAGGACGGCGATCCGTTCGGTTTGACTGAGGGCGGCGGCCGCGGCGGTGTCGCCGAACCTGGCGAGCGCGGTGAGGATCAGCGCGGCCCCGCCAGCCACGACCGATTGGACAGAGTCAGCCATGATGATCACTTTCTGTAGTCGATTGCGGGTGTGACGGGCCGGGCCGACGACCCTGTGGGTGTCTGCCTGGTTCGGTGAGGTGGGACGGTTAGGTGCCGGGGATCGGGTTAGGTTCCTAACTCCGACCGCCCGACGGGGCTAATGTGGCCGTGACCTGCGGAAAGTTAGCGAGTGAGCCGAGTTAACCGGGGGCCGGAAACTGCTGGTCAGAGCCCGATTCCGGGCAGTTTCCGACCCTCGAACTGGGGCTAACTCGCCAGGCCGCCGGTCTCGCCTCCGCTCTCGTCCGCATCCCCGCCGCACTGCTCGCGGCGCACGATCGCGTCACGGACGGTTACCGGGTCGAGGGGGTAGCGGTTCCCCGTCGAGGGGACCTTGATGCCGTGCTCGCGCTCCAGCAGCTCCCGCAGCGCCTTGCCGGTCAGGCCCTGGTACGGCGTCCAGGTCGGCGCGTGCCGCTTGAGCAGGGCGGGCACGTCCGCGATCGGGCGCGGGTCGTCCCCAAGCACCTCATCGAGGTCTGCGAGCAGGTCGCGGGTCTCGATCGGCACCGGCTTGCTGTCCGGGATGGTCTTGCCGAGCTTGGCGATCGCGTCCAGGGACCGCTGGATCAGCGGCGTGACCTGATCATGGCCCTTGGCGACGTCGAGGTAGTACCACTGCAAGATCTCCGACCGTTCGCCGCTGAAGCCCTTGACGACAGCGGTGCCCTTGTCGGTGCCGGGGATCAGCTCGGTCGCCCGGTGGCCGGCCGCGTACGCGCCCTGACCCAACAGGGCGTCGTTGGCGACGTGGTCACCGACCGCGAACGCGATCCCGTTGGAACAGTTCCGGGTCACGTCCCGCGGCATCGAGTCCCGCGTGGGTGCCTGCGTAGACACGATCATGTGAATGCCGCGCTTGCGTCCGAGCTTCACGATCTCCACCAGCAGTTTCGAGATCTCCTTGCCGTAGGTGTCGTCGGTGATCGCCACGTGCGCCTCTTCGAGCAGGCAGATCAACGGGTGCAGCCCGACACTCGCGCTCGCGAGTTCACGGTTCACCGCGGGCTGCTCGTAGCGGATCAGCAGCTCACCGCGCCGCTGAACTTCTTCATGAACGTTCACGAGCTGGTCGCGGATAGCTTTCATGGAATCGTCGTCCGCGCCCATGATGTAGCTGGCGCATCGGGGCTTGAACACCTCGAAGTCGAAGTTCGTGTCTGGCACCCAGATCCGCAGTTCCGCGGTCGGGTCCAGCGCACACCCGGCCATGATCGCCCGCGCCGCGCTCGACTTGCCCTGACCCGGCATGCCGCCAGTCATCGTGTTGCGTTCCATGATCGGCGCGAGCAGCGCGTCACCGCGCAGCGTCTTCCCGGACGGGACACCCTTGAACACGTCCACCAGGCCACCGGACAGCAGCGGGTACTCACCCGCACCTTCGGCCAGCGCGCCCTTGTCCGCGATCCACACGTCCAGGATCCCGGCCTCGCTGCCGGTCGTCGGCCACACCTCCTTCGCCGCCCGATGCAGCCCCGTCGCGAGGTCGCCACGACGACGCGCGATCTTCTCGGCCGTGACACCGGCAGGCAGCCTCACCACCGCGTGCGTGCCGCGACCATCAACGCGGGCGGGGGTGATGAACTGGAGCTTCAGACCGGCTTTCAGATACTGCGTGATCGCCGGGATCCGCAGCGCCTCCAGCGCCCGCGCGATCGTGGTTTCATCGATCGCCGCGTCCCACTCCGCATCGGCGGTCGTGACCAGCCACGCCGGCGGCTCCGCGCGCCGCTTACCTTCCCGCCAGGCCGCGAGCACGATCAGGAACGGTGCCGCGATCGACAACGCCGACCACGCGAACGCACCCGCCGCGATCACGAGCCCGATCAGCGCGAAGAACCCCAACCACACTCCGGTGAACGAGCCGTGCCCGGTCATCTTCGTGAGGACCGCGATCACGAACACCAGCAGGGGCACCCCGATCGTCAACGCCACCGAGACCTTCAAGACACCCCACGCCAGCTTCGGCAGGTCCATCAGACGCCGATGCCGGCGGTCGGTCGCGGACTCCTTCCGGTCGGTCCACTGCTTCAGTTCCTCGCGGTCCCCGACCGCCTCGGCGGCCTTGATCTGGCGCCGGTAGACACCCATCGTGGACGCGTCCCACGCCCGCTTCGCCCACGACTCCAGACCCTGCACGACCGTGAACGACTCCCGCAGCACGGCCTTGCTCGCAGTCTTCGTGCGGTCATGCGTCGCGACCGTCTTCGACGCCCGCGCCACCACCTGTGTCGTCGTCACCGCACGCCGTACCAGCGCGCCACGATTGGCCAGACGCTGATCCAGCGCAGCCGACTCCTCGTCGGTCAGGATCTCACCCTCGATCACCTCGACGTCGACCACATCGTCGGTGGTGTCGACGCGTTCGGCGGACTCGTGAACGATGCCCTGCGCAACGTCCTGCACGTCGTCCTGTACCGAGTCCTGCGGGCGGTTGTCGTCGTTGTCGGGGTGAAGCTTGTGCACGTTGTCCATGCCTGCTCGCTCCTATCGATTCAGGCCGCGACCGGGGCGATCTCGCCCGCCGCGTCCGTGTCGTTCGAGGTGGCCTCAGAGGTGTGCTGCGGGGTGGTGGTCAGCTCGTCGCGGACAGCCGCGGCGACCTTCGCGGACAGGCCGGTTGAGCAACCGGTCGTGTGCCGCGCCCACGCCGGTGTGATCTCGTCGGCCGCCGTACCCGGCTCGATCGCAGCCAGGGCCTCGGTCACGTAGTCGGCCAGCAGCTTGCGGCCCTGCTTCGCGGGCTTGGCGGGCTTCCTGCGCGACCGGGAGGTCTTCGGCTTGGAGTCGGTGTCCGCAGCCGTCTCGGCGCGCTCTGCGGGGCTCTCCGGGCTGTCGCCAACCGCGGGCAGCTCAGGGGTCTCCGGGTCGGAGTCGCCCCGGTGAGATGCCCCCGCCGCGGTCGCCGCGCCAGCCAGGGCCGCGGTGCGTTCGGCGCGCAGCACGGCTTCGGTCAGCCGGTCCCGCAGGACCGGCGCGGTCTCGGCAGCGCAGAACACCAGCAGCGGCGGAACCGAATGCAGCACGATCCCGGCCACGTCCTTGTGCACGATCGAGGACCAGGTGTTCATCACATACGTGGCGGCGAACGCGAACCGCTTCGTCCACGCGATCCAGCCGGTGCCGTCAAAGACCTGATACCGGGCGGTGATCTGCTCGGCGCGCAGGACCGCGATCAGCACCAGCGACACCATCGGATCCAGCAGCCAGGCCGCGAACCACGGCAGCGACCACAACGCGGCGCCCTGCGCGGCGAACGCCTGAACGTTGACCATCGTGAACGCCAACCCGAGCACGATCCCGACCCACATGCAGCGGTCAACCTGCATACGGATCGACTCCACCCGCAGCGCCACCACGTCAGGGTGAATGGACAGCGCCCGCACCTGCGACGCCTCAGCGGCAGCCGTCCGCAGCCGCTCAACGCTGTTCGGCTTGGACCCGGCAGCCAGTGCCGGCGCGGTGGCCGGGGTTTGTACGGGCGCGGTCATCGCACGTCACCTCCGCCGAGCTGCGTAATGACCCACTCGCCCGCGTCCGGCAGCGTGTTGGCGGTGTGCAAGACGTGATCGCCGCGCCATACGATCCACGCCGTCCCGAGCGCTGTACGCGGCGAGACCACCTGCATCAGGTCGTAACCCGCGACCTTCCACCAGCCCAGATCGACCCGGACGAGATCCGGGAGGGGCATCTCGACAACCTGCGCAGTCATGAGCGCGGTCATCACGCACCCCCGCCCAGCAGCAGTGGCCAAACGATCAGGTTCGCACCCGCGATCGTGGCCAGCATCGAGACCTGCAACAGCCGGTGCTTCAGCCAGCTCAACCGGCTCAGCACGACCGCCTGAGCGCACACCGCGTCCACGGTGTCCTCGCTCGCGATCCGGGCCAGCAGACGTGCCGTGGACAGCTGCCGCACCGTGCCGAAGTACAGCAAACTTCCGCTGTTGTGCTTGGTCTTCCGAGCCCGCAGGACCGGAAGCACCACCGCGACTGCGAACATGAGCGCGATCACAAGCAGAACCGCGCCGATGGTTACGAACACACGCGCCGCCGTGCCGATCCGGTCCAGGTGGGTCAGGGTGAACACACCGGCCAGAACGGCGGTGTTCAGCGTGGTCACGAACGCGGCCTTCGTGTCGGCCTTGCCGATCGATCCGCCGACCTCGCCCAGGACCCGCCACGCCATATCGAGGCGGTCGGCGTCTTCGGCGTCACGGCCGTCGATCTGCGCGAGCGTCGCCTCAACCTGCGCCCGGCGCAGTCGCGCCGTCTCGGTCGCGTCCGATGATGCCCGGTCGGCGGCGTCCAGGCTGTCCAACGCCGCGTCGTACTGCTTGCCCCTGCCGGTCAGGTTGACGCTCATGCCGCGCCCTCCGACTCCGGGTCACGGTCGGCCAGCTCCCGGCCAACCTCCAACACCCGGCGCTCCGCACGCCGCTTCCTCCGCGTCACCAGCTCCGACGCGTTCGGGCCAGCCGTGATCACCGCGATCTGCGCATCCAAGAGGTCCAGCTCGGCCTCGATCAACGGCCACTCCGCCTCGATACCGGCCAGATCCGCAGCTGTCGGCTCCTCGCCGCTGACGGCCGTCAGGTGGATGATGCTCATGGGTTGTGCTCCTGTTCAGACGGTTAGTACGACCCAGGCGTCTCGGCGGGTGCCACCGCCGGGACGCCACCTGACTAGTCGGACTAGCCTGCCTAGCCAGGTTCCGGTAGACAGAAAGCTACATAGGCTGGCTAGTCAGGTCAAGCATCTGGACATGATTGCCCTAGCCTGCCTAGTCAGCTAGTACGATTGGCGGCATGGAGCAGCAGCTAGATCCGTCTGACCCGCGACCGCCGTTCAAGCAGGTCGCCAACGCTCTGCGCGCGGCGATCCTGACGAAGAAGGTGAAGGCGGGAGAAAAGCTCCCGTCTCAAAACGAGCTGGCGACGCAGTACGGCGTTGCTCGGATGACCATCCAGCAGGCGCTACGGATCTTGCGCGACGAGGGCCTGATCGTCTCTCGCGTCGGCAGCGGCGTGTACGTTCGCGAGCAGGCGGACCAGGCGGTCGGTCTGCGTCCGCACATCGAAAAGGCATTCGAGCAGGACGCCGTACGTATCGACTTCGCCGGACTGACCGGTGAAACGCTGCTTGGTGCCCTTGAGGAACCGATCGACCGCATTCGACGTGGCCGCCTGACTCCCCAGTCGATCAATATCCGCATGCTCCTGCCGGATCTCAATCAGCCGATTGCGGTGCCGTCGCGTGCTGGAGAAAATCCGGGGGATGATCCCAGCGTTAGGGCGCGCGTGGCAGGCATCGCGCACCGCTCAGCGGGAGAGATCATCCAATCTGTCCGCGAGCTCGGGGAACTGGGACTCGTCCCGAAAACCACAGTGGAAGCGCGTGTGGTTGTTGGGCTTCCGATGATGTTCAAGCTCTACGCACTGAACGATGAAGAGATCTTCTTCGGGTTCTACCCAGTCGTAGAGCGAGAGGTTGAGATCGAAGGAAAGACAGTCTCGATATTTGATGCCGTCGGCAAAGACACGGTCCTTTTTCACCACTCGACTAGCGACAACGACCAGGCCACAGGATCGCAGTACGTCGATCAGGCGAGGCGATGGTTCGAAAGTCTTTGGAGCACGCTTGGGCAGGTTCGTGAACTGTGACTGTTGATCCACTCAGGCAGTTGTTTGCATCGGCCGAAGCGGTCCTCTTCGACTTCGACGGGCCGATCTGCTCCGTGTTCGACGGATATCCTGCCCAGCGCATCACCGGCGAGCTTCGCGACTTGGCCGGCACTCATCCGCACGACCTAGACGAGGCACTGCGAAAGGCCTCCGGTCCTCACGAGTTGCTGCTGGCAGCCGCCGATGATCCGCAGCTCGCCACCCGGCTCGAGAAGGCTTTGCAGGCTGCCGAGCTGACAGCTGTGGAGTCGGCGCTGCCCACTCCAGGCGCGGCGGAGTCGCTAGCCGCCTGCCAGCGCAGCGGGAAGCTGGTCGCGATCGTGAGCAACAACTATGCCGAAGCCGTCATGCGCTACCTCGCCCGCACCGGCCTAGCTGACCAAGTGGCGCACGTCGAGGGACGCGATCCCTCGGACCCGACGCTGATGAAGCCCAGCCCGCACCTGATCGAGAACGCCACGAGAGCACTCAGGGTCCACACAGCCGCCTGCGTGTTCATCGGAGACCAGAGCAGCGACATAGAGGCAGGCAAGACAGCGGGCGCACACACGATCGGCTACGCCAACAAGCCCGGCAAGGCTGACGCCCTCGCGGTAGCTGGTGCCGAAGTGATCGTGCAGACAATGACCGAGGTGGCCGGCGCGCTGCAGTGATGTTCGGCCTACGCGACCTCCGGATCCTCTTGCAATCGATTGCTTGAGTGCAACCGGGGTCGGATCTGGCAGACTTTGGCCATGAAATGGCTAAGCGAGAACCTGCAATACGTCGTCCCAGTGATAGTCGGAATTCTGACGATCTTCGCGGGATTTAGGATCATCACTCGCCGTCAGAGACAAACCCAAACTGGCGGCGACAAGAGCCGCAACATCCAAGCCGGGCGTGACATCACGATCAGACGGGGCGATGAGGATTGAAAGACCAGTCACAGCACGGCGGCGATGACTCAGTCAACGTACAAGCGGGTGGAGCTGTCAATATCGAGATCCGAAGCGGTGTCACGGCCGCCGAGGTAACCGATATCGCACTGAGCATTGCCCGTGACAACATGGTGCAGCTTAGGGGTTACACGCAGGAACTCGTGGATGCTCGAATCGAGCACTTTGTCGATCTGTTCATCAAACGAATTAGCGAGCATCCGCGAGCCCACCTTGATGCCGTCAAAGATCCCGACGTCCAATATTCCTTACTCGTCGCCGAGAAGGAATATGCGCGCTCGGGTGACGGGCGCACCGCGGAACTATTGGTGGACTTGCTCGTCAATCGCTGCACCTTGGAGGAACGCGGCCTCCAAGCTCTCGTGCTCAATGAAGCGATCGACACTGTCGGCCGCCTGACAGCCCGACAGATTCGCACACTCACGGCCAGTTGGCTTGTCACGCGAGTCGTCGGACCACAGGTTGACGACGCAGCCACTTACTCTCAATGGTTGACCGAGTCAATAGGCCCATTCTTCGATATTGGGGAGCACATTTCTGAGTACCAACATCTTGCATTCCTTGGCTGCGTATCCTTCGACGGACCAAATCGGGCGATCGGCTATGTCGTTGGCCAACTCCACCCGTGGGCGTTTGCCAAAGGCTTCAATCGCGAAACCATAGTTCCATCGCTGAGGAGTTTCAACAGCCTATTCAAGCCTTGCGTCAACGATCCGAGTCTTCTGCAGGTTAATGTCGGGAAGCGCACCTCGCTGGATGAATTGGCTGAGCTGAACCGTCTCGACGTCAACGAGGCAGCCACATTGCGAAATCTCTTTACCTCGAACATCATGTCGGAGTGGGAGGTTCAGGAGAGATTGGTGGCTGCGCATCCGCCCGCCGACCAGTTCATCGAACGCTGGAACAACAGCAAGATGCTGCAGGTCAATGTGACTTCCGTGGGTCTCGCGATCGCCTATGCAAACTGGACGCGTTTGCTCCATGCAGGTGGGGAACTCTCGGTGTGGATACCAGAGAGCATCTAGAGGGCTCCAGGTGTTCCTGTCCCAGGCGAGACCAGTCTCCAGGGAGGGCCTGAAAGGCAACGAGGTACGGCGAGCCGTGCTTACGAGGCCGCCACCGGGTTCCACGGTTCAGTCCCGCTCGCGACGATCAAGAATGTAGTCCCTGGACTTGCTGACGCGGTGTCACGGGGCCGACGGTGGGCGTTCACAAAGACCCGCGGCAACGGCTGTCACCGTCGCATCGACGACGCCCGCGTCCAAGGCTCGATCGGCTGCGTCGCTGGCGGCTGCCTCAGCGCGATCGGGCAACGAATCCGCCGCGTAGCCGACGGCACAGGCAGTCAGAACTGCGCAGCTATTTACCAGCCCCTCAGGACTTTCGTGCTGCGAATCCTCGGCTCCATGATTTCTCATGACCCCTGTCAGGCAGTCGAGCGCCGCCTTGACGGTGGACTCGTCCTTGATCGATGGACAGGCCCTCAACGATCCCGCTTCCTCAACCCTGCCAACGACTTCCAACGCGCGTGGTAGGCAATATCGAAGCGTCCAATCCGCCCACATGTACCCGACCTCGTCTGTCATGATCGCAGCATAGCGATCAGGCAGAGCTTGGCTCCCTCATCGCCACGACCGGTTGTGCGCGTCCTAATCGAGCAAATGCCTGGCCGGTTTGCACCGCGCACAAACCGGACCGAGCGGCCACACCGCCGAGTCCCAGCCCTGGTCATAGGTTGCTGGAACTCGACGGCTGGATGGGCCAACGTAGGCCCCAGTTGCCCGCCGGGGTGGCGCTACGCGATGCGCCGGCCGCCTGGCACTCGCTGGCACCAGCGCGGAACGCCAAGGACGCGGGCGATCGCTCCTTCGATTCGTCGTACGTCGGACACCGGCAGATCGCGGCGAAGGGGCAACATCACCTGGCAGGTGAACCGCTCCTTCTTGTCGAGGTCCCTGAGGTGCTCACGGGTCCGGTCGCCGGCGTCCGACTTCGGCCGGTAGGCGCTACCGACGTAGTCGACGATGAAGCCGTTGGTGATCGGGTCTCGGTGGCCGAGTAGGTAGACCGCGATGGGCCAGCCGAAGGCCGAGCCGGCGCGGCGGATGGTAGGACTCGGATGATCGAGTGCCTTGCCTGCGACAGCGCAGAGATCGCGGTACCGCGGGGCGGTGAGTCGGGTCACTCGTCGTCCCCGTCGTCCCCGTCATCCTCGGCGTCCCACTCCTCTTCCTCGTCGAACGCCTCGTCGTCCTCGGCGTCGTCCTCGGCGCTGGCCTCGTCCTCGGCGTCGGGGAGTTCGTCCTCGTTGAAGCTCGCCAGCAGGTCGTCCTCCTTGACGTACCGCGCGTACAGCTTCGACAGGGTGTCAGGGAGCTTGTCGTAGACCTCCGCTGTGGTCATTCCGAGCTTGGCCATCAGCATGGCCCCGCTGGCATCCTTGGCGGCCACCATGTCCCGGAGGCTCGTCTGCGCGGCCACGAGGAGTTCGAGAAGACGCGCCTCGGTGGCCTTGTACTTGTCCTCCGGCGTCAGGTAGACCGTTGGCGCTTCCCCGGTCGAAGTCGACTCAGGCGTGGGGATGGTCCCGCCGGTGAACGCCAGCGCGCGCACACCCATGTTCCCGTTCTCCCACGCAGGCGAGAAATGGATCGGGTCCCCGTTCTTGTCGAACACCTGGGAACCTTCCACGTCGAACTTGCGCGGCCGTTCGAGGCGTTCGCCGTCGGCCCACGCCACCGCGTCAGCGAGGACGTTGACACCACCGGCGGTCTTCGCCAGCTCCTCGATCACCTTCTCCACGCTGCCACGGAGCGACGAGATGCCCTTCACCGTCGAACCCTGGTCACCCAGCAGAAGTCCCGAAGCGCACAGCGCCGGACCGCCGCGAGCCATGAGCTCGGCCAGCGCCGAGGACTCGAACACGCCAGCGAGGACGTCGTCCAGGCACGTCTTGCGGAGGGACTCGCTGTCCACGCCGGTGATGGTCCACATCTCCATCAGCCGGTCGGGCGTGAAAGCACGCATCAGAGAGCGTTCCGCGGAGTCGTCGGCCTTGTCGAACTGCCGCACGATCAACGGCCCGACGAGCTTGGCGCGCTTGACCTTGGTGAGGCGGGCCCCGTCTTCGGTGATGAGGAAGTCCCGAAGCAGACGGTCGTTCGCATCGTCGCACACGGCGTGAACCAGCTTGGCGGCGCGGATCGACGGCTTGCCATCGACGTCGGCGACGCGACCGAGGATCGCCTCGCCGTCCCCGGACGACATGCTCCCTTCCTTCATCAGCGTCAGGACGAACCGCTCACCGATGACGTTGCTCTGCGCAACCGCACTGAACGGCCGCGGCTGCACGTGGACGCTCTCCACGTAGTCGTTGATGATCGCCGGGAAGTTGTCGGTGATCGGGGTGACCATGTCGCCCTCGACGGCGGCAACCACGATCAGCGCCGGCATCATCGCCGCGCGCGCCGCGCCGAGCGCCTTCAGGGAGGTGGGCGTGGTCTCGAACCGCTCGATCAGACGCTCGTGGGTGTCCCGCAGGTGCTTCAGCGGCGACTCGCTGTGCTCGAGCGGGGCCCCGGGGTCGACCTCGGTCAGTTCGTGGCAGGCTTCGGCGCGAGTGCTGCCCTCCACCGTGTGCAGGAACCAGTGCTCCTTGACGGAGCCGTCAGTCGCCTTGACGTATGCGCGGGCGAGCACGACCACCGGCGGGTTCCAGATACCGCGCGGGTTGCGCGCGATCTGGGTAATCAGGTCCTGGGACCGGATCTCCTCGGCGCTCAGGCGCACGGCTGCTGTCATGTCCGCCAGCGACGCCGGATGGTAGTCGACGATTGCTGGCTTGTGGTGGCGACCGATCGGCCACGGCCGGGGGCGGGCACCCTTGGTGGAAGAGGTCTGGATCGCGTAGCGGCTACGTCCGTTTCCTCCGTCGCCGGAGACCAGCGAGGTCCACACCGGGGTCGGCTGAGCGAGCAGGATGTAACCGTCGGGGGTCTGGATCTCCTGCAGGTGACCGAGCGGCGACTTCGAGTCGATCTGAGTACGTACGTCGGCCGGGTCTACCATGGCGGCCGCCATGACGAACGCGGCGTCCGGCGGCAGGTTGAACGCGGTCTCGAACCGCTTCGCGGCGTTCTTGATCGCGGTGCCGTTGGCGATCTCCGGGAAGTCGATCGACTGGCCGGCGATCGTGAACGAAGTCGTGTTGTACGACATTGGACGAGTTTCCTCTCAAGCGGGTGACATGGCGCCAAATCCGGGCGCAGTCCGCGAGAACTCGTCCCAGGGGCCCTTCCAACAAGTGGCGTGGGTCCGATCCGGCGACCGAGCTAACTCAGGAGCCCACCTTGAGGTGTTCGGGCTGACGATCGAGGCCCGGCGGGACAGCCGCGTACGGCAGCTTCTCGTCGGGACTCGACCCAGAGGCCCACTCAGAAGTGGTCCCGACGAGGTCGGTCGTGGATCAGGGTACCAGTCGAATGACTGTCCGTGTCCAGCAAGATGGCCTGAGCGAGCCCATGCAGGGAGGGTCTCAAAGCGGGTCTCATCCGCCACCGTTCGGGACCGTTCACCGACGGCCGGGGCATCTCTGATCCTGGCTCCCGACGAGCTGCTGAACCTCTCTGAACAGTGAATTGCGGTCTTGGAAAGCGTGTTGGGGGCAACCCCTCACGAGTTCGAATCTCGTATCCTCCGCCACTCTCCGAGCGGCCGACCGACCAGCTTTCCACCTGGTCAGAGCAGCATTCGGCCGCGCAGAGGGAATGAAGTGAGAACGACCCGGCCGCATCAGCGACCGGGTCGTTCTCGTTCGTAGTCCCAACAGGCTCGCTCAGGCCGGTACTTTGACCCCTGCAGCTCAGCGCCGATCTGGAGAAGGTCTAAGACCGGCCCCGGTCAGACGCGCCTGGCCGGGGAAGGCGCGGAGCCAGCTGGACCGCTGACTCCGCGCACAATGCTGGCCCCTGAGTCCTGACGCGAGCATGGATCGAGGACAAGAAGCCCTCCGGCGCCGCACTCGCCCGGCACGCAGGCGTACGCCTTCCTCGGCCGCCTCTGGCGCCGCGACTGGGAGGCCGAGCTGGTCCCCGCATGACAGGCAAGACAAGGGCCGCGCGCGGTACGGGTGCGGTACGGGCAGAGAGATGGCAGCGACAACGCCTACCGTTCGGGACGCATTCAGCGGGCGGGCACGAGCCTGCTCGGGGGACATCTCGTTGGAGGGTATCGATGAAGGCAAGCATTCTGAGGGCCACGGTAGGGCTCGTAGCGGTGCTGGGCGGGTTGTTGGTCGCAAGTCCTGCGCAGGCAGCCGACGGAGCGGATTCTGTTCGCGTGCGCTACCCGAGTTGGACCTCCGTCAGTGGTGGGCTCGCCACCGCGAATCTCGACTTCGTCGGGCAGAAAACCGTCGTCTTTCGCAACTTCACGGTGCGCGACATTTGTCCCGGTGACGGCCGTCCGGTGCGGGCCTACATGACGATGTGGGGGACCAACGGAGTCCGCAGGACTTGGGCCTCCCCGAAAGCCGACACCAATGGCTGCGGCCCCAACGGCACGAACTTCGGGACTGTCACCCTCAAGACCAGCTTGACCGTGGCGCGAGCAGGCCTGACGGTGTGCGTCTACACAAACTCCGCCGGCAACCTGCGCTGTGTGTACAGCGGCGGCCGAGACAACCCGTACGTCAGCGCGCCGGGAACGGGCCGTTAGGCGGCCCGCTGTCTGAATAATCTGCAAGCCGTTCACACGCCTCAGCGGTGGAACACCGGGAAGGCTTGCGGGCCCCGAGAGCCGCTCTGACGGCGGCTAGGAACAGCTCAGAGCGCGGTTGTCGCTTGTGCGACCGGCCCTCTGATCGTTCAGGGTCTTAACGGGTCTCCACAGCCCCCTCAAGCCGACTCGGCAGAACCCTCACTTCCGTCCACGTGCGTTGACACGCCCGGGCCACCGGCGTAGGACGGTAGAAGGCCGGTCTGGTCGGAGGGGGGCTCCGAAATCACCAGCGGCACCTGTCGGGAGGGGGAGTAAGCCATGTTCAAGCGCATCTGCGCAGTATTCGGCACAGCGATCATCGCGATGACAGCCATCGCCACCACTGCGGCAGCCGACCCGAAAGGAGACATCATCCCGCTGAGGTGTGACAACGGACAGACGGTCGAAGTTGCAGTCAACGGCAATGGGGACTTCACGCCTGGTCATCTCGTGGGGGGTACCGCGGTCTATGTCGTGCAGTCCTTGGATGCGACCTTTACGTTCACCCCGCCAGGAGGGCCGACGGAGACCCAGCACTTCGTGAGGTCCAAGGCCAACCTCCACGGGGACCTCGTCAACTGCACCTTCGACTTCACCGATACGTCGCCAGAGGGGACCTTCCACGCATTCGGGACCGTCGTCGTCTTCATCACGCCGGCGTCATAACGAACGCGCTCCCTGAACGGAGAACAACGCTCGCGCACGAAGGCTGCGACGCAGCCTCGGTGATTGTTGCGCGCTGCCGCTCAATTAGTCGCTTCTCGTGTTTCAGCACTCGACCGAAGAGCGGCTGGAACACGAGGGTGGGCAGACCTGGCCCTGAGGACTCCCCCGGCACAAGCCGGGGCGGCTCCCTGGTCTGGGAGCCGCCTCGGAGTCGTTCCGTCTCGGTTGGGCCTTCAGATCGAACTGGCTAGCCGTTGATGAACACGTAGTCAGCCTCGTAGGGAACGTTGACGATCGGCGTGGCCTGCGGGTCGCAGTGGCCGGTCGGGGCGACGCCGCCGACCGTGTTGAGGCGCAGCACCTCGACGGCGTTCGACAGCAGTCCGGAGGAGTCACCGATCTGGGTGGCGTCGAGGTCCAGTTCGGCGATGTTGCCCGCGCCGTTGGCGTTCCTGGTGACGACCTTGCCGGTGACAGCGCTGCCGTCGGCGGCCTGCCACTGCGGCGGGCCGGCGGTCGGCTGGACGAAGGTGTGGTGGATGCCACCGGTGAGGCGCGCCTCGACGTTGTTCTGCGTGAAGGCGAACGAGCCGTCGAGTTGCATGGTGCAGGCATAGATCTGGCTGCCGAACACCACCGACTCCTGCAGTGCGGCCACTCCGGTCGTGCTGACCGCGTGACTGAGCAGGTGCAACTGGGCACGTACGGCGCCGTTCGGGAAGTCATTGTTGCGCAGGTCGGTGTAGAAGCCGCTCGGGTCGGAGCGCAACGCGTCAAGCACGGTCGGGTCGGTGACGGTGACGCTGCCGGAGGCGAAGCTACCCCTTGGGCGCGGCGTGGTGAACAGAGGCACGACGACGGGGCCGTCCGCTCCTGTGCCGGCGGCGTGGATGGCTGCCTCGGTCGGGGTGCTGATGCCGCGCCAAGACACCGAGTAGCTGAGCGTGTTGCCCTGGATGCCGATGAGTTCCAGCGCCTGCCCGTCCGGATCGCCGCCGGCGACCTCGTTGCGGCCCTCCAGGCTCGCGACGAGGACGGCGGGTGCTGCGGCCGGGGTGCCCGGCACGGTGATTCCCGCCAGCGGTGTCACCTGGGTG
The DNA here is from genome assembly GCF_040610805.1 of Kribbella sp. NPDC003557. NCBI lineage: Bacteria > Bacillati > Actinomycetota > Actinomycetes > Propionibacteriales > Kribbellaceae > Kribbella > Kribbella sp. NPDC003557. The sequence continues at coordinate 617,430 of NZ_JBEXMY010000002.1, forward strand.
CTCGCTCCCGCCGAGCCGACGGCAAGGGTGGCGGAAGCGGCGGTCGCGACGAGGGCGGCGCCGATGCCGCGGGCCACGCGGCGTCTTGTGCTGTGAGACATGGTGCTTGTCCTTCCGGATCTGCGGCCGACGCTTGTGCACGGCCCGCATCGGGTAGCACGTCGATTTGCCGGTTTGGGCCCAGCCGGAAGGTGCGACAAAGCTCACTGCCGGCCGCCTGAACCGAATCAATGCCGCATGCGTGTCCCCACCAACCTGGCGAACGAGGATGAGTAGCAGGCGAACAACCTCGCGGGGGAACTGGAAAGCGTGTGGGGCGACCCTCACGAGTTCGAATCTCGTATCCTCCGCCAGGTGGAGCACGTCGGTAAGTTCAGCTCGGTCAAGGAGCAGGGGACGGCGATCTGGATCGGCGTCCGCGACGCCGAGCATCCGTGCGGTTTCGCCGAGTTCAGCGTCGACCCGGGCCGTCACCCCGGTGACATGACCCGCATCTACGTCACCTACTACAACATCATCACGCCCACCGGCGAGCCCCCGGAGTAAGGAAACCGCAGGTCAGAGGGTGGTTTCGGGCTCTACAGGGATGAGCTGTGAAGAAGGCCGGTCGCAGCCGCGATCGGCATTCTTCTCGTTTCGGTGTCCTGTCAGTCCGCAGCCATACCTGCGAGCCTGGGACCGCACGAGACCTCGAGCACCAGGAGGAGGAGCGATGTCCGAGGAAACGTTGGAGCGCGTGGTTCAGGAGGCTCTGACTCGCGACGGGATCACCGATGAGGTGATCGCCGCAGGCCAGTTCAACCCCCGCGGCCAGACCGGCTCGCTCTTCGCCGGCGGTTTGGTGGGCGGCAGCTTGGGCGAAGTCGGTGGCTCGGTAGGCAAGGCCGTCGGTAACGTCGCGGGCGGGATCGGTGGCATGCGCGCGAACGCGGCCGCCCACGGGATGCCCGAGTTCATGCTGGTCGGAGTGACCGCCGACGGGGTGTACGGCTTCGAGGGCCGGTCGCGCAGCAAGGAACCCGGCGCGATGGTCTTCAAGGTCTCGAGGGCAGGGCTGGAGGTGAAGGTCCACCAGCGAGTGAACGTCAGGGTGCTCGAGCTGATCCATCCCGAGACCAACTCGCGGATCGAACTCGAGGGCGGCAGGCTGCCGCTGACCCACTCCAAGGACGTGATCGAAGAACTGGTTCACAGCGACACCGACTAGCTGGGAGGCGCAGAGGACACGCCTGAACACTATTCCGAGAACATGGAAACCGTGTCACGAGTTCGGATGAGGGTCGCCTGTGGTGTTTGCCGCCCGTACGCCGCGCAGGATGACGTCCAGCACCACGTCGGCCTCGGCGCGGGCGGCCTCGGGATCTGCGGCACGGGCGATGTAGAGGGCTGAGCCGTAGAGACCGCCAAGTGCGACGTGCGCCAGTACGTCGAGTCCGACGCCAGGCAAGACGTCGCTGTCGACCAGCGGCGTCAGCACGGTCCGCAGCATCGGTAGCTCGACGCCTTCCGTGCCGCTGTCCCACGCGCGGGCGGCCAGCACGGTCACGCTGTCGATGATCACGATCCGCCGGAACGCCGGGAGCAGGCAGGCATCGAGGAACGCGGACAGGCCAGCTCGAACCGCCGCCCACGGATCCTCCTCGGCCAGGGCCGCGGCCATCACCGCCCCCGCGGTCTCCTCCAGCACCACGTCGTAGACCGCCTTGAACAGCGCGTCCTTACCGCTGAAGTGGTGGTAAAGAGCGCCCTTCGCGAGACCCGCGCGCTGGACGATGTCGTCCATCGCGGTCGCCGCGTAGCCCTGCTCGACGAACCGCTCGCGCGCGATCCCGACCAGCAGCTCCCGGGTTGCCTCCGCCTGCCGTTCCCGCAGCTTCTTGACAGTCACCCGATCAGCATAAAGACTGACTGTCGGTCGGTGACCGACCGTCGGTCTGTGAAGGAGGTCGTCATGTCGCCACTTCCGCCCGGACAACGCCGGGTCGAGGGGTTCCCGCGCTTCGGCACCCACCTGCATCGGCCGCCGCCCGCGGTGCCGGACGATCCGCAGATCGCGATCAGCGGCGTCGTGCGCAAGCCGTCGGAGGTGCGGCTGCCGGAGCTCGCCACACTGCCGCGGCACGAGATCGTCGCCGACTTCCACTGCGTCTCCGGCTGGACGGCGACCGACCTGCGGTGGGAGGGGGTGCGGTTCGCCGACTTCTTTCGCACCTTCGTCGAGCCGGCGCTCGACGCCGAGGTCTCCGTCAGCCACCTGGCGTTCGTGGGTCTGGACGGGATCAGCTCCGTGGTCGAGTCACAGGACGCGCTGGCCGCCGACGTCCTGCTCGCGGACCGTGTGAACGGGCACCCGCTCGGCGGCGATCACGGCGCGCCGATCCGGCTGGTCAGCCCGGCACAGTACGGCTACATGAGCATCAAGCACCTGTGCGGGATCGAAGTGTGTTCCACGCTCCCGGCAGATCGCCTCGATCGAGGCATCATCGGCCGGCTGATCGAGGCCCATCCGCGGGCTCGGGTCCGAAACGAAGAGCGCCACGGCCACATCCCGGGATGGCTGATCCGGCCGTTCTACCGGCCGCTGATCCGCCCCATCCGCGCCCTCTGCGCGAAAGGAACGCAGGACCGATGAGACTCCCCGACGACGTGCTGAAGACTCAGGACTGGATCATCGACGACATCGTGCCCGACTTCGAGGTCGAGGACGTCTGGGCCCTCCCGGTCGAGGGCGGCGCGGACGACTTTCCAGCTGTCGTCGAGAGGCAGCAATCCCTCGACTTTCCGGCGTCCGGGCCGCTGCCGGTGCGCTTGCTGTGGGGCATTCGCGACCTGCTCGGACGCGCATTCGGACTCGGACGCATTTCGACGTCCGCGGACGCCGCCGGCGCCTGGCCACCCGTTCCCGGCACCGGCGAACCGTCGCTGCTCGCGCGGGTCCCCGAGGACCTCCGCGACAAGTCCCCGGCAACGCATTTCACCGACAAGCCGTTCCGTCCCCTGTACCGCACCCACACCGAACTCGCCGATGAAATCTCCAACCGGACCATGTACGGCGTGATGCACCTGGCCTGGGCGGATCAGGGAAACGGCTGCTACCGCGCGCAGATGACCGTCTACGTCAAGCCGCGCGGCACCTTCGGCAAGGCGTACATGGCGTTCATCAAGCCGTTCCGCTATGCGATCGTCTATCCGGCGCTCATGCGGCACTTCGAACGAATCTGGTCCCAACAGCACTGACGAGCGAATCTCTGCCCCCGTCAGCGCGCGACATGAGGGCCTCCCTGGTGTTTGTCAGGGGAGTTGTTGGAGGGCCTGGCGTAGGAAGTTGTTGCGGCGGGTGGTGGCTGTGGGGTTGTAGAGGGTAGTGGGGGTGTTCAGGGCGGCTACTGCGTCCCAGTAGGCGACATGGTGGGCTGGGGTGTCGGCTGCTTGTTGCCAGCCGGTCAGGACGTGGGTGGGGGCTTCGGGGCCGAAGCTGATGGCTGCTTGTTTGCGGAGTTCGGAGAGGTCTACTCCGGGGGCGCCTACGCCGGCTGTCTTCCAGTCGATGAAGGCTCCGACGCGGTTGTCGGTCCAGACGAGATTGCCGGGCCACACGTCTCCGTGGAGGAAGACGGTGGTCGCGACGGGTCGGCCGTGGGCCGTGATCAGGGTGTCGGCCTGGGAGAGCAGCGGTGTGGTCGGCATACGGCCTGTGCGCCGGTCGAGGGCGAAGTCGTCTACGGCTATCGGTCGTGGGCGGAACGGGAGGTGCTCCTGCGGGTCCAGTTCCAGGCTGTGGAGTTGAGCCAGGGCGGCTCCGGCGGCGCGGAGGCTTTCGGGGGTTCCGGCTGACCAGGTGGACGTGCCGGGTACGAGGGTCTCGACGGTGGCCGGGACTCCAGCTTCGGAGCCGGATAGATCCGCAGCGATGAGTCGTGGGGCGGGTAGGTGGTGTTGGGCGGCTACCTGTAGAGCGGCGGCGGCCGTCGCGATCATGGGCGCCTCGATGCGTGGCGTCGGTGCGCGCAGGACGTACTGGGCGCCGGCGGCGGTGACGCGCCACGGGCCCTGGTCGTCGTGGAGTGGATGGACCTCGAGCACAGAGCCGATCGCTGCGGCGGCCCAGGTCAGCAGTTGGCTTTCCCTCATGGCCGAGCTTACGTCGGGTCAGTGGTCGCCTGGGGTTATCAGGCCGGTTTCGTAGGCGAGGACTACGGCTTGGGAGCGGTCTCTGAGGGTTAGTTTGGCGAAGATTCGGGCGGCGTGGGTTTTGACGGTGGCTTCGCTGAGGGTGAGGGCGGTGGCTATTTCGGCGTTGGAGAGGCCTTGGCCCATCAGGGTGAGGACTTCCAGTTCGCGGGGCGTGAGGGTCGACAGGTCGCGGTGAAGGGTAGGGGCGGGGGTGGCGAAGCGTTCTACCAGGCGACGAGTGATGGAGGGGGCGAGGAGGGCGTCGCCGGTGGTGACCAGGCGGACGGCGGATGCCAGGTGTTCGGGGGTCACGTCCTTGAGCAGGAAGCCGCTGGCGCCGGCGGCGAGGGCTGCGTAGACGTACTGGTCCAGGTCGAAGGTCGTGAGGATCAGGATCCGGCAGGTGGTCGGGGTGGAGAGGATGCGGCGGGTGGCCTCCAGGCCGTCCATGGTCGGCATGCGGATGTCCATCAGGACGACGTCGGGGTGCAGGCGGCGGACGGCGTCCACGGCTTCGACACCGTTCGCGGCCTCGCCGACGACCTCGATGCCGCGGGCGGAGAGGATCATCCGGAAGCCGGTCCGGACCAGGGCCTGGTCGTCCGCGATCACCACCCGCGTCACGGGCGCTCCAGCGGGAGCTTGGCGCGGACGCGGAATCCGCCGCCGAGGCGTCGGCGGGCGTCGAGTTGGCCGCCGTACACGGCGACGCGTTGCTTGAGCCCCAGGAGCCCGCGCCCTTCGCCATCGGACGCGACCGGGCGGCCCCCGGTGAGGACGCTCGGACCGGTGTTGAGGATCTCGACCCGGAGCGCGTGAGGCGCGTAGCGGACGGTCACCTCGGCCGTGTGCCCTTCGCCGTGCTTGAGCGCGTTGGTGAGCGCCTCCTGGATGATGCGGTACGCCGTGACGTCGACGCCGGCCGGCAGCGGGACCGGGTCGCCGGAGATCCGCACCTCGACGGGCAGGCCGGCAAATGCGATGCGGTCGATCAGCTCGCTCAGACGGGTCAGGCTCGGCTGCGGCGACAGGGCGTCCTCCTCGACCCCGTCCGCCTTCGGTGCGAGTACGCCGAGCAGATGCCGCAGCTCGGCCATGGTGTCGCGGCCCGCGGCTTCAACCGCGAGCAGAGCGGCCTCCGCCTCGTCCGGTGAGGTCGCCAGCACCTGCCGAGCGGCGCCGGTCTGGATGACCATGACGCTGACGTTGTGGCTGACGATGTCGTGCAGGTCGTGGGCTATCCGCGCCCGCTCGGCGTCGACCGCCTTCCGCGCCGCGGTCTCCCGTTCCCGCTCCAGCAACCACCCACGCTCCTCCAACGCACGGGTGTGAGCACGCCGAGCGCGTAAGCAGAAGAACGCGAGCACACCAGCCACCACAGCCAGCAGCGCCACCAGCAACCACATCACGAGATCCACTGTCCCAAAGAATGCCCAGCAGGCCGTACATCTCCAGGATGACAAGGCCCGCACTTTAGCCCGGCAGGCTGACGTCAGCGACCGTTCGGCGGCTCTAGCGTGAGGAGCATGACGGAGGACAACGGACAGGCGGTCGTACAGCTCACGGCCGTACGCAAGGAGTACGGCGAATCCGCCGCGCTCGACGGGGTGTCGCTGGAGATCCACGCCGGTGAGGCGGTCGCGGTGATGGGACCGTCCGGCAGCGGCAAGTCGACACTGCTCAGCATGGTCGCCGGGCTGGACCGGCCGACATCGGGATCCGTCGTGGTGCACGGCGACGACCTGGGCACGCTGGACGAGAAAGGGCTGGCGCTGTTCCGGCGCCGGCGGATCGGGATGATCTTCCAGTTCTTCAACCTGCTGGACGACCTGTCCGCCCTCGACAACGTCGCGCTGGCCGCACAGCTCACCGGTACGTCGGCCGCGCACGCCCGGAAGCGTGCGCTCGAGCTGTTCGAGGAGCTGGGCATCGCCGGCCGCCGCAACACCTACCCCGCGCAGCTGAGTGGTGGTGAGCGCCAACGAGTAGCAGTCGCCCGCGCACTCATGAACCGCCCGGCCATACTGCTCGCCGACGAGCCGACAGGCGCTCTCGACACCAAGGCGGGTGAGCAGGTGATGGACCTGCTCCTGGACCTCAACCAGATCGGTCAGACGCTCCTGCTGGTGACACACGACCAGCAGCTCGCAACACGCTGCGCCAGCCGGGTCATCGACTTCGTCGACGGACAGATCGCCGGAGAACGCAGCCTGGAGCGTACGCCGTGAGCGCCGTCTGGCCGGTCGCCCGAGCAGCGGTACGACGGCGGCGCGTGCAGACCCTGGTGATCGCCGTGGTCGTGCTGCTCTCCACAACGATGATCGTGGTCGCACTGGGCCTCCTGGCCGCGTCGAGCGGGCCGTTCGACCGCGCGTACTCGAAGCAGAGCGGGGCGCAGCTCACAGCGTCGTACGACCGCAGCAAGGTGACCGACGCGCGACTGACCGAGGCGGCGCGGAGTGCGGCCGCTGTCGCCGGGCCGTTCGCACAGGCAACGCTTGAACTCGACCGCTCCCAGATGATGGATTCCCTGGCGACAGTGGGTCGCGCTGACCCAGGTGGTCCGGTAGACCGGCTCAACGTGTGGCAGGGGCGCTGGGCAACCAAGCCGGGCGAGATCGTGCTCAACCGAAACCCGATCAACAAAGAGGGCCGCGGGGCCCCGCAACTGAACGGCACTGTGACCGCGGGCGGCCAGACGCTGACCATTGTCGGGTTCGCGTACAGCGTGAGTCAGTCGGCCGAAGCGTGGGTCACACCCGAACAGATGAACTCACTGCACCCAACTGCGACGCAGATGCTCTACCGCTTCGCACACGCTGCGACCAACGCCGACGTCACGGCGGGGCAGCAGGGCGTGACGGCAGGTCTGCCCGCCGATGCTCTCATCGGCACGCAGTCGTACCTGGCGTTGCGGGCGATGGCAGCGGGCGAGCCCAACACGTTCGTACCCTTCTTGATGGTGTTCGGCTGGCTGGGGCTCGCTGTCGCCGTACTGATCGTGGCCAACGTGGTCAGCGGTGCAGTGGTCGCAGGGTTCAAGCACATCGGCGTGTTGAAGTCACTGGGCTTCACGCCGACGCAGGTCATGACGGTGTACCTGGGGATGATCTCCATCCCGGCCGTCGTCGGTTGCGCCGGCGGTGTCGTCCTCGGCAACGTCCTCGCAACGTCCCTGCTGACAAGGGCTTTCGAGAACTACGGCGCCGGTGGCCTGGGCGTACCGATCTGGGTCGACGTGGCCACGCTCCTCGGCGTACCTGCTCTGGTTGCATTGTCGGCCTTGTTGCCGGCCCTGCGAGCACGCAGCCTGTCGGCAGCTCAGGCCATCAGTGCGGGCAGCGCGCCACGGGCTGGACGAGCGCTGCGGGTGCAGCGGTCGCTGAGTGGGACCCGGCTGCCGCGAGCCGTCAGTCTCGGGCTGGGGCTGCCCTTCGCTCGTCCTGGACGTACGGCGCTGACACTGGCGGCTGTGGTGCTCGGGGTGACCAGCGTGACGCTGGCTGTGGGGCTGGGGAAGTCACTGACGACCTACCAAACCGCTGCGAGTCGAGCGGGAGCTGTTGACCTGACAATGATCGCCGGCCCGAACAGCACCGAGGGCGAGCCGCCACCGGGTGCACCCCCTGGCGCCAAGCTGACTGACGCCGAGGACGAGGCCGTACTGCGGGCGGCGCCCGGTGTGACATCCGTGGCGGCCAGCACGGACCTGGGTATGCGGCTGCCGGGCGCGCAGGCCGACGTACGGGTCTCGTTCTACCGCGGGGACTTCGATCAGCTCGGCTTCAGGATCCTGGCCGGCCGCTGGTTCGACGGTCCGGGACAAGTCGTCGTGTCGGAGCGGTTCCTGCGCCAGCGTGGGCTGGCTGTCGGCGACACGATCACCCTGCAGTCGAAGGGCAAGAGTGTCCGGGCGCAGATCGTCGGCAAGGCGATGTACAACTCCGGCGACGAGGTGCTGTCCAACTGGGCGACGCTCGCGTTGATCGCACCTGAACTCCGGGCCAACGTGTACGAGGTCAACGTGAAGCCGGGGACCGACCTGGACGCCGTCGTCCAAGCGGTGCTGGCGAAAGACTCAGGTCTGGCGGAGGGAGAAGGTCAGGACCCAGGCACGTTCGTGGCCGTCGTTCTGGCGACGGTAGTACTGCTCACGCTGATGCTGGGAACCGTTGCGGCGCTTGGTGTGTTCAACACGGTCGTCCTCAACACCCGCGAACGCCGTCGCGACCTGGGCATGCTCAAGTCGATCGGTATGACGCCCGCGCAGGTGACGGTGATGGTCGTGACGTCGATGACCGCACTGGGCGCCGTCGGTGGTCTGCTCGGCATCCCACTGGGTGTCCTCGCGCACCGCCTGGTCGTTCCTGCCATGGCGAACGGCGCCCAAATCGAGCTGCCGGACTTCATGCTCGAGGTATACCCTGCGGGACTGCTCGCCCTGCTGGTCCTCGCCGGCATCGTGATCTCCGCGGCCGGCGCCTACTTCCCGGCCCGCGCCGCCGCCCGCACCACGATCGCCGAGGTCCTCCACAACGAGTAGGACTGGAGATCGCGCAATGACACCGGAACGGGTACTGAGGCTCCTCGACGCACTGGACCCACTGGACGTCTGGGTGGACGGCGGCTGGGGCGTCGACGCGCTGGTCGGGCGACAGACCCGGCCGCACGGGGACCTCGACCTAGGAGTGGCCAGGCCGCAGCTGGATCAGGCCGTCGAGGTGCTGGAAGGTCTGGGGTACGCCGTGACCGACGCCCGCTTCGTGCAGGTCACCGTGCAGCTGACGCATGCAGCTGAAGGGCATCGGGTGGACCTGCATCCGAGTACGCCGGTCGACGGCGGCACCGAGCAGCTCGACTTCGACGGGAACACGTACCTCATCCCACGGGCCGTCGAAGGGCGGATCGGCGGGCGCCCGGTGCGCTGTATGCCGCTCAGTGCGCAGCTCCGGTCGCACCAGGGCTACGAGCTCAGGCCGGTGGACCTGCACGATATGCGGTTGCTCGAAGAGCTCGGGTCGGGCTGACTTAGGGCATGGACGAGGTCGTCGCGGGCAATCGGGTGGTGTGGGAGCGGGCTTCTCAGAAGCACGTCCACGAGTACGACGAGTTGCTGGAGGAGGCCCGAGGGGACGAGCAACTGTTCGCGCGGGAGCGAGAGTTGCTGGCGCCGGTGCTGGCGCACAGCCCTGTGGTGGTGCACTTCCAGAGTGGCCACGGGCTCGACGACGTGGCGCTGGTGAAGGCGGGCGCCGAACGCGTCGTCAGTGTCGACTACAGCTCTGTGGCCGCCGGCGCTGCGCAGCGGCGAGCCCATGACCTGGGCGTGAACTGCCGGTACGTCGTGGCCGAGGTGCCCGGCGTACCGCTCAAGGACGCGTCGGCCGATCTCGTGTACACCGGCAAGGGCGCGCTGATCTGGATGCGCGACATCGACGCGTGGGCACGGGACGCGGCCCGGGTGGTACGGCCGGGTGGCCACCTCTTCGTGTACGAGGCGCACCCAGCCGTACCACTGTGGACCTGGGACCAGGACGAGCCGCGGATCCGACCCGACCGGAGCTACTTCGCCGAGTCGCACATCAACGACACGTTCCCGGGCAACGGGGCCCAGGAGTGGCAGTGGACACTCGGCCAGATCGTCACTGCGATCAGCAAAGCCGGTCTACAGCTCCAGGTCCTCGAGGAGTACGCCGAACCCTTCTGGCGGCCGCAGGACGACACAACGGCCGCTGCGTGGTCCGGCCGGCTCCCCAACTCCTACGCGCTGCTGGCCCAACGACCGCTATAGGTACGGCAGGAGCTCCGCCTCCTCGCGGTCCAGGTGCGCGTTGAGCTGAGCGATCAGCTCGTCCACCTGGGCCAGCACATCCGGAGCACCGACCAGACGCTTCAGCTCGTCGAGCAGTACGGCGATCTGGTCGTGCTCCGCCTGGAGTACGGCGATCACGTCGGCCAACTCCGGGTGCTGCTCCACCAGCGACGGGAACAGCATCGTCGACTCGCCGGTGTGGTGGTAGTGCAGGCCGTGGCAGACGGTCAGGCAGTTGATGCGCAGCTGCGCGCCCAGCGTGCCCGAGGTTGCGACCTCATGCCGGATCAGAGCCAGCTCGCGCCGGAACGCCGCGTGGATGGTCTTCAACGCCTCGGCGAACGAGCCTCCGGCGTGCGGCGGCGGCCCCGGCTGCTGGACCAGCGCGACGACCGGGATGGTCCTGGTCGTGCGCTGCTGGTACTCGCCCCAGCCGGCGTCCGCCTCGACGAGTCGCGCGAACACCTCGTCGCGCTCCGCGTCCCGCAGTACGACCGCCGTGGCCGGATAGGCGAACAGCCCCAGGTCGATGTGGACCTCGGGGTTGGCCAGCAGGTTGTGGTACCAGTCCGGATGCTTCGGACTGCCGCCGGCCGAGCCGACGACCAGGACGCGGTCGCCGTCCGGGTAGTACCCGAGGATCGCGGTGCGCGATTGGCCGGTGCGCGCGCCGGTGGTTGTCAGGAGCAACAACCGGGAGTTCTCGAAAGGGCCGCCGACCAAGCCGTCGTTGGCCTTGAACTCCGCGATGAGTTGTGCGGTGAAATCGTTCAGGATGAGCTTCTCTCTGGTGTCGTGAAAGGGGGTTGTCGCAGACATCAGAGAAGCGGGGCGGGGCCCGCGCGGCGCTCAGAACGCAGCCGGGGACCCAACTCGGTAATGGCTCGAAGCCGACCCGGCAGTCACGTCGGCGATACTACCGTACGTGTCCTTGCCCGATCGGCTCGTCCAGGCCGGGGTCGAACTCCTCGAGGAGGACGGCCTCTCCGAGCTCACGCTGCGCGCGATCGCGCGCCGGACGGGGGTCTCGCACGGGGCACCCCGCCGGTACTTCCCGACCCACAACGCGCTGCTGGCCGCCATCGCCGCGACCGGCCTGCAGGATCTGGCCGCCCGGCTCGAGCCCGACGGCGACGGACCGCCCGAGGAACAACTGGTGGTCGCCGCGCGCAAGTACCTGGAGTTCGCCGCCGAGCGGCCCGGCATGTTCGACCTGATCTTCCGGCACGACCTGCTGGCCGGGGCCGGCAGCAACCTCCGAGCGACCTCGCTGCCGCTGTTCCGGACCTTCGTCGAGCTGGTCGCGCAGCTGCGCCCGACCGACGCCGAACTCCGCGCCACCGCCCTGTGGACGAACCTCCACGGCCTCGCCACGCTCCGCGCGACGAACGCCCTGGAGCTGCTCGGCACGACCGATCTCGAGCCGATGATCAGGTACGTCGTCCACAGCCACGTGCACTGATTCGTTCACGGACCGTCGCCGGACGCATGCGAAAGGAAATCGTCGCGCGAATCGGCGAAAAAACCTCATGATTGTTGTAACGAGGGCCACACTCCGCCGATAAACGGGTGAGCGACCCGGCGGGGGGACCGAGTGGGAAGCTCCGGTGCTTCTTCGGGATCACCGCATGTGGAGGGGGCCTCGCAGGTGCTCACCCGGGGCGGGGTGAGCACCTGATCGAGGATTCAGCCCTTGATGCCCACGTTCGCCATTCCTTCGACGAACCGCTTCTGGGCGAACACGAACAGCACGATCATCGGCAGCGTCGCGAGCGCCGTACCGGCCATCAGGTACGGCCACTGGATCTCCGCCGGGTTCTGGGAGAAGATCGCCAGCCCGAGCTGCAGCGGCCGCAGCTCGTCGGACGTGGTGATCATCAACGGCCAGAGGAACCCGTTCCAGGCGGCCTCGATCTGGAACACCGCGATCGTGATCAGGGCCGGCTTGATCAGCGGCGTCATGATCCGCCAGAAGATGCCGAACTCACCCAACCCGTCCACCCGGGCGGCCTGCGCCAGCTGGTCCGGCAGCGACACGTAGAACTGCCGCGCCAGGAACGTGAACAGCGGCGCCGCGCCGAGCGGGATGATCAGGCCCCACCACGAGTTCAGCCAGCCGATCCCGCCCTGGCCGATGATGTTGTTGCCGCCGAACAACGGGATCGACTTCACGATCAGGAACAGCGGCACCAGGATGATCTGGAACGGCACCAGCAGCAGCACGATGAAGTAGTTCAGCAGCGCCTTGCCGCCCCGCAGCGGCAGCTTCGCCAGCGCGTACCCGGCCGTCGTACAGACCGCCAGCGTGAACGCCGTCTCGCCGACCGCGATGAACAGGCTGTTGCGGAAATACCGCAGGAACGGCGCGGTCTGCATCGCGTCGACGAAGTTCCGCCAGCGCAGCTCGCCCGGTAACCAGCCGAACTTCGCGATCTCCAGGTTGCTCTTGAACGCGGTCAGCAGCATCCACACGAACGGCGTGATCATCAGGATCGCGCCGACCGTCAGGACGACGTACAGCAGGATCCGGCCGGGCCGGAGCGCCGACGGCTTCGCCGAGCGCACGGCCGGCAACGAAACGCTAGTCATTGGCATCCGCCTTCTGGAGCAGGCGCCCGACGCCGATGAAGAGCGCGATCACGATCATCATGATCACGGTCTCGGCGGACGCGTAGCCGAGTTTCAGGTCCTGGAAAGCGTTCTGGTAGATGTCCATCACCAGCACCCGGGTCTCCGAACCGGGCCCGCCCTGCGTCATCACGTACACCAGGTCGAACACCTGGAAGGTACCGACGATCGACGTGATCAGGACGAAGAACTGGACCGGGCCGATGGCCGGCCAGGTGACGTTCACGAACCGTTGCCAGCGGCCCGCGCCGTCCAGCTCGGCCGACTCGACCAGGTCCCGGGACACGCCCTGGAGCGCGGCCAGGTAGATGATGATCTTGGTCCCGAGGCCCTGCCAGATGCCGACCACCATCAGCGACGGCAGCGCCGTGGCCGGGTCCGCCAGCCAGCGGTTCGGCGCGAAACCGAACAGGCTGAGGAACCCGTTCGCCAGGCCCGAGCCCGGGTTGTAGATCCACAGCCAGATCGTGGCCACCGCGACGGTCGCGGTCACGGTCGGGATGTAGAACGCCGTCCGGAAGAAGCCGAGGCCGCGGATCTTCTGGTTCAGGCCGATCGCGACCGCCAGCGAGATCGCCATCGAGACCGGGATCACGACGATCGCGTACAGCACCGTGTGCCACAGCGAGGCCAGGAAGTCGACGTCGCGGAACAGGTCGGCGTAGTTGCCGAAACCGACCCAGGCCCAGGTGTCACCGAAGCTGTAGTCGGTGAGGCTGAGCACCAGCACCGCGATCACCGGGATCACGATGAAGACGCCGGAGTGCAGCAGCGCGGGCGCGAGCAGGGCCCAGCCCGCACGGGCCTGGCTGCGGAGCAGCGTGCGACTGTCCTTCGACGGGCTCACCTTGCGCGGCGTGGCGAGTGCGGGACGTTCAAGAGTTGTACTCATCGGGACTGTCCTGCCAGGTTGTGCAGCACCTTGGCGGGATCCTTCTGTCCGAGGACCGCCTGGGTGAGCTGGATGTCGAAGTTGCCGCGCATCTCGAGCCAGTTCGACGGCACTTCGTTCTCGTTGACCGCGTGGACCAGGCCGTCGGCGACGAACTGGCTGAGCGGGTTGGACTTCGCCTGCGGCGAGTTGCTCGCGTCCTTGTAGGCCGGGATCTTCTTGTTCAGCTTGGCCAGCGCGTCCAGCGTCGCCGGCTTGGTCAGCGTCTGGATGAACGACCAGGCCGCGTCCTTGTGCCGGCTCCGGGACCCGATCGACGCCAGGTCACCACCGACGTACTCGATCTCCTTGCCGCTGTTGAAGCGGAAGAACCTCAGGTCGTCACAGTTCTTCTGGCCGATGCCGTCCGCGGAGCAGTCCACACCGCCGTTGACGATCCCCATCGCGGCCTCACCAGTGAGCACGAGTGGTTGCTGGGCCGCGTTCGCCTGGCCGTACGGCTGCACGTTGTTGATCATCGACTTGATCCACAGCAGCGTGTCGAGGCCCTTCTGGTTGTCGAAGTTCGGCTCGCCGTTGACGTACAGCGGCGTACCGGTCGAGGCCAGGAAGGTCGTGAACGACTGCCGGAAACCGGTCGCGGACGCGAGATCGAACCCGCTGCGGGTGATGTTGCCGTCCTTGTCCCGCTTGGTGAGCTTCTCGGCCGCCACCTTGAGCTCGTCCAGCGAAGCCGGCGGCTTGTCCGGATCCAGGCCGGCCTCGCGGAACGCGCTCTTGCGCAGCGCGACCGCCCGGGCGTCCGCGATCAGCGGGTACGCGTACAGCTTCTTGTCGTACGTCACCGCCGGGATCAGCGCCGGGGTGCTCTTCTCCTTGATGTAGTCGGGCGTCACGCCGTACTTGCCGAGGTCCTCGAAGATGTTCTTCGACGCGAACGGCTGCACCCAGCCGACGCCGGTCACCATCACGTCGTACGGGATGCCGGCCGCGATCGAGGTGGACATCTTCTCGTTGAGGTTCTTGTAGGTCGCGAAGTCCGGCTCGACCTTCATCTTCGGATAGGCCTTGTGGAAGTCGTCGACGACCTTCTGGAACTCCGCCTTGCCCTTCGCACTGGGCGGAAAGGACGGGAGCAGCACCCGCAGCGTCCCGGTCGCCTCGGCCGGGGGCACGCCGTCCGTGCTCTTGTCGATCACCCCGCTGCCACAACTACTGACCACCACGCTGAGCGCGGCGGCCAGCAGGGTCAGTCCCACTCCACGTCTCACAGGGGAACTCCTTCGCTGACTGGTTCAGCCGGGGCCCACGACCCCTAAGTGCAGCGAAAGTATGGGAAAGGGCTTTCCTCGTCAATACCCAAGCGCTCGAATGATCACATTCGATCAAGACTGGAACGAGACCGATCAAAGTTCCGGCTGGCAGCCCTCATCAGCGCCGCGCCTCAGGCCCCTGCCGCTCAACACCGGCCGCAGCCGCCCCCGCGCCCCGAGCCCCCTGCCGATCAACACTCAACCGCCCAGCCACCCGCAACGGAGGCCCAGACAACCCGACCCGCGCCGCCGCGGCAATATCCGGCGGCAACTCAGGAGCCGCCGGACCACCTTGAGCGCCCGAGGCCGCGGGCGACGTTTTGGCGGTCGGCCCGGCCGGACCAGCTTGAGCCGCGGGGGCCACGGGAGTGGCTTGAGGAGTTGGACCCGTTTGCACGTCCGAGGCCGGCGAAGCCGTGCCTGCCGTTGCCGCCGACGCTGTCTGAGCGGCCGGGGCAGCCGCGGGAGGGTGTGGTCCGCCACCGCGGCCCGGCTGCGTGGTGCGCTGCTGCCCGGCCTGCACCCCCCGCTGAACCTGACGATCCGGCGACGGCATCTGCCACTGCTGCTTCAGCCGGCTCATCACCTTCGAACCCTCGACCGCAGCTTCCAGACCGATCGCTCGCCGCGCGTCCGCGTCCGCGCTCTTGGGCAGCTTCTCCACTCGACCGAACCCGGCGCTCATCGCGTTCGCTATCTGCCCGATGGCTTGCTCCCGCTGGTCTTCCGGGATCATCCCGGGCAGGCGGCTGTTGTCGTACATCGCCGCAGCGGCCACCTTGAACTTCTGATCGGCAGGTACGACGGCCAGCCGGCCAATGAGCTCATCGCGCTGCACTCCGGACTTACGCTCGATCGTCTCGGCGAAGGCCTCCACCGCGGGCGTGTACTCCTTGTAAACCTTCGGGCTCTTGACGTCCTTGATTCCCGGCGCGATCTGGTCGACCCCGAGCTCGTCGATGTAGTCGTCGAGAACCTGGTGCGAGTAGAGCTCGGTCACACCCTCCTCGAGCGGGCGAACACCGGGACGGGTTGCCATCGCGTTGTACGACTGCGAATGCTCGCGGCCCTCCGACGCGAGGAGATGCACGTTCTCGTGCAAGACGACCCGCAGGGCGTCGCGGTACCCGACGAGGTCAGCACGATCCTGCATGTGCACCCGCGCGTTGCGAAACATGTCTTTGAGGCGCTCGTCCACGTGGCGCGGGTTGTACGAGATCGAGTTGTCCCAGTTGGCCGTACCGCCGAGGTCACTCTGGCGCGCGATCGGCGCTCCGTAACGCCCATTCCATGACGAGTGATGAGCACCCGAGATCCGCACGGCAGCATTCGCCTGCTCGCGCATCAGCTCCTGAAAGCTGGTGACCTTCATTGCATGAGTCGCAAAGCGCCGATCTGCATGTGGAGTGTGTGCTCGTAGTCCCCGATCGCCACCTTCTCGTCCGGATTGGCGCCAGGTGAGAGTCGCTCGAGGGCCCGCATCCCCTCCTCGGCACGGGCCAGGCGTTCGGCTACTGTGCCGTCGTCGCGGACAGCCTCGGCGTACACCTCGCGCGCCAGCACGATGATCTCCGACGGAGGTTCGGCGGGCTCTCGGGCGAGGATGCTTTCGATTCCCGTGACTTCCAGGAGGGCGTCTTCCCGGTCGTCCTCGTCGTCGATCTGGGCAGCCAAGGCGTGCAAGCGGGCGACGTCGGCGGTCAGGTCCCGGTCGCCTCGGCCGTTGAGGATCACCTCGAACACCCGCTTGTACTCGGGCTTGAACTCGGCGTACTCCATCGATTCCTCCCCGTGGCGCAGTCCTCTGACTTTACCCGCCGGCGGTGCAGGCATGCTTCGCACGATCCACAGGGCTGCGTATCAGCTCCCGGAAGCTCGTCACCTTTGTTGCATGAGGTGCACAGCGCCGGCCTGCATCCGGAGAGTGTTTTCGCGGTCGTCCTCGTCGTCGATCTGGGCTGCCAGGGCCGAGAGTCGTGCGGCGTCCTCGGTCAAGTTCCGGTCTCCGCGAGCGTTGAGGATTGCCTCGTAGACCTGCTTGTACTCGACCTCGAACTCGGCGTACTCCATCGCCCTTCCCTATCTGTCGGCGGTGCCGCAGGAGGTGCGGATGTTGAGGGTGGGGAGGAGGCTTAGGTGCTGGATGGGGGTGGTGGGGGACTGGAGTTTGCGGAGGAGGAGGTCGCAGGCGGTTTCGCCGAGGGCGCGGCGGGGTGGGGAGATGGCGGTGAGGGGGACTACGGCCAGGGAGGCGGTGACGTCGTTGTAGGCGATGACTGCCAGGTCCTCGGGGACGCGGAGGCCTAGCTCCATGGCGCGTTCGACCAGGCGGGCGCCGTGTTCGTCGGAGTGGACGAGGACGGCGCGGCTGCCGAAGGACTCGCATTCGGCGAGGAACGCGTCGAGCTGGGCGATCGCGCCGGGGTCGTCGCCGCGCATCGGCAGGTCGACCGGGGAGAGGAACACGTCGACGCCGAGCGCCTTCGCGGCCGACTCGATGCCGCGGCGCAGCCAGTACGCCGTGACCGTGGCCTGCAGGTTGATCGCGATCCGGCGGTGGCCGAGCGCCAGGAAGTGCCGCAGCGCCAGCATCGCGCCGTACGCGTGGTCGGTGCGGACGTGGTCGTACTCGCGGGCCGCGTGCGGGAACCCGAACGCGCGCTCCATCAGCACCACCGGTACGTCGATGTCGTCGAGGCGGCGGTCCAGCCGCTCCGCGTCGCCGTCGCCGAGCGCGGTGCTGATCAGCAGCCCGGCGACGCCGATCCCGAGCACCTTGTCGAGCCGCTCACGCTCGGTCGCCACGTCGTACCCGGAGACGCCGAGCACCAGCCGCGCGCCGTACCGGTCGGCGATCGCCTCGGCGCCGCGGATCACCTCGGAGTAGTACGACGTGGCGCTCGGCACGACGATGCCGATCGTCAGGCGGCTGCCGTGCGTGCCCTGCTCCGCGGTCCCGACGCCGATCGCGCCGCCGTGCACCCGGCGGAGCAGTCCGGCGGAGTCCAGTTCGGCCAGGTCCCGGCGTACTGTGATCGCGGAGACGCCCAGCTCGTCGACCAGGTCGGCCACCCGGAGCCGGCCGTGCCGGCGCAGGCTCCGCAGGATCAGCTCGTGGCGCTCCTGTGCAAGCATGTGATCCCCTGGTCTGTCCGTGATTGTTCGTGATCATACGATCAGGACCCGCCCGTACGGAACGAGGAGGCGATCGGTGGAGAAGGCCGGCCGGACGAGCACCGTGTTGGGAAAGCTGGCGGTCGTCGGCGACCTGCTGATGCTGCAGCTCGTGTTCGTGGTGATCAGCCTGGGGATCCTGACGCTGTTCCCGGCCGCGTTCGCGATGCAGCGGGTGGTGCCGGACGCGATCAGCCAGGAGAAGCCGAAGCTGATGCGGCGGTTCTTCCGGGAGTTCGGCTGGGCGATGAAGCGGTTCTGGCTGCCCGCGTTCGGGCTGTGGGTCGGCGCCGTGATGCTGGCGTTCGGTATCTCGTTCTGGGCGTACGCCGACGGTCCGGTGCGGATCTTCGCGCTCGCGGTGCTGATCCCGCTGACCGGCATGATCCTCGGGCTCTACCTGAGCGGCCTGGCGATCCTGCCGGAGGCGCCGGAGAACGCCACGTTCAAGTCGCTGTTCCGGTCCGCCAACCTGTTCCTGCTGCGCCGGCCGCTCCCGGTGGCCGGCGGGGTCGTCGTCCTGCTCACCTGGTTCGCGCTGGCGTCGCAGCTGCCCACCCTGCTCGTTGTGGGGTCCGGACTGGTGCCCGCGTTGACGGCCTACGCCCTGTCTCGGCCGCGTCGCGAAAAAACTTCTGAAGACGTGTCAATCTGAGTCCTCCTGGTTCGACGTAGAGGTGTAAGGCCCCTACGACGGACTGCAAGGAGAACCGGAATGTACGCGACGACCGACACCCTGGCGACGACGCCGGCCGCGCAGGGCGGCCGCTCGCGCTGGCTGGCCCTCTACACCCTGTGCGCGGGCATGTTGATGATCGTGCTCGACGTGACCGTGGTGAACGTGGCCCTGCCGGCCATCCAGGACGACCTCGGCTTCACCAGCTCCTCCCTCGCGTGGGTGGTGAACGCGTACCTGATCGCGTTCGGCGGCCTCCTGCTGCTGGCGGGACGGCTGGGCGACCTCCTCGGACGGCGGAACGTCTTCACCGCCGGACTGATCGTTTTCACCGCCGCCTCCGTGCTGTGCGGTCTGGCCGGGTCGCAGGAGGTGCTGGTCATCGCGCGGTTCATCCAGGGCGTCGGTGGCGCGCTGACCTCCGCGGTGATCCTCGGCATGATCGTGACGCTGTTCCCCGAGCCGCGGGAGCAGGCCAAGGCGATCGGCATGTACGCGTTCGTCGCGTCGGCCGGCGGGTCGATCGGCCTGCTGGCGGGCGGCGTCCTGACGCAGGCGATCAGCTGGCACTGGATCTTCTTCGTGAACCTGCCGATCGGCGTGCTGACCGTCGTACTGGCCGTGAAGCTGATCGAGAAGGACAAGGGCCTGGGCATCGGCAAGGGCACCGACGTACCGGGTGCGGTGCTGATCACCGCGGCGCTGATGGTCGGCGTGTTCACGATCGTGAAGCCGGCCGCCGAGCTGGGCTGGACCGCTCCGCGGACGCTGGTACTGGCCGCGGTGACGCTGGTGCTGCTGGCCGGATTCGTCGTCCGCGAGGCGACTGCCGCGAACCCGCTGGTGCCGCTGCGGATCTTCCGCTCCCGCACCCTCACGGGAGCGAACCTGGTCCAGGCGCTGTCCGCCTCCGGGATGTTCGGCATCTTCTTCCTCGGCTCGCTGTACCTGCAGCGCGTGCTCGGGTACGACGCGCTGGAGATCGGGCTGGCCTTCCTGCCGACGACCGTGGTGATGGGGCTGCTGTCGGTGAAGTACTCCGAGAAGCTGGTGATGCGCTTCGGCCCGCGGCGGCCGCTGATCGCCGGACTGGCGCTGATCGTCGTCGGGCTGGCCCTGTTCACGCAGGCTCCCGTCGGCGGCAACTACTTCATCCACGTCCTGCCGGTGCTGGCGCTGCTGGGCCTGGGCGGCGGCATCTGCTTCCCGGCGCTGATGGGCCTGTCGATGTCGGACGTGAAGCCCGAGGACGCGGGCCTGGCCTCCGGTCTGATCGGCACCATGGGTGAGGTCGGCGCGGCCCTGGGCCTGGCAGTCCTGGCCACCCTGTCCGCGACCCGCACCGCTTCGGTCGCCGACACCAAGCCGGCCCTGGACGCCCTGACCGACGGCTACCACCTCTCCTTCGCCGTCGCCGCCGCCATCGTCGCCGCTGCCGTAGTCATCGCCGCCACCATCATGCGCCCGGCGAAGCAGCCGACCACGGAGCAGACCGACGACGACAACCTGGTCCTCGAAGCCGCCTGACCTGCCTTACAGAGGCTCCCCGCGTCCATCAGGTCGCGGGGAGCCTGCTGTACGTCGGCGACGACCGACCCGAGCGGCCATCACGACCAGCGCCGCCAACCCGAGAGCTGCCAGGAGGCTTGCCTGACGAGGCAGGAGGTAGCTGAAGAACGCCACGCCGCCGCATGTGAACACCAGGAACATGTAGACCGAGCCGAGCACACGCCGCGACTCTAGGCCCGCAGCCACCTGCGCTGAGCCTCCCGGCGCGATTCCTGCGGGCAGCATGATGCCGACCAGAAACACGGCCAGCAGGATCTCTTCCAGGCGGCGCGTAACGCACGCCTGAACAACCGCGACCAGCGGCAGGACCACGTTGACGATCCTGAGCGCCACCGCCGGCGGTTGGGCGTCGGCCTCCATGAACTTGCTGAGCTGCCCCATGCGTCCCCTCCCCGACGCGATGATCCCACGGGTTGTCCACAGGTGGGGGTGGGACGGGTTTCGGGGTGGGGGGTGGGATGGGGAAGGATATGGGGCCTGGCCGGGGCAGACGGCTCGGTGGTTGTTGGGCGTAGAGGGGAACGGACAGTGGTGGTGCAGTCGATCGAGCAGCGGATCGCCGAGGAGCTGGAGGTCGGTGAGAACCAGGTGCGGGCAGCGGTGGCGCTGCTGGACGAGGGGTCGACGGTCCCGTTCATCGCGCGGTACCGCAAAGAGGTCACCGGGATGCTGGACGATGCCCAGCTGCGCACCCTCGAGGAGCGCCTGCGGTATCTGCGGGAGCTGGAGGAGCGCCGGCAGACCGTGCTGGAGTCGATCGAGAGCCAGGGCAAGCTGGACGACGCCCTGAAAGCCTCGATCCTGGCGGCGGACACCAAGTCCCGCCTGGAGGACATCTACCTCCCGTTCAAGCCGAAGCGCCGGACCAAGGCGATGATCGCCCGGGAGAACGGTCTCGAGCCGCTCGCCGACGGGCTGATGGCCGACCCGGACGTCGAGCCGATCGCCGCGGCCGCGGTGTTCGTGAATGCCGAGGTCCCGGACCCGCAGGCGGCGCTGGACGGCGCCCGGGCGATCCTGGTCGAGCGGTTCGCCGAGGACGCCGACCTGATCGGCGAGCTGCGCGAGCGGCTCTGGGACCAGGGCCGGCTGGCCTCGGCGGTGCGTGAGGGCAAGGAGACCGAGGGCGCGAAGTTCTCGGACTACTTCGAGTTCGACGAGCCGTTCACGAAGATGCCGTCGCACCGGATCCTCGCGCTGTTCCGCGGCGAGAAGGAGGACGTGCTGACGGTCACCGTCGAGCCGCTGCCGGCGGGCGTCGAGGTCGACGGCCCGACGGAGTACGAGACCACGATCGCCCGCAAGGTCGGCATCGAGAACCAGGGCCGCCCGGCCGACAAGTGGCTGGTCGAGACGGTCCGCTGGGCCTGGCGGACGAAGATCCTGGTGCACCTCGGCATCGACCTGCGGATGCGGCTGCGGCAGGTCGCCGAGGACGAGGCGATCCGGGTGTTCGCGGCCAACCTGCGCGACCTGCTGCTGGCCGCCCCGGCCGGCACCCGCGCGACGATGGGCCTCGACCCGGGCTTCCGGACCGGCGTGAAGGTCGCCGTCGTGGACGCGACCGGCAAGGTCGTCAACACCGGCGTCATCTACCCGCACGTCCCGCAGAACCAGTGGGACAAGTCGATCGCCACGCTGGCCGCGCTGGCGGCCGCGCACAACGTCGAGCTGATTGCCATCGGCAACGGTACGGCGTCGCGCGAGACCGACAAGCTGGCGGCCGAGCTGATCGTGAAGCACCCGGAGCTCAAGCTCACCAAGGCGGTCGTGTCGGAGGCCGGCGCCTCGGTGTACTCGGCGTCGGCGTTCGCCTCCCAGGAGCTGCCGGGCATGGACGTCTCGCTGCGCGGCGCGGTCTCGATCGCCCGCCGCCTGCAGGACCCGCTGGCCGAGCTGGTGAAGATCGACCCGAAGTCGATCGGCGTCGGCCAGTACCAGCACGACCTGCCGGAGAACTCGCTGTCCCGCTCGCTCGACGCGGTCGTCGAGGACTGTGTGAACGCGGTCGGCGTGGATCTGAACACGGCGTCCGCGCCGCTGCTCACCCGGGTCTCCGGCATCACGCCCGGGCTGGCGGACAACATCGTCCAGCACCGGGACGTGAACGGGCCGTTCACGTCCCGGACGGCGCTGAAGGACGTGGCGCGGCTTGGCCCGAAGGCATTCGAGCAGGCGGCCGGGTTCCTCCGGATCCCCGACGGCGACGATCCGCTCGACGCGTCCAGCGTGCACCCGGAGTCGTATCCCGTCGTCCGCCGGATCCTGGACGCGACCGGCTCCGACGTGAAGTCGCTGATCGGGTCGTCGGAGCTGAAGCGGCTGAAGGCGGCGGACTTCGTCGACGACATGTTCGGCCTGCCGACGGTGACCGACATCCTGGCCGAGCTGGAGAAGCCGGGCCGGGACCCGCGGCCGGCGTTCAAGACCGCGGTGTTCGCCGAGGGCGTGGACAAGATCGCGGACCTGAAGCCGGGGATGCGCCTGGAGGGCCAGGTCACGAACGTGGCCGCGTTCGGCGCGTTCATCGACATCGGCGTGCACCAGGATGGTCTGGCGCACGTGTCGGCACTGTCGAAGACCTTCGTCAAGGACCCGCGCGAGGTGGTCAAGCCGGGTGACATCGTCATGGTGAAGGTGCTCGAGGTCGACATCCCGCGGCAGCGGATCTCGCTCACGCTGCGCCTGGACGACGAGGTCGGCTCGGGCGGCCAGGGCAACCGCGGCCAGGGCCGTGGCCAGGGAGGCGGCCAGGGCGGTCAAGGCGGCCAAGGTCAGGGCGGTCAAGGTCGTGGCCCCGGCGGCCGCGGTGGTCAGGGCCGTGGCCCGGGCGGTCAAGGCGGTCGCGGTCCCGGCGGTCAGGGCGGCCGCGGTGGCTCCGGCGGTCAGGGCGGTCAGGGCGGCCAGGGCGGTCGTGGCGGCAACCGGGGCTCCGGCGGTCGTGGCAACCAGTCCGAGACGCCGATGGACGAGACCTCGCTCGCCGACGCGTTCCGCAAGGCGGGTTTCACCGTCCGCTGACGTCGAAGGGTGACGATCGGCTCCGACGTAGCCGGTGAATCCAGCGAGGAGGATCCTGATGCGCGACCTGATCGTCACCCAGAACGTCACCGTCGACGGCGTGATCGAGACCGGTGACTGGTTCGGACCGGCCGACGGCGGCCCGGAGGTGCTGGACGCGCTGCGCGACCAGATGCTGCGCGCGGACGCGTTCCTGACCGGCCGCGTGACGTTCGAGCAACTGCGGGGCTACTGGCCCGCCCAGACCGACGACCCGAGCGGCATAGCGGCGTACCTCAACCAGGTCCAGAAGTACGTCGTGAGCTCGACACTGCACGATCCGGCCTGGACGCCGACCACGATCCTCCGCGGCCTCGACGACGTACGCCGCCTGAAGGACACCGCCGGCGGCGACATCGTGTGCACCGGCAGCATCGACGTCACCCACCAACTGATCGCAGCCGGCCTGGTCGACGAGTACCGCCTCTTCGTCTACCCCACCGTCGTCGGCACCGGCCGCCGTCTCTTCCCGGACGACTCACCGCACCCGCTGACGTTGACCGGCTCCAGGTCCTTCCCGAGCGGCGTCGTCCTCCTCACCTACCGCGGCTCCTCGAGCTCGTAGCCGGCCTGCTCCAACGCGGCGCGGATCGCGGCGGGGTCGACCGGCCGATCCGCGACCAGCGCAACTGTCCCGGTCGGTAGGTCGACCTCGACCGACCGGACACCGGGCAACGCTTCGAGTTCCTCGGTCACGAACCCGACGCAATGGCTGCAGGTCATCCCGAGCACCTTGAACGTCGTCATGCCGCGGTCACGTCCCTCGTGGCCTGCGTCGTCCGGCGCATCCGCCCGTCCGGCGCGAGCTCACCGAACAGGTACACCTCGGTCGCGATCGTCCGCCCGCGGCGCAGTTCCGCGTGGATCGTGAACCGCGCGGCCACCCGGTCCCCGGTGCGGATCGCCTCATGTACCTCGTACGAGAAGGAGACCAGGTTCTTCCGTACCGGGCGGAGGTGGTTGATCAGCCGCTGCCGGTCGAGCGTCACACCGTCGGCGATCTGCACGATGTCGGGCGTGTAGTACCGGTCCACGATCGCGGCCGCGTCGGCCCCCGCGAGCACCTCGCCCACCGCAGCCGTACGGCGATCCTCGACGCGGCTGTCGCCCTGCTCGACGAGCAACCCGACGCCGGACTGGAACGCATCGCCGAGGCGGCCGGCGTCACCCGGCAAACGGTGTACGCACACTTCTCGTCGCGCGGTGCCCTACTGGACGCCGTACTCGACCGACTCACCGACGAAACGCTGACAGCGATCGACGCGCTCGACCTCGACGAAGCGCCCACGCTGACCGGCGTGCTGCGCCTGATCGACCTCGCCTGGCGAGCCTTCGAGCGGCATCCACTCCTGCTGCACCTGCCACCGACCGGCACCCGCGACGAGCGCCACGACCCTGTGACCGAGCGCTTCGACCGCCTGATCCGCCGTGGTCAACGGGCGGGCGAGATCACCCGAGAGCTCCCCGCCGACTGGCTGGTCACCACCCTGATCGCCCTGGGCCACGCGGCCGGCGAATCCGTGGCCGCGGGCCGTCTGACGACGAGAGCCGCCGGCAGGACGTTGCACACGTCCATTACTCGCATCCTCCAGCCCTGAGGCAGCTAGCGCAGGTCGGCCAGGTGGCCGCCGGGGTCGCCGAGGTGGATGGCGGTGGCCTTGGGTGCGTAGCCGAGGCGGCGGTACACGCGGTCCGCGCCGTCGTCACCCGGCGTCAGCCAGGCCAGCGTCGCGCCGCCGAGCTCGAACGCTTTCAGCGTCGCGTACGCGGTTGCGATCCCACCCAGCCCGCGGCGCCGCTGGGTGTGGATCGTGCCGACACCGGCGACCTCCGTGACGCCGTCGGCCACCGCGGTCCAGGACGCGGTTGCGGCCGGTACGTCGTCGGCGTACACGAGGACCGCTCCGCCGTCGGCCGGGTCGGGCTTGAACGCGAAGTCAGCGCCGTCCATCTCGTACGCCTCGGCCGCCACCGCGTTCGCCACCTTCTGGTCCTCGTCGGACGCGACGACCCGCACCGTGACGCCGGCCGGCAGCTCAGGTACGAGCAGGTCGTCGGGTTCCACCACGAGCAGCGGGAGGCGCGAAACCAGCGTCATCCCGTTGGCCGCGAGCGCCTCGGCCAGGCCGGGGCTCGCCTCGTCGACGAGCTCGGCGCTCAGCCAGCGGTCCTCGGCGGCGAAGGCCTGGCGGATGACAGCCAGCGCGGTCGGGACCTCCTCGGGCGTGAACGGCTGCCCGGGTTCGGCGGCGACCATCGTCGACAGGTACTACTCGTCCTGGTCGTGCAGCATTCCCGTCAGCGGCCCGGCGACGATCTGCCGCCGCGACCTCGCCAACCCGTCCACCTGCGCTCGCGCGATGCGCGCCCCGATCTCCATGCCGCGGACCCTACGGCGTCCCGCTCCCGCCGCGCGACCCAGTTACGCGAGCTGCAGGAGGTCGAGCAGACGGTTGAGGTCGGCAGCCGTCGGGGGACGCCCCAGGAGCAGGGCCAGCGAGTCGAGGGTCGCGATCAACTGGCGGCGTGTGGCCGCGCGGGACCGGCCGTTGGCGACGACGGTGACGACAGCGTCGGTCCGGTCGGACGCGGCCAGCAGGTCGGCGGCGCCCGAGGGCGGGGGCGACGGTTCCTCGTCGTCGATGCGCACCTCGAGCCGCGCGCCGAGGGCCGTCGCGAGCCGGTCGAGCGCGGCGAGGGTCGGATTGCCGCGACCGTTCTCCAGGTTCGCGATGTAGGGCACGGACAGACCGGCGTCGACGGCCACCGACGCGATGGTCCGCCCGGCCGCCTTCCGACGGTCGCGCAGGACGTCGCCAAGCTCCATGCGACCTATCTTCACAGAACACTATTGCCGATGTCTATCCCGACAAGATAGATTCCGGCGCCGTGAGGGACTTCCGACGACTGTGGCTCAGCGGCGCGATCTCCGGCATCGGGTCGTGGCTGCTGGTGGTCGCGATCCCGTTCCATGTGTTCGCGCTCACCGGATCCGCGGTCGCCACCGGCCTGACGCTGGCGCTGGAGGCGCTTCCGCCGCTCCTGATCGGGCCATGGGCCGGCGCACTGCTGAACCGCTGGGACCTGGCGCGGGCGATGTGGATCGCGGACCTCGTCAGCGCGGCCGCGGTCGGGCTGATCCTGACCGCGGATCACGACCGGATCTGGCCGATCTACGTCGCGATCCTGCTCGAGAACACCGCGACGACCGTGTTCCGGCCGGCGGCCCGCGCCCTGCTCCCGGCGGTCGTCGGGACCGGCAAGGAGCTGGCCAGGGCGAACGCGATCAACGCCGGCACGGGGAGCGCAATCCGCCTGGCGGCACCGCCGCTCGGCGCCCTGCTCCTGGCCGGGCCCGGCATCGAGTTCGTCCTCGCCGTCGACATCGCCAGCTATTTGTTGTCAGCGGCAATTATCGCGACGGTCCGTACCCGCAGACACCCCACCACCGGCGAGCCGCCACGGGCGCTCGAAGGACTCCGGGCAGCGATCGAGCATCGAGCCCTGCGCGGCATCCTGATCGGCCAGACGGCCTTCCTCACCGCCAACGCCGGCCTGACCGCGCTGCTCGTACCGTTCACCGTCGACCGCCTGCACGCCCCCGGGTACGTCGTGGGCTACCTGATCTCCGGCCTCGGCGCCGGGTACCTCGCAGGCGCCGCACTGAGCACGACAGCCGCCAGGCTGCTGGGAACCCGCGAGCTGCTCACACTGACCCAACTCGCCACCGCAGCAGCATTCTTCGGGCTCTTCAACGCCCCGAACATCCCGGTGGCGATCGCCGCCGCGGCCCTGATCGGCCTGCCTGGCAGCATTCTGCTCATCACGGCCCAGACCACGATCCAGCGCGCCGCACCGCCGGAGATACTCCCCGGCGTCGGCGCGATCTTCTTCGCCGCGGACTCGCTGGCACTGCTGATCGGAGCGTTGGCGGCACCAACGGCGACGCTCGCCCTGGGTCTGCCGCTCACGCTGAACATCCTCGCGGCCCTCGCCGTCGGCGCCGCGGGCGTCACGCTGCTGGTCGTCCCGCGACACCCCGCGCACCTGTTGCCGGTCCGTAAGCAGCCGCGCGCAAAGGGTTAGCAGGACGTCATAGATTTCTATCGCCGTCGAATAAGCAGCGGACGCCGAATCGTTATCTGCAAATACCTGCAGCCTTTCTTGACACGCTTTCCGGCCGCCCCGACGATGCCGCGCAGAGGGCGTTGACCTGCACGTTCGTAGGGTTTCCCTACTCTGCGTTAGGCCTCTGTAAAGGTCCCTTCAGAAGTGTTCCGAAGGTCGGTGCCGGTGAGGTTTCTTTATCTCAACGCCGGACAAAGCCGTCCGGGGTGAGACCGAGACTGCCGAAGGAACCGCGATGACCGAGACGCTCGAAACCCCCGCAACGCACCGTCGGGTGCGGGTCTGGTTCGGCGCGAACACCATCGCGGACCACACCGCCACGGCGGAGCAGGCAGCGCAGTACGAGGAAGCCATGCGTCGCCGCTTCGCCTCCCTCCGGGTGACGAGCGAGCCGGTGCTGGTGGACACCCAAGCGGTGCCTGGGCGATGACCACCCGGCCGACGCTGCTCGGGTACGTACGGGCCGACGCGCTGAGCTGCGCGGAGGAGCTGGCCGCGGCGACCGATTCCCTGGTCGCGTTCGCCAGCGCCGAGGGGTTCACCCTCGGCACCGTCTACACCGAGCGCGATGCGGCCGAGTCCGCGGCGTTCCACGCACTGCTCGACGAGGTGAAGCGGTCCGACGTGCACGCCGTCGTCGTACCGACCATGAACCACCTCGGGTTCGGCAGCACCGCCGGTACTCCGGCGGCGATGCGGCAACACCTCGAGTTCCACCAGGCGCAGGTCTGGGCGGCCGACTCGAGGGTGACAACTCCATAGACAAGCGGAGCTGACGTCTTGACCCCTGCATCGGCGTCGGTTCCGCTCTCCACCTCCACAGCTGCACCGGGGATGCCCGGGCGGTAGTGGACCACCAAGGCCCCACCGGCTGCTACCGGTGGGGCCTTGCCGATGGTCGGGCCGGTTCAGGCGACGATCGTGTAGCCGTACCGCTTCATCTCGCCGGCCACCGCAGTGTTGAAGATCCCGGTGACCTCGAGCTTGAAGTGCAGCTGCACCTTGCGGATCACCCGCTGGAAGTGCAGGTGCCACGGCACGCCGGCCGCCGGCACCGTCTCGGCCTTCGTGATCGCGCCGACGCGGGGATGCGCCGCCCAGGCGATCACCCGGGCCCGGTCGGCGCCCCAGACGCCGGTCATCGCGTCGTGCGTCCGGGCGTACTCCATCGCGGCCAGCGAAATGGTCGAGTCCGGAACCGGCTCCTTCGGCGGGTGCGCCTTCAGGTACAGCTCCCAGGTCATCCCGTAGTACCCGGGCGGTCCGTCGTCCTTGCCGCGGTTCGCCAGCCCGTTGAGCTTGCGGTGGTACTCCGCGACCTGGACGGCCGCGCCGCGCGACAGCTCCTTGTCGCCGACCGCGATCGCGTGCACGTGGTACGGCCAGTTGCCCTGCGCCGGCGTCCGCAGCCACGCGGCGAACCCGACCTGCCGGAGCGCCTTCACCACCGCGACCCGCTGCGCGGCGCTCTTGGTCCGGACGTCGACGTCGACCGCGCCGCCGCCGTCGTGGGTGCCGGCCGAGGCGTCCACGCCGCCGGCGTTGTACGAGCCCTGCAGGATCGCGAACTTCGAGTCGTACAGCCGCTCCGCGGCCTCGACCATCGCCACGGTCCGCCGGTTCATCGTGAACCCGCGCCAGGAAATCCTTGCCTCAGGCATCTTTTTCTCCCGCCGCGCCGAGGATCAGGTCCGCATCCTCGGCCGCACCGAGCGCCTCCAGTTCGTCCAGCACGTCCTCGGTCAACTCGTCGTCGAACAGTTCCGGCATCGCCGTTCCTTCCCCCTGGGTGTCCGCGCACCGACCCCGGGTGCACGAAATCGCGGACCAGACTAGGCCGCTGTCAGGTCAGCTACTACCGGTGAAGGTTTGAGGAACGTCAAGTTTTCCGTCCGATACGCGTGCCGGAGTGGTTGCCGGGAGGCGATCTGGGGTACCTCTAGGTGGTCCCGCGGTTCGGTCAGTGCCATTCGGGCATGGGTGGTGTTCACCGAGCCGCGAGTTCTCCCACTGAGGGGCGGGAGAACGACCGGCCGGCGGGTGTGTCTCTCCCAGGACGCACCCGCCCGGCACGTCACAGCGCGGACGCGACGAACAGGTACCTGTTCAGGCTGAAGAAGTAGCTCGCGCCGAGACCGCGCAGGTCGTCCGCCCAGGCCGTCGCCTCGTCCTGCGTCACGTCGCCGTGCCCCGGCACGAAGTCCGACACGATGTCGATCAGTCCGCCGCTGTAGGTGCGCTGGTCGTAGCCGAGGTTGAGGATCGGCACCACCTGCTGGTGCGTCGGCGTGAAACCGGTCTTCACCAGTACGTCGGGCAGCGTCCGCGGCAGATGCGGATCGGCCAGGTGGTCCTCGAACGCGGTCAGCACCCGCGCCATCCGCTCGTCGTCGCTCGACCGCCACACCACCGAGCCCCAGTCGGTGTCCAGCAGGACGACGCGTCCCGCGGGCCGGAGCACCCGGCGTACCTCCTCCAGGGCCGCCGCGACGTCGTCGACGTACTCGAAGACCTGCGTGGAGACGACCACGTCGAAGCTCTCCGCCGGATGCGGGATCCGCTCGACCGAGGCGAGCTCGAACTCCGGCGCGGGCCCGTCGGGGACGTCGGCGTGCGTCCGGGCGATCGCCAGCATGCTGTCGCTGATGTCGATCCCGCAGATCCGTCCGTCCGGCCCGACCTCGGCGGCCATCTCCGCGGCCAGCAGTCCGGGCCCCGAGCCGACGTCGAGCACCCGGTCACCGGGCCGCAACGCGAGCGCCGCCCGCACCGCCCGCCGTTGCTCGACGACGTCCGGCGTCCGGTACACCGCCTCGATCTGCCGCGAGACCTCCGCGTCGAACCGCAACCCGTCCACATCAACCTCTCCGCCCATGGCCACATCATGGACCTCGATCTCGCCGCTGGGGAGGCCATCGGTCCTGCCCCGGGTTGCCCCGGTTACGGTGACCGGATGATCGATCTGCCCGAGGAATTCCTGCGAATGCCCCGGTGGTGGACGGAGGGTGCCGACTGGTTGCGCGAGCTGCCGAGTGTGGTGCAGCGACAGTTCGATCGGTGGGATCTGACAAGTGTGGGAGCGATTGCCCACGGGTCGAACGCGATTGTCATCCCGGTCCGGCGAGGATCGGACGAGTTCGTACTGCGGATGTCGCCGCCCGGAACCGAGGTCGCGGAGCAGGTCTGGGCGCTGCGCTGGTGGGCAGGCCGGGGCATGGCCCACCTGTTCGACGCGGACGTCGACGCCGGTGCGATGCTGCTCGAGCGGTTGTCCACACCGTTGACGACCCGGCCTGTGGACGAGGCGGTCGCCGTCCTCGGGCGGCTGATGCGCAGACTCGCCGTACCAGGACCCGACGAGGCTCTGTCGACCGACCAGATCGTCGCCGACCGCACTGCGGAGCTGGAAGCGCACTGGAGCGGGCTCGGCCGGCCCTTTCCGGAGGGCGTACTGCGTGCGGCGCTCGACGTCGCTCCGGCGCTGTCGCGGACCAGCTCGACCCTCGCGGTCAACGGCGACTTCCACTCCGACCAGGTCCTGGCCGGCCGGCGCGAGGAATGGCTCACGGTCGACCCGGTCCTGTACCGCGGCGACATCGAGTTCGACCTCGGGCGCGTCCTCTGGACCCGGCTCGACGAGATGACGGATATCGTCCGGTACTTCGACAGCGCGGTCCGCGAAGCCGGTCTGGACCGGGACCGTGCGCGTGACTGGGTGATCTGGCGGACCGTCGACTACTGGCTGTGGGGTCTGTCCGCCGGCCTCACCGAGGACCCGGTCCGTTGCGCCCGGCTGGTCAGCGCGCTTTCCAGATGAAGCGGCTGCGCATCATCCGCGGCACGTCGCCCGCGTTCGGCGCGATCGAGTGCAGGATCCACGGATGGGTCAGGTACACGTCGCCGGCCTGACCGGTGAGCTCGACGACCCGGACCGGCACACCGTCGATGACGGCGGGCGCCAGAGGGTCCACACCGCGCTGCTCGGAGGTCAGGTTGCGGAGCCACGGATCGGACCGCAGCACCTGGTCGCGGACCGCCTTGAACTCGCGCTCGTCCGTCGTGGTCAGGAACCGCTCGATGACCCGGTGCGAGCCCGCGACCTGCGGAGTCCCACCGCCGCCGGGCTCCAGGTCCCCGAGCAACGCCCACATCTTCACGGCCTCGGTCGGCGTCTCGAAGCCGACATCGGTGTGCCACTGCCGATGCGGCACCGACCACGGCACACCTTCCGGCATGGTGACCAGCACCTGGCCGGCATGCTTCGGCTCGGTCCACTCGCCGAGCAGACCGTCGAGCGCCGAACGCACCGTCGGGCTGAGCACCCCGAGGGCCGGGCGACTGGACTTGGTGGTCTTCAAGCCGGTCGGCCGCAGCGGCGTCCAGGTGGAACGGTCCTCGCGATCCATCCCGTGCCGCGCGGACAGCTCGTCCCACAGCACGTCCCGCATCCGCGCGGCGGCATCGGTGGAGAACGCGGACGGGATCTTCACGATCCCGTCGCGCTGGAAAACGTCGTGCTCCTCAGCGGTGAGCATCCGTCCATGCTGCGCCGACCGCCGCGGAGCTTCCACTCAATTAACAGCCGGCCGCCGGCAGTTCGCCGTCCAGGAGGTACGTCGCGATCCGGTCCCGCGCACAGGCCGAGTTGAAGTACGCCGTGTGGCCGTAGACGTCGGCCGTCAGCAGCCGGCTGTTGTCGATCTGCCGTGCCAGGCTGCGCGCGTTGGTGACCGGAGTCGACGGGTCGTGCAGCGTCGACGTGATCAGGATGGGCGCCGTACCGTGCACCGGCGTGGCTGCCCACGGGTTGCTCGGCGGGATCGGCCAGCCGGCGCAGGCCGCCGTGACCGCCCAGCCCTCGACCGCCGCGCCGACCCGCGGCGCCACCGCCTTCGCGAGCGCGAGCCGGGCGCGCGCATCGGCGTACCCGCGCAGCTCACCCGGGAGGTCCATGCACGCCACCGCGGCGTACGCGGTCTCGGGATCGCCGACGTAGCTGAGGTTCGCGAAGTCGGTGCCGTCACCCGTGACCGCCTTGGCCAGCGCGGTGGCGAGCGCCGCCAGTTGTCCGAGACCATCGAGGTCAGCGGCAGCAACGTCGGCAGCGCCATCCGCAGTACGTCGCCGTTGACCGGGCCGTGCGGTCCGCTCAGCGGAGTCTTGTCGGCCTTGCGCACGGTCGCGTCCCAGACCGCGCCGCCGTCCTGCCCGTGCAGGGCGCACGATGTGTCCTTCGTGCACCACTTGGCGAAGCGGTTGAAGCCGTCCTCCATCGCCTTCGCCTCGTCCAGCATGAACTTCAGCGCACCCTGCTTGTGGTCGACGATCCCGTCGAGCACCATCCGGCCGACGCGCTGCGGGAACTGCTGCGCGTAGAGCGTGCCCAGGTACGACCCGTAGGACAGCCCGAGGTAGTTGAACTTCGACTCGCCGAGCGCGGCCCGGATCGCGTCCATGTCGCGGGCCACCGTGCGGGTGTCCAGGTTGCGCATCAGATCGCCGTGCTGCTTCAGGCACTGCTCGCCGGTCGCCCGGCTCGACGCCACCAACGCGTCGTACTGCGCCTTGGACTTCGGGAACACCGGTACGCCGCGACGCAGCACCGGACCGCAGTCCAGCTGGCTGCTGCTCCCGGTCCCGCGGGGGTCGAAGCTGACCAGGTCATACCTGTCCCGGTACTGCGCCAGCACCGCATCGGCGAGCCCTGCCGCGAAGATCGAGCCACCCGCGCCGCCCGGTCCGCCAGGGTTGAAGAACAGGGCGCCGAGCTTGTGCTTCTGGTCCTTGGCCGGGACCTTGGCCACGAAGACGTTCGTGGTCGGGCCGGATGGTTTCGACCAGTCGAGTGGCACGGTCAGCATCGCGCACTGCTCGACCGCGCCGGGTTTACAGGCTTTCCAGTCCAGGGGCTCCGCGGCGGCCGCCGCACTCACCGGAACGGCGGCCGCCAGCACGGCCCCAGCTATCGATGCCCTTGTGATTGCCGCTGTCAACGATCTCCGCATGACAGTCAACCTAGGCGGCGGATGTGGCACCGGGCATCCGCCGATCGGCCATCGTGATGCAGCCGGAAGTCGGACCTGCCCGAAGGTTCAGTGCTCCGGGGCGAAGTCGTGGAAGCCGATCAGCTTCTCGATCTTCCCGTCGGCGGCCAGGACGACGATGTCGGTGCCACCCGCCACCGGCTCCTGCCCGTCGGCCTGCAGGTGCCAGGTCCAGCGCAGGTAGCCGTGGTGCTCGTCGATGTCGCCGATCCGGACGAACGACAGGCCCGGGAACATCTGCTGCGCGGCGCCGACCAGCTTGTTCAGCTCGTCGTGGCCGGTGGTCTCGAAGCTCGGGTCCTGGAAGGTCGCGTCCGCGGTCCAGTTGCTCGCGATCAGCTCGGCCCGACGGTCGGCGTCGGCGGCGTTCCACATCGCGAAGTACTGGTCGGCGAGAGCGGTTGCGTTCATGGTGTTTCCTCCTCGGTTCGTGGTGATGACCAGAACCTTGCCGCCGCGCCCGGCGTACCGTCGATGACGTCAGAGGTAATGGAGCTGTCTACGCGAACCGCTACGGTCGGGGTATGGCAGCCACGATCGAGGAGACGTTCCAGCGCCCGGTGGGCGAGCTGCTGCGCGGCTGGCGGGAACGCCGGCGGCTCAGTCAGCTCGAGCTCGCGAACCGGGTCGAGGTGTCCACGCGGCATGTGAGCTTCGTCGAGACCGGGCGGTCGCGGCCGAGTCGCGACATGGTGCTGCGGCTGGCCGAGCAGCTCGACGTACCGCTGCGGGACCGCAACCAGCTGCTGCTGGCCGGCGGGTTCGCGCCGATCTACAGCGAGGCGTCGCTGCACTCGCCGTCGATGCTCGCGATCCGTACCACGCTGCGCCGCCTGCTCGCGGCCCACGAACCGTACCCGGCGCTGGTCGTCGACCGCTGGTGGAACATCGTCGAGTCGAACGCCGGGATCGCGCTCTTCACCGCGGACGTCGACGAGAAGTTGCTGCAGGCACCGATCAACGCGCTCCGGCTGACCCTGCACCCGGACGGCCTGGCGCGCCGGATCGGCAACATCGCCGAGGTCCGCGCCGCCGCGCTGGGGAGCCTGCAACGCCAGGTGGCCGGCACCGCGGACCCCGAGCTCCAGGACCTGTACGACGAGCTGCGCGGGTACGCCGTCCACGACAAGCCGGCGCCGCCCGGACCGGCGGAGGTGGTCGTACCGTTCCAGCTCACCCACGACGGCCACCAGCTGTCGCTGCTCACCACCATCGCGACGTTCGGCACGCCGCTCGACGTCACGGTGTCCGAGCTGATGATCGAGTCGTTCTACCCCGCGGACGACCAGACCGCCGACTACCTGAGGGCACTGTCGTGAAGCCGGCCCGCGATCTCGCCGACACGGTCGAGCTGCACCTGCAGTACCTCGACCGCTACCGCAGCATCATCGAGCAGAAGCTGACGGGGATGAGCGATGCCGACTTGCGCGGCAGTCGCCTGCCGTCGGGATGGTCGCCGCTCGAGCTGCTGAAACACCTGGTCTTCATGGAGCGGCGCTGGCTGCGCTGGGGCTTCGTCGCCGAACAGGTCGACCATCCGTGGGGTGACTCCGCGGACGATCCGGACAGCCCGTGGACGCTCGGGCCCGACGACACCCTGGCGGGCCTGCTGGCCGAGCTGCACGCGGGCGGCGAGTTCACCCGCAGCGTCGTCGCCGGCGTGGATCCGGCGACCATCGCGTCGGCCGGCGGCCGTTTCGGGACCGACGACCGGCCGACGCTGAACTGGATCCTCTTCCACGTACTGCAGGAGTACGCACGGCACGCGGGCCACCTGGACGTGGCCCGCGAGCTCGTGGACGGCGCCACCGGCGAGTAGGGCTGCGTGACCCACTCGCCGGTGGCGCGGGGTGCCCTACCGGCTTGAGGAGGGGTGGCCGGTGGGGAACGTCGTCGGGAACGACGGCGTCGGGATGCTGGGCTTCGACGTCGGGAACGCCGGCGTGGTGGTCGGCACCGGCGGCTTGTTCGGTAGGGTCGGCCGGGCGGTCTGCTGGCCCGGGTCGACTGTCACCTCGACACCGCCGGAGACCGTCACCGTCGGCAGGGACGGAGCGGTCGGCTTGCTGGTCGGCTTGCCCGGCAGGGTCGGCAGCGTCGGCACTGTCGGCTTCGGCGCGGTCGGCTTCGTGGTCGGTACGCCGTGCACACAGTTCGGCAGCGTCGGCGTCGGGACCGGCTTGGCGGACGGAACCGTGGTCGGCAGGCTCGGCTTGGCCGTCGGCAGCGAGGGCTTACCCGGCAGCGTCGGCTTGGCCGTCGGCAGGGACGGCAGAGTGGGCTTGCCCGGCAGCGACGGCTTCGTCGTCGGCAGGGACGGCTTGGCGGTCGGCACACTCGGCAGGGACGGCAAAGTCGGCTTCGAGGGCAGCGACGGCTTCGTCGTCGGGATGCTCGGCTTGCCCGTCGGCCAGCTCGGCGTCGTGCTCGGGAGACTCGGCTTGCCCGGCAGGCCGGGCTTTCCGGGCAGCGTCGGCTTCGCGGTCGGGAGACCCGGTTTGCCCGGCACCGTCGGCTTCACCGACGACGGGTTGTTCGGGTCGATGGTCTTGTTCACCGAGACCACGACCTTCGGCAGCTGCGGCTTCTCCGGCTTCTGCGGCAGGCAGGTCGGGTCCACCGACGGCACCTTCGGGGTCTCGGTCGGAACCACCGCCGGCACCGGCGGCTTCCCGCCCCCGGCCAGCAGATTCTTCACCGGCGCCGGTCCGCCGACCGCGGCGGACACCGTCGCGACGGTCCCGGCCAGGGCGGTGACACCGGCGGCGGCCAGCCCCCGGCGTACCCAGGTCAGCCGCTTGCCGCGCCGCATCAGCGCGGCGGTATCCGGCTGCCACGGCTCGATCTCGTACGTGAGAGCGTCGCGTACCCGCTGCTCGTCACTCATCAGTTTCCTCCAACTCCGCTGTCGATCAGGTCGGGTGCCAGACGCAACTTGGCCAGGGCCCGGGAGGCCGTGCTCTTCACGGTCCCGGCCGCCATGCCGAGCAGCTCGGCGGTCTCGGCCTCGGAGAGATCCTGCGAGTAACGCAGCGCGACCACGGCTCTCTCCCGGACGGTCAGGCCGTCGAGGGCCGAGAGCACGGCCTCTCTGGTCTGAACCGCCCCGGCGAAGTCCGCCACCGCTCGCTGGTCCCAGTCGTTCTGCACCGGATCACTGGGTACTTCGTTGTTCCAGTGCCGGCGGGCCTGGGAGAGGAATCGGTTGACCAGCACGCGCCGGACGTACCGCAACGGGTCGCCGGTCAGCTTGTGCCATTTCGGGTAGGACCGCATCAACGCTTGCTGCACCAGGTCCTCGGCGGTGTGCCGATCGCCGCACAACATCTCCGCGAAGCGGAGCAGGGGTGTCGACTGCGCAACGACGAAGCGCTCGAAGTCGGCGTCAGCGGTCCGGGTCATCGATTCTCCTCAGCCTCTGTCACAACGATCCAGACCCGCTGGGTGACCGGTTGGGTTCTGTTCGGTCACGAGAAATTTATTCACGGACTATGCAGAAGAGGTGTTTGTGAGTCACATTGGGTGCACCAAGCCTTCACCGCCCCGGAGGTTCCGCCCATGCGTATCACTCGCTCCACCGCGCTCACCGCCTGTCTGGCGCTGACCGCGGCGATCTTTACCGCGACCTTGCCGAGCACCGCCGCCACCCCGGATCCGGTCGCGATCGCGGCCCGGCCGGTCGCCGGGTCGAGCAACGTCAAGGTCGACGGCCGCCGGATCGTCCTCGGTGACGCCCCGGCCGCGATCGGCTCGACCGAGATCAAGCAACGCTCCGGCCTGGCCGAGCTCGCCCCGGTCCGATTCAGTGCCCCGGCGTCCGCCGTGGTCGTCGGCTACACCTCCGGTACGCCGGACGGCTCGTCGGCGCAGGTCGACGTACGGTCGTGGACCGGCACCAGGTGGTCGGAGTGGACCGCCGCCACGGCAGGTACGCCGACCGCGCTGCCCGCGGCGAGCGACCAGGTCCAGGTCCGCATCATCGTCAGCGCACCGTCGACCGGCGCCGCGCCGTGGGTCGGCGACGTCACCGTGCAGCCCACCGACACGGTCGCCGCGCCGCGGATGACGGTCCAGGCGGCGCCGCTCAAGTCACACGTCTTCGCCACCCGGGAAGGGCTGGTCGGCGGTACGACGGCCAACGGTCACGTGATCGTGAGCCGGGACCACTTCGTCGCCCTGCCGTCACGTCGCGGCCTGTCCGGCAACGGATCCGGCACGTACTCGGTGAAGGTCTGCACCGCCAGCCGGTGCGCCTTCGAGCCGGTGTGGGACGTCGGGCCGTGGAACACCAAGGACGACTACTGGAACCCGAGCGCGACGCGTGAGATGTGGAAGGACCTGCCGCAGGGCAAGCCCGAGGCGCAGGCGGCGTACCAGAGCGGCTACAACGGCGGGAAGGACCAGTTCGGCCGGACCGTTGCGAACCCGGCGGGGATCGACCTCGCGGACGGCGTGTTCTGGGACGCGCTCAAGCTGGCCGACAACTCGTGGGTCGACGTCACCTATCTGTGGACCGGCGACGGCGGGCGCGGCACGGTGTCGATCTCGTCCGGGTACCTGAACGTGCGCAACGCTCCGAACTCGAGTGGCGCGGTGGTCGGGATGGCGGGCAAGTCGGCGCAGGTCACGGTCGAGTGCCAGACCACGGGCGAGAGCGTGACGGGCTCGCAGGGGACGAGCAATGTGTGGCTGCGGGTCAACGCCGGCATGTATGTCGCGAAGGCGTGGGTCTCGGCCGGCACCTTCGGCGCCTGCTGAACCTCCAGCACTCACCAACCTTCAGCAACACCACGGCCGCACGCTCAGCGAGCGTGCGGCCGTGCGACTCATGAGTGGTTGATGGGTGCTGGAGGTCCGCTACTTGCCGGCCGGGAACGCCGTCGGCGGCTGGGCCGGCGTCGCGACCGGCCCGCAGCTCGGCGACGGAACCGCACGACGAGTGGGCGACACCGTCGGCGGAAGGCTCGGCGTAGCGACAGAGCGCCGCGACGGCGTCGCGGCCGGCGGGACGCTCGGCGTCGGGACCGGACGGCGGGACGGCGTCGCGGTCGGCGGAGGGGTCGGGGTGGCCCGCGAACCACGGGCCGAACTCACCGTCGGCGAAGGCGTCGGCGTGGCCCTTGAGCCGCGGGCCGAGCTGACCGTCGGTGTGGGGACTGCGCGGCGCGTGGGGGTGGAGACCGGGCCGGGGGTCTGGGTGGCCGTGCGCGGGAGGGTCGGGGTGGCGACCGGGCCGCGGGTCGGGGTGGACGGGACGGCTGTCGGGCGGCAGGTCGGCATCGTCGGGGGTGGGACGGGACGCGCGGAGGGTGCGCGGGTGGGGGTGGCGATCGCGCTCGGGGTCGCGCGGGACACCGGGTTCTGCGACGTCGACCGGGTCGGCGTTGCCGCGGGACCGCCCTGTGCCACGGTGTCCGCGTTCGGGCCGCCGCTGCGCGCCATCGCCGTTCCGGCGAGCGCGACCCCGACGACGGCCGCGGCCGCGATCCCGCCCACCAGCACCCGGGTCGTCCGCCGCTTCCGGCCTACCTCGTTCATTGTTGCCCTCCGCACCTAAGTGATGTTCGGTCGGGCTGAAGGACGCACCGGGGCAACGAAAAGGTTCTGCGTCGACTCAGTCCGGCGTCCGCGTCGGCGGAGTCGACGGGGTGGCCGGCCGCACCGGCGTCGTACGGTCGCCGCGCGGCCCCGGCGGCGTGCCGAGCGTCGGCACGCTCGTCGGCCCCACCGTCCGCCGGGACGGAAACGTCGGCGTCGCGCTGGGCGGTGGCGTCGGTCGCACCGACGGCGTCCGAACCGGCGCACGAACCGGCGTCGGCGTACTCGGCGTCGGCGTACTCGGCGGCAGCGGCACGGCCGGACCGGGCCCGGCCGGCTGCGGTACGTCGGCCCGCGGCAGCCCGGCGATCACCGTCACGGCGATCACCCCGGCGACGGCGGCCGACGCGGCGGCAGCACCGATCCGGCCCCGGACCCGCCGGCGCCGCGCACCGGCGATCACCCGCGCCGGATCGAGCGGCGCGATCGAGTCGTCCGGCGCCAGCACGGTCCGCAGCAGTTCCGCCCGTTCGTCGTTCATGCCCGCTCCCCCACACCGCTCAGCTCGGGCGCGGCCCGCAGCTTGTCCAGGGCTCGCGCGTTCGCGCTCTTCACCGTCCCGATCGCCACGCCGAGGACCGCGGCCGTCTGCCGCTCGGTCAGGTCCTCGAGGTACCGCAGGACGACGACCGCGCGCTCGCGCCGGCTCAGCGTGGCGAGCGCGGCCCCGACCGCGACCCGCCGGTGCACCCCACCGCTCGGATCGGCGTCCGCCTCGAGGAGCAGCTCGAGCTCGGTCGTGTCACCGCTCGGCCGCTCGCGCCAGGGCCGTCGCCGGACCCACGACAGGTGCTGGTTGACCACCGCCTGCCGCACGTACGCGAACGGGTCCGCCATCTCGATCCGGTCCCAGCGCAGGTACGCCTTCTCCAGCGCGGTCTGCACCAGATCCTCGGCGAGACCGGCATCACCGCAGAGCACCCGCGCGAAATGCACCAGACGCGCGGATCTGGCCAGCACGAATGCCGTGAAGTCGTCGTCACGACTCCCCGTGGCCGCCATCTGAGCTCCGTCCTGCCGTCCTCACCTCACAGGACGCCGGGCAGGAGCCAAAGGTTCTGTCTGTTCCACGAATTGGGTGGAAGCGGTCAGCCGGGGCAGCGGGACGGTGTCGGCGGCGAGGCGGACCCGGTTCCGGCCGGCGGCCTTCGCGGCGTACATCGCGCGGTCGGCGCCCAGCAGCAGGTCGTCGACCGTCGTCCCGTCAGCCGGATACACCGCGACGCCGATGCTGACGGTCAGCTGGAAGGTGTCCGGGTCCAGGTCCGGGTCGTCCAGCACCCCGGCGCACATCGCGGCCAGCGGGCTGTTGGCGACCGCGTTGCGGAGCCGGTCGGCGGTCACCGTGGCCTCGTCGAGCCCGGTGTCCGGGAGCGCGATCACGAACTCCTCGCCGCCGAACCGGCCGATCACGTCCTTGGCCCGGATCGCGCTGCGCAGGATCGTCGCGACCGCGCGCAACGCCTCGTCGCCGACCAGGTGGCCGTGCCGGTCGTTGACCTGCTTGAAGTGGTCGATGTCGATCAGCAGCACCGCCATCGGCTCGTGCTGGTTCCGCGAGCTGC
The DNA here is from genome assembly GCF_040610805.1 of Kribbella sp. NPDC003557. Lineage (NCBI taxonomy): Bacteria > Bacillati > Actinomycetota > Actinomycetes > Propionibacteriales > Kribbellaceae > Kribbella > Kribbella sp. NPDC003557. The sequence continues at coordinate 658,062 of NZ_JBEXMY010000002.1, forward strand.
GCAGCATGTGCTCGGTCCGGCGCCGCCACCAGTCGACCCGGGTCAGGCTGGTCTTCGGGTCGGTCTGGGCCTCGGTCTCGAGCTGGCCGAGGAGCAGGGCGCGCTGTGCGGTCAGCGTGATCGGGATCGCGACGAACGCGAACCACGGGGTGATCAGGCAGGCCGCCGCGAGCAGGCAGCCGAAGGTGGCGGCGGTCGCGTCGGTGCACAGGTCGTCCAGGCCGCCGACGGTCTCGCGCCGGTTGCTGCCCGGGATGATCAGCGAGATCGCGAGCCCGCACAGCAAGGTGTCGGTCACCACGTACGCGACGGCGCCGCCGGCCATCGCGACGACCAGGCCGAGGCCGCTGTCACCGGTCATCCCCCGGGCCGAGACGAAGACCGAGTGCGCGGCGCCGACCGCGAGGACGTGCACGGCGGTCGAGAAGGCCCACCGGTACGGGATGCACTTGCCGGCCCGGATCCGCCACCAGATCCGCAGCAGCACCACGACCAGGATCGCCAGCGCCGGGTGCAGGATGACCGACGCGGCGATCATCCAGGCCGGGGAGAGGTCCTTGTGCAGCGCTCCGCCGCGCCGCCGGCGGCTCTCCACCCGGCGCGCGCCCTCGACGGAGATCAGCGCCGAGACGGTCAGCGCGAACACGACGTCGAGGCCGCGCCAGCTCGGGACCTCGGTGAACGCGCGCACGCCGTACCCGATCGCGGCCAGGTCGACGAGCACCACAACGGCGAACGCCGGGACCGTCAGGGTCCAGAGCGCCCAGGAACGCATCGCCCGCCTACTCTGTGCAACCATCACCTCACACGGTACGGCGTGCGGGCGTCAGCTCCCAATCGGTGACGGCGCGGCTGTGGATGACGACTTGGAAACGATCGGCGTCACTGCTCAGTCAGTCGTTTGATCAACAACCAGGCCCGCGTTCTCCCTTGCGGACAAGGGAAATCCGGACCGTCAGCGACGCTTGCGGGCAGCGCCGAACAGACCCCGGACGATCTCCCGGCCGGCCGACCGGGCGAACTGCTTGAAGGCGGACGAGCCGATGACCTGCTCGACCATCGACTTCTCCTGCTTCTGCGCCCGCGGCCGCGGCGCCTCCTGCTGCCTGGCCTCTTCCTGCTGCTGCTTCTCGGCCTCGGCCTGCTCCGCGCCGACCTGCACCTTCGCCGCGAGCAGCTCGTACGCCGATTCGCGGTCGATCGTCTGCGAGTACTTCGCGTTGTTCGCCGAGGCCTGCACGGCCGCGGTCAGCTGCTCCGCGGACGCCGGCGCCATCAGCGACTGCGGCGCCCGCAGCCGCGTCCACGCGACCGGGGTCGGCGCACCCTTCTCGTTCATCACGGTCACGATCGCCTCGCCGATCCCGAGCTGGGTCAGCACCTCGCCCAGGTCGTACGCCGAGCTCGGGAACGTCGACACCGTGGCCTTCAAGGCTTTCGCGTCGTTCGGCGTGTGTGCGCGCAACTGGTGCTGCACCCGCGAGCCGAGCTGCGCCAGCACCGCGTCCGGCACGTCCTTCGGCGTCTGGGTCACGAAGAACACGCCGACACCCTTCGACCGGATCAGCCGGACGGTCTGCGCGATCGCGTCCAGGAACGCCTTGGACGCGTCGTTGAACAGCAGGTGCGCCTCGTCGAAGAAGAACACCAGCTTGGGCTTGTCCACGTCGCCGACCTCGGGCAGGTCGTGGAACAAGTCGGCGAGCAGCCACATCAGGAACGTCGAGAACAGCGCCGGCCGGTCCTGCAGGTTCGGCAGCTCGAGCAGCGAGACGACACCCTTGCCGTCGCGCTGCTGCAGCAGGTCCGCGGTGTCGAACTCCGGCTCGCCGAAGAACGCCTCGGCGCCCTGGTCGGCGAACCCGATCAGCGCCCGCAGGATCACGCCCGCGGTCGCCGCGGACAGACCGCCGAGCTCTTTCAGGTCGTCCTTGCCCTCGTCGGACGTGAGGTGCTGGATGACCGACCGCAGGTCCTTGAGGTCGAGCAGGGTCAGCCCGGCCTTGTCGGCGTAGTGGAAGATCAGCCCGAGCGACGACTCCTGGACGTCGTTGAGCCCGAGCACCTTGGACAGCAGCACAGGGCCGAACGACGTGATCGTCGCGCGGATCGGGATACCGCTGCCCTGGCCGCCGAGCGCGTAGAACTCGGTCGGGAAGCCGGTCGCCGTCCACTCCTGGCCGATCGTCTTCGTCCGGGCCAGCAGCTTGTCGCTGCTCTCACCGGGCTGCGAGATGCCGGACAGGTCGCCCTTGATGTCGGCGGCGAACACCGCGACACCGGCCGCCGACAACTGCTCAGCCATCAACTGCAGGGTCTTCGTCTTACCGGTACCGGTGGCACCCGCGACCAGGCCGTGCCGGTTCATCATCCCCAGCGGGATCCGGACCGCCGCCTCCGTGTTCGGCTCGCCGTCGACCAACAACGCACCCAGCTCGAGCGCCGGCCCCTCGAACGCGTACCCCTGCTTGACGGTCTCCACGACGTCGGCTTTCTCGGCCATCTGGCGCGCCTTTCCCCGGTTGACGGAACTACCCGCTGCGCATGTTAGTGCGCACCGAGCACCTGCGGGGTCATCCGCGCTCGACGAACGGCTCCAGCAGACCCGGCACCGCTTCCTGTGCGAACTCCAGTCCCTCGTCGGCGTCCGCGTCGCGGACCGCGTACACGCCCGCTCCGGCAGCGGTGAGTGCACCGAAGGTCGCGAGCCCGAGCCGCCGCTGGAACACGGTCTGCCGGACCCGCCATCCGATCACGCCGTCGCGCTGCAGCGCCACGGTTGACCGCCGCAACGATCCGGACCTGGTCACCAGATACTTGCCCGTGAGCCCATGCCCGAGCGCGCGGTACGAGTCCCGTACCAGCAGGACGGCCGCCGGCAACGCAATGATCGCGAGCAGAATCGCCAGCTGCAGCAGGACGTCGGCCCACCGCGCCAGGCCTGCGACGACCAGCAGCGGTACGACGGTCGCGGTCAGCGCCATCCGGATCCGGCGACCGAGAGCCGCGCGCGGATGCGGCGTCAATCGAGCCGACGTGATCGGCGCGACCGGCTCCCGTAGTACCTCCGCAGCGATCCGCTCGGCGACATCCTTCGGCGCCGCGGGCAGCAGGGTCTTGTGATCGGTCTTCTCGCCGTCCTTCTGCTGCACCAGTCCGGTCGCCACCGCGTCCACCCGGGCCGCCCCGGCCAGGCGCGCGCCGAGCGGTTCGACCACCTCGACACCGCGCAGCCGCCGCTCCTCGATCGAGACCGAGCGGGTAGTCAGCAGACCCCGCCGTACGCGCAGGGTTCCCGGCCCACGGTCCAGCCGGTAGTTCCACCACATCTCGACGAACAGCCCCAGCGATCCGGCAACGCCGGCCACCACCAGGACCGCTGCCAGCACGAGGATCGTCACCAGCAGAGGTACGCCGCTGAACAGGCCGCGGACCCAGTCGATCAGCTCGTCCTGGAGGGTGAACCATTGCGACACCTCCATCACGATGCCGCCCGCTCCGAGACCGAGGGCCGGGACCAGGAACGAGATCGGCGCGTACCGGATCCAGGCGGGGTCGAGCGCGGCCAGTGTCCTGTCCGCCTCGCCTTCGACGCCCTGGAGCAGCTCCGCCCGCAGCCGCTCTCCCTCGGCCCGGGTGACCGGGTTGATCGTCAGCGTTCCCTCGCCGGCGTCCGCGTGCTCGCCGGTACCGATCTTCACCGCGACCAGTCCGAACACCCGCAGGACCGGGTTCGCCGTCACGTCCACGCTGCGGATCCGCGCGCGCGCCAGCGACCGCCGGCGCCGTACGACGACTCCGGTGTGCAGCTCGGCCCGCGCGGCACCGATCCGGTACTGCGTACGCCGCCAGCGTGCGTACTCGACAGCGGCCGCCACCAGCACGATCAGCGCCGCCGGCGGCAGGACCCACGCCAGCGCGACGGGCATCGACGTACCGGCCGCGATCCCCAGAGCGGTCGGGACACCGGCACTGACCGCGATGCCGGCACCCGCGAGCGCGGCGACACCGACGGCCTTCGCGTCGAGCCGCTGCCAGGCGCCGGTACTCATGTCGCGTCCCCAGGCGTCGCCTGGGTGATCCGGGTCAACTGCTCGGCCAATTCAGCGGCGACGTCATGGTCGAGACCACGGATCTTCAGCGCGCCCTTGGCCGACGCGGTCGTGACGACGAGGGTCGACAACCCGAACGGCTGCTGGACGGGGCCACGCAGCGTGTCGACGGTCTGGATCCGCGACATCGGCGCGATCCGCCATTCCTGCCAGAAGTAGCCGACGCGTACGTAGACGGCGTCGTCCGTGACCTCCCAGCGGTGCACGCGGTACCACCACGACGGCAGCACAGTCAGGAACGGCAGCGCGACCACCGCGACGAGCACAGCAGGCGCCAGCAGCCAGAACCGGGCCGGCGGGATGAGCAGGCCCAGCAATACCAGGACGAGGACCGGCGGCACGAAGACCAGCGCCGAGTTCACTCGCCAGACAGCGATCACACGACGGTCAAGAGCAGTGGTGGGCGGCCTCAGCCGCACGGAGCCCAGCATGATTCCCCAGAGATCGATGGCAGGTCGCGCTCGAGCCTAGGGAGGTCATCTCCGCGCCGGCATCCTCCGGACGGTGGACAAGGTGTCCCCCGATCACCGCATCACGACGACGCGCGTCGCGCCGGCCGCGAAGGACCAGATCGCGGTCGACATCGAGGCCGAGACCCGGATGCAGCCGTGGGAGGCGCGGTAGTTCGTGCCGAGCAGCCAGTCGGCGTGGATCTGCTGCCCGTTCGACTTGTACGTCGGGATCTGGTGGAAGCCGACGCCGCACGGCGCGAAGCGGACGAAGTGGTTCAGGTAGAGCCGGCCGCCGTCGGTGTTCCGCAGGACCCGCGCCGGGCGGCCGCACTTCGAGCCGCTCGTGTACGTCCCCGCCTTCAGGTACGTCGGGTTGTCGATGATCCCGCCCTGCCGGACGACCTTGCCCCGGGCATCGATCAGCCACACCCAGTTCTGCGTCTGGCTGATGACGATCCGGCGGCCGGTCCCCGAGCGGCGCGGCACCGCGCGGACGTCGCAGCGCTTCGCGGTCGAGGCCATCAGGCGCGCGTACGTCGTACTGTTCAGCGACCCGGTCTGGCTCAGGACGTTCGCGGACTGGAACCGCACCGTGGCCGCCTGGGTCATCGCACCGGCCTTGCCGTCGACCGGCCCGGACGTGCAGCCGAGGGTGTTCAGGCGGGCCTGGGCGGCCTTCACCTGGGACACCGTGATCGCCTCGGCCGGGACCGCCGTACCGAGCCCGATCAGCGTGATCGCCGCGGTCGCGAGGCCGAGTTTCGGAAGAATTCGCATACCGTTCACCCCCTGGCTGGTGAGCGCGGATCCGCGCTCACTGCTCCCTGTTCCTGTAGGACGCCGGGCGGCCCGGAAAGGTTGAGTCGGTGGACCGGACTATTCCGGTGACATTTGTGACCTCTCGGACGACCTGTGATCCGGCTAGACTTCGGGGGGTGATCTTCAAGCGCGTCGGGGACGACAAGCCGTACCCGGACCACGGCCTGCGGCCGAAGGACTGGTCCTCGCTGCCGCCACGGCAGGTGCGGCTGGACGAGCTTGTCACCACCAAGGGCACCTTGGACCTGAACGCGCTGCTCGACGAGGATTCGACCTTCTACGGCGACCTGTTCGCCCACGTCGTGGAGTGGAAGGGCGACATGTACCTCGAGGACGGGTTGCACCGCGCGCTGCGTGCCGCGCTGCAGCAGCGTCAGGTCCTGCATGCACGGGTACTGGTAGTGGACTGACCATGGCTGCCGCTCACGGGGGGAGGAGCAAGTGACAGCGATTCATCCGCAACCGAGACCGCACTCGCGGCTCCGGTGGCGCACGCCGATCACGATGGTGATCCTGCTCGGGATCCTCGCCGGCGGTGGCTGGTGGGGCTGGAACTCGCTGATGAACAGCAGCGCCGAGCCGACCTGTACCGAACAGAAACTGACGAACAACCGCCTGGTCCCGAAGCAGGTCGTGCTGAACGTCTACAACGGCGGCGCCCGCGCGGGCTCGGCCGGCCGGGTCGCGGACGTGCTGAAGCAGCGCGGGTTCAACATCGACAAGGTCGCCAACGAACCCAAGGGCGACAAGACCGAGGTGGTGGCGCTGCGCGGCGCGAGCGAGGACGCGCCGGAGATGTTGCTGGTCGCGGGTCAGCTCAACCAGAAGGCGCAGCTGATCGCCGACGGCCGCACCGACCACACCGTCGATCTGGTGATCGGCGCCGGCTTCGGTTCGGTGAAGCTCAAGGGCATCCCGTCGGTATCGGTCGCCCCGGGCAGCACGGTCTGCCTCCCGGTGGTCCGCAGCCCGCAGCCGATCCCCTCCGGCCAGAACCCGAACTGAGGCGTCCGGCCGCGGTCAGAAGATGAAGAACCCGGTGACCGCGGTCGGGAGGATGCCCGGCAGCAGCCAGGCCGAGACCAGCCTGCGCCGGTGGATGGCGAGGATCCCGACCGCGGTGAGTACGCCGATCACGCCCGACATCAGCCACAGGCCGATACCCTTGCCGAAGTCGTCGCCGGCGACACCGATGCTGTAGACGGCCAGGGTGACGGCCGGGACGCTGCCGACGTGGAAGAGGATGGCCGACACCACCCATCGCTGCACGGTCTCGATGTTCATCGGCCGCGGGGTCCGGCGTCGTATCACCTGCGTCATCGCTCCCTCACTGACTTATCGCGCTAATAGTTAGTGTACATAATGTTGCTACACTAACCGTATGGCAGGGACGAAGATCACGCCGCCGGACAACCCCCTCGCGCTGGAGCACCAGGTCTGCTTCGGTCTCGCGGTCGCCGCGCGGACCGTCATCGCGCTCTACCGCCCAGTCCTCGAGCCGATGGGCCTCACCCACCCGCAGTACTTGGTGATGCTGGCGCTGTGGGAGTTCGAGCCGGTCTCGGTCAAGGACCTGTCCCGGATGCTGCAGCTCGAGCCCGCGACGCTGTCGCCGCTGCTCAAGCGCCTCGAAGCCGCCGGTCTGCTGCGCCGCGACCGCTCGCGGGCCGACGAGCGCTCCCTCGCCGTCGCCCTCACCGACAAGGGTCGGGCGCTGCGCGAGCAGGCGCTGGAAGTGCCGCCGGCGATCGTCGAGCGGCTGGGCATGGACGTCGACGAACTCATGGACCTGCACGCCCGCCTGACCAAGGTGATCGCCGCGGCGACGCGTTAGTCGATCGCGGCGGCGTCGCGCGTTAGTGGCGGGCTCGGAAGACGTGCCCTAGTGCTGTTCGCGGCCGCGTTCGCCGAACCAGCCGGCCAGCCGGCCGGCCCGGGAGACGGCGCGGAGGCGGCGTACGGTCTGCTCACGGACCGGGCTGGGCGCGACCACGAGCAGGTTGTCACCGGCCCGGAGCACGGTACGCCGATCCGGGACGAAGGCCCGCTCACCCCGGATCACCAGCGAGACGGAGACGCCGGCCGGCAGCCGGAGCTCGCCGATCTCGACGCCGGCCAGCCGGGACTCGCTCGGGACGAACACCTGGAGCATGTCCGCGCCGAGCGACTCCAGCGGCGCCACGTCGATGTCGACCTCGTGCGCCGCGTTCTCGTCGAGCACCTTCAGCCGCTTCGCCAGCCACGGCAGCGACGGCCCCTGCAGCAGCGTGAACAGCAGCACCAGCACGAACACCACGTCGAAGATCCGGCCCGCCTGCGGCACTCCCTCGGCGAGCGGGATGGTCGCGAGCACGATCGGCACCGCGCCGCGCAGGCCCGCCCACGAGATGAACGTCCGCTCCCGCCACGGCAGCCGGAACGGCGCCGCCGAGATCGCCACCGACGCGAACCGCCCGACGACCGTCACCGCGACCCCGATCACGAGCGCGACGAGGACGTCATTGAGCTCGAACTCGCCCGGTGACGCCAGCAGCCCGAGCATCACGAACAGCCCGATCTGCGCCAGCCAGGCGATCCCGTCGACGAACGACCGGGTCGCGATCCGGTGCGGCAACTCGGCCCGGCCCAGCACCAGCGAGGTCACGTACACGGCCGCGAACCCGGACACGTGCAGCAGCACCGTGCCCCCGGCGTACGAGATGAAGGCCACCGACAGCACCGCGAGCGGATACAGGCCGGCCGATCCGAGTGCCATCCGCCGGATCAGGCCGACGCTCACCCAGCCGATCAGCAGCCCGAACAGCGCGCCGACGACGAGCTCGTACACGACCAGGCCGCTGAACCACAACAGGCCCTTGTCGCCGATCTCGCCGGTGCTGACGAGTGTGACGAGCAACACGGTCGGGGCGTCGTTCAGACCGGATTCCGCCTCCAGCGCGCCTCGCAGCCGCGGCCGGATCGGCACGCGTCTGAGCACCGAGAACACCGCCGCCGCGTCCGTCGGGGACGTCACGGCCCCGAGCAGCACCGACAGCTGCCAGCTCAGCCCCAGGACGAAATGTGCGACACAGGCGACGACCCCGACACTGACCGCGACGCCGACCGTCGCGAGCATCAGCCCGAGCGGCATCACCGGGCGTACTTCGTTCCACCGGGTGGTCAGGCCGCCCTCGGTCAGGATCACCACGAGCGCCGCGAAGCCCAGCGCGTGCGCCAGCTGCGCGTCCTCGAAGTGGATGTGCCCCGGCCCCGACTCCCCCAGGAGCAGCCCCATCCCGAGGTAGATCAACAGCGACGGGAGCCCGAGCCGCGCGGACAGCCGCACCGCGACCACGGCGACCAGCAGAACCGCCGCACCCGCCAGCAGAATGCCGTCGAGCTCCGCAACATCCATAGGGGCCCTCTCGCCGAGCGTCCCGAGTCAGGTCCAGAGAGACGAAAACCCTGACGCATCACACAGCATCAGGGTCTCCGGCTATCTGCCGCCCCGAGGGGCGGTTGGCGGTGGCGGAGGGATTTGAACCCTCGGACGGGGGTTGCCCGTCACGCGCTTTCGAGGCGCGCTCCTTCGGCCGCTCGGACACGCCACCGCCGAGGACAATATCAAGGTCGGTGCCCGATGAAGAAATCGCGGAGCCGCGCGCCCGCTTCGTCGGCCATCACACCGCCCACCACCTCGGGCCGGTGATTGAGCCGGCGGTCCCGTACGACGTCCCACAGCGACCCGACCGCGCCCGCCTTCTCGTCGTACGCGGCGAAGATCAACCGGTCCAGCCGGGACAGCACGATCGCCCCCGCGCACATCGTGCACGGCTCCAGCGTGACGACCAGTGTGCAGCCGGTCAGCCGCCACTCGCCGACGTGCCGGGCCGCCTCCCGGATCGCCAGGATCTCGGCGTGCGCGGTCGGGTCGCCGGTCAGCTCCCGCTCGTTGTGCCCGCGCCCGATGATCTGCCCGTCGGCGTCCACCACGAGCGCACCGATCGGTACGTCGGGCAGCGCCCGCTCGGCCTCCTCGAGCGCCAGTGTCATCAACCGCGACCACGCCTGCCGCAGGACCGGACTAGCCAACGGCTTCGATCGCGTCGTCGAACTGGTTGCCGAAGCCAAGCGCCTCGGCGATCTCCTCGAGCATCTCCACCGGGTAGAGGTCGACGTCGTCGCAGAGCGCGCCGAGATCCATCGCGGTCATCCCGAGGTCGGCCACGATCGCCAGGTCGCCGGCCGGGACCTGCTCGTCGTCGTCATCGGCCAGCGGGATGTCGAGCTCGTCCACGACCTGCCGGGCCAGCGGCCACTCGGTCGCCGCCGTCACGTCGGAGATCAGGAACCGCGCACGGCCGCCGTCCACCCGGACCAGGACGAAGAAGTCCTCGTCGACCGAGACCATCCCGAGGACGCCCGCCTCGCCCGGGTACCGGCGCAGGGCGGAGACCAGCGTGGACAGGTCGAGGTCACCGCGCAGGACCAGCGGGGTGACGGTCCAGTGCCCGTCCTCCAGGTAGGCCGCAACCGCACAGTCGAGGTCGGTCATAGCCGTGGCATCGGACACCGGCTCATCGTCCCAGACTCCAGCTTGCCAGGCGATCTCGTTGTGGTATCAGATCCGCCAACACAGGTCGATCGGGGCATCTCGCGGTCAGTGATGGTACGTCGCTCTGCGCATCGCCTCGCGGAGCTGCCGGACCCGGGCCCGCCGGGGCGCGATCCGGTCCCGCAGGGCCGCCGCCTCCTCGCGCTCCCGCAGGAACGCCGCACGGCGCCGCAGGCGGTCGAGCTGCTCGGGCGTCTTCTCGGTCATCGGGTCACTCCCTGGTGGGCGAACAGGGCAGAATCCAATGCACTTTCCAGTTTGGCAGCGAGCGCGCTTTCCCGCCGCGAATCGCCGACGGTACCGTTCGGGCTTATGCAGATCCTCGTCGTGGACCACCCGCTCGTCGCCCACAAGCTCACCGCGCTGCGCGACGAGCACACGGACTCACCCACGTTCCGGCGGCTGACCGAGGAGCTCGTCACGCTGCTCGCCTACGAGGCGACCCGGGACGTGCGGACCGGCCCGGTCACGGTACGGACCCCGGTCGCGGAGGCGCAGGGCGTGAAACTCGCCGCGCCGAAGCCTCTCGTCGTCCCCATCCTGCGGGCCGGCCTCGGCATGCTCGAAGGCATGACGCGGCTGCTCCCGACCGCGGAGGTCGGCTTCCTCGGGATGGTGCGCAACGAGGAGACCCTGACCGCGTCGACGTACGCCGAACGCCTCCCGGAAGACCTCTCCGGCCGCCAGTGCTACGTCCTCGACCCGATGCTGGCCACCGGCGGCACCCTCGCCGCCGCCATCCAGTTCCTGGTCGATCGCGGCGCCGACCACATCACCGCCATCTGCCTACTGGCCGCACCCGAGGGCGTAGAACGCGTAGAACGCGAACTCACCAACCTCCACGTCCCGTGCAACCTGGTCATCGCCGGCATGGACTCCCACCTGAACGACAAGGGCTACATCGTCCCCGGCCTCGGCGACGCCGGCGACCGCCTGTACGGCGTCGCCCAGTAACTCAGGCAAGGGTTGGTTCAAGGCATGCAGGCAACGAATCAAGAAGAGATACTGAAAGAGAAAAGACAGGAAATATAGAGTCATTGGGTGTTTGGCCGCTTGGTCTGTATCCCCAGTTGGCCTGGCCTGCGGTGAGCTCACGGACCTGCCCGGCGTCGGTCGCCCGACCGCGATCCGCGCCGACAGCAAGCGAGCGCTCGCACCACCTCCAGGGGGATCCTGTGCGATCGTGGGGTAGTGGGTGACTTCGATTCGGTGCGCGTTCGGGTGCCGTCACCTGTGCTGGAGCTTCATGATGATCGTCTGGTTGCCGCTGAAGTGGGCGTTCTGCTGAAGCGGGACGACCTGATTCACCCGGAGTTTCCGGGGAACAAGTGGCGAAAGCTGAAGTACAACATTGCCGCAGCGCGGAACCTCGGCCACGAAACGCTACTGACTTTCGGTGGCGCTTACTCGAACCACATCCGCGCAACTGCTGCGGCAGGGTACTACGAAGGCTTCAACACGATCGGAGTGATTCGCGGCGAGGAACATCTGCCGTTGAATCCATCTCTTGCGTACGCCGTACGTCGCGGCATGCGACTGACTTATCTCGACCGGACCAGCTACCGCGCGAAGACATCCGGCGCCGTGGTCAACGACTTACGCCGGGAGTTCGGCGAGTTCTATCTCCTGCCGGAAGGGGGAAGCAACAGGGAGGCAGTCCTTGGATGCGCGGAGATCCCAGCTGAAGTGGCGGTGCCGTTCGACGTCTTGTTCTGCGCCGTTGGTACGGGCGGGACTCTGGCCGGGGTCGCCGCAGGTTTGGGTCCCCAGCAGTCTGCTGTCGGGGTGCCGGTGGTGAAGGGCGGGGCCTACCTGGAGCAGGAGATCGTTGACCTGCAGGCGTCGGCGTACGGTGCGCGGGTCGGGGTCTGGAGGCTCGAGTGCGACTACCACTTCGGCGGCTATGCGAAGCGGACAGCCGAACTTGATGCGTTCGTCGAGGAGTTCGAGGCGAGGCATGGCCTGCTGCTGGACTGGGTTTACGAGGCAAAGATGATGTACGCGCTCCTCGACCAGGTGCAGCGCGGGACCTACGCTCCGGGTACGACGATTGTTGCTCTGATCAGTGGATCGGCTGAGTTGCCACCCGTGTGAACTCAGTCGTTGAGCCAGTCGAGGCGCCAGTCGCCGGAGTTGACCTTGAACTGCTTGCCGAAACCGAGCCACTGACCGGTCATCGCGCGTCCGTGCGGGCTGACGACGAGTTGGATGGCTCCGTGATAGACCGCGCCCCGGTAGTAGCCCCGGGCTGAGGTTCGTTCCGTCCAGGTTCCGGTGGCGATCGCGCCCCGGAGGGACAGATCCAAGGCGAGCCGCGATTCCTGGTCACCAGGCTCGCTGGTGCCAACGATCCGGCCTCCGGTGTGGCGCAGCCGTAGGGTGTGCTCGCCGTGCAGTTCTTCGCCTCGTCCCGTCGAAAAGTAGGCGTACGAGGAGCGCCACAGGCCCGTCAGGCTCCCACCCGCCGTATGCGCGGAATCCATCTCGCGGAAGTCCGCGAGATCGACGACGAGGTCGGCCACCGAGCACTGATACAGCTGCGCCAGCCTGGAGAGGACATCCAGTGATGGTGCGTAGCCGGTCGTGGCCGGCCACTGTTCCCAGTACGAGAAGTTCTTGAAGGTCTTCGGTTCGTCCGGCCAACGCTGGTTCCACTGCTCGGCGGCCACACGCTGGCTCCAGCCATGCGCCATACGGAACGCTACGCGCGGGTTGACGCCGTACCCCTCGGCGAATGCCTCGGCGACCTCGACCCAGGTAGATCCCTGCACGCGTAGGTCTGCCGCCCACTGTCTGCGCGCCTGCCGCAGGCTTGGTCCGGTACCGGACCTGGCCACGGGATCAACACTCACCGTACCCATGATGCCACGAAACGTCCCCGTTCGACGGGGAAGAATCAGCGAAAGGATCACCGATCGTCTCGGTGGTTCGGGTGGATGGTCGGCGGCAGGGTTGTGGGTAGGTCAGGGCGATGGGTGAGCCCCGAGTGCGCAGGCGGGTGCGTTTTCTCCTGCCCCGTCGTCCTGGCCGTTCCAAGCAGCCATTCCGTACGACGGGGTACCGCGAATGACCGATCACCGACCGCAAGACGTCCTTACCGGCGTACGACGAATTCTCGACGAGCAAGGTCCACCGGAGCAGACCATCCGCGCAATCCGGAACCTCCTGGACCCGCCATGCGACCCGGCCCGGATCCAACGCACCGACCGCGGCTGGCCGATACTGCACGCGTCCGCGTGGGGACGCCACGACGATCCGGAAGTGCCGTCGTGCTGAGTGAGGAACAGATCCGCGAGTACGTCGAACGATGCCCGACCGAGAACCGCTGGGCGTTCGAGGGCTGGCTTCGCGGCGAGCGGCGGCTCGACGGAGATCCGATTGACCCCGAGCCACCCCACCTGTGGGCAGTTCGCCTGCGGCTCGGCAGCCAGCTCATCGAGGAACACTTCGCGTCGGCCCCGCTGGCCGAGGAGTACGCGGACGCGATCCGCCAACGAATCAAGGGCCTGCCTGGACGCCGGCTCGCCATCGAACCAGCACACAGATACGACGAGTAGGAGGAGTTGCACGATGACTGTTTCGCTTCGCCCGTGGGGCGTATGCCGCGCCACCGAATGCAAGCCACTGCCTGACAGCGACGCGCCGCTGTTGACCGCCGCGACCATTGACCCGGTCACCCAACTCGGCATCTACCGCGATCCGGCCGGGCAGATCGTGCAGGCCGGGCCTCCTAAGCACGGCACGCAGCGCGCGCAGTTCAAGAGTCTTCCCACAGGTGGTGGCGACGGATCCAGACCCGGCAGCCCTGATGACACCAAGGTCGTCGAGTACGTTCCCGACTGATGGGCATCGACGGGCCGATCCTGGTCCTGACCTGCGCGGACGATCCGACGTCGGACGTGGTGGTGAGCGAGCTGAACGACCGCGGCCTCCCTGTGTTCCGCTGTGATCCGGCCGATGTACTCACCGGCCATCTGGGGGTGACGGCACACGTCGGTGCCCCAGGCAGTCTTCTGCACACCGACACGAGGACTGTGGACCTCGGCTCGGTGCGATCGGTGTATTACCGGCGCCCGTCGTCGTACACCGCCCCGCCGACGATGACAGAGCACGACGGACAGTTCGCGAAGGAACAGGCGAGGCACGGTATGGCAGGCATCGTCGCGAGTGTGCGCGGCCGCTGGGTCAACCACCTCTGGCGGACGCTGGAGGCAGAGTTCAAACCCACTCAGTTGACGGTCGCACACGCAGCAGGGTTCCTGATCCCGCCGACGATCATCACCAACCGGGTCGACGACGCCCGCGCCTTCGCCAAAGAACACGGACCGATCGTCTACAAGCCATTACACAACACCGACCTCGTTGGCCCCGATGGGAACGTGGCCGCGATCTGGGTTGATGACGTACACGTTGCGGATCTCGACGACAGCCTCGGCCTGACCTTGCATCTGTTCCAACGCCGAGTCGACAAGGTCGCCGACGTACGAACAACTGTGATCGGCAACCAGATCTTCAGCGTGCGGATCGACTCGCCCTACCTCGACTGGCGTCGTGACTACGAGCAAGTCAGCTACACGGTGATCGACACTCCCGAGGACGTCGAACGGCGATGCCGGCGCTACCTCGACCGGTTCGGGCTGCTGTTCGGCGCCTTCGACTTCGGGCTCAGTCACGACAACACGTGGGTCTGGTACGAATGCAACACCGCCGGTCAGTGGCATTGGCTCGAACTCGAGACCGGGCTGCCGATGACGGCGGCACTCGCGGACCTTCTGGAGATTACTCGATGACAGACCCGACCTGGCAGCAACTGGCCCGCGAACTGGTTGCCTCGATCATTCAAAAGGGTCACCTCGACGACCCTCGCCTGCGCGCCGCGTTCGCCGAGACACCCCGGCATCTCTTCGTACCTGAATATCTGCGTTTGGACACCGACCTCGCCGGCGACACTCGCCTCGACGGAACCATCGGCCCGTCGGACCCGGAGTACCTGCAAGCCGTCTACACCGATCAGGCGTTGATGACGCAGACGAAACCCGTGCAAGGACAGCCCGACAGCTTCGTGTGGAGTTCGTCCTCGTCGATGCCGTCGGTGATGGCCGACATGATCGAGGAACTCGAGATCGAACCAGGCATGACCGTCCTCGAGAGCGGCACCGGCACCGGCTACAACGCCGCGATCCTCTGTCACCTGCTCGGGGACGAAGCGGTCACCACGATCGAGATCGATCCTGAACTACGGTGTTCCGCACTGAGGCGCCTCGCCGAACTTGGATACCACCCGCCGACCACGCCAACTCCCGACGGCTACGACCGCATTCTCGCGACGCATGCCGTCGACAACATTCCGACAGAGTGGATCAAGCTGGCTAAGCCCGGCGCACTGGTCCTGACCGATCTCCGACCACCCTCGAACAGTCAGATCGGTGCCTGGGCCAAGCTCACGATCGACGAGGACGGCCGCGGCGCGACGGGACGGCTGATGCCACCCCGCGGATTCTTCATGAGCGCGCGCAAACTCCCGCAGTACGCCGACGACGGCCAGCGCCTCCCCGAGCTCACCCTCGAAGAGCACCAGCGGAGAGCTGAACTCCTGGTCACACGAACGGCCGGGCTTTCATCGGCGATCTTCGACGACCCGTCGTTCGGTCTGTATTTCTGGCGTCGCCATCCCGACGTCTGGTTCTGGTGCCATGACGGCGAGATCACCTTGAGCGCCGCCGACGGTAGCTGGGCTCAGGTCCGCGACACCGCCGTCCATCTCATCGGCAGTCGTGACCTCTGGTCCGAGGTCGAGCAGACAGACCACGACTGGCGGGCGATCGGACGGCCCGCTGTTGCGGATTGGACCGTCCGAGTCACCCACCACGGCACTACAGAGCTTCAACTGGCTGGCTGATCAGATGAGGTCGTTGCGGTAGAAGAGGTTGGCTCGGCGGTCTCCGGTTACGCCGGAGGCGAAGCCGAAGAAGAGGCGGGCGGTGGCGTCGGTGGAGCCGTAGACGGCCATGCCTTCTGGTTCTCGGTAGGTGAGGGATTTGCCGGCGAGGGTGAGGAAGGAGTCGACCAGTTCGCCGGCGTTGATGTCGTAGCACCAGAGTTTGGAGGTCGCCTGGGTCTCGTCGGGCTCGCCAGGGTAGGCCTCGCCCTCCCAGAAGTAGGCGTACGAGCCGTAGAGGGCCCAGCCCTGGAAGTCGATGCCGGGTGTCAGGGCCGGCTGCTTGAAGGACGCGAGGATTGTTGAGAAGTCGCCGGCTCGGGCGGCCGCCAGTGAGTAGACGTTGATGTGCATCCCGTCCGACAGCGAGTGCCGGACGCCCAGCTGGTTGAAGCGTTGGTCCACGGCGGGGGTGAAGACGCTTCCGCCGGCCACCGGCTTCCACTTCGTCACCGCCGATGAGGTCAGCGTCTTCCCGTTCTGCCAGGGGAAGCGGCAGATCTGCCGGCCGCGGCCGTTCGTGGTGTCGACGTCGGTCTCGGTCCACAGATACGTCGTACTGCCGGACGCCTCCGCGCCGATCGACACCGCGTGGCCGAACCCGGTCAGGTACATGTAGCCCAGCTGGTTGCCGGAGAAGTCGAGCTGGGTCAGCGCGAGATCGCCGCTGTTCGCACCGCTCCCGCCGCGCAACTGGGCGGCGAACAGGCGGTTGTTGGGGGTGTCGAACGCGAAGGACTGCATCACGGTCGCGTCCCGCAGCGGCTGGCTGCGGAAGAACTCGTTGGTCGTCGCGCTCATCTTGAAGCGCTTGGAGGGCGGAAGGGACAGGGTCCGGGCGGTGGCCGCCGGTACGCCGAAGGTGCCGGCGGCAACTACCGCGCCGGCACCGGTCAGCAACCCGCGGCGGGACAGGTTGTCCATGCGGTTACACCATTCTGCTCCGGTAGAAGAGGTTGGCCCGACGGTCGCCGGTCACGCCGGAGGCGAAGCCGAAACAGAGTCGCGGGCAGCCGAGACGATCGATGTGCACCCCGACACCTTCGGCTTCGCGGTAGACCAGGTCGGCGCCGTCCAGGATCTGCACGGATTCGACGACCTCGCCCTTGGTGATGTCGTACGTCCAGAGCTTCGACGTCGCCGTGGCGGGGTCCGGCGTACCGGCGTACGCCTCGCCCTCCCACAGGTAGACGTACGAGCCGTACAGCGCCCAGCCCTGGAAGTCGATGCCCGCCGTCATCGCGGGCTGCTTGAACGACGCGAGCACCCGCGAGAAGTCCCCGGCGCGCGCCGCGGCCAGCGAGTACACGTTGATGTGGAACCCGTCGGCCAGCGTGTGCCGGATCCCGATCCGGCCGTGCCGCTGGTCCACCGACGGCGTGAACACCGCACCGTCCGCGACCGGCTTCCAGCTGCGCAGCCCCGGCGAGTCCTTGGTCAGCGTCGCGCCGTCCTCCCAGCGGAACCGGGCGATCTGCCGGCCGCGCGCGTTCGCGGTGTCCACGTCGGTCTCGGTCCACAGGTACGTCGTCCGCCCGACGGCCTCCGCGCCGATCGAGACCGCGTGGCCGAAGCCGCTCAGGTACATGTGCCCGACGACGTCACCGGCGAGCGTCAGCTGCGTCAGCGTCAGATCACCGCTGCTGGACGGCGAGCCCGCCCGCAGCTGCCCGGTGAACAGCCGCTGGTTCTCGTTGTCGAACGCGATCGACTGCATCACGGTGACGTCCGCGAGCGGCTTGCTGCGAAACAACTCGCCGCCCGGCCCGTCGAGCGCGAACCGCCGCGTGGGAGTCAGGGTCAACGGACTGGCGGAGGCGGGCGCACCCACGGCCCCGGCCACGACGACAGCACCGGCACCAGCGAGCAACCCACGGCGGGAGAGATTGTTCATAGCGCCCGACGGTAAGCGATCTACCGCGAACTGTCAGCACTTCGCACGAATATTTCTGTGAAGACCACACGATCTACTGTTAAGAACCGTCCGTCGGCAGATCGGCGGCCACCAGCGAGACGAGCTGCTCAGGGGTCGGCGCGACGAGTTCGGACAGCCGGTGGGCCTGGCGCTCGGTCATGGCCTGAAACACCTGGCGGGCGGAGCGGCCGTTGCCGAACCCTTCGCCACGCGGCATCCGCTCGAAGAGGTCGGCGAGGGCGACACGGGCATCCGGTGCGACCTCGTACTGATGGCCGCCGGCCTGGTGCTCGACGATCGCGACCAGTTCGGCGGCGGTGTAGTCCTCGAACATCAGCGTCCGGGTGAACCGCGACGACAGGCCCGGGTTCGAGCCGACGAACCGGGACATGTCACCGACGTACCCGGCGACGATCACGACCAGGTCGTCGCGGTGGTCCTCCATCAGTTTCACCAGCGTGGCCACGGCTTCGGCGCCGAAATCGTTGCCGATACCAACGGGAGCCAGCGAGTACGCCTCGTCGATGAACAGCACGCCGCCGAGCGCTTGGTTCACGGCCGCGGTCGTCTTCGGCCCGGTGTGACCGACGTACTCGCCGACCAGCGCCGTCCGGTCGACCTCGACCAGGTGGCCCTTGCGCAGCAGGCCGAGCGCCTTCAGCACCCGCCCGTACAGCCGGGCGACCGTCGTCTTGCCGGTGCCGGGGTTGCCCGCGAACACGAGGTGACGCGAGAGCGGCGGCGCCGGCAGACCGGCCTCCTGCCGCATCCGGACCGTCTGCATGAGCTTCACCATCGACTGGACGTCCCGCTTCACGCGATCCAGGCCGACCTGCTCGTCCAGCTCCGCGAGCACGTCCTCGAGCGTCTCGTCGTCCGGCGGCATGCTCTCGTCCAGCGTCGCGGGCGTCGTCGTCACGTCCGGAAGCGCGGCGGCGACGGCGGGGGCCGACGCGACCATCGGTACGCCGTCCACGGTGCAGTCCTCGAACGTCGGGCTCGCCCCGTCCTCCTGCCCCACCGCGTCGACGCAGTCCCGGACCCTGAGGTGCTGGAACACCGGAGCGGCCGCCTTGCCGAGATGCAGCGCCGGATACTTCGTCCCGTTCACATCGCAGTCGGCGTACTTCCCGGCCGCCTTCTCCGCCAGGTAGATCCCGTTCTTCGCCACACCCGCCACGCGCAGGGCCCGGACCGTCGGCGCCGCCCCGGACCACACCACCAGCCCGGAACCACCACAGTCCTCGATCGCACACGAGACGACCTCGGCCGCCGCGCCGGCCCCGACGACGATCCCGGCGGCCTTCGACCCGCTCACCCGGACGGCGTCCACCGTCGCCAGACCGGCGCCCGCCAGCTCGATCGCGGTCCCGGCCGTCCCACCGACCGACGACCCACGCAGCCCGCTTGCCGCGCCCGAAGCCAGGTGTACGCCGGTCCCGCCGCCGCTGATCCGGCACTCGACGGCCTCGCCGGTCGCGCCGTCCACCACCGACAGCCCGGTCAGCACGACATCGCTGATGCCGCACCGGGTCAGCTCGACCCGCGACGAGGCCGTCGCGTGGACGCCGTGCTCCGCGCCCTCGCGCACCAGACAGTCCGTCAGCCGCACCACCGCCGTACCGGTCAGGTGGACGGCGCTGTAGACCGACCGGTCGAACCGGCTGTCGACGAGTGTCGCGGTCGCGGAATCCGCGGCGAGCAAGGCGTTCGCGCCCGCGTCGACGACGACGCAGTCGGAGCCGGTCAGGTCCGACTGGTCCTGCACGACCAGACCGCTCGCCCGCGCGTTCCGTACGCGGCAGTCCGTCAACTCGGCCTTCGCCGTACCGGTCACGTGGATCCCGGGCCCGCCGGCCTGCTCGATCCGTACGTCGGTGAGCGCGGCCGTCGACGAGTCCTCGAGCAGTACGCCGGCCATGCCGGTCTGCCGGAGTACGCCGTCAGTCACCTCGAGCCGGCTCGACCCGCGCAGCCGGAACCCGTAGCCGGAGGTCGTCCGCAGCCGCAGCCGGGACACGTCGAGGAAGGCCTGGCCGGACAGCACCGCCCCGATCCCGTCGATCGTGTCGATGACGGAGTCCTCGACCTTGGCCAGGACCCGCCCGGACAGGTGCAGCGCGGCCAGCCGGCCCTTCTGCACCCGGGACCCGCGCAGCATCAGCGTGGTCACGCCGTACCCGCTCAGGTCCGAGCTCTGCCCGCCTTCGTTGCCTCGGGCATGGATCCGGCCGCCGGTGATCGTGCAGTCGTCGAGCAGCAGCCCCGCGCCGGGCGCGACGCCGACGGCCGGCGTGTTCCCGTCCTCGCCGACGGCCCGGATCACCAGCCCCCGCAGCGAGCACTCGAGTCCCTCGGCCACCACGGCCGGCTCACCCGGTACGCCGACCAGCGTCACGTCGCCGCCGGGCTCGGCCACCACGGCGACCGACCGGTCCAGGCGGAGCGGCTCGGCGTACTCGCCGGCACTCACCACGATCACGTCGCCGGGCGCGGCCGCCTTGAGCGCGTCCGAGATGCGGCGGTAGGTCCCCCGGCCGCGCGGGGCCACGTAGCGGTTGGTCACGGTGCTCCTTCGACCGGAGGAAGAGTCAGCGGAACTTGATACCACGACGGGTTGATCGACGCCCGGATCGCGGGCGCCAGGAACACGCCGCCGACGCCCTTCTCGAACAGCCGCAGCGGCATCGTCAGCACGATGTCGGCGACGCCGCCCTTCTGGAAGAACCGGCCGGCCCCGAAGTTGCCGCCGATCAGCTTCACCAGGCCGAGGCTGTTGGCGATCGCGTACCCGGACAGCACCGCGATCCCGCCCTCGCCGACGGCCTCCCAGCCGGACAGCTTGACGGTCTTGCCGTCGGCGTTGGGGACGCCGAAGATCGCCGCGTTCATGGTCCCGTTCACGAAGCCGGTGAGCGGCAGCAGCATCATGTTCAGGCTGTAGTCGAAGATGCCGCCGCGCCACCGCACCGGGCTGGTGTTGCCGGCCCACTCGACGCCCCAGGTGGCGTCGTTGTTGTTCGGCCGCTTGGTGATCAGCTTGCCGCCGTCCAGGTTCCCCATGCTCTGCTTGAGGGTGCGCAGCGATCCGCCGAGCTTGGACTCGGTCAGCGCCGCACCGGCGACCGTCTTCAGCGTCGCGCCGACAGCGCCGTTCATCAGTGCCTTCAGCGCGTCGTCGCCGGTGAACGGCTTGTTCTGCGCCTCCGCCACGATGCCCAGGATCATCAAGCTGGCCGCGTAGTCCAGGAGGAACTCGGTCCCGACCTGGAGCAGCACCTTCTGCGTGAGCAACCGCGAGAACGGCGCGTAGTTCGCCTCGCGGAACGCGTTGCCGCCGGGGGTCAGCGTCTTGTCGGCGAGCGTCCAGTCGGACTGCATCAGCCAGGGCTGCCGCTGCGCGTCGCCGATCCGCGAGTTCCAGCCGCGGTACTCCGTCAGCGCGCCGCGGAAATCGAACTCGTTGCCGGTCAGCGTGAGACGCCCGTCCCGCAGTTCGAACACCAGCCCGTTGTCGGAGCGCTCCCCGATCACGCCGCCCTGCTGGTCGTACAGCTTCCACTGTCCGTGGATCTTGTCGGTCTCCAGGAAGTTGTTGCCCGAGGCCACCCGCTCGCGGACGACCTTGTCGAAGTCGAACTCCTTCCACTGCCGCAGATCGGTCCGGCCGTTGTCGAGCTGGTACTCGCGGACGCGGATCGGCCGCCCGTCCCCGACGTGGGTCGGCGTCTCGCGGAGCACTTGCGCCGGCACCTGCCCGTTCGGCGGCAGGCTGTCGCGGAAATGCTGCCCGCCGGCCGTCCAGTTCTGCTGCCAGGTCCCGTCGGCGGCCAGCCACTGCCGGTCGAGCCGGGTGCTGCCGGCGACCTCGACGCCGGTCTTGTCGAACTCGCCGACCTTCCACCCGTTGCCGTCCTGCCACGACTCGACGTACCGCCCCTCGTCGAGCAGGTGCCGGTCGCGGATCAGGTTGCCGGCGGCATCGAAGTCGCGGAACGAGTCGTCCCAGCTGATCCGCTCGTCGCCGGAGCCCTTGAAGTGGAAGCGGTCGCCTTCCCGGCCCGCGAGCTGTACGCCGTGGTGGTCGAGCTCCTGCCAGCGCCAGCGCGACGAATCGGCCGCGCCGGTCGCGACCACGTACCGATGGTTGCCGCCGACCGGCGTCGGGGTCTGGTGCGAGCTGCCGACCAGGTTGCCGTGCGCGTCGCGCTGCACCCAGATGTTGCGATCGGCGGGCCGCGGGTACTCGCGGACGGCGCCGCCCGGGTGGCTCTCGCGGACCACCGTCCAGCCCTGCAGCCCGGCCACCTCCGCGACGTCCTGCCAGCCGTTGTTGTTGTCGAACACCCGCCAGCCGTTCACGTCACCCGCCGTCCACGGCGTGGTCGAGTTCGGGTGCGCGGTGCCGGGCGTGGTCGCGTGATCGCCGACCTTCAGCTCGGTGCCGTCGTGCAGCGTGCCCTTCGAGCGGACGAACTCGCCGTTGAGGTTCACGTCCACGACCGACTCGTCGGCGCCGACGTACCGGACGCCGCGCCCGCCGGCGATACCCTCGCCGGAGGTGTCCCAGCGGAAGATCTGGAACCGGTTGTCGCCGGAGATGTGCGCGACGCTGCCGACCGTGGGCGGGTTGTCGAGGAAGTTCTGCCGTACCCAGGCCGGCGGCCGCTGGTCGCCCTGCCGGACCGTCTTGAGCAGGGCGCCGTTGTCGAGCAGCTCGCCCTTGCCGACCGACTTGAGCTGTGGCGAGCGGACCTCGAACTCGCCGGACCGGGTCGGATGGGCGGCGCCGGCCTCGAGCTTGAACTCCTGGTACTGCCGGGCGGTGTCCGGCCCGTGCCAGGTGCCCCATTTCTGTTGCGCGACCCGGGTCACCTCGTTGCCGTCCTCCATCACCCGGACCATGTCGGTCCAGCCTTCCCCGATCCTTTCCAGCGTCCGGTTCCCGTCGGCGATGTGCACGCCCTGCGCGTCGTAGCGGTGCCAGGTCCAGGCCCGGCCGTCCTTGATCGCGAGGACGTGACCGGTGATCTCCTTGTCGGCCTTGCCCAACGGCGTCGGCTGCTCCGCGATCGGGTTGGCGTACTTCTGCAGGCCCTGCTGGTAGTCGCGGACGGAGTTGCCGTGGTGGTCGTAGTCCCGCCAGGCCGACCCACCGGTGTCGAAGTGCCGCTTGCCCCAGTTGGTCAGGGCGCCGTTCGCGTCGTACGTGGCCCACGTCGTCCGGCGGTCGAACGCGCCGTACCCGAGGGTGTCGGTCCTGCGGAAGCTGTCCAGGATCGTGTTGTCCGGCAGCCAGCGCCGTTCGAAGACCTCGACCTCCTTG
This sequence comes from Kribbella sp. NPDC003557, assembly GCF_040610805.1. Classification (NCBI taxonomy): domain Bacteria; kingdom Bacillati; phylum Actinomycetota; class Actinomycetes; order Propionibacteriales; family Kribbellaceae; genus Kribbella; species Kribbella sp. NPDC003557. Next base: position 681,218 of record NZ_JBEXMY010000002.1, read on the forward strand.
GCGGTCGAGCTCTGCAACCGGATCCGGCCGTTGTCGAGGCCGACGATGTCGACCTTGCCGTGCTGGAAGCTGCCGGTGCCGTTCTGGTGGGCCTGGTCGACGCGGCGCCAGGTGTTGTCGGTGCGGTTGACGACGTACGTGAACTCGGTCGGGCGGCCGTTGCGGACCACCGGGAAGCCCTGCTCGGTGAGATGGCCGTCGCGGGAGAACACGTGGAACTCGCCGTTCCGCGGGCTGCCGGGGACGTCGATCTCGAGCCGTACGCCGCCGTGCTGGTCGATCGTGACCCGGTGCGGAGTCGGTACGGCGACACCGTTGCGGTCGGTCAGCGTGACGACGCCGTTCTGGTCGCGGGTGACCCGGGTGGTGCCGGCGCCGAGACCGTGGCCGTCCAGGTCGGTGACCTCGCGCAGTACGACGCCCTGCTGGTCGAACACGTCGTGTCCGCCGGCGCGGGTGACCGTGATCTCGCCTGTCGCCGCGTCGAACGTGACCGTCCGGCCCGGCAGTGGCTGGTAATTGCCGTCGAGTCGGCGCCCGGTCGTCCCGGCGATCTCCAGGAATCCGTTTTCTCCCGGCAGGTTGACGGTGTGACCGTGCGCCAGGAAAGTGCCGTTTCCGTCGTACACGTAGTAGTTGCCGCCGTCAACGACCCGGTAGCCGCCGCCCTGGACGTGCTCGACGGTGCGGCCGGCGCCTCCCGGGTCGTGCAGCGTGAGGTGGTTGTCGACGTCGTGGATCACGAGCTGCTGCGGGTTCGGTCCGCCGCCGAGCGGGATGCGTCGGTCGACGTAGATCCCGGCGTCGTCGAAGGTGCGCGCGATCCCGTTCGCCTCGGTGACCCGGAAGCCGCCCTCGAAGGTGGTGACGGTGCCCGGCAGCTGCGCGCCGGTGTTGTCGAGCAGCACCGGCTCGCGGCCGAGCTGGTGGTAGAGGAAGACCTGGCCCGGGTGCGCCGGGTCCGCGACCCGGATCCCGGAGCCGCGGTACAGGCCGTCCTGGCCGTGCCAGCGGACGTCGCCGAGCGCGTTGTCCGCGACCCGGAACTGTCCGTTCGGCAGGTGCTCGACGGTCGCGTGCGGGAGCGGGGTGCCGTTCAGGTCCACCGCGCGCAGTCCGCCCGCGCCGTCGGGTTCGGTGAAGAACGAGCCGCGCAGGTGGAACGGGTCGTTGAGCGCCGTTCCGTTGGCGAGATGCGCGCCGTCGGCGCCGTACCGCTGCATCTGGCCGTGTGGGCCGACGATCCGGACGCCGCCGCCCTGGACGTTGAACACCCGGACGTTCGGGATCGTGGTGCCCTGCGCGTCGACGAGGTGGGTGCCCTCGGTGAAGCGGGTGACGCGCGGGTCCCGCAGTACGAGGCCTTCACCCAGCTTGGCTCCGTCCGCGCCGAAGCGTTGTGTCTGGCCGTCCGGACCGATGACGCGGAACCCGTTGGCGCCGAAGTCCTGGACCTCGAAGAAGCGGGCGTCGGGGCCGGTGATGTGCGGCCGGGCTCCGGTCGGTCGTACGACAGTGTGGTTGTCGAAGGCGCCGGTCAGCTGGTGCTGACGGAGCGGTGGCGGCGGGGTGTGGACCGTGTGGACCATGTTGACGACGACCGGCTCCTGGACCAGCCCCTGCCAGGCGACCGGGCGGTGGGTCATCAGCCACTCGGCCTTCTGCGCGGCGCTGGCGATACCGATCAGCTTCTCGGGCGGGCGGCCGGCCAGGTTCGGCTTCAGCTCGCCGAACCAGCTGGAGAAGTCGGCGCGGTTGGCCGGGTCGCTGAGGACGGTGTCGAGCTGCCGGACCACGTCGGCGCGGCGCGGGCCGAGACCGGCCAGGGTGTCGGTCACGTTGACGACCGGTGCGGCCTGCTTCGGGACCAGGTGCTTCAGGCCGTCCGGAACGGTCCGGAACTCGAACAGCAGGGCCTTCTCGCCGGCGATCGTCGCGTTGTTGATGCCGTGGCCCGCGACCTCGCCGCCGCCGAGCAGGTACTGGCGGACTTCCTTCCAGATCGCGGCGTCGCCGACCGGCGGGGTTTCACGGAGCAGCTTCAGGGTTGCGGCGCGGTCGGGGCCGGTGAGGGACTCGAGCACGATGTTCGGGCGGGTCCGGGGCAGGACGGCCCAGTCGTTCTTCACCGCCGGGTCGGTGAGACCGCGGTACGGCGCCTTGCCGGGGTAGTCGCCGATCGGGATGCCGTGCTTGTCGACCTGCTTCGCGGTGAAGCTCATGATCGACTTGAGGTAGGTGTAGGCGTTCTCGACCTGCTGGGGGTTGTCGAGCTGGTGCGAGACGGCGCGGAGGGCGTCGTCGGCGGCGAACTCGGGTTGGTACCAGGGGTTGTCGAGGAGGCGGAGGTCGTTGCTCGCGGCGCCGCTGAAGTCCGTTGCCTTCACGCCGACTGTCAGTTGCTGGCCGCCCGGGGGCATGGTGACCGAGCCGGGTTCGTCCAGGTGCATGCCGTTGCCGCTGGCAAGTACATGGCGGTCGTTGGTGATCTGCAGGGCGAAACGGCCGTCCGGGGAGATGACGGGCTCCATCGGGCGGTGGTTGGCGAGGCTGATCCGGCCCTTGAACACGTCGAGCAGGAACTGGGTCGCTTCGTCGCGGACGGCGATCCCGGCGTTGTCGCCGACCTTGGCCGGATAGCTGACCAGCTCCACGGTGTGCGTCCGCCAGTTGCCGCCTGATGCTTGCGGGAGGTTGTCCGGGTTGCGGTAGACGCCGTTGCTCATGTCCTTGGTGACCATGATCAGCGGGTCGTCCGAGCCGACCTCCTTGACGAAGGCGAACGTACGGTTGGTCCCTTCCGGCATCGCGACCACGAACCCGCCGAGCTCACTCTCACTCCCGTACGAGGCCCCGTCGAACTCCTTCCGGAAGCCCGGCGCAGCAGTCTGCTGCGTCCGCTCCGGAGCAGGCCCGGTACGCCCTCCGCCGACGTGCCCGGTCCCAACGGGAGGAGGCGGAGCCGGCGGAGCCGCGTGCCCCACGCCCGGAGGCGGTGGGGGCGGGGGCGGCGGCGCCCCATGACCGGTCGTCCCAGGTGCGGGGGCGGCGTGCCCGGTCCCGGCAGGCGCCGGGGCGGTGCGGCCGTCCATGCCGCCGGGGAGGCGGGGGCGGTTTTTGAGGGACTGGGTGGTGAGGGTGTCCAGTTGGGCTTGGATGTCGGCTACCTGGAGGCCGTACTTGGACTCGAAGGTGGTTGTTGCGGCCTGCAGGTCGGCTTGGGCGGTGCGGAGGTTCAGGTGGGCCTGGTCTCCTACGGTGTGGCCGGTGGAGGGGCCGTCGGCGCGGTGGCCGTGGAGGGCGACGTCGTCCAGGGCGGCGTCTACCTTTGCCTGGGCCTTCTGGATGGCGCCGAAGTCGGCCATCTTCGCGTTGACGACGGCGTCTGTTTCGTCGCCGACGCGGAAAACAGCGGTCTTCGCAGCCAAGTCGCTTTCCCAGGCTAGGCGTAGCGCCTCCGCGCCGGACGCCTTCGGCCAGTGGGCCGGGCGGGCCAGGTTCGCGAACGTCTCCTCGTTGTTGTGCAGCACATGCCCGCGCAGATCCGTCGCCAGCGTCGCGAACTGCTGCCGGCTCCAGCTCCGATCGAACTTGTTCACTCCATCCACCGCGACGGTCACACGCACCGAGTCGGCCTGCTCGTTGCGCAGTACCGTGATCGTCACCTCACCGCTGAAGCGCGGCTTGGTCACGTGCACCGTGTGCATCAGCCCGTCCGCACTGGTCACCGACCGGCTCGCCACATCCTCCAGCCCGGCGAACTTGCGCAGATTGTCCAGCTCGAACGATTTCACGAAGTCCGTGAACGCGACGTCCGACGACATCCCCGGCCACTGCGCCCGGATCACCTCGTCGAACCGCTCGGCCGGGATCTGCTCGGCCCGCACCGGGACGATCCGCAGGTCCCCGACCATCCGATCGGGCCCGGTCCGTACCAGCGTCGTCGGCGACAGCGTGATCTCCGCCTGGCTCTGGTTCCACGCCTTCGCCTGACCGCTGAAGTCGTAGCGGTCCGGGTACGCCATCACCAGCTTCCCGTGCGCGGGCGGTACGTCGATCTCGAACACGACCCGGTTCGACTGCACCCCGTTCTTGGCCCAGACGTGCTGGAACTCCAGCGAGTTCGACGTCGAGATCGGCAACCGCTCGACGAACGAGTCCGCCTTGGCGCTGAGCGGATCCATCGACACGCCGCGGTACACGGTGATGTTGTCCGTCGGCCCCTTGAAGAGCAGGTCCTTGGTGACGCTGTCGAACCGGCGGACGTTCGCGATCAGCTGGTCGCCCTCGAGCGCGCTCGGCTTCACGAACCCCTCGAAACCGCGCTTGGACGTGAACGACCCGCCCACTACGTCCCGCATCACCGCCTCGACCGCCTTGTCCGACGAGGCCGCCGTCAGATGCGTCCGCGCGAGATCGACCTGGGCACTCCACCGAACGGCGTCCGTCCCGGTCAGATGCGACGGTGTCACCGGGGCCGGCAGGTGCCCGGTCGCGGTGACGTCCGTCGTACGGAAGGTGCCGTCGAGGTCGTACCGCATCGGCCCCTGCGGCGACCCGACCACGAGCGAGTCGTCGACGAGCTTCGCCGGCCACTGCTTGCCGGCGCCGTCGACCACGAGACCGTGGTCCAGGCTGCCGAGCTTGCCTTCGAGCGCGACCGAATGCCCGCCGAACAGCCCACCCTTCAACGGGAACGACTCACCGACCAGGTTCGCGCTGCCACCGAAACCGAGCCGGTACGACCACGTGTGACCGTCCGCCCCGCTGATGGTCAGCGACCGCCCGGTGACGACCGGAGTGAACGCCTCCGCGCCCGGCCCGTCCATGACGACCTTCGACCCGCTGACCTGGAAGTGCACACCGGCGTTGCCCGGCAGGTCGTACGTCCGGCCTCCGCCGCCGAGCAGCCGCGGACGCTCCTTCAACGAGTCCAGGACGACGGTGTCGAGCTGCTGCTGGAGCCCGTCGGCGCTGACCCCGTGCTTGCCCTCGAAGGCGTTCGTCGCCGCGGCCAGATCGTTCTGCGCGGCGTGCAGGTCGAGGTGCACCTGCTCACCGACCGACGGCGCGGTCGACGGACCGTCGGCGCGCTCGCCGTGGATCGCCACGTTCTCGTGCGCGACGTCGACGTTCTGCTGCGCCCGCTGGACGCTGGTGAAGTCGTCCATCCGCGCGTTGACCGCGGCGTCGGTGTCGCCGGGCTTGCGGAAAACGCCGGCCTTCGCGGCGGCATCGCTGTTCCAGGACGATGTGGCGTTCTGCCCTTCCAGCTTGCCGTTCGCGCTGTAGTGCCAGCTCGCGCCGTCCTTGCCGAGGATCTGCACGCCGCCGGTGTCCAGCTGACGCACGTTGAGATGCTCGGGTACGACGTGGCCGTCCAGGCTGGTGACCCGGAACTGGCCGTCGGGCTGCTTGATCAGCACACGGTCGTCGATCCGCGGCAGCCCGTCGGCCCTGGTCAGCCGGACGCCCTGGTCGACGACGATCCCGCTGCTGTCGAAGCGGGTCGTCGTACCGGTCGACGTGTCGGTGAACCGCACGTGGCCGCCGCTCAGCGGATCCAGCCGCCCGTTCGGCCCGCCGCCGTGCAGGTTGAACTGCGTCACGCCGCCCTCGAACCGCTCCACCTTCACCACGACCCCCGGATGATCCGGCAGCCCGGTCAACGGGATCTCGGTCTTCCCCGGCGTGAACGAATGACCACCGGACCCGGCGCCGGGCACGCCCGGCGAGTTCGGCACGCCCGGCGTCCCGCCCGTCTGCAGCGCAGGCTGGACCGGTACGTCGGACTTCGGTACGCCGACTGGCTGCACGTGGGCGGCCGGCGGCGCGGCGACGTTCTGCGCACCGCCCACCGTCGGCGTGTCGACATGAAGGTTGCCCGGGGCACCGACCTTCAGGTTGGCCGGGCCGCCGGTCAACAGATCGAGCGCGGCATTCACGCGGTCGACAGTCGGGGTGCTCACGGCGTGCGTGCCGCCGTGCGCGGACGACGTCGGCAGGTTGACGATCTCGTCGATCGACAGCCGGATGTGGTTCGCCTGGAAGCCGTGCGACGTCCCTTCGCCGATCGTGGTCGCGAAGTGCGAGGAGATCGTCGGCGGGTTGTTCCGCAGCCCGGAGCCGACCAGGTCGCTGATGCTGGTCGTGCCCGGCGTCGAGATGTGCAACGAGCCGACGTTCGCGTTCACCGGCTGCGCGATCTGGGTGCCGTTGATGTGCGGCGTGACCGTCGTACCGTTGACCGGCGCCGGGATCGCGTGGTTGACGCCGTTGAGGACCGGCGTACCGATCTGGCCCTGGTTCGGCAGGCCCTGGACCAGCCCGTTGATCCCGTTGGTGCCGCTGGTCGCGGGCGTGCCGATGTGCGGCGACGGGATGTTCGTGATCACGTTGACGGCGCTCGGCGTACCGGCGGTGGCGGGGATGTGGACGCCGCCGGTGGTGACCGTGGTCGGCGTGTGCACGCTGACCCCGATCTTGGTACCGCCGATGTTCTGCATCGGGGCGAGGTGCAGCTCGTCGATCGCGTGGAACACCTGGCCGCCCTTGAAGCCGCCCTCGGTGGCCAGCCCGATGCTGTTGATGTGCACCGACGGGATCCGGATCTCCGGCTTGATCAGCTGCTGCAGGAAGCTGGTCTTCCCAGCCCCGGCGCCGGCGCCGGTCTCGATCGGGATGGCGCCGATCCCGCGACCGATCGCGCCGACGGTCGGCAGGCCGAAGACGTTCTGCGCGAACACTCCGCGGCCGACCACGCCGACCTTCAGCGCCTGGGTGAAGGCCTGGAAGTTGGACAGCCCGAGCGCCTTGAAGGCGCGGATCTCGTCGGCGGCGACCGGGAGGATCATCCGGGTCCACTGCAGACCGCCGAAGTGCGCGCTGACGAACTGCCCGAACTTCGAGGTGGTGAGACCCTTCCAGGCGGTCTGGAAGCCGGTCAGGATCGACCCCGGCCGGAACGTGGTGATCCCGGACTTGAACGAGTTGAACGCACCGAGCGCGATCTTGTCGAAGCGGCCGACGAACTGCCCGGTGGTGATCGCGAAGTTCCGGATGTTCGAGACCACGAACAGCCCGGTCTCCTTGATCGCCAGGTTGGCCAGCATCGGCATCCCCTTCAGCCCGACCAGCAGGCTGTTGAACAGGAAGTCCTTGCTGAACACGGTCCGGAAGGTGTTCGCGATGCCCTTGACGCCGGCGCCGATCCCCTTCGCGATGCCCTTCAGGATGCTGAAGATCGGCAGCGCCTTGGTGGTCGGCGCGATCAGGCCGAGGCCGGCCAGGAACAGGTCCAGGAACGTCGCGTCGCCGTTCGCGACGTCCACGATCGTCTTGATGAACAACGCCAGGTTGACGCCGAGCGCGAGCAGCGCGATCGGGCCGCCGAAGATCAGCGCGGGGATGATCAGGATGATCGCCAGCCACTTGAACGCTTCCCAGAACGCCTCGCACTCCGAGATCGGCAACTGGATGTCCGACACGCCGTTGATCCGGCCGGCGTACGTCGACGCCTGGTCGGACTGGTCCCGGCCGGCCTGCTCGGCGATGCCCTTCTGGGTCTCGCGGTCCGGGTCGTCCTCGGCCAGGCCGCGGCCGGCGTTCAGCGCCGCGTCCGCCTTGCGCTGCTGCTCCTCGACCACACCGCGCCAGTCGCGCAGCGCCTGCGCCGAGGTCTCGAACGCGTTCGCCACGTCCTCGACGTGCCCGCGCAACCGGCCGTCCACCTTGCCGCGCAGCGCGTCCGCGGTGGCGCCGACGAACACGCTGTCGTTGTTGGTGTTCATCACCGACTCGATGGCGTTGAAGATCTCCCGCGCCTTGCCGCCGAGCTTCTGCAGCACCTCGGCCAGCTGACCGATCTGCTCGGGATCGCCCGGGGTCGGGTCCCCGCCCAGCCCGATGGCGTCCCAGTCGCTCGGCCGTGGCATGCGTTCCCTCCCTGTCCGATCCGGTGCCTCTACCCAGACCACGCCGTACCCACCGCCCGGGTTCAGATCGAAATGAACCCGGGCCGTCGCTGCGGCGTGGTCAGTACGGAACCACCCGACGCCGAGGAGGGGTTGTGCCGGACAAACTCAAGATGGACTACAACCTGCTCAACGACGCCAAGGTCGACCTGGAAGAACTCGCGGGGAACATCAAGCCGACACTGGACGACAGCCTGTTCAGCACGCTGGCGTACGACGACGGCACCGTCCTGGGCAGCAGCACGATCGCGTCGGCGATCACCGACCTGCACTCGAACGCCGAAGGCACGATGACCAAGGCCGAGAAGGGCCTCAAGGAACTCGCGAACTCGTTCGGCTCGGTCGGCGAGGCCTTCCTGCAGTTCGATGCCGAGATCTCCCAGGGGATGAACGCGACCAACAGCAACCTCGCCCTGTCGAACTACTACCGCGACAAGTCGCAGTGGGACTACTACCAGGCCCACCAGGACCAGTGCACCGGCCCGGTCGCGGACCGGCCGGACTTCTGCAGCGCGACGAATCCGGGGGACCACCCGCCGCTGGACCAGACCATCACCACGGACCGCGGCAACATCCACACCCACCTGGACGTCGACGACAAGGGCAACGTGACCCGCGAGGAGACCACGGTCACCTACGACGGGAAGACCTACCACTCGGTCACGACGTACGGCGACGACCGGCACCACATCATCACCGACAGCGAGTACCCGGACGGCAGCACGGTCCACAACGACACCCAGCTGCAGAGCAACGGCAGCGGCACGATGAAGACCACCAACAGCGACGGCACCTGGAGCGAGTTCACCCGGGGCCCGAACAACCCGGACGGCTCCCCGGCCGAGTGGGTCGAGACGCCCGAGAGCGTCGCGGCCAACGCCGACGACGACGAGTAGCCCCCCTGATTCCCGCTGTTCCCCACCAGAAAGCGAGCGCAGCAATGGCGTACGACGGCATCAACCTCGACTACCCGAAGATCGTCGAGGTCACCACCTTGATGACCAACGCCCACGACCAGATCTCCCCGATGATCGAGAACCTGCGCACGCGGGTGAACACCCTGGTCGACGACGGCATGGTCTTCAAGCAGTCCAGCGAGGTCATCCGGAACACCTACAACAACTTCGACACCAGCCTGAAGGCCGCGGTCAAGGGCATCCAGGACTTCTCGGACATGTTCAACAGCATCAAGAAGAACGCCGAGGAGTTCGACCAGGGGATCAGCAACAGCCTGAACCAGGCCAAATAGCGCCGCCACGCCGAGGTGCTCCAGGCAGTTGCCTGGAGCACCTTATTGTTGTTCGGGGAGCAGCACGGTGAGCGGGATCTGCACGGCGAGCGGCTGGGCGGCGGGGCCGGTGGCCCAGCCCCGGCCGGCGCGCGGGGCGGCGCGGATGATGTTCAGGCTCAGCCGGACGCCGATCAGCTCGCCCTCGGAGACGGAACGGGCCTCGAGCAACACTCCGCGGCGGGCCCGGCGGGCCGCGGACGCCCAGCCGCTCAATCCGGACTGGAACCCGTCCGTGGTGGCGCCGAAGACGAGCGCCGTGCCCTGGTCCCGGCCCGAGACGACGATGTCCTTCAGCACCTTGTCCGCGGCGGCGGTCATCACCAGGTCGGCGTCGTCGATCACCACGACCTTCGGCCCTGCCGACTGGTCGAGCGTGGCCCGCAGGACGTCCTCGGCCGGGTCCGCCTGGCTCATCAGCGTGACGTTCGGATGCCGGGCGAGCATCCGCAGCGGCGACTCGCGCGGCGTGATCACGACCAACGACGAGCCTCCGGCCAGCAACGACACCGCCAGGCAGGACAGCGCGTTGCTCCGGCCGGACCCGGGCGGCCCCAGGACGGCGTACGACGACCCGACGCCGGCCAGGTCCACGCCGACCGCGCCGCCCTCGTCACCACCCAAACCGATAAGACCCCACTGCGGGCGGCGATCCGCCTCGGGAACCCGCTCGTACGCCTGCGCGAACTCCACCGCCGACGGCAACTCCGCGACCTTGAACGGCCGCCGTGCCGCGGGCACCTTCGCGTCCCGGCGGACGGCCTCGGCCGCGATCGCCTTGATCGCGTCGACCTGCTCCGATCCGCCGCCGGACGCGAGGACGGCGACCTGTGTCTCGGTCGCGGTCAGCACGTGCCATCCGCGACCCGGCAGCACCATCGCCGGAACCTTCGCGAGCCGCAGTCCGGCCGCCTGGTAGTCCGTCTTGTCGGCCTGCCGCAGCAACAGCTTGTGATCGTTGTGCGATGCCAGCCGTCCGCCCAGCAGCGACCGCTCCGACGTGGCGACCAGGTGGATGCCGAGACCACCGCCCTCGCGCAACAGCCGCATCACGTCCTGCAGCAGCTGGCCTTGGTCGTGCTCGTCCAGCAACGCCGACAACGCGTCCCACCCGTCGATGAACACCAGGACATGCGCCGGGCGCTGCGCCTTCGGGAGCGACGTGCGCAGCTCGTTCAGCCCGGTCGCGTTGTGCTTCCCGGCCAGTTCCTGCCGCTCGCTGAGCTCCTGGTTCAGCTTCCGCAGCAGCCGCGCCATCCGCTCCATGTCATGCCGGGAGACGACCGCGCCGCAGTGCGGCAAGGTCTCCAGCGGCGCCAATCCACCGCCGGCCGCGTCGATGCCGTAGATGTGTACGTCCGCGACACTCAGGTTCTTCGCGGCCGAGCCCGCCATCGTGCGGAGCGTCTGGGTGCGGCCGGAGCGCGGCGCCCCGATCACGTACAGGTGCCCGAACGTCTCGAAGTCGATCCCCGCCACCCGCCGCTGCTGCAACGCCGGGATGTCCTCCAGCGCGTACGGCACGAACATCTCCCGCTCCGTCGCGGGCAGCGCGTCGAGCAGGATCTGCGGCTCCAGCGCCGGCTGCCACGGTTTCGGCTGGGCGGCGAAGTCCGGCAGCTCGTCCGCCGCCGCGCGCACCGCCTCCACGAGCGCCTGCAGGTCGGTCACCGCGAGCCCGTTCGCCGTCTCGTCGTCCGGATCCGGGCCCGCGTCGCGGTCGACGGCGCGCCCCAGACCGGCCCACGGCAGCTCGGTGACCCGTACGCCCGCCGGATCCACCGGACCGCTCGGCCCCGACGATCCGGCTTCGTCGGTCCGCTCGGCGCCCACCCACGCGGTCTGGAACAGGTCCGCCAGCCGCGGTCCGCGGCGGATCAGCGCCCGCCCCGGGATCCCCGGGCTGATCGATGCCGCCTCGTTCACGTCGACGACGTCCTGGCTCTCGGACTGGTCGGTGACCCGCAACGCGATCCGCAGGTTGGTGTTGGCGCGGATGTCCGCGGTCACCACGCCGGCCGGCCGCTGGGTCGCGAGGATCAGGTGGATCCCCAGCGAACGGCCGCGCTGCGCGATCCCGATCAGCCCCGGGACGAAGTCCGGGATCTCCCGCACCATCGCCGCGAACTCGTCGATCACCAGCAACAGGCGCGGCAACCGCGCGAGCTCCGGGTCGAGCGCCCGCTTGGCCTGGTAGTCCGGCAGGTCCTTGGCGTCGGCGTTCGCCAGGATCCGCTCGCGGCGGCGCAGCTCGGCGTCCAGCGACTCCAGCACCCGCTCGACCAGGTGCGCGTCGAGATCGGTGACCATGCCGAGCGTGTGCGGCAGCCCGGCGCATTCCTTGAACGCGCTGCCGCCCTTGTAGTCGACGAGGACGAACGTCAGCTCGTCCGGCCGGTTCGCGACCGCGAGCGACGCGACGAGCGTCTGCAGGAGCTCCGACTTGCCCGATCCCGTCGTCCCCGCGATCAGCCCGTGGGGGCCGTCGGCCACCAGGTCGATGACGAACTTGCCGTCGAAGTCGGTCCCGAGCACGAACGACGTGTTCGCCGGCCGCCGCTGCCAGCGCGTCACCAGCGCCTCGGCCGTCGGCGGCTCGAGCTCCAGCTCGTCCAGCAGCTTCACCAGCTTCGGCAGGCCGGCGTCGTGGTCCGGACTGACGTCGCGGACCGGCGCCAGCGCCCGGGCGATCTGCTCACACCACTGCGGCGACACGAGATCCGCGCGGACCGCCTTCTGGTCCGGGATCCCGGGGCGCCGTACGGTCACCGTCTCGCCGGCCGCCGCGACCACCGCGCTGCACTCCTGCGGCAGCAGCCGCTCCTCCTTGTCGAGGCACACGGAATACACGCCGACCGCGGGCCCGTCCGTCAGCACCTGCACGAAACCCGGCACGTCCCGCAACCGGCGGGATCCGTCCGCGATCACGACGATCTCGGTGTCGATCGGGTCCGGCGTGTTCGACGCCGAGCTGCCGGCGCCGACCTTCCGGTGCCGGCCCTGCACCTGTGACACCAGCTCGCCGACACGGGCTGCCGTGGTCGCGTCGTCGTTCGCGATCAGCACCGCCGCCTGCGCCTTGTCCGGCCGCAGGTGCGGGAGCCAGCGCACCCAGTCCCAGTCCTGCGCGTTGTCGGCCTCGGCCAGGACGACGATCCGCAGCGCCTGCGGCGAGTGCAGTACGGCGGCCTGGATCGCCAGCCAGCGCGCCAGCGCCCGGGTGGTCGCGGGCTTCCCGGCGATCCCGAGGACACCGTGGCCACGCAGCGGAACCGCGATCGGGGCATCCGGGATCGTCCAGCGGATCGTCCGGTGGTTCTCCTCGCGGCCCTGGTCGTCGAGCTCCTTCAGCGACGGCTGGTCCGCCGTACCGACGCGCAGCAGCAGGTAGTCCGGATCGCTCCGCCGGCGTTCCCACAACCGGCTGCCCGGCCGGGTGGCCAGCTGCGCGATCCGGACCGGGTCCGGCGCGGTCAGGTTGCGGATCAGCCGCTCCCGGGTGACCGCGGCCGAGATCTCGTCCTCCAGCGCGGCCTTGCGGGCGAAGTACTTGCGCCGGGCCTCGATGTGGTCGGCGCGGTTGGTCCGCCGGCTGGAGAAGAAGTTCATCCCCATCATCAGCGGGCTGAGCAGCGTGAAGACCAGGAAGTAGTACGAGTTGAACAGGCCGACCATCACCAGGCCGAGGACGACCGGCGCGAGCACGACCGGCCACGGGAACGGCCGCTTCTGCGGCGGCGCCGGCGGCGGTGGCAGCCGGACCTTCTCGTCGTCGAGGTGCGGAGCCAGCCGCGGCGGCCGGTTGTAGTCGAGCCGGAACCCGTCGTCGGCCAGTCGTACGGCGGCCGGCGGCTCGAGCGACCCGCTGCACCGCAGCAGCACCGGGCCGACCGCGAGGTCCTCGTCCGGCGGCCACCCGTTCACCTGACCGATCGGCACGTCGTCCGGGTCGACGACCACCACCGGCTCGTGCGCGGTCTCGTCGTCGTGCACACGGATGGCGCTGGTCGCCGCGTCGTCCTCGGGCGGCCCGATCCGGCGGCTCGACACCAGTCCGGCGAGATCCTCCGTCCGGTGCCAGAACGCCTCACCGGCCGGCCCGACCGTCACCCACAGCCCGCGCTCGGGGACGCCGGTGCCTGCCAGCCGGATCGCACACCGCGCGTCCGCCCCGATCTCGTGGCTTCCGGGCCCGACCCGCCAGACCCGTCCGGCCTGCGGTCCCGAGACCGCGTGCAGCTCGACCGTGACCGGCGCATGGCCGTTCGGCGTGCCCTGCAACAGATCCGGTACGTCGACCGCGCCGCCGAGCCCGATCACACCGCCGTCGCGGACACCGGACCTGGCGAGCGGCGCCGCCGGGTCCAGGCGCCGGCGTCCGAGGAACAGCGTCGTACCGGGCTTGCCGAGGCCGTCGGCGAGACCGCCGACCGACAGACCGGACGGGATCCGCACGACCTGGTCGGAGCGGGACCCGGAGCGGGAGTCCACGGTCGTCAGATTCAGCTCCACGACGCCTCCTTGCGGTCCGTGACCGCGGAGACGCCGACCGACCCGTCCGGCAGCTGCAGGTCGTCCAGGTCGTCCGTGCTCACCGCCTCCGGGCTGAACGGCGTACCGCTCTCGAACTCGTGCGCCGGCAGCCGCCGGATCGACCGCGCGACAGCCTTTGCCAACGGCAACGGATCGATCCGCAGCCAGGACGCGCCGCCGTGCAGCCGCAGCGTCTGGTCCGGCAGCACCTCCAGCAGGCGGCAGCTGCCGCGTGCCACCCCGAGGCTGAGCATCCGGCGACCGGCCTGGAGCGGCGCGTCCAGCGGCCCGGCGCCGACGACGTACCAGGCGCCCAGGCGCCGCGCCGCTTCCTCCAGCGGCAACCCGTCGTGCCGCGGATGGATGCCCTCGGCAACCTCGATCGCGCCGACCGGCAGCCGGACGTCGAGCTGCGCGGCCATCGCCTGGACGACCGCGCGGGCCGTGCGCTCCACGCCGTACACCGACAGCGTGCGGGGGCCGGAGAGCAGGTCGAGCATCATCACGTGCCCGCCGGTGCTGTCGGTCCCGACGCAGACGAGCAACGGCATCTCGCGGACAGAGCCGTTGTCCGGCAGTTCGGAGCGATCGATCCACCACAGCCGCGGGTCCTCAGCGTCCGCGCTCCACGGCTCCGGCGGCTCCAGGTCCGACGCCCCGGCGACCAGGACCCCGATCCGGCGCCTCGCCAGCGCCACGGCGTACGGCGCCACTCCCGGGCTGATGCCCGCTGCGGCGATCATCGCGCGCTCCGCCTCGGCCCACGCCTCGCTGTCGCGCAGCATCCGGACCAGCAGGCGAAGCCGGCGACGGTACCGCCGGCGGGCCGCGATCGGCTCGGTGAACGCGCGGACGGCCTGCTTGACCTGGCGGCCGATCCAGCCGAGCAGCCGCCGCCACCCACCGAGGCGACGGACCAGCAGGTTCAGCAGGACGAGCGCGAACAGGACCAGCCCGGCGTACCCGAGGTACCCGCGGATCCCGCCGCCACCGCCGAAGGCCGTCACGCGGCGGCTCCGGCCCAATCCGACCTGGTGAGCTCGGCCCGGACCTGCCGGACGGCGTTGTGCGCCCGCGACTTGACCGTGCCGACCGGTACGCCGAGCACGGCCGCGACCTCCTCGCCGGCATGACCGAGCAGGTGCACGCGGGCGATGACCTCGCGGTGGGCCGGCGACAGCCGCCGCAGGACGTCGACCAGCACCCGGCGGTCGATGATCTGCTCGGCCGGGTCGGGCTGGCTGCGCGGCTCCTCCAGCTCGGTCGCGCCGAGCCCCACGGGTACGGCGCGGCCGGCGCGGCGGTGATGGTCGACGACCAGGTTGCGGGCCACGCGGAACAGCCACATCCGCACCGGCCGGTCCTGCCAGTCGATCCGCTCGGCCAACTGCCACGCGCGCAGCAGGGTCTCCTGGACCACGTCCTCAGCGGCATGACTGTCCCGGCCGAGGATGCCGGTGACGTAGCGGCGAAGGCTTTCCCGCTCTGCCAGACAATGCTCCATGACGGTGGTCCGGCGCATCAGCTCGTCGATCATGGATCTCCCTCGTGGGCGACGGAAGCGGAGAACCTGGCGGGACCGAAAATAGGTTGAGAACGCTCTCATGGCAATGCCATCGGATGAACACTCAGCAACAATCTGATCTCATGCGGTGATCGATGTCACGATCTTGCGCAATGTTTGACGGCGGCGGGGAGCTCGGGTCATCCTCGGCCAAGAGACGCTCACCGCCCCCGTCCCAGAGCTGAGGAGCAGACGTGCGGTCACGCCGATCCTCCGGAACGTCACGTTTCTCGGACACCTTCGCCAGCCGTCCCGGGCTGCCCCGGATCAGCCGCCTGCCCGATCGGCGCGCCTGGTCGACCACCGCGGTCGTGGCCGCGCTGATCGCCGGGATCGCGATCGGCGCGTCGGCGATCACCCGCGGCGGCTCCGGTCCGGCGTACACCACCGATGTCGCCTACGCACCGCAGAGCCGCGCGACCGCGACGGCTACCGTGACGCCGCCGCCACGACTGGTGGCCGGGCCAACGAAGACGACGACGGTCAAGGCCGAGCCCCAGCAGGTGGTGAAGACCGTCATCCTGCCCGGTGTCACCGTGACGTTGCCTCCGGCCACGGTCACCGCGAAGCCGCCGGCCCCGGGCAAGCCGCCGACCGTCACCACGACCACGACCGCCACGGCGACGGCCACCACGACCGCGACCGCCACGACAACCGCGACCGCGACCGCGACGACGAAGACGACCGCCACCACGACGGTGACGGCGAAGCCGCCCGCGCGGAGCACCGACGCGCGGACCGCGAACCCGCCGGCCGCGGCCGCACCGGTTGTCCTGCGCAACGACCAGACCCAGCGCTGCATCGACGTCCGCAACGCCGGCGACGGTGTCGGCCGGGACGGAACGCCCTTGCAGGCTTGGGATTGCAACGGCGGCGCCAACCAGGCGTGGACCTTCGGGCCGGACGGCACCGTGCGATCACTGGGGTTGTGTATGGACCTCGCGTGGGCGGCCACCGCGGACGGCACGCAGGTCCAGCTGGTGAACTGCAACGGCGGCTGGGCGCAGAAGTTCACGCTGAACGGCAATCACGAGCTGGTCAACCCGACCGCCCGCAAGTGCGTCACCGCCGACAGCGCCGCGAACGGCGGCAACCTCGTGCTGCGCACCTGCGGCGGCACACCCGACCAGAAGTGGCACAAACCCTAGAAAGCGTAGGGATACGGCGACCAGTCGGCCGGCCGCTTCTCCAGGAACGAGTCGCGTCCTTCGGCGGCCTCGTCGGTGCCGTAGGCGAGCCGGGTGGCTTCACCGGCGAACAACTGCTGACCGACCAGACCGTCGTCGATCAGGTTGAACGCGTACTTCAGCATCCGCTGCGCCGTCGGGGACTTCGCGCAGATCTTCCGGCCCCACTCCAGCGCCACGGCCTCGAGCTCGGCGTGCGGGACGACCTTGTTCACCATCCCCATCCGGTACGCGTCCTCGGCCGAGTACTCGTCGCCGAGGAAGAAAATCTCCCGCGCGAACTTCTGCCCGACCTGCCGCGCCAGGTACGCCGAACCGAAGCCGCCGTCGAACGACGCCACGTCCGCGTCGGTCTGCTTGAACCGCGCGTGCTCCGCCGACGCCAGCGTGAGGTCCGCGACTACGTGCAGGCTGTGACCGCCGCCCGCGGCCCACCCGGGAACGACGCAGATCACGACCTTCGACATGAAGCGGATCAGCCGCTGAACCTCGAGGATGTGCAGCCGGCCGGCGCGCGCCGGGTCGATGCTCTCGGCGGTCGTGCCCTCGGCGTACTTGTACCCGTCCTTGCCGCGGATCCGCTGGTCCCCGCCCGAGCAGAACGCCCAGCCGCCGTCCTTCGGCGACGGCCCGTTGCCGGTGAGCAGCACGCAGCCCACGTCGGTGGACATCCGCGCGTGGTCCAGCACCCGGTACAGCTCGTCGACGGTCTGCGGCCGGAACGCGTTCCGCACCTCCGGCCGGTCGAACGCGATCCGCACCACCCCGGCGTCGACCGCACGGTGGTAGGTGATGTCGGTCAGCTCGAAGCCGTCCACCTGCTTCCAGGCCGACGGGTCGAAGATCTCGGAGACGGTCACCGGACGAGCATATTTCAGTGCCGTGCGGTGCTCTCCCGCAGTACTACCTCGGCCTTGAACGTCTCGGTCGTCGCGTCGCCGCCCTCGATCGCGAGCTCCAGCGCGCGGCGGCCCATCTGCTCCAGCGGCAGCCGCACGGTCGTCAGACCCGGCCACACGTCCCGCAGCGTCGCGATGTCGTCGAACCCGGCGACGCCGAGCCGGCCCGGTACGTCGATACCGCGGGCACGGAACGCGGACATCGCGCCGACGGCCATCACGTCGTTGACCGCGAACACACAGTCCATGTCGGCGTTGCGGTCCAGCAACTGCTCCGCGGCGGCATACCCACCGTCACGCGTGAAGTCGCCGGCCTCGACCGCCACCGGCGCCAGCCCCGCCTCGGCGAGTCCGGCGACGAACCCGTCGCGCCGATCGCGCGCCGTCGCGAGCGTCTCCGGCCCACCCAGTACGGCGAACTTGCGCCAGCCGAGTCCGACCAGCGCGCGGGCCAGGTCCGCCGACCCCGAACGGTTGTCCGGCTCGACCGTGTGCGCGGGCATCCCGGACTGGCTGACCAGAGCGAGACCCGCGCCGGAGTTGAGGAAACTCTCCACCTCGGCCGCCGTCCGCGCCAGGCTCTCGCTGTCCGTCCGCCGGCTACCGATCATCACCGCGGCGCGCGCCCGCTGTGCCCGCAGCGACGACAGGTAGGCGATCTCGCGCTCCGCGTCCCGGAAGGTGCTGGCCATCATCACCAGCAGGTGCCGCTCGTCGGCGGCGCGCATCACGCCGTTCGCGATCGCGGCGAAGTACGGGTCCTCGATGTCGTGCACCAGGATGCCGACCACGTTCGTCGACGACTTGGCCAGCGCCTGCGCCTGTGCGTTCGGCGTGTAGCCGAGCTCGTCGGCCGCGGCCTTCACCCGTTCCTGCAACTCCGGACGGGGCACACGGTCCCCGCCGTTCAGCACGCGGGAGGCGGTCGCGACCGACACGCCCGCACGCTGTGCCACGTCCAGCAACGTGACCGGTGCTCGCAGATTCATGGCCTACCCTTTCGTGCGTCCCCCCGGGGGCGGTGGCGGTCACCCTATCGAACCACGCAGTTCTCACGCTGTGTATCGGGCAGGTCGCTGCCAATCTCGGCAGAACCTGGCGTCGCGGCCCGCGAGTGACTAGCCTTCCCACCCATGAGGACCGTCCACGCCCGGGTGACGATCCTGGTCTCGTCCGCCGTGCTCAGCCTGTCGACCGTCGTCGGTCCGGCCGTTGCTGCGCCGCTCCCGGACGGGCCCGGTACGGCCCCGGCCGCTGCTCCCAGTGTGCCGCAGCACATCGACGCGCGCACCAAGAGCACCCAGCCGGTCTACGACTACGCGAACGCGATCCGCGAGTCGGTGTACGTCGACACCACGATGGACACCGACTCCGACGGGACGAACGACGAGATCGCGGTCGACATCGTCCGGCCGAGCGAGACCGCCCTCACCGGCGTGAAGATCCCGGTCATCATGGACGCCTCGCCGTACTACTCGTGCTGCGGACGCGGCAACGAGAGCGAGAAGAAGACCTACGACGGCGACGGCGTGATCCGGAAGATGCCGTTGTACTACGACAACTACTTCGTGCCGCGCGGCTACGCGATGGTCGGCGTGGACATCGTCGGCACCGGCCGCTCCACCGGCTGCGGTGACGTCGGCGGCAAGGACGAGATCCGGTCGGTCGTCGACGTGATCGACTGGCTGAACGGGCGCAACACGGCGCACACCGCCGACGGTCAACCGGTCAAGGCGTCCTGGACCACCGGTGCGGTCGGAATGATCGGCAAGTCGTACGACGGGACGCTCGCGAACGGTGTCGCGGCCACCGGCGTGAAGGGCCTGAAGACGATCGTGCCGATCTCGGCGATCTCGTCCTGGTACGACTACACCCGCTCCGGCGGCGTACCGTACTCGGACGACTACATGCCCTGGCTCGCCGGGTACGTCGGTCACGACAGCGCCGCGTGTGACGAGGTCCGCGGTGAGCTCGGCGACAACGACGACGACGAGACCGGCGACTACACGTCGTTCTGGTCCGAGCGCGACTACACCAAGAACGCCTCGAAGGTGCAGGCGTCGGTCTTCATCACCCACGGGCTCAGCGACTACAACGTGCAGACGAACCACTTCTCCCAGTGGTGGTCGGCGCTGTCGCGCAACAACGTGCCGCGCAAGCTGTGGCTCGGGCTCGAGGACCACGTGGACCCGTTCGAGTTCCGTCGCGACGAGTGGGTCGACGAGCTGCACAAGTGGTTCGACTACTGGCTGCAGGGCCTGCAGAACGGCGTGATGAAGGAGCCGATGGTCTCGGTCGAGACGACGCCGGACGTGTGGCGCAACTACCGGACGTGGCCTGCGGTGAACCGTCCGCTGCCGGTGCCGCTGGCGGCCGGCAAGCTGGGTGCCGCGGGCAAGGGGTCGGTGACGATCACCGACGATCCCGAGCTCACCGAGGACGACATCGTCGCGGACCCGACGCAGGTGATCGCGGGACGGCAGATGTTCCTGTCCGCCCCGCTCAGCGCACCGCTGCGGGTCAGCGGGACGCCGTCGGTCACGCTGCGGGTGAAGTCCGACTCGCCGACGACGCCGGTCACCGCGCGACTGATCGAGTACGGCGAGGCCCAGCGCTACTCGGGCATCCGCCGTACCGACCAGAGCACCTGTGAGGGCTCGAGCACCGACTACGACGACAGCTGCTACTACACCGTCGAGAAGCTCACCGCGCAGAGCGACCACGGCATCGTCAGCCGCGGCTGGATCGACGCCGCGCACAGCAAGTCGCTGTCGAAGCCGACCCCGCTGAAGCCCGGCGAGTGGACCACGGTCACCGTCCCGCTGCGCGCCCAGGACCAGGTCATCCCCAAGGGCCGCATCCTCGGCCTCGCCATCACCCTGTCCGACACCGAGTGGACCAGCCCCAACGACACCGGCGCCACCATCGACATCGACCTGGCCACCAGCAAACTCAACATCCCAATCTCCTCAGGCCACCTAACGGCCCCCACCAAACCCCAGTCGATCCAGGTAGAAATCACCACCCCCACCCAACGCCCCAACCTCCACGACCCCAAGAACTAGGAGACGGCTGCCGCCGGTGTGTGCCTCCCACACACCGGGCACAGGTTCAAGGCTCCTCGCGACCCGCAACTGCGCTAGCTGCGCCAGGGGCGGATAGTAATCCGATCGGCAGAAGCCACGCGGTTCACGAGTGCACGTTTCCTGCAATCGGAGGGGCCGGCCAATCTTGATAACGATTCCGGCCCGACCAGAACTCGCGTGGCGCAGCCCTTCCCCGCCGGGCGCCATGGCCGCTAACATCGCCCCCACAAACGGCCGGGGGGCCGATGGGCTGTGGGGGACAGATGGAATTCGGCACGCTTTCAGATCTTCTTGCTCGTCTCAAGGCAAGTATGCCTTCGTCCGGCGACAGGCCCCTTGCGCTGCTTGCGGGTTCCGGTCTGACGGTAGGCGCAGTACCAGGGGTAACCGATATCGTTCGATCCATTCGGGGCGCGCTGCCTGAGGACGACATCAATACTTTCGACGTAACCCTTGACGCCTCAGCGGAACCCGGCGACAAGTACCAGGCCGCATTCAAGTTCCTGGGACTTCGACGCCCGCCGTCGTACCGGGATCGAATCATTCAAGTTGCCGTACTGGCGGCCTATAATAACTCCGCTATCGGCAGCATCGGCGATCTCCAGCCGAGTCGCCTGATGGAGTACGAGGCGGACGCCGACAACTGGACTCTTCCGGCTGGAGTGGAGGCGCTGGGCCGCCTGTGGGTAGGCCTGCCTCTGAAGGTGCGGGGCCCAATCATCACCACCAACTTCGACCCGCTGATCGAGATCGCGATCAAGAAATCCGGTGGAGCTGCGTCTAACAGGATCATGGACGCCGACGGCGCGTTTCTGCGTGACGTCCGCGCATCAGAGTTTCCGCAGGTCGTGCACATCCATGGGTTCTGGCGCGATTCCTCGACGCTAAGCATGACAGCACAGCTGACGCTCGAACGACCTGCGCTGAACGGGTCTCTCCGGTCGCTGCTCAGCGAATACACGTTGCTGGTCATGGGGTACGGCGGTTGGCACGACGCCCTGATGGCGCAACTCCATCTGATCCTCGCTGAGCAGACTGCTCGTGAGCTCGACGTGTTGTGGTGCCACTACGGCGACGAAAACGATCTCCATCAGCAGTTGCGCATCAACCCCACACTCCATCAACTTCTCCGCGCACCCGGAAACATCCAGTTCTATACCGGGATCGATGCGAACGTGGCACTTCCTGCGATCGAGTCCGCGCTGGCACCGCATTTGACATACGCCGACACCGAGCGGGTCGCTGTTGGCCGTGGCAGCCTCCTGGGCTGGGATCCCGTTCCGCTGGGAACCGACCAAGATGAAACAGAGCGCCGGTTGAGCGCAGTGAGCTTCTTCGACGGACGTCTGCCGAACTGGGCAGACGCGAACAGCGATCTGATTCCGCATCGTGACATCGTGACGACGATTCGAAACGAGTTGCGAGCGAATATTCGTGACAAGCAGCCGTCCTTGACGATCATCAGCGGCCCGAGTGGTGAGGGTAAGACCACTGCGATCATGCAAGCCGCGACGTCTCTCGCCGATACCCAGTCCGACCTGGTCGTTCTGTTCAATGGCGATGGTCGCGTCTCGTCGGTGGAGGAGATCCTTGCCCTTCCAGCCGCTACCCCGCACCTTCTCGTCCTCGATGATGCATTTCGCAGCATCGACAGGCTCCGGGATCTCGCGGCACAGCTGAACAAGGCCGTGTCTCGGAACATCCATCTGTTGGTCGCAAGTCGTGACACGGATTGGTCTGGCGCAGGAGGGTTCACCTTCGCCTGGAATCGTTACCTCCGAACCAAGGTGCACAGACTCAGGGGGATCAGCCGGCCTGACGCTTCCAGCATCGTGACTGCGTGGGAGAAGCTTGGACCGGACGCGCTTGGCGAGCTCGGGCGAATTGCCACCAGTGACGCACGGATCAACGCGCTGATGTCGGCGGCCTCTGACAGCCAGATCGCAGAGGAGGGCGCGCTGCTCGGCGCACTGCTGACAATTCGTTACGGCGACGGACTGGTCGAACACATCAGAGAGCTCGCGTTGCGCCTTGCCGACCGTCCCATTCACTCCCTCAGCGGGACGTCCGAGTTCACGCTCGCTGACGCATTCTTCATGATCGCCGTCCCACATTCGGTCCAAGTGCGAACCATGACCGCCAGCGTCCTGGCCCGCGCGCTGGATCTGACCGAGCACGAGGTACACGGCAGCGTGCTGCTTCCGCTTGGTGAGGAGGCCGCGATCTCCGTGACCTCACGTCAGATTCTGATCCGCCACGCACTCATTGCACGTACTGCCTGCAATATCGCTCCCGATCTCGGCATCGATCTCTCGAAAATCACAACCCGAGTCGTTCAGGCCGCCGTGGGGCTGATCGAGTCGGGTAACAACGCCGCTCCAGAGTTGCGGGCTATCGCGTACCTCTCGCAGCGATTGCAGGGCGCGGACCTGCGCGTCGCCGCCGCGACCGCGGCAATTGAAGCGTCGCCGAACCGAATTTCGTACCGCACCAGCCTCAGTCGCGCCTATCGCGAAGCCGATGATCCTGAGCGAGCGGCGAGTATTAGCGAGGGAAGCACGAGGATCCTCTACACCGCCCTCGACACCGCGACCGGAATCCGGCCAATGTTCACCGAATGGGGAGTTGCTGAGGGCATCCTTCAGCGCTACGCGCGCAATACAGTGCTCGCCGGCGTCGCACTGCAGGACCTCACAAGCGGCGAAGCCTTACGCCAGGACCACGCGTGTACTGCGATTGTCTGTCTGGCATTGGGGCTTCGTAGACTCTGGGACTCAACACGTAAGTTCGTCTACCTCGCTGGCCTCGCAGCTCTCTGTAAACTCGCCGAGGGAATCGACATGAGCATCAAGCAGCGGCGTTGGGTCG
The DNA here is from genome assembly GCF_040610805.1 of Kribbella sp. NPDC003557. Lineage (NCBI taxonomy): Bacteria > Bacillati > Actinomycetota > Actinomycetes > Propionibacteriales > Kribbellaceae > Kribbella > Kribbella sp. NPDC003557. The sequence goes on from NZ_JBEXMY010000002.1 coordinate 704,616, forward strand.
AGGAAGCAAGGGTTCTCGCGTTCACCAATGGTGCGCCGGCCTTCGAAGGCCTAGACGCTGCGGCGAAACAACTTGCTCAGACATGCTACGCCGCTCAACAGGCCCTCGAGGAACCCTTGCCGAACAGTGTGCCCGCGTTGACCTTCAGGTTTACCGAGCTCGTGCGCCTCGGCGAAGGTCGAGGTTGGTCGAGCGGCGCAGCCTGAGCAGTTCGACCAACGCTCGGAGAACTAGTTGCCTTCGGCTACGAAGTGCATTGGGTCGCCGGAGTTGAGGTCGGTGATGCCGGCGGTGTGGAAGGCGCCTACCAGGAGTGCGCGGCGGTGGGCGGCGAAAGTCAGGACGTGGGCGACCATGCCGCCGTAGGTGAAGACGCGGGGCGGCTCGCAGGTGGTGTCGACGAAGGACTCGTCGAAGCGGCCGTCCTCGTTGAGTTGGTTGACCAGGGCCACGAAGCGGGCGCCGGCCTCGGCGTGCCGGGTGCGTAACTCGGGGATCGGGGTGACGACCTCGCGGCCGCACTCGGGGACCTGGAACGGCCGGTCCTCGACCGACGCCAGCCACATCTCCTCCTGCCAGACCAGGCGGTCCAGGAGGTAGCGGATCGAGATGTCGTCGTCGATCCCTTCGACGGACAGCTCGATCGGCCGGTCCAGTGTGGCGGCGTCCACGCGGGCGCCGCGTTCGATCAGCTCACCGGTCAGCCACACGTGGTGCTCGACCATCCTGACAAGTACGTCCATCCCTCTCACCTTTCTGCGGGCCGGCAGGCGAAGACCTGCCGGCGGCTGGAAATGCACTCCACTCGGCGCCGCGAGGAAGAACACCCGCGACGCCTCCCGCCGCCACTCCCGTGGCGACATCCCGTACGCCCTGGCGAACGCGCGCGTGAACGCCTCGTGCGACCCGTACCCGGCCTCGACCGCGACGTCGAGCACGGCGACCGGCTCGGTCAGCAGCCGGTACGCCGCCCGCTCGAGCAGCACCCGCCGCCGGAACGCGAACGGCGACTCGCCCGCCACCGCACCGATCACCCGGTCGAAGTGGAACCTCGACAGATGCACCCGACCCGCCAGGCCAGCGCCGTCGAGCGGGCCGTCGGACCCACCCAGACCGGCCGCGACCACCGCCACGAACTTCTCGAACACATCCGCCATGCCCACCACTGTGCCCCAGCCGACCGGCCCCGACTTGATCGAAATTGCGGAGTCCCGCAGGCGCTCAACCGGAGTACTCCGCAATGTGTAGTAGTCTTCTCCGCGGAACACCGGAGGAGGCCTTGATGGACACGAGCCAACTGCTCAAAGGCGTGCTGGATCTCGCCGTGCTCGCCGTGCTGCGAGACGCCGACGGCTACGGGTACGACGTGCTCCGCCGGCTGCGCGCCGCGGGGCTCGAGGACGTCGCGGACGCCTCCGTGTACGGGACGCTCCGCCGGCTGTTCCAGGCCGGCGCGCTGACGTCGTACGTGCAGCCGAGCGAGGAAGGCCCGCACCGCAAGTACTACGGGCTGAACAAGACCGGCCAGGAGCTGCTGGCCCGGTCCGCCGAGACCTGGAACCACTTCGCCGACACGATGTCGGTGCTGCTGCTGGAGAAGGAGGCCGCGTGAACAGCACCCTGACCGGAGCGGTCGCGAGCTACCTGACGCAGGTGCGGGCCGAACTCGACGACCTGCCGCCGGGTGAGCTCGAGGACGTGCTCCACGACGTCACCGACCACCTCAGCGAGGTGGCGGCCGAGCTCGGCGACCAGCCGTCGTTCGGCGACCTGCAGGCGCGTCTGGGGACGCCGCGGCAGTACGCCGGCGAGCTGCGCACCGCGGCCGGGTATCCGGCCCGCACCGCGCCGGTCAACCAGGACCAGGTCGCCGCCGGGTGGCGGGCGCTGCGCTGGGGCCTGATCGCCTGCACGGTCGGCCCGTTCTTCGTCGCGGTCAGCATCTTCGCGTGGTCGCGGGACGAGACGACGTTCTTCGGACTGCTCGGTCTCGGCGTGCTGTTCGTGGCGGCGACCCTCGGCCTGCGGGCCCTGCACGGCAACGACCCGCGAATCGTGCTGGACACCCCGCGCGGCGCCCGGGGTGAGGCGGCCATCCGCGGCTGGATCGACCAGATCCCGCCGAACGTCCGGCACGAGCTGGTGACGATCGGCCAGCCGGTCTGGTGGGTCGTGCGGGGCATGATCGGCGCGGGCGGGTTCTTCGCCCTGTTCGGCGCCCTGTCGGTGACCGTGGTCGGCGCCTTCGCGGGCGCGGCGGTGTCGGTGTGGATCGGCCGCCGGACCCAGCAGGACCGGCGCTGGCTGTGGTACGTCGTGCCGCTCAACGTGGTCGCGGCGGTCGCGGTCCCGGCGTTCCTGGCCGCGGCGTACGCCGGTGCGTCGTTCGGGTTCCTCAACAACTACAACGACTACCGCGGCAGCGCCCGGAACTACGAGCCGCCGTCCGACGGCATCACGGTCAACGGGACACCGGTCTCGAACATCTACCCGTTCGATGCCCAGGGCAAGCAGGTCTCGGTCCGGCTGTACGACCAGAACGGTCAGCCGATCAGCCTGGAGCTCCAGGACTGCGCGACCAACTACGGCGAGCAGTCACGCGACACCACCAGCAACGTGTTCCCGCAGGCCGTCGTCGTCCCCGACGAGAACGGGGACGTCACGGCGGAGAACTGCAAGGACTCGACGAAGGCGCCGTTCGTGCCACCGCCGGCCCCGGCCACGCCGACGACTCCGAAGCCGTCCGGTACGCCGACGCCCGGCGTCACCCTCACCGTCAAGCCGACCAGGTGACCCAACTCGCGCACTAGGGTGACTGGCTCGTTGCCATCCCCTGCCCTGTGAGGTACACACCCCGTGTGGATCGCTGTCGGTGTCATCGCTGTCCTCGTACTCGTCGGACTCGTCGTCTGGTGGCTGCTTCGCGGGCCTGACGAGGACGAGGACCCGAGCAGCGACGACGACTTCGCGGTGGAGCGCAGATGGGACTGGGAGTTCCAGCTCACCGAGGAGCAGGAGAAGGCCCTGATGGAGGGCCTGCAGGCGTACCACAAGAGCAAGGACGGGCCGATCCATGTCCACAGCGAGAACGCTCAGGTCCTGCTGTTCGCGCCGCACACCGTCATCTCGCTGTACTTCCTCGCGCACCGATTCGTTGCCCTCGGCCCGGAAGCGGTGTCCTATCCGGTGAGCTCGGTCGGGCGACTGCTCGACGAGTGTGCCGACAAGGAGCAGCCCGGGGTGCTGCACCTGCGCGACGACTGGTTCCCGGACGCCGGTGTGGACGGCATGGACACCTCGGCCTTCGCCGATCTGGTGATGGACGTGCTCATGAAGCACCCCGACCAGCGCGTCACGGGCGGCTCATGGAACGGCGACAGCCTGGTCGAGACAGATGTCCGCGCGACCGGACGAACCCTCGGCGATGACCGATCGGCGCTCGGGGAGGACATGCAGGAGGCAATGCAGCACGGCGCGTCCAGCGATGAGGCCTTCGAGCGCGCCTATTCCCGGCAGCAGGCGGACCGGAGCCGGCACACCAACCACCTGGTACTCGACCTCGCCCGGGTGCTCGACCACTACGGCCCGGCCCGGCAGGCCCAGCCGCAGACGCCGCCGGTCGACCTGCTGCGGATGATCCTGCCCCGGATGGTGGCGTCCGAGATCCCCGGCGTGCTGTGGATCCGGCCGGCCACGGACGACGAGCGCACCATCCTCTCCGACGCCGCCTGGAACGACGGGGCATGAGCTCCGGCCTCGTCCCGGCGATCGCGCGCACGATCGCCGCGGACGCTCCGGACGGCTGGCAGCGGGCAACACTGACCGCGACGGTCGGCGAGACCTGGACGTACCGCAGCGGCCCGCACTACACCCCTGAGTCCGACGCGCCGTACGAGCCCGGCGACGACCAGCACCTGCACGAGCAGCTCACCGAGCTGCACGCAGAGCTAGACGCGGTCGACTCGCTGATGCTCGACCTCGTCGTGCACACCAACGGCCGCTTCGAAGCCATCACCAGCGAATGCCTCAAGCACCTGGACCCGGGTTACCTGTACGTTCGCGAGCCCTACGACCTGCCCGCCGCCCCGGCCGAGTCACAACCCGGCCCGGTGCGCGCCGTACCGGCTGGAGACCCGCAGGCCGCGATCGAGTTGCTGCACCGGTACGTCGGTCACGCGGAGCGGATCCTCGGACGACAGCCGGGCGAGCTCCTCGCCAAGCTGCCCGACCCGGTTCGCGCCGATGGAGGGGACCTGCCAGCCGACCTGCTGGCGCTCTACAGCGTCGTCGACGGCGACGGCGGTGCCGGGATCTTCGACAACCACGCGTGGTTCGGCCTGCGGGGGACGTTGGAGCCTAGCGAGCGGTGGTGGGGCGAGCGCGACTGGCTGACGACAGTGCAGAGCTCCGCGCTGCTCGACTGCGTCCCGGCGCTCACCGTACGGCGTGCTCACGACTGGCCGGCCTGGATCCCCTTCGCCACCGACTATTTCGGCAACTTCCTGGCGGTCGACCTGGACCCGGGCCCACTCGGCTCCCCGGGACAGGTCATCCGGATCGGCAAGGAATACCAGGACGGGCCGGTGTACCTCGCGGACTCCGTGACCTCGTTGCTCCGCCTGCACGTCGAAGCACTGGATCGCGGGGACTACACAGAGTCCGGCGGCAACATCGTCGTGAACTGGAACATCGCCGACAGCAAGGACCGCCGGCGGCTCGAGGTCAACGGGGTGGCCGTGCCGCTCCGAGGCGTCCACGAGGGCATCCAGGACCTGCACGTCAAGAACGCCTTCCAGGTTGACCTCGAACCGATCCGCGGCCTGCCCGCGCTCTGGAACGTTGCTCTCACCAACTGCGCAGCCGCAGATCTCGGGCCGCTCCAGGAGACTCCCGTCGAGGAACTCTCGGTCGGCCTCGATCAGATCGACCTGTCGCCGTTGCGCGGTCACCCGACGGTGCGACGGCTCAAGCTCCACACCCGCCGGCCCGTCGATCTCTCGGTGCTGACCACACTGCCGGGACTCCACTCGGTGGACCTGTCGCGAGCCGTGATCCAGGACTTCAGCGTGCTCACTCGACTCCCGGGCCTGAAGTACCTCGGCCTTCGGGCGGACCAGTGGCCACACGTCCCGCCCCTGCCCGACGTTGCCGCTGCGGGCCTGCTCGGCGATCCCACGCTCGCCGACGGGGTCGACTGGGCGGCCCGGTTCTCCAGCGAGGATCCAGCGCGGCACCTAGGGACGTACTGAGGCCGCCGCGACCCGGCGGTAGGTGTAGCCGAGGCGGTGGTAGACCGCGATCGCGGCCGCGTTGGTGGCGTCGACCATCAGCGCCGCCCGGCCGTGGCGCTTCACCAGCTCCGCGGTCACGAATCCGCACACCTGCCGCGACAATCCTTTGCCCCGGGCAACAGGATGCGTGGCGACACCGGCGAGGAACCCGACCTCGGGTGCGCTCCACGCGTCCGCGGCGATACTCAGCAGCTCACCGTGCTCGCCGGTCACCGCGGCCCATCGCCGTACGCCGGGATGCCCGGGCCACGCGTACGACGTGGGCGAGGCCTGCGTCAGCAACTCCTCGACGCCGGCGTCCCCGTCCTGCCACGCTGCCGTCGTGGTGACGTCCGGCACCTCGTGCGCATCCATCCACCCGAAGGCGGCCGAGAACGTGAGCCCCGGCACCCGCTCCGCCAACTCGCGGATCAGCTCCTCGTCCCCGAACGGCCGGTACGACGGCCCGACCTCGGCCAATACACCCGCGGTCAGCGCCACCGCATCCGCGACCGGCCCGACCACCGCCAGCCGGTCATGCTTCGACACATCCGGCGACGCCACCGCCACCGCCGCCCCCGCGCCCCAAGCACGCACCCCACCGGTGAACCCTTGAGCAGCCCACCCGATCACCGGGTCGCCCCCGCTCACCAGCCGCAGCTCGGCCGGCGTCCTGATCTCCCGCACACACCGAACCGTATGTCACGGACGGCAGCTCGACAGGAGGTGTCCGCCGCCAGGCTCGTCCGCCAAGCGTGCGCAGGCCCGCCGATCGCCCGCAGTGGGCGTATACGTACTGTCGAGCTGCCGTTCAGCCGGCGCGCTGGATCGCGTACGGGACCAGATGGCGGTAGCCGCGGACGGCGACGCGGCGCAGTCGGTGGATGGCGTACGACGGGTGGCCGTCGAGGGCTGCGGCGAGTTCGCGGTCCGCGAGGACCCGGCCGGGCTTGCACTCCGTGGTGAGCCGGGCGGCCAGGTTCACCACCTCGCCGTACACGTCGCCGAGCCGGATCAGGATGGTGCCGTACGCGAGTCCGATCCGCAGTTCGGGAAGGTCCCCGTCGGCGGTCACCGCGTCCTGCAGCGCGAGCGCGACCGCGGCGCCCTGCGCGGCGGTGTCGGTCACGAACAGCACCTCGTCGCCGATCGACTTGATCACCCGGCCGCCGTTCAGCGCGACCACGTCGGCCGCCGTCCCCTCGAACCGCTCGATCAGCTCGCCGAGCTCCGCCTCGGTCAGCCGCCGGGCCAGGCGCGTGTAGCTGACGATGTCCGCGAAACCGACCGCCCGCACGCCGCGCGCCAACTCGTCCGAGCCGGCCACCGCACGCCCGGCGGCCGCGGCGAGGTGCCGGCGCCAGACGTACGTCTGCAGCCGCTCCATGGCCGGCAGCAACTGGCCCGCGACCTCGATCGCCTCGTCCGCGGACAGCTTCGATCCGCCGAGGAACTCCAGGAACATCGCCGACTGCCAGGACGCCAGCCGGGACTGCGTCTGCCCGAGCTTGCGCGCCAGCGAGGACTCCATCTCGGGCTCGATGAACCCGTCGTCCTCGAGCGCCGCGACCAGCCGCAGCGCCTCGACATCGTCGTCGGTGAAGGCGACCTCGTCGTCCGGCACGGTCGCGAACCCGAGCGCGTGCCACATCCGCTCGGCGCGCAGGCTCGAGATCCCGGCCCGCTCGGACACCTGGATCCGGGTGAACTTCCGCTCACCGCCCAGCAGCGTCCGCTCGAACTCCTGGGTCAACCCGGCCAGATCCGGCGCCCCAGGGTCAGTGGCCACCGCGGCGCTCGGCAATGGTGGCGTCGATCGCGTCCCGGAACGCGGGCAGCCGGCGGGTGAGGTCGTCGAACTTCTCCCGGGTGAAGTGCAGCAGCTGCAGCCGCGACTTCGCCGTAACGGTTGCCGTTCGCAACGTGTTCTTCCGGACCGCGACCTCGCCGGCGATGTCGCCCGGGCCGAGCTCGGCGATCTCCTCGCCCTTCTCGCGGACCGCCGCCGTCCCGCTGAGGATCAGGTACGCCGCGTCGGGCGGCGTCTGCTCCAGGATCAGCGACCAGCCGGCCGGTACCGAGACTTCCTCGCCGGCGCGGAAGATGTCCCGGATGTCGCGTCCGGACAGATCCGCGAACAGCGGCAGGTCCCGTGGGGATGTCCTACCCAGTGCCACGTCGATCCTCCTCGCCGATGTTTCCCGTCGGTAACTCTAACGTCTTGTCGACACGATGGTCACCCTGCGGTGCAGAACGCGCCGAGACCAGGAGGATCGGCGGGCGGCGCCGGTGGATCGCCAGGGACGGCCGCGCCGCGACCTGCTCGGCCGTCGGGACCGGCTCGTCGACGCGCTCCACCCGGAGGCCGTGGCGGTGCAGGCTCGCGACGACGGTGCCGATCGTCCGGTGGTACTTGACCACGCCGTCGACGAACCAGGTCCGCTCGCGGCGCCCCTCGTCGGCGTAGTCGTCGACCACGCAGTCCGCCGCGACCAGCGGGGCCGTCATCACCGGATGCTCCATCGTGAACACGAAGGCGCCGCCGGGCACGAGCCAGCGAGCGACTCGGGCCATCAGATCGTCGAAGTCCTCGAGGTAGTGCAGCGCCATACTGCTCACGACCAGGTCCGCGGAACCCCGCGGTACGTCGACGTCGGCCAGGTCGGCGCACAGGTAGCGGACCCGAGGATGCGGTGTCGCCGCCGCCAGCATCTGTTCCGACGCGTCGACGGCGAGTACGTCGGCCGCCCCCGCCTCGGCCAGCCGGACGGCCAGACCACCTTCACCGCACCCGAGATCCACCACGCGCGCCCCGGCGACCGGCGGGAGCGCCGCGTTCATCGCGGGGATCTCCAGCGGTTCGTTGATCGCGGCACCGGACTCGCGCAGGCGGCGGTAGCCGTCGAGGAACTCCGGGTTGTCGTACAAGGCGTTCACAGCCAGCGCGCCAGGTCGTGGATGTCGATCATCGGGAGCTCCCAGCGGAGCGCGAACTGCTCGAGATCCGCGGCGCCGGCCATCACGCCGTCCGCGCGCATCACCTCGCAGCAGACCCCGACCGGCGCGAGCCCGGCCGCCGTGCACAGGGCAACGGTCGCCTCGGTGTGGCCGCGGCGCTCGGCGAGCAGCCCGGGGCGCGCCGCGAGCGGGAACACGTGGCCCGGGCGGAGGAAGTCCTCGGGCGCGGCGTCCGGCGCCGCCAGCCGCCGTACGGTCGCGGCCCGGTCCGCCGCCGACACCCCGGTGCCCGGCGCCGACGCGAGGTCGATCGGCACGTGCATCGCCGTCCCCTGGCGGTCTCCCGCGCCCGGGATCGGGTCGATCTCCAGCCTCCGCAGGACGTCGGCGTCGCACGGGATCGTGGTGTGGCCGCAGGCCTGGGTGAGCAGGAACCGCATGGATTCCGGGCGGAAACGCTCGCCGGCGAAGACCACGTCGCCCTCCCCCTCGGCGGTCGGGTCCCAGACGACCACGCCGCCGCCGGCCGCGATCTGCGCGACCACCTTCTGGACGCCGATCTCGCCGCTGAGCTGCCCGGCCCAGGGCAGCCGGGCCACCGCCCGCATCAGCTCCGGTCCGTGCCCGTCGCGGGCCATCCGCACCAGCAGGTCGCTCTCCAGGTTCACCCGGTCGCCGGCGACCAGTGCGCCCAGCGTCGTCTTCACCAGTGTGTTCGGCACCAGGACGACGGAGAAGCGGTCCTTCAGCACTTCGGCGACGGTGATGCTCACGCCGTCGATCGCGACCGAGGTCTTGGCCACCAGCCGCGCCAGCAGTCGATCCGGCGGCTTGATCCACACCCGATGGCCGGCCGGCTCGACGTCCACCCGCAGCACCTTGCCGACGCCTTCGACGTGCCCCTGCACCAGATGCCCGTCGATCCGGTCGCCGGCCGCCACCGGCAGCTCGACGTGCATCGTCGTACCGACCGCGACCCGGTCCAGCGTCGTACGCCGTCGCGTCTCGTCGGTGACCGCCACGTGGATCTCGCCGGGCGGACCCGGCTCGGCGGTGAACCTGATCCCGTCCAGACACACCGCGGCGCCCGGCGCGACCGCCACGTCCGAACTCACCCGCAACGAGCCGCCGTCGATCCCGGCGACGGTGCCCACGTGCTCGATCCGTCCTGTGAACATGCTTCGCTCTCCACCACTTGACGATGGTCAGGGACCGGAAGGGCGTGTCTCCCGATCCCACGCCGTAGCGAGCAGGTGCTCGGCGGAGTGCCTCGGTGCGCCGGAGCGGAGGGGGTCGATGTGGTTTCATCGTTCCCTTCGCGCCGGTGCGGCGAGGTGCCCGCCGAGTGCCGCGCAGTAGGCGTGGGATCGGGAGACGCGCCCTAAGTCCGAGCTGAAGCGGGGTATCACCGCGTGGCCCCGGTCAGGCCGGGTTACTCCGCCTCGCGGCAGAGCCGACGGGCCCGGACCTGCGTCCAGCCGTCACACCGTGGAATCGCACCAGTCGGCAGTAAACCACACGCCCGCCGTTGACCGCCCGGACGACCGCGACTACGGTGACCGGAAATCGATTTCTCGCGCCCGCCCGCCCAAGGAGACCCGATGCGGAAACGATGGTTGCTCGTCCTGCCTGCCCTGATCGGAGCGGCCGTGGTGCCTGCCGACCGGTCCACCCCCGCCCAAGCAACGGCAATCCCGTCGCCGGTCGAGCGGATCGCCAAGCTGACCGGCCCGGAGTCGATCAACGACACCGAGGCACGCTTCGCACTGAAGTCGACCGACCTCGGCATCCTCTGGGACAACGGCTCCGGCGAGATCCTGACCGCGTTCGGCGACAGCTACGGCAGCGGCTGGACCGGGCCGGGCGGCGGCGCCGGCGACCAGGCGACGATCGACTGGCGCTGCAACCTGCTGTTCCGCAGCAAGGACCGCGACCTGTCCGACGGCATGTCGCTCGACTCCGCGGCCGAGGACCGGCCGGGCCACGCCAAGGAGTTCCTGCCCTGCAAGAAGATCGACCGCGACGAGCACACGGTGATCCCGACCGCGGGCATCTCGGTCGGGAAACGCCAGTACGTGCAGTACATGTCGGTCAACTACTGGGGCCCGGCCGGCAGTTGGTACACGAACTACTCCGGCTTCGCGTACTCCGACGACAACGGCGAGAACTGGACGAAGGACACCGGCGCCCGCTGGCAGAACACGCCGGCCTGGGACGACAAGTTCCAGATGACCGCCCTGGTCAAGGACAAGGGCTATGTCTACATGATCGGTACGCCGAACGGCCGCTTCGGCAGCGCACACCTGGCCCGGGTCCCCGAGCAACAAGTACTGCAGAAGAAGGCCTGGCGGTACTGGGACGGCCGGACCTGGTCGCCGCAGGAGTCCGCCGCCGTACCGATCGCGGTCGGCCCGATCGGCGAGGTGTCGGTGCAGTGGAACGCGTACACCGGCAAGTGGCTGATGATGTACCTCGACGAGCACCGCGCCTCGATCGTGCTGCGCTCGGCCACCAGCCTGACCGGTCCGTGGAGCGGTGAACAGGTCGTTGTCAAAGGCACCGAATACCCGGGCCTCTACGGATCGTTCATCCACCCCTGGTCGTCCGGGCCCGATCTGTACTTCACGATGTCGCAGTGGGATCCGTACAACGTTTTCCTGATGCGTACCAAGCTCACCGACGACGGCGCAGCAGCCAACCTGGTGACCGATCCCGGCTTCGAGGCGCAGACCAGCGGTACGCCGTCCGCGCCGTGGCAACTGAGCGGCACCGGCGGGATCGACCGGACGAAGCTCGGCCACACCGGGACCAACAACGCGTTCGTGCGTGGTTCGATCGGCGCCCATCAGCTCCAGCAGACCGTCGCCGTCCGGCCCTATCACCGCTACCGGCTGTCGGCGTGGATCCGGACCGCGGAGAACAAGTCCGAGACGATGCTCGGCGTCCGCACGCTGCGCGGCCGCACGATCGCGCAGCAGACCGGCGGTGCGCATCCGCAGTACACGAAGGTCAGCGTCGACTTCGACTCCGGGCGGGACTCGCTGGTCCAGCTGTACGGCGGCTTCTTCGCCGACGGGCAGGACGTGTGGCTGCAGCTGGACGACGTCGCGCTGGAGGAGATCCGCTAGGCGGCGCGACGCCGGCGGCGGGTCGTGCGCCCGGTCTGGCGACGGACCGGGCGGCGCGGGCCGACCAGGCGCGGCCCGGCCAGGCGGTCCTCCAGCCGGCGGGCCTCGCGGCGGATCGGCTGGGCGACGTACTCGCCGAGGATCAGACCCGAGGCGAGAGCCACGCCGATCGCGACCGCGGTGGTGAGACTGACGATGCCGATCAGCTGGCCGACGCCCATCAACTCGTACAGGCCCTTGTAGATCGTCAGGCCCGGCAGGAGCGGGATCGACCCGGCGACCACCACGACCAGCGGTGGTACGCCGGTGCGGCGGCCGCTCGAGTACCCGCCCAGGCCGACGACGAAAGCAGCCGCGGCGGTGGACCACGCCGGGCCGAAGGAAGCCCGGGTCATGAGCGTGAACACCAGTGAGGCGAGGGCGCCCATCACGGCGACGGGCAGCAGCGCGCGCAGCGGGGCGTACGTCGCGTACGCGAACGCGACCGCCATCACGGCGCCGGACACGACCATGATCGGGAGGTTCGCCAGCTGGATGGTCTGCGGCTCGATCCCGACGTGCAGACCGAACTTCAGCCCGAGCGCGAGACCCAGTGAGACGCCGGCGATGATCCCGCCGGTGAGCAGCATCGCCTCCAGGCTGCGGGCCGCGGCGGTGACGTAGTACCCGGTGATGGCGTCCTGCACGGCGCCGGTGAGGGCGATCCCGGCCAGCAGCATGATGATGCCCGCGGCAACGACCAGGGACGGTTTCACCGGCGCGTGCACGGCATACAGGACCAATGCGACGGCGGTCGCCACGAACGCGCCGGCGACCTGCTGGTAGAACGCGGGCAGCCGCTGCCGGTTGAACCAACGGTTGTTCAGGTCGATCACGATCGCGGTCAGCACCGCGACCAGCGTGATCAGCCAGCCGCCGCCGAGCAGCAGCGTCGCGCCGCCGGCCATCACGCCCCAGGCGAGCACCGCGCTCCAGCGCGGGTACGGCGGCCCGGCCGACGTGATCCGGGCGAGCTCCCGCGACGCCTCCTCGCGGGTCACGTCGCCGCGGGCGAACCGCCGGACGAGCTGGTCGACCTCGGTCAGCCGGGAGAAATCCTGCGACCGGTAGCGGACCAGCCGGATGTGCGTCTCCGGCGCGACGTCGGGCGCGGCCTGGTACGAGACCGCCATCGACGTGAACGTGATGTCGACCTCGCACCCGCGCAGCCCGCCGGCCGCGGTGACGCCGAGGATCGTCGCGGTCGCGTCCGCCGTACCGGCGCCGCTGGACAGCAGCACCTCACCGACCCGCAACGCCAGGTCGATGGTCGCGTAGACCTCCCGCTGCTCGTCAGGCTCCATCGAGCAGGCGATGCGCCATCGCGAGGTCGGTGATCAGGATGTTGACCCAGCCGCCGAGCAGGGCGGCGCGGATCGCGGAGTACTTGCGGTCGCCGCCGGCCACGCCGATCCGGCGCGGGACGGCCAGCAGCTCCTTCGCGGTCACCCCGATGACCCGTTGGTCGAACGTCGAACGCACGAGCTTTCCCTCTTCGTCGAAGAACCGGAAACATACGTCCCCGACGGCACCGAGCCGGCGCAGCTCGTCCTGGTCGGCCTCCGCGACCGCGTTCCCGCTGCGCTGCAGCAGCGGCGACGGCTCCAGGCTGCCGATCCCGACCAGGGCGTCGGTGAGTTGTCCCCACGTGCCCAGAACGTCCCGAACCGACACATCGTTCATCATCGCCCGGCGGACGGCGGGCGTCCCGACCAGCCCCGGCGCGGGCAGGTAGACCGGCATCCCGCCGGTCAGCTCGGCGAACCGCGCGGTCAGCCGGGTGGCCTGCATCTGCACCGCGGCGTCGCCCAGCCCGCCGACGATCTGGACCACCTTGTCCACCACCGGGACGCTCTTGCGCGGCATCCGGTCGACGGCGCTGATCAGCGTCTCGCTCCACGACGAGATGCCGACCACGTGCCCGCCGGTGAGTGTCATGTCCAGGTACGCCGCCGCGCCCGAGCCGAGCGCCGGCAGCACGTCGTCGCCCACGCCGAGCGTGTCGACGACGACCGCGTCGCGCAGCCCGTACCGGCCCTGCAGCTCGTCCTCGAGGTCGCTGTGCACGCCGCTCGGCATGGTCACCACGGTGTGCACGATGCCGACCTCGACGGCCTGTTTCAGCATCCGGGAGACGCGCGCCTGGGACAGGTTCAGCTCGGCGGCGATCTGCGGCTGCCGGATGCCCTTCTCGTGGTACATCCGCGCCACCTTCGCGAGCAGCCGCAGCTCGTCCAGCCCGGGCTGGCGGACACCACGGTTGCTGTTCACTGCGCTCCCTTCGAGACGATCACCCTGGACTATAGGCAGATGTAGACCCGCGGCGCGCCACCAGCGTCCGGCAGTGGACTTCCCGGCGTGTCCCGCTTGCCGGTCGCGACCACCGAGCCGTCGCGCGGATCGACGATCGTGTAGGCCAGCGGCACCGTGTCGTCGAACACCATCACCGGCCCGCCGTTCTCCCGGTACACGATCAGGCCGCCGCCGGCCGTGCTCAGCGCCCGCCCCGAGATCACCCGGGTCCAGTCCGGCGTCATGTCGTTCGTCGGCAGCCCGTCGAGAATCTTGCCGAGCAGGCCGACGTACGCCGATCCCTCGAAGCTGATCGCCTCGCGCCAGCCCGCGCCGGGCGCGAGGAAGAAGTCCGAGTGGCCCGGCTCCTCGCCGTGCAGCCGCCACTGCCACAGGCTGCCGGCGCCGTAGACGACGCCCATCGTGCCGCCCGCGCACAGGTTGCTCCACGCCTCGTGCCCCTGCCACCACCCCTCGGCCACACCGGTCCGGCCGGTGTGTTCGTACGTCGGTTCGCCGTTCGCGACCGCTTTCACCGGGCGGTTGCGCCACATGTCCGCGACGCGTTCCGGCACGTGCTCGCCGGTGTGGCCGGTCTGGCACCACTGGAAGTCGAGCCAGTCGGCGTCCTGATGGGCGTTTGCCCTGATGTGCGGGCGGTAGTGGATGCCGGTGGGCTGCTCGTAGCAGTCGACCGCGTGCACCTCGGCGCCGCCGGCCGCGGTCTGCGGCTCGGTGCCCGAGCCGTCCCCGCCGACCAGGTAGATCGCCGGCTGGGCGCCGTACCGGGCGACGAGGTAGCGGCAGTACGCGGCGTACTCCTCCGGCGGTACGACGGTGCCGGCGACCTCGAGGCCCTTCCAGCCGAAGCCTTGGAAGACGGGCTGCAGGACCGGGACGATGCCGTGCTCGACGAGGATGTCGAGGAGTTGGTCGAGGTACTGGAAGTACTCGACGTTCAGCTGCCGCAGATGACCGTCGGGCAGGTCCTCGAAGCCGACGTCGAAGCCTTCGTCCTGGGTGCGGTCGCGGGGGCCGACCGCGCGCATGTCCGGTTGCACGGTCATCAGGAGTACTGCGTTGAATCCCTTGGACTGCCGGTCCCGGGCATACTCACGCACTTGCTCCGGGGTAGCGCGCCAGGGCAGAGCCCATGCGGTGTCGGCGACCAGGATCGCCGGCGTCCCGTCGGCATGCACGAGACTGCGCCCACCAGGCGACATCCGCCAGAACCCATGGCGATAGAACGGATTGAGCTCGTCGTCGAGCGCGGGGGCCACGTCGAACTCCCCGAAGCCGGGCGCCACATCGAGCCCGCTGGACGCGGCGGCACCGCCGGGGGCGCCGGGCGCTGGGGGCACGTCCGGCCGGGTCGGCGTCGGCTCGCTCGTCCACCGCCAACGGCCGGCAATCGGCGCCGCGAAGCGGACCTTCCGCACCGCAGCAACGCCCGCTGCGGCGGCTCCTCCGGCCGCACCATCGCCCGGTCCCGTGCTACCTCCCGGCGCCGCGCCGCCGCCTGCGGCGGCGTAGAACGTGGGGCGGCGGAGTGCCAGGCCGGACTCGTGCTCGAAATCGACCCAGTCACCGGTAACCGGCAGTTCGATCGGGTGCCAGACGGATGAGATGGACATGACACTCCTGAGGTGCTGGTTGCCGTTAAGCTGATGGTCGAGAGAACACACGTGCTCTGGGGTCGGTGAAATTCCGAGCCGGCGGTGACAGTCCGCGACCCGTGACTCCGCGAGGAGGAGCGGTTGACCTGGTGGAACTCCAGGACCGACGGTGAAAGTCCGGATGGGAAGACGCACGTGGCAGCCGCACGTCCCCTGATCCGGGGCGTGGGGTTTGTCGTTGCCCCCGGAGTGCTCTGCGCGCACTGCCGAGAGGACGACGACCATGACCACGACCACCAGCCTGGACACGATCGAGCACGCCGTCGCGGAGATCGCCCTCGGGCGACCCGTGGTGGTCGTCGACGACGAGGACCGCGAGAACGAGGGCGACCTGACGTTCGCCGCGAGCCTCGCGACCCCCGAGGTGATGGCGCTGCTCGTCCGCCACACCAGCGGCTACGTCTGCGCGCCCGCCGCGCCGGAGATCCTGGACCGGCTCGAGCTGCCGCTGATGGTGCCGGACAACCAGGACAGCCTGCGGACGGCGTACACCGTGTCGATCGACGCGGCCACCGGCGTCGGCACCGGCATCTCCGCGGCGGACCGGGCCCGGACCGTCCGCGTGCTGGCCGACCCCTCGGCGCAGCCCGCGGACCTGATCCGGCCCGGTCACATCCTGCCGTTGCGCGCCGTCGACGGCGGAGTCCGGCAGCGGCCCGGTCACACCGAGGCCACTGTCGAACTCGTCCGGCTGGCCGGACTGCCGCCGGTCGGCGTCATCGGCGAGCTCATGAACGACGACGGCACGCTGATGACCGGCGCGGACCTGCGCACCTTCGCCGACGCCCATGGCTTCGCGATGATCTCGATCGCGGATCTCGTCAGCTACCTGACCTGACCAGCGTGCGGGCGGCGTCGGCGATCCCGTCCGCGGACAGCCCGTACCGGTCCAGCAGGTAGCCGGCCGACCCCGTGGGTGCGAACTCGCCGATCCCGAGGATCGACACCCGGGCCGGATGGTGCTGGACCACGGTCTCCGCGACCGCGCCGCCGAGCCCGCCGCCCGACACCGCTTCCTCGGCGGTCACGATGCCGGCGGTCTCGCGCGCGGCCGCGACCACGGCGTCGACGTCCAGCGGTTTCACCGTCGGCATCGACAGCACCCGGGCCGAGATCCCTTCCTCGGCGAGCCGTTCGGCGGCGGCCAGTGCCCGCCACAGCACGGTCCCGTTGCTGATCACGGTGACATCGCCGCCCTCGCGGACCGTGATCGCCCTGCCGAGGTGGAACTCGTAGTCGTCGGCGTACACCTTCGGCACGCTCATCCGGCTGACCCGGATGAACACCGGCCCCTGTGACGCGGCCGCCCAGCGCAGCGCGGCCGCGGTCTCGATCGGGTCGGCCGGGACGATGATCGTGAGCCCGGCGATCGCCCGCAGCCACGCGATGTCCTCGATCGAGTGGTGCGTCGGCCCGAGCTCGCCGTACGCCACACCGGGGCTCATGCCGCACAGCTTCACGTTGGTGTTCGAGTACGCGACGTCGGCCTTGATCTGCTCGAGCGCCCGGCCGGTGAGGAAGCAGGACGCCGCCGAGACGAACGGGATCCGGCCGCCGTTGGCCAGCCCGGACGCCACCCCGACCATGTCCTGCTCCGCGATGCCGACGTTGATCAGCCGGTCCGGGAACGCCTTGCGGAAACTGTTCAGCTTGCTCGAGCCGACCGAGTCGTTGACCACCCCGACGATCCGGTGATCGGCCTCGGCGAGCTCCGCGAGCGTCTCGACGTACGCGTCCCGGCAGTCGTAGCGCGGCTGGTCGGCGATCGAACGGGTCTCCAACGCTGTCATGCCAGCTCCTTCAGGGCTTGCTGGTACTCGGACGCGTCCGGCACCCGGTGGTGCCACGCGACGTTGTTGCTCATGAACGAGATCGGGTGGCCCTTGTGCGTGTGGGCGATCACGAAGGTCGGCTTGCCCGGCCGGAACGGTACGGCGGACAGCACGTCGAGCAGCTCGCCGTGGTCGTGGCCGTTGACCTCGACCACCGCGAACCCGAACGCGGCCGCCTTGTCCGGCAGCGGGTCGAGGTCGTTGGTCTCCTTGGTGGTCGCGCCCTGCTGCAGCCGGTTCCGGTCGACGATCACGGTCAGCCGGTCCAGCTGGTACTGCGAGGCCGCCATCATCGCCTCCCAGTTCGAGCCCTCCTGCAGCTCGCCGTCGCCGACCAGGACGTACGTCCGCCGCAGTGAGACGTCGAGCTTGGCCGAGAGGGCATGGCCGACCGCGACCGGCAGGCCGTGCCCGAGCGGGCCGGTGTTCGCCTCGACGCCGGCCACTTTGTTCCGGTTCGGGTGGCCGTTCAGCGCGGACAGCGGCTTGAGGAACGTCGCGAGCTCCTCGACGGGGAGGAACCCGAACGCCGCGAGCGTCGTGTAGAGCGCCCCGGCGACGTGGCCCTTGCTCAGGATGAACCGGTCCCGCTCGGGGTCGTTCACCGTCTCGGGCGAGATGTCGAGCACCGCGCCGTACAGCGTGGCCAGGATGTCGATCGCGGAGAAGTCGCCGCCGATGTGCCCCGCGCCGGCGTGATGGACCAGCTTGAGGTCCTGGATCCGGATCTGCCGGGCGGCCTCGGCGATGTGCGCGATCTGCTCGGCGCGGCTGCTGTGGATCGGCAGCCGGCCGAGCACCGGCATCGTCGTGTGCTCGACGGTGAGACTCATACGATCTCCGCCATCGAACTCAGCAGGACCTTCTGGACCAGCTTCTGCGCGGCCAGCGCGTCGTGCGACGCCTGCGCGGCCGCGAGGGCCTCGTCGTCCAGGACGTCGAGCGCGTGGTGCACCGCCTTCAGGAAGGTGATCGCCTGCTTCGCCGCCTGCACGCTGTCCTCGCGGAACGGGAACTGGTCGAGCTGCCAGACGCCCTCCCAGTTGTTCTTGCGCAGCGTGTGGAAGAACTCGAACGTCTCGACCAGGTGCACCGAGCCGACCACCATGTCGTCGTCCCAGCCGCGCAGGTTGTCGTTGACGTCGATCGCGAACAGCCGGCCGTAGTCGATCGCCAGCTGTGCCGCGTCGGCCGGCGTCTCCTGGCCGTACAGCGAGTGGCCGAAGTCGAGCAGGATGCCGAGGTTCGGCAGGCCGATCTTCTCGATGCCGAGCAGCGTGCGCGCGACGTTCGGGAAGATGATCTTCACCCGCGGCTCGCGCGGCTTGTACTCGATCACGAAGTTGATGTCGGGATGCGCCGACACCAGCTCCTTGAGCCCGTCCAGCGCCAGGTTCCAGATGTCGTGGTAGTTGACCTGGAACGGATAGTCCCAGCCGTCCTGACCCGGCCACAGCTTCACGTACGAGCAGCCCAGGTCCTTCGCCAGCTCGGTTGCCTGGTGCAACAGCTCGAGGGCCTGCGCGCGAACCTTCGGGTCCGGGTTCGTGAACGATCCCTTGACGAAGTCCTTGGTGTAGATCTCCGGCGTGATCGCGATCGCCTTCAGGTTGTTGCGCTGCAGCGCGCCCTTCACCTCGTCGAGCGTCCCGTCGTACCCGGCGAACGGCCAGTTCAGGTCGACGACGGACAGGTCGCCGACGGCGCCGGCCCGGTCGATCTGCTCCAGCAGGCCGACGGGCTCGCCGTACCCGTCGGTGGCGTAACGGTCCTTGTAGGTGGCGAAGTGCCAGATACCCGCGCCGAAGACCGGCATGTCTGTCATGGTTTCGATTCTCCTTGCCATGGGGCTGTGTGGGGCGGTGTCAGCCCTTCAGCGAGCCGGCGGTGAGTCCGCCGACGATCCAGCGCTGAAGGAGGGTGTAAGCGATGAGGATCGGCACGACGGCGATCAGGATGCCTGCCGCGAGGCCGGTGTTGTTGTTGGCGAACTGGCCCTGGAAGTTCAGCAGCCCGACCGGGATGGTCTTGTGCGCGTCGGAGTTCAGCAGGATCAGCGCGAACAGGAACTCGTTCCAGGTCGCGACCGCGTCCAGGATCGCCACTGTGACCAGGGCGGGCACCGACAGCGGCAGGATGATCGTGAAGAACACCCGCCAGTCGCCGGCGCCGTCCACCCGGGCGGCCTCGATGATCTCGTCCGGGAGCTGCCGGAAGAACGACTGCAGCACCAGCACCTCGAACGGGATGCCGAAGGCCAGGTACGGCCCGATCAGCCCGAAGATGCTGTCGGTCGCACCGGCCTGCCGCATCATGATGAAGACCGGCACGATCGTGATGTAGATCGGGATCGTCAGCCCGAGGAACACCGAGAACATCACCGTCCGGCGGAACTTCATCCGCAGCTTGGCCAGCGCGAACCCGAGCATCGCCGACACCAGCACGCCGAGCGGCACCTTGATCGCGGCCAGGATCGCGCTGTTCTTGTACGTCGTGGCGAAGTTGCCGATGCCCCAGGCGTCCTTGAAGTTGGACCAGGTGAGCTGGTCGGGCCAGGACAGCGGGCCGTTGCCGATGAAGTCGGACAGTGGGCGCACCGCGGTAATGACCAGCAGTGCCAGCGGTGAGATCCAGAAGAGGGCTATCACTGCCAGCGCGAGGGTCATCACCAGGCCGCGGCGTCCCTTGGGCCCAGGACTGACGGGTGCGGCGTCGGCTGTCTGTGCCGGGGCTGTCACCTGGGCCGGAGCGATGGTGGTCATGAGGCCTCCCTGGTCTGGGAGCGGACGTAGGGGATGCCTACCGCGATGGCCACCAGGGTGATCACGACGGCGATCGCCGTGCCGTAACCGGCCTGGTAGTACTGGAAGACGTTGAAGTACATCCACGTCCCCATCACCTGCGTCGACGTCCCGGGGCCGCCGTACGTCATCGCGTAGATCATGTCGAAGACCTTGAACGAGTCGATCAGCGACAGCGCCAGCACGATGTAGTGCGCCGGCCGCAGGCTCGGCATCGTCACGTGCCAGAACTGCTGCCACTTCGTCGCGCCGTCGACGGTCGCGGCCTCGTACAACTCGTTCGGGATGCCCTGCAGCGCGGCCAGGTAGAGCAGCATCGGGAACCCGGTGCGCAACCAGATCGCCGGCACCATCACGGCCCACAACGCGGTCGAGTCCTGCCCGAGCCACGCCTGCGCCAGCCCGTCCAGCCCGATCAGCCGCAGGAACGAGTTGATCGCGCCGTACTGCGGGTTGTACAGCCAGCCCCAGATGCTCGCGATCGACACGAGCGGCAGCACCGCGGGCGTGTAGAAGATCAACCGCAGGATCGGCTTGCCGTGCACCTTGCCGTTCAACGCGATCGCGAGCAGCAGACCGATCACGGTCGGCACGGCGATCGTGACCACGGTCCAGACCAGGTTGTTCCGGACCGCGGTGAGCACGACCGGGTCCTGCGGCAGCTTGAGGTAGTTCTCCAGCCCGACGAACTTGTACGTCGCGCTCAGGCCGTCCCAGTTGGTCAGGCTGAACCACAGTGACGACAACGCCGGGTACACCAGGAACGCGACGTAGACCGCCAGGGCGGGGATGGCGAACAACCAGGGCGACCAGCGGCCACCGCGCTTGGGCTTGATCACTGCGACTGACGTTGCCATGCGCTCAGCTCTTCGCCCAGGCGGAGATGATCTCCTGCATCTTCTTCGCGGCGGCGTCCGGGGCGACCTTGCCCTGCAGGAGATCGCTCTGCACGCTGAAGTACTGGTCGGCCTGCTTCTTCGGGAACGCCTGGTCCTGGATCGTGTAGAACGGGTTGCTGCCGTACTTCTGCGCCCACTCGGCCGCCAGCGGCAGCGCCTTCGGGTCGGGCTCGGCGCCCTTGACCGTGGACGCGGTGACCTGCAGCGCCTTCTGGGTGGCCGGCTGGACGATGAAGTCGATCAGCGCCGCGGCCTTGTCCGCGTTGCCGGACTTCGCGTTGACCATGTAGCCCTCGACGAAGCCGGAGTGCCGGGCCGGGGTCTTGTCGGTCGGCAGCTCGAAGGTGCCGAACGCCGACGAGCTCTTCTTGGCCGACAGGATCGCCGCCGCCTCCGTCCACGGTCCGGTGATCGTGTACGCCGTCTTGCCCTGGACGTAGGCCGGCTCGATGTCGGCAGGGTCGAGACCGAGGGCGCCCTGCGGCACCCACTTCTTGTCCTGCCACTTCTTGAACAGGGCGAACGCCTCGACCACCTCGGGCCGGTCCCAGCTCTCGTCCCCCGTCAGCAGCTTGTCGTGCAGCTCAGGCCCCGCGGTGTGCTCGAGCAGGTACTCGAACAGCCGCATGATGTCCCATCCGTACTTGCCGCCGAGGCCGCACGGCGTCACCCCGACCGCGACGAGCTTGTCGTTGACCGCCTCCAGCTCGGCGTACGTCGTCGGCGCGGCGCTGACGCCGGCCTTGGCGAACAGCGACTTGTTGTACCAGGCACCGATCCCGAGGGACACGAACGGCACCCCGGCCTTCGTCCCGTCGAACGTCATGCCGTCGATCGCCTGGGTGTTGATCTTCGAGTCCCAGCCGTACTTGGAGTAGTACGGCGACAGGTCGAGCGCCTGCTTCGCCTTCGCGAACGGCGCTCCGATCTGGCCGCCCCAGATCCGCCAGACATCCGGGCCCTTGCCACCGAGCAGTTCCGTGCGCAGCTTGTCCGGGTACACCGCGGCGCCCGAGCCGGGCAGGCTGTCGACCGTGGTCGTCGTCCCGTTCTGCTCGTCGAACTTCTTCACCTGCGCCTTCAGCAGCCCGATCGTCTCGTCACCCTCGTAGGTGAACAGCCGCAGGTTGTTCGACGCTGCCTGGGTGGCTCCCCCGCCGGTCGACGTACCACCGCCCGTGCAGGCGGACAGACCGGCGCCGAGCGCGGCGGCGGACGTGAGACCGAGGAATCCCCGGCGGGTGTACGACGTGCTCATGAGTTGCTCCTTTGGCGGGCGAAGCGGCGGATCTTGGCGAACATGTCCTCGAGCAGGAACCGGACGTCGACCTGCTCGCAGACCTGGATGGGGTTGTCGGTGCCCGGCAGGTACCAGCCGTCGACACCGAAGCGCGGCGCCGGACGGGTCCGGAAGTTGCCGCTGTGCGGGTAGAGCATCAAGGAGATGGCGGGCGAGTCGCCGAGGGAGCGGGACTCGATCGGCTCGCCGTGCCAGGTGGCGTTCCACTCCACCAACTGCTCGATCAGGTACTTGCCGAGCGGACCGGCGTCGCCGATCTTCTCCTCGAGCTCGGCGTAGCTGACCGACACCTTCGTGTAGACATCGCTCGGGACCTGCCAGACCGTGATCCCGGACCCGAACACGACGTTCGCGGCGGGGATGTCGTTCGACAGGTTGAACTCCATCCGGTGGTCGGCCGCGTAGCCGTTGTAGCCGCGGCCGCCGATCCAGATCACGATCACGTTCCGGCCGGCGATCTCCGGGTCGAGCAGGATCGCCGAGGCCATGTCGGTCAGCGGGCCGAGGAACGACACGAACAGCGGGTCACCCTCGGAGGCCAGCTTGGACTCCTCGATGATCAGCCGGGCGCCGGGCGAGTCGAGCGGGGTCTGCTCGTCCGGGATGCCGGTCGGGGCGCCGTTCGCGACGGTGACCTGCCCGGTCAGGTCCATCAGGTCCAGCAGCAGGTCGATCTCCTCGCGGGACTCCTCCATGCTGCGGTCCGACCGGCGGGTGCCGAAGTGCGCGGGGATCAGGCCGCGGACGTCGAAGGTCGGCGACAGCAGCCCGTGCACGATCGCGAACTGGTCGTCCGCCTCGTTCTTGGCATCGGTGTTGATGATCACCCGGCGTCTGCTCGGCTTCACGCGGTCTCCTCCAGCTCTGTGAGTGAATAGATATTCAGTAGTGCATAGACCGTCGCCATGAGTGTCACCACGCGGCTAGAGTCACGTCAAGAGCTCAGTTGAAACTTGGAGGGCCGATGGTCCAGGCGGTACTCGCGATCGACCAGGGCACGACCAACTCCAAGGCGGCCCTGGTGACCGCCGACGGAACCGTCCTCGCCACCGGATCGGCGCCCGTCGGCCTGTCGTCCCCGCGCCCCGGCTGGGTGGAACAGGACGCCGAGAACTTGTGGCAGAGCGTTCTCCAGGCGGTGAAGTCCTGCCTCACCCCGGAAGTGGAGATCGTGGGGATCGCGCTGTCGACCCAGCGCGAATCCGTGGTCGGCTGGAACTCCTCGGGCGAGTCCGTCGGTCCGGTGCTGGGCTGGCAGGACGTTCGCACTACTAGTTGGTGTGCCCAACTACCTCACTCTGTCGACGAGCTGGTCCGCCGTCGCACCGGGCTGCGGGTCGACGCGATGTTCTCGGCGCCGAAGATGCGCTGGCTGCTCGACCGGTCCGACGCGCTGGTCGGCACCGTCGACTCCTGGCTGATCCATCGGCTGACTGGTTGCCGCGAGCATCTGACCGAGGCGGGGAACGCGTCGCGGACCTTGCTGTACGACCTGATGGCCCTGGACTGGTCGGACGAGCTACTGAACGCGTTCGGCGTGCCTCGAGGTGCGTTGCCCGGCGTGCGGGCGTCGGACGCGGGATTCGGGAGCACGGCCGGCGTACCGGGATTGGCGGACGGGATTCCGATCGTCGCCGTGCTCGCGGATTCGCACGCCGCGATGTACGGGCAGGGCTGCACCGAGGCGGGCCTGGTCAAGGCGACGTACGGGACCGGGTCGTCGGTGATGACGCCGGTCGACGGCTTCGTGCCGAGCGGATGCACGCTCGCCTGGCTGACCGATCGGCCGGTGTACGCGTTGGAGGGGAACATCGTGTCGTCCGGCGCCGCGCTCGCCTGGACGGCGGAGTTGCTGGGGCTGCCGGACGTCGGCGCGTTGACGGCGCTCGCGGCGACGGTCCCGGCGGCGGACGGCGTGGTCCTGGTACCGGCGTTCGCGGGCCTCGGCGCACCGCACTGGGACCGGGAAGCGCGGGCGGCCCTGACCGGGATGAGCAGCTCGACCACGCGGGCGCACATCGCACGAGCGGCCGTCGACGCGGTCGCTCACCAGATCTGCGACATCGCGGACACGATTCCCGGCACGCTCAGCAGCCTCCGCGCGGACGGCGGCGCGACGGTGTCGGACCTGCTCATGCAGACCCAGGCAGACCTGCTCGGCCATCCGGTCGAAGCCGCCGACGTCGCCGAGATCTCCGCTCTGGGCGTCGCCGAGCTGGCCTGGACGACGCTCGGCGCGACGACCGGCTGGGCGGGGAAACGGTCGTACCGGACGTTCGAGCCCGGGCCCGACGCCGGCGAGCGTGGCCGGCGCCGGGCCGAATGGGCTCAGGCGGTCGCGTCGGTACGCATCAGGCCAGCTTGATCCGGAACACCGCCAGCCGGGCGTCGTGGCCGTCGACGTTCATCGGGATCACCTTGGTGGTGACCAGGTCGAGCCGGACCTTGCCGTCGCCGGCCAGCCAGTTGATCCGGTCGATGCCCTTGAAGAACGCCCGGTGCTCGGCGTCCTGGCCGGTGGCCCGTACGTAGCCGGGGTTGTTGGTGTCCGCGGTCCAGATCACCAGGTGACCTTGGTTGTGGTGGGCCATCACCCGCTCGCGGTGCAGCTTCTTGTGCAGCTGCCACTCGTCCTGCAGGTTCGGGTTCTTGCTGCCGTTGTAGGCGTTCGCGATGTAGTGCGAGTTGATCAGGGCGAACTTCAGCCCCGGGTGCGCGCTGTGCTCGACGACCACCTCGTTGATGAACCGGGTCGGCGTCACGTGGGCGATGCCGGCATGCACGAAGGTGCGCTTCGAGTTCACGATCTTCCACGGTTCCGGCACCGAGATCGGCACCCGGAACGACTTCGGGTCGTGCAGGAACGCGTTGCGGTACTTGCTGCCGAAGTTCCTGGTGATCATCGGCGGCTCGCCGGAATCCCCCTCGCCGATCTCCTGCCAGCCGACGAACGGCCGGTGCCCCGGGTCGCCGCCGCGGACCGCCCGGATCGCGGCCTCCCGGGCGCCGAGGTGCTTGCGCCCGATGTTCGCCGTCACCACCGGTAACCGGAACCACCCGGTCCCCGCCTGTGCCGCCGAGCCGCGCTCGACCGGCCGCGCGGCCGAAGCCGTCTGCGCTCCGGCCACCGAGCCGAGCCCGGCCAGCGCGCCGCCACCGAGTACGAGCGCCTGCCGTCGACTGATTCTGTCGGCCATAACCACCTCCACAAGAGTCCGGCCCGGGAGCCGGAGGGCGAATGTCTTGTCGACCGGCTACGACGTACTCGACGCCCCGGCCGTTCCACAGCGTGTCGGAGATCGCTTTCCGTTACAGGTTGACTCGGCCGTGGCGCCCACCTATGGTTGCGGTCACAGGCTGCGGAAAGCCCTTTCCCAGGCTGCGGGAGGGAGGCGTCCATGTGTGAGTTCGAGCCCGGACCGGCCGCGGCTCTGCCCGGCGGTATCGGCATCTCGAAACTGACGGTGTACGACGTCGAGGCCCCCGACGGCCTGGTCGGCGGTACGCCGCACGTCCACCTGGCCTGCTCCGAGGGGTACTACGTGGTCGCCGGCACCGGCGCCGTACAGACCCTGAACACGAAGGGTTACACCGAGACCCCGCTGCAGGCCGGGACCGTCGTCTGGTTCGACCCCGGCACGATCCACCGGCTGGTCAACGACGGCGGGCTGCAGATCCTCACCCTGATGTCCAACTCCGGACTCCCCGAGGCCGGCGACGCGGTCCTGACCCTGCCGCCCGAGCACCTCGGCGACCGTGAGACGTACCTGGCGGCGACCGCGCTCACCGGCGAGGGCGAGGCCCGGACCCGGTCGGCGATGGCCCGGCGCGACCTCGCGCTGCAGGGGTACGCCGTACTGCGGGAGCGGTACGAGGCGGAAGGCCCCGCGGCGCTCGACGAGTTCTTCGCGGCGGCGGTCCGGATCGTACGGCCGCAGCTCGCGGACTGGCGTCAGCGCTGGGAGCAGGGCGCCCGCCGGCTCGCGGACGAGACCGGCGCCGCGCTGGACGCGCTCGAGGCCGGCACCGCGCCGCACCTGGAGACCGCCGAGGTCCACCAACTTCCGACCCCCACCGAGTTCGGCCGGCACGGTATGTGCGGCCGCCTCGACATCTACGACACCCAAGCGTGATCCTGAGCGTGAGAGGCAAGACTGTGAACGAGCGACGCATCGGCATCGTGATGAACGGCGTCACCGGCCGGATGGGCCTGCGCCAGCACCTCGAGCGTTCCATCGTGGCGATCCGGGAGCAGGGCGGACTGCCCGCCGCCGACGGCACGATGATCATCCCCGAGCCCATCCTGGTCGGCCGCAACGAGCTCAAGCTGCGCCGGATCGCCGAGCAGTACGGGCTGGAGCGGTGGACCACCGACCTGGCCGAGGCGCTGGCCCAGCCCGACGTCGAGATCTACTTCGACTCCCAGCTCACCCAGCTGCGCGAGAAGGGCGTCCGGGCCGCGGTCGAGGCCGGTAAGGCGATCTACTGCGAGAAGCCGATCGCCGAGAGCCTGGACGCGGCCGTCGACCTGGCCAAGCTGGTCGTCGACTCCGGGCTGAAGAACGGCGTCGTGATGGACAAGCTGTCGCTGCCCGGCCTGCGGAAGCTGAAGCGGCTGGTCGACGGCGGGTTCTTCGGCCGGATCCTGTCGGTCCGCGGCGAGTTCGGCTACTGGGTCTTCGAGGGTGACTGGCAGGAGGCGCAGCGGCCGTCCTGGAACTACAAGTCCGAAGAGGGCGGCGGCATCATCCTCGACATGTTCTGCCACTGGCGGTACGTGCTCGACCAGACGTTCGGCTCCGTGCAGTCGGTGTACTGCCAGGGCGCCACGCACATCCCGACCCGGGTCGACGAGAACGGCGAGCCGTACACCGCGACGGCGGACGACGCGGCGTACGGGGTGTTCGAGCTGGAGGGCGGGATCGTCGCACAGCTGAACTCTTCGTGGACGACGCGGGTGTTCCGTGACGAGCTGGTCGAGTTCCACGTCGACGGGACCGAGGGCTCCGCGGTCGCCGGCCTGCGCAACTGCCGCGTCCAGCACCGGTCCGCGACACCGAAGCCGGTCTGGAACCCGGACATCCCGGCCACCGAGAAGTTCCGCGACCAGTGGGCGACGGTGCCGGACAACGAGCCGATGGACAACGGGTTCAAGGTGCAGTGGGAGATGTTCCTGCGGCACGTGGTCGACGACGCGCCGTTCACCTGGGACTTCGTCGAGGCCGCCAAGGGCGTCCAGCTGGCCGAACTGGGCCTGAAGTCATGGCACGAGGGCCGCAAGCTCGAGGTCCCCACGCTCGACCTCGGGGCCAACTGATGGAGCTGAACCTTCCTGTCCACGGGGGACTCGAGAAGTACCGGCTGACCGGCGAACCGGTTGCTCGGGGCACCACCTACTCGCCGGCGCGGTCGCGGCTCGCCTTCGCGGCGGCGCACGTGGTCGCCGACCCGCTCGGGGACAACTCCCCGGGAGCTCCGGCGGTGATCGACTGGGAGCACACGCTGGAGTTCCGGCGGCACCTGTGGTCGCTGGGCCTGTCGGTCGCCGAGGCGATGGACACCGCGCAGCGCGGGATGGGCCTGGACTGGAAGGCCACGCAGGAACTGATCCGGCGGTCCGCGGCCGAGGCGCCTGACGGACGGATCGCGGTCGGCGTCGGCACGGACCAACTGACGGGTCCTGCTTCGCTGGACACGGTCGTGGGTGCGTACGAGGAGCAGCTCGCTGTTGCCGAGGAAGCCGGTGCGCAGCCGATCATGATGGCCAGCCGGGCGTTGTGCGCGGCGGCCGAATCGCCCGACGACTACCGCAAGGTCTACGACCGCCTGCTGCAGCAGTCCACGAAGCCGGTCATCCTGCACTGGCTGGGACCCATGTTCGACCCGGCTCTCGAAGGGTACTGGGGCGGCGGATCGTTCGAGGCGGCCGCCGCCTCCGTGGTCGAACTGATCTCCGACAACATCTCGAAGGTCGACGGGATCAAGATCTCCCTCCTCGACGCCTCGAAGGAAGTTGCCCTGCGCAACAGCCTGCCCGAGGGTGTCCGGCTCTACACCGGCGACGACTTCAACTACCCGGAGCTGATCCGCGGCGACGGCGAGCGGCACAGTGACGCGCTGCTCGGGATCTTCGCCGCGATCGCCCCGGCGGCGGCAGCTGCCCTGCACGCGCTGGATGCCGGCGACCTGGAGACGTACGAGCGGGTGTTCCAGCCGACGGTACCGTTGGCGCGGCAGATCTTCTCCGCGCCGACGTACTACTACAAGACCGGGATCGCCTTCCTGGCCTGGCTGAACGGGTTCCAGCCGGGCTTCACGATGGTCGGCGGCCTGCAGACCGGGCGATCGCTGCCCCACCTGGCAGACACGTTCCGGCTCGCGGACCAGGCCGGCGTACTGACGAACCCGGAGCTGGCCGTCGACCGCTTCCGTCAGCTGTTGCGTGTCGGCGGGATCGACGCATGAACCGGTACAGCCTCAACCAGGCGACCACGAAGTACTGGCCGCTCGAGGACGTCGTCGCGGCGAGCGCGAAGGCCGGGCTGGAGTGGATCGGGCTGTGGCGCGAGCCGATCCACGAGTACGGCGTCGACCGGGCCGCGAAGCTGGTCGCCGACGCCGGGCTGAAGGTCTCCTCGCTGTGCCGCAGCGGCTTCTTCACCTCGACCGACGCCGCCGAGCGGAAGGCGAAGATCGAGGACAACCGGCGCGCGATCGACGAGGCCGCGACCGTTGGTACGTCGGTCCTCGTGCTGGTCAGCGGCGGCCTCCCGGCCGGATCACGTGATCTCGACGGAGCCCGCGCCATGGTGCGCGACGGGCTCGCCGAGCTCGCGCCGTACGCCGAGGAACGCGGGGTCACGCTCGCGGTCGAGGCCCTGCACCCGATGTTCTGCTCGGACCGCTGTGTGGTGTCGTCGCTGGGCGGCGCGCTCGACCTCGCCGAGCAGTTCCCGGCGTCGCAGGTCGGCGTGATCGTGGACGCGTACCACCTGTGGTGGGACGCCGACGTGTACCGGCAGATCGAGCGGGCCGGCGAGCGGATCGTGTCGTACCAGGTCAGCGACTGGGTGGTGCCGCTGCCGGCGGACACGCTGCTCGGGCGCGGAATGATGGGCGACGGCTCGATCGAGCTGCGCCGGCTGCGCGAGGCCTGCGACGCGGCCGGGTACGACGGGCCGATCGAGGTCGAGATCTTCAACCAGGAGTTGTGGGACGCGCCGGGGCAGGAGGTTTTCGACCTGGCGCTCGCGAGGTATCAGGAACACGTCCTCTGACAAAGGAGTTGCCTGTATGTCTGACCGGACCATTCCCGCCGACGGTATCGGGATGCACCTGTACACGATGCGTGACGTGCTCGCCGAGGACTACCCGGGGACGCTGAAGCGGCTCGCCGGGATCGGATACCGCACGGTGGGGGTGAGCGGGCGGTTCGACCACAGCGCCGCGGAGATTCGCGGGTTCGCGGACGACGCCGGGCTCGCGATCGTGCTCGAGCACGTCGGGTACGCGCGGCTGAGCGACGACTGGGCCGGTGCGCTGGCCGACGTGAAGACGCTCGGGGCGCAGTGGGCCGTCGTACCGTCGATTCCGTCCGAGCTGCACTCGGTCGAGGGCTTCAAGACCGCGGCGGCCGCGTTCACCGAGGCCGGGAAGGCCGCGCGGGACGCCGGCCTGAAGCTGCTCTTCCACAACCACGGCCGGGACTTCGACGAGGTCGACGGGCAGGTGCTGTACGACCTGCTGCTGGACGTGGATCCCGACCTGCTCGGGTTCGAGCTGGACCTGTACTGGGCGGTTGACGGCGGGCACGACCCGGCGAAGCTGTTCCAGGAGCACCCGGGCCGGTTCCCGGCGCTGCACGTCAAGGACATGGCCGCGGACGGGTCCTGGGAGGACGTCGGGGCCGGGACGCTGGACTTCGGCGCGATGTTCGCGCACGCCGAGGCGGGCGGGGTCGAGCAGTACCTGGTCGAGCACGACAAGCCGACGGACGCCTGGCAGTCGGCCGAGCGCAGCTACCGCGGGCTGACCGAATTACGATACTGAACGTTCTGACAAACGCTTAACCGGGTCACCTGTGCATACAGCTGCTCACCCCCGGTGAAATCGGCTTATTCTCAACGGGTGCAGAACGAGCCCACGGTCCGGCTGTCCGCCGTACGGCGCTTGTACGAGGTGAGCGCGCGGATGGGCGCCGGGCGGAGCCTTGCCGAGACGCTGCAGGCGGTCGTCGACGGGGTCGTGAACGGGCTCGGCTTCGGCATCGCCGTGCTGAACCTCCGGCACCCGGACGGCAAGTTCGAGGTGATCGCGGTGGCCGGGTCGCCGGGGGCCCGGTCGGCGCTGCTCGGGAAGGTGAGCGCGGCGGATCTGTTCGACGCCGAGTTCGCGATCGCGGACGAGTGGGGCAAGCTCCGGTTCGTGCCGCACGAGCGGCTGCCGGAGGGTGAGGTCACCGGCTGGGTGCCCGACGTACCGGTGTCCGACGCGCCGGACGCCTGGCACCCGCTGGACGCGCTGTTCGCGCCGCTGTACTCCTCGGACGGCGAGCTGGTCGGGATGCTGTCGGTCGACCTGCCCGAGGACCAGCGGCGGCCGGGGCCGATCCACCGGGAGCTGCTGGGGATCTTCGCCACCCAGGCCGGGCTGGCGATCGACAAGGCCCGGCT
Organism: Kribbella sp. NPDC003557; assembly: GCF_040610805.1. NCBI lineage: Bacteria > Bacillati > Actinomycetota > Actinomycetes > Propionibacteriales > Kribbellaceae > Kribbella > Kribbella sp. NPDC003557. Next base: position 735,483 of record NZ_JBEXMY010000002.1, read on the forward strand.
CACCGATCGGCTGCTGGCCGAGAAGACCCGGCTGGAGGCGAGCGAGGCGACGTTCCGGCTGGTCTTCGAGGGCGCCGGCAACGGGATGGCGACGGTCGCGTTCGACGGGCCCGAGCTGGGCCGGATCCTGCGGGTGAACGCCGCGTTCTGCCGGATCACCGGCTACACCCCGGACCAGCTGGTCGGGACGCGGCTGGTCAGCTTCCTGCGGGACGAGGAGCCGGACCAGACCCGCAGCGAGCTGGAGGAAGTTGCTGCCAGCAACGGCACGTACCGGTTCGAGCGCGTGTTCACGCAGCCGAGCGGCAACGCGATCTGGCTCGGCGGTACGGCCTCGCTGGTCGAGCAGGGCGTCGGGCTGCCGCGGATCCTGCTGGTCCAGATCGACGACGTCACCGCCCGCAAGGACGCCGAGCGCGAACTGCGGCACCACGCGGCCCACGACCCGCTCACCGGCCTGCCGAACCGCCGGCTCCTGCAGCACCGGTTCGCGAAGGTCCTGGAACAGACCCGGATCACCGGCCGCCCGGGCGCGCTGCTGTTCTGCGACCTCAACCACTTCAAACTCGTCAACGACGGCTACGGCCACGAGGCCGGCGACCGAGCCCTCCGCGAGATCGCAACCCGCCTCAGCACCGCAGTCCGCCACGGCGACACGGTCGCCAGGCTGGGCGGCGACGAGTTCGCCGTCCTAGCCGAGGACATCACCGGCGACGACCTCACCACCCTCATCACCCGCCTAGAAACCGCCGTCAGCCGCCCCCTCCCCAACATCGCCGTCAAGGTCACCACCAGCGTCGGCACCGTCCCCATCACCCCCACCACCACCGACCTCGACACCCTCCTCCACGAAGCCGACCAAGCCATGTACGTCGCCAAGAACCGCCGCACGTAGAGAGTGACCCACGCGGTGCTACGCGCGGCTCCTTCGTCGCCGTGCTACGCGCCGCCCCACCCACCCGCGAGGCGGTGCGTGCTGGCGCGCGCTCCTTCGCGCTGGCGCGCGCGTACTGCGGGCTGCCGCCCGCGAATTGCTCGCTTCGCTCGCCGTGACCGCCGCGCGTCCGCCACGTGCAGGTGATGAGAAAGTCGAGCTACAACGCGCCGTCGGCTCCCGCAGCGTGACCTGAAAGAGCTGAGCCAGAAGACGCTAGGACGACCCCGGGGGGCTTGCGCTCGGGAGTCTCCTCGGCGCCCGCGCCCGCCCGCGAAGCGGCGGCTGGTCGAGCGGACACCAACGCCCGTTCCAACCAGCGCCACGCGTACGGCGCGTACTCGCTCGAAGTCTCGTCGTCACCTGCACGCGGCGGTTCTTGCGGTCACAGCGAGCGGAGCGAGCAATTCGCGGGCGGCAGCACGCAGCACGCGGGCGGCAGCCCGCAGTATGCGCGCCGGCGCCATGGAGCGCGCGTCAGCACGCACCGCTGCACGGGTGGGTGGGGCGGCGCGTAGCACGGCGACGGAGGAGCCGGGCGTAGCACCGCGTGGGTTAAATCTTCTGGGAACCCAGGGTTGTGAGGGCTTCGTCGGTGAGGCGGTAGATGGTCCATTCGTCTTGAGGGGTGGCGCCGAGGGACTTGTAGAAGTCGATGGCGGGGGTGTTCCAGTTGAGGACGGACCATTCGAGGCGTTCGTAGTTGTTGCGGACGCATTCCTGGGCGAGGGCGGTGAGGAGGGCCTTGCCGAGGCCGGTGCCGCGGGTTTCGGGGCGGACGAAGAGGTCTTCGAGGTAGATGCCGTGGACGCCGCGCCAGGTGGAGAAGCTGAGGAACCAGAGCGCGCAGCCGGCGACCTGGCCCTCGTGTTCGGCGACGTGGCAGAAGACGGCGGGCGTGTCGCCGAAGAGGGCGGTGTGCAGCTGGTCGGCGGTCAGGTGGCACTCGTCGCGGGCGCGTTCGTACTCCGCGAGCGCGTACACCAGCTCCACGATCGCCGGGACGTCCTCGGGCCGGGCACGGCGGATCCGTTCGTCGGTCTGCATACCGCCTATCCTGCACCGGCGGCGCACGGGCTCAGTCTTCGCGTTCGGTTTCCTGTTCGACGTCCAGGTCGACGGCGTGGGTGTCGGGCCGTTCGCCCCTGCCGGTGGTGTGCCGGGCGTCCACGCCGGCGTACGTCGAGTTCTGCAGGTGCAGGGCCGCCGCGAGTTCCGCGTCGGCGCGGACCACGGCGCCGCGTTCGACGGTCGCCTTGTCAAAGACGGCGTACAGGGTGCGCGGATCCGGATCGGTGCTCTTCGCCACGTCCGCCGGGTACGACGCGTCGGACGCCGCGTTCCACTCGTCGCGCTCGACCTTGTCGAAGTCGAGGCGGTACGGCGACATCTCGGAGACGTGCCGGACGAACACCTTGGCGGCGGCGCCGTTGCCCTCGCGGAACGGGTGGGTCAGGTTCTGGTAGGCGTAGATCTCGGAGATGCTCTGGACGAACTCCTCGCGCGACATCGTCGACCAGTCCTTGTCCTGCACCTTCGCGCTCACCTTGCCGGTCCACGCGTCCAGCCGCTCGGGCGGCACGAACTGGTTGCCCTGCTTCTGGATCTGGACGTTGCGGAACTCGCCGGCCCAGTCGTACACGTCCTGCATCAGGTGCCGGTGGATCGCCTGGATGTGCGCCTTGTCGTAGGTGCGCGGGATATCGGCCTCACCGCGGTCGATCTCGGCCTGCCGGTTGGCGCGCAGCGCGTACTCGGCGAAGTGCAGCTCGAGCGGGTTCTTGATGTCGAGCTTGTTCCGCAGGCAGCTGCCGGGCTCCCACAGGTAGGCGTTCCAGCGCGCCTTCTCCTGGGCTCTCCACTGCTCCTCCTCGGACAGCTGCGCGGGACCGTCCTGGGTCACGCCGATCCGCCGCGGGTCACCTTCGCCATGGTCCGGCGGATGTACTCGGCGGTGTCGATCCGGCCCGCCTCGCGGTCGGCGAGGTCGGCGACGTCGTCGCGCTGCGGCTCCCAGCCCTCGAGCCGGTTGCTGGACAGCGCGTCGCTGACGCGCTGCTTCTGGTCGTCGTCGAGCGGTTCGAACAGCTCCGGCCAGCGCTGCGCGTAACGGCAAGGTTCGTAGGCCATTGATAACTCCCCGGTAGCTAGCAATTCGGGCCAGCCTAGCGAAGCCCGGATTCATACCGTCGCTTGTCGTTAATTTCCCGGACGATCGCGTTAACCTCCCCGCCACCCTCCGCCAGAACACTGGCACGGCTTCGACCGCCCAGCCTCTGGAGGAACCATGTCCGTGTCCCGCCGTCGCTTCCTCGGGTACGGGGGTGCGGGCTCCGCCGCCGTACTGCTCGGCACCGGGGCCTGGTCCGCCTCGACCACGTACGCCGCCCCGTCCGGCACCGGCAACCCGTTCACGCTCGGCGTCGCGTCGGGTGACCCGCAGTGGAACAGTGTCGTGCTCTGGACGCGGCTCGCCATCGACCCGTACGCCGTGGACGGCAAGGGCGGCATGCCCGCAAAGCCGGTCCGCGTCGAGTACGAGGTCGCCCGGGACGAGAACTTCCGGCACGTCGTCCGGCGCTCCAGCGTCGTCGCGACCCCCGAACTCGGCCACTCGGTCCACCCGGAGGTCCAGGGCCTGCAGCCGGATCACGTGTACTACTACCGCTTCCGCACCGGCGCCGAGGTCTCGCCGACCGGCCGGACCCGCACCACACCGCACCCGTTCGCGCAGCCGCGGGAGCTGCGGTTCGCGTTCGCGTCCTGCAACGCGTGGCAGGACGGGTACTTCACGGCGTACGACCACATGGCCCAGGAGGACCTCGACCTGGTCGTCCACCTCGGCGACTACCTGTACGAGTCCGGCGTGAAGACCAACAAGCGCGGCGTCACCACCGACCCGCGGTTCCACACCGAGACGTTCGACCTGGCGCGGTACCGGCTGCAGTACTCGCTGTACAAGACCGAGGCCCCACTGCAGGCTGCACACGCGGCGCATCCGTGGATCCACACGTTCGACGACCACGAGGTGGAGAACAACTGGGCCGGCGACCTGTCCCAGCTCGACACCGAGCCGGACCAGGACCCGGCGGTCTTCCGCGCACGCCGGGCGCAGGCGTTCCAGGCGTTGTACGAGAACATGCCGGTGCGGCACGAGCAGATGCCGGCCGGGCCTGACATCCGCTACCACCGGCGGCTGCCGTACGGCCGGCTCGCGGACTTCACGATCCTCGACACCCGCCAGTACCGCAGCGACCAGCCGTGCGGCGACGGCGACTCGTCCACGTGCGACGACCGGTTCGACCCGGACAACACGATGCTCGGCGGCAAGCAGCGCGACTGGCTGCTGCAGGGTTTCAGGACCTCGAACGCGCGCTGGCAGATCCTCGGCAACCAGGCGCCGATGGGCCAGACCGACTGGACGCCGGGCCCGGAGACGCACGTCTGGCTGGACCCCTGGGACGGCTATGTTGCCGAGCGCAACAAGGTGCTGGCGGCCGCCCAGGACAGCGGCGTCCGCAACCTGGTGGTGATCACCGGCGACCGGCACCAGAACTACGCGCTCGAACTGAAGCGCGACTACGCGAACCCGGACTCGGCCACGGTCGGCACCGAGTTCGTCGGTACGTCGATCACCAGCGGCGGCAACGGCGCCGACATGACCGACCAGGGACAGCAGTTCCTGGCCGCCAACCCGCACCTGAAGTTCTTCAACTCCCAGCGCGGCTACTCACGCGTCACGGTCGATCAGCACCAGTGGCGCAACGACTACCGCGTCGTGCCGTACGTCGACACGCCCGGCGCCCCGGTCAGCACCCGCGCGACGTACGTCGTGGAGGACCGCGATCCGCACGCCCACGCGGGCTGACCCTCAGCGGCGCGCGAAAACGCCGAGAGCGTCGTACGCGATCCAGGAGCCGACGTCCTTGAAGAGTTCGAGGACGTTGGCTCCGGGGCGGAACAACGCTCTCGGCAGCGGGACCTCGAGGTACGACGGTTTCAGCGGCGAACCGGGATAGGTGCTGTCGGCAATCGTCGAGCCCTTGGTCGCGCCGTTCGCGAAGGTCAGGCGGCCGGCCTCGGCGCCGTTGACCGTGAGCAGCGCCGAGGCGGCCAGGCTGGCGTGGCTGTCGATCAGCCAGAGCGCGAGGTCGAGATCCTGCTCGGGCACGGCGGGCAGGTCGAAGCGGAACGTCGCGCGGTGGTTCTTCGAGCCGGCCCACTTGTCGGCGGGACCGGGCAGCAGGTAGGACCAGTCCGCCGCCGGGGTCGACGTACCGAACGTGTAGTCGACGTCCGCCGGGAAGCGGGTCGGGTACTCGGCGTAGCCCTTCGGCGAGAGGGCCAGCTCGGAGCCCTTGCCGTCGAAGGCGCCGACGGTCGCCACCAGCGTACCGGAGATCGTCACCGACGTCAGGTTGGCGACGGCCGCGGCCGCCGACTCGGCAGACCGGTTGCCTGCGGCATCGACCGTGACGACGGAGTAGGACCTCGTCACACCGGTGAAGCCGAGGCCGCGGTGGACGAAATGCGGGTAGACGGTCTTGCCGATCAGGGCGCCGTCGGCATAGACGGCGTAGTGGTCGACGACGGTCGCCCAGGAGACAGGCTTCCAGTCGAGCGTCACGATCCGGATGCCGCCGGTGCCGTGCAGACCGGTGATTGCTGGTGGACGACGCATTACAGGGCCTCCAGGCGGGGGTCGGCGGCAGGCGTGCGGAAGCGGGCGAGGATGTTCGGCTGAGCGTTGGCGTCGGCCTGGATGTACGGGAAGTTCACGAACTCGGTGGTCAGCTCGGTGCGCGTCATCGTGCTGTGCACATAGCCGCGGCGAGCGTTGTAGAGCTTGATGTACGGGTGCTGCAGCCAGTCCTTCGCGTACGTGTCGGTGTCGGTGCCGTCGCCGTTCGAGCCGACCGACGAGCACACCAGTTCGACGCCGACGGTGCGCGCGTCGAGCTGGAGCTCGGACGCGACGTGGCGGTGGATGTCGCCGGTCAGCATCACCGACGTCCCGGCGCCGGCCATCGCCTCGAGCACGCGGCGGCGGTTGGCGGGGTAGCCGTCCCACTGTTCGGTGCGGTCGTCGGTGACGGCGCTGAGCACGACGCCGCCGGCCACGATGTTCCACGGCGCCCGCGAGCCGCGCAGGCCGTCGTACAGCCACGCCTCCTGCTCGGCGCCCATGATCGTGCGCTGCTCCGAGACGCGGTCGGCCTCGTCGACGGGCAGCGGGTCGCGATACTGACGCGTGTCGAGGAGATGGACCCGTGCCAGCGAGCCGATGTCGTAGCGGCGGTAGACGCGGCTGTCCGGCCCCTGCGGGAGGCTGTCGAGGGCGAGCGGGGCGTTCTCGTAGTACGCGCGGTACGCGACGGCGCGGCGATGGACGAAGAGCTCGGGCGGTACGCCGTACAGCGAGTTGGCGGCGCCGTAGTTGTTCTGCACCTCGTGGTCGTCCCAGACCATGAACCACGGCGCGGCGGCGTGGGCCGCCTGGAGGTCGGGATCGGTCTTGAAGAGGCTGTAGCGCAGCCGGTACTGCTCCAGCGTCTCGATCTCGACGCCGTGCTCGGGCCCGACCGTGACGTTCGCGCGCCAGAGGTTGTCACCGGCCACGATCCCGTACTCGTAGATGTAGTCGCCGAGGAAGAACACCGCGTCGGGCGCGCGGCGGGCGATGTCGCGGTGCGCCGCGAAGTACCCGTGGTACCAGGCCTGGCAGGACGCGGTCGCGAAGGTGAACTGCTCGCCGTACGCCGGCAGGGTCTTGGTCCGGCCGACCGGACTGAGCTGCGTGCCGACGCGGAAGCGGTAGAAGTACTCGCGGCCCGGCCGGAGGCCACGGACCTCCGGGTGGACGGCGTGCGCCAGCTCGGGCGAGGCGATCGCGAGTCCACGCCGGACGACGTGCTGGAAGCGGCTGTCCTCGGCCACCTCGTACTGGACGGGCACGTCGACGGCCTGCATCCCGCCGTGGCCGTCGGTGGCGAGTGGGGTCGGGGCGAGCCGGGTCCAGAGGACGAACCCGTCCGGGCGCGGGTCGCCGGACGCGACCCCGAGCGCGAACGCGCCGTCCGGGATCGGGCGGGCCGGCGTCGTGCCGGCGGCCGCCGGGGCGGAGATGCCGAGCGTGACCGAGGCCGCGCTCAGACCGGTGAGCTGGAGGAAGGTACGACGGGACGGCACGGGCGGGCTCCGTTCCTGAGGTGAGTTCCGCCATATTCTTACGTAACTTCTCTGCGTTTTGTAAGCCCTTGACTCGGCATCGACCACGGCATTGACAACTCGTAGTGCTGAATCCGTGCGGAGATCCCTGTTGGATTTCGCAGTCCGCGCGCGGGAGGTTGGACCCATGGCAGCTGACACGCACAAGACCCGCCGGATCGGTGACGTCGCGGTGTCCGCGATCGGGCTCGGCGGCATGCCGATGTCGATCGAGGGCCGGCCCGACGAGGACCGGTCGATCGCGACCATCCACGCCGCTCTCGACGCCGGCATCACGCTGATCGACACCGCCGACGCGTACCACCTGACCGCGACCGACGTCGGGCACAACGAGAGCCTGATCGCCAAGGCGCTGTCGACGTACGGCGGCGACACCTCGGACGTCCTGGTCGCGACCAAGGGCGGCCACCTCCGCCCCGGCGACGGCAGCTGGACCCTGGACGGCTCGCCGAAGCACATCGCGGAGGCCGCCGAGGCGTCGCTGAAGCGGCTCGGCGTCGACGCGATCGGGCTGTACCAGTTCCACCGGCCCGACCCGAAGACTCCGTACGAGGACTCGATCGGCGCCGTCCGCGACCTGCTCGACGCCGGGAAGATCCGGCTGGCGGGCATCTCGAACGCGAACCCCGCGCAGATCAAGCAGGCCAACGAGATCCTCGGCGGCCGGCTGGTGTCGGTGCAGAACCAGTTCTCGCCCAGGTTCCGCTCGAGCGAGCCGGAGCTGGAGCTGTGCGACGAGCTCGGGATCGCCTTCCTCCCGTGGTCCCCGCTGGGCGGCATCTCCAACGCCGGCGAGCTGGGCGCCAAGTACCCGGCCTTCCAGTCGCTCGCGGCCGAGCTCGGCGTGAGCCCGCAGAAGCTCACCCTGGCCTGGATGCTCGCCAAGTCCCCGGTCGTCATCCCGATCCCCGGATCGAGCCGGCCGGAGACCATCCGCGACTCGTACTCGGCCGTCGACCTGACGCTGACCCCGGACCAGGTGGCCGTCCTCGACGCGGCCTGAGGAATACCGGCCCGGCGGACGGCGTTGCCCAGCCCGTGGAAGACATGCGCGCACTGAGCTACGGACTGGCCCAGCAGTACTTCGAGGAGCGGGACTACCGCGGTGCGATCCGGGCGCTGAAGCCGGTCGTCGACGAGACCCCCGAGGACGTCGGCACCCGGCTGCTGCTGGCCCGGGCGTATTACCACGCGGCACTGCTGAAGCCGGCCGAGGAACACCTCCTCGAGGTCATCGACCGCGAGCCGACCGAGTACTACGCCCACCTGATGCTGGCCCGCACCCTCGAGCGGCAGTCCCGCCGCGACGAGGCCGGGAAGCACCGCCGGATCGCCGCCGCACTGACCGGCGACGACGAGCTGCTGAAACCGCATACCGTCTGAGGCGGACCGCCGCCACTCACCAAGGCCGGAAACCAACGCCGATCCCCGCCACGCCGAGCGTGGCGCGGGGTCGGCGTTGCCGTTTGGTGAGTGATGCAGGTCCGGAATGACCGGGCGAGGATTGGTGTTCTGGTGGATGTTAGTAGTTTAATAGTGAACTACCTACCGAGGAGGACGGATGCAGTTCGGCGTGTTCAGCGTCGGGGACGTGACCGAGGACCCGACGACCGGGACCACGGTCAGTGAGGGCGAGCGGATCAAGTCGATGGTCCGGATCGCGAAGAAGGCCGAAGAGGTCGGGCTGGACGTGTTCGCCCAGGGTGAGCACCACAACCCGCCGTTCGTGCCGTCGTCGCCGACGACCCAGCTCGGGTTCGTCGCGGCGCAGACGTCGAAGATCATCCTGTCCACCTCGACGACCCTGATCACCACCAACGACCCGGTGAAGATCGCCGAGGACTACGCGATGCTGCAGCACCTGGCCGACGGCCGGGTGGACCTGATGATGGGGCGCGGCAACACCGGTCCGGTGTACCCGTGGTTCGGGCAGGACATCCGCAACGGGATCGCGCTCGCCGTCGAGAACTACGCCCTGCTGCGCCGGCTCTGGCGCGAGGAGGTCGTCGACTGGGAGGGCAAGTTCCGGACGCCGCTGCAGGGCTTCACGTCGACGCCGCGGCCGCTGGACGACGTACCTCCGTTCGTCTGGCACGGGTCGATCCGGTCGCCCGAGATCGCCGAGCAGGCGGCGTACTACGGCGACGGGTTCTTCCACAACAACATCTTCTGGCCGATGTCGCACACCCAGCGGATGATCCAGCTGTACCGGCAGCGCTTCGAGCACTACGGGCACGGCGCCGCGGACCAGGCGATCGTCGGTCTCGGCGGTCAGGTCTTCATGCGCAAGAACTCGCAGGACGCGGTCCGCGAGTTCCGGCCGTACTTCGACAACGCGCCGGTGTACGGGCACGGACCGTCGCTGGAGGACTTCAGCCGGGAGACGCCGCTGACGGTCGGGAGCCCGCAAGAGGTGATCGAGCGGACGCTGTCGTTCCGCGAGCAGGTCGGCGACTACCAGCGGCAGCTGTTCCTGATCGACCACGCCGGGTTGCCGCTGAAGACCGTGCTGGAGCAGCTGGACATCCTCGGTGAAGAGGTGGTTCCGGTGCTGCGGAAGGAGTTCGCGGCGCTGAAGCCGGGGCACGTACCGGACGCGCCGACCCACGCTTCGCTGAAGGCCGCCGCCGAGCGGGCGCGCGACCTGGAGACGATCGAGGAGCCGACCCGATGAAGGACAAGGTCATCGCCGTCGTGACGGCCGGGCTGACGACACCGTCGTCGTCCCGGCTGCTCGCCGACCAGTTGGGCGCCGCGGTGCGGGACGAGCTGTCCGGACGCGGCATCGGTGCGCGGATCGAGCTGATCGAGGTCCGCGACCACGCCCACGACCTGACGAACAACCTGCTCACGGGCTTCCCGTCCGCCGGTCTGCGCGAGGTCCTGGACACGGTGGCCGGCGCGGACGCGCTGATCGTGGTCAGTCCGACGTTCAGCGCGTCGTACTCCGGTCTGTTCAAGATGTTCTTCGACGTCCTCGACGACAAGGCACTGGCCGGCAAGCCGGTTCTGCTGGCTGCGACCGGCGGCACCGAGCGTCACTCGCTGGTGCTGGAGTTCGCGCTGCGCCCGTTGTTCGCCTACCTCAAGGCGCTGCCGGTCGCGACCGCCGTGTACGCCGCCTCGACCGACTGGGGCCCGAACGCCGCGAACCTGCGCGCGAGGATCACGCAGGCGGCCACCGAACTGGTCGCGGCCCTGCACAACGAGACACCCACCCAGGCGGACCCGTTCGAGAACCCGACGCCGTTCGAGGACCTACTGAACAGCTGATCGCGACTCGATCAGCTGGGCCAGGCCGTCGAGGATGGTGCCCAGCCCGAAGGTGAGGGCGTGGGCCGGGTCGATGACGGACTGGAAGTGCTCGCCGACCGAGGTGCCGACCCGCCCCGCCACCGGGAAGTGCGAGCCGGACATGACGGTGGTGAGCGCCGGAGAGATCTGACGCCACCACTCCTCGTCCGACAGGCCGGAGTCGCGCTGGGTGCGGAGCTGTTCGGCGCCCGCCCGCGCGGTGCCCTGGACGTGGGTGAGGACGAGCGTCAGCGCCGAGTCCATCTCGACGTCGGTCAGACCGAGACCGTCCAGCGGACGGAGCTCGATGTCGTACTTCCGGGTGATGTTCGGCCCGAGCGCCGTCCGCATCGTCGGCACCTCGTGGATCCACGGGTGCGCGGTCAGCACGTCCCAGTTGCGGCGGGCGATGAATTCCAGCGCGCCGCGCCAGCCGCCGGGTTGCCGGGCCGGCTCGTCCTCGTCGGCGTACAGGTCGCCGTACGCCTGGTCGAACATCAGGTCGGTCAGCTCGCCCTTGCCGGGGACATGCGTGTAGAGCGACATCGTGCCGACCTTCAGCCGGTCGGCGACCATCCGCATCGAGAGCGCCTCGAGCCCGGCGGAGTCCGCGAGCTCGATCGCCGCGCCGACGATCGCGCGCACCGTCAGGCCGGAGCGGCCGGGCTTGGTGTGACTGCCCCAGAGCAGCGCCAGACTGCGCGCCGGATCGGGTGCCGCCGCCTTCCTACCCGCCACTCGGAACCTTCCTCCAGCGCTTGTCGTTGGACGCATCGTACCTGAGCCGTACAATGTACGGTACAGTCTACGACTCACGACGCGAGAGGTGGGAAGTGACGACGGAGCGAGTGATCGAGGCCGCCGGTGTGCGGAAGAACTACCAGGGCGGCACAGAGGGTGCGGGGCTGAACGGCTTCGACCTTGAGGTCACGGCCGGCACGGTGACGGGCCTGCTCGGCCCGAACGGCGCCGGCAAGACGACAGCGGTGCGGATCCTGTCCACACTGCTGGAGATGGATTCCGGAACGGCGACGATCGCGGGGTACGACGTGCGCCGGCAAGGAGCGGAGGTGCGGCGGCGGATCGGGCTGGTCGGGCAGTACGCCGCGGTGGACGAGGTACTCACCGGGCGGCAGAACCTGGTGATGTTCGGGCGGCTGAACCACCTGGGGAACGCGAAGCGCAGGGCCGACGAGTTGCTGGAGCGGTTCGGCCTGACCGCGGCGGCCGGGCAGGCGGTGAGCAAGTACTCCGGTGGGATGCGGCGGCGGCTCGACCTGGCGGCCAGCCTGATCGTGGCGCCGCGGGTGCTGTTCGTGGACGAGCCGACGACCGGACTCGACCCGGCGGGGCGGATCGAGGTGTGGTCCGCCGTCCGGCAGCTGGTCGCGGGCGGTACGACGGTGCTGCTGACGACGCAGTACCTGGAGGAGGCGGATCAGTTGGCGAACCGGATCTCGATGCTCAAGGAGGGGAAGGTCGTCGCGGAGGGGACGCCGGACGAGTTGAAGACGCGGCTGGGGTCGGACTGGCTGGACCTGGTCCTCGCCGATCCGGCCGAGGTGCCGCGGGTGGTGGAGCTGGCCGCGCGGCTGGCGGACGGGGAGGTCCGGGTCGACGACGTCCGGGTGAGCGTGCCGGTGAAGGACCGGACGAAAGCGCTCGTGCAGATGGCGACCTCGTTGCACGAGGCAAGGATCGAGCCGGAGGACATCACGTTGCGGCGGCCGACGCTGGACGAAGTGTTCCTGCACCTGACCGGGGCGGCCGCATGAGCGGGCTGGGCTGGGCGCTCGCGGACAGCTGGACGATCGCGCGGCGGACGTTGACGCACTGGCGGATGCAGCCGGGGCTGGTGGTGTTCCAGTGGTTCTTCCCGGTGCTGATGCTGCTGATGTTCGGTGGGTTGCTCGGCGGCGCGATGGAATCGCCGGACGATTCGTCGTACTACGAGTTGCTCGTGCCCGGGATCTTCGCGCTGGCGATGCTCTTCGGGCTGGAGGGCACGATGACCGCGGTGACGACCGATGTGTCGAAGGGGGTGACGGATCGGTTCCGGTCGCTGCCGATGAGCTCGGCGGCGGTGGTGCTCGGGAGGTGTATCGCGGACATGCTCGACTCGGTGGTGACGCTCGCCGTCCTGGTCGGGACCGGGCTAGTGCTCGGCTGGCGGTGGCACGAAGGGTTGCCGTCCGCGCTGGCGGCGTTCGGGCTGCTGTTGCTGCTGCGGTTCGCGTTGCTGTGGGTCGGGATCTTCATCGGTCTCACGGTGAAGAACGCGCAGAGCGTGACGATGGTGCAGGTGCTGGTGTGGCCGATCGGCTTCCTGTCCAGCGCCTTCGTCGCCACGTCGACGATGCCGCAGTGGCTGGGCACGGTCGCCCAGTGGAACCCGTTGTCCGCAACGGCCACCGCTTCGCGTGCGTTGTTCGGCAATCCCGACCCGTCAGCGACGGCCACCTGGATCGGCACTCACGCGGAAGTCGCGGCCATCATCGGCCCACTGCTGCTGGTCGCGATCTTCCTGCCGCTGTCCGCGCACCGCTTCCGGACGCTGTCGCGGTGAATCAGCGGTGAGGTGAGTGGGTAACGGGCGTGGGTGGACGTCCGGGACGGAGTAGTAAGGCGTGCGGTCTGGGGGCTGGCGCGCGGGATCGAGCGGGTGCTGGGTCCCGGGGCCGCACGTCGGATCGGGCGGGGAGTGGGGATGGTGGAAGGAGTCAGTGACGTTGGGGTGCAGCGCGTCGCGTTGCGGGTTTCGCCGCGGTTGGCGGACGCCAATCCGGGGCTGGTGAAGATTCCGCCTCGATGGGCCTCGACCGTGCGGGTACGGCGGCAAGGGGTGCTGCTCGAGTTGGATCTGCGGGACAACCTGCAAGCTGTTCTGTACTACGCGGGTCGCTACGAGCCCGCCGTACGGCGGTTCCTGCGGGCCGAGCTGCGGCAGGGGGACGTCGTACTCGATATCGGCGCGAACATCGGCGTGCACGCGTTGACCGTCGCGAAGCGGTTGCAGGAGCTCGGCGGCGGGCGGGTGATCGCGTTCGAGCCGGCGGCGGACAGTGTGGCGAAGCTCGGCGCGGCGGCCGCGCGCAACGGCGTACAACTGGAGGTCGTGCCGATGGCGCTGGGTGAGCGGCGGGAACTGGTCGCGCTACGGGCGGACCGGCGGTACGACGAGGCGGACGCCGGCGTGCGGTCGCTGTACGGCGACGGCGACGTGGTGCAGGAGGTGCCGGTCGTCCGGCTCGACGACTGGGCTCACGGACTCGAACGGCTGGACGTGGTGAAGCTCGACATCGAAGGCGCGGAGGTCGCCGCGCTCTCCGGAGCCGCGCGGACGTTCAAGCGTTTGCAGCCGCGCGTCGTCATCGTCGAGGACAAGCGCCCCGAGACGCGCGCGCGGCTGCACGCCGTACTGGATGAGCTCGGTTACCTGCCGACCGGTGAGGTGCTGGACCACAACGCGGTCTTCAGGGCGTCAGCTGGCCGCCGTTGACCTCGATGATCTGGCCGGTGACGTAGGACGACATCCGCTCGGAGGCCAGGAACAGGATCGTGCCGACGCATTCGTGCGGCGTTCCGGTGCGGCCCATCGGGATCGTGGTGAGCATGGCCTGCATCTGGGCGTCGCCGGTGTGCCGGTCGTGGAACGGGGTCTTGATCACGCCCGGGGCGATCGCGTTCACCCGGATCCCTTCCGCGGCAAGCTCCTTGGCGAGGCCGCGGGTGAACGTGCTGACCGCGCCCTTCGACGTCGCGTACACCACCGACCCGCCGGCGCCGCCGGTCCGCCCGGCGATCGACGTGACGTTGACGATCGACCCGCCGCCCTGCGCCCGGAGCACCGGCACGATCCGCCGGCTGAGCGCGAACACCGAGGTCAGGTTGACGTCCAGGATCCGGTGGAACTCCTCGTCGGTGACCTCGGCGATCGCGGACCGGTTGACCAGGTCACCGGCGTTGTTGACCAGGACGTCGATCCGCCCGTACTGCGTGAGCACCTCGTCGACGAACGCGTCCGCCGCCTTCGGGTCGGCGAGGTCCGCCTGGTGCAGGGACGCCGTACCGCCGGCGGTCTGGACCGCGCCCACGGTGTGCTTCGCACCCTCTTCGTTGCGGTGGTAGTGCAGCGCGACCGTGGCCCCGGTCTCCGCGAACCCGACCGCCGCCGCGGCCCCGATCCCGCTGCTGGCGCCGGTGACGACCACGACCTGATCCCTGAAATCCAGATATGCCATGCGCCCTATCCTCTCCCGGCCGCGCCGGGAACGCGCCGCAGGACGGGATGGCGGGACGGGTCCAGGAGTATTTTCGTTGGATGGGATACGCGCTCGGGGAGCTCGGGCTCCGGCGGTGGCGGACGGGTGACGCGCTGCGGCTGGCCGCCGCGCACGACGACCCGGAGATGGTGCACCAGGGCGGGATCGTGGACCGTGCGTCCGCCGTCGACTGGATCGGGCGGGTCGCGGACCTGGACAACGGGCACGTCTACGCCGTGGCGGACGCGGACGACCACCCGATCGGCTGCGTGGGGGTGACGAACATCGACCGGCACCGGGTCGGCTGGACCTGGTACTGGACGCTCGCCGAGGTCCGCGGCCAGGGCGTCGCGCGGGACGCCCTGCGGGCGCTGGCGGACTGGGCCCACCACGACGCCGGGCTGTACCGGCTGGAGCTCGGGCACCGGCTCAACAACCCCGCGTCCTGCGCGGTCGCGGCCCGTGCCGGCTTCCTGCCCGAGGGTGTCGAACGCGAACGTCTCACCTACGACGGCAGCCGGTACGACGTGGAGCGGCACGCCCGGCTCATCACCGACCCGTTGACGCCTCCGCTGCGCCCGGTGACCGTCAGAGCGTGAGCTTGGGGTGCCGGTTGACGTCCTTGTAGAGCAGGTACCGGAACCGGCCGGGCCCGCCCGCGTAACAGGCCTGCGGGCAGAACGCCCGGAGCCACATGAAGTCGCCTTCCTGCACCTCGACCCAGTCCTTGTTCAGCAGGTAGACCGCCTTGCCCTCCAGGACGTACAGGCCGTGCTCCATCACGTGCGTCTCCGGGAACGGGATCACCCCGCCCGGCTCGAACGTCACGATGTTGACGTGCATGTCGTGCCGCACGTCGTCCGGGTCGACGAACCGCTGGGTCTTCCAGGCGCCGTTCGTGTCCGGCATCTCCCGGCCCTCGACGTCCGCCTCGTTGGTGACGAGCGCGGGCGGTACGTCGATACCGTCGATCCGCTCGTACGCCTTGCGCACCAGGTGGAAGGTCACGGGGGCGTCGCTCGTGTTCCGCACGGTCCAGTCGCCGCCCGGCGGCAGGTACGCGTACCCGCCCTCGGTCAGGGAGTGCTTCTCGCCCGCGACCGTCAGCACAAGGTTGCCGGCGACAACGAACAGCACGGCCTCGGCGGCCGGGTCGGTCTCCGGCCTGTCGCTGCCGCCGCCCGGCGCGACCTCGACGATGTACTGCGAGAACGTCTCCGCGAACCCGGACAGCGGCCGCGCGATCACCCACAACCGGGTGTCGTCCCAGAACGGCAGCCGGCTGGTGACGATGTCGCGCATCGTGCCGCGCGGCAGGACGGCGTACGCCTCGGTGAAGACCGCGCGGTCGGTGGTGAGGTCGGTCTGCGCGGGCAGTCCGCCCTTCGGCGCGTAGAAGCTCATCGTTCTCCTCGGGTCAGCAGGCGGCCGCGCGGGTCGGCGGCGAGGTCGACGGGGACGCCGCGGAGCCAGGCGCTTCGCACGACGCCGGTCAGCGTGCGTCCGTCGTACGGCGTGATCGCGTTCTTGTGCTGGAGCTGCCGCGCGTCGACGGTGAAGGTCTCGTCGGGGGCGAGCACGCAGAAATCGGCGTCGTAGCCGACCTCGATGCTGCCCTTCCCGGTGAGCCCGGTTCGCGCGGCGGGCGCGGCGGCCATCCAGCGGGCGACGTCGTTCAGGGTGAAGCCGCGGCGACGGGCCTCGGTCCAGACGGCGGGCAGGCCGAGCTGAAGCGACGCGATCCCGCCCCAGGCGGTGCCGAAGTCGCCGGTCGCGAGGTTTTTCAGGTCGATCGTGGAGGGCGAGTGGTCGGACACGATCTGGTCGATCGTGCCGTTCTCGAGGCCTTCCCAAAGCAGCTCGCGGTTCGCGGACTCGCGGATCGGCGGGCAGCACTTGTACTGCGTCGCGCCGTCCGGGATGTCCTCGGCGACGAAGCTCAGGTAGTGCGGGCAGGTCTCGGTGGTGATCCGTACGCCGTCGTTGCGGGCGGCGGCGATGCTCGGCAGGACCTCCGCGCTCGACACGTGCAGGATGTGGACGCGGCAGCCGGTCTGCTTCGCGAGGTCGATGACCTGCGCGACGGCCTCGTTCTCGGCGGCGCGTGGGCGGGAGTCGAGGAAGGCCTGGTAGCTCGTGCCGTCCGGCGCGGTCGCCTCGTCGATGCGGTGCGCGTCCTCGGCGTGCACGATCAGCAGGCCGTCGAAGGTGGCGATCTCGCGCATCGCCGCGACCAGCTGGTCCGCGTCGAGCGGCGGGAACTCGTCGACGCCCGAGTGCAGCAGGAAGCACTTGTAACCGAACACGCCCGCGTCGTGCAGCGGGCGCAGGTCGGGGATGTTGCCGGGGATCGCGCCGCCCCAGAAGCCGACGTCGACGTACGCCTGAGTCTCGGCGGTCTTGCGCTTCAGCGTCAGTGCCGGTACGTCGCAGGTCGGCGGGATGCTGTTCAGCGGCATGTCGACGATCGTGGTGACGCCGCCTGCCGCCGCGGCCTTGGTCGCGGAGGTGAAGCCCTCCCAGTCGGTGCGGCCGGGGTCGTTCACGTGGACGTGGGAGTCGACGAGGCCGGGCAGCAGTACTTCGTCGTCGCCGAGGCGCAGGTCCGTCGCGGCGTCGAGCTCCGCGTCGTACGGCGAGATCGTCACGATCCGCCCGTCCCGGACGCCGATCGCGGCCGCCTGCTCCCCGGCGGCCCGCACCACCCGCCGGGCCCGCACCACGAGATCCAAAGCACTCATGCGATGCCTCTCTGCCTAGCTGTCATCGTAAGGTGATCCACCACGATGCGTTCCCCGAGCCGTTCGAGCAACGGACGCGGCTCGGCGATACACCGCTGGACGTCAGGCTCCAGGTCGGTCAGCGCGTACGCCGCCGAGACCCCGATCCCGCCGAGCTGCTCCGGCCCCAGCCGGTTCACCCCACACACGGCAACGACCGGGATGCCGGCGCGGTCCGCGGCGGCCGCCACCCCGGCGACGGCTTTGCCGTGCAGAGTCTGCTCGTCAAGCGCACCCTCGCCGGTGATCACCAGGTCAGCGCCCGCGAGCTGCTCCTGGAAGCCGACCATCTCGAGAACCAGGTCGATCCCTGGCCGCAGCTCGGCGTCGAGGAGCGCGAGCGCCGCGAACCCCACCCCACCTGCAGCCCCAGCGCCCGGCACGTCCCGTAGGTCCCGACCGGTGTGCTCGGCCACCACGTCGGCCCAGGCGCTCAACCTGCGGTCAAGCTCCACCACCTGCTCCCGCGTGGCGCCCTTCTGCGGCCCGTAAACCGCCGCCGCACCCCGCGCCCCGGTCAGCGGGTTGTCCACGTCGCAAGCCACCACCACCCGGACGCCTGCGACAAGCCCTGGGGACTGTGAACAAGCAATAGCCTGTTCACGGTCCCCGGGAGTTGTCGCCAGACCAGCGAGGCCGCGGATCAGGCCTTGGCCGCCGTCGGTGGACGCGCTGCCGCCGATGCCGAGGACTACCCGGGTGCAGCCGGCGTCCAGCGCGGCGGCGATCAGTTCGCCGGTGCCGTACGACGTGGCCGTGAGGGGGGCCGGTGTGCCGCCGGGGAGGCGGACGAGGCCGGAAACGTCGGCCAGCTCGACCACCGCGGTGTCGCCCAGTCGGGCGTAGCCGGATTGCACCGGCTCACCTGTCGGGCCGGAGGCTGTGTGCGGGACGAGGGTGTAGCCGGCGGCGACGGCGGCGGCCAGGGTGCCGTCGCCGCCGTCGGCGACGGGGACTGCGACCACGGTGGCGTCGGGGCAGGCTCGTCGTACCCCGGCGCCGACCGCGGCCGCGACCTCCGCGCTCGTCAGCGTCCCCTTGAACTTGTCGGAGGCAACGACCACGCGCACTGGTCAGTCCAGCAACGCGAGGGCCGTCGGTGCGTCCTCGGGTGAGATCGCCAGGTCCTCGAACTCGACGACGTTGTCGATCTCGACACCCATCGACACGTTCGTGACCCGCTCCAGGATGACCTCGACGACGATCGGGACCTGGTGCTCGACCATCAGCTTCTTGGCCTGCTCCAGCGCCGGCAGGATCCCGTCCGGCTCCGACACCCGCAACGCCTTGCAACCGAGGCCTTCGACGACCTTCACATGGTCGACGCCGTACCCGTTGACCTCCGGGCTGTTGATGTTCTCGAACGACAGCTGCACGCAGTAGTCCATGTCGAACCCACGCTGCGCCTGCCGGATCAGCCCGAGGTACGAGTTGTTCACCACCACGTGGATGTACGGGATGTTGAACTGCGCACCGACCGCGAGCTCCTCGATCAGGAACTGGAAGTCGTAGTCGCCCGACAGCGCGACCACCGTGCTGTCCGGATCCGCGACCGCCACCCCGAGCGTCGCCGGGACGGTCCAGCCGAGCGGACCGGCCTGGCCGGCGTTGATCCAGTGCCGCGGACGGTACACGTGCAGCATCTGCGCCGCCTGGATCTGCGACAGCCCGATCGTGCTCACGTACCGCACGTCCGGCCCGAACGCCCGGTTCATCTCCTCGTACACGCGCTGCGGCTTGATCGGCACCGCGTCGAAGTGCGTCTTGCGCTGCAGCGTCGTCCGGCGCTCGCGGCACTCCGCGGCCCACGCCGTACGGTCCGGCAGCCTGCCGTCGGCGGCCCACTCGCGCGCCGCCTCGACGAACACCTCCAGCGCGGCGCGGGCGTCCGACACGACCCCGTAGTCCGGCGCGAACACCCGCCCGATCTGCGTCGGCTCGATGTCGACGTGAATGAACTTCCGCGAGCCCCGATACACATCCAGCCCGCCGGTGTGCCGGTTCGCCCACCGGTTGCCGATGCCCAGGACCACGTCGGAGGCCAGCATCGTCGCGTTCCCGTACCGGTGCGAGGTCTGCAGCCCGACCATGCCCGCGCTCAGCGGGTGGTCGTCCGCGATCGCACCCCAGCCCATCAGCGTCGGCACCACCGGAATCCCGGTGATCTCCGCGAACGAAACCAGCAGCTCGGCCGCGTCGGCGTTGATGATCCCGCCGCCGGCCACGATCAGCGGCCGCTCGGCAGCGGCGAGGAAGGACAGCACCTTCTCCGCCTGCGCGCGGGTGGCCGCCGGACGCGAGACCGGAAGCGGCTCGTAGGTGTCGACGTCGAAGTCGATCTCGGCGAGCTGCACGTCCAGCGGCAGGTCGATCAGCACCGGACCGGGCCGTCCTTCGCGCATCACCTGGAACGCCTTCTGGAAGGTGCCCGGGACCTGCGCGGCCTCCATCACGGTGACCGCCCACTTCGCGACCGGCTTGGCGATCGAGGCGATGTCGACGGCCTGGAAGTCCTCCTTGTGCAGCTTCGCGACCGGCGCCTGGCCGGTGATGCACAGGATCGGGATCGAGTCCGCGGAGGCGGAGTACAGCCCGGTGATCATGTCGGTGCCGGCGGGTCCCGACGTACCGATGCAGACGCCGATGGTGCCCGCGCGGGCCCGGGTGTACCCCTCGGCCATGTGCGACGCGGCCTCGACGTGGCGGGCGAGCACGTGCTTGATCCCGCCATGCTTCCTGATCGCAGAGTAGAAGGGGTTGATCGCGGCACCGGGGAGCCCGAACGCCTGCGTGGAACCTTCCTTCTCCAGAATCAGGACCGCGGCGTCCACCGCGCGCATCCGGGCCATCAGACGGCCTTCCCGGACAGGCGCTCGACGCCGCGGAGCAGCGCGGAGTGGTCGAGGCCGCCGTCGCCGTTCGCGCGGGCCGACGCGACCAGCTGCGCCACCAGCGCGCCGAGCGGTACGACGACCCCTGCCTCGCGGGCGGCCGCGGTGACGATGCCCATGTCCTTGTGGTGCAGGTCGATCCGGAACCCGGGCTCGAAGGAGCGCGACAGCATGTTCTCCTTCTTCTGGTTGAGCACGGTGGAACCGGCCAGCCCGCCGCCCAGGACGTCGAGTGCGGCCTTGATGTCGACGCCGTACGCCTCCAGGAAGACGACGGCCTCGGAGACGGCCTGGATGTTCGCGGCGACGATCAGCTGGTTGGCGGCCTTGACCGTCTGACCGGACCCGCTCGGGCCGACGTGGACGACGGTCTTGCCGACGACGTCGAACAGCGGCTTGGCCGCGGCGAAGTCGTCCGCGGCGCCGCCGACCATGATCGACAGCGCGGCGTTCTTGGCGCCCGCCTCGCCGCCGGACACCGGGGCGTCGAGCAGCCGGAAGCCGTTCGCCCGCGCCTGCTCGGCGAGCTGTTGCGTGACGTCGGGCCGGATGCTGGAGAAGTCGATGATCAGCGTGCCGGTCTCGGCCAGCTGGAAGACGCCGTCCTCACCCTCGAGCACGTCCTGGACGTCGGGCGAGTCGGGCACCATCACGCAGATCACGTCGGCGCCCTTGACCGCGTCGGCGAGCGAGGTCGCGGCGCGGCCGCCGGCGGCGACCAGCGCCTCGGCGCGCTCCGGCGTCCGGTCCAGGCCGGCGACGGTGTGTCCGGCGTTGGCGAGGTGGACGGCCATCGGGTTGCCCATGATGCCGAGGCCGATGAAGGCGATGTTGGTCATGTCGTGCTCCTGGAATTACGTGGCCGGCGAGGAATGAAGGAAAAGAAAAAGGAAGGAAAGAAGCGGAGGCGAGGGTGGATCAGCGGCGCTCGAACGGCAGCCAGCCGAAGCTTGCGTCTGAGGTGGTGGACGGCTTGTACTCGAGCCCGACCAGGCCGGTGTAGCCGTGCGCCTCCAGGGCGGTCAGCTGGTGGTCGAGCGGGAGGGTGCCGGTGCCGGGCTCGTTGCGACCCGGGTGGTCGGCGATCTGGACGTGGGCGATCCGGCCGGTGTGCTCGGCGATCACCCGGTCGGCGTCGTCGCCGTTGACCGCGAGGTGGTACAGGTCCGCGAGCAGTCCGACGTTCGGTACGTCGTACGCCGCCTGGACGCGGTCGATCACGTCCAGCGCGTCGGCTGCGACCTTGAGCGGGTACCGCTCCGCGCCGCTGACCGGCTCGACGAGGACCGTGGCGCCGATCCGCGCGGCGGCCTTGGCGGCCAGCGCGAGGTTCTCGACGGCGATGTCGTCCTGCTCCTGCTCCGTGCTGCCCTCGACACGGTTGCCGTACAAGGCGTTGAAGCCCTGGGCGCCGAGCCGCTCGCCGATACCGACCGTGACGTCGATGTTGTCGCGGAACTCGCCGGACCGCTTCGGCCAGGACACCAGGCCGCGGTCGCCGCCCGGCATGTCGCCGGCGAAGAAGTTGAGGCCGGTCAGCCGCACGCCGGCATCGGTGACCGCGCTGACGAACGCGTCGACCTGCCGGTCCGGCGGGACGGCCTCGACGAACGGCCACCAGAACTCCACCGCGCTGAACCCGGCCCGGCGCGCGGCCGCCGGCCGCTCGAGCAGAGGCAACTCGGTGAAGAGCAAAGAACAGTTCACCGTGTACTGCAGCTGGTGACTCATCCCGACTCCAATTTCCGCATTGTGGAACTTGATTTCTGTTCTGCGAAATGACCATAAGCGCGGGATCGAGAGAGCGTCAAGCGTCCGGAGCGGTCGGGCCGATCGGCGAGGGGCTGTCGTACGCGGGCGCGCGCGTTGTACTTTCCTCTAAACGGGAGGTGTGTCGTGTTGCTGGCGGAGTTGCTGGACGCGCCGGAGCTGGGGCTGCGGTTGCTGCACTCCGGCGGCGGGATGCTGGACCGGCCGATGGGGCGGCTGGTGACCACCGACCTGCTCGAACCCGGCCGGTACCTGAGCGGTGGCGAGGTCGTGCTGACCGGGCTGGTCTGGCGCCGGCAGGCCGCCGACAGCGAGGTGTTCGTGGCCTCGATGGCCGGCCGCGGGGCGACCACGATCCTGGCCGGGAAGGCGCAGCTGGGCGACGTACCGGCGGACCTCGTGGAGGCGTGCCGGCGGCACGACGTGACGCTGATCGAGGTGCCGATCGAGATCGCGTTCGCGGACGTGACGGAGTACGTCGCGGCGGCGGGATCGGCCGAGACCGGCGCGCGGTTGTCGGCGAGCCTGGTGCGCCAGCGACAGCTGCTGTCGTCGATCGCCGCCGGGCGCAGCCTCGACGAGCTGGCGGCGCGGATCTCGGCCGAGATCGGGCACGACTGCCGGGTGCTGACCCCGACCGGGCGGCACGTCGTCCCCGGGCCGGGCGAGCTCGACGCGACCGCGGTCGACGCGGTCACCCGCAAGTTCCTGACCGCGGACCGGACACCGGCCGTGGCGCAGACGATCGACGCGTCGTACAGCCTGTTCCCGGTCGGTTCGGGGCTCGGCAACCGGCTGACCGCGTGGGTGCTGGTGATCGAGGGCGACCACAACGACTGGTCCGGCGATCACGTCGAGGCGGTGCACGAACTGTGCGCGATCGCCGCCCTGGACCGCGCACGCCGCGACGAAGGGCGCCGGGCGCTGCGTCCCTTGGTGGCGGACGCGCTGGCCCTGGTCGAGTCCGGCGCCCCGCTGACCGAGGTCGCCGCGCGACTGCGGCAGGCCGGGGCCCACTCCGAGCGGCCGATGGTCGTGGCGGTCGCCGAGCTCCGCGACGACGGCCCGAGCGAGATCGCCCTGAGCGTGCTGGAGGATGTCGCGCTGACGGTCGGCCCGGCCGTCGTCGCCCCCGGACGGGACGGGCTGCTCGTCGGATTCCTGCCCTTCGCGCCGGGCCTCCCGGAGCATCTGCGACAAGCCTTCGGCCGCCTCGCCCCGGGCCTGAATCGTGCGCGCCTCGCGGTCGGGATCAGCGGCGAGACGGCGGTCGACGCGCTCGCCGGCGCGCTCGAGGAGGCCCGGTTCGCACAGCGGGCGGCCCGCGCCTCGCGCGCGCCCGTGTCGGTCGTCACCTCGGACGAGGTCGCCTCGCACGTCCTGCTGCTCGCCACGCTGCCCGACGACGTCCGGCGTACGTACAGCCACCGCGTCCTCGGAGCGGTCCTCGACCACGACCGCCGGACCCACGCCGACCTGCTGACGACGCTGCAGGCCTTCCTCGCCTGCTCGTGCTCCTGGACGCGGACGGCGGAGTCGCTGCACCTGCACGTCAACACCGTTCGCTACCGGATCGAACGCGTTGAGCAACTGACCGGACGCGATCTGTCGACCCTCGAGGACCGGGTGGACGTGTTCCTCGCGCTGAAATCACTGTAGTTGTGTGATCACACAAAACGGACCGTTCTCCGGCCGTTCATCTTCGGAGGTTCACCGGGTGCAATCCACCCCTCGGTGAGCCGATGCTCAGGTGCAGGTCAAATCCCCGCACCGCCCCAAGTAGCCGAGGAGCGTGTCCCCGATGAAGGCAGTCCTGCGACCGAGCCGCCATACCAACCGCCACCCCGTCGACCAGGTGCTCCCACCTGCGAAGCTCGCGGTGTACGGCGCTCAGCACGTACTGGCGTTCTACGCCGGGGCGGTGATCGTACCGATCCTGCTCGCCAGTGCGATCGGGCTCAGCACCGAGCAGCTCATCCACCTGATCAACGCGGACCTGTTCACCTGCGGTATCGCGTCGATCATCCAGTCGGTCGGCTTCTGGAAGGTCGGTGTCCGGCTGCCGCTCCTGCAGGGCGTCACGTTCACCGCGGTCTCGCCGATGATCGCGATCGGTCTCGCGGCGGGCGGCGGCACCGACGGGCTGCTGGTGATCTACGGCGCCGTCCTGGTCGCGGGACTGGCCACCTTCTTCATCGCGCCGTACTTCAGCCGGCTGATCCGGTTCTTCCCGCCGGTCGTGACCGGCTCGGTGATCACGATCATCGGTCTGGCGCTGCTGCCGGTGGCCGCCGGGGACGCGGTCGGCGGCGCCGGCCCGACCGCCGCGCCGACGAGCGGCAAGAACATGGCGTACGCGCTCGGCACCCTGGCGCTGATCGTGCTGATCCAGCGAGTCTTCAAGGGCTTCATGGCAACGATCGCCGTCCTGATCGGCCTGGTCGTCGGGACCCTGGTGGCGTGGGCGTTCGGGGACGCACACTTCGGCGCCGTCGGTGAGGCCGCCTGGGCCGGGGTGACCACGCCGTTCTACTTCGGCTGGCCGAAGTTCTCGGTCGCGGCGATCATCTCGATGGTCGTCGTCATGCTGATCACCGCGGTGGAGACCACCGGTGACGTGTTCGCGACCGGCGAGATCGTCGAGAAGCGGGTCGGCCGCGAGGACATCGCCCGGGCGCTGCGGGCCGACGGCCTGGCCACCACGATCGGCGGCGTCTTCAACTCCTTCCCCTACACGTGCTTCGCGGAGAACGTCGGTCTGGTCCGGCTGACCCGGGTCCGCAGTCGCTGGGTGGTCGCGGCGGCGGGCGCGATCATGATCCTGATCGGCCTGGTGCCGAAGGCCGGTGCGGTGGTGGCCGGCGTACCGCATCCGGTGCTCGGCGGCGCGGCGCTGGCGATGTTCGCGACCGTGGCCGTGGTCGGGTTCCAGACGCTCGCGAAGGTCGACTTCCACGACCACCGCAACGTCGTGATCGTCGCGACCAGCGTCGGCCTGGCGATGTACGTGACCGCGCAGCCGCAGGTCGCGCAGGCCGTTCCGAACTGGGCCGAGATCATCTTCGGCAGCGGCATCACGCTCGGCAGCCTGACCGCGATCGGCCTGAACATCCTGTTCCACCACGTCGGCAAGAACTTCGGCCCGGCGGTGGCGGGGCAACCAGGTGACACGGTCCGGCTCGACCAGGTCAACGAGATGACCCGTGAGGAGTTCGTCGAGACGTTCGGCGGCCTGTTCCAGGGCCCGCGCTGGGCGGTCGAGCGGGCCTGGGAGATGCGGCCGTACGCCGACACGCACGCGCTGCGGCGCTCGTTCCAGGAGGCGTTGTTCTCCGGGTCCCGCGACGAGCAGCGGGAACTGATCCAGGCGTACCCGCGGCTCGGCTCGCAGTTCGTCGCCGACGGCCTCAGCGGCGAGGCGTCGCTGCGGGACCAGTCCGACAAGGGCCTGACCTTCCTCGGCGACCCTGAGCGGGACGAGCTGACCGCGATCACCTCGGCGTACGAGGACCGGTTCGGGTTCCCGCTGGTGATCTCGGTGCGCGACGCCGAGTCGTACGAGCGGATCGTCGAGCAGGGCCGCGACCGGCTGGGGAACTGCGAGAACCAGGAGCACGCCGCCGCCCTGCTCGAGATCGCGAAGATCGCCGGCTACCGGTTCGACGACTTCGTCTCCGACGCGAACCCGATCCACAGCGCCCGCACCCGATGGAGCACCAACCGATGACTACCCAAGCCCTGCGCGCCGCCGCCCTGACGGTGAACGGCGAGCCCACCGCGATCGGCGACGTCCCCGTGCACACGACGGTCCTGGACTGGCTGCGCGATCGCGGCCTGACCGGCGCCAAGGAGGGGTGCGCGGAAGGCGAGTGCGGAGCCTGCTCCGTCCTCGTCGCCCGCCCCGGCACCGATTCACAGACCGAGTGGACCGCCGTCAACGCGTGCCTGTTGCCGATCGCATCGCTGGACGGCCAGGAGCTGATCACGTCCGAGGGCTTGGGCACCCCGTCCGAACTCCACCCGGTCCAGCAGGAAATGGCAGTCCGGGGCGGTTCCCAGTGCGGCTTCTGCACACCGGGCTTCATCTGCAGCATGGCAGCCGAGTACTACCGCCCCGGCCGCACGCCGGAGGCCGGCGTCCACGAGGTGGCCGGCGGGGCCGGGCGTGGGAGTGAGTTGCCCGGCGGCGCCGGGGTTGGTGGGGACCATGAGCATGGGCCGAATGGCTTCGACCTGCATGCGTTGAGCGGGAACTTGTGCCGGTGCACCGGCTACCGGCCGATCCGCGACGCCGCCTACGCGCTGGGTGAACCGGGTTCGGAGGACGCGCTCGCCGTGCGGTGTGGCTCGGCGCCGCCGGCTCCGGCGGCAACCGGGATGACGTCGCCGGAGGGCGAGTTCGTCCGCCCCACCTCGCTGGACGAAGCGCTGGCGGTGCTCGGGGATCGCGAGGACGCGGTGGTGGTTGCCGGTTCGACCGATCTCGGCGTGCAGGTGAACATCTTCGGCGACCGCCCGCCGCTGACCGTCGCGATCGACCGGCTGGAGGAGCTCCGCGAGTTCAGCTTCGGGGACGGCGAGGTCAGGTTGGGTGCGGCGCTGACGCTGACCGAGATCGAGCGCCGCCTGGCGGGGCGGGTGCCGCTGCTGGCGCAGATGATTCCGCAGTTCGCCTCGCGGCTGATCCGCAACGGCGCGACGATCGGCGGGAACCTCGGGACCGGATCACCGATCGGCGACACCCCACCCGCACTCCTGGCGCTGGATGCGTCCCTGGTCCTGGCATCCGGCCGGGGTGAGCGGGTCGTTCTGCTGGCCGACTACTTCACCGGCTACCGGCAGACCGTGAAGGCTGCGGACGAGCTGATCAGGACGATCGTCGTTCCGTTGCCCTTGGCACCGATGACCGCGTTCCACAAGATCGCCAAGCGCCGGTTCGACGACATCTCGAGCGTCGCGATCGGGTACGCCGTCGACGTGGCCGACGGCGTCGTACGGGACGCGAAGATCGGCCTCGGCGGGGTCGCGGCGACCCCGCTGCGCGCCCGCGAGACGGAGGCCGCGCTGATCGGCCGGCCATGGACCGAGGAGACCGTGCGGACCGTCGCGGCGGTGATGGCGGCGGAAGGTACGCCGATGGACGATCACCGCGCGAGCTCGTCGTACCGCTCCGCGATGCTCGGCCAGTCCTTGCTGCGCTTCTACTTCACCGAACAGGAGGTCGGCGCATGAGCTCGCTGTCAGAACGGCCGGCCGTCGCCGTTGTCGGCGCACCGATGCCGCATGAGAGCGCCGCGCTGCACGTGACCGGCGCGGCCTTGTACACGGACGACCTGGTCATGCGCACGCGCGACGTGCTGCACGCGTGGCCGGTGCAGTCGCCTCACGCCCACGCCCGCGTCACCGCACTGCGGGTGAAGCCGGCGTACGACGTACCCGGCGTGGTGCGGGTGCTCACTGCAGACGACGTGCCCGGGGTGAACGACGCCGGCGTCAAGCACGACGAACCGTTGTTCCCGGGTGAGGTGATGTTCAACGGGCAGGCGGTCTGCTGGGTGCTCGGCGAGACGTTGGAGGCCGCTCGGCTCGGGGCGCTGGCGGTCGAGGTCGAGTACGAGCCGCTGCCGTCGCTGGTGACGGTTCGCGAGGCGATCGAGGCGGAGAGCTTCCAGGGCATCGGGCGGCACCTGGAGCGTGGCGACGTCGAGCAGGCGCTGGCCGGGGCGGAACACGTGTTCCGTGGCGAGTTCGAGTTCGCCGGTCAGGAGCACTTCTACCTCGAGACGCACGCGGCGCTGGCGCTGGTCGACGAGTACGGGCAGATCTTCGTGCAGTCGAGCACGCAGCATCCGTCGGAAACGCAGGAAATCGTCGCGCACGTGCTCGGGCTGGCCAGCCATTCGGTGACCGTGCAGTGCCTGCGGATGGGCGGCGGCTTCGGCGGCAAGGAGATGCAGCCGCACGGCTTCGCCGCGATCGCCGCGCTGGGCGCGACGCTGACCGGCCGGCCGGTGCGGTTGCGGCTGAACCGCACGCAGGACATGACGATGTCGGGGAAGCGGCACGGGTTCCACAGCTCGTGGACGGCCGGGTTCGGGGCCGACGGCAAGCTGGTCGCGCTGGACGCGACGCTGACCGCCGACGGCGGGTGGAGCCTCGACCTGTCGGAGCCGGTGCTGGCGCGGGCGATGTGCCACATCGACAACGCGTACGAGATCCCGCACGTCCGGGTCGACGGCCGGATCGCGAAGACCAACAAGACGTCGCAGACCGCGTTCCGCGGGTTCGGCGGGCCGCAGGGGATGCTGGTGATCGAGGACATCCTCGGCCGCTGCGCGCCGCTGCTCGGGTACGACGCGGCCGAGCTGCGGCAGCGGAACTTCTACCAGCCGGGCGACTCCACGCCGTACGGCCAGCCGGTGCGCCACGCGGACCGGCTGGAGTCGTGCTGGAGCCAGGTCCGGTCCAACGGCGAGGTCGCCGCTCGGCAGGCGGAGATCGAGGCGTTCAACGCGTCGCACCCGCACGTGAAGCGCGGGCTCGCGATGACGCCGGTCAAGTTCGGGATCTCGTTCAACCTGACCGCGTTCAACCAGGCGGGCGCGCTGGTGCACGTCTACAAGGACGGGTCGGTGCTGATCAACCACGGCGGCACCGAGATGGGTCAGGGCCTGCACACGAAGATGCTGCAGGTGGCCGCGACCACGCTGGGATTGCCGCTGGCGCGGGTACGGCTCGCTCCGACGCGGACCGACAAGGTGCCGAACACGTCGGCGACCGCGGCGTCCTCGGGTGCTGACCTGAACGGCGCGGCGATCAAGAACGCGTGCGAGCAGATCCGCGAGCGGCTGGCGCAGGTGGCCGGCGGGAAGCTCGGGATCAGCCCCCACGACGTACGGTTCGTCGACGGCGTCGTCCGTGGACTGTCCGGGGACGGCGTGGACTGGAACGAGCTGGTCAACCTCGCGTACCACCAGCGTGTGCAGCTGTGGGCGGCCGGCTTCTACCGGACCGAAGGGCTGCACTGGGACGCGAACGCGATGCGCGGCGAGCCGTTCAAGTACTTCGCGTACGGCGTCGCGGCGGCCGAGGTGGAGGTCGACGGGTTCAGCGGCGCGTACACACTGCGCCGCGTCGACATCGTCCACGACGTCGGCGACAGCCTCAGTCCGCTGATCGACATCGGCCAGATCGAGGGCGGTTTCGTGCAGGGCGCCGGCTGGCTGACGCTGGAGGACCTCCGCTGGGACGAGAGCTCCGGCGACCGGCGTGGGCGGCTGTCCACGCAGGCCGCGAGCACGTACAAGCTCCCGAGCTTCTCGGAGATGCCCGAGGTCTTCAACGTCACGCTCCTGGAGAAGGCCCACGAGGAAGGCGCGGTCTACGGCTCCAAGGCGGTCGGTGAACCGCCGCTGATGCTGGCGTTCTCGGTTCGCGAGGCCCTGCGCCAAGCAGCCGCCGCCTTCGGCCCGGCCGGCACCAGCGTGGACCTCCCGTCGCCGGCCACACCCGAGGCCGTGTACTGGGCGGTCGAGCGGGCTCGGGGAGGTGTGTCATGGAGTGGGTGAAAGCCGTTCAGCGGCTGCGGTCCGGACGGCAGCCGGGCGTACTCGTCACTGTGCTGTCCGTGCGCGGGCACGCTCCGCGCGAAGCCGGCGCGAAGATGGTTGTTGCTGCTGACAACGTCTGGTCGACGGTCGGCGGCGGGAACCTGGAGGCACTCGCGGTCGAGCGTTCGCGGGAGATGATCGCCGACGGCGTGACGACCCCGGAGGTGCTGACGGCCGCGTTGTCCGACAAGGCGCCGTACCAGCACGGAGTGCAGTGTTGCGGCGGAGAGGTGAAGTTGTTGCTGGAGCCGTTGCCCGTCGTCCCGTCGGTAGCCGTCTTCGGCGTCGGGCACGTCGGCCTGGAGCTCGCACGGATCCTCGCGCGGCACGATCTCGAGCTGCACCTGATCGACTCGCGGGCCGACCAGCTGACGACCGATCGACTGGCCGTGCTGGACGACGCGGTCGCGAACGTCCATGTCCACAACGTCCCGGTGCTGCCGGAGCTGGTCGTCGGCGAGCTCCCGCCCGGTACCCACGCGGTGATCATGACCCACGACCACGCCGAGGACGCGGCGCTGTGCGACGCCGCGATCCGCAAGGAGGACCTCGCGACGATCGGCCTGATCGGCTCCAGCGCGAAGTGGACCCGGTTCCAGCGCAAGCTCGCCGAGGACGGCAACCCGCCCGAGACGATCGCCCGGATCACCACCCCGATCGGCCTGCCCGATCTGCCCGGCAAGGAGCCGGCCGTGATCGCGGTCAGCGTCGCTGCCTGGCTCCTGCAGCGGTTCGCGGCCGAACGGCCGCCCGCACCGCCCCGATCCGCCGGGCGATCCACCCGGCCCGACACCGCCGAGCGGCATCCCGCGTCGGCCCATCCTGCCGTGCGTCGCCCCGCGCCGGCTCAGCGTGAGGCACAGGCATGACTCTTTATCGTGGCACGTTCATCGACACGCCGGAGAACCCGTTCGACGGCGCCGGCCTGCGGGTCGCCGCCGACGCGGGGCTGCTGGTCGAGGACGGCGTGATCGTTGCCCGGGGCCCGTTCACGGAGGTCCGGCAGGCGCACCCCGCCGAGCAGGTTGTGGACCTGCGCGACGGCGTCGTGCTGCCCGGATTCGTCGACACCCACGTGCACTTCCCGCAGATCCGCGCGGTCGGCGGGCTGGGGCTGCCGCTGCTCGAGTGGCTCGACCGGTACGCGCTGCCCGAGGAGGCGCGGATGGCCGACGTCGGCTACGCGACGGGTGTCGCGAACGAGTTCGTCCGCGGGCTCGCGGCCGCCGGTACGACGTCGGCACTCGTCTTCGGCGCGCACTACGCCGACGCCGTCGACGCCCTCTTCGACTCCGCGTCCAAGGTCGGCCTGCGGATCACGAGCGGCCTGGTGCTGAGCGACAGGCTGCTGCGACCGGAGCTGCTCACCACTCCGGTCCGCGCGTACGCCGAGTCGCTCGCGCTCGCGAACCGCTGGCACGGCGTCGGCCGCAACCGGTACGCCGTCACGCCGCGCTTCTCGCTGTCGTGCACCGACGAGCTGCTCGCGACCTGCCGGGAGCTGATGGAGGCGATCCCCGGCGCGCTGTTCACCTCGCACGTGAACGAGAACGAGGCCGAGATCGCGTCGGTCGCCGACCTGTTCGAGGGCTGCGACTACGTGACGACGTACGACCGGCACGGCCTGGTGGACCGCCGTACGGTGCTCGCGCACAACGTGCACCCGACCGACGTCGAGCTCAAGACGCTGGCCACCAGCGGCGCGACCGTCGCGCACTGCCCGACCAGCAACGCTGCGCTCGGCAGTGGGCTGTTCCCACTGACCCGGCACCTGCAGTTCGGGGTCCGGGTGGCGCTCGGATCGGATGTCGGTGCCGGTACCGGGTTCTCGCTGCTGAAGGAGGGACTGCAGGCGTACTTCTGCCAGCAACTCCAAGGCGACCAGGGCCGGCCGCTCACGGCAGCCCACCTGCTCTACCTCGCCACCACGGCCGGCGCCGACGCGCTGGACCTTCCTCACGTCGGTCACCTCTCGGTCGGCCAGCACTTCGACGCCCAACTCCTCCGCCCCGCGGAAGGCTCACCCCTGGCCGTCGCCATCACCCACGCCGAGGACACCGAGGAAGCCCTCGCCCGCATCTTCACCCTGGGCACCCCCGCCGACGTCCAGGCCGTCTGGATCAACGGGGAACTGCTGCACCACTGACAGCTCTAGCGGATCGCCTCGAGCGCCGCGCGGAGGTCGGAGTCGGAAGCGTCCGACGGCAGCAGGCGCACCGGCGTACTGCTGCCGTTGAACAAGCCGATGACGCCGTCGTCGGTCGGAAAGATGCCGGCGGCATCGCTCAGCCAGACAGCTGGGTACGTCGCCGGATAGCCGACCGGGACGGGCAGCGGACCGCCCGCCCGGCGTTCGATCTCCACACTCGGCGCGGGGTGCTCCTTGTCGCCCATCACGTCCCAGGCCAGCCCGATCACCGGCGGGGCGGTTCCGCCCGAGGTCAGCTCCGCGAGCCGCCGTACCGCCGGCGCGACCTGCGCGATGTCGCCGGCGACCACGACGACCGGCCGCGTGCCGTAGTCGGCCCAGCGCACCTGTCCGCCACCGAGGCGCGGCACGGCGAAGTCGGGGAGTCCGACGGCAGCCGTGTTCTCCCCCTCGAACAGTTCCGGCCCGTGGTCGCCCGGGTGCTCGCCGCACGCCTTGTCGATCAGCTTCACCTTCGCCGCCGGCGGAGGTGGCAGCGTGCCCACTGGGGCGGAGGCGCCGAATCGGCGCAGTACGGCGGCGCCCTGCTCGGCCACCTCCGGGTCGATGGCGGACGTCCCCACGCGGATCGCGACGTCCGCGGTGAAGAGGATCACCGCTTCGCCGGCCATCAGCACGGTCGGTACGCCGTGGAGCGGGGCGAGTCGCGAGCACCCGACGACGTTCTCGCCGATCGGGACGTCCTGGATCCCCACCTCGGCATGCCACAGGCAGGAGTTGTCGACGCAGTAGGCGCCGTACAGGACGGTCAGCTCCTCGCCCGGGTCCAGCGAGGTGTCGCCCTCCACCTCGGTCCCGTCCTTGGCGATGAACGAGTCGTCGAGCGGCCATCCGTGGAACTCGGTCCCGAGCCAGTAGACCGGCTCCTCGGTGGTGCTCACGATCTGCCGCAGCCGGGCTTCGGTCGCCTCCGCTCCCGCACTCGTCGGCGAGGCCGCACACCCCGCCACGACCATCCCCGCCAAAACCACAACCGCCCCGATGCGCTTCATCGCGGCCCCCTCTACCCGAATTCAGCCTAGATCCGGGAGCGCCGCCCGACCTACACCCCCGATCGGCGACCTCCCACAAGCAATTGCTTGTCCAAGGTCCCGTTGGCCTGTCGGAGCAAGCCGCGCCTGAGCCGGTCTGCGGTCAGCTGCGGGCGGTCGAGATCCGCCCAGCCGACCCGGACGACGCCGTACCCGGCCTCGCGTAGCCGGTCCTCTCGCCATTTCTCCGCGAGTACGGCGTCTGCGCTGCCGCCGTACTTCATCGCCCCGTCGAACTCCACGATCAGGTGGCCCGACAGCAGGAAGTCGACGCGTCCTATCAGGCCGCCGCGGTTACCCCGGATCTCCACCTGCAGCTCCGGCGCGGGCAGCCCGTGGTTGGCCATCAGGACCCGGAGGCGCGACTCACCGACGGACTCGCTCAACCCGTCCGCGAAACGTACGGCGGCTCGCGCGGCCGGAGAGCCGGGCCAGTGACGGTGACGCAGTACGGCGGCGGCGAGCTGATTCGGAGTCGTCGACCCGAGGCGTAGCGCGGCGTCGCTCAGCACCACGCCAACCTCGTACGACGTGGTGCACGTCGTCTCGACGATCGCGCGCTCGACGCTCGTCACCGGGAGACCCTCGACGGCAACGACCTCGTCATCCGCAACCGGCGACCGATGCACTCGCACGGTCCGACCGGTGCGATCTCGCCCCGCGGCGGGCCGGGTGAAGTGCGCCTTCGCCAGATCGGTGCCCCACTGCGGCAGCCCGTGCAGCACTGTGGCCGACTGATGGCTGACCACGACGTCCCCGAGCCGCTCGAGCGCCATCCGGATATTGAGCCGGTGCAGGCGGAGCGCGCGTTCCCACGACGGTTCGTCGGCCGGCACGCCGCGGGGTTCGACGTACGAGTTGTAGCTCATCCTCAGCCACTGGCCACTCCGAACCCGTCGCCGCAGCTCGCTGTCGCTGTACCCGGCCGCGAGGACGTCGGCACGCGTGAACCACCCGCCCCGACCGGCCGCAATCACTTCCAATCTCCTGTTCACACCCGGAGAACATGCACCGCTCCCGCCCTCCGCCAGCCGGGCAATCCCGGATCTGTGGACAACCGCGCGGGACCTTGGACAGCGCATGGCTTGTCCAAGGTCCCCAGCGGGGGTGCTCAGCTCAGCAGACTGGCCTGGGTTCGGGCGACTTCGGCGGCGAGGGTGGGCTCGTCGGCGGTGAGGAGTGCGTCGTGTTCGACGACGGGGCGGCCGTTGGCGAGGAGGAGGGTGAGCGGCGGGGGTGTGGAGAGGGCCAGGGCGGCGACGGGGTCGGGGATGCCGGCGTGCGGGAGGGTGGTGAGGTTCCAGACGGCGAGGTCGGCGAGTTTGCCGGGCTCCAGCGAGCCGATGTCGGCGGAGCGGCCGAGGATGCGGGCGCCGTCGAGGGTGGCCATCTCCAGCGCGGCGCGGACGGTCAGCGCCTGCGGGCCGCCGCGGGCGCGGGCGAACAGGAGCGCGTGTCGCAGCTCCTCCACCAGGCTGCCGGATTCGTTGCTGGCGGCACCGTCCACGCCGAGTCCGACGGGTGCTCCGGCGGCGCGCAGGTCCGCCGTACGCGCGATGCCGGCGCCGAGGCGGGCGTTCGAGCTGGGGCAGTGGGCGACGCCCGTACCCGTTCCGCCGAGGTGCTTGATCTCCGCGTCGTCGAAGTGGATGCCGTGCGCGAACCACACGTCCGGTCCGGTCCACCCGAGCCGGTCGGCGTACTCGAGAGGCGTGCAGCTGAACGTCTCCCGGCACCAGTCCGTCTCGTCGGTCGTCTCGGCGAGATGGGTGTGCAACCGCACCCTGCGCCGCCGCGCCAGCTCCGCCGACTCCCGCATCAGTTCCCCGCTGACGCTGAACGGCGAGCACGGCGCCACTACGAGCTGCAGCATCGAGTCAGGCGACGGGTCGTGCCACCGGTCGATCGCGGCCTCGGTCGCGGCGAGGATCTCGTCGCGGTCCTCGACCACGGAATCGGGCGGCAGCCCGCCGTCCTTCTGGCCGCGGTCCATCGACCCGCGCGCAGGATGGAACCGCAGCCCGATCTCCCCGGCCGCCGCGATCTCCGCCGCGAGCGGGTCGCCGCCGTCGCGCGGGAACACGTAGTGGTGGTCGGCCACGGTCGTGCAGCCGGTGCGCGCGAGCTGGGCGAGCGCCGCCCGCGCCGCGACGTACACGGTCTCCTCGGAGAATCGCGCCCAGACCGGGTACAGCGTCGTCAGCCACTCGAAGAGCGTCGCGTCCGCGGCGAGCCCGCGCGTCACCCACTGGTACAGGTGCTGATGCGTGTTGACGAACCCCGGCGTGACCAGGCAGCCCCGCCCGTCCACGACACGGGCGTCGTCGTACGCCGGCGCGGGGCCGGGCCCGACCGCGACCAGGCGATTGCCCTCGGCAACAACATGCCCGGTGAACTCGCGCCGGGCCGGATCGAGAGTCGCCACGTAGGCGCCCTCGATCACGATCCTGCTCGCCATGGTCAGCAGAATCCCGGTGTCGCAAGCCAGGCGGACCCGGCGTCGCCGGCGTCGTCGCGGGTCACCGAGGCCTCGATCAGGCCGTACGGGCGGTCCGCGGCGATGAACACCTCGCCGGGGTTCTCGACGCCGAACGGCGACAGGTCGACCAGGAAGTGGTGCTTGTTCGGCGCCGAGAACTTGATCTCGGCAACTTCCGGATGCGCCTCCAGCACCGCGGAACCCATGCCGTAGAGCGTCTGCTGCAGGGCCAGGCTGTGGATGTTCGCGAACCGCTCGAGCAGCAGCCTCTTGATGCCGTCGTACGACTTGTCCCAGTCGATGGAGCCATCCCCGGTCGGACTGGCGTCGTACCGCCAGCGCGCGACCAGCGACGTCGCCAGGATCCGGTCGTCGGTTTCCTGCAGGGTCGTGTACTTGTCCTTCAGGAACCCGTGGAACTCCGACCCGGTCGACTTCAGGACGACGAGATCGCTGATCCCGGAGACGACGTACGTCTTGCGCTGCGCACCCCGGCCCTCGACGTTGACGACCGTGTTCCGGACGCCGGTGCCGGCCCGGACGAACGCGTGGTCGTGGTCGTCGATGCGTTCCCAGGCGTACTCCTCGACCTCGATCCGCGCGCCCTCCGCCTCCGGCGAGGCGTCCAGGAAGTGGGCGCCGAGCGTCAGCGCGTAGTCCTCGATCGCCCCGACGCCCTTCTCCTTGGCGAAGGCGAACGCGGTGTTCTTCTGCGTGTCGGTCGGCAGGACGTCGCTCTGGTCGCCGGTCGTGTGCGCGGCCTCGAAGTTGCCGCGCAGCGAGGTCGACACGTTCAGGTCGCGGATCGTGTGGCGGGGCGTGTCGCGGTAGACGCGGACGACGCGGTTCTCGGCTTTGCCGTACTGGTTGGCGCCCAGGTGGATGGCCATCGGAGGTCAGCTCCCTCGGTAGGTGGAAAACGCGAACGGGCTGAGCAGCAACGGGACGTGGTAGTGCCGCTCGTCGGCGACCGTGAAGGTCACGGAGACCTCGGGAAAGAAGATGTCCTGGCCGGTGGCCTTCGCGTACGCCGCGACGTCGAACCAGAGCCGGTACGTGCCCTGCTCCAGCGCGGGCCGCAGCTCGGCGATCCGGCCGTCGGCGTCCGTCGTACCGGTGGCCTCGAGAACGTCGCCCCGGTAGAGCCGGACGTCGACGTTCTGCGCCGGCCGGCCGAGCGCGGTGTCCAGGACGTGCGTGCTCAGCGAACTCATGCCTCCACCACCTTGCTCAACCGGAGCAGTGCGATCTTGCGCAGCTCCTCGTGGACGACGGTCGCCTCGGTCGCGTCGTCGTGCGTGAGCCGCGTCCGCAGGCTGTCCAGTATCTGCGCCGCGGACAGCCCGGTGGCGCAGATCAGGAACACCCGGCCGAACCGGTCCTCGTACTGACGGTTGCCCTCAGCAAGTTCTTGCCGGACCGCCGGGTCCTCGCCGACGCCGGACTGCTCGTTCCGCGACCAGTTGGCCTCGGTCCCGG
Source organism: Kribbella sp. NPDC003557 (assembly GCF_040610805.1). Taxonomy (NCBI): domain Bacteria; kingdom Bacillati; phylum Actinomycetota; class Actinomycetes; order Propionibacteriales; family Kribbellaceae; genus Kribbella; species Kribbella sp. NPDC003557. Next base: position 772,450 of record NZ_JBEXMY010000002.1, read on the forward strand.
CGCCCTGCGGACGGTCACCGATCCGCGGGTGCGCCTGGAGCGCGCGATCGACCTCGTTGTCGTCGAGCTCCCGGAGCGACTGGTCCGCGACCGCGGTGAGCGCGGCGCGATCGCCGTACGGCCGCTTGGCCAGGATCGCGTCGACCCAGCGGGGCACGTCACAGCAGGCCGCGAGCGCCGGCCGGAGCCGGTCGGCCGGAGCGGAGTTGAACTCCTGCAGGTCCACGGATCACACCTTCTCGAATCCCGAAATCGACTTTCCGTATGACGAGAGTGGCATTGCTCAGGCCGTGCGTCAACAGTTTGTTGAAATCAGCGGGCGCGGTTGAGGTAGTTGTAGACGGTGAAGCGCGTGACGCCGAGCGCCTCGGCGACGATCTCGGCCGATTTCCGGTACTCGAACGCACCCCGCGCCTCCAGCAGCAGCACGGCCTGCTGCTTGTCGTGCCGGGACAGGTCGCGCAGCGGACCGCCCAGCTCCGCCGAGACGTCGGCCAGCAGGCTCTGCACGCCCCCGTCGATCGACCTCTCGGCCGTCCTGCCGGAACCCTTTCCGGCGGTCTTTCCGGGGATTTCCTTGGGCGGCAGGCGGACGGCGACGACCGGCTCGCCGTCCCAGGCGAGCGTCACGTCGTCGCCGTGGGCATCATCAGGGTCGATGAGCTGTGCGTTCAGCCGCTCGACGAGCGGTGCGATCGCCTGCACCAGCGGGTGCTGCTCAGGCATCGCGCCGGACCTGCAAGGTCACCTGGCTCGCGCCGCCGGCGAACGCCGCCTCGAGCACTTTCGGGAGGGCAGGCAGCAGCAGGTGCTGTTCACCGCTGACCTGCGTCCCGAGCGGGCCGAACTCGCAGTCGAGCCCGGCCTCCTCCGCCGCGCGCAACGCCTCGGTGGCGTGCGCGGGCGGCGAACCGTCCACGTCGAACGGTTCCGTGGTGAACTCCGCAACCAGTCGCATGCTGCCGAGGCTAGTCCTCGGACACCGGCCGGCGGGCGAGTCGAGCCAGGACTGTGGTGTCGAACTCGGTCGTCTCGATCGCACCGCACTCGACGCCGCGAAGCACGAACCCGGCCAGCGCGGCGGCGGTCGCGGGCTCGTCGAGGTAGCCCGACTCGCCGTCACCCAGGTACGCCCGCAGGCGTTGCGCGGCCTGGTCGTACCCCTCCCGGTAGAAGAGGTACGTCGCTGCGAAGCGGGTCGGGAGCTGAGCTGGGTGCATGTCCCAGCCCTGGTAGATGCCGCGCGCGAGCGAACGCCGTACCAGCCGGAAATGCAGCCGCCACGCATCGTGGACCGCGTTGCCGACCGGCAGGACGTTGGTCGAGCCGTCGGACACGAAGACCCCGGTGCCGGCCGCAGCGAGCTGCATCACGTCCTTGGCGTGGTCGGCGACGGGGTGTTCCATGCTCTGGTACGCCGCCGCGACGCCGAGCGAGGCGGAGTAGTCGTAGGTGCCGTAGTGCAGCCCGGTGACGCGCTCGCCGCCGGCCTTGATCATCCGGGCGACCAGCGCCGTCCCGTCCGCACCGAGGATCGCCTGCGGGGTCTCGACCTGGATCTCGAACTTCACCGGCGGTGTGCGGTGCTTGCGTTCGAGCGTCTCCAGGACGAGCACGAACGCCTCGACCTGCTCGACCGAGGTCACCTTCGGGAGCGTGACGACGAAGCCGTCGTCGATCGCCCCGAGATGCTGGAGGAACAGGTCGAGCGTCCGGACACCGCGCCGCCTGGTTGGCGCCTCCAACGATTTGACCCGCAACCCGGCGTACGGAGTGTGCTTGGCTGTCGCGAGCGTTCGGGCGGCGGCGATCGCGGCAGCATCCTCCTCGTCGTCCGGCCGGTTGCCGTAGCCGTCCTCGAAGTCGATCCGGAGGTCCTCGATCGGCTCGCGCTCGAGCTTCGCCAGGACGCGCTCGTACACGTCGTAGGTCACGTCCGCCGAGAGGATCTTCGCGAGGTCCGCGGCCGAGGCGGCGTACTCGTCGAGGGCCGCGCGCGCCTGCGCACCCCAGTCGTCCACCGTGCGGGCGTCGTACCGATCGGCCGGCACGTACACGGTGTGGATCGGCTGCCGGACGCCGCGATCACCGCGGTAGTCGGCGGCCAGCGCCGCATCGGCGGCGGCCAGGCGGCGGTCGAGTTCGGTTACCAGGTCATCCAGGCTCACTACAGCCTCCTTTTCCGTATTGTGGAGACTAATATCTACTCTGCGGAAGACACAAGCATGCGACCTTCCGGGATCTGGCGCTAAACTTCCGTGATCCGGAAAGGTAGGGGCTATGGCGGAGACGAACGGCAAGGGCCGCACCGGCAGCGTGCAGTCGATCGAGCGCGCCTTCGGGCTGCTCGAGACGATGGCCGACGCGGGCGGGATGATGGGCCTGTCGCAGCTGGCCACGGCCTCCGGGCTGCCGCTGCCGACGATCCACCGGCTGGTGCGCACCCTGGTCGACCTCGGCTACCTGCGCCAGGAGCCGTCGCGGCAGTACGTGCTCGGACCGAAGCTGATCCGGCTCGGGGAGAGTTCGTCGCACATGCTGAGTGTGTTCGCCCGGCCGCATCTCGCGCGGCTCGTCGACGAGCTCGGCGAGTCCGCGAACATGGCGATGCTCGACGGCGACCAGATCGTGTACCTGGCGCAGGTCCCGTCGCGGCACTCGATGCGGATGTTCACCGAGGTCGGCCGGCGCGTGCTCCCGCACTGCACCGCGGTCGGCAAGGCGATCCTCGCGCAGTACTCCGACGCCGAGGTCCGCGAGCTCCTGCACCGCACCGGCATGCCGCAGCACACCGACAACACCATCACGTCCCCCGACGCCTTCACCCAGCAACTCCACCACGCCGCCGACACCGGCTACGCGATGGACGAAGGCGAACAGGAGGTCGGTGTCCGCTGCGTCGCCGTGGCCGTCCCCGATGCTCCCTCGCCCTTGGCCATCTCGATCTCCGGTCCTGCCGGGCGCATGACCGAGCCCTTGGTGGAACGGGCCATCCCGCTTCTCACCCAAGCCGCCAAGTCCCTCTCCGAAGACCTGCACTGAAGCTGGGCGTTAGTTGGCCGGCGGCTGCAGGACGCAGAACTCGTTGTCGTCGGGGTCGGCCAGCACGTGCCAGACCCACCCCGCCTCGACGACCGGCTCCTCGGTCATCAGGCGAGCGCCCAGGTTCCGTACCCGGGTGACCTCGGCATCCAGGTCACGTGTCCGCAGATCCAGGTGCAGCCGGTTCTTGCCGAGCTTCCGGTCGGAAACCTTCTGCAGCAACACCTCGACGCCGACCCCGTCCGCCGGCACCAGGCTGAGGTACACCTCCGACTCCCCGGCCCGCACATAACCGAGCACAGCGGCCCAGAACTCCGCCGCCCGCTCCAGATCCGCCACGTCGACCACGACGACCAACTCACCACGCAGGTACCGCTGAGGTGTCCGCATTCCCCGACGGTACGACTCCGCCGGACGCCGGCGCACCGGAGCAGGCTCACCCGGGTAGGCCGGGGTCCGGGCTCAGCTGTCGGTACGTAGCCGCCCGTGCAGGTGCCAGTCGTGCCAGCCGTCCGCGTGCATGATCGCCTGCCGCAGAGTCCCTTCGAGCTGGTACCCGGCGTTCCCCGCGACCCTGCAGGACGCGGTGTTCTCGGTGGAGTGGTGGATGTTGAGCCGGTTGAATCCCGCCTGCCCGAATGCCCAGGCCGACAGCGAGTCGACCGCTCCGGCCGCGACACCCCGGCCCCGAGCCGTGGGTGTTACCCAGTACGACAGGGCTGCCGACCCTTGCGTCAGCGAGACCTCCCGCAACCCGACCTGCCCGAGCGGCTCGTCATCCCCGCCGACAACCGCCCAACTGGCCCCCGTCTCGGCATCCCAGTGATCAGCCCACTGCCCGACCCACTCCTCGGCCTCCCCGAGCGTGTCGAGCCGCCGAACATGCCACCGCTGAATCTCCGGACACCCGAACGCCGTCCGCACAGCACCGGCATCCCGCCCCTGCCAAGGCCGCAACAACAACCCACCCCGCACCGCCAACCGAGGCTGAGCCACATCCCGCAAAGTCCCCCGACCCAAAACCGATCCCACAAGCAGAGGCATCCCGAGATGCTAGTGCCACAGGCCCAACCACGCCCGCGCAGCACACCCAGCCGGGGCGGGCGCCATCGGAGTGTCAACGGTTCAGGCGCCGGGCGTGCTCTCACCCGCGGTCGCCCCGAGCAAGCCGCAGCCGGCAACCCAGCCCTTCACGCCCAGCCACTCAAGCTCAGCCCCGTCACACTCAGCCCTCACGCCCAACCGCTCATGCTCCGCCGTCACACCCAGCCCCTTCACGCCCAGCCACTCACGCTCGGCCCTGTCACATCCAGCCCGTCGCACCCAGCCGCTCATGCTCCGCCGTCACACCCAGCCCCTTCACGCCCCAGCCGCTCACGCTCGGCCCCGTCACGCCCAGCCCGTCACACCCAGCCGCTCATGCTCCGCCCCGTCACGCCCAAGCCCTCACGCCCAACCCTCACCACAACCCCACAGCCTCGCCTCAGTTGATGAGCGAGTACCTGCCCCGCCTAGCAGTCACCCGCGAGCGCAGCGAGCAGCCCGCGGGCGCCAGCCCGCACCCCACTGGCGCAAGCCGGAAGCCCGGGCGCCAGCCCGGCACACCCCGGCGCAAGCCGGAAGATCCCGGCGCCAGCCGGAAACAATGCACGGCGCTAAGCCGGGGGTGGGTGGGAGCGCGCGGAGCAGGTGCGCTGAGGAGCGCAGCGACGAAGTAGGCGCCGGCGTAGCACGCGTGGGTCGGCTTTACTGCTCCGTGGGTCGGCTGTACTCCCCGGCTTATCTCACGGTGCGTACGTGCGCCAGTGTTCGGTGAGTTTGTAGCCCAGGGACTGGTTGGCCTGGAGGCTGGCCTGGTTGGCGGCGGCTCCGCCGGTGCTGAAGCGGGTGATGCCGATGTCGAGGAAGGCGAGGATCGACGCCGCCTTGACCGCCTGGGCTACCCCACGCCGCCGGTGCGTGGCGAGCACCGACGTGAACCGCGTGTCGCCGAACCCGTCCTTCTCCCGGATGACCGTCGCGCCGACCAGCCGGTTCCCGTCGAAGGCGCCGAACGCGCGGTGCTCCGGCCAGAGTGCCCGGGTGTCGGCGAGCTCCCCGACCACTCGGTGCGTGGCCGGCGTGTACGGGTAGTCCACCTCGTTGGACTTCTCCAGCGCGTGGAGATCCGCCGCGGACTCGGCCCCGAGTTCGCGGATCGTGAGTCCACCGGCCGTCGCCCGGCGTACGGCGGACTCGAGCAGCTCACGGTCGGGGTCGAACAGCCGCACCGCCCACGACTCGGCGACCACGCGGTACCCGGCTGCTTCGAGCTCGGCGCACCGCGGGTCGTTGTCCTGGACGATCTCGTAGTCACCCACCCAGCGATTGTCAGCCCAGTTTGCGCAGCAGCGGAAGGACATCCTCGGTGAACTGGGTGAGGAAACGCTCCTGGTCGTTCCCCGGACCGTGGACGACGAAGTGGTTGAACCCGGCGTCGGCGTACGGCTGGAGCTGCTTCACGGCCTCCTCCGGGTCGGACGCCACGATCCACCGCTTCGCGACCTGCTCGATCGGCAGCTCGTCGGCGAGCCGCTCCATCTCGGTCGCGCTGGTCACGCTGTGCTTCTGCTCGGCGGTGAGCGACAGCGGGGCCCAGAACCGGGTGTTCTCCAGCGCCTGCGCCGGGTCGCGGTCGTAGGAGATCTTGACCTCGAGCATCCGGTCGACGTCCTCGAGCTTCTTCCCGGCCTTCTCGGCGCCCTCGCGGACGGCGGGCATCAGCTGCTCGGTGTACAGGTCCATGCCCTTGCCGGACGTCGCGATGAACCCGTCTCCGGCGCGCCCGGCGTACCGCGCGACCAGCGGGCCGCCCGCGGCGACGTACACCTTCAGCGGGGTCTCGGGGCGGTCGTAGATGAACGCGTCGACGGTCTTGTAGTACGGCCCCTCGGAGCTGACGCCGTCCTTGGTCCACAGGTCGCGGATCAGCTGCACGGACTCCCGGAGCCGGGCGAACCGCTCCTTGAACTCGGGCCACTCCATGCCCGACACCGCGATCTCGTTCAGCGCCTCGCCGCTGCCGACGCCGAGCATGACCCGCCCCGGGTACAGCACGCCGAGGGTCGCGAACGCCTGCGCGATCACCGCCGGGTTGTAGCGGAACGTCGGCGTCAGCACCGACGTACCGAGCAGCACCCGGTTGGTCCGCTCGCCGACAGCCGCCAGCCAGGCCAGCGCGAACGGCGCGTGACCGCCCTCGTGCCGCCACGGCAGGAAGTGGTCCGACACGGTCACACTGTCGAGCCCGAGTTCCTCGGCCCGCACGGAGTACTCCACCAGATCCCGCGGCCCGAACTGCTCCGCCGAAGCCTTGTACCCGACCCGAATGCTCACCCTCTGCTCCCAACGTCGTCTGCGCGTACTCCGGAAGACAACCGCGCCCGGGTCCGACTTTATGCCGCCCGGGGTGGCTACGATCCAGAACCGTGTACTCCGACGACGCACTTGTGCTGGGTCTCATCGGTACGACGTTCCGCGCGGCCCGGCTGCCCGCGATCCGCGTGACCGTGCCCGCTGCCCTCGCCGAGCGCGCGGTCGCCGCCTGGCGCCGGGACGAGACGGGCGCCGTACCCGATCCGGAGCACCCCGCGGACCGGGTGCGTCGCTACCGCGCCGGCGCGCTCGCGTTGATCGGGCTCTCGATCACCGAGCGCGGACAGCTGGACGACGACGGGAACGCCGTCGTGGAGCTGGACCCGGAGCTGATCGGCGTCGCGATGGACGCGGCCGACGACGTCGCCCGCCGCTGACCGGCGCCCTCATCGACGGAGACCGGCAGCCCTCATCGACGGACCGGCAGGCGTCATCGACCGACCGGCGGGTCTCATTGACGCCGGCCGCCGGGGTCGGGAAGGATGTGGGTCCGGCGCGGCCCGCGCCTCACCTTCGTCGACCGGCCCCAGCTCGGTCACAGCGAGAAGGCAAAGGGACTTCCTGTCTCGGGCCGCTCGTCCTGGTCAGCCGCCTCGACGGGATCGCTGGGGGATCGCGTGCGAGTGCGTGGAAGGCCAGATGACAGCGCACAGGAATCTCAAGCAGCGGGTCCGTGCCCGCGCCGCGAAGACCGGCGAGTCCTACACGACTGCCCTCCGGCACTTCCGTCCGACTCCACAAGGAGAACCAGACATGCCGGAAGCCCTACGGATCGCCGTCACGCAGTCGACGGTTCGTGAAGACCCGACGAACGCCGCGCTCCTGCGCGAGAGCGGCGACGAGGTCCGCCGACTGATGCGGGAGGCCGCCAGGTCAGGCGCGCGGCTGGTGCACTTCCCCGAGGGAGCGATCTGCTTCCCGAGCAAGCTGATCATGTCCGAGCTCGGCCCGGACGAGGTCGGCCCGTCCGACTGGACCAAGGCCGACTGGGCCGCGCTGCAGGGGGAGCTCGACCAGATCGTCGCACTCTCCCGCGAGCTCGGGATCTGGACGGTGATCCCGTCCGTCCACCAGGTCCCCGACGCCCGGCCGCACAACAGCATGTACGTCGTGTCCGACCAGGGAAAGGTGGTCACCCGGTACGACGAGCGGATGCTCTCCACCACGAAGGTCACCTGGATGTACTCCGCGGGCAAGGAGCCGGTGACGTTCGAGGTGGACGGCGTCCGCTTCGGGCTCGCGCTCGGGCTGGACGTGCTGTTCCCGGAGCTGTTCACCGAGTACGACAGCCTCGGCGCCGACGTCGTCCTGGTGTCGTACGCGAACAACTCCGGCCCGAACGATCACATCGGCGTGCAGGTTCGCGGAGCCGCCGCGAACAACACGTCCTGGATCAGCCTCGCGGCGACGGCCAGCCCGGGCACCGGCCTGACGTCCGGGATCGCCGACCCGCGCGGTCGGTGGCTGACGCAGGGCGCCGCGGACAGCACACCGTCGGTCGCGGTCGCCGAGCTGGCCACCGACGAGCTCGCCACGATCGGCCGCGACTTCCGCCGCCGCACGCGGGAACGCATCCGCTCCTAGCCCTCACAGGTCCGGGGGCTGACGCGTTCCATCCGCATGAACAGGCATGCGGTTGTCAGTACCCGGATCGGTGAGCTCACGTTGGTCGCCGCGGACGATGTGCTGGTCGGCGTCTACATCCCGCATCACTGGGTGAAGCCGTCGGCGGAGACGCTGGGTGAGCGGGTCGAGGCGTCCGACCCGCTCATCGCCGTCGTCGTCGACCAGTTGGAGGAGTACTTCACCGGGGCGCGCCGGTCCTTCGACCTGCCGACCCGGTTGGAGGGCGAGGTGTTCCAGCGGCGCGTGTGGTCGGTGCTCGAGCAGATCCCGTACGGCGAGACCACGACGTACGGCGAGATCGCGGCGCGGCTCGGGGAATCGGCGCAGGCGGTCGGCAAGGCGGTCGGGCAGAACCCGCTGTCGATCGTGGTGCCGTGCCACCGGGTGATCGGGAAGGACGGGTCGCTCACCGGCTACGCGGGCGGATTGAAGCGCAAGCAGTTCCTGCTCGACGTGGAGGAGCCGGTGGGCGCGCGGTTGTTCTGAAGGCGGACCTCAGTCACTCACCAACCCCGGCGAATCGACGGCGGCAGACCGGCGACGAGCGTGCCACGCCGCGGCGCGGCGTCGTTGGTGAGTGACGGGCGTCCGCGCTATCGACTCAGGTCGCCGACCTGGGCCGCGTACCAGTCGAGCTCGGTCAGGTGTTCCGCGATCTCGCGCAGCGTCCAGTTGGGGCTGCGGTCCTTGTCCCACTCGGCCGGGTCGAGCGCGGCGTACCGCAGCGCGAAGGTCCGCCCGAGCCGCTGCAGCCGCTGCTCGGCCTCGCGCACGTCCTCCACCGTGAACGGCGCGAGGTCCGCGGCGGACGTGAGCGCGCTCGCGTGCCACTCGTCAGGCTGCGTCGGTACGCCGGCCAGCAGCGCCTCAACCTCTGCCAAGTGGTCAATCATGTGGTCGGCGATTCGCCGGACGGCCTTGTGCGGGGTGAACGTGCGGCCGTCGTCGGACAGACGCGGTTCGCCGTCCCACGCCGGCCAGGTCACGATGTACTGCAGGCACCGCTCGACGGCCCGCTCGACGAGTTCTCCGGGGTTCTGTGTCATGCGGCCGACGCTAAGGCCGTCACGCTTCGGTGCCGGCCGAACTGATTCCGAGGCGTTCGGCCAGCCGCTCCGCGTCGTACGGCGCGTGCACCTTGACGTCGTTGTCGAAGTACACGTAGGTGTCGCACTTCCAGGAGCGGATCTTCCGGGCCCAGCGACCGAGCGCCTTGTCGTCGTACCCGCTGACGTAGAGCTCCTCGGCGCCGTGCAGCCGGACATAGGCGAAGTCCGCGGTGACGTCACCGAACATCGGCCACTTGCCTGCGGTGTCCGCACAGACGACCGCGACGTCGTGCTCCCGGCAGAGCTCGACGAACTCCTTGGTCTTGAAGCTGTCATGCCGGACTTCGATCGCGTACCGAATCGGTTTGTCGACAGAAGCTTCGAGCAGCGCCCGGCCCTCCATCCGCTCGTCGTGGCCCTTCGCGACCTCGGCCGCCTCGGCCGTGGTGCGCGGCAGCTGGTCGAAGAAGCTCGCGCAGCGGTCCGCGTCGTACTGGAAGTTGGGCGGCAGCTGCCAGAGCACCGGACCGAGTTTGTTGCCGAGCGCAAGAACACCGGACGCGAAGAAGTTCGCCAGCGGCGCGTCCACGTCGGCCAGGCGTTTCAGGTGCGTGACGAAGCGCGGGCCCTTGACCGAGAAGACGAAACCGTCCGGCGTCTCGTCGTACCAGCGCTGGTACGACGCCGGGCGCTGGAGGGCGTAGAAGGAGCCGTTCAGCTCGATCGAGTTCAGCCGGGAGGACGCGTACTCGAGCTCGGCGCGTTGCGGCAGCCCGTCGGGGTAGTAGACCTTCCGCCAGGGTGCGTAGCGCCAGCCCGAGATCCCCACTCGGTACGGGCAGTCCGGCCAGCGCGTCATCCCTCGATTATGGTCCCGGCATGCAGATCGACCGCGGCGCGTATCCGGACGCAGTCACGCCCTGGGACGACCCGGCGTGGCGGGCAGCGGCCCTCGGCTGGCTCGATGCGCGACTCGAAGAGGCCGGCGTCCGCGAGACCGGGCAGCGGCGGGTCCGGGTCCGGCCGTGGTCCGTCATCGTCCGGGTCGAGGCGGAGGACCCGGTGTGGTTCAAGGCCGCGTCGCCCGGGAGCGCGTTCGAGGCCGGGCTGGGCGAGGCGTTGTCCCGGTGGGTGCCGTCCCACGTTCTCCGGCCGTACGCCGTCGACGCGGCCCGCGGCTGGTCACTGCTGCCGTCCGGCGGGCCGTTGCTCCGCACACTGGAGATCGGGCCGCGCGAGTGGGAGGAGGCGTTGACGCAGTACGCCGACTTGCAACTGGCCCTCGTACCGCGGGCGGAGGCGTTGCTGGGCCTCGGCGTACCGGATGCTCGGGTCGGCTCGCTGCCGGCCATCTTCGACGAAGCCGTTGCGGGGAACGGGACGCTGGAGGCGGCGGAGCGTGAGCGGCTGGGGCGGTTCCGGCCGCGATTGGTTGCGTGGTGCGAGGAGCTTGCGGATATCGGCGTACCGGATTCCTTGGATCATGCCGATCTGCACGACGGTCAGATCCTGGTGGCCGACCCTGGGCGGTACACGTTCTTCGACTGGGGTGACGCGAATGTCGGTCACCCGTTCTGCAGTTTGCTCGTCGCGCTCGATCGTGCGGCCGACGACCACGGGCAGGAGGTGGTCGCCCGGTTGGAGAACGCGTACCTCGAGCCGTGGACCGACGGTCACTCGATGGCCGACCTCCGCCGCGCCGCCGAACTCGCCCGGCGGCTCAGCCAGCTGACCCGCGCCGGCTCCTGGGCCCGCCTCTTCCCCGCGGCAGCGTCGATCGGCGACCCGGAACGCGCCGCTGCTCTGCTACGGCTCGCCGGCTGAATCCTGGGTCAGGTCGGGAGCCAGGTCGGCCACCACGGCGGGACGTTGCCCGGGCAGATACCGGGCGAGGCGGCCGGGGTGCCTTGCCAGGAGAACAGCGCGAGGTCGGCGATCGCGATCGCAACGGCGGCCGCGATCAGCGAGAACAGGAACGCCTTCCCGGCGTACCGGAAGACGACGGTGAACAGCACCAGGTTGACGATCAGCGCGATCGGCACCCCGAGGAACAGCAGTGTCAGCCCGTTCGGCACACTCCCGGCGACGTCCACCCGGCACGCCTTCCACGCGCGCGAAGTAGCCACCACCAACCCGAACGCCGCGCCGCCACCCACCACCACAGCAAGGAACGACTCCCCCTTGCTCCCCTTCGCCGCAAACGCCATGAGGATCACGGTAAGTGATCCACCAGCCCACTTCATCCCGCCCCGGCGAGGTGCGCCGGCTCCTCGGACTCACCCCGGGTCTTCCCGACCCCGGAGGAACCGGTGAGGTACACGAGTCCCACGGCTACACCGTCTTCGGGCGGAGCCAGAGCATGGCGGTCGGGTGGTCGGACTCATGCGGTACGACGACCACTTGGTGCGGGTCCTCGTACAGCACGCGGCCCGGGGCTGGGGACTCGTAGCGTTCGCACGGGAGGTTGTGGGTCGCGAGGATCGCGAGGTAACCCGGGATCGGCTCCAGCAGGTGCTCGGCCGACGGCTTGAACCACGCGGCCGCGTGCGGGTTGGCCTCGTAGACGGTGGGGTCGACGGTCGACGGATTGGTGTACGCCGCGTCGTACCAGGCGTTCGTCGTGCGGCGGAACTCTTCCTCCTCGGCGCTCAGGTATCCGCGCTGCCCGAGCATGTTCACCAGCCCGAAGATCCCGATCCGCCGGCCGCGGCGATCCGGCACCGGGCTCTGATACCTGACGAACACTTCGGACTCCTTCGCTTGGCGGCCTTCAGGATGCCTGACCGTTGACCCGGGCGGGTTGTCAGGCCTAGCCTGACAGATGTGTCAGGGATTCCCTGACAGACTGGAGGGCGGTATGACGGACAACGTGATGCGATGCTCGTTCTGCGGGAAGACGGCGGACGAGGTGCAGCGGCTGATCGCCGGGCCCGGAGTGTTCATCTGCAACGAGTGCGTCGAGCTGTGCGAGCGGGTGCTCAGCGAGCAGCCGATCGCGTCGTTCCCGCCGCTGGACGGGAAGAGCGACGACGAACTCCTGGCCGACATGGCCCGGCTCGACAAGTCCCGCGGCCAGGTCGAGGCCGCCGTACAGGACCGCGTACAACGCCTGCGCTCCCGCTCAGTCACCTGGGCACGCATCGGCGAGGCCTTAGGCACCAGCCGCCAATCAGCCTGGGAACGCTTCTCGGGCGAGGAATAACTCAGTCTCCGCAAGCTGACCGAAAGGCGGCGATCTCCGCCAGGTAGCGGTCAGTCTCCTCGACGTTCGGAAAATGGGCGCTCTCGCCGAACACGCGAAGCCGAGCACGCGGAAGCCGGGTAACCAGGTCGCGACACGCGTCCACCCCGGCATTGCGATCCCAGAAGCCGACGATCACCAGCACCGGAACCTCCAGTGCCGCGAACTCGTCGACGAGCGGCACCCGCCGCGGCGGTTCACCGGCAAGCGCGGCCGCCATCTCGCCGGTGTTGATCAGGCCGCTCTCCTCCCACAGCTCGCGGACCCGCCGCGCCGCCGCAGGCTGACGGAACAGAAAGCGGTCGACGGTCTCCCGGTCGACGACGTCCCAGACGGCACGCGGCCCCGACTCCGCCACCGCGGCGCGGATCACGGCACGCATCTCGTCGTCGGCGGCAACGGCCTCGAACCCGGACCCCCACGTCGACGGCGTCAGCGGCCCGGCCAACGCGGTCCCCTGGAGGATCAGGCCGGCGACACGGTCCGGATGCGCGACGGTGTACTCGGCCGCGAGATCCCCACCGAACGAGATACCGAGCAGCATGATCCGAGGCAGCTCGAGGTGCCTCCGCAGCTGTTCGAGATCGTCGACGAGCAGCGGTACGGCGTACCGCCCGTCGCCGTCGCTGCGCCCGGAGCCGCGCTGCTCGTAGTACACGACCGGGCCGAGCTCCTCGAGCAACGACCCGGTCAGCCGCTCGAAGTCGTAGATGAATCCACCGGGACCACCGTGCACCACGACGACCGGAACCCGCCCGCGCGCGTCGCCCGCCACGCGCACCCAGTGCCGGACCCCGTTCAGCTCGACGTACGACTCGGTCACCGTCGCAGTCTCACACGAAAATTCCGTGGTTCTGGCGAGTGCGACGTTGCTAGGTTGCGCGAGTGACCAACGACGAGCTCATCGACGCGGCGGCGGCTGTGCTGCATCCGTATCGTGTCGACGACCGGCTCTTCGGGGACGTGGCGTCGGCGCTGCTCACCGCCGGCGGCAACGTGTATGTCGGCGTCTGCATCGACACCGCCTCGGGCACGGGCTTCTGCGCCGAGCACGCCGCCATCGCGGCGATGGTGACCGCGCGCGAGTACAAGATCGCGAAGATCGTCGCCGTCTGGCGCGGGGACGGCCCGGTCCAGGTCGTGCCGCCGTGCGGCCGCTGCCGGGAGTTCATCCGCCAGATCGACCCCGCGAACATCGACACCGAGGTCATCCTGGGCAGCGGTCGGACGGCGTCCCTCCGCGCCCTTCTCCCCGAAACCGACTGGCCGTCGCCCGTCAGCTGACCTGATTGCCCTCAGCAACCTCCTGGTGACTGTCAAGCGCTGCTCTGGCGCTTGCGCGGCCACACTGCGATCGCGATCGCGAACAGGGCCACAGCGACGACGAGGTCGAACAGTTCGCCCTGGCGGACCGCGGAGACGACGCTCCCGAGCCCGGCGAGAACGAAGAACACAGCCAGAAACGTCCTCAGCACTGTCATTCCCCCACCCCCTACCCGGTCAATCGGGCGCCGCGCCGGGAGTGTTACGCCCTGCCTAGCTCGAGAGCAACGCCTCGACCCACGCGTCGTGGTGCTTCGCGACGTACTCGGCGGCCGGGCCCCAGAAATCGGCGTGACCGTCGGCGTAGTGCTTGGCCCACGGTTGTTCCCCGGTCTCGTGGCCGCGAACCAGCAGCTCGTACGATCCGCGCGTGCGGGCCGCGATCTGCGCGGGGAACGCCCGGCGATGCTCCACGTCGAGCCCGTACGCGTCCACGAACGCGCGCAACCGCGGCGCGTCCACCTCCACGTCGCCTCCCGGCAGCAGCGGTACGAGCGACTGCGCGGCGTACCCGAGATCCCACAACCGCGTCGACGGCCCGGCGTTGTCCCAGTCGATGAAGACCCAGCGGTCGTCGTTGCACACCAGGTTCCACGGGGCGAGGTCGCCGTGGCAGATCAGCTCGCCGCCGGCCGGATCCGGTTCCGCCGGATGCCAGGCGGCGTCCGACGGCGGCCGGAAGTCCTCCATGGCGTCGTGCAGCTCACGGATCAGTCGGCCGACGCGGCGAAGCTCGTCCAGCGAGAACGGCGGCAGCGTGTCGGCGAGCGTGCCCGGGATGTACTCCAGGACGTGCCGCTCCTGCTCGTCCCGGCCCAACGTCCGCGGCGCGCCGTCGAACCGCTTCGCGGCCAGATGATCGAGCACAGCCTCGACCCCGGCCGTATGGTCGAGCGCCGGCTTGCGCACCGTCGCGCCGATCCGCACAACGCTGTCGGCGACGTTCCCGCCGGTCAGTACCTCTTCGGCTTCCACGCGGCCGGGATCAGTCGAGGCAGAACTCGTTGCCTTCGACATCCTGCATGTTCTGGCAGGACTCGTTCTCCTCGTCGGCCAGGAGCAGCTGCCCGCGGACCGCGCCGAGCGCCTCGAGCCGCCGGCACTCCGCTTCGAGTACGGCGAGACGCTCCTCGCCGACCAGCCCGGTGCCGACGCGGACGTCGAGGTGCACACGGTTCTTCACGACCTTGCCTTCCGGAACCCGCTGGAAGAACAACCGCGGCCCTTCCCCGGTCGGGTCGACACACGCGTACGCCGACCCCTGCCGCTCGGCCGGCAGCGACTGGTCGAACTCCTCCCAGGACGCGAACCCCTTCGGCGCCGGCGGCACGACGTACCCCAACACCTCACACCAGAACCGAGCAACCCGCTCAGGCTCCGCACAGTCGAACGTAACCTGAAACTTCTTGACCGACGCCATCCACCCACCCTAATCGCGCAGACTCCAACGGGTCACCCGGTTTGCCAGCCACTCCTCCGCAGTCACGGTCCGTCCACCAACCGTCGGGCGCAGTCCCTCCCATGCGGCCCGGAACCCGGCCAACGCCACCGCACTCGCAACCCGGAACCCACCGGCCTCGACGTCGAACGTGCCGGCCGGCCATGTATGACGTGTAGCGCCCCAGAAGTCGGTGTACGGGCCCGGCTGCACCAGGAACAGCTCGACTCGAATCCCCTCGGCCTCGAAGGCCCGCTTGTGCGGGAATCGCTTGGCCGCAATCTCCTGTACGTCGCCGCGCGCGAGATATACGTCCACGACGTCGAAGTTGCCGGCCGGGTACAGCAGGTCGAGGTCTTGATGCGGGCGCGGCGGACTCAGGCCGAGTAGCTCCGACGCCCAGCCGCCGAAGATCCAGGTCCTGACACCGGCGGCCTCCAACTGCCTGACGACGTCCCTGACGAAGGCGAGATCGTTGCTGCGTGCCATGCCGTTCAGGTTTGCATGATGCGGACGAAGACGGTGGGGTGGGCGGCGGACGGGTTGTCGACCAGGAGGTCTACGGACAAGGGCAGGCCGTCGGAGTTCGTGTCTTGGACCTGGTTGCTCGCTCGCGCCGGCCAACTGCTCGGCTGCCACTCGCGGAACCGGGCGGGCAGCTTGTCCTCCCAGCCGGATTGGCTCGGCAGCGCTTCTGACCGGTCAGCTTCCATCAGCGTGCTCGGTGCCAGCCGGTAAGTCCCGAGGAAGCTGATCAACCCGACCCGGTCCGTGGCGAAGCGCAGATGGAGCTCGTTGATGTCCCAGTCCCGGAGCTCCAACCATTCAAGCCCGGTCGCGCCGGCCGGCAGCTGGACGTCGTAGTACTTCACATGCTTGGCGAATTCGGCACTCTCAACAGTCCCGCTCGAGATCTCCACCTGAGGCTGAACCGAGCAGCCGACCACGGCGATCGTCGCCACCAGTCCCGCCGTACGTCGCCCGCGCACCGCGCCACCGTACAGGGCTAGGGTCTGCGCGCATGGATCTAGCAGCCCTGCAGGCGCGCGCCGTCGCCATCAACGAGCTCTACGACCGACACAACGAGGCCGCGGGCCGCCCCGCCTGGACTACCGGCGACCTAGCCCTCGGCTTCGTCGGCGACGTAGGCGACCTCGCCAAACTCGTCATGGCCGCAGACGGCCGCCGCCACATCGACAACCAAATGACCAGGACCCTGGAAACCAAACTGACCTGACCAGGCTATTATCTAATCAGATAACGGTCCTAGGAGCGTGGGGATGGACAGGGACAGTCAGGCGGTCGTCGATCAACTCAACCACGCGCTGGCCGAGAGCGGGCTGTCCCAGGCAGCCTTCGCCACTGCCCTCGGCACTTCCGCTTCGCGATTCTCGACGTACCGCTCCGGCAGGACGAAGCCGACGGCGCAGTTCTTCCTGCGCGCCGGACGGATCGCGCACGCGCTGCACGAGGCGCGGGATCGCCGCATCATGACGGCTCCTGCCACGGCGGCCGCGATTCGCGAGGCGGACGATACGGAATGGGCGTGGCGCATGTTGCTCCAGGGCCGCGACCACCTGCGGTTGTTGCTCCACCGCCGCGACGGCTCCGAAGCCGCGTGGGAGGCCGCACCGGACACCACTGGCCACGCGGGTTTCGACACCCTTCTCGCTCTCCTGACCGCCCAGGAGTTCAAGGCGGCAGGCGAGGACCCGCCGGCCTGGACCGACGTCGAAGCCCTCCCGGATCCGTGGATTCCCGAGCACCCGTTCCTCGATCGCGACGAGATCATCGACCAAACGCCGGCCTATTTGGCAGCGGCCAACATCTTTGTCCCCGCACGTGACCTGGTGAATGCGTAGAGGGCACGTCGAACGACGACCCGCGGCGTACGGAAGACATCGACGTCATCACGCGGGACGAGGCGGTTCTCGAGGAAGCGCGT
The DNA here is from genome assembly GCF_040610805.1 of Kribbella sp. NPDC003557. Classification (NCBI taxonomy): domain Bacteria; kingdom Bacillati; phylum Actinomycetota; class Actinomycetes; order Propionibacteriales; family Kribbellaceae; genus Kribbella; species Kribbella sp. NPDC003557. Next base: position 789,528 of record NZ_JBEXMY010000002.1, read on the forward strand.
GCGATGGCGAGTCAGCGCAAGCTGCCTGAGGACTGGTTGAACACGCGCGCCAACCCGTGGATGCCGCCACTCCCCGAAGACGCACTGCAGCGCTCCGGTGCACCAGGTCTGCACATCACCTACGCCAGCGATGAGTTCCTGCTGGCGACCAAGCTGGTCGCCCAGCGCCGCAAGGATGCCTCTGACATCATCAACCTCGCCGGGCGTCTCCACCTCGGGAACGCCTCGGCCGACGACCTCGAGCAATTGATTCGCCGCTACTACACCGACGAGGATTCGCTCGAGTTCATTCTCGGCGGCGACGACGTCAGTCGCGAAGTACATCTGCTGGCAGTCAGAGCCGAGAAACTGCTGGCACGGCAGCGATCCGAGCCGGCCGGCTCCACGCCGACAGTTGATGTGAAGCCTTCAGCCGTACGCCGCTCAACTCGCTCGACAACACGTGAACGCGACTAGCCGCACCCAGTAAAACCGCGCGCGGTCGCCGGGGTTGGCGGGTGATGATGGCTGGATGGTTGAGCGACATTCTCGGGCTGTGCCTGGTGGGCGGGCTTTTTACTTTACTGAGCGGTTGTGGGAGTTGTCGGAGGGGCTTCCGGTGGAGGTTGTTCCGATCGAATCGATCGAGGCGTTCGACGAGGATTGCTGGTTCGGTGGCAGGGCGGTGACGTGCCGGATGGTGGCGCGGCATGCGGACCTGATTCAGAAGGCCGATCTCAGTTATCCGGTGATCCTGTCGGCGGACGGGCGGTTGATGGACGGCGGGCACCGGATCGCGAAGGCCTGGATCAGTGGGCTGACGACGATCGACGCCGTCCGATTCCGGGTCGACCCGGAGCCCGACTACTTCGAGCCGGACCCCACGCCGTAAATCTCGGCGCGCCCCGGGAGTTCGCCGTAGGGTGCCGGTCATGTCGGACGCGAGCGTCGTACGGGACAACCAGCGGTACTGGGAAGCGTTGGCGCCGGCGCGGACGGGTGCGCCGGTCGAGTCGCTTCGCTCCGGGGCGGACGTGTTCACCGATCACGAGCGCGCCGCGATCGGTGATGTCAGGGGACGCCGGGTTCTGCAGTTGGCCTGCTCGGTGGGCGACGAGGCGCTGACGTTCGCACAACTGGGCGCCGAGGTCACCGCGGTCGACATCGCTCCCAGCCACTTGGCCACGGGCAGAGCGAAGGCCGAAGCGCTGGGCCTGGTCGTGGACTTCCAAGAGCAGAACATGATGGCCCTGTCCGAGGACCTCACCGGGTTCGACCTGATCTTCATCTCCTGGGGCGGCCTGTGCTGGACTCCGGACGTCAACGCCTGGGCTCACCTGGCCGCGCAACGACTCAATCCCGGCGGTTCGCTGATCATCAGTGAGCACCACCCGTTGTGGGAGGTGCTGACAGTCGCAGGCGAGGATCGTCTGAGCATCTCCGCCGACTACTTCGTCCCGGACCGCGCGGGGTACGCCGACCCACTGAAGGCGCCCGAGATCACGAGGACGCTGGGAGTCCCGGACCTCCCCCACAAGAGCTTCGTCTGGAGCATCGGCAACGTCATCAGCGCCGTCCTCACCGCCGGGCTGACCATCCAGTCGTTCCAAGAATTCCCTGAGGCCGACATGTACCCGAACCTCGGCACCAACGCTGACCGCATCCCGGCCACCTACCTCCTGACCGCCACCCGCTGAATGCCCCACTACCCGCCACCCGCGAGACCGCTCGGCCCGGATGCGCAGGGTCAGTGGGTCCGTCGCTGGACGTCGCCGGAGTGGACGCAGACCGCAGACGCGTGGGTCAGCGACCGCCTCGCCGAGCGCGGCCGACGGATCAGCGGCGAACCGGTCACGTACCGCGCCCGCTTCTGGTCCGTGGTCCGCTGCTACACGACCGTCGAGGGCCTGGTGTGGTTCAAGGAGAACAACCCGGGCCACCGCTTCGAGCCGGGCCTGGTCGCGGCGCTGGCCCAGTACGCGCCGTACGACGTGATCATGCCGCTCGCCGTGGACGGTGAACGCGGCTGGCTGCTGGCCGACGATCACGGTACGACGCTCTGGCACCCGGACGTCGCGGATCAGGCCACGCGATGCACCGTCGTACGAGCCCTGGCCCGCCTGCAGTGCTCTCTCCTCGGCCGCCTCGATCCGACCGAGCACCCGGGCATGATCGAGCTCGCCCCGACCACGGCCGGCGAACGAGTACGCGCCGTCGCGCAGGCGTGGGCGAGCCTGCCGCCCGCGCATCCGCTGTACGCCGACCCGGGCCTGGTGGCGCGCGCCGGCCGCGCTGCCGACGTACTGGATCGACGGACCGCGTTGCTCAGCGACACCGTTCCGCTCGACCTGGAGTTCAACGACGTGTATCCGGCGAACATCTTCGCCGACCGGTCCACCGGCGTACTGCGGCCGCGGTTCTTCGACTTCGGCAACACGATCTGGGCGCATCCGTTCGTCACCCTGCACGGCTTCCTCGACGCGGTGACGGAATGGACGCGGGCGCCGCTGTCTCGCGAACACCACGAAGCGCTGCTCGGCGCGTACCTCGAGATCTGGTCCGACCACCTCGACGCGGACCCGCTGGTGTTGCGCCGCGACCTCGACACCACCGAGGCGCTGGTCCGTGTGCACCGGCTCGTCTCGTGGCTGCGTCTGGTCCCGTACGCCGACCCGCTCGAGCTCCGGGCCCGCGCCGAGATCCCGCGGAAGTACCTGGCCGGGATCGCCGCACTCGCCGGTCGGCAGGCAGAATCGTGAGTGTGAAGAAACCAGAGGCTGAGCCCGTCGTCGCGCGCAACCGCAAGGCTGCCCACGACTACCAGCTGGGCGAGTCCTGGGAGGCGGGGATCGTGCTGCAGGGCCTCGAGGTGAAGGCGCTCCGCGCCGGGCGGGCGTCACTCGTCGGCGGGTTCGCCCTGGTCGAGGACCGGGAGATCTGGCTGCACGGCGTACATATCCCGCAGTACTCCCAGGCCCGCTGGTTCAACGAGGGCTCGCGCCGCAAGCGCAAACTGCTGCTGCACCGGGCGCAGATCGACAAGATCGAGCGCAAGGTGAACGAGAGCGGGCTGACGATCGTCCCGATCACCCTCTACTTCAAGGACGGCCGCGCGAAGGTCGAGATCGCGCTGGCCCGCGGCAAGAAGACCTGGGACAAACGCCAGACCCTCGCCGAACGCGAGGCAACCCGCGAAGTCGAGCGCGCCGTCAACCGCCGCTTGAAAGGCCGCCGCGACTGACCCACCGGACGCAACAGAGCCCGGGTCCGAGACGATCAGGGTGATCGAGGAGCCGTCCTACTGGCAGGACCGCTTCCAACCGGGCGTCGCATCGGCGCCGTGATCGGTGCCCCCGCCGCCGTGTTCGCCTGGTTCGTCTTCGCCTGGCAGGGCACGCCGGCCGACTCCCCGGACCCACGGTGCCCCGGCGGCGTCACGCTCTGGTGGCCGTCATGGATCCCGAGCTGAACGACCGCCCAGAAAGACTCGTGCGACAAGGGACGTCTGGCACTGGCTGCAGTACCGGGCGCAGCGCACTCTGAACGCCGAAACGGTGTCCACTTTCAGGCCACCTTGGGCGGACGGAGACCACCATGCGGCACCATCCTTTGGCGCCCACCACGCATACGGCCGAGTTGCTCCAGATCCATGAGATCAACGTCGCCCTCGCGTCCGGTCACCACGTCACCGCAGGCTCCGTCGGCGCCCCGGCGAGGGTGCCCGGGGACGCCGTCCTGCGATACCTCGAGCCGACGGGGCCGCCGTCGTACCCGTACGTCTTCGGTCACTTCAGCAGTCGGAGCACCGGAGACACGATGCGGATCGAGCTGCACACGGCGCAACTGCGCGCCATCAGTCACCAGCTGGCACTTCGCGAGCACATCTGGGGCGTGTGATCGCAAAATCCCAGGGCACTCGCTGTCTGAACTTCTAGGCTGGCGGGGTGAGCCTCGACATTCCTGACCAGGTCCGCAAGACGGTCGTAGCCGACGGGAACGACGCCTGGCTGGACGAGTTGCCAGGGGTGGTCGACTCGCTGGCCCAGGAGTGGTCGCTGGTGATCGGGCGCAGCTTCGCGGGCGGTCACGCCGCCCTGGTCGTCGAAGTGACGCTGGTCGACGGAACTCCGGCGGTCCTCAAGATCGGTGTGCCAGGCCGGGACCTCGGGCCGGAGGCCACGGCGTTGCGCCTGGCCGACGGAGAAGGATGCGCCAAGCTGTTGGGCGAGGACCGGGGTCGGCGAGCCCTTCTGATGGAGCGCCTCGGGGCGCCGATGTACGACCTCGTGGCCGACCGAGTACGCCGCCTCGAGCTGCTGTGCGACGTGGCGGCACGCCTGTGGCGTCCGATCGATCCCGACCTCGACCTCGACCTCCCGACCGGCGCCGGACTGGCCGAGCAGTACGCGGAGCGGCTACCGCAGCTCTGGGAACAGGCGGGACGACCGTGTACGCCGGCCACCGTCGCGGACGCGCTGGATTGCATGAACCGTCGCCGCCTTGCCCACGACGATCGGACCGCGGTCCTGGTCCACGGCGACATCCACGAGATGAACGCCCTGCAGGCGAGTGACGGCAGCTACAAACTCATCGATCCAGCCGGGCTACGGGCCGAACCGGCGTGCGATCTCGGCACCATCGTCCGCTGCACCCCGGACCTCGGCGACGACCTCCGGGCACGGACCGAGAAGCTGGCCTCTCGCACCGGCGTGGACGCCACCGCCATCTGGGAATGGGGAACCATCCACCGGGTCGTCAGCGGCGTCTACGCCTGCACCATCGACTTCCAGCCCTTCGGAAACCTCCTACTAACAGAAGCAGACCGCCTCACAGCCAGTGGCTAGCAAGCGCTTCGCCTTCGATCGCCATGGATCTGAAGGCCCGGCTGCACGATTCCCTCCACGGGGCGAGACAGACCCCGCTCACCAAGTTCGAGGGACTGACCGAGTACGACCTGCGCCGCCCGTTGCCCCCCACGGGAAGCGACCTCGTGGGAATTCTCAGGCATCTCGGCGGCATCGAACACGCCTATCTCTGCGAGACCTTCGGCCGCCCCCTTCCACCACCGCCCTTGCCGGACGACTGGGACGAAGAGCTCTGGCACAACGGCGACATGTGGGTACGGCCCACGGAGTCGAGCGAGGCGATACTCGCCTGGTACCACGCAGCGTGTGAGCAGGCCGATCAGACCATCCAGATGCTCGATCTGAACTCCCCCGGCAAGGTCCCCCAGTGGGACGAGGCCCACAGCTCGACGACTCTCGGAGACATGATCGTCATCGTGCTCGGCGAGGAATGCCGTCACGGCGGACACATCGACGTCGTCCGCGAACTGGTCGACGGCCGAGCAGGCGCGGACTACAGCGACTCGGCGCCCCGGACAAGTGGCAGACGTACGTCGCCAGGGTCCAGGCAGCGGCCGACCTCTACGCCGACCAGATCACACAGCTGGACGAACGACCTCGCCCGTCTGGTGGCCTGGAACGTCGACAGCCCCGGCAGCCGGCCCTAGCGTGTCTCACAACGTCCGGAGGAGGTTATGCGATGACGGGTGCGGAGTGGGTACTCGCCGTGACCATCTTCTTCTCGGGGCTTGCGTCCGGCCTTCTGGGGATGTTGTGCACCATCATGCGCCCGATGCTCACCGAGATGGACGGCGCGGATTTCCGCAACTTCATGGGGGCGTTCCTTCGATTCGCGGACGAATCCTTGGGGAAGCTGTACAACCTTGGTTGGTCGCTTGCGATGTTTCTCCTGCCGGTCGTCGTGCTCGTGCTCCTCTGGGACGATCGCGGCTCTACGTCGTTCGTGCTCACCGCGATCGGCTGGGTGATCGTGGTCGTCGGCGTGATCATCGTCTCGAACGCCGTGAAAACACCTCACTACAAGGTGATGCTGGCCTGGGACCCCGAGGCGATGCCGCCCGACTGGGAGGCGGGACGGCAGAAGTACTTCACGATCAACTGGATTCAGATGGTGACGACCTGGTCCGCGTTCGCCCTGTTCATTGCTGCCCTGATCACCATTCGATGAGCCCGGCCCGTTGCCGGGAAATGCTGCTCGTCAGGGACTTCGGGGTCGGACCGAGGTCACGGCCGAGCGTGTCAATTGCGCCGCCGGGCGTCCGATTCGCTGTGGTAATCTCCATTTCGCAGGCGCGGGTTCAGACCCGGTCGTAGGGCGCAGCGGCATATCGAGCCGAAAGGGCAAGGCCCACCTACTTCAACACCGAAGAGGGAGCGCCATGCCCAAGCTCGAAACCTACAAGAAGCAGGCGAAACTACTCGTTCGCTGGCACCGCGATGGGAACTTCTCGATCGGCGGTCGCATCCGACAGCTTGAGCGCTATCGCACGTTGTCCGACCGCGAAGCACTCGCGCTGAAGTTTCCCCTCACCGAAGCCCAAGAGATCATCGCCCTCGAAGCCGGCTGCGCCAGCTGGGCCGAACTCAAGGCGACCACCGAAGCGGCCCCGCCCACCGGCGAGCAGCCGGAACCTCAGGACACGGCAGTCGCGAGCGCCAAACCGGTGCTGTACGTCGCCGACGTCGACGCCGCGGCCACGTTCTATCGGGACCAGCTCGGCTTCCGGATCGATTTCGTGCACGGCGACCCACCGTTCTACGGCTCGGTGTCGCGCGACGGCGCAACCTTGCACCTGAAGTTCGTGGACGAGCCGGTGTTCGCGCCCGGTGCCGCAGAACGCGAAGGGCTCATCATGGCATTCATCGATACGCCGAACGTACGCGAACTGTACGCGGAATACCTGACCGCCGACGCCGAGATCGCCCAGAAGCTGACCAAACAAGCCTGGGGCGGCACCGACTTCATCGTCCGCGACCCGGACGGCAACGCAATCGCCTTCGTCGGCTGAGTCCCGACAAACGGCGCGCGACACTAGCTCTGCGACACCCCTGACAGTTCGACCTCGATAGTTGCCCCATCCCCCAGATAGCGGCCAACCGGGGTCAGCGCGGCGCGAGGTCAAGAGTCCACTTGCCGATCCCACAGGGACGTCGTATGCGCTCTTGACCCGTGCCGTGCCGGCCGTACGATCGAGCGGCAGGGGGACGGGGCTACCCACGGTCCTATGCCAGGACTCGGGCAATGCCGAACCTCTGGGACCAATGGATCTTGACCGTCTCCCCGCGGGGCGGGCGGGTTCGGCTGGCGTGTCCTCCGTCGGGTGACGCGGCGACAGTCGTCCGCCGGGTGACTGCGACAGGTGAAGGCGCGGAACGCGGCACTTCCGGACATTGATAGCGGCCCGCCGCGATCGAGTTGGACCTGGAGTCTGTTGTGGTAACGCGGCAGAGTCGCATGCGGCCGCAGGCGGGGGGATGATCGGGCGATCTGGTGGTTGTGCCCTGCCGTGTGCTTCGGCACGCTTGCCGGGTGGCCGACGTGGACTTCTTTGTCGATGTGATGGTCAGTGGTGCCATCTTGGGCGTGGGACTAACCGACTCACCCGCCGAGGTCGCTCGCGTGCTGGGTGGCGATTTTGTGGAGGATCGAGAACGGCTGAGGCTGCGGCGAGACTACGGCTTGGTCGAGGTGTTCTGGGCGCGACGGTCCGGGTCAGAGGGCTGGCAGCCCGACGGCTTCACGGTTCAGGCGCATCGCCTCGCGAGCATCACTGTCGCCGAAACCTTCGTGCATCGGTATGGCGCGTTCGGCCGGCGGTTGCGGTTCGCACGGTTGAACGCTGAGTTGGACCGCCTGGGTTACCACCTACAAGAGATCACCAAGCCCGTCGATGCCGGCTACCGACGGTTTTGGCTTGCCGAGTCGCGGACCTCGCTCGTGGTCACCACGAGTGCTTCGGCACAGGTCGACGTCGGCGACGTTTGGTCAATCAGTGCACCCCACCCGCCGGAGGCTGTGGCCGCCGACCGGCTCAGCGGGCAGCGCCACACGGTAAGGGACGGGTTGAGCCACCTACTACGGCTCAACGAACACCAGCGCGAGCGGTGGCTGGATCGCCGTCAGCCCGCGCAGCAGGACCGAGCCAACTGGTGGCTGTACCTACTGCTGGTCATCGATGACCAGCTCCACAACCAGCCGGGCCAGCAGACCCAGTGGGCCGGGCTCAAGTTCTGGCTGCTGCGGCAGGGTTGCGACCGGGCCGTGTTCACCCAAGCTGAGACCGCCGACCGGCTGGCCTACTCCAGACTGCGTCTGCGACGCGCAGGTGTCGACTCAGCCGTGCTACCACCTGCCGATGAAGTCGTCCGGGCCTGCCTCGACGCCATCCCTGCTGGTCTGTACGAGGTGGCCGTGCTCGACGACCGGCGCGATCTGAGGCACCTCGACATGACGCAGATGCGACAGTCTCGGCAGGCCAGGACCCTGGTCAGCGCAGCCCAGTGGCACCTGGACGACGTCCAAGATCCGCACCTGGCCGCCCGGCTACGCGAGTGGATCGATATCAAGCCACACCTCGTGTAGCGGACCGGGGCCGGCACGGGCGCTGATTGTGCACCGTACGAGTCTCTGCCTGGGCTCTCACGTGGCACGCTTGGAGGGATTCGACCCCAAATCTTCTGATCCGTAGTCGCGTTCGAGGCGTCCATCCTTGACCACAGTCCGCCTGAGTGCACCCGCCGATCTGGCGGAATGTCCAGGGTTGTGTCCGGCCCGATCTGTGGCCGCTGTTAGCAAGCCCGTTAGCAAGAGGCTATGCGTCGGCTTGTGTACGTGCCAGGCTGCCCGCATGCCTTCACTGTTCGACACCGTCACCGACTTGATCGACGCGGAGCTCCGGTCTCCCGACCTCGATGAGGAGCGTCGTTCCGAGCTAACCGCCGATCGTGAGATCTTGGTCGATCACTCCCGCTTGCTGACCCGCCTAGAAGCGGCCGCGACTGTGCCAGAAGATGGACGGTGTCGGATCTGCGTCGAGGGCATTCCTTGCTCAGTGACGCGGCAGATCTCTGAGAAGTACATCTAGCGCTCAGCGCTACAGAGCCGCTCTGCGTCTTCCCGCCCCCACCGCAAACAGCCGGCCAAATCGGGCCGTCATCCCGGAGTCGTGAGGCCCCCGCCGGAGGCAATAATTCTGGCTCTGCTGGAAGACACCGAGCGGGCGCGGCGGTGAACGGCCGGAGGCCGCATGCGCACGCCGCGCCGCGCGCCGAGGCGCGTCTTGATCCATAAGAGCTGAATCCGGCAGAGCTGCGCTGACCTGGATGTCCTCCGTCGGGTGATGCGCGACGGTCGTGCGCCAGGTGATTCCGGCAGTGCAAGGGCGCGGATCGCGTCATGTCAGTTGCGTTCCGGCAGCTATGGTCATCGGGTGACGGAGACTCTTCTGCGAGCCTTCCCCTCCCGCCTGCACGCCGCGGCGTTGGAGGTCTTCGGATCCCTACCGGCGAGCGACTATGAACCTGCTGGGGATATCGCGACGAGCTACCGACGTGCGTGCCCGGATCTCCGTCTGGAGAGCGAACCGGTGTCCATCCCCTACAGGATCTATAACCCGAGGCCAGAGCATGTGCTCGTCCAACGACTCGACGACCAACGGTCGCCCGTCCTGTCCTGCATTTACACCCGTCATCACGATGGACTCGTTCGCCAGGAGTTCGCCTCCCGGATGCTCGCGTCGGAAGACCCGTGCATCATCCCGTTCGTTGTCCAACTCCTTGGCGAGTACGTCATCGAGATCTGCGCCGACGTCGAGCGCTTCGTCCACGAGCAACTGCCCTCTCGCCCGGCCATGCGCCAAGGCTTCGCGGCCTTCCTCGCCGAGAATCCGTGCTACACCGCGCTCACGGAACGGCGCGCAACCAGCTACTGGTCCTGCTACTACCGCCGCCAGCACCCATCACGAGAGACCTACCCAGGCCTCGCTGCACTGGACGCGCTTCGCAAGACTGCCTGAGAGAGCCAGCGAGCTGCGCGGTCGCCGCGTCACCGGTGACTGCGCCCGGTGGAAGCGGCTCTGGGCCACGCCTTGTACGCGCGGGCCCCAGTCACCCAGGGGCTTCTCAGCTCTCTGATGGCGGCGCTCTGGAAAGACCGTCCAACCCGCCAGGTACCCAGAGCCGGACGACGGGCCGAGGCGGTCCGCAACTGGGAGCCCGGGCATGCGAAACCCAGGTCATGCAGCTCGTGACCTGGGTTTCGTTGGCGCGCTCGGAGGGATTCGAACCCCAACCTTCTGATCGGTAGGAGCCTGCACATGGTCTTCGGGAGCTTCGTCGGGAGTCGGTGGCCCGGTAGACCAGTTGCCTAGAAAAGCTGCTCGTTGGGAACCGTTGGGTTCAGACTGGGGTCACGGCCGAGCGTGTCGGTGGATTCATGACCTGGGGTAGGAAATGACATTGGGTGAAGTCATCGAGCGGCTCGGAGAATTCAATCGCGAACATACGATCTATGCCGCCAAGCCATGGACGGTCGATTCGGAGGCCTGCGTCCAACAGGATCCTCATTCGACAGCTCCGTTGGACGGATTGGACTACCTCCTGGACGTCTACACCGCACTGGATGTCATCGAGGTATGGAGCGAACATCGAGATGGCGCACACCCGACCATCGCTGAGCGATGCGCGGCTTTGGTGCACTACGAGAATCATGACGACTACTTGATCCCGGCGGAGTAAGACTTGTCCGCCCGACCATGAGGCATGGCGCCCGCGCGCGTGCTAGTCCCATGAAAGTTGATGGTGGCCACGGTGCCGGGGCGGTCCAGCGGCTCACGTAGCTTCGCGGCATTGGAGTTGGCTGAATGGGCAAGGACACGGCGCGCAGAGGCCGGGCGTGGGCGCGCGGGGCGGCGTACTAGAACCAGAAGACCCAGGCCTTGGGCCTCGGTTTGGGTGGCGCGCTCGGAGTGTCCTCCGTCAGGACATCCTCGGGCACGCTGACCCTCGCACGACGAAGGTCATCTACGTCGATGTAGCCGAGGAGCTGCGACGCGAGGCCGTCGCCAGCTCGGATTCCTGTTCGAGGAGCCGGAGGGGTGACGTGGGGGTCCAGAGGGCGGCGAGCACGACAGCCGCCCTCTCAGCCGTTGCCTCCGGGAACACAAAAGCCCAGGTCAGAGAGTCTCTGCCTGGGCCTTCGGTTTGCGCGCTCGGAGGGATTCGAACCCCCAACCTTCTGATCCGTAGTCAGATGCTCTATCCGTTGAGCTACGAGCGCTGGACAACGTCGAGTAACGATACATGGCGGGGGCGGGTGGATGCCAATCGGGCCCGTGGGAGGGGGGATCGGGGGTCGCAACGAGGTCGTGATGGTGGGGTTGGTGCGGCGTGGCGGGGGGTGTGGAGGGGGCGCTCTACGATCCGCGCATGGGTATTGAGGACTTGCTCGGTGGGCGGGATCTGGGGGACGTGAAGAAGGCCGTCGGGTTCGTGATGGAGAATTCGGACGACTTCCAGAAGGTGCTGAGTCTGGTGCGGGGGCTGCCGGACGACGCGGTCGGGTTTCTGGGGAAGCTGCCGGAGCTGCTCAAGACGATCGGGGCGGGGCTCGCGGAGGCCGGTGAGCAGGCGGCGAAGGCGGCGGGGGCGCTCGTCGGGGAGGACGGCGAGGGCGGGGCGCGGAAGGCGCTGACCGGGAGCGCGGGCACGATGAACGCGGCCAAGGACCGGCTGCACGACGCGGCCGGGATGCTGGCCGGGCTCGCGGGTGAGCTCGACAAGATCCCCGGGATCGGCGACGCCGCGGCGAAGAGGCTGAACGACGGCAGCGGTCAGATCGGCGGCGTCGCGACCGAGATCGAGAGCCTGGCCGGCAACCTGCAGGATCTGTCCGGCATCCTCGCGACGGTCGGCGAGGCTCTGAACGGCCTCGGTACGAAGCTCACCGAGTCCGGCGGCTCGGTGAAGACGCTGCTCAACTGACCACACCCTCTGGTGACCTTGGACACGCCACGGCCTGTTCGAGGTCACCATTGCGTGTCCGAGGTCGGAGGACCTTCGGATCGTTAAGGTCGCGGGCATGGCTAGTCGACTGGTGCGGGGGACCGCGATCGGGTGTGGGGTGGCCGCGCTGGTGGGCGGCGGCGTCGGGTTCGCGGTCGGGGAGCCGGTGACGGCGGAGGACATCGTCGCGGCGCGGACGCTGCCGGCCGACCTGTGCGCGCGGATCGGCGACGTGGCGAACCTGTTGCCGAAGGCATCGGCCGGCCCGGTGACGATGACCCAGGGCGGTACGACGACCGTCACCTGCTCGGCGGGCAGCTCGCGCGCGAAGGTGCGGGCGTACACATCGGCGAGCGTGGAGGTCACGATCACGGCGTACGGCGGGAAGGACGGCGGTGCGGGGAACGCGCCGTTGACGCCGGACCAGGTCGCGAGCCGGACGTTCACCCGCTCGCCGCTGAAGGCGTACGACGAGGACCGCCCGTACCCGACGAAGGCCAGCCGGACCGCGACCGGACTCGCCGGTGAGTCCTGGACCGTGCACACGATGGTGCAGCGCGCCGACGTGATCGTCCTGGTGGACTACAAGGCCAACCCGGTCGACGCGGATGTCGCGCAGAAGGCGGCGCTGGCGCTGGCGGACCGAGCGATCTGGGAGAGCAAGTGAGCAACGGCGCGCCGGAGATCCCGGGCTACCAGTTCGACCAGCGGATCCTGCTGCACCCGCTGGCGGAGCTGTGGCACGGCCGCACGTTCACCGGGATGGACGTCATCGCGCTCGTCCTCAGCGACGAGGGCGCCCGGAACCAGACCGTCGTCGACCGGCTGAGCCGGGCGAGCCGCGACGCCGCGCTGGTCCCCGGCCGGCAGGAGACCCCGCTGTGGGCCGCGAACTTCACCGCCGGCCGCCCGTACGCGATCACGCAGCTCGTCCACGGCCAGACCGGCGCCGAGCGCCTGGTCGACCCGCTCGACGGGGTGCTCGGCAACGACGACGAGTCGCTGCAGGCGGTCCGCAACCAGCTCGTCGGGTACGGCGCGACGCCGCCGACGCTCCCGCCCGGCGACACCAGCCCGCAGCAGGGTGACATCCCGTCGTACGCCGACCGCCCCGCGCAGCCGGGGACACAGCCGGGGGCACAGCCGGCAGCGCTGCCGGACGAGCAGCCGCAGTCGAAGATCGAGATCGCCCGGCAGTACCGGCGCAAGATCGGCGCCTGGATCTACGCCGTCGTCGCGGTCGCGGTGCTGATCGTGTTCAGCATCGCGTACTCGATCGGCACCGCGATCGGCGGCGCCGTGAAGGACGACCCGGTCGAGGCGGCCCCGCCGGCGGCGGTCAGCCCGGAGCCGATCGCGTCGACCGTCCTGATCCCGCCGATCAACCGGGTCACGACCGCGCCGTACAAGCGCCCCGACGGGTCGGCCGGGATCTTCGGCGCCACCTACGCGGCCGGCGCGGACGTCCAGGTCGTCGCGAACGCCGAGCTGCCGTTCGCGCTCGGCTGGCCGCGGCCGCCGGAGGTGGCCTTCCTGGGTGAGTCGTCGCAGCTGATCCTGCGGCGGATCGTGACCAAGAACGACTACGAGCCCGGCGGTCTGAAGAACTCGATGAAGGCTCAGTTCGCGCTGCACCCGTGCGCAAGCCTGGCCGGGTGTGTGGCGGACCGGGCGGCGTTCGACCAGCAGTGGACGAAGATCTACAAGACCACGGCGCCGGCGACCGCGAAGGACGCCCGGACCTGGCTGACGGTGTCGGCGCAGGCGCCGTACACGATCACGATGACGCGCGCGTTCCAGAGCGGCGGGCAGTGGTGGCTGGTCGGCGCGATGGTCGCCGGGCAGGCCGGCGAGGCGCCGGACATCCAGCGAGTCGTGAACGACATCTGGCGGCAGACCAGTTGATCCGCCGCAAAATCTCCTGAACGGCCCGCGCGAAACAGCGCGGGCCGTTCTCTTTTTCACAAGCGACACCGGAAAGCGATTGTCGCGAAAACTTTGTGACCGGGTTCACGTTCTCGGGGTTCTCAGCACCCAGGCGGTTCGCGTACCGTAGTACCACTTGCACACTGGTATACGTCCACTGGACGCACTGGTCTGCGAGAGATCACACCGCCAGCCAGCTGGATCGAACCGCCGGAGACCCCGGCGGCCGGTGCCGTACCCCCCTCAGCGTCGAGGGGCCGGGCGGTCGCCGGGTCCGACAGCCGAGAGGGAATGAGCCGCCGATGACGACCACCGCCAGCCCGACCCATACCGAAGCCGACGCCCCCGCCGACACGGAGCCCCTCAACGCCGCGGCCTACGACCTGAGTGACGCCCCGACGACGCACGCCGGCCTGCTGGCCTGGGTCGCGGAGGTCGCCGAACTCACGCAGCCGGACCGGATCCACTGGGTCGACGGGGCGGACGCGGAGTATGCGCGGCTCACCGACGAGCTGATCGCGGCCGGCACCATGGTCCGCCTGAACGACGAGAAGAAGCCGAACTCGTTCTGGGTCCGCACCGACCCGTCGGACGTCGCCCGGGTCGAGCAGCGGACGTTCATCTGCTCGGTCGAGGAGAAGGACGCGGGTCCGACCAACAACTGGATGGACCCGGCGCAGATGAAGGCGCTGATGACCGAGCTGTACCGCGGCAGCATGCGCGGCCGGACGATGTACGTGGTGCCGTTCTGCATGGGCCCGCTGACCGCCGAGAAGCCGATGTTCGGCGTCGAGATCACCGACTCGGCGTACGTCGTGGCCTCGATGCGGATCATGTGCCGCACCGGCGCCGAGGTGCTCGCGAAGCTGGGCGCCGACGCCTCGTACGTCCCCTGCCTGCACTCGGTCGGCGCCCCGCTCCAGCCAGGCCAGGCCGACGTCGCGTGGCCGTGCAACGACGAGAAGTACATCGTCCAGTTCCCCGAGGAGCGGGCGATCTGGTCGTACGGATCCGGGTACGGCGGCAACTCGCTGCTGGGCAAGAAGTGCTACTCCCTGCGGATCGCGAGCGCGATGGCCCGCGACGAGGGCTGGCTCGCCGAGCACATGCTGATCCTGAAGCTGATCTCGCCGGAGAAGAAGGTGCACTACGTCGCGGCCGCGTTCCCGAGCGCCTGCGGCAAGACGAACCTGGCGATGCTCGACCCGACCCTGGACGGCTGGGAGGTCGAGACGCTCGGCGACGACATCGCCTGGATGCGCTTCGGCAAGGACGGCCGGCTGTACGCGGTGAACCCGGAGTTCGGCCTGTTCGGCGTTGCCCCCGGCACCGGCTGGAAGACCAACCCGAACGCGATGCGCACCATCGAGAAGGGCAACTCGGTCTTCACCAACGTCGCGCTCACCGACGACGGCGACGTCTGGTGGGAGGGCTACTCGCCGACCCCGCCGGACCACCTGACCGACTGGAAGGGCCGCGAGTGGACGCCGGCCTCGGGCGAGCTGTCCAGCCACCCGAACAGCCGGTTCTGCACGCCGATCAAGCAGTGCCCGATCATCGCCGACGAGTACGACGACCCGAACGGCGTGCCGATCTCCGCGATCATCTTCGGCGGCCGCCGCGCCACGACGGTCCCGCTGGTGACCGAGTCGCGCGACTGGGCGCACGGTGTCTTCATGGGCGCGACGCTGTCGTCGGAGACCACCGCGGCGGCGGTCGGCCAGGTCGGCGTCGTGCGGCGCGACCCGATGGCGATGCTGCCGTTCCTCGGCTACGACGCGGGGCAGTACTTCGACCACTGGCTGACCGTCGGCAAGCAGCACGACGCGGCGCAGCTGCCGAAGATCTTCTACGTGAACTGGTTCCGCAAGGACGAGGCGGGCAAGTTCGTCTGGCCGGGCTTCGGCGAGAACAGCCGCGTGCTGAAGTGGGTCATCGAGCGGATCGAGGGCCAGGCGGACGCGGTCGAGACGCCGATCGGCCGGGTGCCGTCGCCGGGCGCGCTCGACGTCAGCGGGCTGGACCTGACCGAGCACGACCTGCAGATCGCGCTGGACGTCGACGCCGAGGAGTGGAAGGCCGAGATCCCGCTGATCGAGGAGTGGTTCGCGAAGCTCGGCGACACCGTCCCGACGTCGCTGAAGGTCGAGCTCGACCACCTGAAGGCCCGGCTGGGCTGACGAGCACCGGCCGCCGAGTCGGAAGCCGGCGGCCGGGCCACCACGGTGCGGCGCCCTGGATCATCCTCCGGGGCGCCGCGCCGTGCTTTCCGCGAGCACCCGGCGGACCTCGTCGTCGCTGACCGGCGAGAAGTCCCGGTACGCCTGGCCGACCGCGGTGAAGTACTGCGGGATCCACGCGCACACCACCTGGTCGGCCACCTGCGAGAGCCGTCGGCAACTGTCGATCCCGCCCACGGGGACCGCGACGACGACGTGCGCCGGCCCCTGGCGGCGGACGGCTTCCACCGCCGCGCGCATGGTCGCACCGGTCGCGAGGCCGTCGTCGATCAGGATCACGACGCGGTCCCGGACGTCGATCGGCGGGCGGTCGCCGCGGTACGCGTGCTCGCGGCGGCGCAGCTCCACGACCTCCTCCTGGCGCACCGCTTCCAGCGTCTCCGGCGCGACCTCCGCCGCGATCGGCTCGTTGCGGACCACGTGCAGGTCCTCGCCGACACCGGCGATCGCGCCCATCGCGAGCTCCGGTTGCCCCGGCAGGCCGAGCTTGCGCACGGTCAGGACGTCGAGCTCGGCGTCCAGCGCGTCCGCGACCGGGGCCGCGACGGGTACGCCGCCGCGCGCCAGCCCGAGAACCAGAACGGAGCCACCGACCGATCCGAGCTCGTCGGCCAGCACACGCCCCGCGGCCTCCCGATCCGGGTACGGCCTCCTCATAGCGCCCATGATCCACGTACGTTGACCGCATGCGAACCGTGGACACGAAGATCGGTGTGATGCTTCCACTCGGCGCCGGGGACGGGCCGGACGGCGGGACGGCCGGATGGAAGGACGTGCGGGCCGTCGCGGAGGCGGCCGACCGGAGCGGGCTGGACTCGGTCTGGCTGGCCGACCACTTCCTCTACCGCGACCCCGAGGGACAAGTCTTCGGGATGCACGACAGTTGGACCCTGCTGAGCGCGGTCGCCGCGGTCACCGAGCGGGTCGAGCTCGGGAACATGGTGCTCTGCGCATCGTTCCGCGATCCCGGCCTGACCGCGAAGATGGCTGTGACGCTGGACGAGGTCTCCGGCGGTCGCCTGACCCTCGGCGCCGGTGCCGGCTGGCACGACCCGGAATACGAGGCGTTCGGGCTGCCGACCGACCACCGGGTCGGGCGGTTCGCCGAGTGGCTGGAGATCGTCGCGCGGCTGATCCGCGGCGAGACGGTCACCTACGACGGCACGTACTACTCCGTGCGTGACGCGAACCTCGACCCGGCGCCGCCGCACCGGATCCCGATCCTGGTCGCCGGCCACCGCCCGCGGATGATGCGGCTGGTCGCGCAGTGGGCCGACGCGTGGAACACCGCCTGGTACGGCGCCCCGGACCTGCAGGTCGAGGAACGCCTGGAGACGCTCCGCCAGGCGGTCCAGACGGCCGGCAAGCCGGCGGGGTCGGTGACCGCGACGGCCGGCATCATCGTCCGCGATCCGGATCAGTCCGTGCCGGATCCGAGCCCGCGGGCGATCGCCGTCCAGGAGCTGCCCGAGGCGGTCGCGGCGTACCGGAAGCTGGGCGTCGAGCACCTGATCGTCTCGCCTGAACCGATGACGCCGCGGACGGTGGAACTGGTCGCCGAGGCCAAGCGGTCGCTCGCCGACTGACCCGCTTTTGCCGCCGGGAGGGTCGACCGGATAGTCTTGGCCGTCGTCGTGTCCCCCGCGTGGGGATCGTCGGAGGAGGCGTCGCCTAGTCCGGTCGATGGCGCCCGCCTGCTAAGCGGGTTGAGGGTAATCCCCTCTCGCGGGTTCAAATCCCGCCGCCTCCGCTCTGGGAGCTCCTTGTCTGCAGAAAGCGCAGACAAGGAGCTCCAGCCATGTCTTCCGGGGGTGCAACCCCCGGCCCCCGCCCGGCGGGCTTCGCCCCCGGACCCCCGCCCGCCGCGGCGACTGTCCGTGTCTGGGGTGGGACCTTCGGTGTGTCGCCCCGGCGATGTGTACGCTGGCGAGCATCGACGGGGGTCGCCAGCATCACGTCAACCAACTGGTCGACGTGGGCGTCTGATGTACCGTGGGCCGCTGCGCGCGGCCGACGTAAAGGTCGTCACGTCGTCGATCAGGAAACGGAGCCATGTCGCGGAGCACTCGCGCAGCCGGTCGGAGGGCAGCGCCTCGAGCCAGCCGGTCCCGGGCCCGTTCGCACCGCGCCCGCACGGCGTCGAAGGCGATCGGCCTGACCCTGCTCAGCGCCCTGGTCCCCGGCACGGGACTGCTGATGGGCGGCCGGAAGAAGCTCGGCGCCTTCGTCCTGACGCTCAGCATCGGCCTGCTGCTGATCGCCGCGTACGTCGGCCTCACGCACCGCGACTCGGTGCTGGCCCTGCTCGTCTCCCCGCGCCAGCTGCTGATCGCGACCGGCGCGGTCGTGCTGCTCGGCGTCGGCTGGATCTGGACCGTGGTGGCGTCGCACAAGCTGCTCCGCCCGGTCAGCATGACCTACACCGGCCGGCTGGCCGGCTCGATGTTCGTCGGGCTGCTCTGTTTCGCGATCGCGGTCCCGACGACGGTCGCGGCGCAGACCGTGATGGCGCAGCGCGACCTGGTCGGCAGCGTGTTCCAGTCCGAGGGCAACTCGAAGAGCGCGACCCGGCCGAAGGTGAACAAGAGCGACCCGTGGGCGAAGATCCCGCGGCTGAACCTGCTGCTGCTCGGCGCCGACGACGGCGTCGGCCGGACCGGCGTCCGGACCGACACGGTGATCGTGGCCAGCATCGACACCAAGACCGGTGACACCGCGCTGATCTCGCTCAGCCGGAACTGGATGCGGATGCCGTTCCCGGAGGACTCGCCGCTGCACAAGGTGTACCCGGACGGCTTCTGGGACCCGAACCTCGGCAACGTCGAGCAGCCGGAGTACTACCTGGACGCCATGTACGAGAACGTCCCGAAGGCGCACCCGGGGATCCTCGGCCAGACCGACAACGAGGGCGCGGACGTGGTCAAGCTGGCCGCGAGCGCCGCGCTCGGCCTGGACATCGACTACTACATGCAGGTCAACCTGGCCGGCTTCCGGCAGATCATCGACGCGCTCGGCGGCATCACGGTGAACGTGAACTACCGGGTGCCGATCGGCGGCGACTACGGCGCCGGCCCCGGGTCGAACAGCGAGAAGAAGCCCAGCGGGTACATCGAGCCGGGCCCGAACCAGAAGCTCGACGGCTACCACGCGCTGTGGTTCGCGCGCGGCCGCTACGGCCTCAGCGACCCGTCGCGCCAGGAGCGCCAGCGCTGCACGATCCACGCGCTGGTGAGCAGCGCGAACCCGCAGACCCTGGTGACGTCGTACCAGCAGATCGCGAAGGCCGGGAAGCAGCTGCTGCGCACCGACATCCCGCAGGACATCCTGGCGGCGTTCATCCAGCTCGCGCTGAAGGTGAAGAACGCCAAGGTCACCAACATCGACCTGGACAAGAACAAGAACTTCCCGACCGGCAAGAACCCGGACTACACGGCGATGCAGGAGATCATCCAGAAGGCGATCGCCCCGAAGACGAACCCGGTCGCCTCGACCCCGAGCGTGAAGCCGACCAAGAAGCCGACCAGCAGCACGACCACGAAGCGGCCGACCACGCCGCCGAAGGCGACGGCCACCCCGGGCGAGGCGCAGAACCTGAACGACGCCTGCGCCTACAACCCGAGCCAGACCGGTAACTGACCCGCGCCGGGTGAACCCCTCCCAGGGAACAATCGGGCCAAAGTGAAAAATGGTCACACCTGGGGGTGACTGTGAGGCGTTCTTTGGCGGTTGCGGTCGGAGTCACGGTCCTGGCCTGCGCGGGCTGCAGCAGCAAGGCGGACAGTGCCGACGCACCCTCGACGACGGGTACGACGACCAGCAGCAAAGCGCCACCCCCCTCGTCGGCAGCGCCCAAGCCGACCCCGAAACCGAGTCCGGTCGCGCTGTCGGTTCCGATGTACCAGCGCGCGCTGACCAACGTCGAGAAGGTCCTCAAGCCGTCGGTCGCGCGGCTGATGAACGCGCGGACGATCGCCGCCTTCGACGCCGCGCGCGGTCAGCTCGCCGCCGCGGTCGTGCTGGAGCGCACCGAGCTCGCGAAGATCACGCCGCCGCGCGGGCTGGTGTCCGCGCATCCCGCCGTACTCGATGCGTTCGACGCCTACGCCGGGAACGTGAGCACCGAGCTGAGCAAGGCCGGGGAGACCAAGACCGGCTGCGGGCTGCCGAAGGCGCTGGACGTCCGGCTGTACGAAGCGAAGAGCGGCGTCCGGTTCGCGTACGCCGAGCTCGCGCAGAGCGTGCAGAAGTCGATCGGCAAGGGCGTGAAGTTCGGCGCGCTGTCGGTGCCGGCGAAGCTGCCGCAGCCGGCGGTGTTCGGCGGCCGGGGCGAGAACGGCGACGTGTTCCAGCGGTCCGGCTCGCGCGGATCGGGCTCGCTGCGGGTCACCAACGCCGGCTCGGACATCGTGGTCGTGGTGACGGCGAGCAACCCGCGCAAGCCGATCGCGTCGATGTACGTCCGGGCGAACAAGTCCGCGACGCTGACCGGGATCCGCGGCGACTACTGGGTCTACTACAAGTCCGGCTCGAACTGGGACGCGAAGAACAACCGGTTCACCGAGAACTGCTCGTACGCGAAGCTCGACCGGTTCCTGGACGGGTCGTTCACCTGGTCGCTGACGCTGAAATCGGTGGCCGGCAACACCACGGAGTCCGAGACGGAAGCCTTCTGATCCGGTCACACCGGGCGGATGAGATCCTGTGGCGATGCGGACGACGTACCGGATGCGGGCGGGGCGGTTCCTCGGGATCCTGGCCGCCGGGCTGATCATTCTCGGGGTGGCCGCGGTGCTCTGGGCGCTGGGCCTGCCGGGCGTCGCGGTCTCGGTGTTCGTCACCCTCGGCGGCCTGATCGCGATCGCCGGCCTGTGGATCCTGGCCCGGCCGCCGCTGGTCGCCCGGCTCCGCGACCGCGAGATCGAGGTCCGCGGCCTGCGCACCGCCTGGACCGACATCACCGAGGTCGGCCGGGTCGAGACCACGCACGGCGAGGCGATCGTGTTGCGCACGAAGAACCCGGACCACCCGGTCCTGCTGCCGGTCTCGTGGCTGGCGCCCGGGCGGGCCGAGGAGCTGGAGATCGCGCTGCGCGACAAGCTGAACGCCGCGCACGGGTACACGATCTGGGACGGGACTGCCCCCGGGGACGCCGGCGACGCAGAATGATCCGGTGCTTTCCTTCGACCTGTCGTACGACGAACTCCTGACCTACCAGGGCACGAACCCGCGGCCCGCGGACTTCGACGCTTTCTGGGACAAGGCACTGCTCTCACTGGACGAGGTCCCGGCCGACGCCGAGTTCGTCGACGCCGCCGACTTCCCGCTGACGACCGCGACGGCGCAGCATCTGTACTTCACCGGGACCGGCGGCTACCGCGTGCACGCGAAGGTGCTGCGCCCCGCCGAGCCGACCGGCCCGGCCGTGCTGCTGTTCCACGGGTACGGCGGTGAGCAGCCGAAATGGGTCGAGCTGCTGCCGTACGCCGCGCGCGGGTTCACCGTGGCCGCGCTGGACGTCCGCGAGCAGGTGGGGTTCCGTACGTCGTCCCAGGAAGCGAATGCCTTCTCGTTGCAGCATCACCTGGTGCACGGGCTGGACGCCGGGCCGGACGGCTTGCTGTACAAGCACGTCTTCCTGGACACGCGGCGGCTGGCCGACATCATCGGCGGGCTGCCGGAGGTCGACGCGGCCCGGATCGCGACGACCGGGTGGAGCCAGGGCGGCGGGCTGTCGCTGGTGGCGGCGGCGCTGACGCCGACGATCAAGTACACGGCGAGCGTGTATCCGTTCCTGTCCGACTACCAGCGCACGTGGGACCTGAACCTGGAGACCGCGCCGTACGACGAGATCGTCACCTGGTTCCGCAAACGCGACCCGCGGCATCTCCGCCAGGAGGAGGTCTTCACCACGCTCGGCTACATCGACGTCCAGCACCTGGCGCCGCGGATCCGGGCCGAGGTCACACTCTTCACCGGCCTGGAGGACCAGATCTGCCCGCCGTCGACGCAATTCGCGGCGTACAACAAGATCACCGCGCCGAAGGAGGTCCGCACCTACCCGGACTTCGGGCACGACGACCTGCCCGGCGCGCACGACGACATCTTCCAGCTGATCGGCGCCAAACTCTGAATGTACCCTTGTGGTTACGTAACTACTTGGGTACATTCTCGGTATGGACATGGTGCTGCAGGCGTTGGCGGACCAGAGCCGGCGCACGGTGCTGGAGATCCTGCGGGATCATCCGGCGACGGCCGGTGAGCTGGCCGACGCGCTGCCGATCGCCCGGCCCGGCGTGTCCCGGCACCTGCGGGTGCTGCGGGAGGCCGGGCTGGTCGACGTGCGCCAGGAGGCGCAGCGGCGGATCTACAGCCTGCGCCCGGAGGCGCTCGTCGAGGTCGACGAGTGGCTGGAGGGATACCGGGCGCTGTGGCGGAACCGGCTCGACGCACTGCACACCGAGATCGCTCGAGGAAAGAAGGCGTCGCAGTGAACAAGACCGGGACGATGCGGGCCTTGGACGAAACCCGCGGCGCCGTGCGCGTCGAGGACGTCTACGACACCGATATCGACGACCTGTGGGCGGCGTGTACGACGCCGGAGCGACTCGTGCGCTGGATCGCCCGGGTGTCGGGCTCACTGCACGAGGGCGGGACTGTTCAGGCCGTCTTCACCAGCACGTGGACCGGCCCGATCCGGATCGACGTCTGCGAGGCACCGCGCCATCTGCTGCTCACGACCGAGCCGGGCACGGCTGACGAGGGTCAGCTCGAGGCCTGGCTCACCCCGGCCGGTGCCCGGACGAAGCTGGTGGTGGAGGAGCGCGGCCTGCCCATCGGTTCGATGCACTTCCACGGCGCCGGCTGGCAGGTCCATCTGGAGGACCTCGGCCGTTCGCTCGCGCTCGACGGTCCGGCACACGCCGACGGCTGGTCGGAGCAGAAGCCGGCGCCCGAGTGGCACGCCCGCTGGACCGAGCTCACCCCGGCGTACCGGGGGACCGATGTCTGACACCATCAAGCTCGAGGGGACCACGCTGAACGCCCCCGACGCGCTGGTCCTCGCCCGGTTCTACGCCGAGATCACCGGCGGAGTCGTCACCGGTACGGCGCATTGGGCCGCCGTCACGGGCCCGAACGGATCCCTCGCCTTCCAGCAGGTCGACGACTTCGAGCCACCCCAGTGGCCCGGCAGCGACATGCGCATCCACCTCGACTTCCTCGTCGACGACCTCGACACCACCGGCGCCCGGGTCATCGCCGCCGGCGCCAAACTCCACGACTACCAACCGAACTCCGACCACTGCTACGTCTACACCGACCCCGCCGGCCACCCGTTCTGCCTGTCCCTGTGGGACACCGACGCCGCACTGGCCACGTCACTTTCTCCAGGTGATTGAGTAGCGGAAGAGAAGGTGGCGGCGGAAGGCTGCTCCTGGTAGGAGTTCGGCGGCCAGGGACTGCATCTCCGGGAAGGTGACCGGTGGGGGCCAGACCGTCGGGGACGGGTGTTCCCAATGGCCCTTGACCGCGCGGTGCGCCCAGTGAGTGGCGACTCCGGCCAGTTCGCGGGGCAGGTCGCGCGGCAGGCTGGAACGGGCCACGCCGACGACGACCAGCGCGCCGCCGGGGCGGAGCAGGTCGCGCATGCGGAGGAGGCCGGTGCGGGCGTCGACGTGGTGGATGGTGGCGACGGAGCCGATCACGTCGTACGACGCCGGCTCGAGCGGGTGCTCCAGGAAGTCTCCGTGGACGTACTCGATGTCGTCCCCGTGGTTACGCGCCAACTCGAGGCTGGGCGTGTGCAGGTCGATGCCGGTGACGTGCGGTACGACGCCGCGCAGTTTCCGGGCCAGCATGCCCTCGCCGCATCCGATGTCCAGCGCGCGTTCGGCGCCGGACGGAACGGCCTGGAGGATCTGCGGGTGGTAGTGAATGTTGTGGTTCCACGGCTGCCGCATCCGGCTCACTTCCGGCCGAGCGCGGCGTCGATCGCGGCCGTCAGCACCTGGTCGTCGTCGGCCTGCCAGGTGTGGTCCCGCGGGCACGTCCAGTTGTCCGGCTCCGGCGGGATCACACACCCGAACAGCCGCACCTTGCCGGCTGCCGCGGCCTCCCGCGCCACCGGGGTCGGCAGCCCGTAGAGAATCGGCACTCCTCGTTGCCCGCAGACCGGGCAGACAGGTGCGTTCGCCATACGCCCAAGGTACGTCACCCGCCGTCCACCGACGCCTGATGCCATCGGCAACGGCGCCGGGCAGCCCCTCGCGGGAGCTGCCCGGCGTCGTGAGAAGTAGCTCCGCAGTACCGGCCTGGTGAGGCATGGTCAGTACTGCGCAGCCGCCTAGTTGGCCTCTTTCGTTGCCCAGTAGTGCCATTGCGGGGACGCGACTGGGGAGCGGGCCAGGCCGTCCGGCCAGGTGGCCGGGAGGTCATGACTCCGCGCCGCGTAGAGGATCACCTCCGATGCGGTCCGGTCTCCGCGGACGGTGACCCGGGCGGCAGTCTCGGCACGCATGTCGGTGAGGTAGTGGATGGCAGGCAGGAACTCGGCGCTGAGCCGCGCGCTGAGCCGGCCGACCGGTTCGTCGTCCAGCCGGATCTCGACCACGATCCGGTGCCGGTCCTGGATGTTGTCCTCCTCCTCGATCGCGTGCATGGTGGCGTACGCCCAGCACTCGCCTTCCGCGCGGAAGAACGGCGCCAGCACGTCCGGATGCACCTCGCTGCCCGGCACCACGATGCCGCTGCCGGGCGGTAGCAGGTGAAAGCTGCCTGGCGGGGGCAGGTTCACCGGCACGAGCATGTGCGGCTGCCCGAGAGCGACCGCGACGCTGGCGTGGAACTCGGTGCCCTGCGCACCGGCGCCACCGGCGTCCGCTGCCTCCCAGTTCGCCGCCGTCCACTCGCTGACCCACAGGTGGCACGGCACCTGCGGTTGCAGGCCTTGCGCCACCAGTTCTGACAGCACCGGGTGGTACCGGTGCGCGTCGTCCCTCGGCAGATAGCCGACAACCTTGCCCTGCACCCGGACGGCGATCGACCGCGGGTCGAAACGGTTGTGCGGTTCCGGGACGAGGTCCGCCTCGGTGTCCAGATCTGCGCCGCGCGCCGGGATGGGGTCCGGGAACAGGCTACGGATCGCCTGCTCGTGCGGGGCTTCCCGCACGACTTCCTGACCGCACCACAAAGCGTCGCCCCACAGACTGAACGGAATCAGTTCCATGTGCCCTCCAGTCCTCACTGACCGGCTTCTACCCGGCTCATCTGTTCCAGGGGCCTGGTCGTTACACCGAGTGAGCGTATGAAAACTAAGATGCCCAGTGAAGAGCCGTTTCACGCCTGGTGCAAGAGTCTGATACGCGATAGGTATCCGTCGGTCCGGACTGTGGACGCGAATCGTCTTGTGCAGCGAGCGAATCGGCGAAGATCGTGCAAATGCACGGGAAGGAACACCATGCAGGGCAGTGGTTCAGTGGCTCGATCGACAGTATCGACTGTTGACGCCGAAGCGATCGAGACCGCCATCAAGCGCTTGGACGGCGTCGCCGTCCGTACACCGTTGCAGCGCAACCTGCGCCTGTCCGAGCGCACCGGCGCGCAGGTCTGGCTGAAGCGGGAGGACCTGCAGATCGGGCGTTCCTACAAGCTTCGCGGTGCGTACAACCTGATCGCGCAGCTCGACGACACCGCCAAGGCAGCCGGCGTGGTGTGCGCGAGCGCAGGCAATCATGGTCAGGGGCTGGCGTATTCGTGCCACATCCTCGGCGTGCACGGCAAGGTGTACGTGCCGCGCACGACACCGCGGCAGAAGCGGGACCGGATCGCGGCGCTCGGCGGCAAGCAGATCCAGGTGATCGTCACCGGCGACACGTACGACGACGCGGCAGCCGCGGCGATCGCGGAGGCGTCGGCGACCGGCGCGACGATGGTGCCGGCCTTCGACGACCCGAGAACCGTTGCGGGACAAGGAACTGTCGCCGTCGAGCTGGTGGAACAGCTCGGCCACGCTCCCGACGTCCTCGTGGTTCCGGTCGGCGGCGGCGGTCTCGTTGCAGGGGTTGCAACGTGGATCGCCGAGCGGCATCCCGGCGTCCGCATCGTCGGTGTGGAGCCGGGCGGCGCGGCGAGTATGGCGGCGGCGCTCGCGGCCGGCAAACCCGTGACGCTGCCGCACCTGGACAGTTTCGTCGACGGTGCCGCCGTACGCCGGGTCGGTGACGTGACGCTGCCGCTGGTGCGGGAGGCCGGCGTCGAGCTGATGTCGGTGCCCGAAGGGCTCGTCTGCTCGGAGATGCTCGCGCTCTACCAGACCGACGGGCTGATCGCCGAGCCCGCGGGCGCTTTGTCGACAAGTGCTCTGGGCAACGGTCTCGAGGTCCGTCCCGGTGAGACCGTGGTGTGCCTGCTGTCCGGCGGCAACAACGATGTCAGCCGGTACGGGGAGATTCTCGAGCGGTCACTGGTGTACGAGGGGCTCAAGCACTACTTCCTGGTGACGTTCCCGCAGGAGCCCGGCGCGCTCCGGGCGTTCCTCGACGACACGCTCGGGCCGGACGACGACATCACGCTGTTCGAGTACGTGAAGCGCAACAACCGGGAGACCGGTGTCGCGCTGGTGGGGATCGAGATCAGCACCCGGGACGACCTCCCGCTGCTGCTGTCGCGGATGGAGGCCGCCCCACTCGACATCGAGCGCATCAACCCGAACTCCCCCGAGTTCCGGTACCTGATCTGAGCGTCAGTGCTTGGAGTGCTTCGAGTGCCGCGGATCGTGCGGATGTGTACCGTCGTCCCAGTTCGGCTGCTGCATCGGCTGCTGCTCGGTGGCACCCGCGTCCGGACGGGTCATGCCGTTCTCGTCGGTCGTGCCGTTCTCGTCCGGCCAGAGGTTCTGGGCCTGGTCGCGGTGCTCGTCGGCTTCCTTGCGGGCACCCGCGGCCGCGTCGCGCCGCTCGCTCGCACCGGCGGACAGCCGGCGCGCCTCGGCCGCCTTCTCGTCGGCGATCGCCTGCGCCTTGCGGGCCCGGGCGTCGGCCTCGTCGGCCGCGGCCTGCTGCCGCTCGGCGTGCAGCGCGCTCGTCCTGGCCTGCTGCTCGTGCTCGTAGGCCTCCTGCCGGTCCCGCTCGGCCCGGCGCTTCGACGACTTCGACATCGCTCCGGCGACCAGCGCGACCACGATCACCAGCACGGCGATCGCGACGACGATCCAGACAATGGTCATTCCGTCCATCGGTCCTCCTAGGCTCGATGATCAGAACCACCGGTACCCGGAGCCGTCGCCGCCTAACGCCTGACGACTCAGACCAGCCCGCGGCGCGCCGCCCAGACGATGGCTTCGATCGCGGTGCTGAAGCCGAGCCGGTCGCAGATCAGCCGGGTCCGCCGGCGCACGGTGCGCTCGGACAGCTCGAGCCGCCGGGCGACGCCGTCCACCGGCAACCCGGTGGCCAGCAGCCGGAGCAGTTGCAGGTCGTCATGGCTGATCTCGCGCGGCGGCACCCTGCGCGCGAGCGGTCGGAGTTCCTGGGAGAGGACGGTCATGCGGATCACCTGGTTCCGAATACGTGGGACTCGGCGGCGTCCCAGTCGGCCGGTTTGCCCTGCGGGTCGTAGCGCCGCAGAGAATGGGTGGACCGGACCAGGGCGCGCATCCCGCGCAGGTCCGGGAAGGGCTCGCCGAGCGCGCGGGCCTGGACGAGGACGTTGCCGAGCGCGGAGGCCTCGACCGGTCCGGCGAGGACGGGTACGCCGCACGCGTCGGCGGTGAGTTGGCAGAGCAGTTCGTTCTGCGAGCCGCCGCCGATCACGTGCAGGACGTCGACGTCCCGGTCGGCGATCGTCTGCGCGGCCCGCAGGGTCCGGCGGTACGCGAGCGCGAGGCTCTCCAGGATGCAGCGGACCACCGCGCCGCGCGACCGTGGCGGCTCCTGGCCGGTCGCCCGGCAGTGCTCCTCGATCCGCGCCGGCATGTTGCCCGGAGCAAGGAATTCCGGCGCGTCCGGATCGATCAGTACGGCGAACGGCGGCGCGGCGGCGGCGTCCCGCAGCAGGCCGGCGAGGTCGTCGTCGCTCCAGACCCGCTGGCATTCCTGCAGGATCCACAAGCCCATCACGTTGCGCAGGAAGCGGGTCCGCCCGTCCACGCCGCCTTCGTTGGTGAAGTTCGCCTGCCGTGCGGCGTCCGTCAGCACCGGCGCGTCGAGCTCGAGCCCGACCAGCGACCAGGTCCCGGACGAGATGTACGCGAACCGGTCGTCCGCGGCCGGCACCGCGACCACAGCAGATGCCGTGTCATGCGATCCCACGGCGACCACCGGAATCCCCGGCGCCAGCCCGGTCTCGTCCGGCAGCACGGTCCCGATCACGTCCCCCGGCTCCCGCAACTCGGGGAAGATCCGTCGCGGCAGGCCGACCCGGGAGATGAGCTCGGCACTCCAGTCCCGGGCGCGGACGTCGTACAACTGGGTCGTGGATGCGTTGGTGCGCTCGCCGCTGGCCTCTCCCGTCAGCCAGTAGGCGAGGAGATCGGGCACCATCAGCAGCGTGCTCGCCGACGCCGGCAAGTCTCCGGCCGCGAGCTGGTAGATCGTGTTGAACGGCAACTGCTGCAGCCCCGTCACCGCGAACAGATCGTTGGCCGGCACCCTCTCGACGACCCGCTCCAGCACCCCGTCGGTGCGCGAGTCGCGGTAGTGCACCGGGTTCCCGATCAGGCGGCCGTCCGGGTCCAGGACACCGTAGTCGACCGCCCACGAGTCGATGCCGATCCCGTCGAGCGAGCCGGCGAGGTGCAGTCCCTCGAGGATCGACCGGTACAGATGCAGGATGTCCCAGTGCAGTGTCCCGCGGACGCGCACCGGGCCGTTCCAGAAGCGGTTCAGCTCGCGCAACTCCAGCACCTCAGGGCCGACGGAGCCGAGCATCACCCGCCCGCTCGAGGCGCCGAGGTCCACCGCCGCGACGCGCTTCACGGTGCGACCACGGTGAGGTCGAGGTGCAGGAGATCGGCGACCGCGGACAGGTCGGCGGCGCGGTGGCCCGTGCCGAGCGCCCAGTGGTGCGCGACGCCGGACGCCGACCACGCGTCGGTCCACTCGCCGGGATCGCACCCGAAGTCCACCCGCGACGTCGTGTTCCCGATCTGCAGCAGCGGCCCCGGGACGACGGTCCCCTCGGAAGCGATCAGGTTGAACGAGCCGTCCCGGCGCTGCCCGAGCCCGCACAGCGTCACCGGACCCTGCTGGACGTCGAACTCCACCGACACGCCCCACCCGCGCTTGCCGTGGTACACGCCGAGCCCGCGCAGCAACGGTTTCCGGGCCGAGATCGCCAGGTGCGCAGGCCCGTCGTGGCCCATCTCGACCACGTTGTCGCGGAAGTTCAGCGCCTGGAGTTCGGTGAACGACCCGCCCGCGCCGAGCCGGTCCATCACCAGCATCGCCAGCGACGTGCGCAGTTCGTACTCGCCGGCCGCCGGCACTCCCCTTGCCGTCAGCAACGAAGCGCCGAGGATCATCCCGGCCGCGACCCGCTCGTGCGTCTCGCCGTCGAGTCCACGGTGGTAATAGGCCAGCGAATCAAGGGCGAAGTCCTCGACCAGCCGCTCCAGGGCGACCGAGACCGTGGCGCCCCACCGGAAGTCCTCGAGCTTGACCGAGTCGTCGAGCTCGAAGAGCTCGCGCGCCAGGTCCATCCGGGCCGACGTCTCCGCGTCCGTCACCTGCTCCGCCCGCACCCGCAGGTCGTCGATCTCCAGGATCTCGACATGTCCGCCGAGCTGCGCGGACACCAGGGTCGGGTCGGTGACGACGTCCATCATCCCCGGGTACAGGTGACCGAGCAGGCCGTGCCGTCCGTGCCGCAGCGCCGCCCGGACTCCGGCGGCGCGGATCCACCGGTCGATCCGCGCCCACGCCCGCTCGTCCTCGAGGTACCCCGAGACCGAGCGGAAGTCGATGCCGCAGCGCTCGAACGCGTTCGCCATCTCGGGCAGGGGGCACGCCCCGCAGTACGCCAGCCACGCGCCGGTGTCGAACGACGCGTGATCCATCGCCTCGGTCGGCTGTAGGTTCAGCAACAGCACCGGCGCACCGCTGCGTTGCGCGACCGGGACCAGCATCGATGCCGTCATGTACGTCGTGAGGAAGCCGACGATCAGGTCGCAGTCGGCCGCCCGCAGCTTCTCGGCCGCCGCCGCGCCCTCCTGCGCGTCGGAGATGAACCCGACGTCGACCACCTCGCAGTCGAGTGCCGCGAACCGCTCGGACACCCGCCGCGCGGACGCCTGCAATTGCGGCAGCAGCTCCGGGAACTGCGGCCAGTACGCACCGAGCCCGCCGGCGACCAGACCGATCCGGGTCCGGCGGGACGTGATCCGCTGCAGGCCCTGACGGGCGGCGACCTCGGTCATCCGACGGCTCCTAACGCAGGAAGGCGGCAGCCACGCCGGCGTCGACGGGCACGTGCAGGCCGGTCGTGTGAGTCAGGTCGCCCCCGGTCAGCGCGAACACCGCGGCCGCGACGTTCTCCGGCAGCACTTCCCGCTTCAGCAGGGTCCGCTGCGCGTAGTACGCACCGAGCTCCTCCTCCGGTACGCCGTACACCGCGGCCCGCTTCGCGCCCCAGCCGCCGGCGAAGATCCCGGAGCCGCGGACGACGCCGTCGGGGTTCACGCCGTTGACCCGGACGCCGTACTCGCCGAGCTCGGCCGCGAGCAGCCGGACCTGGTGCGCCTGGTCGGCCTTGGCCGATCCGTACGCGACGTTGTTCGGCCCGGCGAACACCGAGTTCTTGCTGGAGATGTAGACGATGTCGCCGCCCATGCCCTGATCGATCAGCACCTTCGCGGCGGCGCGCGACACCAGGAACGAGCCCTTCGCCATCACGTCGTGCTGCAGGTCCCAGTCCCGTTCGGTGGTGTCCAGCAACGACTTCGAGATCGACAGGCCGGCGTTGTTGACGATCAGGTCCACACCGCCGAAGGCCAGCACGCCTTCCCGCAACGCCGCCTCGACCGCGTCCGCCGACGACACGTCCGCGCCGACCGCGACCGCTATGTCGGACGACCCGATCTCCTTCGCCACCGCCTCGGCGGCCGCGAGGTCCAGGTCCGCGACCACGACGCAGGCGCCTTCCGCGGCGAGCCGCTGGGCGATCGCCTTGCCGATCCCGGACCCGCCGCCGGTGACGAAGGCGACCCGGGTCGCGAGCGGCTTCGGCTTCGGCATCCGCTGCAGCTTCGCCTCTTCCAGCGCCCAGTACTCGATCCGGAACTTCTCCCGCTCGTCGATCGGCGCGTACGTCGACACCGCCTCGGCGCCGCGCATCACGTTGATCGCGTTCACGTAGAACTCGCCGGCCACCCGCGCGGTCTGCTTGTCCTTCCCGAAGCTGAACATGCCGACACCGGGCACCAGCACGATCGCCGGATCCGCACCGCGCATCGCCGGGCTGTCAGCCTCGGCGTGCCGGTGGTAGTAGGCGGCATAGTCCTCGCGGTACTGGGTGTGCAGCTCCTGCAGACGCTCGACCGCCTCGTCGAGCGGCGCGGCCGGCGGCAGATCCAGGACCAGCGGACGCACCTTGGTCCGCAGGAAGTGATCCGGGCACGAGGTCCCCAGAGCGGCGAGTGTGGCCAGCTTCTCCCGTGCGGTGAACTCCAGGACGACGTCCGAGTCGGTGTAGTGCCCGACCTGCGGCTTGTCGGTCGACGCCAGCCCGCGGATCACCGGGGCCAGCGCGGCCGCCCGGGCCCGGCGCTCCTCCACGGGCAGCGCCTCGAAGCCGGCGACGACCGCGCCGAACGGCTCGGCGACGCCGCGCTCCGCCAGGAAACGTTCCGCCGTCCGGATGATGTCGAGGGAGTTCGCCTCGCACTCCTCGGACGTGGCGCCCCAGGCGGTGATGCCGTGGCCGCCGAGGATGCAGCCGATCGCCTGCGGGTTGTCGCGCTTGACGGCGGCGATGTCCAGCCCGAGCTGGAACCCGGGCCGCCGCCACGGCACCCACACCACGCGGTCGCCGAAGCACTCCGCGGTCAGCTTCTCGCCGTCCGCCGCGGTCGCCAGCGCGATCCCGGAGTCCGGGTGCAGATGGTCGACATGAGGGGCGTCGACCAGCCCGTGCATCGCGGTGTCGATCGACGGCGCCGCACCGCCCTTGCCGTGCAGGCAGTAGTCGAACGCCGCGACCATCTCGTCCTCCCGGTCGACACCCGGGTAGGTGTCGACGAGGGCGTTCAGCCGGTCGAGCCGCAACACGGCGAGCCCCTTGCCGGTGAGGGTTCCCAGGTCGCCGCCCGACCCCTTCACCCAGAGCAGCTCGACCGGCTGCTGCGTCACCGGATCGGTCTCGGAACCCTTCGCCGACGTGTTGCCGCCGGCGTAGTTGGTGTTGCGTGGATCGGCACCCAGTCGGTTGCTACGCGCAACAAGTTCGGCTGCAGTGTCGCTCACTCTCATGCTCCCCATCCGGCTTGCTGACCGTCGGCGCGGTCCTTGGTGATCTGCTCGAAGTAGCCGCTGCGCCTGTAGGCGGCAACGGGATCCGCGTCCAGGCCCTGCGACTCGCGCAGCTCCGCGAGCAGCGGCCGGACGTCGGTGTTGTAGGCGTCCATCAGCGCGGCGTTCGCGCCCAGCACGTCACCCGAGGCCTGAGCGGCGCGGAGCGCGTCCCGGTCGACCAGCAGCGCCTTCGCGGTCGCCTCCTGGACGTTCATCACCGAGCGGATGATCGCGGGGATCTTCTCCTCGATGTTGTGGCACTGGTCGAGCATGAACGCGATCCCGCGGTCCGGGTCGAGCGCGTCGCCGCGGACGATCTCGTTCATGATCCGGAACAGCTGGAACGGGTCCGCGGCCCCGACCATCAGGTCGTCGTCGGCGTAGAACCGGCTGTTGAAGTCGAACGCGCCGAGCTTCCTGGTCCGCAGCAGGAACGCCACGATGAACTCGATGTTGGTCCCCGGCGCGTGGTGCCCGGTGTCGATACAGACCGTTGCCTTCGGCCCCAGTTCGAGGCAGTGCGCGTACGACGTACCCCAGTCCGGCACGTCGGTGGTGTAGAAGGCCGGCTCGAACAGCTTGTACTCCAGCAGCATCCGCTGGTCGTCGCCGAGCCGGTCGTACACCTCCTGGAGCGCGGTCGCGAGCCGGTCCTGCCGGTCCTGGATGTCATCCTGGCCGGGATAGTTCGTGCCGTCGGAGAACCACAGCTTCAGGTCCCGGGAGCCGGTCGCGTCCATGATGTCGACGCATTCGAGCAGGTGGTCGGTGGCCTTCCGGCGGACCGCCGGGTCCGGGTTGGTGACGCTGCCGAGCTTGTAGTCGTCGTCCTGGAAGACGTTGCTGTTGATCGCCCCGAGCCGGACGCCCTGCTCCTTGGCGTACGCCGCCAGCGCCGCATAGTCGTCGACCTTGTCCCAGGGGATGTGCAGCGCGACGCTCGGCGCCACCCCGGTGTACTTGTGGACGACGGCCGCGTCGGCGATCTTCTCCTCCGGCGACCGCGGTACGCCGGGCTGGGTGAAGACCTTGAACCGGGTGCCCGAGTTGCCGAACGCCCACGAGGGCAGTTCGATCTCCTGTCGGCTCAGGGCGGCCTTCGCGGCTTCGGTCGTCATGGTTCAGTCCTCTTTCAGATGGAAGATCTCGGGCAGCAGCAGGAAGGACTCGTCCGGCGGTCGGCCGTCTTCTGTGCCGTCTCCTTGGCCAGTGAAGAACTCGGTCATCTCCGCCTGCCAGCGGGCGTTGACGTCGGTCGCGGCCATCGCCTTCTGCGCCGCGTCCAGGTCGTCGGACTCGACGTACCCGATCAGCAGACCGTCGTCGCGCAGGAACAGCGAGTAGTTGTGCCAGCCGGAGTCCCGGAGCGCGGCCTGCATGTCCGGCCAGACGTCCCGGTGCCGCTCGACGTACTCGTCGAGCCGGTCGGGGCGGACCTGCAGGCAGAAGCAGTAACGATTCACGGCGGCACCTGTACCTAGGGCGGTCGGGACTGCGCTGACGGGGATGAAAGGTTTCAAGAGCGTCCCACGACGCTAAGCGCGGCCACGGGTGGGCGTCAAGAGTCTGCCCAGCTTTCGCGACCGATCCCGGACTGCCGCCACGGAGATCCGGCCGGAACCGGGTATCCTTCGGCAGCTAAGACGTTTCAAGTGCGCAGGGAGGTTTCGTGTCCGTGGACGATGCGGAAGCCCTGCCCGAGCGTGTCCGGCGCCGCCGCGCCCCGAAGCCGCACGCA
Source organism: Kribbella sp. NPDC003557 (assembly GCF_040610805.1). Taxonomy (NCBI): domain Bacteria; kingdom Bacillati; phylum Actinomycetota; class Actinomycetes; order Propionibacteriales; family Kribbellaceae; genus Kribbella; species Kribbella sp. NPDC003557. The sequence continues at coordinate 823,780 of NZ_JBEXMY010000002.1, forward strand.
GCCGGCGTCAAGGCGGTGGCCGCGGCCGCCGGCGTCTCGCTGGGGACCGTGTCGAACGTGCTGAACCGCCCCGAGGTGGTCAGCCCGCTGACCCGGGCCAAGGTCGAGGCGGCGATGGCCTCGCTCGGCTTCGTCCGCAACGAGTCGGCCCGCCAGTTGCGCGCCGGATCCAGCCGCATCCTCGCGTACCTGATGCTCGACGCCGGCAACCCGTTCTTCACCGACGTCGCGAAGGGTGTCGAGGAGGCGGCGCAGGCGGCCGGGCTGTCGGTGTTCCTCTGTACGAGCAGCGAGGACGCGGACCGCGAGGCGGCGTACCTGGACCTGCTCGAGCAGCAGCGCGTCCAGGGCATCCTGATCACGCCGATCGACCAGAACTCGTCCCGGCTACGCAAGCTGCCGTCGCGCGGTACGCCGGTGGTGGTGGTCGACCGGACGCTCGACGACGCGGAGCACTGCTCGGTCGCGGTGAACGACATCCTCGGTGGTGAGCTCGCGATCTCGCATCTGCTCGAGCTCGGTCACGAGCGGATCGCGTACGTCGGCGGCCCGAACACGATCGGCCAGGTCGTCGACCGCCGCGAGGGCGCCCGGCGGGCTCTCCGGACGGCCGGAAAGCCCCTGTCCAACCTCATCGAGCTGACCACCGGAGCGCTCACCGTCGCCGAGGGAAGGGGCGCAGGGCAACGACTCGCGGGCCTCCCCGCCGATCGCCGGCCGACCGCGGCGTTCTGCGCGAACGACCTGCTGGCGCTGGGATTGCTGCAACAGTGCGTGAGCCTGGGGCTGCGGGTGCCGGAGGACCTCGCGATCGTCGGGTACGACGACATCGAGTTCGCGGAGGCGGCCGCCGTACCGCTGACGTCGGTGCGTCAGCCGCGGCAGTTGCTCGGCCGGACGGCGGCGGAGTTGCTGCTGGACGAGTCGTCGAACCCGGATCACGAGCACCAGCGGGTCACCTTCACGCCGGAGCTCGTCGTTCGCACCTCGACCCGAGGCACCCTCTGAGCTCAGCAGGTCGCGGTATGGTGGCGAGGCGAAGGGTTCGTCGTGCGGGGTGAGACATGGGCTTCGCTGGGGGATTGGTACGGCGGTGGGGCGGCCGCGCTGTCGGCCTGGCGATCACCGGTGCCGGGCTCTACATCGTGGCGCCGAGTCTGCTGTCCGTTTTCGGAACCTGGCCGCGCCTGGCAGACATAGAACCCTGGTGGTTCCCGGTCCTCGCAGTACTGGAGGCCTGCAGTTTCGCCGCCTTGTGGTGGCTCGCCAGACTGGCTCTGGCCAGACCCACCGGTGGCCAGGAGCCGGCACCCGTCCCTGCTGGTTGGGGCACGATCGCGACGGCGCAACTGGCCGGGAACGCGGCCAGCAAGGTCGTCCCCGGCGGCCCGGCTGCCGGTGGAGTCCTCCAGGCCAGGCTCCTGATCCAAACCGGCGAGCCGGCGGGAGTCGTCGCCTCAGCCCTGACCGCGATGGGCCTGATCACCACCGGCGTGCTGCTGCTGTTGCCCGTCTTGACGATCCCCGCCCTGCTGATCGGTCCACCGCCGGCCAGGCAGCTCGAGCGCGGCCTGCTGGTCTCGCTGATCATGGCGATCGTCATCGTCGGCCTCGGGCTCACCGCGCTCAAATGGCACCGGTTCCTCGTGCGGGTCGGTCGTGTGTCCGGGCGCATCATCCACCTTGTCAAGCGCAGCGTGACCCCCGACAGCTGCGCCGCTCTGCTGGTCACGCAGCGGGATCGGGTTGCCGCCGCCTTCGACGGCCACTGGTGGGCAGCGGCCTTCGCCGCCGCCGCGAACCGCATGTTCGACTACGCCGCGCTCGTCGCCGCGCTGGTGGCCCTCGACGCGCACGCCCGCCCGTCCGAGGTGCTGATGGCCTATGTCGTAGCCCAGGCCCTCGCCATGATCCCGATCACGCCGGGCGGCCTCGGCTTCGTCGACGCCGGCCTCACCGCGCTGCTGGTGCTGATCGGGGTCAGCGCGGACACCGCGCTCATCGGGACGCTGCTGTATCGGCTCGTCTCGTTCTGGCTGCCGATCCCGGTGGGGCTGCTGGCCTGGACGGGCTGGCGGATCCATCGGCACGTCACCGATCCGTCGAGAGCCCAGACGCCGCCTTCGATCGCGGAAGACGAGGAGGGTCAGGCGCCGTAGGCCGCCAGGAAGACCTCGACCGCACGATCGGCGAGATCTTCCAGCTCGCCGGGCTTGGGCCGCTGCCGGGTGCCCGCGAACATCGCCCGGTTCATCGGCTTGTACATCACCAGTCCGGCGAACTGGTACGCCACGAGCGTGGGATCGTCGAGCTCACGCAGCAGACCGCGATCGCTCAGCCGGCTCAGCGCCTGCCCCAGCGCGTCGAGGGACTTCTCGAAACCGCTGGTGAACCAGGCGCCGCAGACCTCGGGGAAGCGGTCCGCCTCCGCGATCACGAGTCGGCGGAGCTGCAGCACACTGTCGGCGGTCAGGCTCTGGAGCAGGCGAAGGGCCAGCGCACGCAGCGCTTCGCGGGCGTCGGCGGCCCCTTCGAGCGTGTCGACGTACGCCTGCAGGAGGCCGTCCATGAGCTGGTCGCTGGTGCCGAGGACGATCTCGGCGAACAGGCGCTCCTTGTTCTCGAACTGCTTGTAGACGGTCTGTTTGGAGACGCCGGCCTTCGCCGCGACCTCGTCCATGCTCGCGCCGAGATACCCGTGCTGCAGGAACACCTCGGTCGCCGCGGCCAGGATCGCGCGACGCTTGCGGGGCGTCCGGCCCTCGATCTCCACCTGTTCCATGCCGAAATCATACTAGACAGTCCAGTTCTCCGGCGAGTACTGTACGGTCTAGTTTCCGCAGAGCGAGGAGAACCACCATGAGCACCGTGACATCGGCCGACGGCACCGCGATCGCGTTCGAGGCGTACGGCGAGGGCAGACCGCTGATCCTGGTCGACGGCGCGACCGCCCACCGGGCCGTGAACCCGATCAACGCCGAGGTCGGGAAGCTGCTGAGCGACAGCTTCCGGACGTACGTGTACGACCGGCGCGGGCGCGGCGGCAGCGGCGACACCGCGCCGTACGCGATCCAGCGCGAGATCGAGGACATCGCGGCCCTGATCGAGGACGCCGGACAGCCCGCCATCGTGTTCGGCTGGTCGTCGGGCAGCCTGCTGGCGCTGGACGCCGCGGCCGCCGGGCTGCCGATCGCCGGGCTGGCCCTGTTCGAGCCGCCGGTCGTCGTCGACGACGTCCGGCCGCCGCTGCCGTCCGACTACGTCGAGCAGCTCGACGCGTTCGTCGCCGAGGGCCGCCGGGACAAGGCGGCCGAGCTGTTCATGACGGCGGCCGCGATGATGCCCGCGGAGGCGATCCCCGGCATGAAGCAGTCGCCGTACTGGGCGCCGGTCGAGGAGATCGCGCACACCATCTCGTACGACGGCCGCATCATGGGGACCACGATGTCGGGCAACCCGCTGCCGCAGGACCGCTGGGCGGACGTGAAGGTCCCGGTCCTGGTGCTGTACGGCGACCAGACCTGGCCCGCGCTCTCGGCCGGTGCCCGGGCCGTGGCCGAGCACCTGCCGACGGCCACGCTGCAGGCGATTCCCGGCGAGAACCACGGGACCGAGGCGTCGACACTGGCTCCGGTGCTGCGGGAGTTCGCGGGCTTGACCTAGAGCGCGCTCCAGCCGTTTTGATCTGGCGCATGACGAATCTTGCGCTGGGAGCGATGGAGTACGGAACGCGGATCGACGAGCAGACGTCGTTCCGCTTGCTGGACGAGTATGTGGACGCCGGCGGGGAGTGGATCGACACCGCGAACTGCTACGCGTTCTGGCAGCACCCGAGCGGCCACGGCGGCCAGAGCGAGGAGCTGCTCGGAAGGTGGTTCGCGCAGCGGCCCGGCGTCCGGGACCGGGTCAAGCTGGCGACCAAGGTCGGCTGCGAGCCGCTCTGGCCGGGCAGCTGGCCGGAGCACTCGGAAGGTGTGAGCGCCAAGGCGATCGACGCGGCGCTCGAGGCCTCGCTGCGCCGCCTCGGGGTCGACCACATCGACCTGTACTGGGCACACCGTGACGACCGGTCCACCCCGCTGGAGGAGACCGTCGCGGCCTTCGGCAAGCACGCCGCGGCCGGCACGATCGGACGCCTCGGCCTGTCGAACTACGCGCTCTGGCGGGTCGAGCGGATGCGCGGTCTGGCGACCGAGCTGGGCGTGATGGCTCCGAGCGCGCTGCAGTTGCGCTACTCCTACCTGCAGCCACGGCCGTTCGTCCGCGACCACATCCACGACCACCGCTTCGGCTGGATCACCGACGAGGTCCTCGACTACGCGGAGAACAACCCGGAGCAGCAACTGTTCGCCTACAGCCCGCTGATGTCCGGCGCCTTCGAGAACCGCACGGACCGCCCGATCGACCCGGCCTTCGACCACCCCGGCACAACGCGCCGCCTGGAAGTCCTGACCGAACTGGCCGCGTCCTTGAACACCACCCGATCCGCCGTGGTCCTGGCCTGGCTCGCGGGCGGCACCCCCGCCATCACCCCGATCGTCGGCATCAGTACACCCGGCTACCTCACCACCGCCCTCACCGGCACCGCCCTCACCCTCACCACCGACCAGCGCCGCCAACTCGACGAGGTCTGGTAGTTCTCACCCTCCCGCTGGACCCGGGGTCGGTGAGATGGTTTGAGGGTGGACAGGGATGGGTTCTGGGGTCTGGTCGAGGATGCGCGTGCCTCGGTGGATGACACCGTGGCTGATCCGGACGGGGTTGCGGACGCGCTGACCAAGGTGCTGGGTGCGGCGGAGGCCGAGGAGATCGTCGGGTTCGGGACCGAGCTCGCGCGGTTGCAGGTCGAGTCGTACCGGTGGGACCTGTGGGCTGCGGCGTATCTGATCAACTCCGGCGCCTCGGAGGACGGGTTCGACTCGTTCCGTGGCTGGCTGGTCGCACAGGGCCGGGAGGTGTGGGACGCCGCGCTGGCCGACCCGGACTCGCTAGCGGACGTGGTGGACGAGGACCGGCCGGAGGGCTTCGAAGGCTTCGACGGGGAAGGGATGCTGCACGTCGGCAGTCACGCGTACAAGAACGTGACCGGCGACGAGGCGGCGTACTGGAAGGCGGTCGATGCCGACGCCCCGGACACCCCGGACGTCCCGGCGGGTAGCGAGATCGACTTCGACGACGAGGACGACCTGGAGGCTCACCTGCCCCGGCTGGCCGCGCTCTACCTCAACGTCTAGGCGGGTTCGCCACCGAGACGTTCGATCGCGTTGCGGAGGCGGCGGCGCCAGCCGGGCCGGCCGGCTTCCTCGTCGGCCGCTGCGAGGCTGACCAGGTGCTGGGCGGTTTCGAAGCCCTCGGCGGTCTGCGGCTCCACCTCGGTGAGCGCGGCCTGCGGCTCGTCGTACAGCTCGTGACTCCTCCAGCCGAAGCCGTCCGGGATCAGCAGTTCAGGGACGAGCGTCTCGTGGCTGAGCGACGTCAGCTCGTTGTCCCCGTTCCCGATGCTGAAGATCGTCGTACCGCGCCGGCGTACGTCACTGATCCGTTCCAGCAACGTATCGGCGGGTGCGTCCTCGGCGACGACCAGCAGGGACTCACCGCGTCCGGCATCGCGCAGCCGGTCCAGACCGATCGCCAGGTGCGGCGGTGCGTCCGGCGGGGGTGCCCAGCGGACCAGTGACGGCCGCAGGTCCTCGATGCCCGCGCGGTGCAGCTCGTCGTCCAGGTGGGCCGTCAGATGCCACGGCTCCTCGTCGACCGGGCCGAACAGCATCAGCCCGCTGCGCCGGGTCGTGAAGCGTCGCAGCGCATAGCCGAACTCCGTGGTCCGGCTGCCCAGCTCGGTACCGGTCAGCATCTCCCGGAGGAGTGACGCCCTGGTGAGGTCCACGCGTCCAACCTACGCGACCTCAGGTCAGCCGGTCCGCCTTCGACTGCAGGTAGTTCCGCTCCGGCGTGCTCGTCGTCCTGCGGGCCGCCAGCAGGTAGCTCTCCCGCGCAGCGGCGAGCTCACCGGCCATCTCGAGCAGGTGTGCGCGGACCGCTTCCAGCCGGTGGTTCATGCGGTCGTCGGACTCGAGCGGCTCCAGTACGGCGAGGCCCTCCTTCGGACCGACCGCCATGCCCACGGCCACCGCGTGGTTGAGCTTCACCATCGGGTTGTCGACCAGCTGCTCCAGTACGTCGTACAGCGCGACGATCTGGCGCCAGTCCGTGTCCTCGGCCCGCTCTGCCGTGTCATGGACCGCGGCGATCGCCGCCTGGACCTGGTACGGACCGAGCTGGGCGCGGGACAACGCGTCGCTCACCATCGCCTCCCCCTCGACGATGGCGGCCCTGTTCCACTGGGAGCGGTCCTGCTCGGCCAGCGGGATCAGCGTCCCGTCGTCGCCGGTCCGAGCGGGCCGCCGCGCGTCGGTCAGCAACATCAGCGCGAGCAGCCCGGCGACCTCCCCGTCGTCAGGCAGCAACGCGCGCACGCCACGCGCCAGCCGGATCGCCTCCGTGGTCAGCTCCGCACTGTGCAGCGACGTACCGGACGAGGCTGTGTAGCCCTCGTTGAAGATCAGGTAGAGCACGTGCAGGACGGCGGCCATCCGCTCGTCCCGCTCGGCCTCCGGCGGCAGCTCGAACGTACTGCCGGCCTGCTTGATGCTCCGCTTCGCTCTGCTGATCCGCTGCGCCATCGTTGCCTCCGGCACTAGGAACGCGGCCGCGATCTGGGCGGTGGTGAGACCGCCGACCGCCCGCAGCGTCAGCGCGATCTGCGACGCCGGCGACAACGCCGGATGACAGCAGAGGAACAGCAACGTCAGCGTGTCGTCCCGGCCGCCCGGATCATCGATCTCCGGGCCGGACGCAACGAACTCCTCAGGCGCCGACAGCTGCGCCGCGTTCTCCTCCCGGCGCCGCCGGGCCGACTCGCTCCGGAGCAGGTCGGTGAGGCGCCGCGACCCGACCCGGATCAGCCAGCCACGCGGGTTGTCCGGGACGCCCTCGGTCGGCCACTGCTGCGTGGCCGCGAGCAGAGCCTCCTGGACCGCCTCCTCGGCCAGGTCGAAGTGGCCGTAGTGGCGGACCAGCGCACTGAGCACCTGCGGCGCCTGCTCCCGTAGCAGCAGCTCGAAGTTACTCACATCTCCAGTCCAGACATGTCCATGACCGGCCGCACCTCCACCGCGACGTATTCCGCGTCCGGCATCCGTGCCGCGTAGCTGATCGCCTGGTCGATGTCGTCGCACTCCACCAGGTAGAAGCCGGCCAGATGCTCCTTCGCCTCGGCGTACGGCCCGTCCGTGGTGGTCGTGGCGTCGTCACGCACCTGCACGGTCCGCGTGGTGATCGGATCGGCCAGGCCGGCCGAACTGACCAGCATCCCCTGCTCCAGCAGTTCCCGCGTGAGCGTCTCGTGCGCGCGGCTCAGGCCGTCGCGCTGCTCGGCCGACAGGCTCTCCCAGCTCTCTGCGTTGCTGTAGATCAGCAGCATGTACTTCACAGTCACCATCCTGTCCCCGGCGAGGGCCGCTGTGACCCCCAGTCAACAGGTACGTCGAAGCAGACAGGCCGTACTTCGACAGATCCGGAATGTCGAAGTCCACCGGGCCGGCACCGACGTCCCCGGCGAGTGACGCTCAGCCCGGGCGTCCCCGCCGTACTGGAGATGGCTGATGGTTTCGCATTCGAAGCGCTGGTTCGCGCTGGCCTTGCTCTGTCTGACCGGGTTCATGATCATCCTGGACGCGTCGATCGTGCTGGTCGCCGTGCCGTCGATCGAGCGGGAGCTGACCTTCTCGACCGGTGGCGTGCAGTGGGTGCCCAGCGGGTACGCCCTGATGTTCGGCGGTCTGCTGCTGCTCGGGGGCCGGATCTCCGACCTGCTGGGCCGTCGGCGCGTCTTCATGACCGGACTGCTGCTCTTCGCCGGCTCCTCGCTGCTGTGCGGGTTCGCGTGGAGCGGTGACGCACTGGTCCTGGCCCGGGGTCTGCAGGGCGCCGCGGCCGCCGTACTGGCACCGAGCGCGCTGTCGATCGTCATGACCACCTTCCCGTCCGGCCCTGATCGCAACAAGGCCCTGGGTATCTGGGGCGCGACCAGCGGCGTCGGCGGCACGGCGGGCTCACTCGTCGGCGGACCTGTCACGGACGGACTCGGCTGGCAGTGGATCTTCTTCATCAACGTGCCGGTCTGCGTCCTGGTCTTCGTACTGGCGCCGGTCCTGCTGCTGGACAGCCGCGGCCCGGGACGTCGCGGCTTCGACGTGGCCGGCGCGGTCACTGTGACTGCGGCGCTCATCGTCCTTGTGTACGCCGTCATCGAGGCGCCGGAGTCGCCCGTGTCCCGGACCGTCGTGCTGCTTGTCCTGACCGCGTCGCTGTTCGTACTGTTCGTGGTCGTCGAGAAGCGCTCGGCCGCACCGCTCGTACCGCTGCGGATCTTCCACTCCCGTGCACTGGTCGGCGGCAACCTCATCACGATCAGCTGGGGACTGGCGGCGTTCGGGCTCAACTTCGTGTACACGCAGTACGCACAGCTCGCCCTGGGTGCGTCAGCGATCCGCTACGGCCTCATGTCCGCCGTACTCGCCGCGTCGGCGGTCGTGGCGTCGATGATCGGCCAGCACCTCGTCACCCGTGTCGGACCGCGCCGCGTCGCCTTCGTGTCACTGGTCGTTGCCGGAGTGGGGACCACCCTGATGACGCGGCTCACCGTGACGTCCGGGTACTTCGAGCTGGCTTTCTGGGGCCTGACGATCTTCGGCGCCGGGCTGGGTGCGGGGACGGTCGCCGGCTCGATCGCCTCGCTCAGCGATGCGGCCGGCGAGGACGCCGGGGTCGCCTCCGGGCTGCAGAACGCCAGCTTCCAGATCGGCGGCGCGGTCGGTGTCGCGGCCGTCTCCGCGGTGGCTACGGCGAGTACGTCAGGGACTACGCCGACCGCCCTGACCCACGGCTACCGGATCGCCTTCGCGACCGTGTGGGTGTTCCTCGTGATCGGCTTCGCCGGATGCGCACTGATCAAACGGGCGTTGGAGGTTCACGGCGTGAAGAGTGGGAACCGGACGTCCGTGGTCGCCACTTCCGCCCGGCGGCCCCCTGTGAAGGAGGCTCCATGCTCATCCTCGGACTGATCCTGTTGATTCTCGGGTTCGTCCTCAACATCTCGATCCTGTGGACGCTCGGCATCATCCTGCTGCTGATCGGCGCAGTGTTCTGGATCCTCGGAGCGACCGGCCGCGCGGTCGGCGGACGAAGGCACTGGTACTGATCCGGCACCCCAAGGCCGGATCGAACGGAACCCCGCGGCGTCGTCCGCGGGGTTCTGTCGGTCCGGGTGGTTAGCGTGAGGCCCATGAAGTACGTCGTGATGATCTTCCGGCACGTCGACCGGGTGTGGACCGCGCAGGACGACGCGGCGCTCGGCCGCCTGATGCAGCTCGAGCGGGAGCTCGCCGAGTCGGGTGAGCTGGTCAGCTCGGAGGGCCTGCAACCGCCGGCGGAGGCCAGGATCGTGCAACTGCGGGGCGGCCGCCAGGTCGTCACCGACGGTCCGTACGGCGAGGCCAAGGAGCAGCTGGCCGGGTTCTTCATGATCGAGGCCGCCGACGACGACCACGCGCAGCGGATCGCGGCCCGGGTCTCGGTCGCGGCCGGCGACCGGGTCGAGCTACGCGGCACCTTGATCTCAGCGGGGATGCCAGACGAAGCGCGGTGACCGCTTCTGCGTGAAGGCCTCGATCCCTTCCGCGAGCTCACCGCAGGCGATCGTCTCGCGATACCGCCGTACCGCCTCCGCCTCCGCGTCCCGGCCGGCCAGCAGTGCGTTGACCGACTCCTTCGCCGAGCGGATCGTCAGCTGCGACCGTGACACCAGCGTGTCCGCGAACGCCTCGGCCGCCGCCATCGGATCGTCGGCGACCCGGTCGACCAGACCCTTCAGCTCGGCCTGATCCGCGGTCAGCAGTTCACCGCTGAACAGCAGGTACTTCGTGGTCGCCGGACCCACCAGGTCGAGCAGCACCTTGATCGCGGCCGGCGGGTACACGACGCCGATCCGGGCCGGCGTGACGCCGAAACTCGCGTCCCGCGCGGCGAACCGGAAGTCGCAGTTCACCGCGATCTCCAGCCCGCCGCCGATGCAGTGCCCGCGCACCACCGCGATCGTCGGCTTCGGGAACTCCCGCAACGCCGCCTGCGCCTCCAGGTTCGAGGCCCGCAGCTCAGCCATCGGATCGGCCGGATCGGCGCCCGAGATCAGCTCACGGATATCGGCGCCGGCCGAGAAACTCGCACCGTCGCCCGTCACCAGCAGGACCTTGACCTCGTCGTCGGCCGCGGGCCCGGCCAGCAGTCCCGGCAGCGCCGCCCACATCTCCCGCGTCAACGCGTTCCGCTTCGCGGCCCGATCGATCACCAGCCGCGCGACCGCTCCACCCTCGATCCGAAATCCCACGCCCGCAGTCAACCGCACGCCGTGGCCGGGCCGCCGCGCTCTGGATCACAGGCCGCGTGATCCGACCAAGCGTTTGATCTCGGAGCGGTCACATCCGGATAGCGACCGGATCACGCTGCGGCCGAGTCTGTGGATGTTCGTAATGCGTTAAGAGTCGGGGCCGATTCGAACCGGCGCGGCGATGTGTGCTTGACTCCTCCGGTCGATAACGTTTTGGTCTCGGCAGATTGGGTTTCAAGGTGGCTGCAGGACGACATAGACAGGCGCGGCACCGGCAGTCGCGTCCCAAGGTGATCCAGCCCGGTATTGCGAAGGTTGCGATCCCCGGCGCGGCAGTGGCGATGGTTGCCACCGGCTCGGCCGCCGCGCTCCCCAGCCAGCAAGTTCACCTCGACCCGTCGATCGCCAGCTCGTCCCTGCAGCTGTCGCGCGACACCACGATCAGCCGGGACGCCCTGCGTCCGCCGATCAGCGTCCCGTCGACGACGCCGAGCGCGGCCCCCAAGCCGAAGCCGAGCCCGACGGCCAAGCACCTGAAGAAGCAGGCGCCGATCCCGAAGCCGACCGCGGCGAAGACCCGCGCCGCCCAGGAGCTGAACGCGGCGCCGCCGAAGATCAGCGGCACGAAGTACACCACCACCGACGTGAACCTCTGGTCGCTCCCGCTGACCGGCGTCCTGCTGGACGTGCTCCCGAAGGGGACCAAGGTCTCGGTCACGGGCAAGGTCGACGGCATCTGGGCCGAGGTCGTCAGCGACGGCAAGTCCCGCTGGGTGAAGGCGCAGTACCTGTCGGCCACCAAGCCCGTCGCGAGCACCGCCGGCACGATCTCCCAGGCGGCCTGCCAGTCCGGCTCCGGCGTCGAGGACGGCCTGACCCAGGACGCGATCCGGGTGCACCGCGCGATCTGCGCCAAGTTCCCCGACATCACGTCGTACGGCGGTCTGCGGTCCGGCGACAGCGGCTCCGAGCACTCGACCGGGCACGCGCTCGACATCATGGTCAGCGGCGCCGAGGGCCAGGAGGTCGCCGACTGGTTGAAGGCGAACTACAAGAAGCTCGGCGTCAGCCAGCTGATCTGGCAGCAGCACATCTGGACGGTCCAGCGCAGCAGCGAGGGCTGGCGCGCGATGGAGGACCGCGGCGGCGCGACCGCGAACCACTACGACCACGTGCACGTGACCGTCTACGGGAACTCCGGCACGGTCTGATCGAGCGCAGGAAAGCGGCCCAGGGCGGGGACCTGGGCCGCTTTTTTCTTGGTGGCTCTACGGGCGGATGTTGGCGTTCAGGTGGAAGAAGTTCGTCGGGTCGTAGGCCCGCTTCACCGCACGCAGCCGCCGCAGGTCCTTCGCGCCGTACGCCGTGTCCGCACGCCCCGGGTCGCCGAGGAAGTTCACGAACGTCCGGCCCGACATGGGCAGTGCGACCTCGCGGTCGATGATCAGTGAGTACTGCGCCTCGCGGTGCCCGACCGGTCCGGCGCCCGGCCCCGGGTGGGCCATCGCGCCGCCCCAGTGGCGGACCTCGACGGTCGCGTCCTCGAGCGCGACGACCTCGTCGATCACCTCGTCGGTCAGCGTGTCCAGGAAGTCGAGGTGCCGCGCGGGCGTCCCGCCCATCGCGGCGTCGGCGTACTCGATCGTGCTCAGCTCGCCGGCCAGCCGCGGGCCGGCGACCTCGAACAGCGGCTTCAGCAGGTGCTCCGCCAGGTCGGCCGGACCGGCGTACAGGACCTTGATCGCGACCGCGCGCTGCTCGGTGCCGGGGACGCGGGTCAGGACGATCGCGGTGCTGAGCTCGTTCGGGATCGTGGCCGTCCAGTCGCGGTAGCGGCACAGGATCGCGGCGGCGCGGTCGATGCCGTAGTACACGATCCCGGCGTGCACCTCGCGGACCGGGTACAGGCGGAACTCGAGCGAGGTGACGACGCCGAAGTTGCCGGTGCCGCCACGGATCGCCCAGAACAGGTCCGGGTGGTGCTCGGCGCTCGCGGTGACCACGCGACCGTCGGCGGTGACGACCTCGGCGCGGATCACGCTGTCGGCCGCGAACCCGTACTTGCGGGCCAGCCACCCGACGCCGCCACCCAGCGTGTACCCGGTGACGCCGACGTCGCGGTGCGACCCGGACAGCGGCGCGAGGCCGAACTGCCGCGCGGCGTCCAGCACCGCACCCCAGCGTGCGCCCGGCGCGACCTTCGCGATCCGGCGTTCCGGGTCGATCAGTACCGCGGTCATCGGGGTCGTCTTCAGCAGGATGCCGCCGTCCGCGGGCACCCGCGTGCCGTGTCCCGTCGCCTGCACGGCGATCGGTACGCCGTACTCACGAGCGGTCCGGACGGCCGCCTGGACGTCGGTCCGCCCGCACGCCTCGGCGACCACGAGCGGGCGGGAGTCCACCGAAGGGATCACCGACCGGCGCTGCTCGTCGTACTCCGGCTCGCCCGGCAGGCGAACGGCACCGTTGAACCCCGCCCCCAACAGTCCCGCCACCACGTCACTGGCAACCGCTGCAACTGCCTGCGTAGACATCTGGTCCCGCCCCTTCGCCGTATCCGCTTCCTGCTCATACGTCGAAGGAGACCGCCGGGGATCGACACGTCCGCCAAACTTTTCCGGATGACACATTCGGTCGAGATCTCCGGACGAACCCTCACCAAGCGCTACACCTCGTGGTCACGCGACGAACCGACCCGGGAGTGGACCGCCCTCACCCTCCTCTCCCGCACAGCCCCCGGCCTGACGCCCACCCCACTCGCGTCCTCCCCCACGACGGCCGGCACCCCGTGGATCACGATGACGCTCCTCCCCGGCCGCGCGCTCACAGCTCCGTTGGCGCCCGCGCAGACCGCAGCAGTGGGCGACGCCATCGAGACCCTCTGGTCCACCCCGGTCGACGGCCTGCAGCCGATCGACCTCCAAGCACTCGTCGACCGCACCCGCACCGGCCTGACAACGCTCGCCGACACCACAGGCGTGATCGCCCGCGCCGCCCGCACCTGGCTCGACAGCGAGCCGCCCGACCTGACCGCTGTACAGGATCCAGTAGTCGCACACGGTGACCCGAACCTCACCAACTACCTCTGGGACGGCACCCGCGTCTGCATTGTCGACTTCGAGGACGCCGGCCTCGGCGACCGCACCGTCGAGCTGGCCAACCTTGTCGAGCACCTGTCCTGGCGCCAAGCCGACCCAGCCCCACTGGTAGAACGCTTCGCAGTAGACCCGCACAGGTTCCGCCAGGCGCGCATCCTCTGGGCCGGCTTCTGGCTGACCCTGATCGGACCCGGCGGCCCCAGCGCTCACCGCAACCCGCCAGGCACCGCCGAGGCGCAGGCGCGGCGCGTGCTCAGGCTGGCAGTGGAATGACCTCGAGCCGGTCGACGTCGGCGAGGATGTCGATCTCGGTGATCCGGCCGTCGGTGACGGTCAGGGCCATCACGCCCATCAGACGGCCGTTGACGACGGTGATCGCGCCAGGCAGTCCGTTGACCAGCGCCAGCTCCGTGTACGGCGCCATCCGGCTGAACATGAGCGCCTGCTCCACCACAGCCCTCGCGCCCCGGACGAGCTTCGACACCGCAGGACCGGCGAACTCCGCGCTCGCCGTCCCCGCGTCCGCGCGCAGCAGCACGTCCGGATCCAGCAGCTCCAGCAACGCCTCGAAGTCGCCGCCCCGCGACGCCGCCAGGAACGCCTCCACGATCACCCGCTGCCGGCTGACGTCACCGTCACCGGCCGGCGCGCCCTGGACCCGCCGCCGCGCCCGGCTCGCCAGCTGACGCGTCGCGGCCGGCGACTTGTCCACAATCGTGGCGATCTCGTCGAACCCGACCCCGAACATGTCGTGCAGCACGAACGCCAGCCGCTCAGCCGGCGACAACGTCTCCAGGACGACGAGCAGCGCCAGCCCGATCGCATCCGTCTGAACAGCCTCGTCCTCCGGCCCCGGCGTACCGATCACCGGGTCAGGGACATAGGTGTCGAGCGAGTCCTCCCGCCGCGACTTGCGGCTGCGCAGCATGTCCAGACACACCCGCGACACCACGGTGGTCAGCCAGCCGGCCAGGTTGCCGACGTCACTCACGTCGGTCCGGCTCAGCCGCAGCCAGGCCTCCTGGACTGCGTCCTCGGCCTCGGGCAACGACCCGAGCATCCGGTACGCGACCGCACGTAAGTGCCCGCGGTTCTCCTCGAACCGCCGCGCCAGCTGCTCATGCTCGTCCACCGCTGCCTCCTCAGTGCCCTGACGGATCAGCCCACCATGATGTGACAGACCACCTGGTCGGCCGATCATGGGGGCATGACTCAGCCGGTGTTCACCGATGACTTCGCCGCGCCCGCCCTGGACCTGTCCGTGTGGTCGCCGTACTACCTGCCGCAGTGGAGCTCGCGTGGTGCGTCTACTGCGACGTACGGCTTGGCCGACTCGTGCCTGACGCTCAGCATCCCGGTCGAGCAGGGCCTCTGGTGCGCCGACTCGCACAAGCCGGACCTGCGGGTCTCCGGCATCCAGTCCGGTAACTACTCAGGCCCTGTGGGTAGCACGGTCGGCCAGCAGCCGTACCGTGACGGTCTGCTCGTGCAGGAGGAGCAGGAGCCGTTCTGGGGCTGGACCGCGAGCGGCGGGTACGTCGAGCTGCGGGCCAGGGCCGACATCGCCACGGGCTCCATGGTGTCGCTCTGGATGGTCGGTCTGGAGGACCAGCCGGGCCGCTGCGGCGAGATCTGTGTCATGGAGGTGTTCGGCGACGCGGTCGTCCCGGGTGAGTCCGCCGCGGTCGGCATGGGTCTCAAGACCATCCGGGACCCCGCCGTACCGCAGGACTTCGAAGCCGTGCGGCTGCCGATCGACGTACGGGAGTTCCACACGTACGCGGTCGATTGGGTCGACGGTACGGCGTCGTTCTCGGTCGACGGCACCGCGATCCGCAGCTGCCAGGGCGCCCCGACGTACCCGATGCAGCTGATGCTGGCGGTGTTCGACTTCCCCGAGCAGTCCGGCCGGGACCACGTCCCCGCCTTCACCGTCGATCATGTCCGGCACCGCGTGCGCTAAGGTCGGTGGCATGTTCCAGCGCGCGAGTATGTGGTGGGCCGTCGACCAGACGGCCTGAATCCGCGCGTACCCACCCGGCCGTCTCCTGCGAGGCGGCCGTTGTCATGTTCTCCTCGTGGGCGGCCCAGCACCCTGAGGAATGCCGATGGCAACAACACTCCGGACCTGGTCCGGCCTGATCTCCGCGCTCCTGGCCGGCTCCGACCTGTCGGCGGCGGACACCGGCTGGGCGATGGACCAACTGGTGCTGGGCGACGCGTCACCGGCGCAGATCTCCGGGTTCCTGATCGCCATGCGGGCCAAGGGCGAGACCGCGGACGAGCTCAACGGGCTGGCCGAGGTCCTGCGTTCGCACGCGACCCCGGTGCTCATCGACGGACCGTTCGTCGACATCGTCGGAACGGGCGGCGACCGGACCGGCGCGGCGAACATCTCCACGATGGCGTCCGTGGTCGCCGCGGCGGCCGGTGCCACCGTGGTGAAGCACGGCGGGCGGGCCGCGTCCTCCTCAGCTGCCGGCAGCAGCGACCTCGTCGAGCACCTGGGCGTTCCACTCGACCTGTCCGCTTCCGAGGCTGCTCGGATGGCCGCAGAGGTCGGACTGACCTACCTGTTCGCTCCACGCTTCAACCCGGCTCTGCGGCAGGTTGCCGTCGTACGGCGTGAGCTGGCGGTCCCCACCGCGTTCAATGTGCTCGCGCCGTTGCTGAATCCGGCCTGCCCACAACACCAACTCGTTGGCGTGGCCAACCCAAATATGCTGCCCGTGCTTGCCAAAGCGCTCGCCAAGCAGGGCAGGTCCGCACTCGTCGCTCGCGGCGACGACGGGCTCGACAAGCTCACCACTACCGGTTACTCACGGCTGTGGGTGGTGCATGGCGGGTCCGCGTCGGAGGTGGTGTTCGACCCACGCTCGCTCGGGTTACGGCCGTCGTCCTTGGCAGAGCTGCGTGGCGGGGACCCAGCGTTCAACGCGCGGCTGCTGCGCGGGTTGGTCGCCGGAGAACGCGGACCGGTGCGTGACGTCGTACTGCTGAACGCCGCGGCTGCCCTGGCCACACTGTCGCTGGAGTCCGGCCTGGAACAGTTGGCTGACTGCTTCGAGCGCTGCGAGGAAGCTGTGGACAGCGGCCGGGCAGCCGCAGTGCTGGACCGCTGGGCCTACCACTCGTTAGCGTGCGGATGATGCAAGACCTGCTGGACGCCGCACGCGCGGGTGACGAGCACGCCTTCGGACGGTTGGTCGATCCGTGGCGTGGTGAGCTCCACGCGCACTGCTACCGGATGCTCGGCTCCGACGCGGACGCCGAGGACGCTGTCCAG
This sequence comes from Kribbella sp. NPDC003557, assembly GCF_040610805.1. NCBI lineage: Bacteria > Bacillati > Actinomycetota > Actinomycetes > Propionibacteriales > Kribbellaceae > Kribbella > Kribbella sp. NPDC003557. The sequence continues at coordinate 840,611 of NZ_JBEXMY010000002.1, forward strand.
GAGACGCTGCTGCGCGCGTGGAGTGGCCTGCTCGGGTACGAGGACCGCGGGTCGATCCGTCCGTGGCTCTACAAGATCGCGACGAACCGCTGCCTCACCCTGATCGAGCGGCGTGGCCGGCGTGACGAGGAGACGCTGGACCCGTACCCGGAGAGCCGTCTCGCTTGGACGTCCACTCTGACGCCAGAGGCACAGCTGCTGGCGCTGGAATCCGTTGAGCTCGCCTTCGTCGCGTCGCTGCAGCATCTGTCTGCTCTGCAACGTGCCGTGCTGCTACTACGCGACGTACTTGCGTTCAGTGCTCGCGAAGTAGCTGAGGTGCTGGAGACGACGGTTGCTGCGGTCAACAGCGCGCTGCAACGAGCGCGGGCTGTGGTGAGCGACGTACCGAGTCAACAGCAGACGCTGCGCGCATTGGGCGAGTCGGGCGAGCGTGAGCTCGTACGGCGGTACATGGCCGCCTGGGCGGCGCGTGACGTCGACGCGATCGTGGCGATGCTGGCGGCGGACGCGAAGTACTCGATGCCGCCGCTGCCGGACTGGTTCCTCGGGCGGGACGCGATCCGGGCGTTCCTCCTCGACGGGCCGCTGCGGGAGGAATGGCGCTTCCTCCCGGCCCGCGCGAATGGTCAGCTCGCCTTCGGCACGTACAGGCTTCAGGGCGATCTGTACGTGCCCTGTGGGCTGGACGTCGTCGTCCTGCGGGGATCGGAGATCGCCGAAGTCGTGTCGTACCTGGAAGCGGACTTCCCGACGTTCGGGCTGCCCGCCGAGCTGCCGCGATGAGTTTGCCGGACATCGCGGGTTGTAGGGGGTGAAGACGACCTTCCCGAGGGAGAGACATGACTGACGAGCAGGTGATCCGCACCCTGATCGAGAACTGGGTCGCGGCTGTGCACACCGGCGACCTGGACGCGGTCCTGGCCGATCACGCACCCGACCTGGTGATGTTCGACGTGCCCCCGCCGTACGACGGGGTGCACGGCCTGGACGCGTACCGCGACACCTGGCCCGGCTTCTTCGAGTGGCAGAAGTCGGGCGCCTCCTTCGAACTGGAGTCGCTGGAGGTGACCGCGGGCGCCGACGTCGCATTCGCCTTCGCCTTGCTGCACTGCCGTGCGGCCGACGGCGATCCGCGCCAGCTGCTCCGGCTCACGATCGGCCTGCGCAAGATCGACGACCGCTGGACAGTCACCCACGAGCACCATTCGTTCCCGCACGACAACTCAGCGGCTCCCGAGATCAGGGCGGTGCTCGACCGCTGGAGCGCCGACACCACCGCGGGCAACCTGGACGCCTTGATGGAGCCCATCGCCGAGAACGTCGTGTCCTACGAGATCGACGGCAACTACTCCGGCAAACAAGCCGTTCGCGAGGTGTGCGCCGCGGGCCTGGCCTCGAGCCCGGACGCGATCACCTTCACCGTCCCCGATCCGACCGTCGAATCCGCCGACGACCTGGCCGTCGCCTGGTCCGTCGACCACGTCACCGCCGACGGAACCGAAACCACCTCCCGCGCCACCCGCGTCTTCCGCAGAACCGGCGCCGGCTGGCAACTGATCCACCAGCACCTGTCCTATCCGGCGTCCTAGTCGCCCGCGAGCCGCAGGATGGTCTCCGTGACCTGCTGTGGTTCGCGGAGGCTGGGGAAGTGGTCGGCGCCGGGGAGCCAGACGAACTCGCTGCCGGGGATGCGGGCGGCGGTGGCGCCGGCCACGGCGGCGAGGATCGGGCGGTCCTTGTCGCCGACCATGACGACCGACGGGGCCTTGATCTCGTGCAGCCGGTCGTAGACGGGCGGATCCGGTTTCAGGTACTCGGCCTGGTCGAACCACGCCGGGACGGATGCACGGAGCTGCGCGACCACGGCGTCGTCAGCACCCGCAGCGGCCCAGTGCCGCAGGCCGAACTGCACCAGCCCTTCCACATCCCGATCCGCGGCCAGTACGTCGTACTGCGCGTCCAGCTCGGGCTCCTCCGGCATCGGGAAGCCGGGGACGCCCGGACAGAGCAGGACAAGGCCGTGGACTCGGTCCGGGTGCGCCAGCGCGAAGCTGAGCGCCGTACTGCCACCCATCGAGCAGCCGACCAGCAGGACCCGGTCCAGGTTCAGCTGTTCCAGGACCTTCTCCAGGTCCCCAAGCAGCGAGAACTCGCTGGTCGGCTGCGGCGACCGCCCGTACCCGCGGACGTCGTAGCGCAGGACCCGCCTGCCGTCGAGCGCGGGCACCACGAGGTCCCACGACCGCGAGTCCCCGATGCCCGGGTGCAACAGCACGATCGGTACACCGTCGCCGGCCAGATGCTCGGTCCAGACCGTGTCCTGCCCTACCGGGATCGTCAGCTCCATCTCTTCAGCATGCCTGTCCGTGCGTACCAATGCCCGCCAGCTCGCAGGTGCCTGACGAACGCTCGCTGCAGACTGGTGTCCTGCGGGATGCTGTCGAGGTCCTCGTCGGTCAGTCGATGGGCCGGGACTTCCAGGTGCAGACCGAGCCGCATCAGCTCACGGTCGCCCTCAGAGGGATCCTCGGGCGGCAGCAGCGGGAGCAGATCGAAGCGGCTCTGGAAACGGATGATGTTCGACTCCGGGCGGAGGTACTCGGCCAGCTGCGGGTCCAGCAGCCAGGAGTGGCAGACGAGCCCCGCGATCGGCTCCTCCGGGTACCAGCGCTCGAACGACTCGACCGCGGCGGCAACTGACTCCTCCGACTCCTGCGCGTCGAGCGGGCCGCTCGGTGGGATGTGGATGGAGAGTACGTGCCCGGACACGCCGTCGCCGAGACCCATGTGGGTCCGGGTGAAGTCGTGCCGGCCGATCTCGTAGTCGGCTCCGCGGAACCTCAGCGGTGGACCCCACAGCGGCATCAGCCCGACGCCCGGTGCGCCGAAGATGTGCCGGTGCGTGCCCATGACTCCACCCAGAGCCGAGACGGTTGCGACAGTCACCGACTCCGGTACGCCTCTCTGCGTGTGGAGCTCGCGCAACCTCGGCAGGTTGGCCAGCAGCGCCCACGCCGCAGCGAACAGTCCCACCGGCGACGCGTTCCGCGGCACCGCGGGCCAGCCTCTGAAGCCTGTGGACGGCAGCGCCACGTCCAGGTTCCGCTCGACCTCGCCGGCGAGCGCCCAGGTGATCGCCCACCACTCCGGCTCGCGGTCGGGGTCCGGGCGAGCCGCCAGCATCGCGCTGCGATCAGCCGGGCCTACACCGCAGTACGCGAGCAACTCCTCGGCGTCCTCGGGTAGCTGTGGGTCGGCCCCGACCTCCAGGCCCTCGAACCGCGTCTGGTCCCGCTTCGTGAAGCCCACTCGTTCTGCCGCACCCAGAACGTCCACAGCCGTGTCCTCCCGTCTTCGGTCAGTCCCTCGACCTCACCACGGGCCGCCGGTCAAGCGCACGACTTTTGTGTCCCAGGTCACGGCTAGGCTCGCCGAAACGTCTACTGAGGGAGCTGAGGATGGCGAAGTTCGGGGAGTCCGACGACCTGGCGGGTGCGGAGTTCGTGGGGGCGAATCTGCGCGGCGCCCGGTTCGTGGAGTCCGATCTGTCCGGTGTGGTGATGCGCGGCATCGACCTCCAGGGAGCGGACATCGACGCGCCGTGGATCGTCGAGCCGGGCGGCAGCCTGAAGGTGAACGGCATCGAGGTCTCCGGGTTTGTCAACGACGAACTGAACCGCCGGTTCCCCGGCCGGGCGGACCGGCGGGCCAAGGACCCGGACGGCCTCCGCGCTGCCTGGGCCACGGTCGAGCGGACCTGGGCGGCGGCGATCGACCGCGTCGCGAGCATGCCGGAAGGCACCGTCGACGTCTCCGTGGCCGGCGAGTGGTCGTTCGCGCAGACACTGCGGCACCTGATCCACGCCACCGACCTGTGGTTCGGCCGCGCCGTCCTCGGCCACCAGGAGCTCCACCCGATCGGCCTGAAGTACAACACGAAGGACAACGGCGACCAGCCGTCGTACGCCGAGGTCCTCGAAGTCCGCGCCGGCCGGGTCGCCATGGTCCGCGACTTCCTCGCCACGGTCACCCCCACCGAGCTGGACACACCCCGCGAGAACCCGCACGGCCCCCGCCCCGAAACCACCAGGTCCTGCCTCCACGTGATCCTCGAGGAGGAGTGGGAGCACTACCGCTTCGCCACCCGCGACCTCGACACCATCGAAGCGGGCTGACCCGGTGGCGATGTCGGATCAGGGACAGCCTGTTCGTGGATCAGGTGAACGCCGGCCGCTCGAACCGACGGCCGCGTCGCACACAACTTGGGAGATGTCGTGAAACTGCTGCTCACATCCGGAGGCCTGACCAACGAGAGCATCCGCGATGCTCTCGTCGATCTGCTGGGCAAGCCGATCTCCGACTCCGCCGCGCTTTGCATCCCGACAGCGCAGTGGGGCCATCCGATGCTCGGGCCCGCCTCGGTGCGGCGCTTCGTCGCCGGTGAGTCTCCGTGGCACTCGATGACCAGCCTGGGCTGGGCGTCGTTGGGCGTCTTGGAGCTCACTGCGCTGCCCAGCATCGGCGAGGAGCGATGGGTGCCGTGGGTCCGCGAGGCCGACGTACTGCTGGTGGACGGCGGCGACGCGGCGTACCTGTGCCACTGGCTGCGGCAGTCAGGGCTGTCGGAGCTCATGGCGTCGCTGCCCGAGACGGTCTGGGTGGGGCTGAGTGCGGGCAGCATGGTGATGACTCCGCGCATCGGTGCCGACTTCGTCAACTGGCCGGCCGCGCCCGACGACCGCACCCTCGGGGTCGTCGACTTCTCGATCTTCCCGCACCTGGACCACGAGGACATGCCGGAGAACACCCTGGCCGACGCCGAACGCTGGGCCGCCGGCATCGGAGGCCCGTCGTACGCCATCGACGACCAGACCGCGATCAAGGTGGCCGACGGCACCGTCGAGCTAGTCTCCGAAGGCCACTGGAAGGCCTTCCCCGCCTAGCCGTCCAACTGTCCGCGTGATGCCTGCAGGTGGGCCGTCGTCACACACCAACCGAACGAGTTAGGACCCAGAGTGGGCGCGCGGCCACGCTGAACGCTCGCACGCTTCGACGGCTGGACTCCGGTGCTGACCTGGGGAGAGCCTTTGAACATGCCTTCCCCGGGAGGTCTGGTCGGACGGGAAGCCGAGCTTGCCTTGGCTGCGGCTGCCGTGCGCGATCTCAGCGAGGGCAGGGGGTCGGTACTGGTGATCGAGGGGGAAGCCGGCATCGGCAAGACCCGGCTGGTGGAGTGCGTCGTCGATGACGCGCGTTCTCGCGGAGTTGCTGTGTACGGCGGGCAGGCGCATCCCTTCGAGCGCACCCGCCCGTTCGGTGTGGTCGCTGCGGCCCTGGGTCTGAGCCGGCGGTCGACCGACCCGCGCCGAGCTGCGATCGGCGAGCTGCTGGGCGGCCGGGGCCAGGGGATGTCCGCGCCGGCCGCCGGCGACATCCAGTACCGAGTCGTTGAGGAGATCGTGGATCTGGTCGACAGCACTTGCTCGGAGAGCCCGGTGCTGCTGGTGGCCGAGGACATCCATTGGGCCGACAGCGCAAGCCTCTTGACGATCCTGTCGGTGGCACGGCAGCTTCCTCTGGCGGCGTTGCTTGTCGTCGTGACAGCCCGGTCCTCGCCGCGGCCCGCTCAGCTGGAACTGCTGCTCGCTGATCTAGCGGCCGGGGGCGCGCACTCCGTGCGGCTCCAGCCGCTGTCGCCCGACGACGTGGCCAGGCTCGCCCGCAACGCGCTGGGGGCGTCTCCTGGCCCCACTTTGACCGCAATGCTGGCCAAGACCGCTGGGAACCCGCTGTGGGCCGTGGCCATGGTGCGGTCACTGGTCGATGAAGGCCGGCTGCGCCGCACCGATGACATCATCGACGTCACGACCTCCGAGCTGCCGGCCTCGCTGAGCGACCTCGTGGTTCGGCGCCTTCGCGACCTGCCCCCGGCAGCGCTGGAACTGCTACAGGTCACGGCTGTTCTAGGCGATTCCGTTTCGCTTCGCGACGTCGCAGCCGTCACCCGCCGACCGCCGGCCGAGGTGGTCCGGCATCTCAGTCACGCGTTCGACGCTCAGCTCCTGGACGAGGCTGACGAACGCGTTGTGTTCCGGCACCAGCTCGTGCATGACGCGATCTACCAGCACCTGCCGCCCGCGGCCCGCCGTCTTCTGCATCGTGAGGCAGCGGTCGTGCTCATGACCGGGGGCGCAGATCGACTGGACGTGGCGGATCATCTGATCCTCGGCGCGGAGCGTGGTGACGAGCAGGCGGTGGCCTGGTTGCGGGACGCCGCGCATGAAGCGTCGGCTCAGGCGCCGTCGGTCACCCTCGAGCTCACGCGCCGCGCCGAGGCGCTGCTTCCCCGTGGTCATCGCGAGGCGGATCTGGTGTCAGCGGAGCTCGTCCAGGCGCTGCTGCGCGCCGGGCAGCCTGCCGAGGCGTCTGATCGTGCACAGGCGGTGCTCACGCGGCCGCACGCCACTGAGGTGGACACACCGCTGCGCGTGGCGCTGGTCGGTGCGTTGGCTCTCCAGAACCGCGCCGCCGAGCTGTCCGCCGTCGTCCGCGCCAGCTTCGCCGGCTCCGCCCGGCTTGAGCCCTCCGACCGGGTGCTGATGCTGGCCCAGCAGAGCTGGGCCCTGACCTATACAGGCGATCCGAAGGCAGGTGAAGCGTCCGCCGGCCAGGGACTGGCCATCGCCGAGCAGGCGAGCGATCCTGCGATGACGGTGTGGGCTCTGACGGCGTTGATGGTGGCGGTGGGCCGGCAGGGCCGCTTCGGTGAAGCGCTGGTCCACGCCCGGCGCGCATCCCTGCTGGCTGAGGATTCGCCCGACATAAGGTCGCTGCCGCTGCGGCCGAAGTTCTTTCTCGGCCTGGCGCTGTTCGACTGTGATCTCGTCGGCGACGCGCGAGCGGCGTACCGGGCTGCTCTCGACGACGAGTTCGGCGCAGGATGGTGGCTCTCCGAGACGCTCATGGCCGATGCCCAGGCGTCCTTCGCGCTCGGGGAGTGGGACGACGCCGTACCGGGCCTGATCGCCGGCGGCCAGACGGCGCAGGAGAAGGGCAACCCGCTCCTGGTGTCTCAGTCGCTCGCGTACCGGGCCATCATCGCGACGGGCGTGGGGGATCACCGGACCGCTGGCGAGCTGACGGCCGGAATCGCTGCCTCGCTGGAGGGCGACCAGCCGAGCTACAACGCTGGGGTCCTCGCCTTCGCGGTGGCGGGACTCATGGCGGCCCGGGGCGATCATCAGGCTGCCTACGACCTGCTGCTGCGGTGCTGGCGGTTCGACGTGGCACGAGAGAGCCGTTTCTACCATCGCTGTCTTGCGCCCGATCTCGTGCGTCTGGGCCTGGAACTGGGCCATCGTGACGTCGCGGCCGAGGTGGCTAGCGCTGTAGCGGAGGGAGCGGGCCTGGCACCGGAAGTGCCGACGGTGCAGTCCCTGGCGCTGCGCTGCCAGGGCATGGTCGACGGCGAGGTCGAGCAGATGCTCCATGCCGTTTCACTCGCCCGCCAGGCCCCGCTCCTGGTCGAGCACGCCGGTGCTTGCGAGGACGCGGCAAGCCTGCTGGCCCACGGCGGGCGTCGGGACGAAGCAGCGACGCTGCTGGCCGAGGCTTTGGAGCGCTATGAGCAGGCCGGGGCCGATGCGTGGGCGGCCCGCGTCCGGGCGCGGCTGCGCGAACTCGGCATCCGGCCTGGCCCCCGTGGGTCCAGGCACCGTCCGGCGGGCGGCTGGGAGAGCCTCACCACGACCGAGCAGGCGGTGTCGCGGCTGGTGGCAGAAGGACTCACGAACGGCGCCGTGGCCAGGCAGCTCTACATCTCGCCGCACACTGTCAACACCCATCTCCGGCACGTGTTCGCCAAGCTGGGCGTCTCCAACCGGGTCGCGCTCGCCGCCGCCGTACATCACACGATCGAGTGATGTCTTCGCCCCTCGCGGCTCACAGAATCGATCGCAGGCAGCAATGCACGCTGCAACCACAGCCAAGAGGGGGTGCCACGGTGGACAACGCTGCGACGATGCGGACTACCTACGAGCTGATCAACGCGGGAAACCTCGCCGGGTTCGGCGAACTGGTCGCCGACGACTTCGTCGAGCACCAGGGCGGGCCGGGCTTTCCCACCACGAAGGAGGGCACGCTCGACTTCTTCCGGGCGCTGCTGACCGCCTTTCCCGACTTTCGGATGAACGTCGAGGACCTGATCGCCGACGGGGACAAGGCCGTGGCCCGAGTCAGGGTGACCGGGACTCACCAGGGCGAGTTCATGGGTGTGCCGCCCTCCGGCACGGGCGTCGAGGTGGAGCTCATCGACATCATGCGGTTCGACGGAGCGGGCCTGGTCTGCGAGCACTGGGGTGTCGCGGACATGCTGTCGCTCATGCAGCAGCTCGGCGTCGTCCCCACGGCCGCTCCGGCTTAGCACAGGCCGGCTCACACACCATGCAAGGAGGAGTTATGCCCACGATCATCGTGACCCACGATGTCACCGACACCGACCACTGGCTCACATCACCGAAGCGTGCGGAGCTCCTGCCCTCGTTGGGCGCCAGCAACCTCCGGACGTTCGTCAACCCTCAGGACCGGACGAAGGTCGGTCTGGTCATGGACGTCGCGGATCTCGACGCTCTCTTCGCCGTGCTGGCCAACCCATCGGACGAGCTGGTCGAAGCAATGAAGTACGACACCGTCCTCCCCGAGACGATGTCGATCCTCGTAGCGTCCTGAGCCATCGCGATTACCTACGCGGCCAGGCACCCGCTCTGTCCAGAGTTCCGATCTGGCGCCCAGAGCGGAGTGGCTGGTCGCGGTACGCTCGCCGTACGTTCAGCGGCTTGTCTCGTACCTGGTCATGATCACGCCGCCGGGGAACGTCTGCGTCTCCACCAGGTCCAGATTCACCCAGCTGTCCAGCGTGGTGAAGAACGGCGCGCCGGCGCCCACCAGCACGGGATGGGTGACAATCTCGTACTCGTCGACGAGCCCGGCCCGCATGGCCGCCGCGGCGAGCGTGGCGCCGCCGACCCGCATCGGCTCGCCGTCGCCGGCCTTGAGCCGGGTGATCTCGGCGACCGCGTCACCGGTGAACAGGCGGGTGTTCCAGTCGACCTTGTCGATCGTCGAGGAGAACACCACCTTCGGCGTGTCCCGCCAGTTCCGCGCGAACGCGATCTGCGCCGGGGTGGCGTCGGGCTGCTGATCGCCGGTCGGCCAGTGGGAGCTCATCGTCTCCCACAGCTTGCGCCCGTACAGGAACAGCCCGATCGCCAACTCCCGGTCGAGCCACCACTGAAACAACTCGTCGCTCGGCACACCCCACCCGAGGTCGTCACCGGGCGCGGCGATGTAGCCGTCCAGCGACAGGTTCATGCCGTAGATCAATTTCCGCATCGAGCCATGCCTCCCGTCAGTCGGACGCCGCGCTCCGGCCGCCCGTCACCCCTACAACGAACGCCCCACTCCGGATCCGACAGACCATCGGCACAATCCTCACGAAGCAGACGGGCACGACGGCATGTCACGCGGCGCTTTGGGTGTGGATGGCGGAGGGTGTGGGATTCGAACCCACGATGACGGTCACCCGCCATACCGGTTTTCAAGACCAGCGCACTCGGCCGCTATGCGAACCCTCCTGGCGGTTGCCGCCGAGGGTTGAGGATACCGGGTGGAAACGGAGTGCGGGGGTGGGGAGGGGCCGGTAGGGTCGGCGCAGCGGCGGGGTCGTCGCTGAGGGTTGGACGGAGGTGAGAGCAATGTCTCGGTCGTTCGAGGGCATCGCACACGCCGTCCGGTCGGCGCACTGACGTTCTGACCGGGCGGGACCGGCCGGCTGTTCGGCCGGGTCCATCGATTCGTCATGCCCTCAGGAGTTCATATGCGTTCACTCGGTGCCTACCTGGCTCCGGCCGCGCTCGGCGCGGATTTCCGGAAGATCTTTCCGGCCGCCGTCATCTCGAACCTCGGCGACGGTGCGCTGATCGCCGCCGGTCCGTTGCTCGTCGCCTCGATCACCACCGAGCCCGCGGCGGTCGGCGCCGCGGCGTTCGTCCAGCAGCTGCCCTGGCTGCTGTTCGCGTTGTTCAGCGGCGTCCTCGTCGACCGGCTCGACCGCCGGTTGATGATCGTTGCCGCAGACACCTTTCGCGCGGTCGTCCTGGCCGCGCTCGGTCTCGCAGTACTGCTCGACACCGCTCCGCTGTGGGCGGTCTACGTCGCACTCTTCCTTCTCGGTACGGCGGAAACGCTGGCAGACAACGCATCCGGCGCGTTGCTGGTCAGCGCCGTACCGAAGGAGCACCTCGGCAAGGCCAACGCCCGGCTGTTCGCCAGCGGCACGGTGCTCCAGCAGCTCGGCGGGCCGCCGCTGGGTGCGCTGCTGTTCGCTGCGGGTGCCGGTATCCCGCTGGTCTTCGACGCGATCACCTTCGCTGCGGCGGCGACCCTGATCGCCCGCGTCGCCGTCCGTCCGCCGCTCCCTGACGACTCCACGCGGACAGCGATCTGGCATGAGGTGCGCGAAGGGGTCCGGTGGCTCTGGGGCCACTCCGGCGTACGGACGCTCTCCTTGTCGATCCTGGTCATGAACATCACCTTCTGCGCCGCGTTCGCGACCTGGGTGCTGTTCGCGCGCGAGCGGCTCGGGCTGACCGAGACACAGTTCGGTCTGCTGGTGTCGGTCGGCGCCGTGGGCGGTGTGCTCGGCATGCCGACGTACCACTTCCTGGAGCCTCGGGTGGGATCCGTGACACTCCTGCGGGCTGGGCTGGTCATCGAGACGGCGGTCCACCTCATCTTGGCGCTGACCAGGAGCCCGTGGGTCGCCGGCGCGACCATGGCAGTGTTCGGCGTCCACGCGGTGGTGTGGGGCATTGTCTCGACTACAACGCGTCAGCTCGCCACACCGGACGTGCTGATGGGCAGAGTCAACAGCGTGTACCTGCTGGCGTCAGTAGGCGGTGCAGCGATCGGCTCCGCGCTGGGCGGCGTACTGGCGCAGCGGTTCGGTCTGGCCGCACCGTTCGCGATCGCGTTCGTGGCGATGGTGGTGATGACAGCAGTGGCCTGGCGCCCGCTGCGGAACGTCGCGATACGACGGGTGTCCGCGGCTGACTGAAATGGGTTGGAATGGGCTGGCGAGCGCTTGCTACGGTTCGCCAGCCGCCGAAAACGACCCGATGGGAGCGCTCCGCCATGCCCGCAGCCGCGTCACTCGGACTGCCGAACGTTCGCGGCCGGGTCCCACTGCTGGCCGGTCTGGCGATCGACTCGTTCGGCGGCGGCTGTGCAGGGCCACTGCTGTTGCTGTACTTCAACAAGGTCGCCGGCATCCCCCTCGGTACCGCCGGCGTGATGCTGACCGTCGCGACGTTGTTCTCCATCGCGGCGCCGGCCGCGGTCGGAGTGGTGATCGATCGGTTCGGGCCGCGGAATCTCGTGGTGGCCGCCCAGTTCGCTCAGGGCCTGGCGTTCACCGGCTTCTTCTTCGGGCGGTCCAGCTGGCTGCTCTTCCTGTGCGCGCTGGTCACGACGACCGGGCAGCGGGTGTTCTGGTCGGCGATCTTCAGCCTGCTGGCCGATGTCGCCGACGAGGGCGAGCGGGACAAGTGGTTCGGTCTGGGCGGCATGATGCAGGCCGGTGGCGTGGCTCTGGGCGCGCTGGTGGCCGGGTGGCTGCTGGCGATCGGGGGCGATGCGCCGTTCTTGTTCGCGATGGCTCTCAACGCGGTGACGTTCTACCTGGCCGGGCTGCTGCTCCTGCGGCTGCACCCGTCACACCATGAGCGGAGCGACCAGGACAGCGGGCCGGCGCCACAACTGCGCAAGGACAAGACGTTCCTGGCGTTGATCGGGGCGAACACGCTGCTGGCGCTCTGCACGATGATGCTCGGGGTAGGCGTGCCCGTGTACGTCACGGAGGCTCTGACCGTGCCCAAGTGGCTGGTCGGGGTACTGATCGCGGCGACGTCAGTCGTGCTGGCGACCGGCCAGACTCTCGTCGTACGGCACACCGAGCGGCGGCGTCGCACCAACGTCATGGTGGTCGCCGGGATCACGTACGCCGTCTGGGCGCTGCTGATGGCGCTGCAGGTGCACATCGCGGTGGGGTGGGTCGTGCCGGTCCTGGTGCTCGCCACAGCCTGCTACGCGTTCGCCGACGTACTGCACGCGGCGACGAACAACGCTCTGTCGGCGGCGATCGCACCGACGGTCGGCCGAGGGAAGTACCTGTCGTACTGGCAGTACTCGTTCACGTTCTCTAGCGTGCTCGCACCGGCCTTCTTCGCGCAGCTCTTCGAGGTGCATCACGAGCTGCCGTGGGTGGTGCTGGCAGGGCTCGCGCTGGTGGCGAGCCTGACCATCTACGTGCTGGCGCGAGTGGCGCCGCGGTTGAGTTCCGAGCGGATCTGAGCGGCTGGTTCCTGACCTGTCAGGATGCGTTGCATCGGATCGAACATCTGTTCTAATGTTGGCTCCAGTTCGCGGTTCTCCACCCCGGATTGTCCGCCGGACCGAGCCTGCCACCTCCGATGTGGACGGCCCGGAGGACACCGCCGCCCGGGTTGTGAGGACCCGGGCAGTGGAGAGTCCGCACGTCGACCGGGTACACAAGCTGGGAGCGAGGTGATCAAGCGACGAGAGGACAGCGACAGATGCTGCTCGAACACCGCGGCCGTCGACCGGTCGTGCCCGAATCCGCGTACGTCGCCCCATCGGCCGTGCTCTGCGGTGCCGTCGTCCTCGGCGAAGGCAGCAGGGTCCTGCACGGGGCAGTCCTGACGGCGGAGAACGGCGAAATCCGGCTCGGTGAGAACAGTGTGGTGATGGAGAACGCCCTGGTACGCGGCCGGGCCGACCATCCCGCGCTGATCGGCGACGCGGTTCTGATAGGTCCCCATGCGCACGTCAACGGCGCCACGGTCGAGGACGAAGTCTTCATCGCCACGGGCGCCGCGTTGTTCCCCGGTTCTGTCGCCGGCGCGGGCGCGGAGCTGCGGATCAACAGCGTGCTGCACGTGAACTCGAAGCTGGAAGCAGGCACGGTCCTCCCGATCGGATGGATCGCGGCCGGCGACCCGGCCCAACTCTTCTCCCCTGACCGGCACGAGAAGCTGTGGCAGATCCAGCGCGACCTGGACTTTCCCGAGACGGTGTACGGCGTGCCGCGCGGCACGTCCATGCGCGACATCATGGCGCGCCAGTCGGCGTACTACGGCGAGCACGCTTCGGACCGCCCTATCGATCCCTCCTGAGCGATCTTCTTCTGGCCGAACAGGTGATGGTCAGGCGAAGGTCAGGGAATGGAGCTCGAAGCGGCGGACCTGGGCGGGAGAGGAACCCGCACAGGTCAGGCGGGCTTCGACGGTGTCCAGGTGTGCCGAGACTTCGACGGCGATCGGGCCGTGGGTGGATGCGAGGAGGATCCGCCAGCGGTTCTCGCCGAGGACTTCGAGCGATTGCGGGAGGAGGTGGTCGACCGCGGGTGAGTGACCGGCGGCGCGGGCGAAGTGTTGAGCGGCTTGGACGGGCGGGTTGAACGCACCTGATCCACGGAGGAGATCGGGTACGACGACGCCCTCGTCGTACCGCTTGGCGAGCTCGACGGCGCGGGCTGATGGGACATGCCCGTAGAACAGGCTGTGGGGCAGCACGACGACGTTCGCCGCGAAGCGGTCGCCGCCGATGTGGCTGCACTCCCAGGTGCGCTCCGGGTAGGCGGTCGCGAGCGCTGCGGCGACGGGTCGTCCACGGACCGCACAGCAGGCGTCGTGCCGGCCGTGGGTGCAGACGAGGTACACGGGTTCGTTGCTGACCTGACCTGGATCGTTGCCGGCGAGGACCTCGAGCAGGTGCTCGTCGGTCGGCAAGTCACCCCAGCGGGCGCCCTCACGCCCGGGCCAGCAGTCCACCAGTCCCCATCGCCGGGAACCGGTCCGATCCACCCGGCCGTACCGCCTGACCAGCACCGGCCGGATCCCTAGCTCACGACACCTCCGCGCCACAGCGCCACTCAGGTCGCCTTCGGCCGAACTGTGCTGAAGGGGCGAACTGGGCTGAAGGGAAGTCAGGGCTTGGCGGGGCCAGGGTGAGTGGGACTCGATGAGGAGCCAGCGTCCGGCGGGTGGGGCGGTTGCGGTCAGGGCGTCGTGCCGGAGGTCGGCTTGTGCTGCGCAGCCGGTCTCCGGTCGGTACCTGACGTCGTCTCGGTCCACAGCACCTCACGATACTGTTGCCACTTCAACTACCAGAGCGGTCTACTGCGCCACGACGACTGCCTCGGTGAGCAGGCGGCGGACCAGCACGAGTTGGTCGGCGTCGTCGAGCCCGGGAAGGTCGCCGACCTTGCATTCGGCACCGGAGACGAGTTCGGTCACCGCCGCGGCCGTGCTCACCGGGAAGGTGATGGTGCGGTCGGGTAGCTGCAGGACGAGCGGATCGCCGGGGACCAGGCGGCAGCGGAGCCCGGCGCGGAGGCGCACCGTCGTGCCGACTGCGAGGGACGTGATGGACGCAGCGTGGGCCAGCGGTCGCAGCGGGGCCGGGCGGTTGCTCGACCAGGTGCGACGGCGCAGGCGGTTGGCCAGCGCGTCCGGGGTCGCCGCGCGGAGTTCCTGGGTGAACAGCTCGACTACCTCGGGCAGGACCTCGGCCAGTTGCTCAGGGTCGCCAGGGTCGAAACCAAGAGGTAGCGCGGTGCGCAGGGATGCTTGGTTAGCGGCAAGAGCTGCCAGCTCCTGCACCAGCAGATAGCGCGTCAGCGTGTGCAGACCCACGGTCAGGTGCGCGCTGACACCACCCAGCGCCTTCGCCGAGTGCAGGAAGCCGCGGGGCACGTAGAGCGCATCACCAGGCCGCAGTACTTCATCGATCACCGGCGCCGTGTCACGCGCCGCAGCGTCAACGGCCCGCGCGTGGTCGGTCCACGGCTGGTTACGCAACGGGTCGACATGGACCGGCTCATGCACCGTCCAGTGCTTCTCGCCGGCGACTTGCAGGACGAACACGTCGTGTACGTCGTAGTGCGCGGAGAAGCCCTGCGACTCGGCCGGCGTGATGTAGGCGTTGATCTGGACCGGGTGCCCCACGTCGGCCGACAACTGCGTGGAGAAGTCGACCAAGGCCGGCCACGTTCGATGCAGCGCCTGCAGTACGACGGTGTGACCGCCTGCGAACAGCGCAGCCACCTTGTCGTCCCGCACCTGGTCCGCGATCTCCGCACCGACGCCGGCCGATCCGGTGAACTGACCGTCGCCGACCACCGACCCGTTCTTCGCGATCCGCAGGAACGGTGTCCGCAGGCCGCGTCGGGACAGGAGTTCGTCGACGGCGTCGAGGCTGAACAGGTCGTCGTACGGTGCGGGAAGGTCGGGCCCATGGGACAGCAAGGCCCGCGAACCCCAGTAGGAGTTGGCGAACTCGTCCAGATCGCCCGCCACACAGCGCCGGAGGGCCGGGCGCTCATCTCGCAACAGCTCACCGCCGGCCGGCACCGACTGCTCGGCCGGATGGTTGTTCTGCGGGAACGGCCCGACCTCCGGCACCGTGGTCACCAGCTTCCGGAGTTCCCGCCGGCGCCGCCGTCAGCGCCACCATCGGCACCACCGTCGGTCGCGTTCGGGTTCGCGCCGCCGTCCGCGGGGCCTTCGCCACCGGCTCCACCGTCGGCGCCGCCGTCCTGCGTGCCCTGCGAGGCGCCACCGTCGGCCGGGCCTTCGCCGTAGCCGCCGCCACCGGCACCACCGTCAGCGCCACCATCGGCGCCGCCGTCCGCGCCGCCCGGGTTCGCGCCACCGTCCGCGATGCCCTCGCCACCAGCGCCACCGTCCGCGCCGCCGTCCTGCGTGCCCTGCGAGGCACCGCCGTCAGCCGGGCCTTCGCTGTAGCCCGCGCCGCCATCGGCTCCGCCGTCAGCACCGCCGTCCGACGACTCGCCGCCGTACCCGCCACCGGGAGCAGCTGTCGACCCGCCCGAACCTCCGTACTCGCCGCCGCCTTCGGACGAGGTGTTCATGTCGTCATCGTCGAGACCCATTGTGCTGCTCCCTTCGCGAACGGCCAGAAAGTTGCCCGAGACCTACCAACCCGGGCACTGGTCATCTTGTGCGCAAAGTGGACCTCAGCTAAACCCCCGTGGCGTTACAGCGCCAACTCGATTAACACCTTCACCAACTGGTCGGTGACGTCCTCGGGCCGGACGGCGATCCGCAGCCAGTCGGGCCCGAGCCCGGGGAACGTGTCGCCGCGCCGGACCGCGAACCCCTTTCCACGCAGGGATTCCCGCACATCGGCGGCCCCGCGAAGATGCACCAGGACGAACGGCGCCCGCGCGACGCCGTACGTCGAGAGTCCGTTCACTGTTGCGAGACCGTCAAGCAGATGGACACGCTGGCGTTCGATGTCGAGCGCCGCCTGCTCCGCCTCCGCGACGGCCCGCTCGTTGCTGCAGGCAATCGCCGCCGCGAGTGCAGGAGTGGACACCGGCCAGTGCGGCTGTACGGCGGCCAACTGCTCGACGAGACCCGCGCCGGCGACGACGTACCCGACCCGCAGCCCCGCGAGTCCCCACGTCTTCGTCAGGCTCCGCACCACCACGAGCCCGGGGATCGAAGCCCCGACGAGCGACTCGGGCTCCCCCGGCACGGCGTCCATGAACGCCTCGTCGACGACCAGGATCCGGTCGGGGCGGGCGAGTTCGCGCAGCTCGTCGGCGCGGTGCAGGACCGACGTCGGGTTGGTGGGGTTGCCGATGACGACGAGATCGGCATCGGCCGGTACGGCGGACGGGTCGAGCGCGAACCCGTTCTCGGGCCGCAGGATCACCCGGTCGACCAGATGCCCGGCCGAGCGCAACGCCGCCTCCGGCTCGGTGAACTGTGGGTGCACCACGACCGGGTGCCGCGGCCGGAACGCCCGCGCGATCAGCACGAACGCCTCCGCGGCTCCAGCGGTGAGCAGCACCCGGTCAGGGGCGACGCCGTGCCGGTGTGCGACCGCGGCGACGGCCGCGTCCTGCCGTGGGTACGCCGCGAGGTCGGTCAGGCTCGCCGTGATCGCGTCGAGCAGCCAGGGCGGCGGCGTGCCCGCGCGGACGTTGACGGCGAGGTCGACCAACCCGTCGCCGACCTCGAGATCGCCGTGATGCTCCAGATCAAACCCATCCGCCACGCCCAGGAGGCTAACGGGTCAGGGAGTTCGCCGGACCGGCCGGTCCGCGCAGTGGTCAGCGGGGCGTGACGGTGTACCTACGATTCTGCAGCGAAGGGTTGCGCTTGCGTACGTCGGCCAGCCGCTCGGCCGAGACCTCAGCGAACGCTTGCCCGTCTGCCTCACCCACCGACGCCAGAGCGACGCCCTGCGGGTCGATGACCTGGCTGAGGCCGCAGTACTTCTTGCCGTTCTGTGCGGCGGCCGCGACATAACAGGTGTTCTCTACAGCGCGAGCCGTGAGCAGTGTCGTCCAGTGGTGCTCCTTGAGCGGTCCCCGGACCCATGCGGCCGGGATAACAAGCACCTCCGCGCCCGCGTCGACCAGAGCGCGCGACAGCTCCGGGAACCGCAAGTCGTAGCAGGTCATCAGACCGAGCGAGTGGTCGCCGATCTCGATCACCACCGGAGCTACGTCACCCGGTGTCAGCTGGTCGGACTCCTTGTACCCGAAGGCGTCGTACAGGTGGATCTTGCGATAAGCGCCGAGCAGTACGCCGTCAGCCCCGACGGCCAGCAGCGTGTTGTACGGCCGATGCTGGTCGCAGCTGCGCTCGAACATCCCGGCCACGATCGCGACCTCGTGCTCGACGGCAGCCTTCCGCAGGGTGGTGACGAACTCGCCGTCCAGCGGTTCGGCAGCCTCGGCGACCGACTCCCCCTCGACCGCGAAGTCGGACATCATCGCTTCCGGCAACACGACCAGATCCGGCCGCCCCTGCGCGGCCTCAGCGACCAGGCGAGCCACCGCGTCCCGGTTGGCGGCCTTGTCGTAGCTGCTGGCGGTCTGCACCACGGCGATCCTCATCTCTCCATGGTGCCGCACGAACACACGACTTGAACCTCACACGACGTGAGGACCTACCGTCGATCGCATGGACACCGCAGACAGGACCTGGCGGGTCGGCGAACTCGCCGAAGCCACCGGCCTCAGCGTCCGCACGCTGCACCACTACGACGAGATCGGCCTGCTGCGGCCGGGGCGGCGGAGCGGACAGCGGCAGTACGACGCCGGGGACGTACGTCGGTTGCACCGGATCGTCGCGTTGCGCGGGTTCGGGCTGTCGCTGGCGGAGATCGGGCAGGTCCTGGACGGCGAACTGAGCGATCCCCGCGGGCTGGTCCGCACGCAACTCGACCTCGTCGAGGAGCAGATCGCGGCGGCAGAACTGGCGCGAACCACGTTGCTCGGTGTCCTGGACGGCCTCGACCGAGCCCACGAACCGTCCGCCCAGACACTCATCGAACTGATCGAGGTGACCACAGCTATGAACCGGACGCTGACACGTGAGGAGTACGCGTCGATGGTGGAGGAGCGCCGCCGTCTGACGGAGAACCTCACACCCGAGGAGCTCGAGGCACTGGAGGCTCAACGACGGAAGGCGATGGCCGCGCTGAGCCCCGAGGAGCTCGAGCGGATGCGACAGGCCAGAGAGGCGCTGCTGCCGAAGGAGTGATGCGAGACTGCAAGTGTGGAGTTCGATGCGATCGTGCTGGCTGGGGGCGGGTCCACGCGATTCGGCGGTGTGGACAAGGCGATGCTGGTGCTCGACGGGGTGTCGTTGCTGGATCGAGTGCTGGCGGCGACGGCGGGAGCCGTGTCGACCGTAGTGGTCGGGCCGGTGCGTACGACGTCCCGCGACGTGAGCTGGACCGTCGAGGACCCGCCGTCTGGCGGGCCTGTCGCGGGACTGGCGGCAGGGCTTCAGCACGGGACGGCACCGGTCGTCGTGGTGGTGAGCTGCGACCTGCCGTGGATCACCGCTGCCGACGTGACCACACTCGTCGAGGGCCTGGCCGAGCACGACGGACACGGACTGCGGGACACCGACGGCCGGGAGCAGCAGCTCGCCACCGCGTACCGGCGTACCGCGCTCGAAGCCGCGATCCAGCAGGTCGGCGACCCGAGGGACAAGTCGGTACGCCGTACGCTCGCCCGCCTCGACCTCAGCTGGACCGACCCGACCCACGCGGGCGACGACGTCGACACGTGGGCGGACCTGGACGGCTGAAAACCGCTGGACGCCGCCCATACGTTCGACGCATGGATGTCGCGCAGCTGGTCCGGGACGCGATGGGAGTCGAGGCCGGCGAGGTGGTCGAGCGCACCGGCGGACAACTGAGCACTGTGTACGAGGTGCGGACGGCCGGCGATCCGTTGATCGTGAAGGCCTACGCACCGGAGTGGCGCTGGAAGCAGGCCAAGGAAGTCCACGTGTACGGGATGCTCGAGCCCGAGGTCGGCGGCTCGATCCCGCGGGTGCTGCACGTCGGTGACGGCGTCACGATCCTGTCGAAGATCGACGGCGAACCGCTGTCCCAGGTCGAGCCGCCCCGCTGGCGCGCGATGTACGCCCAGCTCGGGGAGCTGCTGCGCCGGGTCCATCGGATCGGGCAGCCGGCGTACGGGTACCTGACCGATCAGATCCTCGACCCGCTGCCGGACAACGACCAGTACATGCGACGCCAGTTCGCCAAGAAGCTGGGCGAGTTCGAGCAGCTGGGCGGGGACCACGAGCTGCACGCGCAGATCACTGCGCACGTCGAGAAGAAGCAGTACTTGTTCGCGGACAACAGGGCTGCCGTCCTGTGCCACAACGACTTCCACGAAGGCAACATCCTCGTGGACCCGGACACCTGGCGCGTCAACGGCTTCATCGATGTCGAGAACGCGATCGCCGCCGACCCGCTCGTGGACCTCGCGAAGACCATCCAGTACTCGGCGCACGACAACGCCCAGAAACTCGCGGGTCTCACCGACGGGTACGGCGCCGTGGCCGGCGACCGGATCGACCTCTACCGGCTGTACCACTCACTCGAGCTATGGGACTGGTTCAAGTCGATAGGCGAGACCACTTACCTCGACTCGATCGCTCAGGACCTGGCGAAGCTCGTCGAGCGCTGAGGGTAAGTTGGGCGGCATGCGAGCTGTCGTGTGTAAAGGTGCCGGCGGAATCGACGTGCTCGGGATCGGCGAGATCCCGGACCCGGAACCGGCCGTCGACGAGGTCGTCATCGACGTCGTCGCCGCGGGCGTGAACCGCGCCGACCTGCTGCAGCGTCAGGGCTTCTATCCGCCGCCGCCCGGCGCCCCCGGCACGATCGGCCTCGAGGTCTCCGGCCGGATCGCCGCGGTCGGCGCCGAGGTCGAGGGCTGGTCGGTCGGTGACGAGTGCTGCGCGCTGCTGGCCGGCGGCGGGTACGCGGAGAAGGTCGTCGTACCGGCTCCGCAGGTGATGCCGGTGCCGGACGGCGTCGACCTGGTGAGCGCGGCCGCGCTGCCCGAGGTCGTCGCGACCGTCTGGTCGAACGTCTTCATGGCCGCGCATCTCAAGCCGGGTGAGACCCTGCTCGTGCACGGCGGCTCGTCCGGGATCGGCACGATGGCGATCCAGCTCGGCGTCGCGCACGGCGCGCGGGTGCTGACCACGGTCGGCAACGCGGAGAAGATGGAGTTCTGCACCCGGCTCGGCGCGGATGTCGCGATCAACTACAAGGAAGCCGAGTGGGCGTCGGTGGTGAAGGAAGCGACCCACGATGCCGGGGCCGACGTGATCCTCGACATCATGGGCGCCAAGTACCTGACCGACAACGTGAAGACGCTCGCGTACGACGGGCGGCTCGTGGTGATCGGGATGCAGGGCGGTGCGAAGGGTGAGCTCGACCTCGGGCGGCTGCTCAGCAGGCGTGGCTCGGTGATCGCGACCGGGTTGCGGTTCCGCTCGGTGGCGGACAAGGGCCGGATCATCTCCGAGGTCGTCGGGCACGTCTGGCCGTTGATCGCGGAGAAGAAGGTCCGGCCGATCGTGCACTCGACGTTCCCGCTCGCCGAGGTCGCGAAGGCCCACGAGACGCTCGAGCAGTCGACCCAGCTCGGCAAGGTCCTGCTCACCCTCTGACGCCCGGGATCATGGCGCCGTGGGCAGGTTGGCCGCGACCCATTCCGGGTCGGGCGCGACCAGCTGGATCACGTCGATCCAGGTGCCGGCCGGGTCCCGGACGAAGAAGTGCCGTTGCCCGAAGATCTCGGTCACCGGCTCGGTCTCCAGCTCGACACCACCGGCGCGGAGCGCGGCGGCGACCTTGTCGGCGTCCTCGACGATGAAGCCGAAGACGGTGCTGCTCTCCTGCTGCGCCGACACCGCCGCCGGAATCGTCGGGTGCCCGCGCTCCATGATCGCGAGCTCCCAGTCGGCCGGTCCCCGGCGGACGGTGATGAACCAGCCGAGGTCGATCGCGATCTGCAGGTCGAGGTATTGCATATAGAAGGCGGCGACCTCCGAGGGGTGGTCGGTGACGACGGTCGCGCCGAATGCCGCGGGTTGCATACATTCTCCTGACTACTACAGCTGTTGTCGTTGTGTACGACAGTTGTAGTGGACCTCTGCTAGCCTTGTCAACATGCCCCGGAATCCGGAACGCCGTACCCAGCTGGCCGACGCCGGCCTCGCCGTGCTCGCGGAGGCCGGCGCCCGCGGCCTGACCCACCGAGCCGTGGACGCCGCCGCCGGACTCCCGGCCGGTACGGCGTCCAACTACTTCAAGACCCGTGACGCGCTCCTCGGCGCGCTCGGCGAGCGGATCTTCGAGCGGCTGGCGCCGGACGAGGCCGTCATCGCGCCGCTCGCCGAGCGCGAGCCCGGCCTCGACCTGATGACGGACTACGCCCACTACATCGTCGAGCGCCTGCTCGGCCGGCCGGAGATCACCCTCGCCCTGCTCGAGCTCCGGCTGGAGGCAGCGCGTCGCCCCGGCCTGCACGAGATCCTGTCACGCACGCTCCGGCAGGGTTTCGACGCCGACGTCGCCTTCAACGCGAACGCGGGCCTGCCGGGCGGCGCCGAGGAGATCCGGCTGCTGCATTTCGCCATCGACGGCCTGGTCCTCGACCAGCTGACACCCGGCACCGGCCGGCCGTACGACGTGCAGGCGATCACCGCCCGCCTGGTGCGCCGCCTGACGCGCGAGGATTGACCGGCGCATACTCGGTATGCATACTCAGTATCTATGTCGATCAAGCATGGATTGCTGGCGCTGCTGCAGGACGGGCCGAAGTACGGCTATCAGTTGCGCGGCGAGTTCGAGACCGCGACCGGAGCGACCTGGCCGCTGAACATCGGGCAGGTCTACACGACGCTGACGCGGCTCGAACGCGACGGACTCGTCCAGCCCGCGGCGGTCCGGGCGGCAGCCCAGGAGGACGACGGCCGGTCGATGTACGAGATCACCGAGGCCGGGCGGGACGAGCTGGCGACCTGGTTCCGGACGCCGGTGACCCGGGAGTCGCGGCCGCGGGACGAGCTCGCGATCAAGCTCGCGCTGGCGCTCGCGGTGCCCGGTGTGGACGTCGGTGCGGTGGTCCAGCGACAGCGGACGGCGACGATGCAGTCGCTGCAGGAGCTGACCCGGCTGAAGCGCAACAGCAGCGACGGCGAGATCTCCTGGCAGCTGGTCGTCGAGTCGATGATCTTCGCCGCGGAGGCCGAGATCCGCTGGCTGGACCACTGCGAGGCGCTGCTGTTACGCCACCGCGGCAAACCACGCCCCGCGCCGCAGACCTACGCCGTACCGGACGAGGAGGAGGCGCGCTCATGATCCTGGACATTCGCAATCTGACCCGGACGCACGGACAGGGCGAGCAGGCCGTCCATGCCTTGCGTGGCGTGGACCTGACGGTCGCTCCGGGCGAGCTGGTCGCCGTCATGGGCCCGTCCGGGTCGGGCAAGTCGACGTTGCTCACCTGCGCCGGCGGTCTCGACCGGCCGACCGCGGGCGAAGTACTTGTCGACGGCAACGACATCACCACCCTCGGCCGGAACGCCGTGGCCGCGCTGCGACGGCGCCGGATCGGCTATGTGTTCCAGGACTTCAACCTGATCCCGGCATTGACCGCGGCCGAGAACGTCGCGCTTCCGCTGGAGCTGGACGGCACCCGGAGCCGGACGGCCCGCAAGTACGCCGTGGCCGCGCTGCAGGAGGTGGGCATCGACGACCTCGCCGATCGCTTCCCCGACGACATGTCCGGCGGCCAACGGCAACGCGTGGCGATCGCCCGTGCGGTCGTCGGCGAACGGCGCCTGCTGCTCGCGGACGAGCCGACCGGCGCGCTCGACTCCGACACCGGCGAGGCCGTCCTGCGGCTGCTCCGGGACCGCTGCGACCAGCACGGGATCGGCGGAGTGCTCGTCACCCACGGCGCGCGGGACGCCGCCTGGGCCGACCGCGTGGTCTACCTGCGCGACGGCGTCCTGGTGGGACAGGCCGGGCCGCTGCCCGAGGCCGACGCGCTGCTGGAGCGCCGCTGATGGGCCAGTGGGGTCCGCCGCTGCGGATCGCCCGGCGGACGGCGCGACGAACGCTCGGCCGGACGTTCCTGGTCGCCGCGCTGATCGGACTGCCGGTCCTGGCCGCGACCTGGCTGGGCATCGTCCTGAAGTCCGCCAGCCCGACCGGTGAAACGCTGGCCACCACCACGATCGGCCGCGCCGACGCCCGGCTCGACGTCACGCAGTACGACAAGCTCGACGTGCCGCCGGGCCAGGACATGACGTACGGCGAGCCGCCGCCGGCCGAGGGGCACGACAAGGCGGTCCGGACTCCGGCGACGTTCGACCCGAAGCCGTTGCTCCCGGCCGGGACGAAGCTGGCCCGGATGTTCGTCGACTCCGGCATGGCCGAGATCCGGGGCCCGGAGTCGAAGACGTCGGTCACCCTGCTCACCGGCGAAGGCACTGATCCGCTGACGAGCGGGACGGTGCGGCTCGACAAGGGCCGTTTGCCCGCGAAGGCCGACGAGGTCGCGATCTCGCCGTCACTCGCCAAGAGCCTCGGCCGGTCCGACATCGTCGTGAGCACGAGCGGCCGGAGCTACGCCGTCGTCGGCATCGCCCGGATGCTCACGCCGCAGAGTACGCGGGCGATCTTCGCCACGCCGGACTCGACGCTGTACGAGCCCGACCCGACGCGCACGGTGCAGTACCTGGTGGATCTGCCCGACTCGGCCGACGCCGGTCAGCTCAACACCGAGCTGACCGGCAAGGGTCTCTTCCTCTTGCCGCGGGCAACCATCGTGGACCCGCCGCCGAGCCCTTACGGAACGTCGGCCGACGACATCGGCCCGTACGCCGCGATGGCGCTGGTGATCGGCTTCGGGATCCTGGAGATCGTGCTGCTCGCCGGTACGGCGTTCGCGGTCGGCGCCCGGCGTCAGACCCGCGAGCTCGGCCTGGTGATGGCGGCCGGAGGTACGCCGGGTGACGTCCGGCGGATCGTCCTGATGCAAGGGCTGTTCTCCGGGCTGGTCGGCGTGACCGGCGGACTGGTGATCGCGGGGATCGCCGCGTTCAGCGCGAAGCCGGTCTGGGAGGCGATGACGGACTCGATCTTCACCGCCTGGCAGATCCCGTGGGGCACGATCGCCGCGATCGCGGTGCTCGGTCTCGGCGCGGGACTCGCCGCGGCCGTCGTACCGGCGATCGGCGCCGGTCGGCAAGCGCCGATGGCCGCGCTGACCGGACGGTTCACCGTTGCCGCCAAGGCGGCGCGGATCCGGATCGCGGCTTTCGTTCTGCTCGCCGGCGGCCTGGTCTGCGTGTTCGCCGGCAGCGCGATGATCGGCGCGGCCTTGAAGTCGGCGCAGAAGTCGCAGCTCGGGCAGCAGGCGACAGCCACGCCGACCGGCCCGATCGCGCTGGTCCTGCTCGGTATCACCGCGTCGATCGCCGCGCTCGTGTGGATGCTGCCGAGCCTGGTCGTCAAGGTGGCCGGCCTCGCGCGGGTGTTGCCGCTGAGCGGCCGGATGGCGATGCGCGACGCCGCGCGCCACCGGCACCGCACGGGTCCCGCGACCGCGGCGATCATGATGGCCGTGGCCGGCACCGCCGCGGTCGCCTTCGCGGCGTCGAACTCGATCGCCGCCGACGCCGCGGACTACACGGCCGCAGCGCATGAGGGCGATGCGATGGTCCGGTTCAGCCAGGACGTCTCCGGCGGGATCGCGTACACACCGCAGCTCGCCTCGCAGCTGGCCGGGCTGCTTCCGGTCCGGCAGCAGTACGAGCTCGGGTACGTCCAGTTGCCGAACACGAAGGCCAACCAGTACGGCTACACGCCCGTCCTGGCCGTCGCCACGCCGGAGAACGGGACGGGCATGACCGGGATGCCGCTGCAGGCAGCCGATCCCGCCTTCGTCGAACGCTTCGGCGAGTACGGCGCGCGGGTGGCGGCGGCGATGCGCGCGGGCAAGGTGGTCGTCCCGGACGTGCGGCTCGCCCCCGGCCAGAAGGTTGCCATGCACAACGATGACGGGGACGAGTATCTGCGGAATCTCGACGCGGTGTCGTTCGGACCACCGCCCCGGGTGCAGTTCTTCCGCGACACCGCGCTGATCGGCGAGCAGGCTGCCCGTGAGCTGGGCACGATCCAGGTCTCCGAGGTGCACTTCGAGCTCACCAGAGATCCGACCGCCGACGAGTTGGCGGCGGTCGCCCGGCTGCTGGGCGAGGACGACCGGCTGGTGGTCGAGAAGGGGTACCAGAGCCCGGCGCGGCTGTTCCTGATCGGGATCCTGCTCGCCGCCACCGTGGTGACCCTGCTCGGCGTCGCGATCTCCGTGTCGTTGTCGGCTGCCGAGGGCCGGGCCGATCTGGCCACGCTCGCGGCGGTCGGCGCGCCACCGAGGCGCCGGCGGTCGCTCGCGGCGGCCCAGGCGTGGGTGCTCGGGCAGCTGGGCTGCGTGCTGGGCGTGGGGGTCGGCGCGCTGTACGGCTACACCGCGCACGCCGCGTTCGGGTCGCCGCGGTTCGTGGTCCCGTGGGCGGAGATCGGCGGCATCGTGCTCGTCGTACCGCTGTTCGCCGGGCTGCTCGCCTGGCTGCTCACGCGATCCCGGCTACCCATGGTCAGCCGCATCGACTAGCGCGACCTCGGGGTAGGCGACCGGATAGGGCGGTGTGCTTGTGACGCGCCACTGGCCACAAGCACACCGCTGGTACACGACCAGGCCTTCGCTGACGTGGTGGCTCGAGATCGCGGACCAGCGATGACGGTGGGTTTCAGTCATGCACCCATCGTGATGTAATGGCATTATGCATCTCAACCCTTACGGCGCTGACGCGGTCCTGCTCGCGGTGAACCTGGCCACCCGCCCGGCGACCACGCCGGACGAGCTGGCCGAGCGGTGCGAGGAGAGCGGCGTCGAAAGCCGTCTGGTGCGTGAGCGCCAGGTCACCGAGGCGGATCTGGCCGCGGTCCGGACCGCGCTCGGCGAGTGGTTGCAGGTCGTGGACGCCCCCGACGAACAGACCCGCGTCGACCTGGTGAACGCGATGCTCGCGAAGTACACCGAGCATCCGCGGCTCACCAACCACGCCGGCGACGGCTGGCACATGCATTACCGGCCGGACGACGTCCCGGTCGGGCGACTGGTCGCGACCCTGATCAGCACCGGTACGGCGCTGCATCTGGCCGGCCGCGGCATCACCAGGCTCGGCCGTTGCGCCACCGATGGCTGCGCCAACGTGTACGCCGATCTGTCGCGCACCGGCCGCCAGCGCTACTGCAGTCCGGCCTGCGCGAACCGGGACGCCGTACGTCGTCATCGTGCGCGTGCATCCTAGAACGCCCGTCGGGTACCGCACGGGGACCGCGATCTAGGATGGGCAGATGAGCGAGAGCAGCAGCGAGGGCCAGGAAGTTCCGATGGCCGGGGCGCGGACCGAGGACGGCAAGGTGCTGATCGTCGGGCCGGACGGCATGGCCGTCGAGGGGCCGCCGCGCTCCGACAACGACCACGACGAGCAGGACGAGCCGCGCTCGGTCACCGAACTGGTGGAGCAGCCGGCCAAGGTGATGCGGGTCGCCAACATGATCCGGCAGTTGCTGGAAGAGGTGAAGTCGGCGCCGCTCGACGAAGCCTCCCGCGCGCGGCTGCGGTCGATCCACGAGGCGTCGATCAAGGAGCTGGAGAGCGGCCTGGCGCCGGAGCTGGTCGAGGAGCTCGAGCGGCTCAGTCTCGACTTCACCGACGACAGCACGCCGACCGAGGCCGAGCTGCGGATCGCGCAGGCGCAGCTGGTGGGCTGGTTGGAGGGCCTGTTCCACGGCATCCAGACGGCGCTGTTCGCGCAGCAGATGGCCGCGCGCCAGCAGCTGGAGCAGATGCGCCGCGCCCTGCCCGGCGGGCAACAGCTCCCCGACGGGCAGTTCCCGGAAGCACCGCAGGCCGGCAACACGGACGGCCCGGGCAGCGGCGGGATGTACTTGTAACGCCTTATTTCAAAGGCTGGAAGAACTCCTCGAGGACGGCGGCGACGCCGTCCTCGTCGTTTGCGGGAGCGGTTCGTTCCACCACCGCGAGGACTTCGGGGTGGGCGTTGGCCATGCCGTACGCCGTTCCGGCCCAGGCGAGCATCGGCAGGTCGTTGACCGAGTCACCGAACGCGATCGTCTCAGCAGCCGAGATCCCTTGCTCTGCGGCGAAGTCGGCGAGCATCGCCGCCTTGGACACCCCGCTCGCGGAGATCTCCACCAGACCGTGACCGCCGCTGTGACTGGCTGTCACTCGTTGGCCCACCAACGGATCGACCAGACCGAGCAGCTCGTCCGCGTGCAGGCTGGGATGCCGGACGAGCAGTTTTGCGGTCGGCTCCGTAAGCAGCTCCTCCACCGCGGCGATCAGCGAGTTGTCCGGATTCGGGTAGGCGTTCTGGTAGACCGGTTCCTGTCCGTAGCGGTCCGGTCGCTCGATGGCGAACTGCACGCCCGGGATCGCCGCCCGGATCGCCAGCGCCACCTCGAGGGCGACCGCCGGCTCGATCAGCCGGGTCCGGATCGCCTTACGGCGCAGGACGTCGTACAGAATGGCGCCGTTGGCAACGATCGCGACACCGTGGTCACCGACCAGGTAGGCGAGGTCGTGCAGCCAGCGAGGTGGCCGGGCGGTGACCATCACGAAAACACTTCCGGCTCGCTGCGCCGCGAGAACCACGGCACGCGTCCGGTCGGACACCGTGCCGTCACTGCGGACGAGCGTTCCGTCGAGATCGGTAGCTATCAGGCGGGGGTATTGCGAAGCCGTCACGAGGCCCACCGTATCGCTCGGCGAACCGCTGCTGCATTACCCTGGTCGGCGCCCGGGCGCAAGCCGTACGACGTCGGCTTCAGGTCTTTTTGACTTATCTCGTTGAGCTTTTGACAACGTCATCAGACCGTTACGGCAGGATGCTGCAAAGGCAGCAAGTTCCCCTGCGCCGCCCGGTTTGCGCGTGATTTCATGCGGAGGTCTGGTGGGGAACCGGGGGCTGTTCGTTCGCGTCGTAAGCGTGTTCTGGATCAGCGCGACTGATGCCGCCCCACCTCCGGAAGTACACAAACGTCGAAGAACTGTTGTGGAATTGGCTGCAACCAAAACCGCGGCAGTGGCGTCAACAGTTATGGATCGGTGCGTCCCGCGCCCGGGACGACACGGTGGGCCGGCAACGAAGCGCGGGTCCACCAGCTAACGGATCCGTGCGGACGAACGTCGTTCACCGTTCGTTCATTCGGGTCTTGACTTGGGGAGCCTTGATGATCGTCAACAGCGCCAATCTAGCGGGCCCGGGGGGCAGTAGCTCTCGAGCGGCTGTCGACACATGTTCCACCCGGGAGGGGGCAATGACCGGCTGCATCGCGCGTTCCGACATCTTTCAGCACCGTTTGATGGAGGAGCCGCCGCCCGCGTCCGCGACCCGTCGCACCCGCGAGCGGTACGAGCAGCTCGTCCGCGAGGCCAAGGCGCTGTGCGCCTCGTGCCCGCTCTTCACCGACTGCCTGTACAGCGCCGTCGCCGAGCACGACGTGAGCGGCTTCGTGGCCGGAACCACTGCTGTGCAACGGCGTTCGATCCGCAACCTGCTCGACGTCGAGGTGCAGGCGGACGACTTCGACCAGCTGGCCGGCGCGCGGGGGACCCGCCGGCCGGTGAGCCACGAAGAGGTCCTGCGGCTGCGCACCCAGTACCCGAACGACAGCCTGGAGTCCCTGGCCATGCGGCTGGGCTGCTCCTTGTCGACCGTCAAGCGGCACCTTCGGCGGGCGCGCCGCGGCCAGAGCCCGGCCGCCAAGACGCCGCGGCCGCGTCCCGCGGTCGAGGCCGTGCTGGACGCGTTCGACACCGTCGTCGACCAGCAGCACCACCCGCGCCGCAGCGGCAGCACCCGCGTCGCCTGACCCGATACTCGGCCCGCCAGCGGACTATCGCCAGACCGACCGAAGGCCCGGAATCCCCGCACCAGCGGGGATTCCGGGCCTTTCGCTTGCCTAAGGCATCGGACGTGTCAAGGGTTTCGGTTGTCGCCGAAAGGGCTTGACTCAGAACCAGCGGTTGAGTACTGCGGCGACGCCGTCGTCCTGGACCGACTTGGTGACCTCGTCGGCCGACTCCTTGACCTCGTCCGGGGCGGAGCCCATCGCGATCCCCAGCCCCGCGTAGCTGAGCATCTCGATGTCGTTGCGTCCGTCACCGATCGCGAGCAGGCCGGCCGGGTCCAGGTCGTACTGCGCGAGCGCGACCTTCAGCCCTGTCGACTTGTCCACACCCTCCGGCGCGATGTCGAGCCACGCGGTCCAGCCGACGAAATAGCTGACCCCGTGCAGGCCGAGGCGTTCCGCCAGGTGGACGAAATCGCTCTCGGACTGGTTCGGGTCGCGGATGATCAACCGGGTCACGGGCTGCGGGGCGAGCTCCTCGTCGGCGACCACCCGGATCCGCGCGTCCCGGCCCAGGTCGCCGTCCGGGAACGGCTCGGTGACCAGGTAGCTGCCGTCGTACTCCTCGACCGCCATCCGCGCGTTCGGCGCGTACCGCCGGACCGACTCGATCACCGTCGACGGGTCGAAGGTCCGCTCGTCGACGACCTCGCCGTCCGGGTAGCGGAGCGTGCGCGCACCGTTGCTACAGACAACGAGTCCGCCGGCCGGCAGCCGCAGCCGCTGCGCCACCGGCCGGGTGGTGGACCAGGCCCGGCCGGTGGCCAGGAACACCGGGACCTGCTCGGCGGTCCGGCGCACCGCGTCCAGAACCGCGGGCGACAGCCCCTCGTCGTGGTCGATCAGCGTCCCATCGATGTCCAGGGCAACAGCTGTCGGCCGCTGGAACTGTGCACCGTCGGTCATCGAGCGACCGGTTCGAGGACCTCGCGTCCGCCGACGTACGGCTGGAGTGCGGTCGGCACGCGGACCGAGCCGTCGGCCAGCTGGTGGGTCTCGAGGATCGCGACGATCCAGCGGGTGGTCGCCAGCGTGCCGTTCAGCGTCGCGACCGGCTGCGTCTTGCCGTCGGCGTCGCGGTGCCGGATGTTCAGCCGGCGGGCCTGGAAGTCGGTGCAGTTCGACGTCGAGGTCAGCTCGCGGTACCGGCCCTGGGTCGGCACCCACGCCTCGCAGTCGAACTTCCGGTACGCCGAGACGCCGAGGTCACCGGTCGCGGTGTCGATCACCCGGTAGCTCAGCTCCATCTTGTCGAGCATCTCCTTCTCCCAGCCCAGCAGCCGCAGGTGCTCCGCGGCCGCGTCCTCGAGCCTGCAGTAGGAGAACATCTCGACCTTGTCGAACTGGTGGACGCGGATGATCCCGCGGGTGTCCTTCCCGTGCGACCCGGCTTCCTTGCGGTAGCAGGACGACCACCCGGCGTACCGGATCGGGCCGTTCGACAGGTCGAGGATCTCGTCCATGTGGTACCCGGCGAGCGCGACCTCCGACGTACCGGTCAGGTACAGCTCGGGGTCCTCGAGCCGGTAGACGTCGTCGTGCGCCGACAGGTACCCGGTGCCGCCCATCACCTCGGGCTTGACCAGCGTCGGCGTCACCATCGGGGTGAAGCCCGCCTCGACCGCCTGCTGGACGGCCAGCTGGAGCATGCCGAGCTGGAGCAGCATGCCGGCGCCCTTGAGGAAGTAGAACCTGCTGCCCGAGATCTTCGCGCCGCGCTCCATGTCGATCGCGCCCAGCAGCTCGCCCAGCTCGAGGTGGTCGCGGGGCTCGAACCCCTCGGCGGCGAAGTCGCGCGGCTTGCCGACCTCCTCCACCACCACGTAGTCGTCCTCGCCGCCGACCGGGGCCTCGTCGGACACCAGGTTCGGCAGCGCGCGGGCGAGCTCGTCGAAGCGGTTCCCCGCCTCGTTCGCCGCGGCCTCGTTGGCCTTCACCTCGGCGGCCAGCGTCTTGGTGCGCTCCAGCAGCGCGGCCCGCTTGTCGCCCTTGGCCTGCGCGACCTGCTTGCCGAGCGACTTCTGCTCGGCCCGGAGCGCCTCGAAGGCGGAGATGGACGATCGACGCTCACTGTCGGCGACCAGGATCTGGTCGACCAGGTCAGTACTCTCGCCACGCTTGGTCAGGGCGGCGCGCACGACATCAGGGGTCTCACGGAGCAGTTTCGCGTCAATCACACCCTGAGGGTATCGGGGCGTGTCAGAACCGGCGAAGTCTATTCGGGATGATGGGCTAGCAACACGTGACCATCGAGGGGGATCTGAGCGGGCGATGAACCACCACCCACCCAGTCCGGTCGGCCGTGTACTCACGGTCGTGCTGGGTGCGCTGCCCTTCGCGGTGGTCACGGTGCTGGTGTTCAAGGAGTGGCCGCCGCTGGCCCGCTGGGACCAGTCGGTCGCCGCGCGCGCCGCGTCGTACGGCGCCACGCACGAAGGTTTCGTCGACTTCTGGCAGGTGGTCGGGGCGGTCGTGCTGCCGTGGACCTCGCGGGCGGCGATCGTGATCGTCGCGGCGTACCTGTGGCATCGCCGGGCCCGGCTGCTGACGATCTGGCTGCTGACGTCGGCGGCCGCGGAGCTGATCCTGGTCCAGGTGGTCAAGGCGATCTTCGAGCGGGAGCGGCCGGCCGGGATGCTCGTCGATACCGACGGCTTCTCGTACGTGTCCGGTCACGCGACCGCGGCGTTCGTGATGGCCGGAGCACTCGGCGTGGTGTTGCCGTCCGTGCGCGGCTGGCGGCGCCGGTTCCGGCTGCTGGTGCTGCTGCCGGTGATCGCGGTGGTGTGGATCGCGTCCGCGGACCGGATCGCGCTGAACGTGCACTACGTGTCCGACGTCCTCGGCGGCTGGGCGCTCGGGCTGGCGATCCTGACCGCGACGTCGATCGGGTTCGGCCTCCGGCCGGGGCTGCGGCGACGTCGCCGGCGGGCCCTGTCGTCCGACGGCGACGGTACGACGACCCCGCCGCGGGCCGCGGTCATCGTGAACCCCATCAAGGTCGGCGACGGCGTCGCGTTCCGGCGGAAGGTCACCCGGGCGCTCGCGGTCCGCGGGTACGACGATCCGCTCTGGCTGGAGACCCGCGTCGACGACGCCGGCAGCGCGATGGCCAAGCAGGCGATCGAGTACGAGTCGGACCTGGTGCTGGTCGCCGGCGGCGACGGCACGGTCCGGGTGGTGTGCTCGGCGCTCGCCCACACCGGGATTCCCGTCGGCGTGATCCCCGCCGGCACCGGGAACCTGCTGGCCCGCAACCTGCACATCCCGCTCGACCTGGACGACGCCCTGGAGCGCATCCTGGAGGGCCGCGACCGCCGGATCGACCTGGTCCGGGTGCATGGCGACGAACTCGACACCGACCGCTTCGCCGTGATGGCCGGCGTCGGCCTGGACGCCGCGATCATCTCCGACGCCCCGCCGCACCTGAAGAAGCAGATCGGCTGGACCGCGTACCTGGTGTCGGCCGCGAAGAACATCAACCACCCGTCGGTCCGCGTCCAGATCACCATCGACGACGGCGAAACCATCGAACGCCGCGTCCGCACGGTCGTGATCGGCAACGTAGGCATGCTCCAGGCCAACATCCCCCTCCTCCCCGACGCCCGCCCCGACGACGGCCTCCTCGACGTCGTCGTGATCGCCCCCCGCCGCGTCACCCAGTGGCCGATAGTCGTCTGGCGCCTGATGACCCGCACCAACCGCACCGACATGTACCTGGAACGCTTCACCGGCCGCCAGGTCGAGATCCACGCCGCGGTAGACGTCCAACGCCAGCTGGACGGGGACCCGATCGGGCCTGGTCGCTCGCTCTATACGGAGATCGAACCGGGCGCGCTGACGGCTCGCGTCCCCAAACGACGCTAGCGCTGTCCTCCGCGGGCGGGCGTGTGCAGGTCGACAGGATGTGTCGGGCCGGCTGCGCAATCGCCACGCTCAGGGCCGCGCACAACACCTCCGCTCGGCCCCATATGTCCTGTCGAGCGGCCGAGTCGCCAGGTCAGTCGACCGTGGGACCGGCTTCCTTGCGGAGGTTTTCCAGGGCCTCTTCCTCTTCCGGGGAGAGCTTGGACTCGCTGGTGAAGGACTTGATCTCCTTCGCGTACGTCCGTGCGTCAGCGCGGCTGTTGATCGACGTGAGGACCACCCCGTCCCCGTTGTCGTCCAGGATCGCCATCGACCACGAGAGCTTGCCGCCGGTCTCGCCGAAGGCGTCGTACCGGACGACGGCCAGGTGCTGCAGGGTCTCCTTGAGTTCGGCGCGGGTGACGTCGAGGTCCTTGCCCAGTTTGCGCAGCTCCGACTTGACCGTGCCGGGCTTGGCCTCCGGCTGGGCCGGTTGCGGCTCGGGCTCTGGGTGCGCGGCGGGAGGGACGTGGTCCGACGAGACCGTCCGGGCCCGCAGGGCCTGGATCGCGAACACCAGGGCTAGCACCGCCACGAAGAGGGCGGCGACCCCGAAGGCACCGGCTAACGACGAAGACACGCACGAGAGCCTAAAGCATCGCCTGAGTGTTCAGGTGATCGCACAGCGTGCACGGGGCGGAGCGGATGCGGCACCTCGGGCCGCGGCAAC
This sequence comes from Kribbella sp. NPDC003557, assembly GCF_040610805.1. Classification (NCBI taxonomy): domain Bacteria; kingdom Bacillati; phylum Actinomycetota; class Actinomycetes; order Propionibacteriales; family Kribbellaceae; genus Kribbella; species Kribbella sp. NPDC003557. The sequence goes on from NZ_JBEXMY010000002.1 coordinate 874,638, forward strand.
GTAGATTCGCGGCGTGACACATTTGCCTGATCAGGGGGTTCAACCGGGCGTCCACGACCTGGGGTACGCGCGGCTCGACACCGACCGGCTGGAGCGTACCGGGGACGCCGAAGTCGTCTACGGTGCCGGAAAGACGCCGTCTCAGGTCGTGGAACTGCTGCGGACCCTGCACGCCACGCACCCGGACCACGCCGTACTGGCGACCCGGCTGACGGAGGAGGCGCAGCACGCTGTCGCCGCCGCGCTGCCGGATGCTGTGGTCGACCCCGTCGGCCGTACGGCGGTGCTTGGTGAGCCGCCGACGCAGCAGGGGACGGTCGCTGTCGTGGCTGCCGGTACGTCGGACGCCCCCGTGGCTGCCGAGGCGGCGACGACGGCTCGGGTGTTCGGGGCCGGGGTCGACGTCATCACGGACGTGGGCGTCGCGGGGCTGCACCGGATCCTCGGGGAGCGCGAGCGGCTGGACGCGGCGGACTGCCTGATCGTGGTGGCGGGGATGGAGGGCGCGCTGCCGAGCGTGGTCGGTGGGCTGGTCGGCGTACCGCTGGTGGCCGTGCCGACGTCGGTCGGGTACGGCGCCTCGTTCGGTGGTCTGGCCGCGCTGCTCGGGATGCTGAACTCGTGCGCGCCCGGGGTGAGCGTGGTGAACATCGACAACGGGTTCGGGGCCGGCGTGTTCGCCGCCCGCGTCGCGCGGCAGTCGGTTCCGCGCGAACGGAAGGACGCCTGATGCGCACGGCCTGGATCGACTGCTCCGCCGGCGCCTCCGGCGACATGCTCCTCGGCGCGCTCCTTTCCGCCGGTGCGGACCTGGCGTCCGTGAACGCGGCTGTCGCCGCCGTGGACCCCTCCTTGTCCGTCACCGTCACGCAGACGGCCCGCCACCAGATCGCCGCCACCAAGGCCACGGTCGAGGTCAACGGCGAACCACACCCGGAAAACATCCCTGACGCAGGCCACGGTCATGGGCACGGGCACGAGGCTGACGGCGGGCACGGGCATGGGCACGGGGACCAGCCCGACGCCGGGCATGGGCACGGGCACGAGGCTGACGCCGGGCATGGGCATGGGCACGAGGCTGACGCAGGGCACGGGCATGGGCACGAGGCTGACGCAGGGCACGGGCGTGACGCCGGGGCGGGGCATGGGCATGCGCATGCGCCGACGCGGGCTTGGGCTGAGGTTCGGCGGTTGCTCGAGGAAGCGGCGCTGGATGAGCCGGTGCGAGTTCGGGCCTTGGACACCTTCGGGCGGTTGGCTCGGGCTGAGGCGGCCGCTCACGGGGTAGAGCCGGACACGGTGCACTTTCACGAGGTCGGGGCGCTGGACGCGATCGCGGACATCGTCGGTGTCGCGGCGGCAGCCGTCAGCCTCGGGTTGGAGCACGTGGTGGTGTCGACGATCGCGCTGGGTGGCGGGCGTCAGGTCCGCGGGCAGCACGGCGGCATCCCGATTCCGGGCCCGGCGGTGCTGCACCTGGTGGCCGAGGCCGGCGCACCCGTGGTCGGCGGTACGGCGCCGTACGAGATGACGACGCCGACCGGCGCCGCGCTGCTCGCCACCCTGGCCGACGAGTTCGGGATGATGCCGCCGATGCGCGTCACCACGACCGGTGTCGGCGCCGGCGGGCGGGACCCGGTCGAGGTACCGAACATCCTCCGCGTGATCGTCGGCGAGTCCGCCGACCGCCCGGCGACGGAACTGGTCTACGAGACGAACGTCGACGACCTCGACCCGCGGCTGTGGCCACAGATCCTGGCGAGCCTGCTGAAAGCGGGCGCGGCCGACGCCTGGCTGACCCCGATCCTGATGAAGAAGGGCCGCCCGGCGCACACGCTCTCCGTGCTGGTCACGAGCGCGAAGGCCGACGCCGTACGGCGGGTGATCCTCGCCGAGACCACCGCGATCGGCCTCCGCGAGTACCCGATCAGCAAGCACGCCGCCGACCGCGAGTTCACCACGATCAAGCTCGACGGCCAGTCGATCAGCGTCAAGATCGCGCGGTACGACGGCCAGGTGGTGAACGTGCAGCCGGAGTACGACGACGTGGTCGCGGCCGCCGCCGAGCTGAACCAACCGGTGAAGCTCGTCCTGGCCCGCGCGGTCGCCGCGGCGGAAGCCCTCTGGAGCTAGACCGACGCGGCCTTCTCCGGGAGCGGCTTCTGCTTGCGGCGGGGCCAGTCGTACGGCCACCACTGGGCGCCGTTGCGGCGGGCCCAGACGATCAGGCCGATCAGCACCGCCAGCTCGATCGCGGGGCAGATGGTGTCGCGGAGGCGGGCGCTGAAGAACTCCAGCGAGTCCGACAGGCTCGCCGCGACCTGCCGCGCGTGCGGATCCCGGCCCGGGACGTACGCGATCGCGAGCATCGTCGTACGGACGATCATCAGGCTGTCGACCTTCGACGCGGCGACCGCGGCCAGGGCGACCCAGGCGATCACGTCGTACCAGGGCAGCGAGTACATCGCGGTCAGCACCCAGGCGATCGCGTAGATCGCGGTGTACCGGATCGCGGCCGGTGTCGGGTCCTCCGGATGCGTCTGCGGCACCAGTGACTTCGGGAACACCTGCGTCAGCAGGATCGCGACCACGATCAGGCCGACCCACGCGAGGATCGCCAGCACGGTCCGGACCAACCCGTTCGGCAGGAACAGCGTGAAGAAGCTCAGCAGCACCTTGTGCGGCGTACCGGTCGAGATGAACGACGTCTGCGACCGGGCCTGCTGGAAGGCCTGCAGGCCGACGATCGCGTACAGCCCGGCCATCGCGATCGCGCCGCCGCCGCAGAAGTACAGGCACTTACGCCGGTCGGCCCGCAGCGCCCACAGCATCGCGACGCCGACCAGGCCGATCGACAGCTTCGTACAGCCCGCGACGCCGATCATGATGCCGGCCAGGAACACGTGCCGCCGGAAGAAGACCAGCGCGATCACCGCGAACATCACCGCGATCGCGTCGTTGTGCGCACCGGCCAGGACCGACCACAGGATCAGCGGGTTCGCGAGGCCGAGCATGATCACCCGCCGCTTGGCCGGCAGGTCCTTGCCGACCAGTTTCACCAGCAGCAGCCCGGTGACGACGATGCTGATCGCGACCGACAGCTGCAGCATCCACACCGTGAGCTGCGCGGAGTCGCCACCGATCAGCGAGGACAGCCACTGCACCCAGGTCGCGATCGGCCCGTACACACTGCGGGCGCCCTGCCACGGCCGCTCGGTCGCGGCGATCACCGGGTCGTACCCGAGCCGGATGGTGTCGGCCGGCGACGCTGTGTACGGGTCGCCGCCGAGCGCCATGATCCGCCCGTACGCCGCGTAGATCAGCACGTCCCCGGACGCCATCGGCGGGACCAGCGTGACGGCCGCGACCGTACCGATGCCCAAGGCAATCAAGCGGTCGATCCGCGGGGCCCACCCGTGCTTCAACGCCTTGGTGGCAAGGAAAACGCCGTATCCACCGAGCAGGATCGCGATGTAGATCAGCACCGAGACGAGCCAGTCGTTCGGCTTGGTGTCGAACCAGTACGACGGGAGCCAGGCGTGCCGGTTGGTCAGCGTCAGCACGACCACGGACGGGCCGAGCAGGCCGACCGCGACGATCAGCGCCGTGGACGCGAGGTAGAGAGCGACAGCCCGGCGGCCGTACTTGATGCCGGCGTCAGTGCTCATTGCGAAGTCTCCGCGGGAACAGACTGCGCAGCGACGGCCCACCACCGTCCGCGGGCAGCGCACTGCGGGCGGCGAGCGCACGGCGGACGTGCAAGTACTGCTTCGCGCGGTGCAGCTGACCGCGCAGATCGGTCCCGGTGGCCCGGTGCCGGACGTCGATCGGCACCTCCACGATCCGGAAACCCTTCCGCCCCAGATCGATCGTCAGCGCGGTCTCGACCCCGAAACCGGCGGCCAGCGGCACGGCGGAGTCGAACGCGGCCCGGGTGAGGCAACGCTGACCGGACAACGGCTGCTCCGGCGCCCAGCCGGTCGCCTCCTGGATGCCGGCCCGCGACAACCGAACCACGAACCCGTGTCCGCCCGCCTTCGACCCGTCGGCGCGCACCTGCGCCGGCAGTGTCCCGATGGTCATGTCCGCGCGGCCGGTCTGCACCGGCTCGATCAGCGGGCCCGCCCCGGCCGCGGTGTCGGTCAGGTCGGCGTCGAGGAACAGCAGGTGCCGCGGCCTGGCACCGTCGCGCTCGGCGACGGCGGCCGCACCGGTCTCCATCGCGGCGGCCTTCCCGCGGTTGCGCTCGTGCCGGACCACGACCGCGCCGGCCCGCTCGGCCGCCTCGGTCGTGCCGTCCGTGGAGCCGTCGTCGACGACCACGACCAGGTCGACGCCGATGATCTTGTGCACCGCGTCGACGGTCGCCGCGATCCGGTCGGCCTCGTCCTTCGCCGGGATCACGCAGGCGACGGCACGCTCGAACGGTTCGGGGGACAGGTCTTCATCGGGCACAGCACCGCAGCCTAGTTCCTCCGCAGCCGATCGACTGCCTCAGCGCCCGCTGCCTGTGGATTTCTCGTTCTTTCGAACGAGCCTGTGGAAAACCGCCGGGAGGGGGCCGGATCGCGGCATCTTCTCTGTCGACAGGCCGCGCCGTCGGCCAGGTGGCCTCCCGATATCGGCCAGCTGGCAGATGTTCCCCGGCGGCCGCGGCGGCAGGATTTCAGGTGTCAGCAGGACCGATCAGGAAGAGGTAAGGACATGACCCGCACTGTGACCGCCAACATCTCGCTCTCGCTCGACGGGCGGGTGAGTGGCACCGGTGGCGACTACGACATGAGCTGGATCGTGCCGCACGCGATCACCGAGGGCGCCCGGGACCACATGATCCGGGTGACCGGGCCGGCCACCACCGTCCTGCTCGGCCGGAAGAACTACGAGGGCTTCGGCGGCTTCTGGCCGGCGGTGGCCGACGACGAGAACGCGGCCCCCCAGGACCGCGCCTTCTCCCGCTGGCTGAACGAGACGGAGAAGGTGGTGTTCTCGACGACCCTCACCGAGGCGCCCTGGCAGAGCTCCCGGATCGCCGACGCCGAGCCCGCGGACGTGGTCAAGCAGCTCCGCACCCAGGACGGCGGCGACATCATCGTGCTGGCCAGCTCGAGCGTGATCCGTGCGCTGCTGGCCGCCGACGAGGTCGACCGGCTGAGCATCACGCTGGACCCGGAGCTGGTCGGCGGCGGGGCCCGCCTGTTCGAGGACGGGCTGCCGGCCACGTCCTGGAAGCTGACCGACTCCACCCCGACCGAGTCCGGGGCGCTCTGCCTGATCTACGACCGGGTCCGCTCCTGACGGATTGGCCATTCGACGCATATTGTCGGACAATCAGACAGATTGACCGGGTTGCCGTAGCGTGGTGGGCACGGCGGAGGCGAAGGGCGGACGGATGACCGAGACGCGGCAGGACGGCCAGGGATTCCGGGACAGTGCGGCGTACGGGGTCGACAGTGAGGTCGGTCCGCTGCGGACGGTGATGCTGCACCGCCCGGGCAACGAGCTCCGTCGGCTCACGCCGCGCAACAACGACAAGCTGCTGTTCGACGGCATCCCATGGGTCGGCCGGGCGCAGGACGAGCACGACGCGTTCGCCCAGGCGCTCCGCGACCGCGATGTCGAGGTGCTGTACCTCGGGCAGTTGCTGACCGAGTCGCTCGACCATCCGGAGGCCCGCGCCCAGGCCGTCGCCGGCGCAACCGAGGATCTGCGTCTTGGCGACACCCTGCGCGACTACCTGCGGGCCGCCCTCGGCGAGCTGGACCCGGCCGCGCTGGCGGAGGCGTTGATGGCCGGCGTCCGCAACGACGAGGTCCACGCCGGCGGACTGGTCACCTCGCTGCTGGCGCACGAGGACTTCCTGATCGACCCCCTGCCGAACCTGCTCTTCACCCGCGACTCGAGCGTCTGGATCCGGGACTCGGTCGCGGTCACCTCGCTCGCGATGCCGGCCCGGGTGCGTGAGACGCAGCTGACCGAGCTGATCTACACGTTCCACCCGCGATTCGCGGGGGCCGACAAGGTGTATGACCACCAGTTGGAGCACGTCGAGGGCGGGGATGTGCTCGCGCTCGGTCCCGGCGTCCTCGCGGTCGGAGTCGGCGAGCGTACGACGCCGGCCGGCGTGGAGCGGCTGGCCCGGCGGGTGTTCACGAAGGGCCTCGCTCACACCGTGCTCGCCGTGCCGATCGCGCAGCAGCGGGCGACGATGCACCTCGACACCGTGTGCACGATGGTCGACACCGACGCCGTGCTGATGTACCCGAACATGGCCGAGGAGATGCGGGCCCTCGCGGTCACCACCGACGGCGACCGGCTGCACGTCGCGGAGCCCGAGCCGTTCCTGGTCGCGGCGGCGAAGGCGCTCGGCATCGACACCCTGCGACGCATCGACACCGGTCTGGACCCCGTGACGGCAGAGCGCGAGCAGTGGGACGACGGCAACAACACCCTCGCCCTGGCGCCGCGCGTGTGCATCGCCTACGAGCGCACCGTGGAAACCAACGCCCGCCTGGAAGAGTCCGGCATCGAAGTCATCCGAATCTCCGGCTCCGAACTAGGCTCCGGCCGAGGCGGCCCCCGCTGCATGTCCTGCCCAGTCCTCCGAGCCCCAGTCACCCCCTAGTACCGCGCCCGCCCCACCCTCGCCAGACTCAGCCCGCACCTGGTGAACCTCGCCCGCGCGACCCGTACCCGCCTGAGCCCGTACCCGCGTGAGCCCGTACCCGCGGGAGCCCGTACCCGCGTGAGCCCGTACCCGCGGGAGCCCGTACCCGCGTGAGCCCGTACCCGCGTCAGCCCGTGCCAGGTGAACCCTCGCCCGTGTGAACCCGTACCCGCCTGAGTCCGTGCCGCGTGGGCCCGTGCCCCCGTACCGCCTGGACACGTACTCGCGAGAACCCACGCCACGTCCGCGTGAACCCGCACCCGAGTCCAGCCCGTTCCTGCGCCAGTCGTACCTGAGTCAGCCCCTGCCCGCTTCAGGCCGTGCTCGTGTCGCCGCGATCGGCTGGTGGGGCCGTGAGCCTGGCGACACGCGGAGTGAAATCGGGGGTTGTGCGGAGGGCTTGGCCTGAGTACTCTTCATGCCTAGGCCCAGGCCCTGTTGCTCCCCCGTCAGCAGGACTTGGGCCGTCCACGTTCCTAGGCTGGATTCGATCTCATGGCCTAGACCACTGTGAGTACAGAGAAGACGCCCGGCTGATGATTCAGCCGGGCGTTCGTCTTGGTGCGGTCAGCGGATGGTGAGCTGGCGGCTCGCGAGGCCGGCGCGGGCGGCGCGTTCCTCGGTGGTGAGCGGGGCCTCGGTGGCCAGCGCCTTCTCCAGGGCCGTCGCGAAGTCGGCGGCCGGCTTCTCGACCTCGGCGGCCTCGGTGCCGGCGGGCAGCTCCCAGACCGGCGCGAGAACGCCGAGCGCGCGGAACGAGCCGATCAGCCGGCTGCCGTCGACGATCGCGGACGAGCCCGCGGCGTGCAGCCGGGCCAGCGCGTCCAGCAGCGTGTCCTCGGTGTGCGGCATCACCCAGCGCAGGTAGATGCGGTCGCCGATCTGCGTCCAGTACGCCGCGTCGACCGACTCCAGCCGGACCGTCGGGGCCGCCGCGGCGTTCGCGCGCTCGAGACCGGCCGCGACCTCACCGGTCGGGTCCTCGACGTTCTCGCCGACCCAGTACTCGAAGCCGTCGTGCACCTTGATGTCGAGCGGCTTGCTGGTGTCGATCAGGTCCTGCAGCCGCGGGCCGTCCTTCATCAGGTCGCCGACCTGCACGGGGTGGCCCGGCTCGGTGCGCAGCGCGGTGGTGATCGCGTGGCCGAGGTCTCGGCTCGGGTCGCCCGACGAGGCGTGCGTCTGCATGCCGATCCAGATGGTCTCGTCGTCACGCACCACGCCGGGCATCGCCATCGGGAGCAGCGTGACCAGGTTGATCACCTTGCCGGCGTGCTCTGCCGGAACACTTTGACCGGCCAGCTCGACCTGCACGGTGCCCGACGGCACGATCTCGCGGAACGCGATCAGGTCGCACTCCGACGGCAGCCCCTCGAACGGCCGCACCACGAAGCTGTCCGCGGTCTGCGCCCGGTCCTTGCCGTGGCACTGCTTGAACCGCTTGCCCGAACCGCACGGGCAGGGTTCGCGCGGCCCGACGTCCACCAGATCGGCCGGGTCGAGCGTGACGGTCGTCGTCGTGTTCTTCGCGCGCTGCCGCGACTTCTTTCCCATAACCCCGCAGTCTTACAGCCGAGCCCACCCGAGGGCCAACCGGACGGCGGCCAGCAGGCTGGACCAGCTCAGGCGGCTAGTTCGGGATGACTGCATGCACCGTGCGGTGCGAGGTGGCGGTGCGGACGTCCCAGCCGGAGGTGAGGACGTCGACGATGGCCAGGCCGCGGCCGCCGATCGACTCCGGATGCGGGTCGCTGATCCGCTGCGGCTCGGTGTCGCCGCGCCCGTCGGTGACCTCGACGTGGATCCCTGCCTTGTCGATCCACCAGGCGGCGCGCACCTCACCGGCCGGCAGCGGCGGCGCGTACCGGATGGCGTTGGAGAGCAGCTCCGAGAGCACCAACTGCGCGTCGTCAGAGGCGGCATCGGTGACCCGGTAGCGCTTCAGGTAGGCGGCCAGACGGCGTCGGGCGTCCGCTACCGCGGACACTTCATGCGGCAGTACGACGTCCACGACGCTCACGTCGGCGGGCAGGGTCGCAGAGGACAAGCAGGGTCTCCTCGATGATCGGTTCAGCCACAGTGACTTCTGCCCACGATCCAGGCCCGGAAAACACCCGCAAGTATTCCGTTACATAGCCTCCGGGAGATCACGCCTAAAAGCCCTGAAACCGTAACGAAATCGACGGAATTGAACGTTTACGATAACCGCCTGCATTCACGTCGCTACGTATCCGCACCGCGTGACACAAGCCACACGAATTCGTCTCGGCGTGTCACAAACCCGCAGGTCAGGTACGGCGTCCTACACCTTCCGGCCCTTCGGCGAGGACCCGTAGCGCGACGTCCGGGCGGTCGCTGATCACCGCGTCGACGCCGATGTCGCGGCAGTGCCGGATGTCGTTCTCGGCGTTCACCGTCCAGACGTGGACCTGGTGTCCGTGCTTGTGCGCGCGGTCGACGTACTCCGGGTGCGCGGTGACGATCTCGAGGCTCGGTCCGGCGTACGAAACGCCGGTCGGCAGCGAGCCGTCGCGGAAGCGCAGCGGGACGCGGTCCATCAGCAGGACCGTGCGCAGGCCGGGCGCCGCGGCGCGCATCCGGCGCAGCGAGAGCCAGGAGAAGCTCATCACCCGGGCCCGCGATTCGCTGCCGACCTTCGGGTGCGCCCAGCCGAAGCGGTCGAGGGCCTCGATCAGGCGGCGTTCGACCAGGCCGGCGTACCGGGTCGGGTGCTTGGTCTCGATCGCCAGCTCGACCGGCCGGCCGGCGTCCCGGACGGTGGCGAGCAGCGTCTCGAGCGTGAGCACCTTCCGGACGTCGAGGCCGGGCAGCTCGGCCTCCTCGTCGAGGTCGGACCAGGGGTGCTTCCAGGAGCCCCAGTCGTAGGTCTCCAGCTCCTCGAGGCTCATCGTGGACAGCACGCCACGACCGTTCGAGGTGCGCTCGATGCGGCGGTCGTGGACGCACACCAGGTGCCCGTCGGCGGTCAGCCGGACGTCGCACTCGAGCCCGTCCGCGCCGACTTCGATCGCTCGCTGGTACGCCGCGAGAGTGTGCTCGGGATTGACGTCACTGGCGCCGCGATGAGCTACGACGCGCGGGAGCTTCCGCATGAAAGAAACTCTTTCACACCGTCGTGGAGGATTGGCGGCATGGACATGCGGGCGATCGTGGTGGACGGGCCGGTGGAGCCGGAGGGGCTGCGGGTGCGGCGGGTTCCGGTGCCCGAGCCGGGGGCCGGCTGGGTGCGGATCAAGGTGGAGGCGTTCGGGCTGAACCGCTCGGAGTACCACCTCCGCGCCGGCCTGGCGACGAACGCGCGGTTCCCGGTGATCCCCGGGATCGAGGCCGCGGGGACGGTCGACCTCGCGCCGGGTGGTGAATTCACCAGCGGGCAGCAGGTGGTCGCGATGATGGGCGGGATGGGCCGCGAGTACGACGGCGGGTACGCCGAGTACACCGTCGTGCCGGCGTCGTCGGTGATCCCGGTGGCGACCGATCTCGACTGGGCGACGCTCGGCGCGCTGCCGGAGATGCTGCAGACGGCGCACGGCTCGCTGTACACGGGCCTGGGGATCGAGCCGGGCCAGTCGCTGCTGGTCCGCGGCGGTACGTCGTCGGTCGGCGTCGCGGCGGCCGTGCTGGCGAAGGAGCACGGGCTGACCGTGTTCTCGACGACGCGGAATCCGCAGCGGGTCCAGGTGCTCCGGGATCTCGGCGTCGATCACCCGATTGTTGATGACGGCAACGTTGCGGGAAAGGTCCGGGAGATTCTGCCGGGCGGCGTTCATGCGGCCCTCGAACTGGTCGGGACGAATGTCCTTCCCGACACCCTGAAAGCCACGGCTCTGCACGGCACGGTGTGTTTCACCGGAATGCTCAGCGACACCTGGACGATCCCGGACTTCTACCCGATCGGCTATCTCCCGAACGGCGTCCGGCTGACGGCGTACGGCGGCGAGAGCTCGGACCTGCCCGCCGCGGCGTTCCAGCGGTACGTCGACCTGGTGGCGGCCGGCACGCTGCCGATCCGGATCGACCGGGTCTTCACGATGGACGAGATCGGCGAGGCCCACCGGATCATGCAGGACGGCAAGGCGGTCGGGAAACTCGTGGTGCGGGTCCATTGAGGATTCCCAGGCCATCACAATCAGCACTTTGCGACCGAGCCCCACGAGGGACCGCGGTTGCGGGGCAATTGTGATGGCCTGGGGATCCAGACCTGGTGCTGGGCCGGCCACCTGACGGGCCCAGCACCAGCCGGCTCAGGCGGTGGCTTCCTGCCGCTGTGCCGTCCGGCCGGCGGGACGGGGCAGGCCGTAGTGCTCGCGCAGGGTCGTGCCGGTGTACTCGGTCCGGAACAGGCCGCGAGCCTGCAGGATCGGGATCACCTCGTCAACGAACGTGCTGAGACCGGACGGGAGGACCGGCGGCATCACGTTGAAGCCGTCGGCCGCTCCTGCCTCGAACCAGTGCTGGATCGCGTCCGCGACCTGTTCCGGCGTGCCGGTGAACGTCCGGTGGCCGCGCCCGCCGCCGAGCCGGCCGATCAGCTCCCGAACGGTCAGCTTCTCGCGCCGCGCGAGCGTCACGATCAGCGTGTACCGGCTCTTCGCGCCCTCGATCTCGTCCTCGTCGGGCAGATCGGCCGGCAGCTGCTGGTCGAACGGCAGGTCCTCCGGGGCCAGCCGCAGCGTCTTCGCCAGCTGCAGCCGTGCGTACTCGGGCCGGATCAGCGAGTCCAGCTGGTGCTCCAGCCGCTCCGCCTCCGCGACCGTGGAGCCGATCACCGGGACGATGCCGGGCAGGATCTTCACCGACGACGGGTCCCGCCCGAGGGCCGCCGTCCGCGCCTTCAGATCCCGGTAGAACTCCTGCGCGTCCTCCAGCGTCTGCTGCGCGGTGAACACGGCCTCGGCGTACCGCGCCGCCAGACCCTTGCCGTCCTCCGACGATCCGGCCTGGACGATCAGCGGGTGCCCCTGCGGCGACCGCGGCAGGTTCAGCGGCCCACGGACCTGGAAGTGCCGCCCGACGTGGTCGATCGGCACCACGCGCTCGTTCAGCGCCCACACACCGGTCGACTTGTCGGCGATCGCCGCGTCGTCCTGCCACGAGTCCCACAGCTTGTACGCGACCTCGAGGAACTCGGCCGCCCGCTCGTACCGCTCCGCGTGGGCCGGCTGATCGGCGAGGTTGAAGTTGCGCGCCGCCTCCGGCCCGGCCGTGGTGACGACGTTCCACCCGGCCCGCCCGCCGCTCACATGGTCGACGCTGGCGAACCGCCGGGCCAGGTTGAACGGCTCGTTGTACGTCGTGGACGCCGTGGCGATCAGCCCGATCCGCGACGTCACGGCCGCGATCGCGGTGAGCAGCACGGTCGGCTCCAGCGAACCGGCCGGCCGCCGCCCGACGTTGCCGAACAGCACCGGCGAGTCCGCGAAGAAGATCGAGTCGAACTTGCCGCGCTCGGCCAGCTGCGCCAGCGCCTGGTAGTGCTGGATCGACGTGTTCGCGAACGGGTCGCTCTCCGGCAGCCGCCAGGACGCCTCATGGTGACCGGTGCTCATCAGGAACGCGTTCAGATGCAGTTGTCTACTAGGTCTGCTCATACCGATACTCCCAAGGCGTCGAGAAGCCGCGACCGGACCGCGGCGAATCCTGGATCGGCGGCGCTGCGCGGCGCCGCCAGCGTGATGGTCTCCTCGGCGACGATCCGGCCGGCGTCGAGCACGATCACCCGGTCGGCCAGCACGATCGCCTCGTCGACGTCGTGCGTCACCAGCAGTACGGCGGGCTGGTGCGCCGCGCACAGCTTCCGCAGCAACGCGTGCATCTTCAGCCGGGTGAGCGCGTCCAGCGCCCCGAACGGCTCGTCCGCGAGCAACAGCTCGGGCTCCCGCACCAACGACCGCGCCAACGCCACCCGCTGCTGCTCGCCGCCGGACAGCTCGTTCGGCCAGGCCTTCTCGCGACCCGCGAGCCCGACCTCCGCCAGGCTCTCGAGGCCGCGTTCGCCGGCAGCGCCCAGGCCGAGCACGACATTGTCGAGAACTCTTGCCCACGGCAACAGCCGGGAGTCCTGGAACACCACCGAGACGTTCGCCGGGACCGCGAGCTCCCCGGATCCCTCGACGTCGTGGTCCAGGCCGGCGAGGGCCCGCAGCAGCGTGCTCTTCCCGGATCCGCTCTTGCCCAGCAGTGCGACGAACTCGCCGGGCTCGATGTCCAGGTCCAGCCCGTCCAGGACCGCGCGATCGTCGTACCGGCGGACCAGGTCGCGGACCTGCACGGTCAGGAGGCCAACGTTCGTCGCCATGACAGCGCCCTCCTCTGGATCAGGCGGACGGCCGCGTCGGACAGCAGGCCGAGGATGCCGTAGACGACCAGGCCGACGATGATGATGTCGGTCTGCCCGTACGTGCGGGCCAGCTCCATCATGTAGCCGATACCGCTGGTGGAGTTGATCTGCTCGACGACGACCAGCGACAGCCAGGCGCCGGTGACGGCGAACCGCAGCCCGAGCAGGAAGCCGGGCAGCGCGCCCGGCAGCACGACGCGCCGGACGAACTCCCACTGCGACAGGCCGACGGTCTGCGCGAGCTCGACGTACCGGCTGTCGATGGTGCGCAGGCCGTTGTGGGTGTGGATGTAGATCGGCACGAACACCCCGAGCAGGATGGTGACGATCTTCATCGACTCGCCGATGCCCAGCCAGAGGATCAGCAGCGGCAGCAGCGCCAGCGACGGGATCGCGCGCTTGATCTGGATCGGGCCGTCGAGGACCGCCTCGCCTAGCCGGGACAGGCCCGAGATCAGCGCGAGGACCATGCCGAGCACGATGCCGAGCGCCAGGCCGATGAGCGCGCGCTGGGCGGACGTCCACAGGTTCGACTGCAGCCGGCCGTCGGCGATCAGGTCGCCGGCCGTGGTCACCACGGTCCACGGCGCGGACAGGACTCGTTGGTCGATCCAACCGGTCGCGGATCCGATGCTCCAGATCACCAGCAGCAGCACCGGCCCGATCGCGGCCCCGAACCGGATCGGCTTGCCCGGTCCCAGCCGGCGGCGCCGGACGACGGGAGCCGACGCCGTCCGCGACCGCAGTCCGGGCAGCGTGGTCGCACTCATCTGGCACCCGCCTTGATCGCGTCCGCGGCGACGGTCTGGAACCGCAGGTCGTACAGGTCCTTGGCCTGGATGACCTTGTTGTCGGTCTCCTTGGCGAGCAGCTCGATGGTCTGCTGCTGGCGCTCGATGGCGTCGCTCCAGTCGGCCGGGATGTCCGGGTGGCCGGCGTTGTCGACCAGCCACTGCCCGTCCGCCTCGGTCAGGCCCTGGTTGTCGACGTAGTACCCCTTGATCCATTCCTCGGGGTGCTTGTCGATCCACTCCTGGGCGACGGCCCAGGCAGCGACGTACGCACGGATCGCCGCGGCCTTTGCCGGGTCCTCGAGGGACTCGACCGGACCGTAGAGATGGCCGGCGTCGTCGCGCAGACCGTGGTCGATCGTGGCGGCGCCGTCCTTGCCGTACTTCGCCAGGTAGCGCTTGATCTGCACGCCGCCGATCGGGGCCACGTCGACCTGCTTGGACGCGAGCGACTGCGAGTACACGTCACCCGTGCTGGGCAGCTCGATCAGCTTGACGTCCTCCTTGGTCAGGCCGGCCTTCTTCAGCACCTTCAGAACCAGCGCACCCTGCGCCTGGCCCGGGCTGTAGGCGATCTTCTTGCCGCGCAGGTCGCCCAGCGTCTTCACCGACACGCCCGGCGCGATACCGAGCTTGTAGATCGGGTGGCCGAGCGGATCCTGACGGAACTTGGAGGCGACGATCTTCACGTGCAGGCCGGTCCAGGTTGCGTGGATCGGCGGGATCTCGGCGACCGAGCCGAGGTCCAGGGCGTGTGCCCGGAACGCCTCGGTGGTCTGCGGACCGCCGCTCAGGTTGGCGAACTGAACGAACTTCGAGACCTTGTCGATCTGCCCGGAGAGCTTCAGTGCGACCTCGGTGGCCGGGTCGCCGACGACGATCTTGGCGCCGTCCGGGACGGTGATCGGCAGCGCGGCGTCGAGCGAGAGCTTGCCGGCGGCATCGTCGCCACCGGCCTTGGCGTCACCGCCGCAGCCGGCGATCAGGGCAACGGCGGCGAGGGCTGCGGTCAGTACGGCGAACTTACGGATCTCAGGCATGGTGTGCTTTCGGGGTGGCGGTGGCGTAACGGCCGTCGTGGTAGAGCAGGGGCTCGTGCGCACGGCGTTCGGTGTGGGTGGCGAGGCGGGCGACGACCAGGTAGTGGTCGCCGACGGCGAAGCGGTGCGCGATCTGCGCCCGCAGGAAGCTCGGGGCGTCGTCGAGGACGGGTTCGCCGGAGTCCAGCCGCGACCAGCGGGTCGGTTCGGCGAACCGGTCGATCCCGCTGGTGGCGAACCGGCCGGCGATCGCGTGCTGGTCGGCGGACAGGAAGTTGATCACCACGCTGCTCGCCGTGCTCACGGTCGGCCAGCTGGACGCGCTGGTGGCGATCGCGAACGAGACGAGCGGCGGCAGCAGGCTGATCGAGACCAGCGAGGTCGCGGTGAAACCGACCGGGCCGTGCCCGGCGTCCGCGGTGATCACCACGACGCCGGCGGCGTGGCGACGGAAGACGGACTTGTAGACGTCGGCGTCCACGACCCGCTCGACGGTGAGCTCGGGACGGTCGGGCACGACGGACAGGGCAGGACGATTCAAGGCAGGTACAGACATGTCTCTCCCTCGGAACGGGGCAGGGACCACAGGTGACGAGAGGCGTGATCAGACAGGCCTCATGCGAGCAACAGCGTGTGAACGCGCTTCACCGACAGGTGGCGCTCGCCGTCCGCAGCAGGTCGATGACGCGACGGCGGGTGAGGTGTGTCGTCGTCATGTCAGCTATCTTCGCATCAATGTCCACCAAGTAACTAGACAATCTCGTGATCCGGACTCACACGCCCGAACCCCGATGCGTTCTACTTACGTGATGGCTCTGCGGTTACCCCCGTTCCAGGCGCTGATCGACGCGCACTGGCAGGACGTGGCCAGGCTGGCCCGCGCGATGGCGGGTCCGGACGACGGCGACGACGTCGCGCAGCGCGCCTGGGAGAAGGCGTACGCGGCGTACCCGGCGCTGACGTCGGCGAAGAACCTGCGCAGCTGGCTGCTGACGATCACCGCCCGGTGCGCGACCGACGTGCACCGGGCGCGGAAACCGCAGCGCCCGCTGGACGAGGCGCCGCCGGTCGCGGTCGACGGACCGGAGACCGCGGACTGGCCGGACCCCGACCTGTGGCGGGCGGTCAACGAACTCCCGGAGCGGCAACGCTTCGCGATCACGCTCAAGTACGTCGGCGACCTGGACCACCACGGCGTGGCCGCCGCCCTGGACACCACGCCCGCCGCGTCGCGCCGGCTCGTCAGCGACGCGCTGGCGACCCTGCGCACGAAACTCGGAGGACCCGATGACTGATCTCGAGAGCCGGCTGACCCGGCTCAGCACAGCAGGCCTGAGGCCGCCCGTCCTGCCGGACGCCGACGTGGCCTACACCCTGCACGACACCCCGATCGGCACGATGCTGCTGGCGATCTCGCACGGGCGGGTCGTCGCCAGCTCGTTCGACGACGAGGAGACGATGACCGACCGGCTCGCCCGGGCCGTGTCGCCGCGGGTACTCCGCCAGCCGGGCCCGCTGGACGACGTACGACGGCAACTCGACGAGTACCTCACCGGGCAGCGGCAGGCGTTCGAGCTGGACGTCGATCTGGTCCTGGCGTCACCGTTCCAGCGGCTGGTGCTCGAGGACCTGCCGACGCACACCAGCTACGGGCGGACCACGACGTACGGCGCTGTGGCCGGTGACATCGCCAGGCCGAAGGCGGCGCGCGCGGTCGGGACCGCGCTGGGCGCCAACCCGGTGTGCGTCGTCCTGCCCTGCCACCGGGTGATCGGCGCGAACGGCGCGCTCACCGGGTACGCCGGTGGCCTCGAGGCGAAGCGATTCTTGCTGAATCTCGAAGCAAAAAGCTGAGTTTTCCTGAATAGCCCGGAATGGATTTACACTCGAAATTCAAAGGAGCAGATCCCCAATGTGGAGTGGGGATCTGCTCCTCCTGACATGTCAGGAAGTTGCTGGTTGGTGGATCTCCAGGATGAGCCGGCGGCGCCCGCCCCACTCGCGTTTGTAGACCTTGTAGTCGTCGATTCCGGCGGCCGCGCAGAGCCGGCCGTAGCTGATCTCGTCGTGGATGAAGTGCACGCTGCTGCGGTCGTCGTCGTGCTCGGTGGTGACGATCCGGTGCTCCGGGCCCTGCCGCATCCCTCCTGCGATCTCGGCCGCGGTCGCAGGGCCCCAGACCGGGCCCTCGATGATCGCGATCCCGCCCGGCTTCAGCACCCGGGAGATCTCGCAGATGGTGGAGATCTGCTCGTCCTCGGCGAACAGCTCGTGGAACGCGGTCCACAGGCAGATCACCGCGTCGAACGAGTCCCACTTGTACGGCAGGTCGGTCATCGAGCCGATCGCCCAGTCGATCGCGAGGTCCTCGTCGGCGGCCGCGGTCCGGCCGGCCTCGATCAGGTTCGGCGAGATGTCCAGCGCCCGCACCACCTTGCCCGCGCGGCGCAGCGGCAGCGCGACCCGGCCGTACCCGCAGCACAGGTCGAGCACCGACTCGCGGCCGACCAGCAGCTCCTCGACCGCCTCGACGATCGCCGTGTCCCGCTCGGGCGTCGTCCGCGCGGCCAGTCCGTCGGCGCCGAGTTCGGCATATTCGGCCCGGCTACGCAGTGCGGAATTCAGCATGCGGCAAGTATTCCGGTCCCGGTGGGTCAGTTGTCCAGCAGGGATCTGCCGGCGGTGAAGAATTCCAGCACGTCGGCGAGTTCGGCCAACGTGCGCGAGGCGCCGAACGGGGCGTTCCAGAAAGCGCCGGTCCGCGGCGTCCAGGGGCCGACGTACGCGTACGGCTCGGGCAGGTGGTCGTCACCGGGCGAAACGCCGTAGTTGACCTCGCCGACGGTGACCCCGACGTCGAAGTGCTCGGGCCACAGGACCGGCGTCGCGTCCGGCGCGAGTGCCCGCAACGCGGCGTCACCGCGGGCGAAGGCGTCTGCGAGCAGCCGGGCGGCGGCCGGGTCGACCTCGAGGCGCTCGCCGGGCGCGATCCCGGGACCGCCGGAGTACACGTCGTCGAGCCGGCTCGGCTCGAGCCCGACGGCGGCGGCGAGTCCGGCGTACGTGCCGGTCAGCCGGACCGTCCCCGCCGGCGCGACGAGGACGTCCCCGTCGACCCGGAAGTCGCCGTCGGTGGTGCCGAACCCGCCCGGTACGACGCGCAGCCTGATACCCCCGCCGCGCCGGTGCTGCGGCCCGGCGAGGAGCAGCTCGGCGACGCCGTGCAGGGATCGACGGGTTACGGCGAGCGAACGTTCGTCCATGGCTGCGGTCTCCTCTGTAACGCCCAGGCCGTGCGTCGGCACTGATCACTTTGATCGATAGGTGCCGCGAAGGGTGGGAGACGTTACATGAACTGGCATCGGGTGGACGAGGTCGACGTCCCGGCGGACGGGCGGGTCCGCAGTGTGGTCGTGGACGGCCGGAGCATCGCGTTGGCGCGTTGCGGGGCGCGGCTCGGCGCACTGGACAACAAGTGCCCGCACCAGGGCGGCCCGCTCGGCGAGGGATCGATCGAGAAGGGTTTGCTGCGGTGTCCGTGGCACGGCTACGACTACGACCCGATCACCGGCCAACCGCCGGAAGGGTTCTCCGACAGCGTCCCGTCGTTCCCGGTGGACGAGCGGGCGGACGGGGTCTACGTACAATTGCCGGACCGGCAGGAAGCGGTCCGGACCGTCGCCGACGTGCTCGTGGAGACCTTGGTCGCCCATGGCGTCAGTCACGTGTTCGGGATGGTGGGGCACTCCAACCTAGGGTTCGCCGAGGCGATGCGACGGGCCGAGGACCGTGGTGAGCTCACCTACATCGGCATCCGGCACGAAGGCGCGGCCGCCTTCGCGGCAGGTGCCTACGGCAAGCTCACCGGCCGCCCGGCCGTCTGCTTCGCGATCGCCGGACCGGGATCGACCAACCTGCTCACCGGTCTGTACGACGCCAAGCTCGACGGCTCGCCCGTGCTGGCCGTCTCCGGTCAGGTGCCGTCCAAGTGGCTCGGCCGCGGCGCGTTCCAGGACCTCGACCTGACCGCGGTCTTCAAGGACGTCGCGGTCTCGAGTACGGCGGTGCAGGCCGGCAGCGATCACGCCGAGCTGGCCGCGCTGGCGGTCAAGCACGCGGTCGACGGTCGCGGAGTCGCGCACCTGGTTGTGCCCGACGAGGTGCAGGTCCAACCGTCCGACGCGGCGGCCAAGACCCCGGACGGACGGATGTCCGGCCGCCGGATCAGGCCGGACGAGGACACGCTGTCGCGGGCGGCGGCGGTCATCCGCGACGCCCGCCGGCCCGTGATGATCGTGGGGCACGGCGCCCGCGGCGCCGAGGCCGAGGTCCGAGCCCTGGCCGAGCGCCTGAACATGCCCGTCCTGACCACCTTCAAGGCCAAGGGACTGTTGCCGGACACGCATCCGCTCGGCGCGGGCGTGCTCGGCCGCAGCGGTACGCCGGTGGCGAGCTGGCTGATGAACGAGTCGGACCTGCTCGTCGTGGCCGGCGCCTCGTTCTCGAACCACACCGGGATCGCGGCGTACAAACCGATCGTCCAGATCGACGACGACCACACCGCGATCGGACGTTTCGACGCGGTCACCGTGGACGTGCTCGGCGACGCACGGCTCGCCCTGTCCGCGTTGACCGGCATGCTCTCCGACGCCAAGGCCGAGGACCAGCGACCCGATGTGGCCGAGCGCTGGGCGATCTGGCGCGCGGAGAAGCAGCGGCGCGTGAACGACGACCGGGGTCGCGGCGTGTCGGCGGCCGCGGTGTTCGACGCGCTGTCCAGGCACCTGCCCGCGGACGCCGTCGTGACCGTTGACGTCGGCAACCATGCGTACTCGCTCGGCCGCTACCTGGAGTCGAAAGGTCAACCGGTGCTGATGTCCGGCTACCTCGGCTCGATCGGCTTCGGGTACCCCGCGGCGCTCGGCGCGTGGGCCGCCGCGCCGGGCCGGCCGGTCGTCGCGGTGACCGGCGACGGCGGATTCGGGCAGTACGCCGCCGAGCTCACGACCGCGGTCAAGTACGGCATCCCGATCAAGCACGTGCTGCTCGACAACCATTCGCTCGGCAAGATCAGCAAGGAACAACTGGCCGCCGACTACCCGGTCTGGCACACCTCGCTGCACAACCCCGACTGGGCCGCCTACGCCGAGCTCTGCGGCGCGACCGGCCTGCGGGTCACCCGCCGTCAGGACCTGGACGACGCGATGACCGACCTGTTCACCGCCACCGGACCTGCCCTGCTCTGTGTCGAGCAGGACGCGGAACTGCTCTAAGGAGATCGACCGATGACCGAGTACGACGACCTGCGCGCCCTGTTCCTCAACTGCACGCTGAAGCGGTCGCCGGCCGTCAGCAACACCGAGGGACTCATCGACGTCAGCCGGAAGATCATGGAGAAGCAGGGCGTCCAGGTGGACGTGATCCGTGCGATCGACCACGACATCGCCACCGGGGTCTGGCCGGACATGACCGAGCACGGCTGGGCGACCGACGCCTGGCCGGCGATCCAGGAGCAGGTGATGGCCGCCGACGTCCTGGTGATCGCCGGGCCGATCTGGCTGGGCGACAACAGCTCGGTCACCAAGCAGGTGATCGAGCGTCTGTACGGCAACTCGTCGCTCCTGAACGAGCACGGGCAGTACGCGTACTACGGACGTGTCGCCGGCTGCCTGATCACCGGGAACGAGGACGGCGTGAAGCACTGCGCGATGAACGTCCTGTACTCGCTGCAGCACCTCGGGTACACGATCCCGCCGCAGGCCGACGCCGGGTGGATCGGCGAGGCCGGCCCGGGACCGTCGTACCTCGACGTCGGTTCCGGCGGGCCGGACAACGACTTCACCAACCGGAACACGACCTTCATGACCTGGAACCTGCTGCACCTCGCCCGGATGCTGAAGGACGCCGGCGGCGTGCCTGCGCACGGCAACCAGCGCTCCGAGTGGGACGCCGGCTGCCGGTTCGACTTCGAGAACCCGGAGTACCGCTGACGTCCGGGGTGCTGCTGTACCGTCGGCATGTGGGGGTGGTGCTGCCGACGGACGACGTACTCGTCGCCGGTCTGCGAACCGGGGACGAGGAGACGTTCGCGTGCCTGCTGAACGGCTGGTCCGGCTCGATGCTGCGGCTGGCCCGGTCGTTCGTGTCCACCTCGGCGAGTGCCGAGGAGGTCGTGCAGGACACCTGGCTGGCGGTCTTCGAGGGGATCGAGCGCTTCGAGGGCCGGTCCTCGCTGCGGACGTGGGTGTACCGGATCCTGGTGAACATCGCCCGCAAGCGCGCCACCCGCGAGCAGCGGACCGTACCGTGGACCAGCCTCGCGCCGGACCACGAGCCGACGGTCGACCCGCGGCGTTTCCGGGGCGCCGACGACCAGTACCCGGGCGGCTGGCGGGCGTTCCCGGAGCGCTGGCCGACCACCGAGAGCGAGGTCCTGGCCCACGAGGTCCGGTCCACCGTGGCCGCGGCGATCGAGGGCCTGCCGATCCGGCAGCAGGTGGTGCTGACGTTACGAGACATCGACGGACACGACGCGGAGGACGTGTGCGCGTTGCTGGAGATCTCGATGGCCAACCAACGGGTCCTGCTGCACCGCGCCCGAGCGGCCGTCCGCGGCCGGCTGGAGCGCTATTTCACGAGTGCCGGAGCTGACGCATGACGTGCGCCGAAGTGGTCGAGCTGGTCACCGCCTATCTCGACGGTGCGCTGGATCCGGCGACCGAGCAGCGGTTCGTCGAGCATCTGGAACTCTGCGACGGCTGCGAGATCTACGTCGAGCAGATCCGCCGGACGGCGGCCGAGGTCGGGCAGGTCGAGCCCGAGAACCTGTCCGAGGAGACCCGCGACCGGCTGCTCGACGCCTTCCGTTCGTTCCCCCGCGGCTGACCGCGTAACGTCCGGCCGCGTCGGCGGCACTGAAGCTCTATGCCGGATGTCGAGTTCACCAACCTGTTCGCGGTCGTCCTGATCGCGTTGCTCGCACCGCTGCTGCTCGGGCTCGCGCCGCGACTCCGGGTCCCGGCGGTCGTCGTCGAGATCGTGGCCGGGATCGTCCTCGGTCCGCACGGACTCGGCCTGATCGACGTCGACCTGCCGCTGCAGATCGTCTCCTTGCTCGGGCTGGGTTTCCTGCTGTTCCTGGCCGGGCTCGAGATCGACGTCCACCGGTTGCGTGGGCAGGTGCTGCGGCTGGCGGTGCTGGGCTACCTGGTGACGTTGCTGCTGGGTGGCCTCGCCGGCCTCGGGTTCTCCGCGGTCGGCTGGGTGGACAGCGCGCTCCTGCTTGCTGTCACGTTGTCAGCGACGTCCCTGGGTCTGGTCGTACCGGTGCTGAAGGACGCGGGCAAAGCGGAGGGCAGTGTCGGGCAGTTCACCATCGCGGCCGCTTCGGTTGCCGACTTCGCCGCCGTACTGGTGCTGTCGCTGGTCTTCTCGACCGAAGGCGGCAGTGCGGGCGAACGACTCGTCATGGTCGGGCTGTTCGCGCTGCTGGTCGTCGTCACGGGTCTCGTGGTCGCCACGGCAGGGCGGTCACAGCGGCTCGGTGGGGTGCTGTTGCGGTTGCAGGACACCACCGCAGAGATCAGGGTCCGGGCCGCTGTGGTGCTGTTGGTCGCCTTCGTCGCCTTGGCGGAGCAGTTCGGGTTGGAGACGATCCTTGGTGCGTTCCTGGCCGGGGCCGTCGTCGGGCTGGTGGACCGGGACGCCACGTCGCACCCACGGTTCCGGATCAAGCTGGAGGCGTTGGGCTACGGGTTCCTGATCCCGGTGTTCTTCGTGACGAGTGGACTCCGCCTCGATCTGCGCGGCCTGCTCGACGATCCGGCCGCGCTCGTCCGCGTGCCGTTGTTCCTGCTCGCGTTGCTGGTCGTCCGCGGCGTACCGGCGTACCTCACGGTGCGCACGCTCGGCCCGCGGGCCATGGGCGCGACGGCGCTGCTGCAGGCGACCTCGCTGCCGTTCATCGTGACGGCGACGCAGATCGGCGTGGAGACCGGGCTGATGGGCCCGGTCACCGCTGCCGCTCTCGTCTGCGCCGGGCTCCTGTCCGTGCTGGTGTTCCCGGCGGTCGCGCTGGTGCTGCTCAGGCGGCCTGCCGCCGACCGATCCGGCCGAGCAGTACCGCAGCCACCATCGAGACGATGATCGACGTGTACGTCGCGCCGAGCCAGCTCGGTACGGGCTGGTCGTTGAACAGGCCCTGCTGGAGCCTGGTCCAGAACGGCGACCAGCCCGCGACGGTGCCGGGGTTCACGAGCTGGTACGCGACGAAGCCGATCAGCCAGGCGACCGTGGGCTGCCAGCGGAACTTCGCCGTACTGGACACGTCCCACCGCATCTTGCTGACCACGAAGAAGTCGGCGATCGCCACCGCGAACAGCGGGACGAAGACCGAGCCGATCAGGTACAGGAACTGCGTGTAGTTGCCCAGGTCGATGAACAGCGCGATGCCGGTGGCGATCGCGCCGATCGCGACCGAGATCCACCGCCGGTCGATGTGGCCGATCAGGTTGTGCGCGGCCATCGTGGTCGAGTAGACGTTCGCGTACGCCTCGTCGACCTCGTCCACCAGCAACACGAGCAGCGCGATCGCGCCGGCCGGCAGCGTGACCAGTGCGGTGATGACGTCGTCGCTGTTCGTCCCCAGCGTCGCGACGGCGACCACGCCGAGGGCGTAGTACGCGATGGCGGCCAGGCCGTAGCCGAGCGTGGAGCCGGCGAACGCCGCCTTGTTGGTGCGCGAGTGCCGCGTGTAGTCCGCGGCCAGCGGAGCGAACGACACGACACCGGCCGCGGCGAGGTCGACCGCCGGCCAGAAGCCGAACACGCTGTCCTGCGGCAGGGCGTGCGTCGGCTTGCTCAGCACCTGCACGAACAGGTACACCGACGCGATCAGCACGAGCCAGACCATGAACTTGCGCAGGATCTTCACGCTGCCCAGCGGACGCACCGCCATCGCGGTCGCGATCACCCCGGCGAGTACGACGAACAGCCAGCGCCACCGCTCGCTCGTCACCGCGACCGCGGCCTGCGAGATGACGATGATCTCCATCGTCGCCCAGCCGACGTTCTGCGCGATGTTCAGGACGGTCGGCGCCATCGAGCCGCGGCGGCCGAACAGGCCGCGCAGGCTCGCCATCGCCGGCGCACCGGTCTGCGACCCGAACACGGCCGCGCCGCCGAGCACCAGCGCGCCGATGCCGCAGCCGACGAAGACCGCGAGCAGACCCTGCCACAGCGAGCCGGTGTACGCCGCGACGAGCGCGCCGGTCACCGGGCCGAACAGCGAGATGCCGAAGTTGCCCCAGAGGGTGAACTGGTCGAAGAAGCCGAGCGTGCGCGGCGCATCGGTGGTGAGGACGAGCGGCGCCTCGGTGGTGCTCGCAGGACGAACAGCTGTATCGGTCATGAGTGACCCCACTCCCTACGCCGGCATTACCCGGTCAGGTTCAGGCGGTCGGCGACCCAGCTGTCGCCCTCTCAGCCCGCGCATCCTCGGTGCGAGCTCCCGCATAGGTTGGTGCTGCGAGTTTAACGCGTCAGCTATTTTCCGGCAGCGCGGCTGCTCGTTCTATGAGCGCGGCCAGCTCCGGGCCGTTGGTGACGACCGGCATGTGCGCACCGGTGTCCAGCGTGCGCGCCTCACCGTGACTGAGCTCGGCGAGCTGCTCGAGCCACTCCTTCGTACACATCAGGTCGTGCTTGCCGCGGACCAGGACCACCGGCACCCGGACGTGCGGCATCACCGCGGCCAGGTCGTGGATCCGCGACGCCTCGCCGGCGCGGGCGATCGACGGCAGTGTCGTCCGCGCGTACTGCGGGCTGATCCGGACCAGCTTCGGTACGTCCGGGATGGCCGAGCCGACGAGGCGGACCGCCCGGTCGACCCAGCTCGACATCCGGATGTCACCCGTCGGCGCGGCGAGGACCAGCGCGTGCACGAGCTCGGGGTACCGGACCGCCGCCTCGACGACGATCTGGCAGCTTGCCGAGTGGCCGACCAGGACGGACCGCTCGCGGATCTTCCCGGCCAGCGCCACCGCGAGTGCCCGCGGGTGCAGGTCCTCCCGGGCGCCCGCCGGTTCGCCGTACCCGGGCAGCGTCACCACGTGGTACGGCGTGACGAGATGCTCGACGGTCCGCGCGTACGACTCCGGGCCGAGGCCCAGGCCGGGCACGAGGACGATCGGTGCGCTCACTCCCAGGGCGCCTTGGCCGGTGCACCCTTGACGACCGGGTTCGACACGTCGGGCTTCAGCTCGCGGTACCCGAGGAACAGGCCGACCGCGAGAAGCAGCAGGCCGACGCCACCCCAGCCGTACGCCGTGGGCAGCCGGTGGACCGCGTCGTCACTGCCACCCAGGCCGGTCGACAGCACCATCAGCAGCCAGACCAGGATCAGGACGACCGACACCGCGACCAGAAGCAACCCGGCGAGCTCAGCCGGCTCAGGTCGACGGCCGGCCTTACGACGGGCCAGCACGTCGCGGAGCCACATCACCAGCGCGCCGGTGCCGACGACCAGGAGCAGCAGCTGGCCGATCGCGTCGAGGACGTCGGTCCGCAGCGGGTGGTTCAGCGGCGAGCCCGGCGCCTGGGAGATCTCCCGGAGCGCGACCCGCTGGACGGAGACGACCAGCAGGCCGTAGATCGCGGCGATGAACGCCGCCAGACCGACGACCCGTGCAGCCCGCGGATCCCGCGACGGCTCGCCCCGGCCGTACGTCGGAAGCTCATGCGGCTCCGGACTCGCCTCGGCGCCGTACGGCGCGCCAGGACGATAGGCCGGGGGCTGGTGGTACGCCGGGTTGCTCTGCGGTGGCGGCTGGGTCCCGTAGGGCTGGGGCTGCGCGTAGGGGAACTGCTCAGGCGGAGCAGGCGGACCGCCGTACGTGCCACCGCCGTACGGCGTGGGCGGAGCGTAGTGATGCTCCTCACCAACGGGCTGCTGCTTGTCGGGCTCATCGCCCCGGCCATACGTCGGGAAGTCCTGTGACGACATCGGTAGCTCCCTCCGTCGTACCCAGTTTCTCAGGTGGCCTTGATGGTCGGCCAGGCGTTCGGCAGGCAGCCGGCCAGGCCCTTGGTCTGCTGCATCATCACCGGCGCGGGGGTCTTCGGAGTGGTGCAGGCCGAGTGCCCGTGACCGAGCGCGTGACCGACCTCGTGGTTGACCAGGTAGCTGCGGTACATCTCGACGTTGCCGTTGTACGCCGGGATCGCGTAGATCCAGCGCTTCGCGTTGAGCACGACCCGGTCCTCGACGCGGCAGGACACCTCACCGCCGGTGTCGAGCGGCAGGCACAACTTGTCGGTCAGCGTCGGCGTCGCGAGGATGATCCGCAGGTCGGCGTCGACACGGTCCGTCCGCTCGAAACTCACCGGGTGCACCGCCTGCCAGCCGCGCGGATCCGTCAGCGTCTTGTGAATCGCCGCCGCCACCGCGGCCCCGTTCACCGACACGCCTTGCTCGATCTCCACCCGGTACGTCAGCTTGTCGCGCACACCGGTCGCCTTGTTCGACCCCGGCACCACAGCGAGCTTCCCGGTCGAGACCAGCACGTTCGGCTTCGCGCCCTTCGGCTTCCGCGTCAGCGTCGGCGCCGGCCGCAGCGGCGTGGTGAACTTCTGCGTCGGCGTAGCGATCGGAGTAGGCGTCACCGTCGGCGCCACCGGCGCTTCCTCAGCCGCGACCTCGTTGACCCCCGCAACCGCCTGCGCCGCAAGACTGTTCCGGTGCGCCACATCCGGATGCGCCACCACCACAGTCCCCAGCACCGCCAGCGCAGTCACCACAAGCCACTGCCCCTTGTACGACTTCCGCCGACTGTGCCGCCCACCCCGACGCCGAGACACGTCGGCCCGCTGGCCGCTCCGCCGGGTGGTCATGACAAGTGACCCTACCGATACCTGCCAAAGCACGAAAGCCCGGTTGTGTTAAGCCGCGGTCAGATGCGTTGGCGGAACAGGAGGACGGGCTATCGGTTGGCGCATGGTGCGGCGGTCGTCAGTGGGTGCGGATGCTGCGCGTAGGGGTTGTGGGCGTGGGTTGTGGGCGTGGGTTGTGGGCGTGGGTTGTGGGCGTGGGTTGTGGGCGTGGGTTGTGGCGTGGGTTGTGGGCGTGGGTGTGGGTGTGGGTGTGGGTCGACCGTGGAGCACTGGTCGGCCGGCAGGGCGGCTCTGTTGCCAGCCGCACGTACCGGGGTCGGCTGCTGGAGACCACGGTGATGCTCGGCGGGGCGTTGGCTTGCAGTCGCCCCGCACAGCAGCGCGAACCAGCGGGCGCCAGCCGCAACACCCAGGCCAGACGGAAGCAGTACGACGGCACGAGCCGCACGACCGGGGTAGACCGTTCCCCTCGCCGACCACCGTCGTGCTCGGCAACGCGTCCGCCTGCAGTCACCCCGCGCGGCAGCGCGAACCGGCGGGCGCCAGCCCGCAACCGCCCGGCGCCAGCCGGAAACTGTACGACGGCACCAGCCGCAGGATCGTTGGAAGACCGGCCCGCTCGCCGGCCACGGTCACGCTCGCCACGACATCCGCCCGCAGTCGCACCGCGCGGCAGCGCGAACCAGCGGGCGCCAGCCCGCAACCGCCCGGCGCCAGCCGGAAACTATGCGCCGGCGCCAGCCGGAGGGTGGGTGGAGGCGCGCGTAGCTGACGCACCGAGGAGCGACGCGACGAGAGCGCGGCTGCGTAGCACGCGGGGGCGAGATCCTGCTCCAGCAGTTGTCAGGCTGTTCTTGTGCGGAGGAACTTGCCGAAGTGGGGGACGGTGAAAGCCACAGTGCCGCGTTCGGCGGAGAAGACCAGGCCTTTCTTGATCAGGCCGTCGCGGGCGGGAGACAGGGACTGGGGTTTGCGGTTGAGGGTGCTGGCGACCTCGGCGGTGGGGACGGAGCCGTCGTCGACGCCGATGCCGAGTTCGGCCATGGCGCGCATGTACTCGCGTTCGGCGGGCGTGGCGCGTTCGTAGCGGGAGCCGAAGAAGCCGACGGTCAGCTCGGCGGACGCTTCAGGCGCGGCGACGGCGACGTCCTTGATGGTGATGGGTGAGGTCGGCGCGTGGTCCCAGGTCGAGTGCGCGAAGGCCTGCACGAAGTAGGGGTAGCCGTCGGTCTGCGCGTACAGCTCGTCCAGCGCCTCCTCGTCGTACTGCACGCCTTCACTCTCGGCCGGCACCATCAGCGCCCGGTCGCACGCCTCGCGCGCCAGCCGGTCCACGCGGATGTAGCGGAACAACCGCTCGGAGTACGACTTGCTGGCCGACAGTACGGCAGGCAAGTGCGGCAACCCTGCACCAACGACGACCAGCGGAGCGCTCTGCTGCGAGATCTCGTGACAGGCGGCGCACAGCGCGGACAGGTCGTCAGCACTGATGTCCTGCATCTCGTCGATGAACAACCCGACCCCGACTGTCAGATCACCGGCCAGGTCCGCAGCGTCGGTGAAGAGCTCGATCAGATCCATCTCCAGGTCACCGGAGTCCGCCCGGCCCTTCGCAGCAGCGACGTCGACCGGCGGATGCCACCGGATGCCCTTCCGGTCGTTCGCCGCGGTCCGCAGCGCGAACGCCTTCAGTACGGCGCTGAACTGGTCGACCTTCTCGTCGTCGCGATGCCGGTGTCCCAGCTCCCGCATCGCGGTGTGCAGCGCCTGCGCGATCGGCAGCCGGATGCTCTGGTCCGGCCGGGCCTCGATCTTCCCGGTACCCCATGCTCGCTTGATGGCCTGTGAGCGCAGTGTGTTGAGCAGCACCGTCTTGCCCACACCCCGGAGTCCGCTGAGCACCAGGCTCCGCTCCGGTCTGCCTGCCGCGACCCGCTCGAGCACTACCTCGAACTGCCGCACCTCGGTGTCGCGTCCGGCCAGCTCAGGCGGCCGCTGACCGGCGCCGGGCGCATAGGGATTCCGGATCGGATCCATGCTTTCACTGTATGAGCGCGTCTAGCGTTTTCCGTAGATTGACCGATCGAGGACCAGAGCGTGTCGCGAGCGCTCTCTACGGCTTTCTAGTGAAATGACTAGAAAGCGATAGACACCGTGAGCGACCCGAAGACCACTATGGTTCCGCCATGGTGGAGTGGGCTCCGCAGGCAGGGGCGTTGTACGAGCGGGTGCACCAGCAGTACGTCGGGGGCGCGCGCAAGCTCGAGTCGCTGATCAACGAGCTGATCGGCGAAGAGGAAGGCATCAACTACCTGAGCGCGACGGCCCGCGCGAAGGATCCGGAGTCGTTCCTCGCGAAGGCGTCGAAGCCACACCCGGACGATCCCGGCAGGCCGAAGTACGACGACCCGCTGAACCAGATCACCGACCTGGTCGCGGCCCGGGTGATCACGTTCCTGGTCGAGGCGGTGGACCGGGTGTGCGAGGTGATCGAGGAAGAGTTCGAGATCGTCGAGCACACCGACATGGGCGCGCACACCCGCGCGCAGGGCGTCTTCGGGTACGCCAGCAAGCACTACCTGGTCCGGCTGAACGAGCACCGCCGCGAGCTGCCAGAGTACGCGGTGCTGAAGAACCTCGTGATGGAGATCCAGGTCCGTACGGCGGTCCAGCACGCCTGGGCCGAGTTCGAGCACGACATCCGGTACAAGCTGGACATCCCGCCGGGCCGCAAGCCCGAGTTCGACCGGCGGTTCCTGCTGGCGGCCGCGCTGATGGAGCTGGCCGACAACGAGTTCACCGAGATCGACCGGCTGTACCGCGAGCTGGCGGCGACCGCGGAGGACAAGGCGCCGCTGGACCTGACCACGGCCACGCTGACGACGTACCTGACACGTCGCTACCCGGATGCTCCGCACGCGAAGACCACCCACTACGCCTGGATCCTGGGCATCCTGCACCGCCTCGACATCACCACAGAGGAGCAGCTCACAGAACTGCTCACGGGGATCGACAGTGAAGCCGTGCAGGCCGCCATGACCCACCGAGCGCCGGCAGGCACGGTACGCCGTCTCGACGACGACCTGCTCGCCGCCAAGGGACCTGCCTACCTGGACCTGTTCCCTGACGAGGAGCGCCGCCA
This sequence comes from Kribbella sp. NPDC003557, assembly GCF_040610805.1. Taxonomy (NCBI): domain Bacteria; kingdom Bacillati; phylum Actinomycetota; class Actinomycetes; order Propionibacteriales; family Kribbellaceae; genus Kribbella; species Kribbella sp. NPDC003557. The sequence continues at coordinate 904,525 of NZ_JBEXMY010000002.1, forward strand.
GAAGATCCTCCGCGGCCGACTCAAAGCCCTGGTCCGGGCCGAGATCATCCAGCCCTGACGAGGTCCTCCGCCGTACGACGGGCCCAGCGGGTCGTGGTGATGAGGCCGAGCACCAGTACGAGCGCACCGCAGCCCGCAATGATGTACCAGCACAGCTGAGCCGCGTCGACGAAGCCTGTCTCGAGAGAGCCGACCAGACGCGCAGTGAGGACAGTGCCCGCGACAGCAACACCGAGCGAGGCGCCCACCTGGCGGCTGGTCGAGGCGATCGCCGCGGCGACGCCGGCCTGGGACCGTGGCATCCCGGAGACCGCGGCGTTGGTAATGGGTGCGTTCAGCATCCCGAAGCCGAGCCCGAAGACCAGATAGCTGACAAGCAGATGCGCGGTGGAAGTTGTGGTGCTCAGCCGGGACAACAACAGACCGGACGCGGTCAGCATCGTGCCGGCGACGACCAGTGGCACCCGCGGGCCGCGGTGACCGACCAGCCACCCGGACACTGGTGCGAACACCACGGTCATCGCGGCCATCGGCAGCGTCAGAAGACCGGCATGTAGTGCGGTGAACCCGCGCACCGACTGCAGATAGAGCGAGTTGAGGAACAAGAACCCCGACAACGCCGAGAACCCGCACACCGCGATCAGTGTGGCTCCGGAGAACGGTGCACTGCGGAAGAACCGCGGCTCCAGCAGCGGCTCCTCCCGACGCTGCTCGTAGTAAACGAGCGTCACCAGGGCGACCGCGGCCACAGCGAAGCACCCGATGATCAGCGGCGACCCCCACCCGGCCGACCGGCCCTCGATGATCCCGTAGGTCAGACCGCCCAGCAGCAGTACGACGAGGACCTGCCCGACCGGATCGATCCGTCGCGGTACGGCGGCCCGCGACTCCGGCACGAACAGCGCGGTCATGACGACCGCGGCGACCGCGACCGGCACGTTGATCCAGAAGATGAACCGCCACCCGGCCGCATCCACGAGTGAACCGCCGACGACCGGACCGACCGCCATGCTCAGCCCGACGACACCGCCCCAGACCCCGATCGCCTGGGCGCGCTCACGCGGGTTCGTGAACGTGTTGGTGATGATCGACATCGCCACCGGGTTCAGCATCGACCCGCCGACGGCCTGCAGCACCCGGAACGCGATCAGCAGGTCGATGCTCGTCGCGACTCCGCACAGCAACGACCCGATCCCGAAGAGCACCAGCCCGGTCTGGAACGTCCGCCGGCGTCCGACCCGGTCCGCCGTCGACCCGGAGACCATCAGCAGGCTGGCCAGCACCAGCGTGTAGGCGTCGATCGTCCACTGCAGCTTCGTGACCGAGGCGTCGAACTCGGACCGGATCGCAGGGAGCGCCAGGTTCACGATCGTCGAGTCCAGCCCGACGATGAACAGGCTGGAGCAACAGATCGCGAGCACCAGCAGCCGCCGCCCGCGGGTCAGCTCCTCCACCCGGCTCCCTCCATCGATTGAAGACTGTACTACCTGGTCTGGAAACGGTTCCCGACTGTCCACGAAAACGGTTTGACGGACTGTCGGCGGGGCCGCCTAGGCTTGATGTATTCGCCTGGTCAGGTGCCTTCTTTCAACCCCTTCTATGCCTCTTTGTGAGACGTCATGTCCCTGCGCCTCATTCCGTTCGCCGATCCGGGTGTGCCGGACACCCGTTCCGGCCTCCGACTCATTCTCTGGCTGGAGCACCAGCAGCTGCGCGGGCAGGCCCCCGCAGTCTTCTGGGGTCTGGTCTATTTCGGCGGTATCGCCGCCGCTCCGGTCGCCGTCGGTCTCGCCGTCCAGGCGGCGATCGACCTGTCCTGGTCCAAGCTGATCCTGGCCGGCGCGCTGCTGCTGGCCTTCGGCGCGGCCAAGGCCGGCGCCGACTCGTTCTTCCACAAGGCCGTGGTGACGAACTGGATCAGCACCGCCTCACGCCTGCAGCAGCTGCTGTTCCGCAAGGCCGCGGAGCTGGGCTCGCTGCTGACCCGCCGGATCGCTGCCGGCGAGGTGGTCGCCGTGAGCAGCGGCGACGTCGAGAAGATCGGCTGGTTCGTCGAGGTCCTCGGCCGCTTCGTGGCCGCGCTGCTGACCTGCTTCGCGGTCGTGGTCGGTCTGCTGCTGTACGAACCGCAGCTCGGCCTGGTGGTCGCGATCGCCGTCCCGGTGCTCGCGTTCTCGATCGTGCCGCTGATGGGTCCCGCGGAGCGCCGCGCGGACGAGCAGCGGGCCAAGGGCGGCCGGGCGACCGAGCTGGCCGCCGACACCGTCGCCGGTCTGCGCGTGCTGCGCGGCATCGGCGGTGAGCAGCTGTTCCTGGAGCGCTACCGCGAGGCCTCCCAGCAGTACCGGAGCAGTGCGGTGCGCAGTGCCCGGATGTGGTCGCTGATCGCGGCGCTGCAGGTGCTGCTGTTCGGTCTGTTCCTGGTGCTCATCGTCTGGATGGGTGTGCGGCTGGTGACCCAGGGCCGGATCTCGGTCGGCGAGCTGGTCACGACGTACGGGTTCATCACGTTCATGCTGGTTCCGCTGCACACGTTCGAGGAGACGGCGAGCGCGTTCATCTTCTCGAAGGTGTCGGCGCGCCGGGCTGCTCGCGTGCTGGCGCTGCAGCGGACCGACGAGACCAAGGGGACCGCCGCGGCCCAGCTGCCGGAGGGTGACCTGCTCGACCCGGTCACCGGGCTGCACGTCCCGGCCGGCAGCTTCACCGCGGTGGTCTGTGGCAACCCGGACGCCGGCGGCTTACTGGCCGACCGGCTGGGTGGCCACAGCCCGTCAGCTACCGACGAGGCCTCAGTGCTGCTCGACGGTGTCGCACTGGACGACATCCCGCTGGAGTCCGCGCGCACCGTCGCCCTGGTGCAGGACAAGGACCCGGTGCTGCTGTCGGGGACGGTGCGCGACCTGTTCGACGTGCCGGCGAGTGGTGCGGTCTCACCCGAGACCGCGCTGGACGCAGCACAGTGCCAGGACATCCTCGACGTGCTGCGGCAGACGCTGCCCTCCGGTGAGTCCGACGCCATGAAGGCGGTGCTGACCGAGCGCGGCAGGTCCCTGTCCGGTGGTCAGCGGCAGCGGGTGGCGCTGGCGCGTTCGCTGTACGTCGACCCGCAGGTGCTGGTGCTCGACGAGCCGACCAGTGCGGTCGACGCGCACACCGAGGCGCGGATCGCGGACGGTCTGCAGCTGCTGCGGGCCGGCCGGACCACCGTGGTGTTCACGTCCAGTCCGTTGATGCTGGACCGTGCGGAGCGGGTCGTGTTCGTGCCGGAAGGCCGTGTCGACGCGGTCGGCACGCACCACGAGCTGCTGCACACCAACGCGCGGTACAGGGCCGTTGTGACCCGTGAAGAAGAGCCAACGTTCGAGGAGTCAGCGTGAAGCGCCCGGAGTACGACCCGGCAGCCCCGCAGGAGATGGTGCGGCTGCCGGTAGCGAGTGGCGCGACCGTCCGTGCCTACATCAAGACGCTGTTCCGACGGCACCGGCGTCAGTTCCTCTGGCTGACGCTGGTGAACGCGGTGGCCGCGCTGAGCGGCATGGTCGGTCCGTGGCTGCTCGGCAACGTCGTGCAGAAGCTGTCCGAGGGCCACACCGACGTCAACCTGCCGTCTGTCGTGATCGGCTTCGTCATCGCCCTGGCGGTGCAGACCGTGTTCGTGCGGCTGACCCGGCTGCGCGGTGCGGTGCTCGGCGAGGAGATGCTCGCGGACCTGCGCGAGGACTTCCTGGTCCGTTCGGTCGGGCTGCCGCCCGGCGTGCTCGAGCGCGCCGGCACCGGTGACCTGCTGTCCCGGATCACCACCGACATCGACCGGCTGTCGCACGCGATGCGGGACGCCGTACCGCAGCTGACGATCGCGATCATCTGGGCGTCCCTGCTGATCGGGGCGCTGATCGTGACCGCGCCGGCGCTGGCCGTCGCGGTGGTGATCGCGGCGCCGATCCTGATCGTCGGCGGCCGCTGGTACTTCAAGCGGGCCCCGAAGGCGTACCGGTCGGAGGCAGCCGGGTACGCCGCGGTCGCCTCGGCGCTGGCCGAGACGGTCGACGCCGGCCGCACCGTCGAGTCGCACCGGCTCGGCGCCCGCCGGATCGACCTGGGTGACACCCGGATCGGGCAATGGGTCGCCTGGGAGCGGTACACGCTGTTCCTGCGGATGATCCTGTTCCCGGTGATCAACATGACCCACACAGTCGCGCTGGCTGCCGTGCTGGTCATCGGCGGCGGCTTCGCGATCCAGGGCTGGCTGACGGTCGGCGCACTGACCACAGGTGCGCTGTACATCCAGATGCTCGTCGAGCCGGTCAACATGATGATCCGCTGGTACGACGAGCTCCAGGTGGCGCAGGTCTCGCTGGCGCGGCTGGTCGGCGTCCGTGAGGTCGAGACCGCCGCGGCGGCGAGCGAGGCCGAGCCGGACGGGCGGACCGTGCTGGCCGACGACGTCCGGTTCGGGTACCTGGAGGGTCGCGACGTTCTGCACGGTGTCACGCTGACGGTCGAGCCGGGCGCCCGGGTGGCGCTCGTCGGGCCGTCCGGTGCGGGCAAGTCGACGCTGGGCCGGTTGCTGGCCGGCATCTACTCGCCGCGCGTCGGTGACATCACCTTGGGCGGTGCAGCGCTTGGCCGGATGTCTGCGGAGCAGGTGCGTAGTCATGTTGCCCTGGTCAACCAGGAGCACCACGTGTTCGTGGGCAGTGTGCGCGACAACCTGCGCCTCGCCCGGCAGGATGCGTCCGACGCGGACCTCTGGGCGGCGCTGCGGTCGGTGGACGCCGACGGCTGGGTCGCAGGGTTCGACGACGGGCTGGACACCGAGGTGGGCTCCGGTGGGGTCTCGCTGACGCCGGCCCAGGCGCAGCAGGTCGCACTGGCCCGGCTGGTGCTCGCCGACCCGCACACGCTGGTCCTCGACGAGGCGACCTCGCTGATGGATCCGCGGGCGGCCCGGCACCTGGAGCGGTCGCTGGCGACCGTGCTGGAGGGCCGGACGGTGGTGGCGATCGCCCACCGGCTGCACACCGCGCACGATGCGGACGTGATCGCGGTCGTCGAGGACGGCAGGATCGTCGAGCTCGGCGGCCACGACGAGCTGGTCGACGCCCAGGGAGCGTACGCCGCACTCTGGCACTCCTGGCACGGCGACCGCTGACGAGTGGGGTGTCCGACGGAAGACCCGTCGGACACCCTCGCCCGCGTTGAGAGAGGGCTATTCGGAAGCCCCTCAAAGGAAAGAGCAAGAAAAAAGAGATAGAGCGGGAGTTGGGTTCCTGGCTGGCCTCGGCGGTCCGGTGACAGTCGGCATGCCAAGAGCCGACCCTCACCCACGAACCCAGCAGACATCCAGGTCAGCTGCCGGCTCGAACTCAGGGCACTCGGCTGGCGATGCTCATGGGTCGAGGCACCTGTCGTACCGACTGTCAGCGGACCTACGAACCCAGCCAGGCACCCCTACTGCGACTATATCTCCCGTCTTTCTATGCCTTTTGTGTTCTTCTTTCTCTTGAAGACTTTCTGATTAGTTCCTTTGCCTCTCTAACCCTGTCGGACACCCCAGCCGTGTGAGGATGAAGGCGTGCTGCTGACGACGCTCTTCTCTCTGCCCACGTCCATGGCTCTCGACATCGACGACGAGGGCCGGATGCTGGTGCTGTACGACGGCACCGGCACCCGCCAGGTCAACGAGGTCGCCCCGGACGGGACCTGGCGTGCGCTGACCGATCTCGACGACACCTGCCGCGGCGCCCGGTTCGTGCCCGGCAGCAGTCGTGTCGTCGTCGAGCACGACACGGGCGGCGACGAGCGCGGTCAGCTCTCCCTGCTCGACCTCGACGAGCCCGGCCTGCCCGCACTGACCCCGCTGGTGCACGACAGCGAGTACATCCATCACCTGGTCGCAGCCCGGCCGGACCGCGTGCTCTACACCACGAACCGTCGCAACGGCGTGGACTTCGACCTGGTCACCCGCGACCTGCTCACCGGCCGCGACACCGTCCTGTACGACGGCGGCGGCTGGGTGATGGCCGTCGACCCGTCGCCGGACGACAAGTGGGTCGTGCTCTCGAAGGCGAGCAGCCCCGCGAATTCGATGCAACTGCTCCTCGTCGACACCTCCAGCCGAACCGTCGTCGAGCTCACCGCGGAAGACGCGCACAACGACCAGGGCCCGGTCGCGTGGCTGCCCGACTCGTCCGCGTTCCTGGTGTCGAGCAACGCCGACCGCGACCGGATGGCGATCCGCCGGTACGACGTGAGCGATGCGGCGTGGAGCGACCTGCTGGTCGACGAGGCCCGTGACCTCGCCGGGTGGCCGTCACCGGACGGCGAGCACCTGCTGGTCGGCGTACTGGAAGACGGCGAGGTCGCTCTCGCTCTGCACCGGCTGGAGGACGGGGCGGCGGTCGCGTCGCTCGACCTGCCCGCGGGTGGCTGCGCGGCTTTGACGATGGCCACGCCGGACCCGATCTGGTCGCCGGACGGCTCGTTCGCCGCCATCACCTACAACTCCCCGGTGACGCCGCCGACCGTGTTCAGATTCGTGCCCGGCGGTGAGCTGACCGCGATCCGTCCGGTGGAGGTTCCGGTCGAACTGCAGCACCCGGAGAGCCTGCGCGTTCCGTCGTTCGACGGCGAACAGGTGCCGGTGTTCGTGTTCCGCCCGACCGGCGAGAACCTGGGCTCCACGGTGGTCCATGTGCACGGCGGCCCGGAAGGTGCCGCGATGCGGATCTGGAGCCCGATCATCTCGGCGCTGGCCGGCGAAGGCCACACGGTCGTCGTCCCGAACGTGCGCGGCTCGGCCGGCTACGGCAAGCGCTGGTACTCGCTGGACGACCGCCAGCTGCGGCTGGACTCGGTGAAGGACCTGGCCGCGATCAACGCCTGGCTGCCGACGATCGACGCCGACCCGCAGCGCGCGGCGCTCTGGGGTGGTTCGTACGGCGGCTACATGGTGCTGGCCGGTGTCGCGTTCCAGCCGGACCTGTGGGCGGCCGGCGTGGACATCGTCGGAATCGCTTCGCTCGTCACGTTCCTGGAGAACACGTCGGACTACCGGCGGTCGATGCGGGAGCGCGAGTACGGCTATCTGGCGACGGACCGCGAGTTCCTCCAGGAGGCGAGTCCGCTCAGCCGTGTCGACGACATCCGGGCGCCGCTGTTCGTGATCCACGGCGCCAACGACCCCCGCGTCCCGTTGTCGGAGGCGGAGCAGATCACCGACGCCCTGACGAAGCGGGGCGTGCCGTGCCGGCTGCTGGTCTACCCGGACGAGGGGCACGGCCTGGCCAAGCTCACGAACCGCCTGGACGCGTACCCGCAGGCCTTCAGCTTCCTGCGGGACCATCTGGGGTGAGAACGCCGGCGGTCGCGTCCAGCCGCACCGGAAGCCCCAGCGGTACGGCGAGGTTGAGCGCCTCGTGCCCGATCGCCGCACCCGCCACCGTCGGTACGCCGAGCGGCTCGAGTCGCTCGGCGATCACCTCGACGGGGTCCTGGGTGCCGCTGAAGTCGCCGACGACCAGGCCGGTGACCTGGTCGAACCATCCGGCCCGCAGCAGCTGCGTGAGCAGCCGGTCGACGCGGTAGCCGGCTTCGTCGACGTCCTCCAGTACGACGACACCCGCCGGCGGCGCGTACGTCGGTGTGCCGACGCTGGCAGCCAGCATGGCCAGGTTGCCACCGCGCAGCACACCCTCAGCGACACCACCCACCACAGTGCGCGCTCCGATCGGCGCAAGCAGGTCAGTCACTGTGGATGGTTCGAACAGCAACGCCCGCAGCCGCTCACGTCCCACAGCATCGTTCAGCTGCTCCACAGCAGCAGCCATCGGCCCGTGGATCGTCACGAGACCGCGGGCGTTCAGCGGCTCGTGCAGCGCGGTGATGTCGCTGAACCCGACGAACCACTTCGGTAGGGCGACCAGCTCGTCGAGGTCGACGTACTCGACCATGCGCTGCACGCCGTACCCACCACGGGCGCAGAACACCGCGGCGTACTGCGGGTCCAGCCAGGCGTTGCGCAGGTCGAGCGCCCGGGCCTTGTCGTCCGCAGCCAGGTACGCGAACTGCCCGTGCCCGGCCAGCACCGACGGCATCACGTCCACCTCGAGGCCCCACGACCTGAGGTGGACCACGCCGGCGTCGAGCCGCGCCGCGTCCACCCGTCCCGACGGCGCCACCACAGCAACCCGGTCCCCGCTCCGCAGTCGCTGCGGCACCACCACGTCAGTCACGCCGCGACGCTACCAACCGACCTGCAGCGTCGTGCTCTTGGAGACCCCGTTCACCGTGACACCCAGCTGGGCCGTGCCGGGGCGCAGCGCAGTCAGTTGACCGGTAGACGGGTCGTAGGAAGCGACTGCCCAGAACGGAGCGGTCTTCGCGGGGCCGACGTGCAGTGTGGACGACCCCCACCAATCTGCCGACACAGGGAAGGACACCGGCACCCGGCGGCTGTCCTGGACGACCGTGGCAGACGCAGGCGCCGACTGACCGCGGCGGAGGCTCTCAGGAGCAGTCAGCTCGAGCGCGTCGACATGCGGTCGCAGCTCGACCTGGAACCACGGCTGGGCCGACGGGTTGGCCGCGATGCCGACCAGCGCCCAGCCGGTGAAGCCACCGGCGTCCGGCGCCGCGGCCGGGCTCTTGCCGGAGTTGCCGGTCAGCGGGAGCAGGACGCCGTCCGTCCGGGTCGCGGCGAACGTGCCCGCGTGCGCCGCCATGTAGGCCGCGCCCTTCCCGGTCGAGGCCCGGAAGTCGGCCAGCCACTTCACGATCATCGCAGCTTCCTTGCGGTCGCCGAGCTGTGAGTTCTGCGTCGGCGACGGGTCGTCGATCGGGTGGTGCGCCATCACCACCACGTTCTTGATCGACCGGTCCGAGGCGGCGGAGTCGAGCTGCTTGCGCAGGTCGAGGATCTGGTCGAACCCGCCCGCCCGCAGCGATCCGAGCGACGAGTCCCGCAGGACGAACCGGGTGCCCTTGTGGTCGAACGTGCTGGTCGCGTCCCCGAAGACCTTCTTCCATTCGGACAGGTCGCCCGGCCCGTACGTCTCGTGGTTGCCGGGCACGTAGTGCAGCGGCACCTTGCCGGCCACTTCCTCGTCGATGATCTGCTTGGCCAGCGCGATGTCCGGGCCGAACGCACGATCGACGAAGTCGCCGTTGATCACCAGGAAGTCCGGCTTCTGCGCGAGCACCTCGCGGATCGTCCGGCGGGCCTGCTTCACGTAGTCCGAGTTCGGGTCGTCGGAGGTGAACTGCGCGTCCGACATCACCGCGAACCGCCAGCGTCCGGCCGTCGTCACGGTCCCGTCGGTGACGACCATCGGGTCGATCACCTTCGCCGGCGGGTCCATCGTGACCGGCGGCGCGCTGCGGACGGTCAGGTCGTCGACGACGATCCGGCCCGAGTACTGCCGGGTCGGCGAGGTCTCGACGACGTAGATCCGCCAGAAGCGCAGCGGCATCGTCAGCCCGGGCGGGATGTCCGCCTCGACGTATTTCCAGCCGGTCCAGTCGACCGTAGCGGCCAGGTTGAGCGTCTGCGCCGTACCGCCGGCCGCGTCGTACGCGTTGGCCCGCAGCCACGCGCCCTTGCCGTCGCCGTACACCCAGGCTCCCAGCTTCTGCGGCTGGCCCGGCAGGGTCTGCTGCGGGTTCTGCGAGAGGTACGCCGCACGCGTCGCCGTGCTGCCCGTCAGTGAGTAGTCGAGCGCGATCGCCTGCCCGCCGTCGTGCCCTTCCGCGGCGGACAGCGTTGCCGTCGCCTTGCCGGCCGGTACGGCGTTGGCCGCCCACTTGGTCACGTCGTCGAGCTCGTCGACCACCGTGGCGGCCAGACCGGCCGTGATGCTGAGCTGGGTGCTGAGCGTGCCGACGGTCGCAGTGACCACGGCCGAGACCGCCTGGTCGCCCAGCGCGTCGACCTCGAAGCCATTGCCCTTCGCAACGATCTTCACGAGCGCCGGGTCGTAGCTGAGCTTGACGTCGCGCGGCTCGATCCAGGTGGAGAACCCGTCGGCGTCGTACCCGTCGACCTCGAAGAATCCCTTGGCGGCGGAGTCGGCGAGCGAGACCTGCCGGGTCGAGGGCGCCAGGCGGGTCGGCGTACCGAGCACTGTCATCGGGAACCTTCCGTTGGCCGCGCCGCGGGTGGCGGTGACGATCGCGTCGCCGGCGCGGCGGCCGGTGACCACGCCGTGCTGGTCGACGCGGACGTTGCTGCCGGCGTACCAGAACGGCGTCCCGGCCGCGGGCGCGTAGGTCTCGTCGTGGCCGGTCGCGCTCAGGACGCGGCTGAGCCCGGCGAGCACACGGGAGCTGCGGGAGATGTCGGTGTCGGGACTCGCCTCGGACGTGCCGACAGCCTCGACGCGGAAGCCCTTGAGCCGGCCGGAGCCCTTGACCGGGACCAGGCCGAGTCCGTTCGGGACGAGCCGCTCGCCGCCGTCGGACGGGTCGTTGACGACCTCTGGCGCGGCCTCGCCCGGGGTGCGGGCCAGCATCGTCGACGAGCCGCCGCCGTCCAGGTTGAGCGCGTCGTCGGCACCCAGGCTGACCATCAGCTGACCCATTTCCTTCAGCGACAGGCCACGCGATCCGGTGGCCCGGCCGTCGACGGTGAGCAGGATCATCCGGCTGCCGTCGGCGTCGAACCCGATCGCGGTCCGCGGCGCGAGGTCGGCGTCCGGCACCGTGTCCGGGACCTGGCCGTCCTTCGCGAGCTGGTAGTTGCCGCTGACGGCGGCCGCGACCTGACCGGCGTCCGGGCGCAGGCCGTACGTGACGTCGACCTTGTCGCCGACCGCGAACGCGGTCAGGGACTCGGCGCCGGCCTCGCGGCCGATCAGCGCCTGCTCGCCGGCGGCCAGCGGGGTGGTGGCCGGAGTGGTGGCGGTGGAGACGACCACACCGTCGCGAAGGATCACCTCGCGCACGGTAGGCAGGCCGTCCACGGTCCTGGTCCGGGCCGCATCGCCCCACTCCGGGGTGTAGAGGCCGATCCCGCCGGTGTTGACGGTCGGCGAATTGAGGTTGGTCAGCTCGAGCGTGGTGGCGCCGTCGGTCGCCGTTCCCTGCAGGAACAGCTGGGCGATCTTGCCGAGACCGTCCTTGCCGATCACCGCGGTGTCGTTGTGGCCCGCGGCGGGCGCGTTCAGCAGCTTGCCGGACTCGACCCCGACCCCCAGCGGCGCGGTCGTGTCGTTGATGTCGAAGAAGTCGCCGTTGACACCCGCGATCGCGCCCTTGCTCGCCAGCTGCCGGCTGAGCGGCTGCCCGCCGGAGACCTTGCCGGTGTTGACCAGGTCGACGGTGACGCCGTGCTGGTCCAGGTCGGTGTCGAGGATGTCCCCGCGCTGCCAGCCCTTCGGGTCGAGCCGCTCGAACGACGTGTAGTTCACGCCGGGCGCGACCGGACCGTCGACGCGCGACGTGAGAACGCCGTTCTCGGCGATCGCGGCGTCCGGGATCCCCGCGGCCGTGGTCTTGCCGAGCGCCGGGCTGACGAGCACCCCGGCGAGCAGGCCTCCCACGCCGATCGCTGTGGTCAAGGGACGGATGAGCGACACAGGAGCCTCCCCACGGTGGACGGACGCGGTCATCCGACGCCGCGCACCCGACCGCCTCGTAAGCCGCAGGTGTACGCCGGTCAACCGACCGGTGACAAAGTAACGCCTACGGTCACCGTGTGGAAGGTTTTCTTCTCAAAGTGTCAGCTGGTGGCCACCGGGCGGCCCGAGATCTGCCAGGCGTGCATGCCGCCGTCGAGGTTGATCGCCTCGCGGCCGAGCTGGTTCAGGAACTGGGTGGCCATGCCGGAGCGGCCGCCGACCGCGCACACGCAGAGCACCTTCTGGTCCAGCGGCACCTCGCCGACGCGCTCCTGCAGCTCGCCGAGCGGGATGTGCGTGGCGCCCTCGATGTGGCCGCGGTCCCACTCGTCCGGCTCCCGGACGTCGAGGACGAACGCCTCCGCGAGCAGGTCGTCGTCGAGCTCGGCCACCACGACGGAAGGAATCTCCTGGTTCCGGAACATGCGCCCCAGCATGTCAGACCCGCGGGGCCCATCCGGTGGCCGGATCCGGAAGGCGGTTGCCCGCAGTCCGGATAAAACGTTGACACCGGGCACCGGATTTCGGACCGTGGCTCGAGGGAGGCTGCGGTGGCACTGATTCAGGGCATCCCGGGGGAGTTCGAGCCGCAACCCTGGGGAGAGGCGATCCTGCGGAGTCGTGAGCTTCTGCTGCTCCGGATCGCCTGCCGTCCACCCGACCACGAGGTGCGCCTCCCGGGCCTGGCCACCACCCCGCGGCACGTCGTCGAGGACCACAGCGGCAAGGCGCTGACCTGGCGGCGCGACGGCGACGACCTGGTCGTCCGCCTGCCGGAGGCCGGTGAGCCGCCGGTCGTCCGCGTCGCACTGCAGGGCAAGCTGCGGATCGTCCCGCCGGACACCGTCACCGCGAACGCGGACGGCGTCTGGGACCTGACCCCGACCGGTACGCCGGCGCACCTCGTCGCCCGCCGCGCCACCGATGTCGCCGTCCGGTTCCTCGGCCTGGCCGAACCGGACAGCCGGCACCAGATCCGGCTCGCCGGCCGGCGGTACGGCGTGACCGGGCACCAGCTGACCCGGACCACGATCGGCCCGTTCCCGATGCCCGAGCGCCGCGTCGTCGCGCTGACGGTGCCGGCCGGCGTACGGCGGGTGCTCGTGGCGCCGGTCGGAACGGTGCTGGCCTCGATCCACCCCGGCCGCGACGAGCTCACCGTCGTGGTGACGAACTTCGGCCGGACGCCGGCGCGCGGCGAGGTCGAACTCCCGCTGCCGGCGGGCTGGTCGGCGACCGAGCAGGCCTGGACGTTCGACGGACTCGATCCGGGCCGGTCGGTCGGCTGGATGACGCGGGTCGCGGGTCCCGCGGGTGCACACGAACTCCTGGTTCGCCTGGACGCGGGCCGCCGCTCGGCGTCGTCGCCGTACCTCGTCGCCCTGGGTTGACCCGCGCCGCGCCCGATCCTCGGATGCTGGACCTGAGACAAGAAACGGCGTCCTGAGACAAGTAATACCCTGTCCCCGCCTACCGTTTCCTGTCTCAGCCCATCCGAGTACGCCGGGCGGGCGGTGCTAGCTGACCTCGACCTCTTCCGCCTGCTGCTTGGCGGGCAGGCACTTGCCGAGGTTCACGAAGAAGAAGATCAGGCCGAGGGTGATGGTGATGTGGCCGAGGCCGGAGATGCCGTCGAGGGCGGCGCCGGCCTGGTGCCCGAGCACGGTCATCGTGCCGCGGACGAGCATCAGCCCGATGGTGAGCGCGAGGCCCGCGTTGTAGACCCAGAAGAACGCGGTGAAGAGCTTGCCCGCGGTCAGCGTGAACAGCTTCTCCAGCGCCAGCACGACCAGGAAGAACAGCATGCCCAACGCCAGGATGTGGGTGTGGACGACGCTGAGCTGGGTGTCGCCGGTGAAGTCGTTCAGCTTGGTGAGCTCGCGGTAGTACAGCCCGCTGATCAGCCCCAGAATCATGTAGACGTGCGCTGCCACGTAGATCTTCCGCATGGCCGGGAACCTATTTGAGCAGCTTCGACAGCCTTCGGTCGGCCAGCGGTTTGCCGCCGGTCTGGCAGGTCGCGCAGTACTGCAGGGAGGAGTCGGCGAAGCTCACCTCGCGGACGATGTCGCCGCAGACCGGGCACTTCTGGCCCTTGCGGCCGTGCACCCGCAGGCCGGACTTCTTCTCGCCCTTCAGGTCCTGCACGGCGAGGCCGGCGGACCGGTCGACGGCGTCCTGGAGCGTTTCGCGCATCGCGTCGTACAGCGTCTTCAGCTCGTCGTCGGACAGGTTCGACGCCGGTTTGAAGGGGGACATCTTGGCGACGTGCAGGATCTCGTCGGAGTAGGCGTTGCCGATCCCGGCGATCACCGACTGGTTCCGCAGGACGCCCTTGAGCTGGACCCGGCCGGCCTTCTTCAGGATGCCGCCGAAATCGTCGAGCGAGAGCGTGAACGGGTCCGGCCCGAGGCGGGCGATGCCGGGCACGTCGTCGACGTCGCGGACGACGTACACCGCGAGCTTCTTCTGGGTGCCGGCCTCGGTCAGGTCGAACCCCGAACCGTCGTCCAGGACCGTCCGGAGCGCGATCGGGCCCTTCCCCGGCCGGACGAGGCCGGTGTTCTGCTCCTCTTTCCAGCGCAGCCAGCCCGCCCGGGCCAGGTGGATCACCAGGTGCACGCCCTGCGCGGAGATGTCCAGGAACTTCCCGTGCCGCCGCACGTCGTCGATCAGCAGCCCCACCATCGCCGAGATCGGCGGGTCGTAGGTCTTCAGCGCGCTGATCGCCGTGATGTCGGCCCGCACGAAGGCATGGCCGACCGCCCGCTCCCGCAAGAACACGGCCAGCGACTCGACCTCCGGCAACTCTGGCATTCTCCTAGTGTGCCCGACGCCAGGGACAGTTCCGGAGAATCACCCATGGAGGACGGTTGCGGGAGCCGGTAGTTTCGGTGGCAACCGAGTTGGGAGGCCCTGATGGGGTTCGTGAAGACAATGCTCAAGGGTGCTGTGGTGGCCAAGCTGATGCAGGTTGCCCAGCGGGAGCTGAGCAAGCCGGAGAACCAGCAGAAGATCAAGCAGGCGGTTCAGAAGGTCCAGCAGCGCCGGGCGCACTGAGCAGGCTTGTGGGGCGTCCTCGGTCATCAGGCCGGGGAGGCCGTTCCACGGCGGCACGGGGGTAGAGCTAGCTCCACCCCCGTGGAGGATTCAGCGTGACTGCGCACCCAGGGTTTCCCCTGATGTGCTGGAGCGCATGAGCCAGGTACTCGATCGGACGCGCATCCAGGACATCGACGCGCTGCGTGGTTTCGCCCTTCTGGGCATCGTGATCGTGAACATCACCTTCGCCGCCTCGGGTTTCCCGATCCACCTGGCGAAGGACCCGGCGTACGACTCGTGGCTCGACCACTCGGTCCACTGGCTGTCGTCGGCGTTCGTGGACATGAAGTTCTACCTGCTGTTCTCGTTCCTGTTCGGCTACAGCTTCCAGCTGCAGATGCAGGCGGCACAGCGCGCCGGAGCAGCGTTCAGACCGCGGATGCTGCGGCGGCTCGGCGGCCTGTTCGTGCTGGGTGTCCTGCACGGCGTCTTCCTGACCACCGGCGACATCCTGAGCGTCTACGCGATCATCGGCCTGGTCCTGCTCGGCATGCGCCGGGTGAAGGACCGTACGGCGCTCCTGGTCGCGGCCGGCATCTACGCGTACCTGTTCCTCAGCCTGGCGATCGCCGCGCTCTTCGTGGACAGCACCCAGTTCATCGACCCGACCACGGCGGTCGCGGCCGCCCAGCAGACGACCGCGAGCCTGGCGGGCTCCTTCAGCGACGTCATCGGCGAGCACGTCCGTGCCCTACCGACGTACGGCTTGTCCCTGCTGACTGTCCAAGGCCCGACCACACTGGCTGCGTTCTTGATCGGCATGGTGGTCGGCCGGCACCGGATGCTCCAGGATCTCTCCGGCAACGAGGCGGTCCTGCGACTGATGCAACTGGTCGGCTTCACCGTCGGCATCTCCGGCGGTGCGTACTACGCCTCCGTCGGCGGTAACGGCGACACCGGCGCCGTACTGATCAGCGTGCTCACCGCACCGTTCCTGACGACTGCGTACGTCGCGACCCTGCTCCGGTTCATGCACTCGGACCGCGGGGACGACGTCCGTCAGCTCCTGGCTCCGGCCGGACGCATGGCCCTGTCGAACTACCTCGGACAGTCTGTGGCCACCATGCTGATCTTCACCGGCGTCGGCTTCGGTCTGGCGGGTCAGGTGTCTCCGCTGGAGACAGTCGGCCTAGCGGTCGGCATCTTCGTCCTGCAGGTGCTGCTGAGCCATGTCTGGCTCAGCAGCTTCCGCTACGGCCCCGTCGAAGGGGCACTGCGGGCGGTCACCAACGGGACCGCCCCCAGGTGGCGCGTTCAGGCCGCGTGACGGCCGTGGTGCAGGCGGGCAGTGCGGATGTTGTGCACGGTCCCGGTGGTCGAAGCAGGCTTGTGGTTGAAGGGCTTGGCCGCTGCGCCGAGGGCGAGCAGGTCGAGCTTGGTCCGGGCCAGGTCACGGTCGTCAGCGACCCAGGTGCCCCGCGGTCCGGCGGACGGACCGGTCGAGTGGCGCCTGTTGCTGAGCTCCAGAGCCGCGATCACGGCCAGCACGAGGACTACGAGAACGATGTATCCGGTCATGGCAGTAATGATTCTATCAATCAGATTCTGCCACCAGTGGCACTATTGACATAGTCCGACAAATTACTGCCATACTGGCTGCATGCTGCAGAAGATCGCTGTCGTCCTGATGGAGGACGTCGCCCTGTTCGAGTTCGGGGTGCTTGCCGAGGTCTTCGGCATCGACCGCACCGACGACGGAGTGCCGCCGTTCGACTTCAAGGTGTGCTCGACCACGCCGGGCGTCCCGATGGAGACCAGCAGCCACTCGCAGGTGGTCGCGCCGTACGGACTGGAGGAGCTCGAGGACGCCGACCTGATCGGCATCCCGGCCACCACCTGGCGGCACGCGTACGACGAGCGGATCCTGGAGGCGCTGCGGCGGGCCGAGGCGCGCGGGGCGATCCTGCTGACGGTGTGCTCGGGCGCGTTCGTGCTCGGCGCCGCCGGCCTGCTCGAGGACCGGGCCTGCACGACACACTGGCGCTACATCGACAAGTTCCACGACCAGTTCCCGTCCGCGAAGCTGGACCCGGACGTGCTGTTCGTCGACGACGGCAACATCATCACCAGCGCCGGCACCGCGGCCGGGATCGACGCCGCCCTGCACCTGGTGCGCCGCGAGCTCGGCAGCGCGGTCGCGACCCGGATCGCCCGCCGGATGGTGGTCCCGCCGCAGCGCGACGGCGGCCAGCGGCAGTACGTCGACGTGCCGGTGCCGGAGTCGTCCGGGGAGAGCCTGCAGCCCGTTCTCGACTGGATGGTCGACAACCTGACCGTCGACCACACCGTGCCCGCACTGGCGCGCCGGGCGCAGATGTCCGAGCGCACGTTCGCGCGCCGCTTCGTCGCCGAGACCGGGACGACACCGCTCAAGTGGGTCACCACCCAGCGCGTGCTGCGCGCCCGGACACTGCTCGAGCAGACCCGGATGGGCATCGAGCAGATCGCCGCCGAGTCAGGATTCGGAACGGCCGCCCTGCTGCGGCACCACTTCCGTAGGGTGGTGGGCGTGCCACCACAGGACTACCGCCGCACCTTCCGGACCGCGGGCTGATGGTTGCCTACCGCAACGCAACGGCCGCTGACATCGACCGCGTCCTGACCTTCTGGGCGACCGCCGCCGAGGATGCGCACCGACCACCGGACTCGGCCGACGCCGTCCGCCGGCTGGTCGAGCGCGACCCGGAGGCGTTGATGCTCGCGACCGACGCCGAGACGGTGGTCGGCTCGGTCATCGTCGGCTGGGACGGCTGGCGCTGCCACCTGTACCGGCTGGCCGTCGCGCCGACCCATCGCCGCCAGGGGATCGGCCGCGAGCTGGTCGCTCGCGCCGAGGCCCGCTTCGCGTCGTACGGCGGCACGCGCGCCGACGCGATGGTGCTGGACGACAACGCCCCGGCGCACCGCGTCTGGTCGACCGCCGGCTACGCACCGCAGCCGGAATGGTCGCGCTGGGTCAAGCCGCTCCGACCCCGCCCGGTGTGAGGAAGGCATCACCAGGAGGATTTGCATCGCCACCCCCTGCTCTGCGTAAGGTCACAGGGGGGTAACAGCGATGGACAGATGGAGTGGTTGTGACGACGCCGGACCGCCCCCCGGGCAGGACCGCACGCCGGCTGAGCTGGGACGTGATGCGCGTCCTGGCGGTGCTGGCGGTGATGTTCACCCACACGACGTACATGGGTCCGTTCCTGCACCCTGAGCTCGGCCGGCCGCTCGGGCCGTACCCGTTCCAGGTCGGCGCCAGCATCCTGCTGGTGATCAGCGCGTACTTCGTCTGCGTGACGATCCGGAAGGGCTCGACGTACCGGTGGCTGTGGCGGCGGGCGTGCCGCGTGCTCCCGCCGTACCTGATCGCCGTCGTTTTCACCTATCTGGTCGTAGTGCTGCTCGCGCCTAGGAACTGGATCCTGCCGACACCGCGCGACCTGTGGAGCAACCTGACTCTGGCCGCGTCGTTCGACCCGGGCGTCAAGCTCATCGACGGCTCGTACTGGACGCTGCCGCTGCAGTTGATGGCGTTCGCCGCCGCGGCGCTGCTCTGGCCGCGCGGCCTCGGGCAGCGGATCAGCACGCTGCTCTGGATCATGATCATCGCGCCGGTCGTCCTGCAGTGGAACGACCGCATCGGCCACAGCCCGCTCTGGGTGCAGCAGGCGTGGAACGGGCTCGGCCTGCACCGCCTGCAACTGTTCGCGATCGGCATCGCGATCTGGCTGTGGGCGCAGCGACGGATCGGCGTCGTCCACCTCGCCGCGCTGCTCGTGGCGACCGTCTTCGCGCAGCACGCGCACACCGCCGACCTCCCGTCGTCACTCGGCATCGGGGTCCTACTGGTGCTGGTCGCCCTGGCCGCGCGCGGTCCGGACTGGACGGTGTTCGCCCGGCTCCGGCGGCCGATCCAGTTCCTGGCCCGGATCTCGTTCGGGCTCTACCTGCTCAATCAGGTGGTCGGGTACCTGATCGCGTACCGCCTGATGGAGCTCGGCGCGGGCCGGCTGCTGCAGGTCGCCGGCGCGGCGACCGGCGTGATCGGGCTCGCCTGGCTGCTGACGAAGTACGTCGAGGAGCCGGCCTACCGGGCGCTGGCGGCACTCCGGATCCGCAGCCTGGGAGCGCGCGCGTTCGCCTGGCTGACTACTTGACATCGGATACTCGTGAGCTAATACTCGATTTCGAGTAATCGAGATCGAGGAGGCCGCTATGGCGCGACGCAAGGTGGCGAACCCGCTCGCGTTCGCGGTGCTCGGCAGCCTCAGCGAGCGACCCATGCATCCATACGAGATCTCGACGATGCTGCGCGCTCGCGGCAAGGACCAGAGCATAAAGGTGAACTACGGCTCGCTGTACTCGGTGGTCGCGGCGCTCGAGAAGCACGGCTTCATCGAGGCCCGGGAGACGGTCCGCGAAGGCAACCGGCCGGAGCGAACCGTGTACCAGATCACCGACGCCGGCCAGGCCGAGTTCACCGACTGGCTGTCCGAGCTGCTCGGTTCGCCGACGCGGGAGTTCCACCCGCTGGAGGCCGGCCTGTCCTACCTCCCCGGTCTGCAGCCCGACCGCGCCGTGGAGCTGCTCGAGCAGCGGCTCAAGGCGCTCGACACCGACATCGAGCAGACGATCGCGGCCCACGAGCACATGGACTCGATGGACTTCCCGCGGATCTTCTGGGTCGAGTCGGAGTTCCGGCTGGCGCTGCAGCGGGCGGAGTCGTCGTACCTCCACCAGCTCGTGGACGAGATCCGCACGGACGAGCTCGGCGGTGCGCACTTCTGGCGCCAGGCGTGGAAGCACTATCTGGAGGAGGGCATCAGCCCGGCCGAGCAACTGAAGGATCCCGTCAAGTACTTCGGATCGGACTTCGCCTGGATGCAGGCGGTGCCGCCGGACGCAAGATAAGTGAGACGGCCCTCGACCCACGGTGCGGCAACACCAGGGTCAAGGGCCGCGGTTCCTCGAGTCGGTCCGAAGACCTGGCACCCAAGGCCACAACCATCAGGATAGCCAGCCAGGACCGGCTCCCCATCCACAAGGGAGTCACCTGATGGCTACGCATGCCCTCGAAGCGGTCGACCTGGTCAAGACGTATCCGGCCGCCCGCAAGAAACCCCGCCTCCGCGCGCTCGACGGTCTCACCGTCAGCGTCCCGGAGGGTGTCGTCCTCGGTCTGCTCGGACCGAACGGCGCCGGGAAGTCCACCACCGTCAAGATCCTCACCACGCTGTCCCGGGCGGACTCCGGCAGCGCCCGGATCGCCGGGTACGACGTGAACCGCGAGCCGGACCAGGTGCGGCACGCGATCGGGTACGTCCCGCAGAAGCCCAGCTCGGATCCGATGGCGACCGGCCTCGAGAATCTGGTGCTGAGCGGACGCATCTTCGGCCTGTCCCGCCAGGAATCCGTGCAGCGCGCCCATGACCTGCTGGAGCGGTTCGGGCTGTCCGACCACGCCGGCCGCCCGGTGCGGACGTACTCCGGCGGCATGCAGCGCAAGCTGGACGTCGCGCTCGGCCTGGTCCACCGGCCGAAGGTGCTGTTCCTCGACGAGCCGACGACCGGTCTCGACCCCGAGGCCCGCACCGACCTGTGGAACGAGGTGCTCCGGCTGTCCGGACAGGAAGGCCTGACCGTGCTGCTGACCACGCACTACCTGGAGGAAGCTGACCGGCTGGCGGGCCAGCTGGCGATCGTCGACCACGGCCGGATCGTCGCCGAGGGCACGCCCGAGGAGCTGAAGGCCGGGCTGCGTGGCGACTCCGTGCAGGTCGAGCTGGTCGATCCGGACCTCGACGGTACGGTCCGTTCGCTGCTCGCACAGCTGCGCGGCGTCGGCGAGGTCCTTGTCGAGGGCAACACTCTGCGTGCCCGGGTCGATCGCGGCGCGACCGCCGTACCGGAAGTCCTGGGAGCCCTTGAGGACAAGGCGATTCCGGTGGTCGCGGTCACGGTGTCACGGCCGTCGCTCGACGACGTGTACCTGCAGCTCACCGGTCGCTCCTTCCGGGTCGAGGAGGAGGCGGCATGATCACGCACACCGGACTCGTTCTCGGGCGCTTCATGCGGGCGTCGTACCGGCAACCGGCGTTGATCGCGTTCACGTTGGTGCAGCCCGCGATCTGGCTGCTGCTGTTCGGGCAGTTGTTCCAGGGCGTCGTCGACCTCCCGGGCTTCAGCGACTCGTCGTACATCGCGTTCCTGACCCCTGGGATCGTGATGATGACGGCGCTGATGACGAGCGGCTGGAGCGGTACGTCGTTCATCCAGGACATGGAGCGCGGCGTCATGGACCGGCTGCTCGCGTCACCGGTCAGCCGCGGCGGACTGATGGCGGGGCAGCTGCTCAGCAACGCGACCACCACGTTCATCCAGACGATCCTGGTGTTCGCGATCGGCATCGCCGCGGGCGCCCGGTACGACGGCGGGCCCGCCGGTTACCTCGTCACGATCGTCGCATCGGTCCTGGTCGGCCTCGCGTTCGGATCACTGTCGAACGCGGTCGCGCTGCTCACCCGTCAGCAGGAGGCGCTGATCGGCATCTTCCAGTTCGTGTCGCTGCCGCTGACGTTCCTGTCGTCGATCATGATCGACCCGACGGTGGCGCCGCACTGGGTGAATGTCGCGGCCCGCTTCAACCCGGTCGACTGGGCCACGATCGCCGCTCGCCAGTCGCTGGCCGCCGACCCGGACTGGTCGTCGGTGGGCCGGCACAGCCTGTACCTGCTGGCTTTCACGCTGATCGTCGGCTGGCTGTCGACGCGGGCGTTCCGCACCTACCAGCGGTCAGTGTGAGGCGTACCAGGGCTTGATGACGTCGTCGATCAGCGCGAGTCGTTCGTCGAAGGGCAGGAACGCGGACTTCATCGCGTTGATCGCGAACCAGCGCAGGTCGTGCAGGCCGTAGCCGAAGGCCTCCGCGAGCAGGGCGAGTTCGCGGCTCATCGACGTGCCGCTCATCAAGCGGTTGTCGGTGTTGACCGTGACCCGGAAGCGGAGCTTGGCGAGCAGGCCGATCGGGTGGTCGGCGATCGACTCGGCCGCGCCGGTCTGCAGGTTGGAGCTAGGGCACATCTCCAGCGGGATCCGCCGGTCCCGGACGTACGCCGCGAGCCGCCCGAGCTCCACCTTGTCGCCGTCGTGGGTGATGTCGTCGATGATCCGGACGCCGTGCCCGAGCCGGTCGGCGCCGCACCACTGGATCGCCTGCCAGATCGACGGCAGGCCGAACGCCTCGCCGGCGTGAATGGTGAAGTGCGCGTTCTCGCGCTGCAGGTACTCGAACGCGTCCAGGTGCCGGGTGGGCGGGAAGCCCGCCTCGGCGCCGGCGATGTCGAAGCCGACCACGCCGGCGTCGCGGTACGCGACCGACAGCTCGGCGATCTCCCGCGAGCGCGCCTTGTGCCGCATCGCGGTCAGCAGTTGCCGCGCGACGATCGGCCGCTCGGCCACCGACATCCCATGCTCGAAACCTTCGCGGACCGCGTCCACGACCTGCTCGAGGGTCAGGCCGCGCGTCAGGTGCTGCTCAGGCGCGTAGCGGACCTCGGCGTACACGACTCCGTCCGCCGCGAGGTCCTGCACGCACTCACTGGCGACCCGCGTGATCGCCTCGGCGGTCTGCATCACCGCGACCGTGTGGTCGAACGTCTCCAGGTACCGCTCCAGCGACCCCGAGTCCGCCGACTCCACGAACCACGCGCCGAGCTCCGCCGCGTCCGTCCGCGGCAGCTGATGCCCGATCTCCCGCGCCAGCTCCAGCACCGTCCCGGGCCGCAGCCCACCGTCCAGATGGTCGTGCAGCAGGACCTTCGGCGCAGCGTTCAACTCCTCAGGCGTGATCATGCGGCCATAGTGCCACCCGGCAAACGTTCAAGACTTGTGTCGGCGGGTGGTGTCATCGTGGAGAAATGGTCCGCCGACTGCGTAACCGTCCCGAGTGGCAGTTCTTCGGAGTTCTGCCGCGGGCCGATCGACGCCTGGCCGCGGCCTGGTGGGTGCTGCTGATCGCCCGTGGTGCGCTGCCGGCGGTCTTCGCGGTCGCCATGGGCCAGGTGGTCGGCGCGGTTCAGCACGGCGCCGCGCTGGGCGGGCCGTTGGCGCTGATGGGTACGACGTTCATCCTGATGCAGGTGCTGACGCCGGTCCACCAGGCCGTCAGCGCCAATCTCGGCAGTCGCGTCGCGGCGTACCTGAACGATGTCCTCGCCAAGGCCTGTGTCGGGCCGCCGGGGATCGGGCATCTCGAGGATCCGGAGCTGAGCGAGGACCTGACCGTCGCGCGCGAGTTCGACCACGGCCAGACCGGTCCGCCGATGTACCTGAACGTCGAGTTCGTCGCGGGCAGCCTGGTCGAGCTCGTCGGCGGCGTCGCGTCGGCGGTGGTGCTGTTCGGGTTCAGTTGGTGGGCGCCGCTGGTGCTGGTCGTCGCCTGGTCCGCGACGCATTGGCTGCTCCGGGAGAGCGGCGTCTGGAAGGACCGCAACACCGCCGAGGTCCGCTCGGCGCAGCGGCACGCCAACTACGCGTACGAGTTGGCGGTCGAACCCGACGCGGCGAAGGAGCTGCGGCTGTTCGGCCTGGCCGACTGGACGGTGCGGCGCTTCACCGAGCGCCGCCGTCGCCTCTTCGAGCTGCAGTACGCCGCGACGCGCCTGCGGGAGCGCCCGATGATCTGGAGCCTGCTGATCATCGCGGTGGCCAACGGTCTGGTGTTCTGGGCGCTCGGGTCGGCGGCGATCGGCGGAAGTCTGCCCGTCGACCGGCTGGTGGTCTACGCGCAGGTCGCGATCGGCGTCGGCATGATCGCGTTCGGCGGGCTGAACTGGGCGCTGGACGGTGCGGCCGCGCCGGTCGCCGCGGTCCACCGGCTGGAGCCCGCGATGGCACCGGCCGGAGCACTGACGCCTGGTACGAAGACGAGCGGACACGGCGCGGTCGGGATCGAGCTGCGCGGCCTCGGATTCGGTTATCCACAGAGCGATCGGCAGGTGTTCGACGGGCTCGACCTGACCGTCCCGCCCGGATCGTCGCTCGCCGTCGTCGGTCAGAACGGCGCCGGCAAGACGACGCTCGCGAAGCTGCTGTGCCGGCTGTACGACCCGGATGCCGGGACGATCCGGATCGACGGCACCGACCTGCGGGACCTCGACGTCGACGCCTGGCGGACGCGGGTGGCCGCGGTCTTCCAGGACTTCCTCCGACTCGAGCTGCCGCTGCGGGACAACGTCGCACCCGCCGGAGCGCCCGAAGCCGACATCCGGGCCGCCCTCGCGGACGCCGGCGCCGCCGATCTGGCCGACCTCGACACCCGGCTGGCGACCGGGTACGGCGACGGCACCGACCTCTCCGGCGGGCAGTGGCAACGCGTCGCGCTGGCGCGAGCCCTGTGCGCGGTCCGGCAGGGCGCGGGACTCGTACTGCTCGACGAACCGACCGCCCAGCTGGACGTTCGCGGCGAGGCGGCGATCTTCGACCGGATCCTGACCGCGACCCGCGACGTCACCACGATCCTCATCTCGCACCGGTTCTCGACGGTGCGGCACGCGGACCGGATCTGCGTCCTGGAGCACGGCCGCGTCGTCGAGCTCGGCAGTCACGACGAGCTGATGGCGCTCGGCGGGCGGTACCGGACGATGTTCGACCTGCAGGCTCAACGCTTCACAGCCGAGGTGGACGAGGAAGGGCTCAGCTATGACACGCTCTGACGATCTCCCTCGTGCGCTGCCGGCGATGTGGCGGCTCTGCAAGCTGGGCTACCAGCACGAGCCGTGGCTGCTGGTCGCCGCCTTCGTGATGACGTTGCTGGCCGCGATACCCGATGCCTTGCTGGCCTTGTGGCTGAAGATCCTCGTGGACGGCGTCCTGGACGGGGACCGAAGCGCCACGCTGCTGGCCTCGACCGGCCTGGCGGTGTCGGTGACCGCGACCTGGTTCCTGCGGACGTTGTCGACGCGGATCTCGCGCCGGTTCCGCGACCGCGTGACGATCATGCTCGAGGCGCATGTCGCCCGGCTGCAGGCGTCCGTCGCGACCGTCGAGCACCACGAGCGGCGTGACTACCTGGACCGGCTGTCCGTGCTGCGCAAGCAGGTCTTCGTGCTCGACCACATGTACATGTCGCTGTTCTCCACCTGCGGCTGGATCCTGCGGCTCGGGGTGACGGTCGCCCTGCTCATGTCGATCCATCCCTCCCTCGCGCTGCTGCTGGTGTTCGCGTTGCCGACGGTTGTCAGCTCCAGCTGGCGTCCGGGCGTCGAGCGCGAGGTCGAGGAGCGGTACTCCGCGCACTACCGGCTCGCCCAGCACCTGTTCAAGACCGCGACCACGGCCACCCCGGGCAAGGAGGTCCGCGTCACCGGGATCGGCGCCGATCTCGTCGCGGGACGCCGCCGCGAATGGGAGCAGTGGTACGCGCCGATGGCCGCCGCACGCTGGGCCAGCGCCGTCTGGCACGGAATCGCGTGGGCGATCTTCGGTGCGGCGTACGTCGGCGCCGTGCTGTTCGTCGCGTCGGGTTTGCAGGGCTCGGTCGGTGACGTGTTGCTGATCCTCGCGGCCGGGGCGCGCCTGTCGGCGTACGTCGGCGCGACCGTCGGCGAGATCGGCTTCCTGCGCGGCATCTGGCTGGACGGCTCGCGAAGGCTCGTCTGGCTGGAGAACTACGCCGCCTCGTTCGACAGCACCGCGGATCAGCCCGCGCCCGACCGGCTCGTCGACGGCATCCGGCTGGACCACGTCTCGTTCTCGTACGCCGGTGCCACGCGTCCCGCGCTCGAAGATGTCGACCTCGACCTCCCGGCCGGCAAGGTGATCGCGGTCGTCGGCGAGAACGGCGCCGGCAAGTCCACGTTGGTGAAGCTGATCTGCAAGCTGTACGAGCCGAGTAGTGGTCAGGTGCTGCTGGACGGCCGGCCGCTGGCCCGGATCCCGGCCGAGGCGTGGCGGTCGAAGATCGCGGGAGCGTTCCAGGACTTCTTCCGGTTCGAGTTCCGCGCCGTGCAGAGCGTCGGCCTCGGAGACCTGCCGCGGCTGGACGACGTACCGGCGGTCACCACCGCGGTCGGCCGGGCCGGCGCGGAGGACGTGCTGGAGCGGCTCGAGTCGGGCTTGGACACCCAGCTCGGGTCGACCTGGCCGGACGGCGCGGAGATCAGCTTCGGTCAGTGGCAGAAGCTGGCGCTCGCCCGCGGGTTCATGCGGGACCGTCCGCTGCTGCTCGTGCTCGACGAGCCGACCGCCGCGTTGGACGCCGAGACCGAGCACGCGCTCTTCGAGCGGTACGCCGCGGCGGCGCGTGACGGCCAGGACGGACGGATCACGATCCTGGTCTCACACCGGTTCTCCACGGTGCGGATGGCCGATCTGATCGTCGTCCTGGACGGCGCTCACGTGGTCGAGACCGGCGACCACGAGGAGCTGATGGCCCTCGACGGTCAGTACGCCGACTTGTACCGGATCCAGGCGGCCGCCTACCACTAGTTGATCTTGAAGACCGGGACGCCCGGCGCGATGTGGCGCAGGACCTCGTCGGGGGAGTTCTTCGAGACGTCGCCGCTGAAGAACATGCCGACCTCCCAGGCCCACTTCTTCAGGTACAGCCGCAGGGCCGGGATCTTGTCGGCGTCCGCGACCTCCTCGGCATGGAACGTCTCCACCTTGCGGCCGAGCTGCAGCCGGCCGGTGCCGCTGGCGCGCAGGTTCTTCACCCACTGGGTGTGGCCGCGCGGGGCGACCAGGTAGCGCTGGCCGTCGATCACCAGCAGGTTCACCGGCGTGCTGCGCCACTCGCCGGACTTGCGGCCCTGGACCGACAGCACCCGGCTGCCCATCAGGCTGAGACCGAGCTTCGTCAGCCGCCCGACGATCCGGTTGAAGACCCGCATGCTGCCCTCGGAGGCGGTGATCACGCGCTTGCTGTCGTAGGTCTGCTGGTACTCGGTCATGGCGGTTCCTTCGGAAGTCTGCGAGAGCGGTGCTCTCTGTTGTGATCAGTGAACATCAGATCGCCGCTCACTGTCAAGAGCACTGCTCTCGATTCTGTGGCACACTGGCCCCATGAACGCCGGACGTACCGCCCGTGAACGTGCCCGGGCCGAGCTGACCGAGGAGATCAAGACGGCGGCCCGGCAGCAGTTGGCGACCGTCGGCGCCGAGGCGCTGTCGCTCCGGGCGGTCTCACGTGAGCTCGGGATGGTGTCGTCGGCGCTCTACCGGTACTTCGCGAGCCGCGACGAGCTGCTGACCGCGCTGATCATCGACGCGTACAACGCGCTCGGCGAGGCGGCCGAGGCGGCGGCCGGCGGGGACGACCTGGTCGAGGAGTGGGTCGCGATCTACACCGCCGTCCGGGAGTGGGCGCGGGCGCATCCGTACGAGTACGCCCTGATCTACGGGTCACCGATCAGCGGGTACCAGGCTCCACAAACCACCGTCCAACCGGCGAGCCGGGTCCCGCTGCTGTTGCTCGGGTTGTTGCAGCGCGCGCACGCGTCCGGCCACCTCGTCGCGCCGCCGGACGCACCGGATCCCAGCGGAGTCCTGGATGATCAGGTGGGGGTGCTGGCCGACTTGGCGCCGGACGTCCCGCGGCCGGTGCTGCTCCGGACCGTGATCGTGTGGACCCAGCTGTTCGGCATGATCAGCTTCGAGCTGTTCGGCCAGCTCGTCGGATCGATGGACCCGGCGGACGAGTTCTTCGCGTCGACGTCGCGGCAGATGGCGGCCTTCGTCGGGCTCAGGTGAAGGCCTTCGGCAGCGGTACGTCGAGCGCCCGCGAGACCCGGCGTACGTAGGTCTCGCGCGGGATCGACACCGCGCCGAGCGTGGCCAGATGGTCGGTGACCCACTGGATGTCGAAGACCCGCTCGGCGGCGTACTCGTCGTTCAGCAGCTCGATCGTGCCCGCGACGGCCGCCTTCGAGCCGTCGGTCTTGTGGTGGAACATCGACTCGCCCGCGAACAGCCCGCCGATCGCGACGCCGTACAGCCCGCCGGCCAGCTCGTCGCCGTCCCAGGCCTCGACCGAGTGCACCCAGCCGAGCCGGTGCAGCTCGGTGTACGAGGCGATGATGTCGCGGTCGATCCACGAGCCTGGCCGGCGCGGATCCGCACACGCGCGGATCACCTGGTCGAACGCGGTGTCGACCCGGATCTCGAACTTGGCGCGCGCCCGCCGCAGCGACCGCGACGGCTGGTAGCCGCCGACCTCGATCACCCCGCGATCGACCGGCGACCACCACAGCACCGATCCGCGATGGTCCGGCATCGGGAACAATCCCCGCCGGTACGCCGCGAGCACGGTCCCCGGCGCGAGGTCGGCCCCACCCGCGACCACGTCACTCCCCCCGGCCACCCCGACCGGCGGAAACTCCCACAACGAAGGCGCAGGTTCGATCGGCACGCGACCATTCTCGCTTAGGGGTGTCTCCCGGTCCGACGCCGTCGCGAGCAGGTGCTCGGCGGAGTGCCTCGGCGAGCTGGAGCGGAGGGGTCGATGTGGTTCATCGTTCCCTTCGCTCCAGCTCGGCGAGGTGCCCGCCGAGTGCCGCGCAGTAGGCGTGGGACCGGGAGACACCCCCTAGGGGACACCAAGGGTTTGTCCCGAGTGGCGAGGGACGGGGAGCCACGTACAGTTGAAGCACGTCCGGGTTCTGACGCGTGGGGCCGGGCGGGAAGGAGCACCGTGGCCGGAGTAGCCAGGTTCGTCGCCAGTAGTCTCGCGCCCGCCGCCCAGCGGTTCGCCCCGACGGCAGCGGGCGGTGTGTTACGCCAGATCCTCGAGGTCGCGATCGACGGGTACCAGCGGTTCCCGGGCGCGGAGCGGATCGCGGACACCAAGCTGGAGCGCTGCGGCGGCGACGTCACCGACGCGATCGAGGCGGTGATCGACCAGCACATCCGGCTGGCCGGCGTGCAGGGTTTCGCGACCAGCATCGGCGGTCTCGTCACGCTGCCGGTCGCGCTGCCCGCCAACCTGACCGGGCTCGCGGTCGTCCAGTGCCGGATGGTCGCGGCGATCGCCCACCTGCGCGGATACGACCTCGACGACCCGCGGGTCCGGACGGCGGTGATCACCTGCCTGCTCGGCGAGGAAGGCGTCACGGACCGGCTCCGCAAGTCGAGCCTGGTCTCGTCCCCGCTGGCGATCGCGACCGCTCCGGTCTTCGACCCGCAGCTGGATCGGCAGATCTCCGGCGAGGTCGTCGCGGAGCTGATCGGCCGGATCAGCGGCAAGCGGATGGCGCTGACCGTCACCCGCCGGGTGCCGCTGCTCGGCGGTGCCGTGGGCGCCGGCGTCGACGGCTGGTCGACGTACCGGGTCGGTCAGTTCGCCGACAAGAGCCTGGTCCGCCGCATCCGCCGCCCGATCGAGCAGTGACGCGCCGTCCTGCCTGACGCCGAGCGGGGGTCAGGCTGACTGGTCGGCGCGCTCCCGGCGGGTGAGCGGGAGCCTGGCGCGGGTGACCTCGTCCGCCGGCGTCTCGACGTACAGGATCAGGTCGGGATGCGCGGACACGGCGAGCTCGGTGATCGTGAAGTGCAGCTCGCCAGCCACCGGGTTCAGGATCCGGCGCAGCCGCGGCGTACAAGCGGCGACCTCGTGGCGTGACCACAGCTGGGCGAACTCGGGGCAGATCGACCGCAGCCGCTCGAGGTCGGTCTCCCAGTCCGGGTCACCGACGTGCTCGCCGTACGCCGACCGCAGCCGGCCGACCAGATACGGGACCTCGGTGTCGTAGTTGAGCAACTGCTGACGGGCCGCGGGCTCGGTGATGATGCACCACAGCAGGTTCTTGTGGATGCAGGGCAGCTGGTGCCAGTCGTGGAACAGGTCGTTGTACGCCCGGTTCGCGCGCACGATGTCGAAGCGCGTGTTGGTGATCACCGCGGGCAGCGGGTCGAGCGCCTCCACGATCTCCTCGAACACCGCCTCGCTCGCACCGTCCGTCGTCCGCGGCAACCGCATCGGCGTGGCCTCGGCCAGCCGGTACAGATGCTCGCGCTCAACCGCCGTCAACCTCAGCGTCGTCGCGACCGCATCCAGCACCTGCCCACTCACATTGATAGGCCGCCCCTGCTCGAGCCAGGTATACCAAGTCACCCCCACCCCGGCCAGCTGCGCCAACTCCTCCCGCCGCAACCCAGGCGTCCGCCGCCTCCCCCCACCCGGCAAGCCGACCTCCTCCGGCGCCACCCGCCCCCGCCGCGCCTTCAAAAACTCCCCAAGCTCAACCCGCTGCCGCTGCCCGCTCACCCAAGCATCCTCACGCCCACCACCGACAGTTCTCAGCCGGCGAGGGCCTGTACTACGCGGCTGGGGGATGGTTTGGCCAGTTGGGTGGCCATCCAGGTGCTGGTGGTGACAAGTTTTTCGAGGTTGACGCCGGTTTCGATGCCGAGGCCGTTGAGTTGCCAGAGGAGGTCTTCGGTGGCGAGGTTGCCGGTCGCGCTCTCGGCGTACGGGCAGCCGCCCAGTCCGCCGGCGGAACTGTCGACCGTGGTCACGCCCTCGCGGAGGGCGGTGAGCGTGTTGGCGAGCGCCTGACCGTACGTGTCGTGGAAGTGGACCGCGAGCTTGTCCGTTCCGACCCCGGCCGCACCGAGCGCGCCGATCAGCGCGACGACCTGACCGGGCGTGGCCACGCCGATCGTGTCGCCCAGCGACAGCTCGTGGCAGCCGAGGTCGATCAGCCGTGCGCCGACCTTGACCACCTGGTCGATCGGTACGTCGCCCTCCCACGGATCGCCGTAACACATCGACACGTACCCGCGCACCGCCAGGCCCTCGGCGAGCGCCCGCTGGATCGTCGGCGTGAACATCGCGAACTGGTCGTCGAGCGTGGAGTTGAGGTTCTTCGCCGCGAACGTCTCGGTCGCGCTCGCGAAGATCGCGATCTCCCGGACCCCGGCGGCGAGCGCACGGTCGAGGCCGCGCTCGTTCGGCACCAGGACAGGGGCGCGGACACCCTCCGGCAGCTCCAGCTGGTCGAGCAGCTCGGCGGCGTCGGCCAGCTGGGGGACCCATTTCGGATGGACGAAACTGGTCGTCTCGACCGTCGTCAGCCCCGCGTCGACCAGTCGCCGGATGAACTCGGCCTTGACCGCGACGTCGACGACCGCCGACTCGTTCTGCAACCCGTCCCGCGGTCCGACCTCGTAGATCGTGACCCGATCCGGCAGTCCCTCGGCCTTCACCAGCTGCGGTTCGCGCATCCTGCTGCCTCCTCGGAGGGCGTCGTCGAGCGTGCCCGCGGGGTCTCCGCGACAATGCTCGGTGATGACATCTCTTGCTGCCATTCTGCGGGGCGTCGAGCGCGGCGTGTTCCCGCCCCCGGATCTCGGGCTCACCGTCGTCCCCGCGCCGTCCGGCCGGGAGTCGTGCGTGGTCGCGTTCACCGGCCACATCGTCATCGCCGCGGACGTCGATCCGGCCTGGGTCACGGAGCGGATCCCGGACGGCGACCTGTGTGCGCCGACGAACCCGCCGTTCCTCGCCGCGCTGGAGGAGTTCAGCGGCCGCCGGGTCAGCTCGATCGACGCGATGCTGCTCGCCCCGGCCCTCGCCGACCCGGCCGAGCGTGCCGCCGCGACCACAGGACTGACCGAACTCGCGGATCACGACCACCCCCGGGTCGAACGCGCCCTGCGGTACCGCGACGACGTCCGGGTGTACGCCGACATGCACGGCGGGCTCGTGGTGATCGGCCGCGGCCTGGCCGGGCGACTGGAATGCGCGATCGAGGTCCCGCCGGACGCCCGCGGACACGGGTACGGCCGACGGCTGGCCTCGGCGGCCCGGGCGTTGATCGCGCCGGACGCGTCGATCTGGGCCCAGGTCACGCCGGGCAATGCGGCGTCGCTGCGCACCTTCCTCGCGGCCGGCTACCAGCCCGTGGGATCCGAGGCCCTGCTGCTGAAGTGACCACTGGGTGAACAGATCGTTGCTACCAGCACCCAATCCACACCTGTGGACAACTCTGTGGACAAGCCCGATTCAGGCCGGCCGGCGGTGATATCGGGGATCCCGGCCGGCGTAGAAGGTCGTGCGGTAGATGCCGCGGATGATCTCCGCCTCGTACCCGTCGAGCTCGGGCATCCCCAGCTCGCGGGCGATCGCCAGCTCGGCCTGCGCGTCGTACGGGACGCGGACGAACTGGATCGAGAACGGCGCCGGCTCGGGTGAGTCCAGGACGCCCTCGAGGATCACGTATCCGGGTGTCGGATCACCGAGGCTGTTGCCGACCGAGCCGGTGTTGAACAGGATCCGCCCGCGGTCCTCCTCGTAGAACGGGTCGTGAATGTCGGCGTACCCAACGATCGCCGGCACCGGCCCGTCGCCGGTCGCCGGGGTGTTCTCGAAGAAGCTCGCGTACTGCGTTTCGTCATGATCGAACACGATCCGGTGGTGAACACTCGTCGACGAGGCGTGGAACAGCCGCACCTGCCGCCCACTCAGCAGGAAGTCATGGCAGAACGGCAGCCCACGCAGCCACCCCCACTGGTCTTCCCGGAGCTCGTTCTTCCACCACCGCAGACCTTCGCTGTCCTCGGACCGCTCGGGATCCGGCAGGAAGTCGTCCCAGTTCCCCAGGATGTTCACCTCGCACACCTCCCGGCACCGGTCGACCACCGCCTGCCCGCGCGGCCCCTTCCCCACGTAGTCCCCGAGATTGAACACCCGCCCGATCCCGCGCTCCCCGAGATCCGCCAGCACCGCCTCCAGCGCCGTCAGGTTCCCGTGCACATCGGAGATCAGCGCAATTCGATCCATACGCGCCATGCTTTCATCCCGGTGGACCGCGGGGGGTGGCGTCACCAACCGCCGGAGGGACCTGCGTCTCCGGTCGTGGAACCGGCTGGGACTTTCTGGCCGGCGTGCGGCCCGGACGGGCTTGTCCGGCCGCCTGAGCTTCGGCTGTTCCCACGGCCGCCGGACGGTCGGCTGCCACTTGACCGCGGCATGGACGCCCCGGAACTACCACCGCCGGCTTCACCTGCGGAGTGCGCGGCCGCCCCGGCGAACGCTCCAGCAGCCTTGCGAGCCGCGGCCGCACCGACCCCGGCCGGCCCCAACGCCGCCCCACCCGCAGCCTTGGCACCCGCGGTCGCCGCACCGCTGGCCCCCGCACCCGACGCGCCGGCCCCCGACGCCCCGGCACTGCCCCCGCCGGATGCCCCTGCGCGGCCACCGCCACGCGAGGTCGGGCCGACGGTGATCGCGCCCGACGCGAGCGAGCCCATGTCGGGCCCGACGCTTCCCATCCCTGCTGATCCGCCCGAGACCGCCGCCGTCAGCGGCACCGCGAAGCGCAGCAACGCCGGCAGAGCGAGGATCGCAAGCATCATCATCATGACGCCGGTGAGGGACTGCAGCAGCCCGGAACTGTCCGGACCGAGCATCTTCTCCTGCTTGAGCTTGATCGCTGCCGCGTAGATCAGCGCCGCGGCCGGTTTGTAAGCGATGAAACCGAGCGTCCACGCGCAGTACTTCTTGAACCACGCCTTGCCGGCCTCGGTGTTGGTCGCCGCGGCGGCGAGCGGCAGCGTCGAGCCGAGAAGCACCAGCATCGCCGACCGGATCAGCATCAACACGATCTGGATCAGCGAGGCCCACGCCGACAATTGGCCGAGAAGCAACAGCATCAGCACGGACTTGAGCACGTTCCCCTGACCGCCTCCGGTATCGGACGGCTCGGTGACCATGGCCTTCATGGCGTCCACGAAGGTGTCCTTCCCGATCGCGTCGCCGACGACGCTCAGCGCGAACTGATCCGACCAGGCGATCAGGAGCTGCATCGCCGCCGTGCCCGCGCCGCAGACGACCACGAACGTCAGCATCGCCTTCAGAAGGTCCTGCACCGGCTTGGCCCGTTGCTCCCACGCCATCCGGATGCCGGCGATGACGATCGCGAGCGCGAAGATCGTCAAGGTCAGGCCGAGCGTCTTCTCATGGACGAACGCGACCGTCTTGCTGTCGGTCCATGTCTGGCCGTCGGCAGAAGGAGTCGCCAGCGTGACCGGAGTCTTCGGCTTGACCCAGAACGTCGCCAGCGAGTTCAGGACCGTCGAGAAGAAGTCCGTCGTGATGCGCTCGGCATTCGCGATGCCGTTGCTGGCGACGGACTGGACCGCATCCGTCACGTGGCACTTCATGTCCATCGGTGAGCACATCAGATACCACTCCACTTCACGAAGTCGCCGAGGTCGCGGTGCTGGGAGAAGGGGGCGCCGACGGCTTCGCCGGGCGGTGGGGGCTGGAGGCGCCAGTCGCCCTGGTGCCAGACCAGGGTCAGGTTGGCGCTCATGTAGACGGACTCGACCGGCATCGCGAGCATGACGGTCACACGATCCTGGCCGGCGTCGATGATTCGGTAGCCGACGACCTGGACGGTTGAGGGGTCGCCGGAGGGGGCTGCGGTCGCGACCTGGCGGAGCAGACTGTCGGTCGCCGGCCCGGGCACCATCAGCTTCGTCACCGTCGGGACGAGCTTGCTCTGGTCCGCGATGGCGGCGATCGCGCTGTACGCCGCGTAGACCGCGCCCGTCGGCGAGTGGGCGAAGCAGTGCCGGAAGCCGTCGGTGTCGGTCTTGCCAGGCCCATAGGTCGACGAGTGCGGCACGACGACCCGCCGGCTGACGTCCCAACTGTCGGCCGCGGGCGCCGTCGACGGAACAGCCTGGTCGCCGGCGGGAAGGCCGCAAGCGCTCGTCTGCCTCTTGTCTGTGCCGTTGGTCTCTGCCGCTCCCGCGCTGGATGTGGCGGGGGCCGGCGCTGGCTCGTCGGTGGGCTGTGCCGAGGTCGAGGCGGCCGGCGGCTGGGCCGCGGCACTCGCCGGGGTGGCCCCGTGCCCGCTCGCGAAGATGATGACGACGCCGCAGATCAGCACAGCACCGACGACGATGCAGGCCGCGATGAAACCGGCGCCGTACGGCGACTTCTGGTCCTGGTCCTTGCTCATCCGACTCCCCGCTCCGTTTGGTTCACAACCTCACGGATCAAGGCTCGCAAAAATCGCCGGACCGCCGCGGAAGTTATCCACAGGCCCGGGAAGTCAGCTCCCGGGGCTCGTGTATCTCGGCATCATCTTGGTGAAGAAGGAGTAGCCCAGGACGAAGACCGCGGCCCCGGCGAGCGGGGAGAGGGTGGTCAGCCAGGTGGGAAGCGGGACGTCGGCGGTGCGGCCGAGGAGGACTGTCGCAGGAAGGAAGGAGATGAAGGCCATCGGGACGAGCGTGCAGAAGGCATAGAAGGTCGCCCGGCCGAACATGGTCAGCGGGTAGCCGGAGAACTGGGTGATCGAGTTGTCGGCGAAGATCCGGAGGGAGAACGTGGAGGTGGCGACGAAGGAGAGGCCGCAGAAGAAGGTCTGGATACCGGTCTCGACCAGGCTCCCGCCGACGACCGCGAGCAGTAGGTAGCCGACCTTCGCCGCGGTCCAGTCGACCGGTGCCTGCCAGCTGAAGATGATCAGCGCGCCGGCGCCGAGCAGCGCGTCGCCGAGCGACATCAGCGGGAACCACCGCGTGACCAGCTGCAGGAACGGGTTCACCGGTCGCAACAGAACCCGGTCGAACTCGCCGTCCCGGACCATCTCGTCGAGCAGCCGCAGCGACCCGAACGGGACGACATAGAGGGCGTGTGACGCGAGCCGCATCGCGAACACGAACGCGATCTCCGGGAAGCCCCAGCCCGCGATCAGACCGAACTTCCCGAGGAGGACACCGAGGAACAGCAACTGCGTGCCCTGGTACGCGACCCCGCCCATCAGGGTGGTCCAGAAGTTCACCCGGTACTGCAACTGCGCCCGCAGGGCGGCGCGTTCGAGGATGACGTACTGGCGCAACCACGTCTGCTCAGCCACCCTGCACCACCACCCGGTGGCGCGCCCGCCGCCACACCAACTCGAGGAGGACGACCAGCACGACCACCCACGCGAGCTGTACGGCGACCAGCGCCACGGCCTCGCCGCCGCGCGTCTGACCGAGGTAGATCGACACGGGTGTGTACACCTGCGCCTGGAACGGCAGCCATTCGACCGACGCCCGCAACCAGCCGGGCATGAACCACAACGGAATCAGCGACCCCGAGAGGAACGCGCTCCCGAACCGGTACACGATCAACGGCCCACTGACCTCGAACGTCCAGAACGTCACCATCGACACGATCAGGTTGCACAGCATCGCGACCACCACACCGCCGGCCGTCGCCACGACCGACAGGAGTCCCGCCGCCCACCCGGGCGGAAGCATCAGCGCACCGAGGAGCCCCGCGGCGGCGAGGCCGATCGCGCCGAGAGGCAGGCGGGCGAGCAGTACGCCGAGGTTCTGCCCGAACACTTGCCACATCAGGCCGAGCGGCCGGGTCAGGTCGGTCGCGATCTGTCCGTTCCGGATCCGCATCGGCAACGAGGAGAACTGCCACGGAAGGAGCACCGATTGCAGGCACGCCGCGATCGCCGCGTAGGCGACAGCCGTCCGGGCGTCGACGCCGTCGACCGGGCCACGCCCGGAGTACACGATCCGCCAGACCGCGATCGCCAGCACGACCTGGATGACCAGCGTGACCGCACCGGTGACCAGATCACCGCGATAGATCAGGACGGATCGCGTGCCCGCCCGGGTCATCCCGCGGAATGCCCTGAGCTGCGTTGCCGTGCTCACGTCAGCAAGCCGTCGTACAGCTGGGAGATCACATCGGTCAGTCGTGGATCGACGATGGACAACTCGTCCACCTGGTACACCTGCGACGCCCGCGCGATCAGCTCGGGGGTGGTGATCTCCCGCGGGTCGAAACGCAGGACGACGCTGCGGTCCGGGTACGGGAGGACGGTGCCGACGGCGCCGGCGTCGACCTCGGTCGCGAACGGGATGTCAGCAACGCGGCGGATACTGCGCTCCGCCAGCGTGAGGACGAGGAAGCGGTACGGCATGAAGCGTTCCTTCAGCCGGGCCAGGTCGCCGTCGTACAGGACGGTGCCCGAGTCGATCACGATGATGCGCTGGCACAGCCGCTCGACGTCGTCCATGTCGTGCGTCGTCAGCACCACTGTCGTGCCGGCGGACCGGTTGGTCTCGGCGATGAACTCGGTCAGCCGGGCCTTCGCGACCACGTCCAGGCCGACGGTCGGCTCGTCCAGGAAGAGGATCGACGGCTCGTGCAGCATCGCGGCGACCAGATCGCCGCGCATCCGCTGGCCGAGCGACAGCGAGCGCACCGGCGTGTCCAGGAAGTCGGACAGGTCGAGCAGTTCGGTGAACAGGCCGACACGTTTGCGGTAGGTCGACCGGTCGAGGTCGTAGAGATCCGCGAGTACCTCGAAGGAGTCCCGGAGCGGAAGGTCGTACCAGAGCTGGGTTCGCTGCCCGAACACCACGCCGATGTTGCGGGCGTTCCGGGCACGGTCGCGGCAGGGCTCCAGACCGGCGACCCGACAGACGCCGGACGTCGGGGTGAGGATGCCGGTGAGCATCTTGATCGTGGTCGACTTGCCGGCGCCGTTCGGGCCGAGGTACCCGACGAGTTCGCCGGGCTCGATCTCGAAGTTCACCCCGTTCACCGCGCGGGTGGTGTCGCGCTTGGTGCTGAACAGCGCCCGCAACCGCGGCAACCGGCCTTCCAGTACGACGGGTCTGCTGAACTCCTTGACGAGCTCGGCCGCCTCGATCACCGCCATGCGTACCCTCCCCAGCGAGTGCGTCCGGTCATGGTCCCACCGTTGCGGCAGCGACGCAGGTTGAATTTCACCGTTCTAGACCAGTTGGGCCGCAGCGTGTCGGTTACGCTCAGGAGGCTTACGATTAGGGGTCGATCTGTAGCCGAAAGGTCACCCCGTGTAGCGAAGTGACCTAGTCAGCTAATAGAGTCCGCGCATGACCATCGCGCCTTCGCTTTGCTCGCCCCTAGCGCTCGCCGATGCAGAACCCACTCGCGCCGCCGAACCCTGGGAAAGCGACGTGCTGACGGCCTACGGGTTGTTGCGAGAAGCAGCAGCCGAGCTGGATCACCTGATGCGCCATTCCCTGAAGCGCAGTGGACTGCAAATGGCAATGTTCGAACTGTTGCTGCGGCTCGCCCGCAGCCACGGTGAGAAGCAGCGTCTGACCTCCCTCGCCCGGGAGTTGACCGTCACCACCGGCGGCATCACCCGACTGGTCGACCGAGCCGAGAACCTCGGCCTGGTTCGCCGGGAGCCGTGCCCTGACGACGCCCGCGGCTCGTTCGCGGTCCTGACCGAGGAGGGGAAGCGGCGGCTGCGCGAAGCACTGCCGGATCACCTGCTCGAGATCGACAGCCTCTGGATGTCCCAGTTGGCCGACGAGCGGGACGTCGTCCTCGGCAAGCTCCGCCGGGTCCGGGACAACGCCCGCCGCTGGCCGAACGGCCGCCCGGGCCTCGGGCCGATCACGCCCGACCGGATCTGACCAACTTCACAACTACACAAAGCATTACCCGCGACTAACGGATGGGGCGCCCGACTGGTGTCGGGCGCCCCGTCGCGCAATGGTTGAGAAGTGAAACAACCCGCAGACCAGCCCCCCACCAGCACCACGCCCCACGAGGCCAACGGTCGCGGCGGGCTTGGCGGGGAAACCGACAGCCAGGCGACCGGCGAGGCCGGCGCTGCCGGGGCAACCGCCGCTCAGGCGGCCGGTGGGGTGCGGGGTGTGGCTCGGGGGGTTTGGTGGCGGGGGGCGGTTGGTGGGGTTTTGGCTGCTTTGGCGGGGTTGGCTGTGGGGAGTGTTGTTGCGGGGGTGTTGGGGACTCCGCAGACGCCGGTGGTGGCGATCGGGTCGGCGTTCATCGATCGGGTGCCGCCTTGGTTGAAGGATCTGGCGATCTCCTGGTTCGGGACGCATGACAAGACTGCGCTCCGGGTCGGGATCCTGATTGTTGTCGCGGTGCTTGCCGCTGTGGGCGGGATGCTTGCCGTACGGCGGTACTGGGCCGGCGCCCTGATCACCGTGGCGCTCGCCGGGGTCGCGGTCGCGGCAGCGGTGACCCGCGCCGACTCCGGCCAGACCGGGTTCCTTCCCTCCGCGCTCGCCGGTGTCACCGCGCTGATCATCCTGAGACTGTTCAGCCGCCGCCTCGAACCACTGCTCGACTTCCCCGACGACGGCGTCAGCCGCCGCGGGTTCCTGCAATTGTCGGCCGGCGTCGCGCTCGGCTCCGCCGCGGTCGCCGTGGCCGGCAACATCGTCGGCGGGAACCGTGCCGCCGTGGCAGACGCCCGCAAGCAGCTCCGCCTTCCCCAGCCGCCGACCCTGGCCCCGCCCGCCGGTGTCCAGGCCGAGGGCGCCGTACCGTGGGCGACGCCGAACGTGGACTTCTACCGCATCGACACCGCCCTCTCGGTGCCGCAGATCGTGCCCGCGGACTGGAAACTCCGCATCCACGGCATGGTCGACCGCGAACTCACCCTGACCTTCGACGACCTGCTCAAGCGCCAGGTCATCCACAAGTGGGTCACGCTGACCTGCGTCAGCAACGAGGTCGGCGGCGACCTGATCGGCAACGCGTTGTGGTCCGGCGTCCTGCTGAAGGACCTGCTCGAGGAGGCTGGTCCGGCGAAGGACGCCGATGCGATCCAGTCGATGTCGAAGGACGGGTTCACCGCCGGTACGCCGCTGCCGACGCTGCTCGACGACCGGCAGGCGATGCTCGCGTTCGCGATGAACGGCGAGCCGCTGCCGGTGGAGCACGGATTCCCGGTGCGCATCGTCGTCCCCGGGCTGTACGGCTACGTGTCGGCGACGAAGTGGCTGGTGGACATCGAGGTGACGCGGTTCGACCGGTTCGAGGCGTACTGGACGCCGCGCGGCTGGTCGGAGCTCGGCCCCATCAAGTTGTCGTCGCGGATCGATACCCCACTCGGGAAGAAGGTCGACCCGGGACCGGTCACGGTCGCGGGCGTGGCCTGGGACCAGCACGTCGGGGTGTCCAAGGTCGAGGTCCGCGTCGATGGGGGCCCTTGGCAACAAGCCACGTTGGCCACCGACCCGTCGATCGACACCTGGCGGCAGTGGCACTGGACGTGGAACGCGACGGGAGGCACGCATCTGCTGCAGGTACGCGCGTTCGACGCGGAGGGCAATCCGCAGATCGAGGCCTCCGCGCCGCCGGCCCCGGACGGCTCGACCGGCTTGCACACGGTCAGCGTGAAGGTCGGCTGACCGCTTCCAGCACCATCGGCAGGAACGTGTGCTCGAGCGAGCCCGCCGGCACCTTCCGCGGCTCGAGCAGGCTCTGCGAGCGAGCCCCCTCGTGCAGCGCGATCACCATCCGGACGAACTGCTCCGCCGGCACCGTCAATTCCAGCCCACCCGTCTCGGCGATCTGCTCGACGAGCCGGGTCAGGCTCTCGCGGAACATCGCGCGCTGCTTGTTCAGCGCCTGCGCCGCCTCCGGATCGCGCAGTGCGTGCAGCGTGAACTCGGCCGAGATCAGATGCCACTGCCGCTGGTCCGCCGCGGCCTCGTCGAGCAGCCCCAGGACGGCGTCCAGCAGTGTGCCGGGCTGCGTGCCGAGGTCGGGGAGCAGCGCCTCGATCTGCTCCAGCAGGCGGTCGGTCGTGGCCTGGAACAGCGCGAGGACCAACTCGTCCTTGGATCCGAAGTTCGAGTAGAAGGCGCCGCGGGTGAATCCGGCCCGCTCGCAGATGTCCTCCACCGACGCGCCGTGGAAGCCGCGCTCGGCGAACACCTCCAGGGCTCCCTCGAGAAGTCGGGCCCGGGTGTTGGAGCGGCGGCGCTTGGGCGGTTCCATAGGAGTAGGATACAGTTCTGTATTGAATACACAACCGTATTGAACGGGGATGCAGGATGGAGCTCGAGGCCGCCGGGATCAGCGTGCGGGGTCCGCACGCGCCGATGCTGCACGCCACGTCGCTGT
The DNA here is from genome assembly GCF_040610805.1 of Kribbella sp. NPDC003557. Classification (NCBI taxonomy): domain Bacteria; kingdom Bacillati; phylum Actinomycetota; class Actinomycetes; order Propionibacteriales; family Kribbellaceae; genus Kribbella; species Kribbella sp. NPDC003557. The sequence goes on from NZ_JBEXMY010000002.1 coordinate 945,133, forward strand.
CGGTCGCGGATCACCAGGTGGTGCTGCTGACCGGCTACCCGGGCGCCGGCCACGTGGCAGCGTCGCTCGGTCTGTCCGGGCGGCTGAAGCTCGACACCGGTTCGGTCCGGCTCGACGGCAAGGCCGACGCGGCCATGCTGCGACGGCGCGTTGCCGTGGTCGACACACCCGGCATCACGGAGCCGGACGACGCCCTGCCCGTCCAGACCGTGGTGGGCGAGGAGCTGGCGATCGCGGGTCGCAAGGCGGGACGCAAGGCCGTGCTGGAGTGGCTGAACGAGCATGACGCGGCAGAGCACGCCGACAAACGGTTCGAGCACCTCCCGGTCGCAGTACGGACCAGGCTGCTCACGGAGCTCACCGTGGCGCGCCCCGACGTACAGGTGGTCATTCTGACCATGCCGGACAGGCACGGAGGCGATCCGCACGAGTGGTACGAGCTGGGACGCGGGCTGGCCGCACAGGGGTATGGCGTGATCATCACCTGCGCTGACGCGTCCGCCCGGCTGCTGGACGTCAAGGCGGCCCGGATGGGCGAGACGGACCAGCCCGACCCGGTGCAGGTCACCCCGATCGCTCCGGTGGAGCCAGTCACCCCAATCGAAGAAGAAGAAGAAGTGGAGACAGAGGCGTGACCGCGCTGCGGATGGCCCTGAGTGAACTGCGGCGTCTGACGGCCGGACGGCTGCCCAAGCTGGCTGTGGTGGCGCTGCTGCTGGTGCCGGTGCTGTACGGCGGCCTGTACCTCTACGCGAACCACGACCCGTACGGCCGGCTGAACAAGGTCCCGACCGCGGTCGTCGTCGAGGACGAAGGTACGACGCTGGCGACCGGTGAGAAGCTCAACGTGGGACCGCAGGTCGCGGACGAACTGGTGAAGTCGAAGAGCTTCGACTGGCACCAGGTGAACCGTGCCGACGCGACGCAGGGGGTGTCGGACGGCAAGTACGAGTTCGCACTGGTGCTGCCGAAGACGTTCTCGGCCGACCTTGCGTCGAGCGCGGACTTCACGCCGCGGCAGGCCGAGCTGGAGCTGCTGACGAACGACGCCAACAACTACATCGCGCATACGATCGCCAACCAGGTCGTCGCGCAGGTGACGAAGACCGTGGCGTCAGAGGTGAGCGAGACCGCGGCGTCGCAGCTGCTGGCCGGCTACAACACCATCCACAAGAACGTGAGCTCAGCGGCTGCTGGTGCCGCACAGCTGCAGACCGGCTTGACGTCGGCGGCGACCGGAGTCACGAAGCTCCAGTCCGGCGCGTCACAGCTCAACACCGCGCAGAAGCAACTCTCGGCCGGTGCGACGCAGCTGGCCGCAGGGGCCACACAGGCTTCGCAGGGCGCTTCTTCGTTGGCGACCGGCGCCGCGAAGCTCGACAACGGTCTGGACACGTTGCAAGACAAGACGGCCTCGCTGCCGAAGCAGACGAAGCAACTCGCTGCCGGTGCGGACCAAGTTGCGGATGGCAACGAGAAGATCGCCGGTGCGGGCCGGCAGGTGGCGTCCGCGTCCAACACGTTGGTGAAGGACCTCAAGACCTTCGACACGCAGCTCGCGGCGCGGCTGAAGGCGCAGGGGCTCAGTCAGCACCAGATCAACCTGGTGCTGACGGAGACGGCCAAGCTGCGGACCCCCGTCGTACAGGCGAACACGAAGATCCAGTCGACGTCCAAGCAGCTCAACACACTCGCCACCGGCGCGCGCAAGGTCTCGAACGGCGCGTCTGCTCTGGCCAAGGCAACGCCCGCTCTGACGAACGGCATCCGTACGGCGTCCAGCGGGGCGCACCAGCTCAGCACCGGCGCCGGACAGCTCAAGATTGGGCTGGGGACGTTGCAGACCGGTGCGCAAAAGCTTGCTGCTGGTGAGAAGCAGGCCGTGACCGGACAGGGACAGCTGCTGACCGGCGTGAACAGCCTGGCGACCGGTGTCGGCCAACTGAAGACCGGTGCGACGCAACTGAACACCGGTCTGCAGAGCGGTGTGAAGCAGATCCCGAACCCGTCCGCGGACCAGCGCAAGGCTGTGGCGGAGACGCTCGGTGCGCCTGTCACGCTGCAGAACGTCTCGCAGGCCACGGCCGACAGCTACGGCGCCGGTCTGGCTCCGTTCTTCCTCAGTCTGGCCTGCTGGATCGGTGCGTACGTGCTGTTCCTGCTGGTGCGGCCGCTGTCGCCGCGTGCGCTAGCCGCTTTGCAGTCGCCGTTCCGCGTGGCGCTCGGCGGTTGGTTGCCTCCAGCCCTCTTCGGCGCGATTCAGGCCACGCTGGTCTTCGTCGCCGTCGTCCTCGGACTCGGCATTCACGCCGCGCACCCATGGCTGACCGTCGGGTTCCTGATCCTGACGTCATTCACCTTCGTCGCGATCCTGCACGCGCTGTCCGCATGGTTCGGCGCGGTGGGTAAGTTCCTCGGCCTGGTCCTGATGGTCGTTCAGCTGGTCAGCGCCGGCGGCACGTTCCCGTGGCAGACCATTCCCGAGCCGCTGTACTTCTTCCACCACGTCCTGCCGATGAGCTACGCCATCGACGGCGTCCGCCACCTGATGTACGGCGGCCCGGGCGCCTCGCTCGGCGGAGACCTCCTGGCGCTCGCCCTCTGGTTCACCGCCGCCCTCACGGCCTCCACCCTCGCTGCCCGCAACCAGCGCGTCTGGCCTGCCAAGAAGCTCCAGCCAGAACTGGCTCTCTAGCTGTTCACGAAAGCCGCGGTCTGGGTGATGAGCTGGTGGGTCGTCGGTTGGTCGAAGAAGGTGATGAGGGCTTCATAGGTGCCGGCCTCGGCGGCCGACGGGTCCACGACGTACCCGTAGTAGCCGTCGGTGTAGCCGACGACCCGGGTGATGGGGTGGGTGCTGTCGGACTGGAGACACGCGCCGTGGACCGCGAAGAGCTCGACCGGGAGGTTGATCCAGCAGACGTCGCCCATGGTCACCGTGCTGATGTTGAGGTCCAGACTCGGCGGCAGTGACGCGGCGGCCATCAGGGCCTGGCCGCGGGCGCCCTCCAAGCGGGTCTGGGAGATGCGTCCGGAGGGGTCGCCGGCGCCGTTGGTGCGGGACTCGGCGTCGACACGGCTCTCCACGACGGACGCGAGCTTCTCGGACTCGTCGACGGGTGGGACGGACCGGACCGGCAGCGTCAGCGTCGTACGGCGGATTGTCGGCGCGGACCGCGGTAGCTCGAGGCCCGGAGAAGCCAGCGCCTCACGGACCCGGGCAGCCAGCAGACCGCCCAGCCTGGTGACCTCGGTGGCACCGCGACCCTGACGAGTGAAGCGCGGACTGACGTCACCGGCCGCACCCTGTAGGAACCCGACCACAGCCGGAGCCAACGCGGCGCGGGCGGCGCCCGGCCAGTCGGCGGAGTACTGCAGGTTCTCCGGGCCGTACGTCGTCGGGTGGCACGCGAAGTCCAGCAGCACCGCCTCCAGCGAGCCGGACGCGCCGTGGAGCGCGAGGATGCCGGCGGTGTTGTCGTGCGGCCCGTTCTTGCGGTGCCGGTTGGTCCCGACGCCGACGACCTCGATCGAATGCCAGCTCGGCGTCACCGGCTGCCGCTCCAGCCGGGCCGCGCGCACCGCGCCGACCAGCGAGTCGACGAGGTCACATTCACGCTCGGCCGGGATCACCGGATGGATCTCACCGGTCCACCCGGACGGGCCGGAGTGGGTGTGCGAAGCGGACACCACGACCTGCGACGGCGGGATGCCTGCGGCGGCTCCGGCGGCCTCCGCGAGCTCCGATGAGAGCGTGCTCCCGGCCGCGATCGCGTCCAGCGTGAGCCACAGCACGCCCGGATCGTCCGCAGTCGACAGCCAGATCAGGGTGGCGTGAAGCGCGTCCGCGGTGCCGGTCGAGAGTCCTGTACGGGCCGCGTACCCGTCGAGCCGGTGGCCGGGCGGCGGCGTGACGTCCAAGGACGTCGCGGCCAGGAGGAGTTCGTTCACGTGAAGTCTCCAGCTGTCGTACCGGCTCGGATCGGACGATGCCTGCCAAGATATACGGTCAACACCGTAATTATCGAGGGCGCGGATGCGCGACGATCAGATCGGCGTACGGCCCCACCGGACCGGTGGCCAGGCGTTCGGCGCCGTCGAGCGAGTTGCCGGCCGCCGCTGTCAGTCTTGCTCGCGCGGGCAAGGCCTCGCGGACCGGCGTCAGCAACTGGTCCCCGGCGCCGTCGAACAGGCCGCCGACGCAGGCGACCGGCACCGGGCCTTCGCCTGCCAGTTGGGCGACCGCGGCGCTGATCGTCTCGGCGATGTCACCAGCTGCGTGGACCAGGAGCTCGACGGCGACCGGGTCGCCTTCGGCCGCGCACCGCAGGACCTCGGGGGCGAAGCGGGCCACATCGTCGACGAGCGTGGTCGACCGGTAGAGCGCGACCGGATCGAGCGCGGTGTCCGCGAGCTTCGTCATCGGACCGCGGCCGTCCCGGGCCCGCTGGACGGCGACCAGGCCGGCGCGGCCGATCGCGAACGCGCTGCCGGCGTCGCCGAACAGGTAGCCGTGCCCGTCGAGCTTGCGCCACGTACCGTCGCGATCCACCGCGAGACAGACCAGCCCGGTGCCGGCGGCGACCACCACGCCGTACCCGTCCGGTAACGCGCCGGCGTGCGCCGTGACCATGTCCTGGGTGAGACGCACCTCGTCGGCGTCCAGCAGCTCACCGACCTCGGCGGCGAACCGCTCGGCGGCGCCGTGGGCTTGCGGGTAACCGGTGAGGCCGAGCGCGACGACGTCCACCCGACCGTCCACCTCGGCCTCGGCCGCGGCGATGCGGATCGCGTCGAGCAGCTTGGTCACGGCATCAGGTCCGTGCGTGTAGCCGGGACCCTTGCCGGTCCGTTGGGACGGGAGGACACGAAGACGGAGCGCGGACTGGCCGCCGTCGATGGCGATGCGGGTCATTGGGTCGTCCCGGGTGGATAGTCCTGACAATTCCTGACACTGCTGACAGGAGCGTACCCACAGGTTCCCGCTACCGGGGAAGGGCTGCCTCGAACTGATTCAGCAACGCCGGCAGCTCGACACCGGTGAGCTGGATGCTCGGATGCATCCAGTCGTTGAGGATCGGGTCCTCGGTGGCCAGGTGGTCCGCGAGCTCGGTCTGGCTCAACTCGAACACGTGCGCCGGGTTGCCGGTGAGGTCGACGACGGTCTGCATCAGCCGGCCGACCTGGTCCTCCCACAGGACGTGGTCGTGCTGGTCCGGGCGGATCAGCAGGATGTCCACGTCGCTGTCCAGCTCACCGTCGCCGCGGGCGATCGCGCCGTACACACTTCCGTGGACCGGCGGGACCCGCCAGCCGCTGATCTCGTCGGCGAGCCGGCCGACCAGCAGACCGCGGAGATTCGCGAGCTGCTCGACGATCGGGGCGGCCAGGTGCTTGCGATTGAGGCGGTACAGCAGCGAGTTGCCGAGATCGTCGACATGGACGAGCCCGGTCGCGGCCAGCCGCTGCAGCACGAGCCGCACCCCCGCGACACTGCCGGAGCCGGCGAGCTTGTGGATCTGCCGGCCGGACAAGCCGTCCTCGGCCCGGGCCAGCACCTGCAGCACCGGCCCGTCGAGCGACGGCACCACAGTGCTGATCGGGCTGTTCAGATCCATAATCCGCACCACAGTAGTGATCACCGGACGGCTCAAGTAATCACCATGACGGGTCAGCTACCCCGGATCATTCGGTACGCCGGCGAGAAGTACCCTCCGCCGCATGCCTGATCGTGAACGAACCGCACTGGTGATCGGCGCCGGGATCGGCGGACTGGCGGCGGCGATCGGCCTGCGGCGCGCCGGCTGGTCGGTGAGCGTGCTCGAACGCGCGCCGGTCATCGCCGAGGTCGGCGCCGGCCTGACGTTGTGGCCGAACGCGGTGAAGGCGCTGGGCGCGCTCGGCCTCGACGTCACGGATCGCAGCGTGCCGACGATCTCCCGCGGGAACATCCTGACGCCGCGCGGGCGATGGGTGCGGCGGAATCATCCGGGGGACGTGGGTGTGCTCGCGATCCACCGCGCGGACCTGCACGACGTACTGCGGAAGGCGTTGCCGGAGTCGGCGTTGCACACCGATGCCGAGGTGACCGCGGTGTCGGTGGACGGGAGCGTGACGTGCGCGGACGAGGAACTGCGCGCCGATCTGGTGGTTGCGGCCGACGGGGTGAACAGCTTGGTCCGGCGGACGTTGTGGTCCGGGGAGGCGGTGTTCCAGCATCGGACGGTCTGGCGGGGTGTGACGGCGCCGGGGTCGGTGTGGCCGGTGCAGGAGTCGTTGACGATGGGGCGCGGGGTGCAGTTCGGTGTCCTGCCGTTGCCCGGGGAACGTGTGTACTGGTTCCTCACCGCGAACGAGCCGCGGGCGAACACGTCGTACGGCGATGAGCGGGCCGAGGTCCTGCGACGGGTCGGCGACTGGCACGAGCCGATTCCGGCGCTGGTCGCCGCGACGCCGGAGGATCAGGTTCTGCACAACGACATGCTGGACATCGATCCGGTGCCGACGTTCGTGAAAGACCACGTCGTACTGCTCGGCGATGCTGCGCACGCGATGACACCCGACCTCGGCCAGGGCGCGTGCCAGGCGCTGGAGGACGCGGTAGTCCTGGCCGCGAACGCGGACGACCTGCCACGCTACGACCGCGAACGACGAGCCCGAGTCCACCCGATGCTGACCGCGGCCCGAGCCAGCGTCACCCGCAACTCCGACACCAACCCGCTGCGCCACGCCGCTCTCCTGGTCGCGGCCCGCCTACTTCCCCCCGCCACCTGGCGCAAAGCCACCGCCCAATGGTCCAACTGGACCGCCCCCACCCTGCCGTAGTCCAAAAACAAGCACGCTTGATTCTTTTTGTGGGGCGTGGGACGCTCGGCTGGACGACGGTCTCGGTTGGGAGTGCGGCGTGCGACTGGACGAGGTGCTGGCGGATCTTTGGGCTGAGAGTGCTGAGCTGGACCGGCTGGTGGGTGGGCTGGCGGCTGAGGAGTGGGCGACGCCTACGCCGGCCGAGGGGTGGACGATCGCTCACCAGATCGCTCACCTGAGCTGGACGGACGAGGCTACCCAGCTCGCCGCGACCGACCCCGAGGCGTTCAAGGCGTCGCTGCAAAGAGCAGCGGCCAGCCCGACGACGTACGTCGACGACGGCGCCGCCGAGACTGCCGCGCTACCACCCGACCAGCTGCTGACGTACTGGCGGGAGACCCGCGCCGAGGTCGCCGAGGCGCTGAAGAAGGTGCCGGCCGGCGAGAAGGTGCTCTGGTACGGGCCGCCGATGAGTCCGACGTCGATGGCGACCGCGCGGCTGATGGAGACGTGGGCGCACGGGCAGGACGTGTTCGACGCCCTCGGCGTACGACGGCAGCCGACGAACCGCCTGCGGCACGTCGCGCACCTCGCGGTCCGCACGCGCGACTTCGCGTACCTGCTCAACAACCGCAAGCCGCCCACCGACCAGTTCCGGGTCGAGCTCACCGGCCCGGACGGCGACACGTGGACCTGGGGCCCGGAGGACGCGACGCAACGGGTGACCGCGCCGGCCCTCGACTTCTGTCTGCTCGCCACACAGCGCCGGCACCGGGACGACCTGTCCGTGCAGGCCGAGGGCGCTGATGCCGAGGAGTGGCTGGGGATCATCCAGGCCTTCGCGGGACTGCCCGGGAAGGGTCGGCAGGCGGGGCAGTTCGCATGACCGAGCCGATCCGGATCGGGAACGCGTCGGGGTTCTACGGCGACCGGTTCAGTGCGGTGCGGGAGATGCTGACCGGCGGGCCGTTGGACGTGCTGACCGGGGACTACCTGGCCGAGTTGACGATGCTCATCCTCGGCCGCGATCGGATGAAGGACCCGGGTCTGGGTTATGCGAAGACGTTCCTGAAGCAGCTCGAAGCAGGGCTGGGTGAGGCGCTCGATCGCGGCGTGAAGATCGTCAGCAACGCAGGCGGGCTCAACCCGGCCGGCCTCGCGCAGGCGATCACCGACCTGGCGGAGCGGCTCGGGCTGCATCCCAAGATCGCCTGGGTCGAGGGCGACGATCTGCTCGGCCGCGCGCAGGAGCTCGGACTGGGCCAGCCGCTCACCGCGAACGCGTACCTCGGCGCGTGGGGCATCGCCGAAGCCCTGCAGGCCGGTGCGGATGTGGTGGTGACCGGGCGAGTCACGGACGCGTCGGTGATCGTCGGGCCGGCCGCGGCGCATCACGGGTGGAAGCGGACGCAGTACGACGAACTGGCCGGCGCGGTCGTCGCCGGGCACGTGATCGAGTGCGGCTGCCAGGCGACCGGCGGCAACTACGCGTTCTTCACCGAGATCCGCGACCTCGGGCGGCCCGGGTTCCCGATCGCGGAGATCCACGCGGACGGCAGCAGCGTGATCACCAAGCACGACAACACCGGCGGCGCGGTCACGATCGACACGGTCAAGGCGCAGCTGCTGTACGAGATCGCCGACGCCCGGTACGCCGGACCGGACGTCACCACCCGCCTCGACACGATCGAGCTGGCCGCGGACGATCCCGACCGCGTCCGGATCTCCGGGGTCCGCGGTGAAGCCCCGCCGCCGACGTACAAGGTCTCGCTGAACAGCGTCGGCGGGTTCCGCAACGAGGTCGACTTCGTGCTGACCGGGCTGCAGCTGGAGCAGAAGGCCGAGCTGGTGCAGCAGCAGCTCGAGCAGGCGCTGCCGAAGCGGCCGGCCGAGCTGAAGTGGACGCTGGCCTGGACCGAGAAGCCGAACGCCGAGTCCGAGGAGGAGGCCAGCGTCTTCCTCCGGTGCGCGGTGAAGGACCCGGACCCGAAGGTCGTCGGCCGCGCGTTCAGCAGCGCCGCGGTCGAGCTGGCGCTGGCGAGCTACCCCGGTTTCCACGTCACCGCGCCGCCCGGCGACGGTTCGCCGTACGGCGTTTTCCGCGCCGGGTACGTCGACATCCACGAGGTGGAGCACGTCGTCGTACTCCCCGACGGCTCCCGGCACGTCGTCGAACCGGCGCTCGAAACGCGCCGGCTCGAACCGGTCGACGACATCGAGGCGCCGATGCCGCTGCTGCAGCTGTCCAGCGGACCGCCCCGCACGCGCGAGGTCCCGCTCGGCCGGATCGCCGGCGCCCGGTCGGGTGACAAGGGCGGCGACGCCAACGTCGGCGTGTGGGTGCGCGACGAGAAGGACTGGCGCTGGCTCGCGCACACACTCACGGTCGAGCTGTTCCAGACACTCCTTCCGGAGACGCGGCCGCTGACCGTCACGCGCTACCTGCTGCCGAACCTGTGGGCGGTGAACTTCGTCGTCGAGGGCCTGCTCGGCGAGGGCGTCGCGGCGCAGGCGCGGTTCGATCCGCAGGCGAAGGCGCTGGGCGAATGGCTGCGGTCGCGGTACGTCGACGTCCCGGAGGTGCTGCTGTGAACGACTTCCGGGAGTCCGTGCGGCGATTCATGGCGGCGGAGGTGCTGCCGCATCTCGATCAGTGGGAGCGGGACGGCGAGCTGCCGCGCGAGCTGCACAAGAAGGCGGGCGCTCTCGGGCTGCTGGGGGTCGGGTTCCCGGAGGCCGTCGGTGGTGGCGGCGGGTCGTTGCTCGACGCGATCGACGTGGTCGAGGAGATGCACTACGCCGGCGGATCCGGCGGCCTCGTCGCTTCGCTGCTGACGTGTGGCATCGCGCTTCCGCACATTATTGCTGCGGGCAACGAAGAGCAGGTCGAGCGGTGGGTCCGCCCCACGGTCGATGGTGAGCTGATCGGGGCGCTGGCGATCACGGAGCCCGGTGGCGGGTCGGATGTGGCGTCTCTTCGGACGACGGCGCGGCGCGAGGGTGACGTGTTCGTGGTGAACGGCGCGAAGACGTTCATCACATCGGGATGCCGCGCGGATTTCGTGACGACAGCGGTTCGTACCGACGGCCCCGGCGCGCGGGGGATCAGCTTGCTGGTGATCGAATCCGGGTTCGTCGTGTCGCGGAAGCTGGAGAAGATGGGGTGGCTGTGCTCGGACACGGCCGAGCTGTCGTTCGACGACGTACGGGTGCCGGCGAGCAATCTGGTCGGCGCTCCCGGCAGCGGGTTCGTGCAGCTGGCCGTGAACTTCGTGGCCGAGCGGTTGACGTTGGCGGTGCAGGCGTACGCCGGGGCTCAGCGGGCGCTCGACCTGACCGTCGAGTGGTGCCGCAACCGGGAGACGTTCGGGCGGCCGTTGATCTCGCGACAGACGGTGCAGCACACGTTGACCGAGATGGCGCGGCGGATCGACGTGGCGCGGGTCTATGTGCGGGAGGTGGCGCGGCGGGCGGATGCCGGTGAGGACGTGATCGCGCAGACCTGCTTCGCGAAGAACACCGCGGTCGAGGCCGGGCAGTGGGTGTGCGACCAGGCGCTGCAGCTGCACGGCGGCCTCGGGTACATGCGGGAGGCCGAGGTGGAACGCCAGTACCGCGACCAGAAGATCCTTGCCATCGGCGGTGGGACCACCGAGATCCTGACCGGCCTGGCCTCGAAGAGACTGGGGTTCACCGCATGAGCAATCGTGAGGCGATGCTGGAGAAGCTTGCCGCGCTGGACGTGGAGCACGCGAAGGCGCTGGCGGGCGGCGGGGAGAAGTACGTCACCCGGCATCACAAGCGCGGGAAGTTGCTGGCCCGCGAGCGGATCGAGCTGCTGCTCGACCCGGACTCGTACTTCCTCGAGCTGTCGCCGCTGGCCGGCTGGGGGTCGGACTTCACGGTCGGCGCCAGCCTGGTCACCGGGATCGGCGTGGTCGAGGGTGTCGAATGCCTGATCACCGCCAACGACCCGACCGTCAAAGGCGGATCCAGCAACCCCTGGACGCTGAAGAAGGCGTTGCGCGCCGACGAGATCGCCCGGGCGAACCGGCTGCCGGTGATCAGCCTGGTCGAGTCCGGCGGCGCGGACCTGCCGACGCAGAAGGAGATCTTCATCCCCGGCGGCGCGATGTTCCGGAACCTGACCCGGTTGTCGGCCGAGGGGATCCCGACGATCGCGCTGGTGTTCGGCAACTCGACCGCGGGCGGCGCGTACATCCCCGGCATGAGCGACTACGTCGTGATGGTCGACGGCGGCGCGAAGGTGTTCCTGGCCGGGCCGCCGCTGGTGAAGATGGCGACCGGTGAGGACGCGGACGACGAGTCACTCGGCGGTGCGTCGATGCACGCGCGGCAGTCCGGTCTCGCCGACTACTTCGCGGTGGACGAGCCCGACGCGATCCGGCTCGGGCGGCAGATCGTGTCCCGGCTGAACTGGCGCAAGCTCGGCCCGCCGGCCGCGCCGTCGTACGACGAACCCCGGTTCGCCGCCGACGACCTGCTGGACATCGTGCCGGGTGATCTGAAGGTCCCGTTCGATCCGCGGGACGTGATCGCCCGGGTGGTGGACGGGTCGGTGTTCGACGAGTTCAAGCCGCTGTACGGGTCGTCGCTGGCGACCGGGTGGGCGTCGGTGCACGGCTACCCGGTCGGGATCCTGGCGAACGCACGCGGTGTGCTGTTCAGCGAGGAGTCGCAGAAGGCCGCGCAGTTCATCCAGCTCGCGAACCGGGCGAACACGCCGCTGATCTTCCTGCACAACACGACCGGCTACATGGTCGGCCAGGAGTACGAGCAGGGCGGGATCATCAAGCACGGCGCGCAGATGATCAACGCGGTGTCGAACTCGACGGTGCCGCACCTCTCGATCCTGATGGGCGCGTCGTACGGCGCCGGGCACTACGGGATGTGCGGGCGCGCGTTCGACCCGCGGTTCCTGTTCGCGTGGCCGTCGGCCAAGTCGGCGGTGATGGGGCCGCAGCAGTTGGCCGGCGTGCTGTCGATCGTCGCGCGCGCGGCCGCCGACGCGAAGGGGCAGCCGTACGACGAGCAGGCCGACCGGCAGATGCGCGCGTACGTCGAGGGGCAGATCGAGGCGGAATCGCTGCCGATGTTCCTGTCCGGCCGGCTGTACGACGACGGCGTCATCGACCCCCGCGACACCAGGACCGTGCTCGGCATCTGCCTGTCCGCCATCCACTCGGCACCTGTGGAGGGCACGTCCTCCTTCGGTGTCTTCCGGATGTGAGCCCGATGAGAACCCCCGATCAGGAGCCGCGCGTGATCAACTCGGTGCTCGTCGCCAACCGGGGCGAGATCGCTCGCCGCATCTTCCGGACCGCTCGTTGTCTCGGGCTGTCAACCGTGGCTGTCTACTCGACCGCGGATGCCCGGATGCCGTTCGTGGACGAGGCGGACGCGGCCGTTCAGCTGCCTGGCAACACACCTGGCGAGACCTATCTGCGGGCCGATCTGGTCGTCGACGCGGCGCGGCGGGCGGGCGCGGACGCGGTCCATCCCGGGTACGGGTTCCTGTCGGAGAACGCCGCGTTCGCGCAGGCGGTGATCGACGCCGGGCTGACCTGGATCGGTCCGCCAGTGGACGCGATCTCGTCGATGGGGTCGAAGATCGAGGCGAAGAAGCTGATGGCTGCGGCCGGGGTACCGGTGCTGGCCGAGCTCACGCCCGCCGAGGTGTCCGCGGACGATCTGCCGGTACTGGTGAAGGCATCGGCCGGTGGGGGCGGGCGCGGGATGCGGGTGGTGACGCGGCTGGCGGATCTCGCCGCGGAGATCGACGCGGCGTCGGCGGAGGCGGAGTCGGCGTTCGGGGACGGGACGGTGTTCTGCGAGCGGTATCTCGCGTCCGGGCGGCACATCGAGGTGCAGGTGATGGCGGACCGGCACGGGACGATCTGGGCGGTCGGTGAGCGGGAGTGCTCGATCCAGCGCCGCCATCAGAAGGTCGTCGAGGAGGCGCCGTCACCGCTGGTCGAGCGGCTGCCGTCGATGCGGCCGCGGCTGTTCGACGCGGCCCGGAAGGCGGCCGCGGCGATCAACTACGTGGGGGCCGGGACGGTCGAGTTCCTCGCGGACGAGGACGGCAACTTCTACTTCCTCGAGATGAACACGCGGCTCCAGGTGGAGCATCCGGTGACCGAGGAGACCACCGGCCTCGACCTCGTCGAACTCCAACTCGCCGTCGCAGCCGACGAACACCTCCCACCGGAGCCGCCGCCAACCGTCGGCCATGCGATCGAGGTCCGCCTGTACGCCGAAGACCCGTTGCACGACTGGCAACCACAGACAGGAACACTCCAGCGCTTCGCGCTGGAGCAGGAGGTGCGGACGGCCGCTGACCCGGGCCAGGTCAGGTCCCGGCACACGGGAGTTCGGGTGGACTCCGGGGTGGAGAGCGGGTCGGAGGTTTCGGCGTACTACGACGCGATGCTGGCGAAGGTGATTGCGTTCGGGACTGATCGCGCGGCGGTGGCTCGGCGGTTGGGCGGGGTGTTGGAGCGGGCGGTGATTCATGGGGTGGGGACCAATCGGGACCTGCTGGCATGGGTTCTGCGGCATCCGGCGTTTCTTGCGGGGGATACCGACACCTCGTTCTTCGACACGCACGGTGTGGGCCCGGCGGTGGACGACGCGGTCGTGCGCGTGTCGGCTCTGGCTGCTGCTCTGGCGGATTCCGCTGGGCGGGTGGGGCCTGTGCGGGTGCCCAGCGGGTGGCGGAACCTGGCCTCGCAGCCACAGCGGAAGAGCTATCGGTACGGCGACGAGATGGTCGAGGTCGAGTACCGCCTGACGCGGGACGGGTTGGTTGTCGACGACGGCATCCAGCTGATTTCCCTGGACCATGGGCGAGTAGTGCTCGAGGTCGACGGTGTGCGCAGGGCGTTCGACGTCACGGCGTACGGCGGGCTCACCTGTGTGGACTCCCCGCTCGGCAGCGTCGCGCTGCACCCGGTCGAGCGGTTCGTGGATCCGGCCGACCAGGTCGCCGCCGGGTCGTTGGTGGCGCCAATGCCCGGCACCGTGATCCGGGTCGGCGTCGCGGTCGGTGACGTGGTGAAGCAGGGACAGCCGCTGCTCTGGCTGGAGGCGATGAAGATGGAACACACGATCGCCGCCCCGGCGGACGGCGTGGTCGGTGAGTTGAAGGTGGCAGCAGGACAACAGGTCGAGGTCGGCGCCGTACTGGCTGTGGTTGGGGAGGACGTATGAGTTTCGTCGAGTCGGAAGAGCGTCAGCAGCTGCGCAAGGTCGTCGCTGAGCTCGGGAAGAAGTACGGCTACGAGTGGTTCAACCGGCAGGCGCGGACCGGCGGTCACACCACCGAGCTGTGGCTGGAGGCCGGCAAGCTCGGGTTCCTCGGCGTCAACCTCCCCGAGGAGTACGGCGGCGGTGGCGGCGGCATGGCCGACCTGTCGATCGTCCTCGAGGAGCTCGGCGCGGCCGGATGCCCGCTGCTGATGATGGTCGTGTCGCCGTCGATCTGCGGCACCGTGATCTCCCGCTTCGGCACCGGCCAGCAGAAGCAGCACTGGCTGCCCGGCCTCGCCGACGGGACGACGATCATGGCGTTCGCGATCACCGAGCCGGACGCCGGCTCGAACTCGCACCAGATCACCACCACGGCCCGCCGGACCGACGACGGCTGGTCATTGACCGGGCGCAAGGTGTACATCTCCGGACTCGACGTCGCGAAAGCCGTCCTGGTCGTCGGCCGCACCGAGGACGCCCGCACCGGCAAGCTCAAGCCGGCGCTGTTCATCGTCCCGACCGACGCGCCGGGCGTCGAGTTCCAGCAGATCGAGATGGACCTGATCAGCCCGGACAAGCAGTACGCGCTGTTCCTCGACGACGTACAGCTGCCGCGCGAGGCGCTCGTCGGGGCCGAGGACGCGGCGCTCCTGCAGCTGTTCGCGGGGCTCAACCCGGAGCGGATCATGGCGTCCGCGTTCGCGATCGGCATCGCCCGGCACGCGCTCGGCAAGGCGACGGCGTACGTCAAGGAACGCCAGGTGTGGAAGCAGCCGATCGGCGCCCACCAGGGCATCGCGCACCCGCTCGCCCAGATCAAGATCGAGCTCGAGCTGGCCCGGCTGATGATGCAGAAGGCGGCGGCGCTGTACGACGCGGGCGACGACCTGGCGGCGGGTGAGGCGGCGAACATGGCGAAGTACGCCGCGGGCGAGGTCGCCGTACGAGCCACCGACCAGGCCGTGCAATCGCTCGGCGGGAACGGTATGACGGTCGAGTACGGCGTCGCCTCACTGGTCGCCGCGGCCCGGGCCACCCGGATCGCACCGGTCAGCCGGGAGATGATCCTCAACTTCGTCGCACAGCACAGCCTCGGGCTGCCCAAGTCTTACTAGCTCGTACCAGGAGGAGTGGGGCCATGATCATCACGAGTGAATTCCCGCCGGTCGAGGTACTCGACGTACCGATCCACGACGCCGTGCTCGGCAGAGCCCAGGAGTACGGCGACCGGCCGGCGATGGTCGACGGCGTCACCGGCAAGGAGCTCAGCTACGCCCAGCTGGACCACCTGACCCGGCGGGTCGCGGCCGGGCTGGCCGAGCTCGGTGTCCGGCACGGCGACGTGATCGCGCTGTACAGCCCGAACACGATCCTCTACCCGGTGGTGTTCTACGGCGCCACCCGCGCCGGCGCGACCGTGACCACGGTGAACGCGCTCTATACCGCGGACGAGTTGCACAAGCAGTTGATCGACTCGAAGGCGAAGTTGCTGGTGACGATTTCGCTGTTCCTGCCGGTCGCGACCGCCGCGGTCGAGGGCACCGACGTCGAGCAGATCTTCGTCTGCGACCAGGCCGACGGGTACCGGTCGATCCAGGAGCTGTTCGCCTCCACCGGCCCGGAGCCGTCGGTGACGATCGACCCGGCGTCCGACGTCGCCGTCCTGCCGTACTCCAGCGGGACCACCGGCGCGGCCAAGGGCGTGATGCTGACGCACCGCAACATCGCGACGAACATCGCGCAGGCCGAGGCCACGATCAAGCTGGGCGAGGACGAGCGGGTCATCGCGATCCTGCCGTTCTTTCACATCTACGGGTTGACCGTCCTGATGAACCTGCCGCTGCGGCTCGGCATCACGGTGGTGGTGCTGCCGAAGTTCGACCTGGAGCAGTTCCTGACCACGCTCCAGGACCAGCGGATCACGCGAGCGTTCGTCGCACCGCCGGTGGTTCTGGCGCTGGCGAAGCACCCGGCCGTCGACGCGTTCGACCTGTCCGCACTGCAGCACGTGATGTCGGCCGCGGCGCCGTTGGACGGCGAGCTGGCCGAGGCGTGCGCGAAGCGGCTCGGTCTGCACGCGGTGACGCAGGCCTACGGGATGACCGAGTTGTCACCGGGTACGCACGCCGTACCGCAGGACGACCCGGAGCCTCCGCCCGGCGCCGTCGGCAAGCTGTTCCCCTCGACCGAGATGCGGCTGGTCGGTGCCGACGGCAACGATGCGGACGAGGGTGAGATCTGGATCCGCGGGCCGCAGGTGATGAAGGGGTATCTCGGCCGGCCCGCCGAGACCGACGCCACCATCGACCGCGACGGCTGGCTGCACACCGGCGACATCGGCCGGATGGACGCGCGCGGCTACCTGTACGTCGTCGACCGCGTGAAGGAACTGATCAAGTACCACGGGTACCAGGTGCCGCCGGCGGAGCTGGAGGCCGTGCTGCTCACCGACGACCGGATCGCCGACGCCGCCGTCATCGGGGTCGACGCGGACGGCAACGAAGTGCCGAAGGCGTTCGTGGTGCCGATGCCCGGCGTCTCGCTGACGGCCGACGATGTCATCGAGTACGTCGCGGCGCGGGTGGCGCCGTACAAGAAGATCCGGCAGGTGGAGTTCATCGACGCGGTGCCGAAGGCGGCGTCGGGGAAGATCCTGCGGCGCGAGCTGCGGGCCCGTGAGGCCGCGCGTGAGTGAGGCCCTGAAGGAACCCCAGCAGGACCGTTCGCGGGCCACCCGGCAGCGGTTGCTGGAGGCCGCGGTCGAGTCACTGGCCGAGGTCGGGTACGCCGCGACGACGGTGTCGGTCGTCGCGGCCCGGGCCGGGGTCTCACGGGGTGCGGCGCAGCATCACTTCCCGACCCGGGCGGACCTGTTCGCGGCGGCGGTCGAGTACATGACCGAGGTACGGCTGGCGGAGATCCGCGCGCAGGCGGCCGCGCTGCCGAGTGGGGCGGGGCGGACCGAGGCGATCGTCGGGATGCTGGCCGACGTGTACACCGGGCCGCTGTTCCGGGCCGCGCTGCATCTGTGGGTGGCGGCGTCGACGGAGGAGGCGTTGCGGCAGCAGATCGTGCGGCTGGAGGCACATGTGGGCCGGCAGGCGCACCGGGCGCTGCTCGACGTCCTCGAGGTGAGCGAGCGGACGCCTGGGGTGCGGGAGACCGTGCAGGGTGTGCTGGACATGGCGCGCGGTCTGGGGCTGGCTGACCTGCTGACGGACGACAGTGCGCGGCGGCGGGGCATCGTGCGGCAGTGGAGCCGCATCCTTGATCAAGCCCTGCGCGATCCCGGGGTGTGACCGAAGGCGCTCTTGAACGTGTCGATGAACGCACTCGTCGACGCCCAGCCGGTCCGGTGCGCCACCCGCGTCACGGACTCCCCGTCCGCGAGCAACACCAGCGCCTCGTGCAGCCTCAACTGAGTCCGCCACTGCGGAAAACTCATCCCCAGCTCAGCCCGACACAGCCGACTCAACGTCCGCTCACTCGCCCCCACCTCCCGCCCCAACTCAGTCAGCGTCCTGGAGTCCGCAGGGTCGTCCCGCAACAAGTCACAGACCGCAGCCAGCCGCACGTCCCGCGGCGCAGGCAAGTAGGTCGGCCGCTGAGGCGACACCTGCAACTGATCCAACAACACACCCCGCAACCGCCCCCGCTCAGCAGTCTCACGGCCCTCCTCTGCTGTGTAGGTGAGGATGAGTTCTCGGAGGAGGGGGCTGACTACAAGAGCTGAGGGAGTGGTGAGGGCGAGGGGGTTTTCTCTGAGGCCTACGGTGTGCAGGGTTGTCTTGCCGTAGGCGCGGTGTTGGTGGACCGTGCCGGCGGGGATCCAGATGGCTCGGGTGCCCGGGGCTACCCAGCTGCCGGCGTCGGTGGTGACTGAGAGGACCCCGCGCCCGGCGTACACGATCTGGTGGCGGTCGTGCCAGTGCGGCTCGATGCCGCCGCCGGCCTCGATCGGTCGCCGGCCGGTGGTCGCGGGACGCTGGCGGGTTTCCGGCATGGATTGGCATTTTATCGGAAGCCGGACACGCCCCCCGCCACAGACGATCGACAGGTGAAGAAACCGATCGGACTGATGGCCACCGGCCACGCGTGCGTGGACATCTACCAGGGCTGCGTGCCGGCGCTCGTCCCGTTCCTGGTCGCCGAGCGCGGCCTCGGGTACGTCGCGGTGTCCGGCATCACGCTGGCCGCGACGCTGCTCTCCTCGGTCGTCCAGCCCGTGTTCGGCGTGCTCACCGACCGGCGCCCGCTCACCTGGCTGATCCCGGTCGCGATGACCACCGCCGGTCTCGGCATCGCCCTGATCGGTGTCGGGCACGAGTACTGGCTGACCTGGCTGGCGGCCGCGCTGTCCGGCCTCGGCGTCGCGGCGTACCACCCGGAGGCAGCCCGGATGGCCCGGATCGTGAGCGGCGGCAGCCACGTCGGGATGAGCTGGTTCTCGGTCGGCGGCAACGTCGGATTCGCGCTCGCGCCCGTCCTGGTCACACCGATCATCGCGACGGGAGGGCTGTCGCTGACCCCGCTGCTCGTCGTACCGGCGATCCTCGGCGCCGCGATCACCTCGTGGGCGATCCGCACACGCGTCGCCGTCACGGTCGCCCACGGCCGGACCGAGGGGGCGGACGACTGGCCTTCGTTCCTGCGGTTGTCGCTGATCATGATCTGCCGGTCGATCGTGTTCGTCGGCCTCGGCACCTTCATCGCGCTGTACGCCGGCCAGCGGGTCGGCGGCGGTACGACGACCGGCGGTGTCGCGCTGTTCGTGCTGTTCGCGGCCGGCGCGCTCGGCACTCTCCTCGGCGGTCGGCTCGCCACCCGCTACGGGCGGGTCCGCACGCTGCGAACGTCGTACGCCGTCGCCGTACCCGCGATCGCGTGCCTCGTGTTCGTGCCGGGACCGGCCTTCTTCGGCTTCCTCGCCGCGACCGCTATCGCCATGTCGATCCCGTTCTCGCTGCACGTGACGCTCGGCCAGGACTTCCTGCCCGGACGGGTCGGTACGGCGGGCGGCATGACGCTGGGGCTCGCCGTCAGCATCGGCGGTGTGGCGACGCCGGTCCTCGGCACCATCGCAGAGCACACCTCACTGCGGCTGGCGCTCAGCACGCTGATCGCGCTGGTCCTGTGCAGCACGCTGATCGGCTACGCCATCAACGAGCCCGCCTGAGCTACCGGTCGAACTTGCGGTAGGACGCGTCCAGCTCACGCACCTCGGCGGCGGCGTGCAGCGTCACGCCGTCCTGCGGCGCGATGAACTTGCCCAGCAACTCCAGCGTTGCCTCGGTCAGCCTCGCCTTCACCTCGTCGGTGCGACCGGGCAGCAGCCCGATGGACACCGTGACCAGCGCATGCCCCTCGTCCGCGCGGTCGTCGTACCCGTAGGCCGACAGACAGTCGTGCCGGATCAGCGTCTTGCACGCCTCAGGCTTGGCCGCCGCGATCTCCACAACAGCCTCGTGCAACGACCGGGTGAACCCATCGACATCGAAGGCGTCCTCCACCGGATGCGAGTAGTCGACCGTGATCTGCGGCATGCGCGCTCCTCTCCTACGCCGAACAACAGCACCCTAACGGCCCGCCCGCTCCGCAATCCGCCTGTCCACCTTCGCGGCGAGCTCGTCCGGTACACACTCGGCCAGGTGGTCGCGCACGAGCAGGTGGATGAACGAGTACTGCGCATGCCCGGTGCGGGCCAGCACGTGGCGATCCGCGGCGTACTGCAGGAACGCTCTGCGGTGCCAGGGCAGGTACCCGGTCCAGCGCAGCAGCGAGTCGTGCAGCAGCCGGGACATCGGTCCCGCGAGAACCGGCGGTCTGCGACGCCACGCCTTGGCAGCCACAGTGCCGACGACGATGCCGACGACTGCCTCCAGTTGCGGCGACGCCAGATCCGCTCCGAGCAGCACTGCGACCAGAAACGCTGCAACTGCTCCACCGGCGACCCACGGGTCCATCCGCCAGCCCTTGTCAGCCGTGCTGGGCAGATGGTCGGTGGGCAGCGACTTCACCATCCGAACGCCCTGAGCGACCAACAACCCCACCGCCACCCCACAGGCGTAGGCGGTGGCGTCACCAACGCTCAGGGTGATCCAGCTCGCCACCACAACCGCAGCCACCCGTACGCCGAGCAGCATCCGCCGCCGGTTGTTGTGGAACACGATCAGCTCGACACCGTAGGCGCCCGCGATCACCGCGGCCTCGACGACGAGCGCCGGCTTGGCCGTGAGCAGCTCGACCAGGCCGAGCGCGGCAACGATAACGGCGACCGTGACCGCCGTACCGCCGAACAGGATCAGGAGGAACAGTGGCACGCGGTCCGGTCCGCTGCCTTCGCGCTTCTGCCACGGATGCGGCACCAGGTGCACGAGCAGCAAGGCAGAGCCGGCCGCGGCGAGTCCTGCGAGTACGCCGTACTGCGCGACCATCACGAGCGTCACGCCGGCGGTCAGTGAAGCGAACAGGGCGGGCAGACAGACCGCATGCGTCAAGTCGTCCACCTCCGGCAGCGACAGCCCGTACCAGCCGTCGGGCATCATCCACCGCGGCACCGCGGTACGGTCGCCGGCGCGACGACGGGTCCACCAGGCCAGACACCACAGACGCCGTACCGCGGTCCTGGCGTCGTACTGCCGCGCGGCCCGGCGGTTCCGGGCGAGGACCTCGCAGATGTAGGTGTCGAAGAGCTCCCGGCGCAGGTCTGCGACGCCGCGGGCACTGACGTCCTGCGGAGCGCGGCCCTGGTACGCGAGGACCATCACGTTGAGCATCAGCGGCGAGTTGACCAGTTCCCAGAGCGCGTCGTCCTGCTCGATCGCCGCACGTGCGCCGTCGAGCGCGGGGCCGACAGCGGCGAAGTAGTCGAGGACCTGTTCCCTCGTGAGCGGTCTGATGTGCACAGCACCGAACAGCCGGAGCTTCTGCGGCAGGCGCTCGTAGTCGTTCGTCCGGCACGTCACCGCGAGCTGACCGATGCGGTAGTTGTGGCGAAGCCCCTCCAGCACCGGCGCGAGTTTGGCGCGGTGCGGTTCGGCGATCTCGTCCAGTCCGTCGAGCAGCAGCGTCAGCTGACCGTCGCCCAGCCAGGTGCGTCCGACAGCGGGCGGAATGCCGTAGCGGTCGTCGAGTTCGTACAGCAGCCAGCGGACGAAGCCGGCGACCAGCGGGCTGTCGTCAGGGTCGTCGTCCTTCTGGTACGACGTCTGCGCGGACCAGCCGGCCAGGTCCACCACCACCGGCAGGGCGCGCTCCTTGTCGGCCTGTGCCTGCTCGGCGAGGTTCCGGGCGAGGTTGAGGAGCAGCGTGGTCTTGCCGGCACCTGGAGCGCCGAGGATGAGCATCGAGTCCTGGAGCTCGTCGAAGACACCTGCGATGTCCGCTTCGTTCGGAACCCGGCGCGGCGCACTGTCCAGCGGCTGGACGAACAGGTCGTACGGGCGGACCACGACGCCCGGATGCTCGTCCAGCGCCAGCGCGATCCGGGTGCGGGCGGCCAGCGAACCGGCGCGACGTTCGGAGTAGTACCGGTCGATGCGGGCGAGCGCGTTCGGGCGGTTGCGCGGCTGGTCGGCGGCGCGCCGCGAGATCCGCGGCAGGCGGCGGTCGCGGAGCTCGAACAGCGCGGTCAGCACGGCGACGATCCAGAGGATCCCGATCACCGGCCACACCCAGCCGACGTACGGCGCGAGGAACTCCGGAGCAGTGCCGCCGGTGCCGACGTTGATCGCGATCGGCAGCAGCACCAGGCCGAGCGAGACAGTGGCCACGAGCACGACGCCACGCAGCACGGCCCGCATCCTCACACTCGGAGCGTAACGGTCCGTAAGCCCACCGTCCCGCCGGAGCGCGTCCTTGCAGCCGGGCCTGCTGCGTCGTCGTACAGGGGGTCGTCCAGTGGGCGGTCCGTGGGTGGGGAATGGTTGTCGGTTCACATACATTGGTTGGTGATATGACTACGGAGCGAATCGACCGGGCGGGTGTGGGGCTCCGGTCGGAGCGAGGTCCGATTCTGCTCGCGGTGATGCTGAGCATCGGGCTGGTTGCGATCGATGCGACGATCCTGGCCACCGCCGTACCGTCGGTCGTCGCCGACCTCGGCGGGTTCACCCAGTTCCCCTGGCTGTTCTCGATCTACCTGCTCGCGCAGGCGGTGTCGGTGCCGATCTACGGCAAGCTCGCGGACCAGCGCGGCCGCAAGCCGATCATGTTGCTCGGCGTCGGGCTGTTCGTGCTCGGGTCGGTGCTGTGCGGGTTCGCCTGGAGCATGCCGGCGCTGATCGCGTTCCGGCTGGTGCAGGGGCTCGGCGCGGGCGCGATCCAGCCGATCGGGATGACGATCGTCGGCGACATCTACACGGTCGCGGAGCGCGCCAAGGTGCAGGGCTACATCGCCAGCGTCTGGGGCATCTCGTCGTTCGTCGGCCCGACGCTCGGCGGCGTGTTCTCGGACTTCATCTCCTGGCGGTGGATCTTCTTCGTGAACATCCCGCTGGGGATCGCGGCCGCCTGGGTGCTGGTCCGCCGGTTCGAGGAGAAGGTCGCGGACAAGACCGGCCACCGGATCGACTACACCGGGGCGGTCCTGCTCGCGGTCGGCGGTTCGCTGCTGCTGCTCGGGCTGCTCGAGGGCGGCGTGATGTGGGACTGGGACTCGGCGGCGAGCATCGCGATCCTGGCCGCGGCCGTCGTCCTGCTGGTCGCGTTCGTGTTCGTCGAGCGGCGGGCGGCCGAGCCGATCCTGCCGCTGTGGGTGCTCCGCCAACGGGTGCTGAACTCGGCGAACTCGGCCGCGCTGCTGATCGGGCTGCTGATGATCGGGCTGTCGACGTACGTGCCGCTGTACGCGCAGAGCGTCCTCGGTACGTCGGCCCTCGTCGCCGGGTTCGCGCTCGCCGCGATGACACTGGGCTGGCCGATCGCGGCGTCGTTCGCCGGGCGGATCTACCTGCGGGTCGGGTTCCGCACGACGATGCTGATGGGCTCGCTGATCGTCGTCCTCGGGTCCGGGGTGCTGCTCACGGTCGGCTCCGGGAGTTCGGTGCTGCACCTGGCCGCGGCGTGCTTCGTCATCGGGGTCGGGCTCGGCTTCTCCGCGTCGCCGTCGGTCGTGGCCGCACAGTCGTCGGTGGACTGGCAAACCCGCGGCGTGGTGACCGGCGCGAACATGTTCGCCCGGTCGGTGGGCAGCGCGGTCGGGGTCGCGGTCTTCGGCGCGGTGGCGAACGGCGTCGTCGCCGCGCGCCTGGGCGACGACCACGCGGACCTGGAGAAGGTGCCGTCCGGGATCCTGGCGCCCGCCATCCACGACGTGTACTACGGCGCCGCCGCGGCCGCGCTGCTCCTGGTCGTCGCTGTGCTCTTCATGCCGAACCGCATCACCGAGCGCCCGCTCAGGGCCTAGGTTGGCTGTATGCGTGCGGTCGACTGTGTAGGTGCCTTGATCCGCGACGAGCAGCATCGCGTCTATCTGCAGCGGCGTACGGCGGATCGGCGGTTGCTGCCGGGGATCTGGGACATCGTCGGCGGGCATCTCGAGGCGGGCGAGACGCCTGAGCAGGCGCTGGCGCGCGAGGTCGAGGAGGAGACCGGCTGGAAGGTCCGCGACATCGTCCGGACCGTCGCGGACTGGGAATGGGAGTGGCAGGGCCGGGTACGGCGCGAGGTCGACTACCTCGTCACCGTCGACGGAGACCTCGGCCGGCCACGCCTCGAAGCCGGCAAGCACGACGCGTCCGCCTGGGCGGGGCCGTACGACCTCGACCTGCTGATGGTGAACCGGACCGACGGCGACCGGCGACTGCGGGACCTGGTGGCCCACACGGTCCGGACACGGTTCACCGACCGGCTGCGGCTCGAGCCGATGACCGGTCCGAACGGCGTGGTCCCCGGACACGCGGCGGACCTCCAGCGGATCTTCGAGGACCCGTGGGTCGCGCGCTGGTACGACGAGACGCTGTCACTCGAGCAGGCGGCGGTGCGGGTCGCGGAGCACCAGGCGGGCTGGGAACGGGACGCTGCCGGCAAGTGGATCGCCTACGAGCGGGCCAGCGGCGAGGTTGCCGGGCGGGGAGGGCTGTCGCGAATTCCCGTCGAGGCGCCGGCCGGAGAGGCGATCGCCGAGCTGGTCGGCCCGGCGTGGGCCACAGACCGGCTCGAGCTCGGCTGGGCGCTGACCGAGCACGCCCGCGGCCGTGGTCTCGCCACCGAGATCGGCCGGGCCGGTTTGGAGTACGCGTTCAGTACCTTGGGCGCCGCGTCGGTGATCGCCCTCACCGAGCGGGTGAACACGGCCTCGCAGGCGGTGATGCGGCGCCTGGACATGCAGTACGCCGGGGAGATCCGGGCGGAAGGGTGGAACGCCGACGCCTCAGCCGTCGTGCCGGACGCGCCGTTCGCGGTCTACGTCGCCGATCGGTGATCACCTAAAGGTGACCTTGACCAGGCTATTTCCTGTCCATGGTCCCCAGTGGCTGTTCACGCCTGCCAGTTCTGGTCCGGGTCGCGGACCGGAAGCGGACATCTAGCGGTCCAGGGCGGTGACGAAGCGGGTCAGGAGGGCGGCGAAGTCGTTTCGTTCGTCGGGCGTCCAGTCTTCCATCGCGGCGGCGAAGCGATCGCGGCGGAAGGCGTGGACGGTGTCCAGCTGGGACCTGCCGGCGGCGGTGAGGACGAGGTTGGTGCGGCGGCCGTCCGCCTGGTCGGCCTCGCGGCGTAC
The DNA here is from genome assembly GCF_040610805.1 of Kribbella sp. NPDC003557. Lineage (NCBI taxonomy): Bacteria > Bacillati > Actinomycetota > Actinomycetes > Propionibacteriales > Kribbellaceae > Kribbella > Kribbella sp. NPDC003557. The sequence continues at coordinate 969,932 of NZ_JBEXMY010000002.1, forward strand.
GAGGCCTGCCGTGACCGCGGCAGCGACGAGTTTGCTCGCGCGAGGCTGGTCGACGCCGAGGGCCGCGGCGACGCCGTTGACCCCGAGCGGGTCGGGCTCGGCGGCCTCGATCGCGTCGAGGACCTCCTGGACCGGGTCCGGTCCGCCGGACTGGACGGCGAACGTCCGGCGGGTCTGCCGCCGGCGGATCGCGATCATCGCCGCCTCGACCGCGGCGGCTGGGTCGGTCTTGTCCATGTCCGGCTCCAACTATATGCTTATTGACATGTATATGTCCGGTGACAACAAGCCTATCGGCTGGTGGCTGAAAGAGGTCGACCGCCTGCTGGAGCAGTCGTTCGAGCAGTTCCTCGCAGACGACGGGCTGACCCGGCGTCAGTGGCAGGTGCTCAACGCAGCGGCAGGCGGCACACCTGGAGGTGACGCGGGGCCGAACGGCCGGGACGGTGCGAGCGAGCCCGGCGGAGGCGTGAGCGGAGCGATCGCGGCAGCGTTGGCGCCGTTCCTCGGTGGGGAGCCGGCGGAGCTGGCCGCGGTTACGGAGCCGCTGGTCCAGCGCGGATGGTTGGTCGGCGAGACGCTGACCGCCGCCGGCGAGGACGCGCTGCGGGGGCTGGCCGAGAAGGTGCAGGAGCAGCGGCGGCGGGTGGCGGCGGGGATTTCGGAGGCGGAGTACGTGGCGACGGTCGACGTGCTCCGGCGGATGGCCGGCAACCTGACGTGAAAGGGGCTCCGAGTGTGACCGCCCAGGCGCGGCGGTCACACTCGGAGCCGACCACCTCAAGGGGGAGGTTCCCGGTGAGGTGTCGGGAGCCTCCGGTGTCCTACCGCCCAGGACACTCGGCCCTGCCTGGCCCGAGGTGTCGGCCAGGAGGTGGGTTGGAACGGCTGGGCGGCGGCGATACAGGGAGTCAGCCGCCAAGCCCAGCCGGGTCAGGTGGGCGGTGCGGTCCGGAGCTGAGGAGTGCTCCGGACCGCACCTCGGGTTTCGTCCGGAGCTGAGGAGTGCTCCGGACCTTCCAAGCGCTGCCCCTGAACGTGAGGAGACTCCAGGGCGCAGCGGACCGGGTCTGAGGAGGACCCGGAAGCGATCGGGTGTTTCAGTCGAGCGGGTCGGCCGGGCCGAGCAGGTCGTTGGTCACCTTGAGACCGGCGAAACGGCGCCGCATCGCCTGTTCGTAGCGGGCTGCCAGTGGCGCCTCCGCGACGTACTGCGCGATCACGTGCTCGCCGAACCAGACCCGGACTCTGCGCCGGTGCTGCCTCGACGTCATTTCCGCGATGGTCACAACCTCTCACCCCGTAACTCTCAGCCCTTGCAACCAGTTGGACTTACTGGTTGTCATGGCAGTAATGGTGCACGAGCCCAACGTGACCGCTCTAGGACCTGGACCGGACCTTTGCCGGACCTCTTCCGGTCCTCTCGCGGACATCTGGGGGACAGCACCTTGTCGTGGGGCACAAGTCGAGACAACGTCTGACTGACGTGAACGGGAGGAACGATGGCGGGTAGGTACGCGCCAAAGACGGTCCTGGCGCACCTGATCCAGCGCCGGAACCAGACCTACTCCGAGATCGTCGCCGAGTTCGTCGAGCTGGGTGGAACCATCACCGAGCGGCACCTGCGTCGCCTCGCATCGGGCGAGCGTGCGGGGACCACTCCTCAGACCCGGCGCACCCTGCAACGCATGTTCGGCAAGCCGGTCGAGGAACTCCTCTCGCCGTACGTCGCCGAGCAGGCCGCCCAGGTGGTGCCGGCACCTGCCGCGAGTGGACGGATCACGACAGGTAATGAGATGGAGGTTCTCGACATGGCTGCCAGCCGCGCGAGGGCGTTTGCCCTCGCGGCCCAGTCCGGTCTCGGAAGCGAGGCCATGGAACAGGTGTACGCCGACGTACGCCACGCCGCCCAGGCGTACCCGCAGCGTCCACTGCCGGAGATCCTCGGCCAGCTGGTCGAGACGCAGGACCTGGTGTTCGGCCTGCTGGAGAGCCGGCAGCGCCCGGAGCACCACCGTCAGCTGTACTTCCTGGCCGGCGTCACCGGCGGCCTGCTCGCCAAGGCGTCCCACGACCTCGGCAACCCGCACGCCGCGCTGACCCAGGCGCGGACCGCGTTCATGTGCGCCGACAACGCCGACCACCACGGCCTGCGCGCCTGGGTGCGCGGCCTGCAGTCCCTGGTCTCGTACTGGGCCGGCAACCCGCACGACTCGGTGCGGTACGCACAGCTCGGCGCGGGCTACGCCGAGCAGGCCAACAGCACCACCAGCGTCTGGCTGCCGGTCAGCGAGGCCCGCGCCTGGGCCGCGCTCGGCAACCCGGAGGCCACCCGGGCCGCGCTGGAGCGCGCCGAGGAGGCGTGGAACTCGGTCCACAACGACGACCTCGACGACATGGGCGGCCTGTGCACCTTCGGCCGCAACCGCCAGCTGTACTACGCCGCCGACGCGCTCGCGCAGCTGCCGGGTGAGGTCGAGCAGGCCCAGCGGTACTCGAGCCAGGCCGTCGACGCCTACACCGACCAGAGCCACCCGGAGTGGGCCTTCGGCGACGCCGCCGGCAGCCACGCGGCGATGGCGATCACCCGGATCGCGAGCGGCGAGCTGGACGGCGCGGCGGACGCGCTGGCCCCGGTGCTGACGCTGCCGACCGAGCGCCGGATCAACGGCGTCGTGCACTCGGCCCGCCGGGTCCACCAGGCGCTGCGGCAGTCCGGCCGCGCCGACGACGCCCGGGAGCTCCAGGAGGAGATCGAGACCTTCACCCGGACCCCGATGCAGACCTACCCCCGATAGCCGGATGGATCCGCTCACCGGCCGACTGACCGTACTGCGCGAATTCCGGACAACCGACCTCGACGACTATCTGTCCATCGCCGGTGACGACCGGGTCACCACCTGGATGGCCTTCGACAGCTACGACCGGGCGAAGGCCGAGCAGAACCTGGCCGGCATCGTCGAGCGCTCCGCCCAGGACAACCGTCCCGACTACATGCTCGCCGTGACCCGACCGGACGACGATCGCGTGATCGGGTTCGCCCGGGTCGCGCCGAGCGGGGCCTGGACGGCGAAGCTGGGCTACGCGATCGGCGCCGACCACTGGGGCCGCGGGTACGCCACGGACGCGGCCCGGGTGCTCCTGCGGTTCGCCTTCGGCCCGCTCGGACGGCACCGCGTCACCGCCGCGATCGGCCCCGAGAACGAGGCCTCGATCGCGGTCGTCAAACGCCTCGGCTTCACCTACGAGGGTCACCTGCGGGACCACGTCTTCACCAACGGCGCCTGGCGCGACTCCCTCCTGTACTCGCTGCTGCACCACGAACACACCAGCTGAGCCTGCTCAGGGCGCGGCTCGCCAGGCGGCGGGCCCGCCCTCGGCGAGGTCGGCGCCTAGCGGTGTCCGCGTGTACAGCACCCGGCGGCCTTCCCGGTGGGACGTCACGATCCCGGACGCCGCCAGCACCGACAGGTGGTCGCTGACCGTGCCGGGAGACACTCCTATCCGGCGCGCCAGCCACGTCGTGGTCCTCGGCAGCTCAGGGCCTGCAGGATCGCCGCGCGCGACCGTCCGAGCAGGGCCGAGAGCGCGTCCTGCTCGGACGCGGCGCCTCGCGGCTCCCACACCAGGGCCGATCCACGCGCCGCGCGCGGACCAGGGCACCCTGCTCGAGATCAGCGGCTGAGCAACACTGGGGGTATGGCCGCCACCACCATCACCACGCCGTTGCGCGACAGCCTTGCCCGGATGATCCTGACGAAGGTGGCCGGTCCGGACCCGCAGACCGAGCGGAACCGGGTGCACGGGACGCCCGGGCCGCGGTGGTTCGCGCCGGATGCGCCGATCCGCCGGGTGCACGGGGACGCGTCGATGTTCGCCGGTGGCCTGCGGGCGCTGCTGCTGCAGTCGCTGCACCCGCTCGCGATGGCGGCGGTGGCCGCGCACTCCGGGTACCGGGGTGACCCGTGGGGGCGTCTGCGGCGCACCAGCTACTTCCTGGCGATCACGACGTACGGCTCGATCCCGGACGCGGAAGAGGCGATCGCCCACGTCAAGGGCGTGCACGAGCGCGTCCGCGGGACCAGTCCGGACGGGGTGAAGTACCGGGCGTCGGACCCGCACCTGCTCAAGTGGGTGCATCTGGCCGAGGTGGACAGCTTCCTCGCCGCTCACCAGCGGTACGGCGCGCGGCCGCTCACCGCCGAGGAGCAGGACCAGTACGTCGAGGACGCGGCGCTCGTGGCCCGCAAGCTCGGCGTCATCGACCCGCCGACCACAGTGGTCGAACTGCAACAGCTCCTGAAGGAGTACCAGCCCGAGCTGCGCGGTACGACGGAAGCCCGCCAGGCCGCCCGCTTCATGCTGGTGCACCCGCCGGTGCCGTGGGCGGTCCGACCCGCGTACGGCGTACTGACGGCTGCCGCGGTCGGTCTGCTGCCGTGGTGGACCAGGCTGCCGCTGCGTCTCCCGTACCTCCCACTGGCCGAGCAGACCGTCGTCCGGGCCGCCGGCGACGGCCTCACCAGGACCATCCGGTGGGCGCTGACCTCGCCAACACTGGCAGAAACCGGCGCGGAGGCATGACGCGCCGGTAAGTTGTCCTCGTGCCGCTCCGTCCACATCGTCCACTCCCGATGGCCACCCCAGCGGGAGTCGAGGTGCTGACCAAGATCCTGACCCAGGGACCGATCCCGCGGGTGGAGATCGCGCGCCGGACCGGGCTGTCCCAGGCGGCCGTGACGAAGGCGGTCGCGCCGCTGATGGAGACCGGGTTCGTCACCGACCAGGCCGCGCCGGCGGACGGGGACAGCCAGCTCGGGATCGGGCGGCCGGTGAGCCCGCTGACCGTCGTCCCGAGCAGCGTCTCGGTGATCGGCGTCAAGGTGACGCCGACGAGCCTGATCGGCGTCACCACGGACTTCACCGCCGGCATCCTGAACGTGCGGCACGACCCGCTGGACGACACCGATCCGGAGGCGGTGATCGAGCAGCTCGCCGAGCACGTGAAGGCGCTGATCGCCGCGCTCAAGTCCGGTACGGCGGCGGCCGGGCCGCTGGCCGGCATCGGGATCGCGGTGTCGGGTGACGTCGACGCGGCGCACGGCGTGGTCCGGGACTCACCGCTGATGGGCTGGCGGGGCGTGCCTGTCGCGGAGCTGCTCGGCAAGCGGGTCCGGCTGCCGATCGTGGTGTCGAACGACGTCCGCGCGCTGACCGTGGCCGAGCACTGGTTCGGGGTCGGCGTGAACGCGGACTCGTTCGCGGTGGTGACGATCGGCTCCGGCATCGGCTGCGGCCTCTACATCAACGGCGAGGTGGTCTCCGGCGCGTACGGCGTGTCCGGCGAGCTGGGCCACCTACCACTCGCGCCGGGCGACCTGGTGTGCACCTGCGGGCGGCGCGGTTGCGTGGAGACCGTGGCGTCGTCGGACGCGATCCTGGCGCGCACGCGGGAGACGACCGGGCGGGCCGACCTGGACCTGGCCGGCGCGATCGAGCTGGCGCACGAGGGCAACAAGCACGCGCGCGAGGCGTTCGACCGGGCCGGCGAGGTGATCGGTGCGGCGCTGGCCGCGATGGTGAACCTGGTCGGTCCGGAGCTGGTGATGATCGCCGGCGAGGGCGTGGCGGAGTACGACCTGTACGAGGAGCGGATGCGGCGCGCCTTCGCGGAGCACGCGTTCGGCGCGGCCGGGGACTGCCGGCTGATGCTTCGCTCACACACCTTCGACGACTGGGCCCGCGGCGCGGCCGCGACCGTGCTCCGCTCGTACGTCCGTGGCGAACCGCCACTGCAACGCTGAGCGGAGCACCGACGCGAGGTCAGCTGCGGGCCGCGGCCAGGATCTTGCGCCAGACCTTCTTGTAGGACTCCAGGCCGTCCGCCGCCAACGGGCCGGTCGGACCCGCGGTGATCGAGACGCGCTCGGGGATGGTGCCCCAGACCGGGATGCTCTCCTGTGCGTACTGCTGCATGGCTTCTTGGTACGAGCGCGTGTACGTCCGCGCCGAGCAGATCACCAGACCGGCCGGCACGTCGTCCGGCACCAGCTCCAGCACCGCCTTGACGCGTGGGGTCTCGACGCCGCCGACGCGCGTCGGGATGATCACGATCCGGGCCCGTTCGAGGGCCTTGTTCAGCAGCCGCTCGTGGGACGGCGGCATGTCCACGATGCCGATGCCCTCCGGCGGGACCTTGTCCAGCGCCTTGTTCAGCAGGCGCTCGGTCGGCGCCTCCGCGATCTCGATCCGGTTCAGTTGGCCGTCCTCGGACTCCGCGATCCAGTCCGCGGCGCTGCCCTGCGGATCGGCGTCGATCAGAGTGGATGTGCGACGGTTGGAAGATGCCAGCGCGGCCAAGTACACCGACGTGGTTGTCTTACCGACCCCGCCCTTCAGTGCAGCTGTCACGATGATCATGAGAGTGAACTTACCCGGTTTTGTCCGATTTCCGGCGTGTCATCGGCGTTGCCCGCCCACATCGTGATAGTTGCCGCTGGCCCGTGTGTACAAGCTCAAGCCGACTTCAGCCTGAATCCTTTCGCCCGGCGGGTGCCTCTTACTCCCGATATCGCCCCCCGATGAAGGAGCACCCCATGACCTGGATCATCGTCGCCGCCGCCGTCGCGGTCCTGCTGCTCGGCACCTGCAGTGTCGTCGTCCTGCGCCGGCGGACCCGTGGCTGACCTCGACGAACACCTGATCCGCGCCGCCCAGCACGGCGACGTCGACGCCCTCACCACACTTGTCGCCGACTCGCACCCGACCGTACGGCGGTTCGCCCGGACGCTGTGCGCCACGCCGGAGGACGCCGAGGACGCGGCACAGGAGGCGCTGATCATCCTGTACCGCAAGATCGGCATGCTCCGCGCCACCAGCGCACTCACGTCGTGGATGTTCCGGATCATCCGCAACGAGTGCCTGCGCCGGGCCCGCGCCGTCCTGCGCGATCAGCCGCTGGCCCCGGACACCGCGCCGTCCGCGGAGGACGAGGCGCTGCGCCAGTTGGAGGCGCAGGCAGTGGCCGCGGCCATCGCACGACTGCCTGCCGACCAGCGCAGCGTCCTGATCCTCCGCGACGTCCAGGGCTACAGCGGCCCGATGGTCGCCAAGGCCCTGGGCCTCACCGTCCCCGCCATGAAGTCCCGCCTGCACCGCGCCCGCAGCACCGTGCGCGAATCCCTCGGAGCCCTGTCATGACCTTCGCCAGCACCTCACTGTCCCGCCACCTGTTCCGCGGTGCCATCGGCTTCGCCAGCCTCGTCGCCGCGTTCGCTCTGATCCCGACCGTCGGTCCGTGGAGCCTCCTGCTGCTGGCCGCGACCTTGCTGGCCTTCCGCGGCTGCCCGACCTGCTGGGTGATCGGCCTGATCGAGACGGTCTCTCGCGGAAGACTCCAGCGCGATTGCGTGGACGGTCAGTGCACGCTGACTAGCCGGCCTTCTTGACCAGTTCGACCAGCGCGCTCAGGCCGTCGGCACCGTACCCGGCAGCATCGGCGCGGGCGAACAACGCGGCGACGGCACCCGGGACGGTCACGTCGAGACCTGCCTCGGTGAACGCCTGGACGGCGTGCTCGGCGCCGACGGCCTGCATGTGGAGGTTGTTCTCGGCGCCCGGGTGCTCTCCGGACTCCAGCTCCGCGGTCAGGATGCGGAGGAAGCCCATCGGCCCGTCCTCGGTCAGGTCGGCCAGCATCGTCGCGGCGTACGGGCGGAGCCGTTCGGCGCTGCCGACCAGGCTCGCCGAGTAGAAGTAGCTGATCAACGTGGTCCAGAAGATGTTCAGCATGGCTTGGTAGTAGAGCATCGCCAGTCCGGGATCGGTACCCATGTGGTCGACGCGGCCCAGCACCGCCAGCGTCTCGCGGTGCGCCGCCACCGCGTCGCCAGGCCCTGCATAGAAGGCGTACGAGCCCGGCTGGCCGATGCCCGGCGGCGGCACCATGATGCCGCCGGCGACCAGCGTCGCTCCGCGTTCGTCGGCCCACTCGGCCGCCGCACGCAGCCGCGCCGGGCTGTCCGAACTCAGGTTGACCAGCACCCGGCCGGTCAGATCCGCGTCCGCCAGCGAGTCGAACATCGCCTGGTAGTCGACCTGGCTGATCACCACCAGCCTGCTCGCGGCCACCGCCTCGGCCGCGGTCGTCGCCTCGACCGCACCGAGCCCCGCGCCCTTGCCGGGCGTCCGGTTCCAGACGGTGGTCGGATGCCCGGCCGCGACGAACGTCCTGGCCATCGTGGACCCCATCGCGCCGAGCCCGATCACTGTCACTGCTTCTCGTGAACTCATGCACCCGATGCTCGAAGAACGCGCTACGGGTTTACTACGGGTATGTACTTCGGGGTGCTCGGTCCGCTGATCGTGCGGACGGACACCGGCGAACCGGTCGCCGTCCCCGACCGGAAGGTCCGGACGCTGCTCCTCGACCTGCTGGCGAGCCAGGGCCGTCCAGTGAGCGCGGACCGGTTGATCGACGACCTGTGGGGTTCCCGCCCACCGCGCAACGCGACCGGCACCCTGCAGGCCCGTGTTTCGCAGCTGCGCACCGCACTGGATCGCGCCGAGCCAGGTGCCCGCGGCCTGGTCCGGCACAGCCCGGCCGGCTACGCCCTGACCGCGGACGTTGTCGACAGCAACATCTTCGAGCAGCACGTCCGGACCGGCCGGCTGAGGGAGGCGCTGGAGCTCTGGCGCGGTCAGCCGTACGCCGAGGCGCTCGACCACGAGTTCGCCCGAGCCGAGCGCGATCGGCTGGAGGCCCTGTACCTGAGTGCGATCGAGGACCTGTCTGCCCGCGGCGAGGACGTTCTGCAGGAGACAACCACACTGGTGCGGCAGCGTCCGCTCGACGAGAGGCTGCATGCTGTCCACCTCCGGTCGCTCTACCGGGCGGGACGTCAGCACGACGCGCTCCGTGCGTACGCCGACCTGCGCACCGCGCTGGCGGAGGAGCTGGGTGTGGACCCCGGGCCGGAGCTGGCCGAGCTGCACCAGGCGATCTTGCGCCACGACCCGTCGCTGCGCCGCCGGACCGCGCTTCCGGCGCCGCTCAACGACCTCGTCGGCCGGGACGAGACTCTGGCCGAAGCACACCGGCAGTTGACCACCAACCGCGTGCTGACGCTGGTCGGCCCTGGCGGGGTAGGAAAGACCCGGCTGGCGCTTGAGCTCGGGCGCAGCATGGCCGATGCCCTGCTCATTGAGCTCGCTCCGCTGCAGCAGGACGACGTACTGGACGCCCTGGCCGCCGCATTGGACCTGCGCGACGAGTCGACCGACCTGCTCCCGCGGCTGCTCGACTCACTCAGCGGCCGGCAACTGCTGCTCATCCTCGACAACTGCGAGCACCTGGACCTGGCAGACCTGGTACGGCGTTTGCTGGCCGCAGCGCCAGGCCTACGCGTACTCGCGACCAGCCGTGAGCCGCTCGGACTCACCGGCGAGCACGTGCTCGACGTACCGCCGCTGACCACCGAGGCCGCAGCCGAGCTGTTCAGGGCCCGTGCGGGCGTCACCGGCGACGTGTCGGCGATCTGCGACCGCCTCGACGGCATCCCGCTCGCACTGGAGCTCGCCGCGACCCGCGTACGCGCGCTAGGTGTGCAGGGTCTGGCGGATCGCCTCGACGACCGCTTCCGGCTGCTGTCCGGCGGCAAGGGCGGACCGGAGCGCCAGCGCACCCTGCGCGCGACGATCGACTGGAGCTGGGACCTGCTGGACGACGATGAACGGCGGATGCTCCAGAGGCTTGCTGTCCAGGCCGGCACCTTCTCGCTGGAGGCGGCCGTCGAGGTCAGCCAGCTACCCGAGCACCTCCTGCTGGCTCTGGTCGACAAGTCGCTCGTGGTCGCCAGTGGCGGCCGGTACCGCCTGCTCGAGTCGATCGCGGCGTACAGCCTGGAGCGACTGGTCGAGGCCGGCGAGGAGGCCGCCACCCGCCGGAGGCATGCGGACTACTACCTGGCGCTCGCGCAGCAGGCCGAGCTGCGCGGTCCCGCTCAGCGCGAGTGGCTGCAGCGACTCGACCTGGAGGCAGCGAACTTCCGCGCCGTCCCACCGTCGCTGGAACTGGCCACCGCGCTCGCCTGGTACTGGTATTTGCGCGGCCGCCACGGCGAAGCACGCCGGTCCCTCGCGGCAGCCCTCGCGCTGCCCGGGCAGGACCCGGCGCTGCGCGCGCAGGCCACGGTCTGGCTCGTCGGCATGGCCGCGACCGATGCCGAGGGCACCGATGTCGCGAGAGCCGGCGACGACGCCCTGCGCGCCGTCGGCGACGACCCGCACGCGCTCTGGTTCCTGACCATGACCCGGTGGGCGTACGGCGACGCGGCCGTCCTGTTCGACCGGATCGACCGCGCGATCGAGGCGTTCACCGACCGCGGCGACCGGTGGGGCCTCGCCGCGGCGCTGAGCACCCGGGCGCAGCTGAGCATCGTGCACGCGGACCTGGCCGCGATGCGCCGCGACAGCCTGCGGAGCCTGCAGCTGTTCGACGCGCTCGACGACGACTGGGGCCGGCTGCAAGCGACGTACACGCTGATCGTGGCCGCCGAGATCAGCGGCGACTACCCGACCGCCACGGCGTACCTGGAGGACGCGATCCGGCAGGCCGAGGATCTCGGGCTGTGGACGGAGGTCTCGTTCCGGACCGCCGGCCTGGGCCGGATCGCGCTGCTGACCGGCGACTACGCGCGGGCGGACGAACTGCACGAGCAGGCCCGGCGGCTGGCGGTCGACCAGTCGAACAGGTCGGCCGAGGAGTACGCCGAGGTGGGCCTCGGACTGACCGCCCGGCGCCAGGGCCGCCTCGACGACGCCGAGCGGCACTTCACGAAATGGCTGACCTGGCTGACCCAGGTCGGCGGCACTCCGGGCATCGCCTTCATCAGCAACCAGCTCGGCTTCGTCGCCGAACAACGCGGCGACCACGCGACGGCCCGGACCCTGCACGAACGCGGCCTCCGCCTCGCCCGCGAGATCGGCGACCACCGCGCGATCGCCCTCGCCCTCGAAGGCCTCGCGGGCGCGACCGAAGACCCCGGCCACGCCCTCGAGCTCCTCACCGAAGCAGCAGCGCTCCGTCAGCAGGCCGGCGTACCGCTGCCGCCGGCCGAACGCTTCGACGTGGACCGGATCGAAGAAAAGGTGAGGGAAGGAAGAGAAAGTCAGAGTAGTGGCCGGCTTCGGCGACCGCTTGGATGATTGTCACCGGACCGGCGAACCCAGCCAGGCACCCAACTCCCCATCTATCTTCTGCCTTTCCTTTCTTTTTCTTTCTGTTCTTTGAGCTTTTGAACTACTTGCCGAGCCAGGCGTCGACTTTCTGCCGATTCGCGGTGACCCACTTCTCGGCGGCCTGGTCGGGTGTGAGCTTGTCGACGGCGATCATCCGGGCGACGGCGTTCTGGTCCTCGTTGGTCCACTGGAACTTCTTGACCAGGTCGTAGGCCGGGCTGCCGGAGTCGGCGAACTTCTTCGAGACGATCTTGTCCAGGTCGTACGGCGGGTAGTCGCAGGCCACCTTCGCGGGGTCCGCGTCGCAGCCGGCCGTGTACGCGGGCAGGTTGACCTTGACCAGCTTGATCTCGTTGAAGAACCACTGCGGCTCGTAGAAGTACGCGAGCAGCGGCCGCTTGTTCTTCTCCGCGTCCCGGAACGCCTGGATCAGCGCGGTCTCGGAGCCGCTCTGCACGACCTTGTAGTTCAGCGACAGGTTCTTCACCAGCGCCTCGTCGTTCGTCACGTACGACGGGTCGCCGTCGAGCAGCTGCCCCTTGCCGCCGGACTCCGACGTCTTGAACAGGGCGGCGTACTTGTTCAGGTTCTTCGAGTCCGTGATGTCCGGGTACTTCTCGGCCATCCACGGCGGCACGTACCAGCCGATCACGCCCTTGACGCCGGTGGAGCCGGCCTCGACCGCGACCTTGTCGGTCTCGATGTACTTCTTCTTCAGGTCCTCGTGACCCCAGTTCTCCAGGTTCACGTCGACCTCACCGGTCGAGAAGCCCTGCCAGGCGATCTCCTCCTTGAGGTTCTTCTTCTGCACCTTGCAGCCGAGGTCCTTGGTCGCGACGTACGCCACCACGGCAGCGTTCGCCTCGTACCCGACCCAGGGGCTGACGGTGAGGTTGAACGAACCGCACTCCTTCCCGCCGGCCGGCTGCTCCTGGGCGCCGACCTTCTGCCCACCGCATCCCGCGACCGCCAGCGCGACCGCCGTCAGCACACCGGCGTACCGGAGTCTGTTCACCGCTTGTCTCCTCTACTTTGGAAATCCTGCGTACGGCGTGCGGCGGCCTGCGTGATGCGGTCGAGCATCACGCCCAGCAGCACGATCGCCAGACCGGCGGCCAGCCCCTTGCCGTACAACTCGCTCTGCGCGAACCCGGCGGCCACGTCGTACCCGAGCGCACCCGCGCCGACCAGTCCGCCGACGACCACCATCGACAGCACGTAGATCAGCCCCTGGTTGACCGCGAGCGTGATCGCCCGCCGCGCCACCGGCAGCTGCACCTTGCTGATCACCTGCCAGCCGCTCGACCCGACCGAGTTCGCCGCCTCCACGGTCGCGACCGGCACCGCCTTGATGCCGTCCGCAACGATCTTCGTGGTGACCGGTACGGCGAACACCACCGCCGCCGCGATCGCGGTGAACCGGCTGGTGCCGAACAACGCCAGGAACGGCACCAGGTACACGAACGGCGGCATGGTCTGCCCCGCGTCCAGCACCGGCCGGATCCAGGCGTCCACCCGCCGGTTCCGCCCGGCCCACACGCCGAGCGCGAGACCGACGGCGACCACCACGACCGTGGCCAGCAGCGTCGACGCCAGCGTGACCATGCTGTCGTGCCACACCCCGGTGGCGACCAGCAGCACGCAGCACACCGCGGCCGGGACCGCACCACGCCAGCCTCCGAGCAAGGCGCCCAGCGCGACGAGGACCGCGCTCACGAGCCACCACGGCGATCCGGTCAGCAGGCCTTCGAGCGGGTTGAGCAGCGCCACGGTCACCACGTCCCGCACGCCGTACGTGAACCCGCCGAAGACGTCCTGGACCCACGTGGTCACGTCCGACGCGACCACGGCGATCCGCGAGCCGATGTTCACGTCCGACGGGAACTCGGCCGCCCACACGTAGGTCCGCGAGAACCAGACCGCCACGAGCACACCGACGGCCCCGGCGCCGAGCAGCACCTTGCGGCGCACACTCGCCGTACGCCACGGCCGGTCGCCCGCCGCCGTCGTCACCCGGTCGAGCACGATCGCGATCACCACGATCGCCAGCCCCGCGTTGAACGCGACGCCGACGTCCAGCGTCTGCAGCGCCTTCAGCACGGTCTGGCCGAGGCCCGGTGCGTCGATCAGCGCGGCCACGGTCACCATCGAGAGCGCGGCCATGATGGTCTGGTTGATGCCGACGACAACGGTCGACCGCGACATCGGCAGCAGCACCTTCAGCAGCGTCTGCCCGCGGGTCGAGCCGAGTGAGCGCGCGGCCTCGACGCTCTCCGGCGGCACCGAGCGGATCGCGTGCGCGGTCAGCCGGACCGCCGGCGGGGCGGCGTAGATCAGCGTGGCGATCGTCGCCGCGGCCGGTCCGATCGCGAAGAACAACGTCAGCGGCGCGAGGTACACGAACGTCGGCAGCGTCTGCATCAGGTCGAGCACCAGCGTCGCGACCCGGAACGCCCGGTCCGACAGCCCCGCCCAGATCCCGAGCGGGATCGCGACCAGCAGCGACAGCAGCACGGCCGCGATCGTCAGCGCGAGCGTGTCCATACTCTCCTGCCACAGCCCCTGCAGCCCGACGAAGGCGAGCCCGGCCGCGGTCAGGACGGCGACCTTCCAGTTGCCGAAGGCCCACGCGCAGTACGCCGAGATCGCGACCACACCGAGCCACCCGATCACCGGGACCGGGCGGTCGAACGACGGCTGCGAGATGACGTTCTGGAGCAGGACGACGAACTGGTCGACGACGACCCGGATCGCGTCGAAGAACGCGTTGCCCTGTCCGACGTCGTCGCGGTGATCGGTCAGCCAGCGGTGCAGCGGGGTCGTCTCCTGGCCGCCGAGCACGAGCGTGTCGATGCCCCGCAGGACGAAGTACGCCGCGACCCAGACGACGAGTAGGACTCCGACGACGACGCTGCGCCGAGGCCGCCGGACCTCGACCTCCACGTCGCTCGTGACGACGGCCATCAGGCGAGGTTGTCTCTTGGCGGCGCGACGACGGCGAGGATCTCCTCGTCACGGATCACGCCGAGCAGCGTGCCGCCGTCGACGACCTTCACCGGGCGGTCGGACTCGAGCACCAGCCGGGTCGCCTCGCGGACCAGGACATCGGGTGCGAGCTCCGGGCCGTCGAGCGGCTCGCCCGGGCGCGGGTCGCGGACGATCCAGCGCAGCGTCAGGACGTCGGCCCGCGGTACGTCGCGGACGAACTCGCGCACGTAGTCGTCGGCCGGCGCGCCGACCAGCTCGTCGCCGGTGCCGAGCTGCACCGCGGCGCCGTCGCGCATCAGCAGGATCCGGTCGCCCAGCTTGAGCGCCTCGGACAGGTCGTGGGTGATGAACACCATCGTCTTGCCGACCTCGCGGTGCAGCCGGACCACCTCGGTCTGCATCTCGCGCCGGATCAGCGGGTCGAGCGCGGAGAACGGCTCGTCGAAGAGCAGCACGTCGGGATCGTTCGCGAGCGCCCGCGCCAGTCCGACGCGCTGCTGCATCCCGCCGGACAGCTGCTCGGGGTACAGCTGCTCGTTGCCGGCCAGGCCGACCAGGTCGATGACCTCCTGGGCGCGGCGGCGCCGGTCGGGCCTGCTCTCGCCGCGGATCTCCAGGCCGTACGAGACGTTGTCGATCACCTTGCGGTGCGGCAGCAGTCCGAAGTGCTGGAAAACCATCGAGAACTTGCTCCGGCGCAGGGCGCGCAGCCGCTTCTCGTCGGCCGCGCGCAGGTCCTCACCCTCGAAGGTCAGCCGCCCGGCCGTCGGCTCGATCAGCCGGGTCAGGCACCGCACCAGCGTCGACTTGCCCGAGCCGGACAGCCCCATCACCGCGAACACCTCGCCGGGCGCCACGTCGAAGCTCAGGTCGCGGACGGCCGCCGTACAGCCGGTCTTCGCGTACAGCTCCGGACGATCGAGCGCGGCGAGGTCCGGCCGGTGCGGGACGCGCTGCGCCTTCGGGCCGAAGACTTTCCACAGGCCCTGAACGGACAGCAGCGCGCCGGAATCCTGAACGTCGGGGTACTCGAGCTGAGCGGTCACAGGTAGGTCCTGTCTGGTAATCCAGCGCCGTAGCGAGGAGGTACTCGGTGCGGTGCATCGGCGTGCGGGGGCGAAGGTCTCGATGCGGCGCATCGTGGCCTTTGCCTCCGTGCGGCGAGGTGCCGTGCCGAGTGCCCCGCAGTAGGCGCTGGATTACCAGACAGGACCTCGACCCTCGCATCCCCGCCGGCAGACACAACGTGAACCGGGACTCTACCCAACCACGAGGCCCCCGACTCCTGTCAGGGTTAGGGCTGGTACGGCGGGGCCTCGCCCCAGCCCCAGTGCGGGACGGGGGCCTGCGGCGGCGGGGTCGCGCCGGGCTGGGAGTTCGCGAGGGCGATCCGGGTGCCCCACTCGACATACGCGACGAAGGCCGAGCGGAACTCCGGGTCGTCCGGAAGGCCGGCCGGGTCGGCGCTGCGGGCGATCAGCGCGGCCCACCGCGACCGCTGCTCCTCGGTCAGCCCGAGGTTGAGGTGATGCGACAACATCGCCGGATACCCACCGAGCTCGTCGGTGTACCGGCTGTGGCCGCGGAACACCTCGCCCAGCCAGATCGCCACGTGCTCGCGGTGGTGCTCGCTCATGTGCGCGAAGACCGGTGCCAGGATCGGATCCTCGAGCACCTGGTCGTAGAACACCTCGGTCAGCCGGCGCAGCGCCTCGTGCCCGCCGGCCCACTCGTACAACGTCGGGGTAGTCACGTAATTATGTAATCACACCAAGAGGGCAGCCGTGACCGCCGCGAGCTCGTCCTCGATCCGGGTGTCACCGTCCTCGGTGAACCACAAGATGTTCTGCAGGATCCGCCCGGCGGTCCAGCCGAGGGCGCGGTCCCGGTCGATGCCGGTCACCTCGAGCATCAGGTCGAACCGATGGCGGATCGCCTGCGCGAGGTCTCCGGTCGCCACCAGGTCGTCCCACCGGTTCCACACCGCGGGCATGAGCTCGAATCCGGGGTCGCCGGCCAGCGGCTTCGGGTCGATCGCCAGCCACGGCTGCCGCTTCGCCGCGAGCACGTTGTAGTAGTGCAGGTCCCAGTGCAGCAGGCGGTCGCCGGGCTCCGGCAGCAGCTCGGTCACCTGCGCCACGAGGCGCCACGTCAAGGCCCGCTCGGCAGGATCGGCGAGGAGCGGAATCAACCGCGGCGCGTCCGCGAGCATGCCGGCCGCGACGTCCGCCAGCCGACGGATCCCCGGCGGCGCCGGCACGGCGCTCAGCCGCACCAGCAGCTCCGCGAGGATGCGGGTCGCCTCGACGGCGTCCGGCAGGTCGTCGAGGCTGCGACCTTCGAGCCGTTCCAGCAGCAGCGTCGATGTCTCGGGGTCGTCCTCGAGGACCTCGACCACGTCGTCGTGGTGCCAGGTCCGCAGCGCGAGCGCCTCGCTCTCGGACTCCTCGTCGACGCGCTGCAGCTTGAGCATCGCCGCGGTCCCGTCCCGCCGGACGACCGGGAGGATCAGCGACGCCTCGCCGCTCAACGGGTCGCCGGAGATCGTCAGCTGCCACTCGTCGACGTACCGCTCGACCGCCCCGGGCAGACCGTTCAGCCAGTCGGCGGCCTTCAGGCTGTGGTTCCGGACGAGCTTCGCGGGAATCTCGATCACCCTCGGCAGAGTAGGTGCTGCGGCAGACATGTGCTTGGGTTTTCCCGTGGAGAGCAGGCATCGGCGGGTGCAGCGGTTGGTGGCGGCGATTTATCTGGGGATTCCGGCGCTGCTGCTGGTGGTGGTCGCGCTGATCGCGGCGACCGGGC
Organism: Kribbella sp. NPDC003557; assembly: GCF_040610805.1. Taxonomy (NCBI): domain Bacteria; kingdom Bacillati; phylum Actinomycetota; class Actinomycetes; order Propionibacteriales; family Kribbellaceae; genus Kribbella; species Kribbella sp. NPDC003557. The sequence continues at coordinate 986,963 of NZ_JBEXMY010000002.1, forward strand.
CGGCGGCCGCATGGATCGGGTGCGTCGTGCCGGTGGCGATGCTGGTGGTCGGGTTCGTCCTGCGCCGGCGGCACCGATACACGCCGCGGTGGTGGCTGGCCGTCGCCGGGTTGTTCGGCGGGCTGGCCGGGCTGACCGTGACGCTGTTCCCGTTGGCGGTCGGGGTCTGGTGGCCGGCGATCCTCGCCCTGCCCGGGCTGATCCTCGGCATCGTCGGCGGGCTGGCGCTCGCGCGCGCCGCCGACCGCGCGCTGCTGGTCCCGTTCGTCCCCGAGCTCGCCGGCACGCCGTACGAGCTGGTCTTCCGGCTCCGCGGCATCCCGCTCGCCGCCGTTCTGGTCGGCGCGGACACGGTGACCGTGCAGTCGCATCCCGTCCCGCGGTCCGAGCAGCAGTTCCGCACCTACCCGCTGAGCGCGATCACCGGGACGCACGAGTTCTCGCTGTCGGGTGCGGAGCGCCTCCGGTTCCCGATCGCGATCACGCACGCCGTCGCCAGCGAGGGCCCGGCCGTGATCCTGCAGGCGAACGGCGAGGACTGGGTGCTCCCGACCAACCAGGCCGGCACCTTGATCGACGTCCTGGCCGAGCGCCGCGGCACCTGATCCGGACCCTGCGGTTCCGTAGGATGAGGTGGATCCGAGCGGAGCAGAAAGGGGCTGGGCCGTGGCCGAGCAGCTGAACGTCGAGGAGCGCTGGCCCGAACTGTTCGCCCCGCTCGACGAGGACCAACGTCGCGCTGTCCTGCAGTCGCTGGCCAACGCGTGGCACGAAGGCTGGGAGCCGAACCGCGAGGACGTCGAGAACCTCACCGACCGCGCCCGCGGCACCATCGACCAGGACGAGTACCTGCGCCGCGCGCACGCGGCGGCCCGCCGGCGCGCGACGGGCCAGGGCTGAGGCGGCCGCGCGTGGCAACAGACCCGTATGTCTACCCACCGCCCCACCAAGAGACACTGCGGAACAAGTTCGGCGAGCTCGACAAAGACACGCTGAAAGGCCTGGAGTACGCGGCGGCGGCCGAGCGTCAGCGACAGCTGGAGTCCGGCGAGGCCGACATCCCGCGGACCTACGACGGCCGGCACGTGGAGGCGATCCACGCGCACCTGTTCCAGGACGTCTACGAGTGGGCCGGCCGGCGCCGGACCGTCGAGCTGGCCAAGAGCGGACCGGGCGGCTTCGCGCCCATCGGCCAGATCGACCGCTACCTGACCGATGCCGCCAAGCTGATCGAGTCCGCCGACTGGGCGTCGATGGACCTGGACCAGTTCGCGGAGAAGGCCGCCGAGGTGCACGCGTACGTGAACCAGGCCCATCCGCAGCGCGAGGGCAACGGACGGGCGGCCAAGGTGTTCATGCAGCACGTGGCCGAGCTGTCGCCGTACCAGCTCGACTTCAGCAAAGTCCCGCCGGCGGTGTGGAACCAGCGCTCGATGCTGACCGATCCGGACCTCGGCAAGTACGAGCCGGTGCCCGAGATGATGGTGCCGGTGTTCAAGGCGATCGCCGAGCCGCGCCCCGGCGGACCGACCGCGACCCTGCTCCCCGCGGAGCTGAAGGAGGCCCGGCGGGTCGCCGGGCTCGACCCGAACGAGGTGTCCACCCGGGCCACGACACCACCAGGCACCGGCGAAGCCGACCGCAAGAACCCCTCCCGGGGCCGCGGAGGAACGTCGGTCGAGCGGGACTGATCCGCCGGCTTCAGGAGGAGCGTTCCTGGCGCGCGGTTTCGGCCTTTTCGGCCTGCCAGCCGTCCTCGTTCTTGCCTAGGCGCCAGTAGCCGGACAGGGAGACCTGGTCGCGGGACAGGCCGCGCTCCTGGAAGAGGTTCTTGCGGATCCGGAACACGAAACCGGCCTCGCCGTGCACGAACACGTGCGGCGTGCCGTCCGGGAAGTCGAACGCCTCCACGGCCGCGACCAGGCCGTCGCCGCGCTCACCTCCGGCGGTCGCGCGGTGGAACCAGCGCACGTCGACGTCGCCCGGGCCGCCGAACTTCTGCTGCTCGCTCTCGTCCGCCACCTCGAGGAGAACGGTCGCGCGGGCGCCCGGCGGCAGCTGCTCGACCGCGGAGCCGATCGCCGGCAGCGCGCTCTCGTCACCCACCAGCAGGTGCCAGTCGGCCGCCGCGTCCGGTGCGTAGGCGCCGCCGGGGCCGTTGAACCACAGTACGTCGCCCGGCTGCGCCGACGCCGCCCACGGACCGGCGACACCCTCGTCGCCGTGGTGCACGAAGTCGATCGCGAACTCGCGCGTCGCCTCGTCCCAGCTCCGAACCGTGTAGGTCCGCATGGTCGGCCAGTGCTCGGCCGGGAAGGTCTCCCGCACCACGCCCATGTCCAGCGGCTCGGGATACTCGACGCCGTCCTGGCAGAACAGCAGCTTCACGTAGTGGTCGGTGAAGCCGTTGTCGGCGAAGTCGTCGGACGTGAACACGACCCGGATCATGTGCGGCGTGATCCGCTCGGTCCGGAGGACGACGGCGCGCTTGCAGACGCGGTTACGGCGGGGTGCGGGTGTGGTCACGCGACGACGGTCCTCTCGGGCGGGCAGGTTAGGTCAGCCTAACTAACCCTAACCCACCTGCCCAACAGGCGCTCAGGTCCCGCGGATGTAGAAGACCTTGCTGAAGCCGGCCGTGTAGTTGTAGCACTTCGGGAAGTAGACGCGGTACGGAATCAGGCCCTTGTACGCCGGTTGCGCGTAGAGGGTGAACTTGCCGCTGTAGGACCGGATGTTGCCCGCGGGGCTGACGGTCTTCCACTGGGTGGCGCCGTACAACCGCTGCAGGTACACCTTGCACGAGGACGGGGCCCCGGCGACGACACCGTTCACGGGGACGATCGTCCCGACCGGCGCGCTCGTCCTCGACGGCGTCGCGGACACGACTCCGGGCCGGACGACTACGAGGCCGAGCCCGCCGACCGACGCCGGATTGCCGGGCAGCAGCAGGCAGTTGACCCACTCGGCGGCGTCGGCGGCGTAAGACTTGGTCACCAGGCCGTTGGTGCCGGTCAGGTTCGTGTAGCCCGGGCCGAAGTACTCGGCGCAGATGTTGTCGGTGCCGAGGACCACGCGGACCCGGGAGCCGTACGGCTTGCCGGTCTGCGCGTCCGTGACCGCCCAGGTGATCTTGAAGCCGGAACCGAACGGCACCACCTTCGGCGACACCGACGCGGTGATCTTCGGCTGATGCGTCCCGGTGATCGCGAGCGACGGCCCGGAGTACGGCGTCGGGTCGGTCATGCTCCCGCTACCGGGGAAGAACGGGCCGGTCTGCACACCGGTGACCTTGAACGTGCCGTTCGCCGTCGACGGGACGTTCACCGGCCCGCTCCAGGTACCGTTCGCGAGGCGCGGCAGGTTGGTGGACCACAGGTACCGCTCCTGGCCGGTGCCCCCGGTCCGTTCGAGGAGCACGTTCACCGAAGTGTCGGCGTCGGGGGTGTACGTGCCCTTCACCGTCACCGTGACCGGCGCGGTGTTGAGACCGCTGACGGCGACGCTGGTCTTGTTCAGCGTGATCGAGTCGATCTTCAGGTCCGGGTCGGGTTCGGCCTGGGCCGCGGCCGGGAACAAGGCCAGCACCAGGGGTGCCGCGAGCAGGGCGGCGAGCACTCGGCTTCTCATCATCACGTCCCTCGGATGTAGAACGTCTTGCTGAACCCCGCGACGATGCTGCCGCAGGCCGGGAAGTAGACGCGGTACGGAATCTGACCCTTGTACGCCGGTTGCGCGTTGACGGTGAACCGCCCGGACTGCCGCACCGGCGCGGTGCTGACGGACCGCCACTGCGACGCGCCGTACAGCCGCTGAAGTTGCACGGAGCAACCACCCACGCGGTAGACCGAACCGTTGACCGGGACAACGGTCCCGACCGGGGCGCTGGTCTTCGAGGGCACCGCCGAGACGATCGCCGGGTGCGCCACGAACAGCCACTGGCCGACGATGTAGTACGGGTCGGCGTAGAGGTGCGCACAGTTCAGCGCGCCGCCGTCGGAGGCCGTGTACGACTTGGTGATCAGGCCGTTCGTCCCGGTCTTGTACATCGGGCTGCCGCCCTCGGCGCACGGCGTGTCGACACCGAGGCCGATCGGGATCTGCGAGCCGTACGGCTTGCCGGTCGCGGTGTTCGTGACCGCCCACGTGATCGTGTACGGCTTGTCCCACGGCACCACCTTGGGATTCACCGACGCGGTGATCTTCGGCAGGTTGGTGCCCTTCACGGTGATCGTCTGGCCGGCGTACGGCGTCGGGTCGACCGGGGTCCCCGAGCCCGGGGAGCCGTACGGGCCGGTCATCACGCCGGTGACCTTGAAGGTGCCGTTGGCGGTCGACGCCACGTTCAGCCGGCCGGTCCAGGTGCCGTTCTCGACCGTTCCGCCGCTGCGCTTCAGGTCCGCGGACACGATGCTGTCCCGCGGGCCGGTGCCGCCGGTGCGTTCGAGCACGACGTTCAGCACCACGTTGTCGTCGCCCGGCTCACCGGAGTGGTAGCCGCCCTTCACGGTGACGTTGATGGGGTAGGTGTTCAGGCCGGACACCGCGACCGACGTACGGGCGAGGGTGACCTGGGAGATGGTCAGGTATGGATCCGGGGAGGCCTGGGCGGCCGGCGCACCACCGAGCATCACTCCCGCAAGCGGTGCGGCCAGCAGCGCCGCGAGTACTCGTCTGATTCGCATGCCACTGAGAGTGACAGCGGTACAGGGTCGTTCCAAGCATTTCGGCGCAGGAGTGCGCGAACGGGCCGGGGTCTGTAGACCGGTTGCCGCGCGCTCGGGGTTCAACTCCCGGGGGCCGACTGTTAACCGGTCGGTCATGCGTCGCCCGCGTCGGCGACGGCTACGGTCCGCACGCTGGTCCAATGAGCCAGGTCTTCGGTACGGTCCGGCACCCGGCGTACTCCGTCGCGCGGACCGACCGGCTCGGCAACCCGATCTCGCTGGGTGAGGTGCTGCCGGAGAGCAAGGCGATCCTGTTCACCGGTCCGCCCGGGATGGGCAAGAGCTCGGAGCTGGACCGCGCGGAGGACCTGGCGGCCCGCCGGGGCTGGACCGCGATCCGGCTGACGGCCTCGGCGAACGTCCCGCTCGAGCACCAGCTGACCGGCGCGGTCCGGACCAACCTGGACGCGCTGCGGGCCCGGTTCCGGCGCGGCCCGGTCCGCAAGCTGAGCCGGACGGTCGGCGACCTCACCCGCAGCGGCCGCAAGACCCGGGTCGGCGTCGAGTACCGGCTCGGTGGCGGTCCGATGCCGGTCGAGCTGATCGGCAAGAGCGAGAAGGACACCACGGCGTACGACGATCTCGGCACCACGCTGAACGACTTCGCCGACGAGCTCGGCAAACTGACCGAGATCGACGGCAAGCCGATCCTGCTGCTGGTGGACAACATCGACCAGGCCTCCGAGCACGACCGGGCCGGCCTGAACGAGCTGGCGATCCACATCGAGCAACTGAACCGGCCCGTCTGGCTGGTCGCGGCCGGCGGCTCGATGTCGACCAGCGCGCTGATGAACGCGTCCCGCCGGATGTCCGGGATCGCCACCACGATCACCAACCAGTTCGACATCCGCGAGCTCGGCCCGTTGACCGACGCGCAGCTCCGGCCGGCGCTGACCGAGCCGCTGGACCGGGCCGGGATCGCTTACGACCACGCCGCGATCGACGACCTGCTGACCGCTGCCAACGGCGACCCCGGCCGGCTGCGGCGGCTCGGCCAGGCCGCGGTCGCGTACCGGGACCGGCAGCGTGGGATCACCGTCGGGTCCGCCGCCACCGCGACCGCCCAGGTCAGGGCCGACGCCGCGGTGATGTACCAGAGCGTCTGGGACCAGAAGGGCACCACGCACGCGCAGAAGGACCTGCTGGCGCGGGTCGCCGCCCAGGGCCAGGCCGGGCTGTCCATGCCGGACGAGACCGGCGCCGCCGCGCCCGGGAACTGGCAGGAGATCGACCGCGCCCGCCAGGAGCTGGTCGCCCGCGGACTGCTGCGGGAGCACGACGGACGGGTCGTGACGATCCCCGACCGCGGGTTCCGCGACTGGGTGAACGACCACCTGGGGCAGACGCCGACGACGTCCACCGCGCAGCCGATCGAGCCCGGCCGCCAGGAGGCGGCTCTCGCACCGGCTCACCCGCTCGGCGACCGGGCCCTGGTCAACCAGGTGTTCGGCAACGCCCGGGACCTCGTCCATCAGGTCGACCGCAAGGACGAGCAAGGCCGGCCGGTGTCGCTCGACCAGCGGACACCGAGAGGCACCTCGGTGCTGTTCACCGGCCCGCCCGGGATGGGGACCAGCCAGGAGTTGTCCCGGACCAAGGCGTTCGCGGACGAGCAGGGCTGGATCTCGATCCGGCTGGACGCGTCCCGCCGGGAGTCGCTGGAGGCCCGCGTCATCCGCGCCGTCCAGGGCCAGCTGCGGAACTTCGAGGGCACGTACCCGGCCGGTGAGGTGAAGGAGCTGAAGCAGCTCCTGAACAAGATGGCGATCCGGACCCGGAACTCGATGCACACCGCGCAGGTCGGGCTCGGCATCGCGCCGGGGCCGAAGATCCGCGTCGGGACCGCGTGGGAGGGCGTCAAGAAGGACTCCGTCGGTACGACGCTGAACGACGTCGCCGAGCACCTCGCGAAGATGGCACACCCCAAGCGGCAGCCGATCCTGCTGATGGTCGACAACCTGGACGCCGCGTCGAAGACCGACCTGGTCGCACTGACCGAGCTGTCGGCGCACCTGCACCGGTCCCGCAAGCCGCTGTTCCTGATCGCGGCCGGCGGCGAGGAGGCCACCAGCCGGTTGCTAGAGGCCTCGGGTGGGCACGCCGGTGTCGAGACCCAGGACGCCGCGCGGTTCGACGTCCGGCGGCTGACGCCGCTGAGCGCCGACGAGCTGCGGCCGGCGCTCACCCAGCCGCTGCAGCAGGCCGGGATCCGGTTCGACTCGGAGGCGGTGGATCACCTGGTGAGCGCCGCCAACGGCAACCCGAGCCGGCTACGGACCCTGACCAGCGCGGCCCTCGAGCTCGCCGGGCCCGACCAGGGCATCACGACCGAGGTCGCCACGACGGCGACGAGCCGGCTCAACGCCCAGTCACGGGCGCTGTACGACGCGGCTTGGTACAACTGCGCTCCGACCGAGAAGGAGCTGCTGGCGAAGACCGCGGCGCACGGCTCTCGCGGGATGCCGATCCCGTCCCGCTCCGAGGCCGCCGCGCCGGCCCGCTGGGACCTGGACAGCGCCGCGCAGAAACTCGTCTCCCGCGGACTGCTCACCCGCACCGGCCACCAGATCCGCGTCGCCGACCCGGGCTTCCAGGACTGGGTCCAGACCCGGCTCGGCGTCGCCGCCGCGCAGACCGGGATCGCGCTGCCGTCCGCGGCGCCGGCCCAACTCACCGCGGACGCGCTCAGGCCCGCCCTCGGTGCGGGCGGGCCCAAGCGCGAAGACCTGCAGGCGAACCGCTAGCTCACGGCCAGATGGACGCGATCCACTCCGGGTGGTCGATGAACGGGTTCCGGTTGTGCTGGAACTGGCTGTAGATGACCTCGTTGCGGTTCTTCTCGAACGCGTCCGGCGGGTCGGCCGCGGCCCAGGCCTTCAGCACCGACAGCTTGCCGATGTACGGCGCGGTGCCGTTGCCGACCGAGTTGTTCAGCTCGAGGTTGGCGAACCCGTCGTCGCCCTCGTACCGAACGGCCATGTAGAAGATCATCCGGGCGACGTCGCCGCGGACGGCCGCCCGCGGCGCGAACGAGTCCGAGTCCGCCGTACAGCCGGAGCACTGCGCGACCGACGTGCCGCCGTTGTCGAAGTCGAGGTTGCCGCGCGCCGAGTTCACCGTGACGTCCTCGGGGCGCAGGTGGTGGACGTCGGTGCCCGGGCCGGTCGCGGTCCCGAAGTCGCCGTGGGACTTGGCCCAGACGTGCTCGCGGTTCCAGTCGTCGGCGTCACCGCCGTTCAGGCTCTTGCTGATCGAGCGGCCGGAGTAGATCTCGATGACGTTGCTGCTGTTGTTGGGGTCCTGGTCGGTGACCTTCAGCGCGTCCCAGACCTGGTCGTAGGTGAGCTTGGTCTGACTCGAGATGATCGTGTGCAGCGCGGACTTCAGCGCGGCTCCGGTCTTGCCCTCGGCGCCGGCGTAGTAATCGCCCGGATCACCGGGATCCGACGAGCCGCCACCGCCGGTGAAGGCGGTCGCGTTCTTCAGGCCGGGATGCGAGAAGTACGCGGCGAGCGTGCCGGTGACGGTGATCTGCTTGCCGAGCAGGCTCGGGTTGCTCTGCAGCCCGTACGACGCGCGGAACTCGGCCGGGATCTGGACGTAGAGCATCGACGACGTGCTGGTCTGGGACGCCGAGTCGGCGAGGGCCAGCGCGTAGTCGTTCGGGAAGTTGCTGCGGACAACGGTGGTGGTCGCGGTCGGCTGACCGACGACGTAACCGGTGACCGAGGCAACTGATCCGTCCTGCCGGCCGATAGCCGTGCTGACGGAGATTGCGGTGGCGGCGTTCGACGGCGTGATGCCGAAGCCGAGCAGTGCTAGTACGACGGTGACGAGCAGCGCCGGGCGGAGATATCGGGACACGGCTACTCCCAGGGGCGGTTGGGGACCGGACGCGGTCAGTCTGCCCCGGATGCCGGGCCACTTAACAAACAGCAGGTGAAGAGTTGAACCGGTGGGGCGATGAACGAGTGAGTGCCGTTCACCACCCCACCTGGGTGAATGGGCCCCCATCAGGCCGTGACTGACCGCCGCGGCCTGCTCTGCCCACACACCAGCGAGGTGCTACTGGCGGGCAGCACCTCACCGTCGAGGTCGGCGTTGAGCGGACGCCGTTTACGGACGGTACTCACTCCACCACGCGTTGTCCATGCCTCCGCCGGAGCCATCTCACTCTCCGACCGGTAGCATCGCGCGGGTGACCGTGCCGTTGCGTCTCTTCAACTCCCTCGGACGCCGCATCGAGGACTTCACACCCGCCACGGACGGTGTGGTGCGGCTGTACAGCTGCGGCCCGACGGTCTACAGCTTCGCGCACATCGGCAACCTGCGCGCCTACACCTTCGCCGACACCCTGCGCCGGGCCCTGCTCTGGAAGGGCCGGCAGGTCGAGCACGTCATCAACATCACCGACGTCGGGCACGCGGTCGCGGAGGCCGAGCTCGGCGAGGACAAACTCGAGGTCGCGGCCGCCCGCGAGCGCCGGTCGGTCGAGGAGATCGCGGCGATGTACACCGAGGCGTTCTTCGCCGACCTGGCCGCGCTGAACATCCTGCCCGCGCACCACTACCCGCGCGCCACGCAGTACGTCGAGCAGATGATCGCGTTCGCGGAGCGCCTGGTCGAGCGCGGCTTCACCTACGAGATCGAGTCCGGGCTGTACTTCGACACCTCGAAGGACCCGACGTACGGACAGCTCGGCCTGATCGACGTGAGCGGCCAGCTCGAGGGCGCGCGTGTCGAGGAGGTGCCGGGCCGGCGGGCGAAGACCGACTTCGCGCTGTGGCGGGCGGAGGCTCCCGGACAGCTACGCGCGATGCGGTGGGACTCGCCGTGGGGCTGGGGCGCGCCCGGATGGCATCTCGAGTGCTCGGTGATGAGCATGCTGCTGCTCGGTGAGCACTTCGACATCCACACCGGCGGCGTCGACCACCGGCAGTTGCACCACGTCAACGAGATCGCGCAGAGCGAGGCGTACCTCGGCGACGGGCAGCCGTGGGTGAAGTTCTGGCTGCACAACGAGTTCCTGCAGCTCGGCTCGGCGAAGATCTCGAAGTCGGCGGGGCACATCCTGACCGTGAGCGACCTGGCGAAGCAGGGATACCACCCGCTCGCGTACCGGCTGTTCCTGCTGGGCGGTCACTACCGCGCCCAGCTCGAGTTCACCCTGGCCGGGCTCGACAGCGCACAGTCCACGCTGCGCCGGCTGGTCCGCCGTACGTCGGCCCTGGGTGAGCTGCCGCTGGTGACGACCGCGGACGAGGCCCGCACCGCGGCCGGAGACGACGCTGCGGCGATCGCGGTGATCGACCAGATCGACGATGCGATCAGCGCGGACCTGAACACGCCGCGGGTGCTCGCGTTGCTGCAGGAGTCGCTGCGCGCTCAGGCGCTGTCCGAGCAGGGCCAGCGGGCGGTCGTTGCCGCGTGCGCCGCCGTGCTCGGGCTGCCGTTCGGTGCGCTGGACATCGACCAGCCGACCGAACTGCCCGCGCTCGACGAGGCCGCGGTCGAGCAGCTGGTCGCGGACCGCGAAGCCGCCCGCGCCGCGCGGGACTGGGCCCGCGCCGACGCCCTGCGCGCGGAGCTGACCGAGCTGGGCGTCCAGGTCACCGACACCGCCGACGGCCCGGCCTGGACCCGCGTCAGCTGAGCTTTCGCTTCTCCAGCCAATCGGACCAGGCCGCGAGCGCCTCCTCCGGCCCGCTCCGACCGAGGCCGAGCCGGAAACGGTCTGTCGGCGTCGCGGTCAGCTCGGACGCGTAGATACTCGCCGGCAGCAGCAGTACGCCGGCCTGCTCGACCAGCTCCTGACACATCGCCTCGACACCGTCCGGCCCGAGGTAGCGCGGATAACAGACGCAGCCGCCGTCGGGCGCGGTGAACTCGAACAACCCGGCGTACCGCCCGAAGAACTCGCCGAACAGCGGCAGATTCCGGGCGACGATGCCCCGGTTGCGCTCCAGGATGCGGTCCCGCGCACGCAGCGCGATCAGCGCGAGGACTTCGCTCGGGCCCGCGTTGCAGATCGTCGTGTAGTGCTTCGCCCGTTCGAGCCGGTCCAGGACGGTGCGGTCGCGGCAGGCCACCCATCCGATCCGCAGGCCCGGCAGCCCGTACGCCTTGGACATCACGTTGAGCGAGATCGCCGTACCGGACAGATCTGTTGCCTGCGGCAAAGGATTCGCCTCGAGGCCGCGGTAGACCTCGTCGGAGAACAGGGTGATGCCGCGCTCGTCGCAGAGCCGGACGAGTCGCGACCAGGCGTCCGGCGTCGGCAGCGCGCCGGTGGGGTTGTTCGGGAAGTTGACCGACACGAGTTTGGTGTTCGGGCGGAGGGCGGCGGCGATCGCGTCGACGTCGAGGGCCCAGCCGTCGCCGGGCTGCAGGGCTACCCCGGTCACCTCACAGACCGACAGCGGGATGGTTTCCGCCGCCTGGTAGTTGGGGGTCAGGACGACGGCGTGGTCGGTCGGGTCCAGCAGGGTGCGCATCGCCAGGTAGATCGCCTCTTCGGCGCCCGCGAAGCACAGGATGTCGTCGGGCTCCGCCTGGTCGTACGTCGCCGCGATCGCCTCGCGCAGCGCCGGGAGGCCGCGGGTTTCGGTGTAGCCGAGGCTCAGCGACTCCCAGCGTTCACGGCCGTCGTCGTCGGCCAGCGCGAGCAGGTCGGACAGCGGCAGCGTCTGCACGTCGGACGCGGTCAGGTGGTAGCGGGCGCTGAACTCCCAGCGCGCGAAGTACGTCTCCAGGCGGAAATCAGGCAGGGTCGGCATACGGCTCCCTCCGGGTTTGGCCGAGCTCGGCACGCTGCGCGCGCCTGAGGCCGTAGAGCAGCAGGCCGATCGAGATCGCGCCGACGACGGCGTACGTGATCCGGCCGCCGAGGCCGTCCCAGGTGGAGTGCAGCGCGACCGCCAGCGCGTACATCCCGAGGAAGCCCGCGAAGTGCCTGCCGGTCGGCGCGGTCACGAACCGCCACAGGCCCCAGCAGGCCAGACCGGTCCAGGCCGCGTGACCGGCCGGGGACAGCAGCCCCCGGATGAACAACGTCTGCTCGGCGGCGCCGACGTTGCCGTTCGACTGCAGCAGCGCGACGAACGCGTACCCCATCGTCTCCAGCACGGCGAACCCGGTGCCGACCGCGACGCCGATGATGATCCCGCGCCCGATCGACGTCCGGTACCGGTGCCCGAAGAACACCACGAGGACCGCCGGTACGACCAGCTTGGCCGCCTCCTCGATCAGCCCGACGCCGACCATCGGCAGCGTCCCGAGCCGGCGCATCGCGTCGTACTCGAGCAACCCCGCGACGAGCACCCCGACCACACCGCCGAACAGCAGGCAGCCGCCGAGCGTCGGCCCGTCGATCAGCCACCGCCCGGACCGCCCGGCGGCGAACGTCACGAAGGTCAGCGGCACGACGAGCGCCCCGAGCAGGATCATCGTCGGGAACAGATTCGGGTTCCCGGTGTCGGTCAGCACGGCCAGCACGGCCAGGTACAGACCGGCCCCGACCAGGAACGTGCCCACCCAGGCCCACCGGCGGACCAACTGCTGTGCGCTCATGAGCTGAATGGTGCCGGTTCGTGGCGTGGTTGCGCCATGTCGCATCCACGGCGGTCGTGGACAGGGCGAATCGCTGTGACGGGATTGCAAACTCTGTCGGAAGCAGAGGTGTGCCTGCCCCAAACCTCTCGAAGGAGAATTCCGCCTATGTCCTCCCCCCGACGTGCCGCCGCGCTCACCACCGCGGCGGTCCTCGCACTCGGCGCGGCGACGGTGATCCCGTCCGCCGCCGCCCCTCCCTCCGGGTCCGCCGCGGTCAAGAGCTCCGCGGTCACCCTGATCACCGGTGACGTGGTCGAAGTGACCGACGCCGGCGGCGGCAGGAAGGCCGCCACCGTCCGGCCGGCCGCCGGCCGCGAAGGTGTCTCGTTCCACACGGTCGAGGCCGACGGCGGCCTCCGCGTGCTGCCCAGCGACGCCGTACCGTTCGTCTCCTCCGGCGTCCTGGACGTGGACCTGTTCGACGTCGACGAGCTGATCGCCGACGGGTACGGGCAGGCCGGCAGCCTGCCGCTCATCGTCAAGGACACGCCCGGCGCCCGGACCGCGCAGAGCCTCGCCGGGACGACGACCACCCGGCAACTGCCGTCGATCGGCGGCCGTGCGGTGACCGCCGCGAAGGACCAGCTGCCGGACCTGTGGAAATCGCTGCGGCCCGCGGCCGGTCAGCGGAGCCTGAACAGCGGCATCACCAAGATCTGGCTGGACGGCAAGGTCCGCCCGGTGCTCGACAAGAGCGTCCCGCAGATCGGCGCGCCGGACGCCTGGAAGGCCGGGTACGAGGGCTCCGGCGTCCAGGTCGCCGTGCTGGACACCGGCGTCGACGCGACGCACCCGGACCTGGACGGCAAGGTCAAGGAGAGTCAGGACTTCTCCGGCAGCGCGACCGGTACCGAGGACCACTTCGGCCACGGCACGCACGTCGCCGCCACCATCGCCGGCACCGGCGCGGGCGCCGGCGGCACCCGCAAGGGCGTCGCGCCGAAGGCCGACCTGCTGGTCGGCAAGGTGCTCAACGACGACGGGTACGGCTACGACTCCTGGATCATCGCCGGGATGGAGTGGGCCGCGGCCGAGGGCGCCAAGGTCGTCAACATGAGCCTCGGCGGCGGCCCCACCGACGGGACCGACCCGCTCAGCCAGGCGGTCGACGACATCACCGCGCAGACCGGCACCCTGTTCGTGGTCGCGGCCGGCAACGACGGCCAGGACGAGTCGGTCGGTACGCCGGGCACCGCCCCGTCGGCACTGACGGTCGGCGCCGTCGACCGGGAGGACAAGCTCGCCGACTTCTCCAGCCGCGGACCGCGGCTCGGTGACGCCGGCCTGAAGCCCGAGATCACCGCGCCCGGCGTCGGCATCATCGCCGCCCGCGCGGCCGGTACGGCGATGGGCGGCCCGGTCGACGAGCTCTACACCTCCGCGTCCGGTACGTCGATGGCGACCCCACACGTCGCCGGTGCGGCGGCACTGCTCGCGCAGCAGCACCCGGACTGGAAGGCCGACCAGCTGAAGAACGCGCTGGTCAGCACCGCGAAGACCCAGCCGGACCAGACCGTCTACCAGCAGGGCTCGGGTCGCGTCGACCTGACCCGGGCGGTGGCGCAGAAGGTAACGGCCAGTGGCGTCGCGGACTTCGGCGTGGACACCGCTGAGGCCGGCTCCCGGACCATCACCTACCGCAACGACTCCGGCAGCCCGGTCACGCTGAACCTCGCCGTCCAGGTCATCAACCTCGACGACAAGCAGCCCGAGACCGACGGCTTCGGCCTGCCGGCGACCGTCACGGTCCCGGCGAACGGCACCGCCGACGTACCGCTGACGCTGGACCCGGCCAAGCTCGGCCGCGGCCAGTACAGCGGCTGGATCGTTGCCACCGGCCCCGACGGCGTCATCACCCACACCGCGGTCGGCGCGCTCCGGGCCGGCCCGAAGCACAAGGTCACGCTGCGTGCGGTCGGCCTCGACGGTCAGCCCACGGGCGTCCCGGTGATCTCGCTGTACGGCGACAACTCGCGGTCCGACGTGCTGGCGTGGATCGGCGACGGCGAGACGTTCACCGCCGAGGTCGAGGAGGGCACGTACCTGCTGCACTCGCTGGTGGAGAACTACGACCCGCAGGACGAGCAGGTCAGCCTGTTCACCGACCCGAACATCGTGGTCAGCAAGGACACCGAGATCGTCATCGACGCGCGGAAGGCGATCCCGATCACGATCGAGACCCCGAAGCCGTCGGAGCAGCAGGCGATCCTGAGCTACTACGTGCACCGCGAGTACGGCAACGGGCGGTCGATCAGCCACGGTGTCATGCACTTCAGCACCGTCAAGCAGGTCAACGTGACGCCGACGAAGCCGGTCAAGGACGGCAGCTTCGAGTTCTCGTCCCGCTGGCAGCTGGTCGCACCGCTGGTCCAGGCCTCGGTGCAGGGCGTCACAGGCCCCTTGGACATCAACCTGCTGCACCAGTCGCCGTCGTACGAGGGCAAGAAGCGATTCCCGCTGGTGTACGCAGACTCGTCGCTGGAGGGCGTGAAGGGTGCTGTCGCGGTCCTGGACTCCAGCGAGGACGGCTGGGGTAACGGTAGCGAGAAGGACCAGATCGAGGCGGCCGCGAAGGCCGGTGCCGCCGCGGTGATCCTGGTCCGGCCGGCTGACTGGTCAGCGTGGACGGTCTGGCGCCCGGTCGGTGACCGCGAACCGATTCCGGCCATGGTGACGACGTACAAGGACGGTCAGAAGCTTCTGACCCGCGCACGTCAGGGCCGCGCGACGATCGACCTGACGCTCACCACCTCCAGCCCGTACCTGTACGACGTACAGCAGGTCTCGAACGGGTTCATCCCGGCCAAGATCAACTACAAGGTGACGACGGCGAACAGCGCCCGGATCTCCACGCGGTACGCCGACAACGGCGGGTTCAACTGGGCCAAGGAGCAGCGGTTCGGGTGGCGCCCGTGGCAGGAGTACGCGTGGAACGACTCCCAGCGGTTCGTCGAGACGCCCAAGGTCCGCGAGGAGTGGGTCACGTCGGGTGACTCGCTCTGGCAGCACCGCGTGCACCACCTCTACACGTGGGACACGATGAACCCGCTGGCCGGCGGTATGACGTCCGTACCGCGCAGCTACCGGACCGGCGTATCGGACGAGACCTGGTTCGGGCCGGTCGTACGGCCCGCGGCGGCGCCTGGCGTGCAGTCCACGCGCACCGGAGACCGGCTGTCGCTGCGCATCCCGTCGTTCGTGGACGCGGCCGGGCACTACACGATCGGTGAGACCACGTCGTCGTCGGCAACGCTGTCGCGCAACGGTCAGGTCATCGCCGAGCTGCCGGACGCGTGGGAGGACGTGATCACGTCCAGCGCGGACGCGGCGTACAAGCTCGACCTGTCGACCGAGCGGATCGACAGTGAGGGCGAGTGGAACTGGGGTACGCGGACGCAGACCTCCTGGGAGTTCCGCTCGGCCAAGCAGGCTGAGGACAAGGCTGTACCGCTCGCGCTGCAGCAGATCGGCTACAAGGTCCCGGTCGACCTGACCGGCCGGGTGAGCACCCGGACGCACGTAGTCGGCCTGGAGTCGCCGCAGGCCATGTCGCTGCAGGCCTGGTCGTCGTTCGACGAGGGCAAGACCTGGCAGCGGCTCGCGGTGGTCGGTGCCGTCGGCCACTACGTGGCCGTGGTCCCGAACGCCCACGACACCGTGTCCCTGAAGGTCACCGCCACCGCCCCGAACGGCACGAAGGTCACCCAGACGGTGATCCGCGCCTACGGCGTCCGCTGACCGAGGCTGCTGGCGGGTTGTTGCGCTGCTGGCGGGTTGTAACCCGCCAGTGGCCAAACAACCCGCCAGCGGCACCTACAGCCAGTCGCGCTTGGCTGCTTGGAATGCCAGGCCTGTTCTCGTGTCTACGCCTGCCAGGGACATCAGGCGGTCCAGGCGGCGTTGGACGGTTCGGCGGCTGATCCCCAGCTGGGTCGCGATGGACTTGTCCGGTACGCCGCCGACCAGCAGTGAGAGCAGCAAGCGCTCGGAGTCGTCCAGCCCTTCCGGCTCCACAGCCTCCTCGGGCTGCAGGCGGACCGGTGTCCCCAGCTCCCAGTAGCTCTCGAACAAGGCCAGCAGCGCGTCCAGGAGCTGGCCGCGGCTGATGATCGCGGCGGACGGCTCGCCGATGCTCGGCTCGTCGTCACGGACCAGCGGGCAGATCGCCGTCGACCGGTCCACGATCGCGATCCGGACCGGGAGCGTCGGCACCACGCGCGCCTCCTCGCCCCAGCTGACCCCCTCGGCGATCGAGTCCAGCTCGCCGGGTGTCTCGATCAGGGCCCGCTCGTAGATCGCCCGGTACCGCACGCCGCGCGACAGCGCGCCGTACTCCTCGGTGTTGTCGGCGCCCTGCATCGCGAGCGGGTTCGCGCGGCAGAACCAGAGGATCTCCTCACGCGCCGCGTTCTGCAGGTCGCGCAGCCGCTCGCGGAGCGTCGCGGCACCGACGATCACCTCGACCAGGTGGTGCGCGTCACGCCGGCTCGCGCTGGCCCGGAACTCCTCGCTCAGCGCGGCCACCGTCTTGCGCGCCGCCTCGAGCGACTCCTGCCGGCGCAGCAGCGTCGTACCGAAGGCGACGTCCGGCGGCAGCGGCCGGAACACCGGGTCGTCGGCCGGCTGCACCGTCACCAGGCCCTTCGCCTGCAACCGCTGCAGCACCTCGTCCGCCTCCTGCTGCGGCAGCTTGGCGACCTCGGCAAGGTCACCGGCCCTGGCAGCCGCGAGTCCGACAAGCAGCCGGTAGGCCTGCTCCTCGCGCTCGTCCAGCAACGCACCGTCCGGCATCCGCCCCACCTCCGACCACCACCTAAGCAGGCATTCCAACGTGGAAGCGAGCATTTTCTGTCTGACACCGATCAGCCACGACACACCTGTGTCATCACGAGGGCGATGAGCCGCCGTCACTTCCGGGTCAGACGCCAGCGGAACTCGCCGCCGCCGAGCACCCCGCCCTGGAGAAGAGACAGACGATGAGCTTGACCGACTACGCCGGGATCGCCGGCCTGATCGCCGCGGCCGCCGTCGCGATCTGGATGCTCCGCAACCACCGCGCCGTCGCACCGACCGCCAGGCACCGCGGCGCCCCTACTCTGCGGCTGCCACGACCGACCCACCCGGAGCGCGCTTCCTCGCGCGGTAGTAGGTAAGGCCGCCGAAGCCGTACATCGACAGGCCGAGCGCGGCCATCACCGCGATCACGACCCACTGCCACGGCCCGTCCTGGTAGAGCGCCAGGAACCACGACCTGGTGTCGTCGTTGCCGGTCAGTTTGAAGACCGCCGGCACGACGGCCTGCGGGAACAACGGGATCGCCCCGAACCCGAGGCAGAAGCCGGCCAGCGTACGCCGCCACTTGGGCAGCGCATCGAGCCCCGCGGTCTTCTTGGCCTGCTCCGCGGGCGACCGGCCGTGCCTGAGCAGCGTGAGGAGCTCGGGACCCCGTACGTCCAGGCGCCGGGCCGCGACACGACCGAAGTACCACCACGCGAGTACGCCGGACGCGACGCCGACCGGCACGCCCCACCAGCCGGTGGAGAGCGCCACGACGAGCGCCGGAACACAGGTCGTCGCGACGAGCACGAGCATCACGTAGACGATGCCCATCGTCTCGCCCTCGTTCTCGCCCGAGTTGAGCGGGTTTCCGGACCGCTTGTGCGCATCGGTCGTCGGTACGGCGGCGTACACCGAGCACGCCACCACCAGACCCGCCGCACCGCCGAGGAGTGCCGGCAGCACGCTGAGCACGAGTGGCCATGCACTGGAGACGCCTGACCACCAGGTCAGCAGCAGGGTGATCAGCAGCATCGACGGGCCGAACACGAGCAGGAACGCCCGCTGCCGCGCCCGTACGTCCCTCCTGCTGGAGCCTGGCGTCATCAGCGTGGTCCAGAACGCCGTACCGTCCGAGCCGTACAAGTTGGCCGCCATCGAACCCGCCATCACCACAGCTGCCGGACCGGCCCACGGCAGCATCGACGTCAACCCGATCGCCAACGGCATCAGGCAGAAGAACAGCCCGTACGCGATCGCGAACACGGCCCGGTGGCCGTACAGCAGGTCACGCGTCCACGACCGCAGTTCCTTGGCAGCTGCAGCACCCGCCCCGCTCCTGGCAGACAGCTGCCGACGGACCGTCCCTCCACTCCGGCTGGCTGTGGTCCGCCGCACCAACAAGGCAGCCCACGCGACCAGCATCAGGATCGCGAGCACTGCTAGGCCAACGAGTAGCCCAACGGCCCGCAGCCATTCGCCGCGACCAGCAGCTTCAACCGCCACCAGGCCCCACCCCGACGGCGCAATCCGCGCCGCCGTCGCGAACGCGCCTCGTACGTCGGTCGACACGAACGCGACGATCAGCGCCCACCCCTGCGCAGTGAAGGCCAGGATGAACGCGTTGACCAGCGCAGCGATGACCGCACCGGCCCGCACCTGCAGCAGTACGCCGTACACCGCGACAGCCAGACGGGACGCCAGGACGAAGCAGACCAACTGCAGCACCAGGGCGGGCACAGCAACGAGGCCGGCGACGACACCGCCGCTCGCAATGACCAGGCTGAGCAGGGCGACCACACTGATGACCGGTGCGACACCGGCCAGCGCAGCCACCAGCAATCCGGTGGAGAGCGTGCGCGGCGGCAACGGCATCATCGTGAAGTACTCGGGCTTGAGGGTCTCGTCGCCGCCGCCGGCGAACAGCGGGCCGATCACCCAGCCCAGCATCCACACACCGAGTACGACGGCCAGGACGTCGTACTCGCCGCGCGCCGCCACCCAGAGCGTGCCGCCCGCGAGCGCCAGGCCGACGAAGCCGCCCGTCAGGATCCACGAGCGCCGGAACTGGTCCTCGAGCGCGTGCCGGAACGCGGCCAACCGCATCCGGACCAGCGTGCGGGACGTCCCGTACGTCAGTGCGAGAGCCACGTCAGCCCCTCGGCGCCCCGCGTCGATGCGCCGACCAGCGACACGAACGCGTCCTCCAGGCTGCCGCCGGCCCGCACCTCCTCAACCGTGCCCGCGGCAACGACCTTGCCGTCGGCGACCACCGCGACGCGGTCACACAACTGCTCGACCAGCGCCATCACGTGGCTCGACATCACCACCGATCCGCCACCCGCGATGAACCGGTGCAGGATCGTCCGGATGGTCGCCGCCGACACCGGGTCGACGGCCTCGAACGGCTCGTCCAGCACCAGCAACCGCGGCGCGTGCAGCAGCGCGACCGCCAGGCCGAGCTTCTTGCGCATCCCGGTCGAGTAGCCGATCACCTGCTTGTCGTCCTCGTGGTCGAGCTCGAGCACTTCCAGCAGCTCGCCGGCCCGCGCCTTCACCTCGTCCTCGGGCAGCCCGCGCAACAGGCCGAGGTACGTCAGCACCTCCCGCCCGGTCAGCCGCTCCGGCATCCCGAGCCCGTCCGGCAGCACCCCCACCAGCGCTTTGGCCCGCGTCGGCTCCCGCCACACGTCCACCCCGAAGATCCGCGCCGTCCCGCCGTCCGGCCGCAACAACCCGACCGCCATCGACAACGACGTCGTCTTCCCGGCCCCGTTCGGCCCCAGCATCCCGAAGAACGACCCGGCCGGCACGGCCAGACTCACCCCGTCGACGGCCCGCTGCTCCCCGAACACCTTGGTAAGCCCCACGAGCTCCAGCGCTTGCTCCATGCCGAGCACTGTCGCACCCACCGGTCCGCCCGGTCGTCAGACCGCCGACGGACCCCGGTGATCACCTCCGGGACGGATCCGGGCCGTCCTGTGAGCGAACACACTCCGGAAACGCAGAAGTCCCGGTCGGATCGACCGGGACTTCTTTTGTGCGCGAGGGGGGAGTTGAACCCCCACGCCCTTTCGGGCACACGGACCTGAACCGTGCGCGTCTGCCTATTCCGCCACCCGCGCGCTGCCGCCTGAGATGATCTCCTGGCGACGAGGAGAAACAGTAGCACGGGAACTGCTCGAGCTTCACATTGCGGGTTGGGTCGAACCTCCCGATACGATCGATCGTCGTACCCGGTGTGTCCGCCGTGCCGGTGGACGACGTCCGACGTACCGACCGTGGAGGAGGAGGCGTGCGACCGCTGCAGCGCTTCGAGCGACGCCTGGAAGGCATTGTGAGCGGTGTCTTCGCGCGCGCTTTCAAGGGTGACGTCGAGCCGATCGAGCTGGCCGCCGCCCTCAAGCGTGAGATCGACAACACCGCGCGGATCCTGTCCCGGGACCGCCGGCTGGTGCCGAACCACTTCACCATCGAGCTGGGCCCGGACGACTTCGAGCGGCTGAACGCGTACGGCAAGACCCTGAATCACGAGCTCGCCAACGAGCTGCGGGACCACGCCGACATCCAGCGGTACACGTTCTCCGGGCCGATCGACATCGAGCTGGTCCAGCAGGATGAACTGCCGACCGGTAAGTTCCGGGTGGTCAGCGCCACGGTCGGGACGCCCCAGCGGCGCCCGTCCTACGAGCCCCAGCCCTATCAGCAGGAGCCCTACGTGCCGCCGAACGAGCCGGTCGTGCAGACCCCGCCGCCACCGCCGCAGCAGTACCAGCAGCCCCCGCAGCAGCCGGCCCCGCGCCGCGGCGGGCACCCGCAGGTGATGCTCGAGGTGAACGGCCGCCGCCGCCCGGTCAACCCGCCCGGCGTGGTGCTCGGCCGCGGCACCGACGCGGACATCCAGATCAACGACCCGGGCGTCTCCCGCCGGCACGCCGAGATCCGCCTGATGCCGGAAGGCCCGGGCGGGATCCGCGTCGTGCTCGTCGACCTCGGGTCCACCAACGGCACGCTGGTGAACGGCCGCCGGACCACCGAGGCCGAGCTCGTCGACGGTTCGACGGTCCGGATCGGCAACACGACCATGACGCTGCGTCTCGCGGACGAGCCGATGGCCCAGCCGCCGAGCAGCGGGTGGTGACTGACCTTCCATGTCGGAACTGACCCTGACCCTGATCAAACTGGGGTTCCTGGCCCTGTTGTGGATGTTCGTCCTCGCGGTGCTGTCCGTGATCAGGTCCGACCTGTTCGGCGCGAAGGTGGACAGCCGGGCCGCCGCTGCCGTCGCACCGCAGGTCTCCCGGACGCCGAAGCCCGCGAAGCCGGCCAAGAAGCGCAAGGGCCTGCCGGGGTCGCTGACGATCTCGGACGGCCCGCAGGCCGGCGTCGGCGCGTCGCTGGCCGACGAGCCGGTGATCATCGGCCGCGGCTCGGACTGTCAGATCCGCCTGGACGACGACTACTCTTCCACCCGGCACGCCCGGGTCTTCCAGTCCGACGGCCAGTGGTGGGTCGAGGACCTCGGCTCCACCAACGGCACGTACCTGGACGGCCAGCGAGTCACCCGCCCGGTCCCGGCCGAGATCGGCGGTTCGATCCGGATCGGCCGGACGACGCTGAACATCGCGAAGTAGGCCTGCCTCGATGACCCTGTCGCTCGACTACGCAACCCTTTCCGACGTCGGACGGGTGCGCCGCAACAACGAGGACTCGGCGTACGCCGGTCCGCACCTGCTGCTGCTCGCCGACGGGATGGGCGGCGCGGCGGCCGGTGAGGTGGCCAGCGCGGCGGCGGTCCAGGTGATCCGGCGGCTGGACACCTCGGAGATCAGCGGCGAGGACATGATCGAGGCGCTGGCCGGCGCCGTGCACCGCGCCAACGAGCGGCTGTCCGAGCTGGTCGAGGAGGACCCCGAGCGCGAGGGCATGGGCTCGACCGTGACCGCGCTGATGTTCGACGGCACGCAGCTCGGCCTGGCGCACCTCGGCGACTCCCGGGCGTACCGCCTGCGGGACGGGCAGCTGTACCAGCTCAGTCACGACCACACGTTCGTGCAGTCGCTGGTCGACGAGGGCCGGATCTCCCAGGAGGAGGCCTTCACCCACCCCCACCGGAACCTGATCCTGCGTGTCCTCGACGGCCGCCCGGACTCCGACCCGGACCTGGAGATCCTCGACGTCCGGGCCGGCGACCGGCTGATGCTGTGCAGCGACGGCCTGCCCGACTACGTGAGCGACGAAGTGATCGCGGCCTCGATGGCCTCCGGTACGCCGGACTCGGTCGTCGTCGAGCTGATCACGCACGCGCTCGAGGCGGGCTCGAACGACAACGTCACCTGCGTCGTCGCGGACGTCGTCGAGACCGAGCCCGCGAGCGGCGTCCGGCCGCAGCTGGTCGGCGCCGCGGCCGAGCTGGCACAGGGCAGCACAGGTCGCGGTGAGCCGACGACCGCGGTCCGCGCTGGTGTCGGTGACGGCCATGGCGGCGGTCACGGCGGTCACGGCGGCGCGCTCGACCCGGAGGAGTTGCGGTACGCGCCGCGGCCCCCGAAGCGGTTCCCGTGGCTGCGGCGGATCGCCGTACTGGTCGTCATCCTCGGTCTGATCGGCGGTGGCGCCTGGTTCGCGTACAGCTGGACCCAGAAGCAGTACTACGTCGGCACCGACGGCGACTACGTCGCGATCTTCAAGGGCGTCGAGGCGGACCTGCCGGGGCTGTCACTGTCGAAGGTGTACGAGCGGCAGGCGCTGCAGGTCGACAAGCTCCCGACGTACAGCCGGGAGCAGGTGGAGGGCAACATCCAGGCGGACGACCTGGCCGGTGCCCGGTCGATCGTCGCCGAGCTGCAGCACACCGCGACAGAGTGCGCCGCCAAGGTCAAGCCGACGCCCACGCCGACCCCGAAGCCCAGCACGCCGGTCTCGAAGCCCCCGGTGTCCAAGCCGCCGGTCTCCTCACCGCCCGCGTCCACGGCTCCGGCCACGACTCCGACCGGCACCGCGTCGCCGAGCACCCCGGTCGACCCCGACGACTGCGACGGGGTCCGATGAGTATCGCGTCCACGTCGGTCATCCAGATCATCCCGCGTACCAGGCGTGGGGTGGAGCTGCTGCTGCTCGTGATCGCGATCGCGGTCTCGGTCGGCGCGTACGTGAACATCGGCATCACCGTGCAGAACGCCGTCCCGGCGAGCACCGGGTACTACGCGGCCGGGATCGGGCTGCTCGCGCTGATCGCGCACCTCGCCCTGCGGTACCGGGCGCCGTACGCCGACCCGGTGCTGCTGCCGTGCGCCGTGCTGCTGAACGGTCTGGGCGTCGCGATGATCCACCGGATCGACCTCGGCCTGGCCCTCGTCGCCGAGGCGCGCGGCAACACTCCCAAGGCGGCCGCGGCGCCGCAGCAGATCACCTGGACCGCGGTCGGCATCGTGCTGTTCCTGGTCGTCATCCTCGTGATCAGGGACCACCGCCGGCTGCAGGCGCTGACCTACACCGCCGGCCTGGCCGGTCTGGTGCTGCTGGTGCTGCCGCTGATCCCGGGCCTCGGCGTGAACCTGAACGGCGCGCGGATCTGGATCCGGCTGGCCGGCATGTCCTTCCAGCCCGGTGAGTTCGCGAAGATCTGCCTGGTCGTGTTCTTCGCCGGCTATCTGGTGGTGAAACGCGACGTCCTGACGCTGGCCGGGCACCGGTTCCTCGGGCTCGACCTGCCGCGGGCCCGCGACCTCGGGCCGATCGGCATCGCCTGGGCGGTCAGCCTGGGTGTGCTGGTGTTCGAGAGCGACCTCGGTTCGTCGCTGCTGTTCTTCGGGCTGTTCCTGTTCCTGCTGTACGTGTCCACCGAGCGGGCCGGCTGGCTGATCATCGGTGGCCTGCTGTTCGCCGGCGGCGCCTTCTTCGCGTACACGACCTTCGGGCACGTGCATCGCCGGGTCACCGACTGGCTTGACCCGTGGGCGATCGACGGCGGTCAGGTGAAGCTCGGGCTGATGGGCCAGGCCTGGGGCGGCATCCTCGGCCGCGGTCTCGGCCAGGGCCACCCGGAGGCCACGCTGTACTCCCAGAGCGACATGATCATCTCGTCGTTCGCCGAGGAGCTCGGGCTGACCGGCCTGATCGCGATCCTGCTGGTCTACACGCTGATCATCGAGCGCGGCCTGCGCACGGCGCTCGGCTGCCGCGACATCTTCGGCAAGCTGATCGCGACCGGTCTGGCGATGTCGTTCGCGCTGCAGGTGTTCGTGATCGTCGGCGGCGTGACCGGGCTGATCCCGCTGACCGGTCTGGCCACCCCGTTCATGGCCCTCGGTGGTACGTCGCTGGTCGCCAACTGGGCGATCATCGCGCTGCTGCTGCGGATCAGCGACCAGGCCCGGCGCCCGCAGACCCCGGCCGCTCCCGTGTCCGACGAAACGATCGCAATGGCGGTGCAGAAGCAGTGAACTCGGCGATCCGACGACTGGCCGTGGCGGCGATGATCCTGATGCTCGCGCTGATGGCGAACTCGACGTACCTGCAGGCGTTCCGGGCGAACGAGATCAACGGCCGCAACGACAACAACCGGGTCCGCGACTCGCAGTTCTCGGTGAACCGCGGCCCGATCCTGATCGGCAGCACGCCGGTCGCGCAGAGCAAGCCGTCCGACGACCGGTTCAAGTACCAGCGGACCTACGCCAGCGGCCAGGTGTACGCGCCGGTGACCGGGTTCTACTCGTACCTGTTCGGCCGCGGCGGCATCGAGCTGACGATGAACGCCGAGCTGAACGGGTCGGACCCGTCGATGGCGTTCCGCCGGATCATCGACGTGATCAGCAACCGGCCGCAGCAGGGCGGCAGTGTGACCTTGACGCTGAACGCCGCGGCCCAGCAGGCGGCGTACAGCGGTCTGGCCGGGAAGACCGGCGCGGTGGTGGCGATCGAGCCGAAGACCGGGCGGATCCTGGCGATGGCGAGCCGCCCGTCGTACGACCCGAACCAGCTCGCCTCGCACGACAGCGAGAAGGTCGGCGCGGCCTGGAAGAGCCTGAACGCCGACAAGGACAAGCCGCTGTCGAACCGCGCGGTGCAGGAGCTCTACCCGCCGGGCTCGACGTTCAAGCTGGTCACCGCGGCGGCCGCGCTGTCCAGCGGCAAGTACACGCCGGAGAGCAAGGTGAACTCGCCGGCCGAGCTGCCGCTCCCGCAGACCACGGTCCCGCTGGTCAACGAGGACGGCAAGAACTGCGGCGGCAGCAACAACGCGACCCTCACGATCGCCCTGCGCTACTCCTGCAACACCGCGTTCGGCACCGTCGGCATGGCCCTCGGCGCGGACGCGCTGAACGAGCAGGCCGCGAAGTTCGGCTTCGGCGCGAAGCCGCTGACCGAGCTGCCGAGCGTTGCCATCAGCCAGTTCCCCGGCGACCCGAACGAGCCGCAGACCGCGCAGTCGGCGATCGGCCAGTTCGACGTCCGGGCCACCCCGCTGCAGATGGCGATGGTGGCGGCCGGGATCGCGAACAAGGGCGAGGTGATGAAGCCCTACCTGGTCCAGAACGTGAAGACCCCGGACCTGAAGACGGTGTCGGAGACCAAGCCGGAGTCGCTGCACCAGGCGGTCACCCCGCAGGTCGCGTCCCAGCTGACCGCGATGATGGTCGACGTCGTCGCCAACGGCACCGGCAAGCCGGGCGCGATCAGCGGCGTGCAGGTGGCCGGCAAGACCGGTACGGCGCAGACCGCGAAGGACCGCCCGCCGTTCGCCTGGTTCACCGCCTTCGCGCCCGCCGACGACCCGAAGATCGCGGTCGCGGTGCTGATCGAGAAGGCCGACGTCGCCCGCGACGACGTGGCCGGCGGCCGGCTGGCCGCGCCGATCGCCAAGAAGGTGATGGAGGCGGTGCTGAGCCAATGAGCACCATACGGAATGATGCGATCACAGCGCGTCTTTCCAACGGGGATCCGCGTGTGGCGGCCGCTACCGTGGGCAAGTTGAGTGTGGTTTTCGTGTCTAACGCAGACAGGTTGGAAGGCTGAGGTCATGACATCGCAGGCACGTCTCGTCGGCGGCCGGTACGAAGAAGGCGAACCGCTCGGCCGCGGCGGCATGGCCGAGGTCCGCAAGGGGGTCGACAACCGGCTCGGCCGGAGCGTCGCGATCAAGCGGCTGCGGATCGACCTGGCCAGCGACGCCACCTTCCAGGCCCGGTTCCGGCGGGAGGCCCAGTCGGCCGCCTCGCTGAACCACCCGACGATCGTCTCGGTCTACGACACCGGCGAGGAGCCGGACCCGAACGGCTCCGGCGTCACCATCCCGTACATCGTGATGGAACTGGTCACCGGCAAGACCCTGCGGGACCTGATCCGCGAAGGCCGCAAGATCATGCCGGAGCGGGCGCTGGAGATCACCTCCGGTGTGCTCGAGGCCCTTGACTACAGCCACCGGGCCGGCATCGTGCACCGCGACATCAAGCCCGGGAACGTGATGCTGACCCCGCAGGGCCAGGTCAAGGTGATGGACTTCGGGATCGCCCGCGCGGTCGCCGACACGTCCTCCACGATGACCCAGACCGCGGCCGTGATCGGCACCGCGCAGTACCTGTCCCCGGAGCAGGCCCGCGGCGAGACCGTGGACGCGCGCTCCGACCTGTACTCGACCGGCTGCCTGCTGTACGAACTGCTCACCGGCCGGCCGCCGTTCGTCGGCGAGTCGCCCGTCTCGGTGGCCTACCAGCACGTCCGGGAGCAGCCGCTGCCGCCGTCGTCGTTCGACCCCGACATCCCGCCGGAGGTCGACGCGGTCGTCCTGAAGGCACTGGCGAAGAGCCGCGAGGAGCGGTACCAGAGCGCCTCGGAGATGCGCGCCGACATCCACCGGGTGCTGGCCGGCCAGCAGGTGACCGCGCCGATGGCGGCGGTCGCGGAGACCCGGTCGATGGCCCCCACCGCGCTGGCGGCGACGGCCGCCACCCAGCAGTACCGGCAGACCGCCGCGAACGACCTGCTGCCCCCGGACGGCGACGACCTGGACGAGGCGCAGGACGCGCGCTCCCGCCGCAACCGCGGCCTGGCGTACTTCCTGCTCGGTCTCGCGATCGTCGCGGTCGCGGTCGGCGCGTACGCCCTGTTCTCGAACATGAACAAGGACGACACCGCCGGCGGTGGCACGACCGCCACACCGCCCGCCAAGGTCACGGTGCCGGACCTGAAGCTCAAGTCGCTGGCCGACGCGACCGCGCTGCTCACCGAGCAGGGCCTGAAGGTCTCGTCGGTGTCCGAGAAGAGCGACACGGTCGGCCGGGGCCTGATCATCCGCCAGACGCCGGAAGGCGGGACCGAGGCGGAGCAGGGCTCGACCGTGAACGTCGTGGTGTCCGCCGGGCAGACCGCATTCTCGGTGCCGGACGTGATCGGGCTGTCGGAGTCGAAGGCGCGCAAGGCGCTCGAGGACGCCAAGGGCCAGTTCAAGGTCAAGGACAAGGCGGTCGAGCAGGACAGCGAGGAGAAGAAGGGCACCGTGATCGCGGTCAGCCCGGACCCGACCGCGCAGTACCCGTCGGGGCAGGAGTTCACCCTGACGATCTCCAGCGGCAAGACCGAGGTCGACGTACCCAACGTCGTCACCCAGACCTACGACGACGCCAAGCTGACCCTCGAGAAGGCCGGCTTCCAGGTCGGGTACACCTTCGGCAACGACCAGAACGCCCCCGAAGGGAACGTGCTGGCGCAGTCCGTCAAGGCCGGTACGAAGGCGGCGAAGGGCTCGCTGATCACCCTGACGGTGAACAAGCTGCAGGAGCAGCCGAGCAACCCGCCGAGCACGCCGAACGAGTCGGAGAGCCCACCGCCGTCGAACCCGACGACGCCGGGCATCACGATCGGCGGCTGAGACGACAGAACCCCCGGAGCGACGGCTCCGGGGGTTCTTCTGTTTCCGGGGTGGCTAGCTGACGACCGGGGCCAGGCCGGCCGAGCGGGCGACCGCGTCCGGGTCGCCGCAGATCTCGAGCCAGTTGGCGAGCATCCGGTGGCCGCCCTCGGTCAGCACGGACTCCGGGTGGAACTGCACGCCCTCGACCGGGAAGTCGCGGTGCCGGGCCGCCATGATCACGCCGGCCTCGGTCCGCGCGGTCACCTGCAACTCGTTCGGCACGCTGTCCTGCGCGATCGCCAGCGAGTGGTACCGGGTCGCGGTGAACGGCGACGGAAGGCCGGACAGGACGCCGGCGCCCTCGTGGAACACCTGGCTGGTCTTCCCGTGCAGCAGTTCGTCCGCGCGGCCGACGACGCCGCCGTACGCGACGCCGATCGCCTGCAGGCCGAGGCAGACGCCGAAGATCGGGATGTCGCGGCCCTTCTCCTTGACGATGTCGACGCACGCGCCGGCCTCTTCCGGCGTACCCGGCCCGGGGGAGAGCAGCACACCGTCGTACTCGCCGACCTGGTCAGGGGTGACTTCGTCGTTGCGCAGCACCGTGGTGTCGGCCTGCAGTTGCTGCAGGTACTGCACCAGGTTGTAGACGAAGGAGTCGTAGTTGTCGACGACAAGGATCCGCGGCATGCGGACCATTGTGACAGCTATCTCCCCGAGGCGGTGGGACTGACCGACGGCGTGCGGTCGAAGCCGGGGACGGTGGCGCTCTGCAGGTCGAGGGTGCCCTCGTAGGCCCGCATCGAGATCGACGACTCGTTCTTCACGTCGTAGCCGAGCTGGAACTTCACCACGTAGTCCTGCAGGTTCTCGATGTACTGCGAGTCATCGAGTGCCTTCTGCAGCTTCCGCCGGTCCCCGATCGCGGTGATCTTGTACGGCGGGAGGTACGGGACGCCGTGCAGGACGACGGAGTTGCCGACGCACTTGATCCCGGTGGTGGAGATGACCCGGTGGTTCTGGATCGAGATCGCGTCGGCGCCACCGGCCCAGAGCGCGTTCACCACCGCCTGGATGTCCTGCTGGTGGATCACCAGCCAGTCGGCATCGACGTCCGGGTTCTCTTTGACGACCTCGGACGGCGCGTCCTTGAGCGTGACGGTCAGGCCCGGCCCGGTGACCGGTGTGGTGCCGACGGCGTCCGACAGGTCCTTGAGCTGCTTGGCCAGCGCGGGGTCGATCGATCCCTGCTGTGCTTGCAGTTTCTCGATGTCCTGGGTCAGGGCCGCGTGCTGGCGGACCAGGCTGGCGCTGCGGCGGCTCTGTTCCTCCACGAGGCCCGCGAGCGTAGTGTTACGGCTGGGTCGCAGGTCGGTGCCCCGGGCGTTGGTGGCGCTGGTCGCGAACAGCAGACCGGCGCACAGCAGCGCCAGTGGCGCGCCCGCGCGCCACAACGAAATCCGCCTCAACCTACGCACCCGTGATCTCCATATTGCTCTCTGCACTACGCTAACCCGGACCGGACCCGAACCATGGTCCTGCTGCGGTCAGCTTATGCGTCCTTACAAGGAGTTCAGTCGTGCCCGAGTCGAGCAGTCGCAACAAGAAGAAGACCGAGAAGGTCAAGGCGGAGAAGACGCCGAAGAAGCCGCGCACCACCAGTCGCGTGTGGGTCGCGCCGCTGATGCTGGCCTGCTGGCTGCTCGGACTCGCCTGGCTGGTCGTCTTCTATGTGGCCGGCCAGGACATCCCGGTGATGGACGACCTGGGCAACTGGAACCTGCTGATCGGCATGGGCCTGATCGCGGTCGGCTTCGTCGTCTCCACCCAGTGGGTCTGACCGACCACTGACCGACCTTCTGCGGCAGATCTCAGCCGGTCACCGGGCGCAGCCGGCCGAGGTCCGCTCCTCGTGGGCTGACCCATGCCCACAGCCGTCCGCCTTAAGGTAAGCCTTACCTATATCGCTGTGGGATCCCGAGAGTTATCCACACCCGTATCCCCAGCTGTGCACACCGATTCGGCCGAGTTGTCCCCAGGTCATTCCTTACTTCTCCACCGAGTCCACCGAAAACTGCTCCAAATCTGTGGATAAGTCAGGTTTAGTCACCCCGGTTTCCACACCGTTCAGGTCGCCAGCCGCCGGTTGTCCACCACCTTCCGAGCTCAGCTGCTGGTTCGTGTTCGGTCTGTGGCGGTCCGACGTACGCCTGGTGACCCTCGGGGCCACCGGGGTGCTGGCGAGTTCGCTGATGCTCGCTCGGGTGTCGCGGGCGGGCGTAACGTCGAAGTGCCGACTAGCGGCCTGAGAGACGGGGAGGGTCTCACATGTTCGTTCAGGTCATTCAGGGGCAGGTCACCGACGCCGACCAAGCGCACCAGGCGATGGATCGGTGGATGGAAGAACTGGCGCCCGAGGCATCCGGCTGGCTGGGAACCACGGCCGGTGTCACCGCGGACGGCAAGTTCATCGCGCTGGCTCGTTTCGACTCCGCCGACGCCGCGCGGCGGAACAGCGACAGCCCAGCGCAGGACAAGTGGTGGCACGAGTTCACGTCGCTGCTCAGCGGCGGCAACGCCACCTTCCACGACACGGAGGACGTCGTGCTGGACGTGCACGGCGATCCGGACTCGGCCGGCTTCGTCCAGATCATGCAGGGCGCCGGCAGCAACCCGGAGCGCGCACGGGAAGTGATGGGTCAGCACCGCGACGAGTGGGCCGCGTTCCGGCCCGAGATCCTCGGCAGCGAGGTCGCCATGTACGACGAAGGCGACTACACGATGGCGATGTACTTCACCAGCGAGGCCGAGGCCCGCGAGGGCGAGCGGAAAGAGGTGCCGCCGGAGTTGCAGGCGGACATGGACGAGATGAACAGCCTCGCCGCCGGCCCGCCGACGTTCTACGACATCGAGCGGCCCTGGCTGTACTCGCCGGCCAAGTAAGGAGTCTCCACTTCTACGTAGAGCTATACGTAGACATCTGCGTACCCATGTGCGTATAGTTCTACGTAGGAGGAGACAAGCGATGCCGAACAAGACGATCTACGTGTCCGACGACGACCTGCCGCTGTACAAGCGGGCCCAGGAGCTCGCCGGCAACCTGTCCTCGGCGATCTCGATCGCACTGCGCAAGTACGTCGAGATGGAAGAGGGCCGGCTCGAGGGGTACGAGGAGATCACCGTGCGGGTGGGCCGGGGCACCGGCCGCAAGCAACGGTTCTCCGGCGTACTGCTCGCGGAGGGCGGCCGGTCGAGCAAGGACGGCTACGAGGCCTTCAAGGTCTACCGCAGCCGGACCGGCAAGTTCGTCCTGCACGCGGACCGCCGCAGCCAGTTCAAGCAGAACGCCGACGACGAGCGCTACCTGACCGGGTGGCGCTCCTGGGTCGGCAACTGGAGCACCGACCAGTCCTGGAGCATGGCGCAGGGCGAGGCCACCCTGCACGTCGTGGACACGATCGACGAACTCCGGGCCCTGATCCCGGAGGACCTCTACGCACTCGTCGAGGAGGCCGCCGACCAGCCGGCGGTCGAGGACCTCGACATCTAATTGAACCCCGCACCGCCACCGGAGCCCCGTCGCGGGCGCCCGGGTGATGACGCACGCCCGAATCCTCCCTCAGCAGACCCGTCAACCGTCCCGGGTCAGGTTCCCCCTGCCCGAAAACCACCGAGGATCCCTCATGTCAGCAGCGATCGACGTCCGCGGACTGCGCAAGTCCTACGGCGCGAAACTCGTGCTCGACGGCATCGACCTGAACGTTGCCGAAGGCACCATCTTTTCCCTGCTCGGCCCGAACGGCGCCGGCAAGACCACCGCGGTACAGATCCTGTCCACGCTGAGCACGGCCGACGCCGGCGAGATCCGGGTGGCCGGCCACGACCTGCACCGGGAGCCGGACGCGGTCCGCGCCGCGATCGGCGTCACCGGCCAGTTCTCCGCGGTCGACGGCCTGATGACCGGTCGGGAGAACCTGATCCTGATGGGCGACCTGCACCACCTCGGCAAACAGGAGGCCCGCCGCCGGGCGGACGACCTGCTCGAGCAGTTCGATCTGGCCGACGCCGGCCAGAAGCTCGCGTCGACGTACTCCGGCGGGATGAAGCGCCGGCTCGACCTGGCCATGACGCTGGTCGGTCGCCCACACATCATCTTCCTCGACGAGCCGACCACGGGTCTCGACCCGCGGAGCCGGCACCGCATGTGGACGCTGATCCGCGAGCTGGTCGCCGGCGGCGTCACGGTCCTGCTCACCACGCAGTACCTCGAAGAGGCCGACCAGTTGGCCGACCGGATCGCGGTCCTCGACCACGGGCGCCTGGTCGCCGAAGGTACGCCGGACGAGCTGAAGCGGCTCGCGCCGGGCGGCCACATCCGGCTGCGGTTCACCTCGCCCGAGGAGTTCACGCTCGCCGGCCGGGTGCTGCCGACCGCCGTACCGGACCACGAGTCGCTGGTCCTGCAGGTGCCGAACGACGGCAGCGCCCACGCGCTCCGCGACCTGCTGGCCCGGATCGACGACGCCTCGCTCGAGGTCGACGAACTGACTGTCCACACCCCCGACCTGGACGACGTGTTCTTCGCCGTCACCGGTCAGCCCGCTGCGAAGGAAGTGACGGCGAAATGAGTTACGCACTGCAAGACACCGCGACGATGCTGCGCCGCAACCTGCGGCACGCCCAGCGCTACCCGGGTCTGTCGCTCGGCGCCCTCGGGATGCCGGTGATCATGATCCTGCTGTTCGGCCTGGTGTTCGGCGACACGTTCGCGGCCGGCCTGGGCGGCGCCGGGGGAGGCTTCGACTACATCGACTTCCTCACCCCCGGCATCCTGCTGATGTCGATCGCGTCCGGGACGATGTCGCCCGCGGTCGCCGTCTGCATGGACATGTCCGAGGGCATCGTGGCCCGCTTCCGGACGATGGCGATCTTCCGGCCGGCCGTGCTGACCGGGCACGTGCTCGCGAACGTGCTGGTGACGATCGTCAGCCTGGCCCTGGTGGTCGGATTCGCCGTCCTGATCGGTTTCCGGCCGAACGCCTCGCTCACCGACTGGCTGCTGGCGGCCTTGCTGCTGATCGGCCTGACCATCGGCCTGACCTGGTTCGCGATCGCGCTGGGACTGACCAGCAAGACGCCGGAGGGCGCGAGCAACGTCGTGCTGCCGATCAGCCTGTTGCTGCCCTTCCTGAGCAACACGTTCATCCCGCTGGAGGCGATGCCGGGCGGTATCCGCTGGTTCGCCGAGTACCAGCCGTTCACCCCGATCATCGACACCTTGCGGCACCTGCTGCTGGGGACGCCGATGGACAGCAGCAGCGGCTGGCTCGCCGCGGCCTGGTGCGTGGCGATCGCGGTGGTCGGGTACTTCTGGGCTCAGTCGAGCTACAACAAGGGGACCGTCGCCTAGGACTGTGCGCCCAGGAGTTTCGCGCGGGTGCGGACGTGGGCGGGGACCGGAAGGTCGCAGTCGGGATTGGTGTCCGGTTCGGCGGCCACGACCCGGAGCGGGAGCACGCCTGTCCAGTACGGCAGGTCGAGGTCCCGCTCCTCGTCGTTGGCAGGCCCGGAGCGGGTCTTCACCGAGGCCTCGGTCAGCGAGAGCGCGAGCACCGAGGTCTGCGCGAGTTCCTTGCGGTTCGGCGGCCGGACCTCGAGCGACCGCCCGGGCACCAGGTGCTCGACGATCCGGTTGAGACCGTGCAGCTTCTCCTCCGGATCGGTGACGAGCCGCGGCATGCCGAAGATGACCGCGGACCGGTAGTTCACCGAGTGGTGGAAGGCGGATCTGGCCAGCACCAGGCCGTCCGTGTGCGTCACCGTCGCACAGACGGTCTGCAGCGGGGCCGCGACCACGCTCCTGGCCGCGACCGAGCCGTGCAGGTACATCTCTCCGTCGGGCCCGCGGTCCAGATCCACGCCGTACGCCGTCGGCAGCACCAATGGATCGTTGTCCACGATGACGCCGAGGTGGCAGAACATGCCGTCGAGCAGTACGTCGTGCAGCGCCTGGCGATCGGTGGCGGCGCGTTCCTTCGAGCGGCGCAGGGAGGTCCGGGCGGTCGGCTGCAAAGCGGTCATGAAACCAGGTTCCGCGTGCAGTGGCATGGTGGCACGGGCCATTCCGCGACGAATCAGCTAGTCCATTCGGGCAGCGGGACGGGCTGGCTGACCACGTGGTGCCGCCGGACCGGCAGGCCGGTCATCGGGTTCTCCACACCCCACGCGGCCCCCTTGCAGATCAGCTCCTTGTAGACGGCGGCCACGCGACCGCTCAGCGTGGCGTTGACGGCGCGGTCGTCGCTCGTGACGTACTGGATCAGCCCGTTCTTGCGCCCGAGCGAGATGCACTGGTTGAAGTAGGCCAGCGGGGCGTGCGGGAGCTTGCCACCGGTCAGCCGGGCCGCGATCGAGTCCGCGGCCTGCCAGGCCATCGGCTGACCTGAGGCGCACGACATCCGCAGCGGCTTGTTCTTCGAGCCCATCGCGTACGCCGCGTCGCCGATCGCGTAGACGTCCGGGTGCGACACGGACCGCATGGTCTTGTCGACCACGATCCGGCCGGTGTCACTGACCTCGAGCGCGGTCTCCCGCACGATCGGGTGGACGGCGAATCCGGCCGTCCACACCGTGACCGCCGCCGGGATCGACGTACCGTCGCCCGTCACGACCTGGTCCGCGTCGACGCGCGCGACCGCCGTGTTCTCGTGCACGGTGATACCCAACCGGTCGGCGACCTTCCGCAGGTGCCGGCGGCCCTTGGGCGACAGCCAGTCGCCGAGCGCGCCGCGCACCACCAGCGCGACGTCGAGGTCCGGCCGGGACTCGGCCAGCTCGGTCACGAACTCCACGCCGGTCAGGCCGCCGCCGACGACGGTCACTGTCTGGCCGGCCTGCAGCGACGCCAGGCGCTCGCGCAGCCGGAGCGCACCGGGACGGCTGGCGATCTGGTGCGCGTGCTCGTCGGCACCCGGGACGCCCTGCGAGTTCCAGCCGCTGCCGAGCGCGTAGACGAGCGTGTCGTACTCCAGCTCCCCGGAGTCGAGCGCGACGGTCTTGCGCTCGACGTCCACGCCGGTCACCTTGGCGATCTTCAGCTCGACGCCGGTTCCGGCGTACACCTGCTCCAGCGGGCGCGGCTTGAGGTCGCGGCCGGTGGCCAGCTCGTGCATGCGGACGCGCTCCACGAAGTCGGTCTCGCCGTTGACGAGGGTGATGCTCACTTCGTCGCGGTACAGCCGGGCGGCGAGGCGGCCGGCTGCGACGGCTCCGGAGTACCCGGCGCCAAGAACCACGATGCGGTGCTTCATATCCGTACTCCTGTCTGATGCGGTGTCAGCCCTTGAACCGGGCAGCTCGCCGTTTCATGACAGGTGCGGGATGTGAAGCACGTCACAGGATGGTCGTCAGCGGTTCTCCGTGCTCGGACGCGGCGAACAGCTCGGTCGCGCGCGCCAGCTTGTCCGGGTTCGCCTGGGTGCGAACCGCGGTGACCCCGTCGGTGGTGACCTCGAGGCA
This sequence comes from Kribbella sp. NPDC003557, assembly GCF_040610805.1. Taxonomy (NCBI): domain Bacteria; kingdom Bacillati; phylum Actinomycetota; class Actinomycetes; order Propionibacteriales; family Kribbellaceae; genus Kribbella; species Kribbella sp. NPDC003557. The sequence continues at coordinate 1,022,447 of NZ_JBEXMY010000002.1, forward strand.
CATGACCCCGATGACCTCGCCGTTCACGACCACGACGAGAGCGGGCTCGCTGTTGACCGCCCAGGCGTAGACCTCCGCCGGACCGCCGACGTACAGCCGCTTGGCCTCGGTCGGTTTGAACATGCCGCGCAGGAAGCGGGCGACCGCGAGCGCGCCCTCGACGGCGGTGGTCCGGGCCGCGACCTTGCCGCCGCCGTCGCCGACCGAGATCGCGTCGGCGGTGAGCAGTCGCACGATCGAATCGGTCTGCCCGCTGGTGGCGGCGGCGAGGAACTCGTCCACGATCCGCCGGGCCACGGCCTCGTCGACCTCCGAGCGCGCCTTGCCGTCGGCGAGGTGCTGCTTGGCCCGGCGGAAGTGCTGCTGGCTGGCGGATTCGCTGATCTCGAGGATCTCCGCGATCTCGCGGTGCGAGTAGTCGAACGCCTCGCGCAGGACGTACACGGCCCGCTCGTTCGGCGACAGCCGCTCCATCAGTGTGAGGACGGCGTACGACACCGATTCGCGCTGCTCCGCGGTGTCCGCCGGGCCGAGCATCGGGTCGCCGTCGAGCAGCGGTTCGGGCAACCATTGACCGACGTACGTCTCGCGCCGCGCGCGGGCCGAGGCGAGCTGGTTGAGACAGAGGTTCGTCAGCACCTTCGTCAGCCAGGCCTCCGGGACCTCGATCCGGCCGATGTCCGCGGCCTGCCAGCGCAGGAAGGTCTCCTGGACGGCGTCCTCCGCCTCACTGGCCGAGCCGAGCATCCGGTACGCGATCGCCTCGAGCCGACCCCTGGACCGCTCGAAACGAGACACGTCCTCCGCGGCCATGGTCATGCTGCGATCCTAGTTGGCGTGCAGAGTTCGCTGCCGCTGACGATCGACCGGACCGCCGGGCTGCCGTTGCACCTGCAGCTCGCGGAGCAGTTCCGGGCGGCGGTGCTGGACGGCCGGCTGCAGGCGGGGCACCGGCTGCCGTCGACCCGCGACCTCGCGCGGGAGCTCACCGTCTCGCGATCGGTCACGCAGGCGGCGTACGACCAGCTGCACGCGGAGGGCTGGATCGAGGGCCGCACCGGCGCCGGGACCTACGTCACCGATGTCGTCCCGCTGCAGCCCGCCGTACGCCGTCACGTCGAGCCCCGGCCCGACGCCGGCACGGAGCTGCTGACGCTGCGCCCCGGCATCCCGTACATCGCGCCGGCCCCGGACCCCGGCTGGCGGCGCGCGTGGCGTGAGGTGTCCACCCAGTCGCCGCCGCGCGGGTACGACGACGCGGCCGGGCTGCCCGCGCTCCGCGCCGCGCTCGCGGACCACGTCGGCCGGGTGCGCGGGATCGCCTGCGGCCCCGAGAACGTCCTCGTCACCAACGGCACCGTCCACGGCCTGCGGCTGCTGCTCACGGTCACGCGCGCGCCGGGCGACCGGATCGCGATCGAGGACCCCGGGTACCTGAACGCGGTCGTCGCCGCCCGCGACCACCGGCTCGACATCGTCGACGTCGGCGTGGACCAGGACGGCCTGCTGGTCGGGGAGCTGACCGACGACCTCGCCGCCGTCTACGTGACGCCCTCCCACCAGTATCCGCTCGGCGGCCGGCTGCCTGTTGCCCGCCGCAACGAGCTGGTCCGGTGGGCGCGCCGGACCGGCAGCCTGCTGATCGAGGACGACTACGACAGCGAGTTCCGGTACGACGTCGCGCCGCTGCCCGCGCTCGCCCAGCTCGACCTGGAGCGGGTGGTCCACCTCGGGACGCTGTCGAAGACGCTCAGCCCCGCGCTCCGCCTCGGCTGGCTGGTGGCGTCCGAGGCGATGGTCGAGCGACTGGCCGCGTTCCGGGCCGACTCCGGCGACTGGCCCGGCTGGCCGATGCAGGCTGCGCTGCTCGCCATGCTGCGCGACGGCTACCTCGACCAGGCCGTACGCCGCGGGCGCCGGCTGTACGCGGACCGCCGTACACACACCTGCGCAGTGCTGTCGCCGTACGGCCGGGTCGTCGGCCAGGACGCCGGACTGCACATCACGCTGCTGCTGCCGGACGGCGTCGACGACCTACGGATCGCGCGCGAGGCCCGCGCGGCCGGCGTCGTCGTCGCGCCGCTGTCCGAGTACCGCCGGACCGTGCCAGGACCGCCAGGGCTGGTGATCGGCTACGCGACTCCGTCGACGTCCGATCTGCACAAGGCCCTGACGATCCTGACCGAGGTGCTCAGTCGCCGGTGAGCGGGTCGATCGACGGCACGCCGCCCCAGCGGAAGTGGACCGGATCGTTGCTGGCCGTGGAAGCGGCCAGATGGTTGATCACCGTCGCCGTCCCGTTCGCGCGCCCCACGGCGTACGTGTGCGCCGTCCTGGTGTCCTTGTCGATGCCGACCAGGAGCGTCCCGTAGTTGCCGCACTTGCTCGCCAGCAACTTCTCGAACCCCTGCCAGGTCCTCGTCCGCACCGGCTTCACGATCGGCTTCATCGGCGACGAGACCGGGATGCGGATCGTGTAGAGCGCACCGCCGCGGGTGTTCGCCAGGAACGTGTCGTACGTCGGGGTCTTGCTGATCAGCGCCATCGACTTCACGGCGGCGAACCCGGGGGCGGACCCGGTCGCCTTCCACGTCCAGGCGACGACACCCCAGCGGAACAGCGTGCCGTCGCTGCGCAGCCCGTACCCCGTGGTGCGGGTGGTGAGCTCGGAGACCTCTACCGCGGTGAAGGTCGACCAGCCGCCGCCGACCCGCCGCGTCTCGTTCGGCTGGTCGGCGCGGATCTCGTTCATGGTGTCGATGGAGTACTCGCGGTAGTACAACGCGTCGCCTGCCACCACCCAACCGTGGTTGGTGGCGCCCCAGTTGTCGTGGGCGTCACTCGTGAACGACGTACTCAGCCGGACCGCGCCGGGATCGAAGACGTCGAAGATCGGGCCGGGCAGCCCGACGGTGCGCGGCGGGTAGCCGACGGTGATGCCACCGTTGTTCTGCGCCCCGCTCGCGAGCACGGAGCCCGGCGCGAGGGAACAAGCTACCGAAGCCGCCTGGGCAGCCGGCGCGGTGACCACACCGGCGATCAGCGCCGCGGCGCCCACGAAGGAGAACAGTCGCCTCATGTCAGTCGCCGTTCAGCGGCTCGTAGGGATTGGTGGCCCACCGGTAGTACGCCCGCGCCGGGAACGAGCCACTCCGGCGGCCGAGGCCGAGGATGACTGTGGACGTTCCGTTGGTGTGGCCGACGGCGTACTGAGAGGCGGTCCGGGTGTCGAAGTCGATGCCGACCAGGAACGTGCCGTACTGACCGCACTTGGTCGCGACGAGCTTCTCGAAGCCTTGCCACGTGCGGGTCCGGACCGGCCTGACGATCGGCTTCATCGGCGAACTGGCCGGGATGCGGATGGTGTACAGCGCGCCGCCGCGGGTGTTGGCCAGGAACGTGTCGTACGTCGCGGTCTTGCTGATCAACGCCATCGACTTCACCGACGCGAACCCCGGCGCCGAACCGGTGGCCTTGAACCTCCACGGGACGTTGATGTCGAAGCTCCAACGCCTCAGAGTCCCGTCGCCGGACAGTCCGTACGCCGTGTTCCGCGCGGTCGCGCCCTTCGCCGCGAACTGCGACACCTCCAGCGCCTTGTACGCCGACCAGCCGGAACCGACGGGCTGGGAACCGCGCGGCAGACCCGGATCGACCTCGGCCTCGTTGGTGAGCGAGTAGTACCAGTAGTAGGCCCTGTCGCCCGACACCGCGTAGCCGGAGAGGTCGAGACCGTACCCGTTGCCCAGTTGGGTCGAGGTCGAGGCCAGTCGCACCGGACCGAGCCCGGTCGTCGGGTCACCCTCCGGTCCGAAGGAACTCAGGGCGACGTCACAGGTCGCGGCTGTCCGCTGAGTCGCCGTACCTGAGGCGTGCGCCGTAGCGGTTCCGGCGAGCATCAGTACGGCGATCGGCAGTACTGCCCAGCGTTTCATCTCAGTCTCCGTTCAGCGGGTCGAGGTAAGGCACCACGCCCCAGCGGTAATACGGGGCATTCGGGAAGGTTCCGTCGACCTTGCCCAGGGCGTTGATCACCGTCGCCGTGCCGTTCGCATGGCCGACCGCGTACAGGTAGCCGCTCTTGGTGTCCTTGTCGATGCCGAGCAGCAACGTGCCGTAGTTGCCGCACTTGCTCGCGACCAGCGCCTCGAAGCCCTGCCAGGTGCTCGTCCGCACCCGCGTCACGATCGGTTTCAGCGGCGACGTGATCGGGATCCGGATCGTGTAGAGGGCACCGCCGCGGGTGTTCGCGAGGAAGGTGTCGTACGTCGCCGTCTTGCTGATCAGCGCCATCGACTTCACCGACGAGAACCCGGGCGCCGACTGGGCCGACCTCTTGAACCCGCCGTTCCAGCGGAACAGCGTGCCGTCGCTGCGCAGCCCGTACGCCATGAAGTGTGAGATCTTCCGTGCGCTGTCGTCGTACGAGGAGACCTCGAACGCGGTGAAGTTCGACCAGCCGCCGCCGATCCGACTGACAATGGGGTCGCCGAAACTGCGGTTGTAGAAATAGCGGTACAGCGCATCGCCCTGCACGACGTAGCCGGACCGGTCGAAGCCGGCGACGTTGGGTTCGACCACCCAGCTCGAGCTGAGCCGAACCTGACCGGGCGGGAAGACGGGCTCATCGACCGGGTTGAGCCCCTTCATCGCCGGTGGCGTGCCGGCGGTCACGGTGGCCCCGGTTTGGGCGCCAGCAGGGTCGACCGACCCGAGCCCCAGCGAGCAGGCCTCGGTCGTGGCACGTGCGCCGGTCTGCGCGGCGTTCGCAGACGGCACGAACGCCGCGGCGGTCAGCACCATCGCCCCGGCCAGACTGAACGCGGCCTTACGAACCTTCACGTTCCCTCCCTGAGATCTACGCTCCCAGAGATCTTGATGCAGGCCCGGAACGGAAGGTTGCGTCAATCGCCGTTCAGCGGATCGAAGTCGAACCGCCACCGGAAGTCGACGGGATCCGCGAACGTGGCCGGCACCTTGCCGAGGCCCCGGATGACCGTGGACAAGCCGTTCGCGTGGCCGACGGCGTAGAGGTAACCGGACCCGGTGCCCTTGTCGATCCCGAGCAGCAGGTCGCCGGAGTTCCCGCACTTCGCGGCGGCCAACGTCTCGAACACCTGCCATGTCGACGTCCGTACCCGCTGGACGACCGGCTTCATGGGCGCGCCGACCGGGATCCGGATGGTATAAAGCGCGCCGCCCCGGGTGTTCGCCAGGAAGGTGTCGTACGTCGCGGTCTTGCTGATCAGCGCCATCGTCTTCACGGCCGAGAAACCACCGGCGTCTCCCGTCCGGTGCCAGACGAGGCCGTCCACCCGCCAGCGGAACAGCGCGCCGTCGTTCCGCAGCGCGTACGCCGTTTCCCGGACGACCGGTCCGTGTTGCACCGGGATGTACGCGGTCGTCTCGACCAGCCGGAAGTTCGTCCAGCCGCCGCCGATCCGGATCAGCTGCGGCGGATCGATGTAGCTGCCGAGCGTCGGCTCCACGGTGTAGCTACTGCGCGACAGAACATCACCTTGGACGACCCATCCGACAGCCGTCCACAGCCCTACTTCGAAGTCGTGGACGAACGACGAACTGAGCCGGACCTGACCCGGCGGGTAGACCTTGGTCCCGACATGCTTCGGGAACGCTTGCACGATCGGCGGTGTTCCGGCGGTAATCAGCCGGTCGGTGTGATCTCCAGCCGTGGTGACCGAGCCCATCTCGATGGTGCAGCTGGCGACCGTTCCCTCCGCGGTCGTCAGGGCTGCTTGTGCGGGCGGCACGAAAGCCGTCGTGAGAAGAAGTGCCGCGGCGGCTGCCAGGCCGGCGCGGGTGGTGCTTGGACGGGACATCTGCCCTCCCCCTCTCTCCCCATAAAGCACGATACGGAGAAAGCGCGAAAGGTGATGTCGGAGGAAGTCAGGGCTCCGTCGGATTGTTCCCGAGCGGTGGCTGGACGACCGGGTTGTCGCCGTCCCAGGTCAGCCGGGACAGCCACATCGTTCGGCCCTTCGGGTCGGTGCCGACCTGGGTCGGGTCCCAGGCGTGGTAGACGAACCAATCGCCGAGGACCATGTTGTGGCCGGGGCCGGCGGCGTCGGGGGAGGTGGACAGGATGGGGTCGCCGGACTTGGCGCACGGGCCGGTCGGTGACTCGCACAGTGCGTGGCCGACGGCGTACGACGCCTTGTCGAACGCGTTGCCGGAGTAGAACAAGTGGAACTTGCCGTCGCGTTCGACCATGTACGGCGCTTCGACGAGGTTGCCCTCCCACGGCAGGTCCTGCTTGATCAGCCGATGCACCGGGCCGGTCAGCGTGAGGCCGTCGGGGGACAGTTCGGACACGTAGATCCAGGTGTCCACCCCGATCGCGTTGCCGTCGTTCTTCCAGTACAGCCAGCGCCGGCCGGTCGAGTCCTGGAACGGCGACGCGTCGATCGAACCGCCCTCATCGGCCTGGCTGATGAGGGGCTTCATCGATTTGTCGACATATGGACCTGCCGGGCTGGACGCCACCGCGACGCCGACCGCCTGCCGGTCGGCGGCGACGTCGCGGGACGTGTAGTACATGACGTACCGGTCGGGCGCGTGCACGGCGACCTCCGGCGCCCACACCCGTCCGCGAGCCGTCCAATCCGGCAACGACGGCAGCGCGTCGCCGACCGCCTCCCACGACACCAGGTCGCGGGAGGTCAGCGTCTGCACGTTGCCCAGCGGGCCGTTGGTCGCGAAGGCGTAGTAATCGTTGCCGACCACAATGATCTGCGGATCGGCGAAGCTGCCGTCGTACACCGGATTGGAGAATCCCATTTATCTGCTCTCGTAGAACTTCAGGTAGTCGAACGTGGCCACCGGCGGCGGGTTCGCGCCGGTGAACTCGCCGTGGGCGTAGAGCCCGATCTTCGCCGCGGCCGGCAGCACCCAGGACGCGCCCCAGGTCCAGTTCTTCCCGTCCACCGACGTCCCGGCGCGGTAGACGTGCTCGCCCGCGGCGTTGCGGTGGTACGCGAGCCGCATCCACAACGTCGGCGCCGAGCGCCCGATCGCCGCCGCGCCGTACGACGTGGCGCCGTCCGACGGCCGGGCCACGAGCTCACGCCCGTACTCCGTCTGCCGGGTCTTCCAGATCGCCACGTTGCCGAGGCGGGCGAAGTCGCTGTCGTTCAGGTACGCGATCATGCCGGCCTGCTGGTAGTTGCGGACGTCGCCCGCGCCGGTGTCGAGGTGCAGCTTGGTCTCGGCGATCCAACTGTCACCGGCCGGCACGCTGTGGAAGAGCAGCCCGGCGTTGTTCGACGAGCCGGTCATGTCGGCGTTCTCCAACGGCCACGACAGCTTGCCGTCAGCAACGGTCGCCTTGTCGTCCGGCCGCACCCACGACCAGTCCGCACCGAGCGGACGGTTGAAGTCGTCACCACTCAGCAGGTCCCCTGTCTGCGGTACGTCGGCCAGCTTGGTCACCGGCTTGGCCACCGGACGGACGGTGAGGTTGTCCACCTCCGCCGAACCCAGCCACCGCACCGGCGCCGACGCGAGCTTCAGCCCCGGCACGCTCAACTGCGCCTCGCCGTACACGTCTCCCAGACCCGAGTCGTTCAGGCGTGCCGTCACCGAAGATCCGGACACCTGGACGGACAGCTTGTTCCACTGCGTGCGATCGAAGTCCGCCGGCAGGTCCACGGACGTCGTCCGCCGGCCAATCGTCAACGTCAGCCGATTGTTCGCAACGGTAGCCACGACCTGATTGCCCAGAACCGTGGAGAAGCTGTTGCCCAGTCGGACGTCTGCTTCCACCCGGAGCGAGCCCGCGGGCGCAGGCTGACGTGTTTGGGCGGCGCCGGCAATGCTCGCGGTCGGGCCGCCAACAGAGTCGCCGGGTTGTTTCGTCGCGCCTTGGAGGCCGGCGGCCGGATCGGTGGAGTCGATGCCGAGTGACGAGCCGGTGGTCGGCGCGGGCACCGGCCCCTCGGACGGGCCGAGGCCGGCGCGGGTGCGCGGCCAGCCGTCGACCCAGTCGATCTTGTCGATCAGCATCGGGCGGCGGTTGATCCCGAACGGGTTCGTCAGCCACGGCGTCCCACGGTCGATCGCGTGGTAGACGATGTGGTCCTGGCCGGCCACGTCGGTGATGAACGCGTGGTGACCCGGGCCGATCCACTTGTTGCCGTTCTGCGTGATGACCGTCGTGCCGCCGACGCGGGAGTCGGTCAGCGCGGCGCCGTCGGCGTCCACGAACGGGCCGCGCGGCGAGCGGGAGCGGCCGGCGAAGACGGAGTACCCGGTGGTCGGGCCCGCGCAGCAGTTCATCGACGAGCCCATGAAGTAGTACCAGCCGTCGCGGTAGACGACGTACGAGCCCTCGTAGCGGTCGCCGATCGTGACCTGCGTGGGTGCACCGACCGCGTGCATGCCGTCGGCGCTCAACTCGGTGACGGAGATGCCGCCGTAGAAACCGCCGTAGTACAGGTACCGCTTGCCGTCCGCGGCGGTGAGCATCGCGGGGTCGATGGTGCCGTAGAAGCCGCCGTTGCCGTCCGGCTTCGGCGTGACGACCGGACCGTCGGTCGCGGTCCAGGGACCGGCCGGTGTCGGGGCGGTCGCGACGCCGATGGCCGGGTCGCCGCCGGGGTTGGCATTCGTGTCGGTCACCGTGAAGTACATGACGTAGTGGCCGTCGAAGTACCGGATGTCGGGCGCCCAGAAGAACGAGCCGGGCGCGGCCCAGGCCGGTTTGGTCTGGTCGTTGAAGACCGTGCCGAGGTACTCCCAGGAGCTGAAGTCCTTGGTCCGGGCCATGTGCATCAGGCCGAACGGGCCGTTCGCCACCAGCGGGTCGGAGGTCGCGTAGGCGTACCAGTAGCCGTCGCGGCCCTGGATGATCGACGGGTCGGCGAAGGTGTCGGCGAAGCTGGAACTGATCGCGTTGGTCGTGGTCACCACTGGCGCGGCCGTCGCGGCCGAGGTGCCGGCTGCGACGGCGACCACAGCCAGGGCTGCGGCGAGTAGTCGTTTCGAAGGCACGGGCGGGTCCCCTCTCGAATCAACTGCTGAGCAGGATCACGTGCCACGATGCGGGCGGCAGCGTGGCACGGCAGACACCGTCGACGACCTCGGTGGCGTCGACGGCCCGGGGCTGGACCCGGTCCGGATCCTCCGCGGTGTTCACCGCGGAGCGGTCCTCGTCGTACAGGGCCAGGTGCCGGACCTCGTGTCCGGTCACCGGGATCTCCAGGTCGATCTTGTCGGTCTCGCTCCGGTTCACCACGAAGATCGCGGTCTCCCCGGCGGTCTCGTCGTACGTCGCGGTGCTCCACAGCGCCGGGACCCGGCCGAAGGCGGCCGTCTCGATCTCGGGGCCACCGCTCACCGCGGTCCGCAGCACGGTCGGGCCGGCGTACCGCGCGGTCAGGGCGAACGGGTGGAAGATCGTCTGCCGCCACGCGCGGCCGCCGGGCTCGGTGCGGATCGGTCCGATCACGTTCACCAGTTGCGCGAGGCAAGCGATTTTCACCCGGTCGGCGTGCCGGAGCAGCGTGATCAGCAGGCTGCCGACGACGACCGCGTCGTCGACGGTGTAGGTGTCCTCGATCAGCGGCCCGGTCTCGCGGATCGGCAGTCCGAGCTCGCCGGGGAAGTGCTGCTGGTACCAGACGTTCCACTCGTCGAAGGACAGCGTCAGCTCCTTGTCGCTGCGCTTGAGTGCCTTCACATGATCGGCGGTGGCGATCACCGACGAGATCATCCGGTCCATCTCCTCGGCGGCGGCCAGGAAGCTCGTCTGGTCGCCGTCGTGCGGTTCGTAGTACGCGTGCAGGCTGATGTGGTCGACCAGGTCGTAGGTGCGCTCCAGCACGACGCGCTCCCACTCGCCGAACGTCGGCATCCCGGCGTTGCTCGACCCGCAGGCGACCAGTTCCAGGCCCGGATCGACGCGCCGCATCGCGTTCGCGGTCTCCTCCGCGAGCCGGGCGTACTCCTCGGCGGTCTTGTGGCCGATCTGCCAGGGACCGTCCATCTCGTTGCCCAGGCACCAGATCCGGATGTCGTGCGGCTCCGGGCTGCCGTTCGCGACCCGGCGGTCGCCGAGCGCGGTGCCGGCCGGCAGGTTGCAGTACTCCAGCAGGTCGACCGCTTCGCGGATCCCGCGGGTGCCGAGGTTGACCGCCCAGATCGGCTGCACGCCGGCCTTGCGCGACCAGGCGACGAACTCGTCGGTGCCGAACTGGTTCGGCTCGATCGCCCGCCAGGCCAGGTCGAGCCGCCGCGGCCGCTCGTCCTTCGGGCCGACGCCGTCCTCCCAGTCGTAGTTCGAGACGAAGTTGCCGCCGGGGTAGCGGATCGCGGTCACGCCGAGCTCCCGGACCAGCTCGAGCACGTCCTGCCGGAACCCGTCCGCGTCGGCGGCGGGATGCCCGGGCTCGTAGATCCCGGTGTAGACACAGCGCCCCATGTGCTCCACGAACGAGCCGAAGACACGCCGGTCGAGCGCGCCGACCGCGAACGCCGGGTCCACCACGAGCCGGGCCACAAGACCTCCACAGGACGGTTTACAACGTTTAACGTGGATGTCTACAACGATTGACAATCGGTGTAAAGGGTTCGGCGGTGGCACACTCGGGCGACAAGTCGGTGACAGGAGGTTCGGCATGGCGACCAGGCTGAGCGACGTGGCCGCGCGGGCCGGGGTTTCGGTGAAGACCGTCTCGAACGTGATCAACGACTACCCGCACATCACGGCGCGCACCCGGGCCAAGGTCGAGGCCGCGATCGCCGCCCTGAACTACATCCCGAACGTCAGCGCCCGCTCGCTGCGCAAGGGCCGCTCGGACTTCATCGCGCTGGCGATCCCGGAGATGGGTTCGCCGTACTTCGCCGAGCTCGGCGCGGAGATCAGCCGGGCCGCGAAACGCCGCGGGATCACCGTGCTGATCGACCAGACCGAGGGCGAGGCGGCCGCCGAGCAGTTCGTGCTGGACGGGATGCGCGGGCAGCTGATCGACGGCATCATCTTCTCCCCGCTCGCCACCGCCCCGGCCAAGCTCACCTCGGCGGACACCGGGAAGCCGCTGGTGCTGCTCGGCGAGCGACCGGCCGGCGGCCAGTTCGACCGGATCGCGGTCGACTCGGTGCAGGCGTCGTACGACGCGACCACGCACCTGGTCTCCCTGGGACGGCGCCGGATCGCGGCGATCGGTGTCGGCGGGACGGGCACCGGCGCGGTCCGGCGGAAGGGGTACCGGAAGGCGCTCAAGGCGGCCGGGATGCCGCACGAGCCGGCGCTCGAGCTCGCCGCCGCCGGCTACCACCGGCTCGACGGCGCCACGTCGATGCGTGAACTGCTGGCGCTGCCGGAGCCGCCGGACGCGGTGTTCTGCTTCAACGACCTGCTCGCCCTGGGCGCGCTGCGAACACTGGCCGACGCGGGCCTGCGGGTCCCCGAGGACGTCGCCGTGGTCGGCTTCGACGACATCGAGGACGGCCGGTACCACTCGCCGACGCTGACCACTATCTCGCCGGACAAGGAGTGGCTGGCCGACAACGCCGTCACCCTGCTCCTCGACCGCATCGCCGGCCGGGCCGGCTCGACCCACCGCGACCTCAGCGTCCCGTACCGGCTGGAGATCCGCGAGTCCACCGGCGGTTAGCGCTCCGGGAATCCGGCGAGCTGCTTGGCCAGCCCGTTCTGGGTCTTGCTGACCCGGCCGATCAGGCTGAGTACGGCGTTGCGCACCGGGCGGATCGCGTGCGGGACGTTCGCGAGGCGGGTCAGGCGGTGGGCCAGCCCGATCACCCGGACAGCCTCCTCGCGGCTGGTTTCGGCGTACACGTCCAAGTCGGTGTCGTCGCCCTCCAGTGCCTGCGAGAGCGCGTCGGCGAGCTTCACCGCGTCGCGCAGCCCGAGGTTCATGCCCTGGCCGCCGGCCGGGCTGTGCGTGTGGGCCGCGTCGCCGGCGAGCAGCACCCGGCCGGCCCGGTAGGAATCCGCGACCCGCTCGTGGATCCGGAACCGCGAGCCCCAGACCACCTCGGTGACGGTCGGATGCGACTTCCGCGGGCCACGGTCGGCCAGCAGCCGCTGCGCGTAGGCGAGATCGGGGTGCTCCGGCGCGTCGGGCACCTCGGCCACGAGCCGGAAGCTCCCGTCCGGCAGCGGCGCCACTACGAGCAGCCCCGCGGCCGCGAAGTACAGCGCGACCTCGTCGACCGGCAGGCCACCGTCGACGCGCACATCGACCAGGCTGCAAGAGATCTGCAGGGTGTTGCCGGGCATCCGCAGGCCGGCGAGCTCGCGGATCGTGCTGTTCATACCGTCGGCCGCGACGACGTACCGCGCCCGGATCACCTCGCCGTTGTCCAGCGTGACCTCGGCGCCGTCGGCGGTCTGCGTCAGGCCGGTCGCGGCGAACGGACGGAGCACCGAGCCGCCGAGCTCCTCGAGCCGCTCGAGCAGCACCCGCTCGGTGACCGGTTGCGGGATCATCGTCACGAACGGGTAGTCGGTCGGCAGGTCCGCGAACCCGACCGGGACCAGCAGCCGGTCGTCGGCGCGGATCGCGAAGTCCTGCAGTTGCAGGCCGAGGTCGACCAGTCGCTTCGTCACCCCGAGCTGCTCCAGGACCTCCAGTGTCCGCGGGTGGATCACGCACGCCCGTGAGGTGTTCGCACCCTCGGCCTGCTGGTCGACCACCAGCACGTCGTGCCCGTGCAGCCGCAGACCGACCGCCACCGCGAGCCCGACCGGACCCGCACCCACCACCACGACCTCTACCTGCTGCGGAGTCATCGTCCCGCCTCCTTTATCAACACTTGTTGACTTTTACGCTAGGGCTGTCGGTTCGAAAAGTCAACAAGTGTTGGCATATGCTCTGGGCATGGCGGAGAAGAAGTCCGACCGGACCCGGGCGGCGATCCTCGCGGCGGCCCGCGAGCGGTTCGCCGCGGACGGGTACGAGCGCGCGACGATCCGGGCGATCGCGGCGGACGCGGCGATCGACCCGGCGATGGTCATGCGGTACTACGGCTCCAAGGAGAAGCTGTTCGCGGCGGCGGCCGAGTTCGACGTCCGGCTACCGGATCTGAGCGGCGTACCGCGCGAGCAAGCGGGCGAGGTGCTCGTCCGGCACCTGGTCGAGCGATGGGAGGAGGACGACACGCTCCGGGTGCTGCTCCGGACGGCCGTGACCAACGAGACCGCGGCCGAGCGCATGCGACAGGTGTTCGCCGGGCAACTCGCGCCCGCGTTCGAGCGCGCCGCGGTGGACCAGCCGGCCGTGCGGGCCGGGCTGATCGCCACCCAGGCGCTCGGGTTCGCGCTGTGCCGCTACATCCTCGCGTTCGAGCCGATCGCGACCCTGTCCACCGACCGAGCCGTCGCGTGGCTGGGCCCGACCATCACGCGCTACTTGACGGCGCCGGATCCCAGCCAGGTGTGAACCGCGGGCAGGGTCTCGGCCAGGGACGGCAGCTGCGGGTGCCACTTCAGCTCCCACTCGAGTGAGAGCGGGTAGTCGGTGCCGTCGAGCACGGTCATCAGCTCGCGGATCGGGAAGTCGCCGGCGTCGATCGCGACCGGACGGTACTCCTGGCGCGAGTCGGCCTGCTTGAACTGGACGACCTCGAGCCACGGCCGCAGGAGCGCGAACGACTCGGCGAGGGTCTCGCCGTGCGACCAGGTGTGCGAGCTGTCCCAGATCGCCTTCACGGTGTGGCCCGGGACGTCGGTGTCGAGCAGCGCGCAGAACGCGGCGACCTGCCGGGCGGTCGAGTGCGAGTCGTGCGTCTCCAGCAGGATCGGTACGTCGCGCGGCGCGGAGGTGACCCGGTCGAGCGCGCGGATCTCACCGGAGCTCGGCCCCTCCGCCGTACCGTCGCCGGCCTCGTCGCCCGGGAACACGCGGACGCCCAGCGCGCCCAGATCGGCGGCCAGCTCGAGGTGCGCCTCCAGCGGCTGTTCCTCCACCGCGCACAGCTTCACGTAGCTGCTGATCGCGAAGATCTCCAGGCCGGCGTCCTCGATCCGGGTCCGCAGCTCACGCCGCTCGGCCGCGGACAGCCCGGTGTGCGTGAACTCGTCGGGCGCGGCGCGCAGCTCCAGACCGGTGAACTTGTTGTCCTGGGCAAGCGCCAGGACATCGTCGAGTGCAGCTCCGGGACAACCGAGGGTGGCGAAACCTAGACGCATGCAGCTATCAGATCAGACGCCCCAGCGACCGCGACGCGGGTGGGTCCGCGGGTTGGTCGGCTGGTCGGTGTCGGCAGGCTGCTGCTGCTGTTCGTAGGTGTACGGCGACTGCTGCTGGTACTCGGTCTGCTCCGGCTCGTACTGCGACTGGTACGACTCGGTGGCGTAGTTCGGGCTGTAGGTCTCGTACGTCTCGGTGCTGTTGTACTCGCTGCTGTAGCTGTCGTACTGGTAGCTGTTCGAGTTGTTCGAGCTGTTGTCGTACGACGACGAGTAGTCCGACGCGTACGACGACGAGCCGTAGTCGGTGTAGTCGTTGTTCGACGAGTACGTCGGCTCCGGGCCGTACGACGGTACCGGCGGGAGCGGCTTCGACGGGGTCAGGAAGTCGTCCTGCTCCGGGTGGCTCGGGGCCGGCGCGGGCTCGTAGTAGCCGGACGAGGCGGACACGTGCGACGACGGCTGGGTGTGCTCGGACTGGCCGTAGACGTTGTGGTCCGAGTACGCCGTGTAGGTCTCGGCGCGGGCCGCGTGCGGCGTCGACTGGTCCGGGACGGCCGGCTGGATCGCCGACGGGCTGTCGACCGCGACCCGAGCGGCCCGGCGGCCGGCGCGCGCAACAGGCGCGGGCTCAGGCTCGGGTGCGGTCTGCGCCTCCGCGGGGGAGGCCGTCGAGGTGAGGTAGTCGGACTCGTAGGAGTACGGCTCGGAGTAGCGCGCCGCCCACTGCTCTTCGGCGGGCTGCGGCTGCGGCTGCGGGGCGGGCTGCGGGGCCGGCTCCGGCTGGTAGGCGTAGGGGTCCGGCTGGACGACCGTCATCGGGGCGGCCTCGTCGAGCCAGCTGCCCGTCGTACCGAGGGCGTCGCCGGTGACCGAGCTGCGGTAGTCCTCCCAGCTCTGCTGCGGCGCCTCGTAGGTCGTCTCCTCGACCGGCTTCTCGTCCCGCCAGGACTCGATCGGGCTGAACTGCTCGGTCGCCGGGCCGGCCTCGTCGTCGCGCCAGTTCTCCACGACCGGGGCGAACGGGCTCCACTTCGGCCCCTCGTCGACCTGCGGGTTGCCGGCGAAGGCGGCCGGCGCGGCCGCGCCGTCACCCGGGAAGGTCTGCGGCGCGAAGGGGTTCTGCACCGGCGCCTGCTCGGCAGCCGGAGCGTACGGCGCGGGCGCCTGCGGGCTCGGTGCGTAGGGCGCGGGCGCCTGCGGGCTCGGTGCGTAGGGCGCGGGCGCCTGCGGGCCGGGAGCGTACGGCGCCGGTGCCTGCGGGCCCGGCGCGTACGGCGTCGGGGCCTGGACCTGGGCGGCCGGGGCGAACGGGCTGGCCGCCTCCGGCGCACCGGCCATCTGCAGCTGCGGCTCGCGGACCAGACCCAGCGCCGGGCCGGCCGCGATCGGCTCGGAGATCGCCGGCTGCTCGTCGGTGTCGTCGTTCGCGTACGACGGGACGTTGCTGTCGTCGTACGCGGGAACCGCGCTCAGCTTCGGGCCCTGGTCCCACCACGGCACCCACTTGCGGGTGGTCTGCATGTGGTTGATCTTGCGGATCACCATCGTCGCGGCGATCGCGGAGACGACCGTCAGCAGGAGCGAGGCCGTACCGGCCAGGGCGATCCCGCGCAGCGATCCGACGGTGGCTTCCATCCACATCAGGAACCGGCGGACCACGACGTCGAACGCGAGAGCGCCGATCCAGGCGACCCACCACACGGACGTGAGGGTCGGGGTCCTGAACCGGCGCAGGTCGTCGCTGTACACAGGGGTCTTCGGATCGCTGGCGAGCCAGACGTCGTCGACGATCTGTTTCGGGTACCAGAGGTTCGGGCCGGGGCAGAACCAGCTCGCCAGCACCCAGCCGTGGCTGCGGCGGTGGTCGGCCTGGCAGAACACCTCGGAGTTGACCCGGGCCCGCCACAACCAGATGACGAAGACGACCGCGGCGGCGACCGAGACGATCACGTTCGGGATCGCGGTGACCTTGGCGATGGCGTCGGCGCGGTTCAGGTCCGCGTCGTCGACGTTCGGCATCCCGCCGAGGTAGCGGTGCACCACGGAATACGTGTTCCAGTCCGACCAGGTGGACAACAGGTGGGTGACCGTCGACGCCCCGAGCAGTCCGATGGCGATCTTCCCGACCGTCCCGACCTGCTGGAACTCCTCAGCCGCGTGCGGCTGCCACTCTTCCTGATCCTCGACAGCAGTCATCAATGCCTGCGGGTGGCTCACGTCTCGCGTCCCTCGCGTTGCTGGAACTCCGTCGTCTGTCCGGCTTCTCTGCCTGGCCCTGCCCCCGCGTGACCGAGCCACATTGATACCACGAAGTAGGTATGCCAGGGCAGTCGGCCCCAGCACAGAGGGTGTCGACTTAACGTGTTCTTTTCGTACGCCCATCACCATTGGTAACGAGGGAAAAGACGGGGCGTGACGGTTTGGTTTACCGCGCAGGAGGTTGGAAGCCACTGTGCGGTGTCCCGACCGCCCACCACGGCACCCAGGGACGCTGGGACTGCAGCTCGTCGATCCGCTGGACCAGGATCACCGCGAAGACGGCCGCGGCGGTGGTGAACAGCGCCGAGACGGAGGACAGTATGACGTTCGTCCGCAGGTCTCCGAGCTGCGACGCGCCGACGAGTACTCCTCTTTGCACGATGTTCCCGGTGACCAGCCCGGCCACCCAGGTCAGCCACCAGGCCCACACCAGCCGCGTGCCCGGGACGTCCTTCAGTGCCGGCGTCAACGGATCGGTACGCGGGTCGCTGGCCGCGATCACGTCGTCGACGACCTGCTTCGGGTACCAGAGGTTCACCACCGGGACGAGCCAGCAGCCGATCACCCAGCCGCGGGTGAAGCGGTGCTCGCCGCGGCAGAACATCTCCGCGTTCCAGCGGACCCGCCAGAGCCAGACGATGAACACCACCGCCGCGGCGAGCAGCGCCAGCGCGGCGACGATGCCGAGCGAGCCGGAGACCAGATCAGCCTCGGCCAGTTTGTCCGGCCGGTCGCCGTACACCTTGCGGGTCCGGTACAGGTTCCAGTCCGACCACGCGGTCGACCACGTGGTGACGGTGACGAGTCCGATCAGGATCGAGGCACCGATACCCATCGCCCGCTCGGAACTGAACCACCGGTCCAGCGGTACTTGCGACGCCCGGCTCGGCATGGATCAGACATAGCACAACAGGGCGTGACCGGGCGAGAACATCCGGTTGCGGCCGGTCCGTGGCGCATTCCTGCCAGAAAATGTCGGTGCGGGTGGAGAGGATGGTCGTATGCACTGGTCCGTGGTCGACTCGCCGATCGGCGACCTCACGCTCGCGGTCGACGAGACCGGGCTCTGCCGGCTGCACTTCGGGGCCACCGACCGGCCGCTCGGCAGCGACCCGCTGCTCACCGAGGCCGCCGAGCAACTGAAGGCCTATTTCGCCGGGGAGCTCCAGGAGTTCACCCTGCCGCTGTCGGTCCGCGGCGGCTCCGACTTCGAGCGCGCCGTCTGGAAACAGCTCACCCGGATCCCGTACGGCGAGATGCAGACGTACGGCGACGTCGCGAAGATCGTCGGCGACATCGGTGCCGCGCGTGCCGTCGGCACGGCGTGCAACCGCAACCCGATCGCGATCGTCGTGCCCTGCCACCGGGTGGTCGGCGCCGGCGGGAAGATGGTCGGCTTCGGCGGCGGCATCCCGACCAAGCGCCACCTGCTCGAGCTCGAGGCTCGCGTCACGCTCGAGACGCTGTGGAACTAACGAAGATCTGACACCCGGGCGGGCCGTCTCGGGGCGCGGGTGACATGGCGGGGCACTAACGTTTGAAGCGAGCGATTAAGGCGTCCTCCCACCTGCCTTGGAAGACATACAAATGAACAAAGCCCGCACCACTGACCACCTCCACCCCGATCTCAGTGCCCTGATGGACAAGAGCGCCGAGGAATGGTCCGCCCCGGAGATCCAGGACGCCGCCCGCGCGGCGCTCCGGATGCACGCCCCGGACCGGGAACCGCTGACCTGGACGAAGCGGCTCAAGGTCGTTCCCTGGCTGCACCGCAACGACGCGGTCTGTCTGAGCTGCGGCGGCACCTACCCGTGCATCACGCACCGGTACGCCACGCAGCTGCTGTCCGCCGGCCGGTACACGATGGCGAAGTCCGACGACCCCGCACCCGAGGTCGACTGACGTCGTTCGCGCAAGGCGACGTCCGGACAGACGAAGGTCCCGAACCCCGGTGGGGTTCGGGACCTTCGCCGTTGCGGTGGTGTCAGGAGCCGCTGGGCTTGGACTCGCCCGAGCCCGTCGACTTCCTGGTGGTGGCCTTCTTCGCGACGCCGTTCGACGCGGCCTTCACGTCGTCGGTGACCTCGTCGGCCTTGGCCTCGGTCGTCGGGGCGTCCGCCTTCGGAGCCTCCGCCTTGGGCGCGTCGGTCTTGGGCGCGTCGGCCTTGGCGGTGCCCGCCGCGGCGGCGTCGGTCTTGGCCTCGGAGCCGGGCTTCGGGGCCGGCTTCGCGTCCGTCTGGCCGTTGGACGACGTCGTGGTGTCGGTCGGGCGCGACGTCGCACCGGCCGGGGCCGAGCTGTAGTCGCGACCGCTGGTCGGCGTGGACTGCCAGGCCGGCTCCGGCGGCGTCAGCAGCTTCTTCACCGCTGCCGCGGCCAGTGCGCCGAGACCCAGGAACAGCACCACGTTGCGGAGCTTGTGGCTCTTCTTCGGCACCTCGAGCTCACCCTTGAGCGCGGCCTTGGTGGCCTTGCCGCGACGGCTGGACTCCTCGATGACCGGCTCGGCGGCGGCTGCCAGGGTCGCCAGCGCGGCGGTCACCTTCGGCAGGACATCCTCGTTCAGCCGGCCACGGGCCTTCTCGGCTGCGTGCTCGGTCGCCGGTCCCACCTTGGCGAGTGCGTCGTCGAGCACCGGTCCGGCCTTCTCCACCGCCTGGGCGGCGAGGTGCGCGCCCCGCTCGACGGCCTTCTCGGCGTACGGCGACACCTTCTCCCGTGCGGTGCCTACAGCCGGTCCGAGGTGCTCGCGGACCTGGCCGACGGCCGGTCCGAGCTTCTCCGACGCCGACTCGGCAAGCGGCCGGACCCGGTCCTTGGCGGTCTCGACCCGGCCCTTGGACTTCCTCAAACCCACGGTTCCCTCCTCGGTGCCACCCGCCCCAGCGGACAGCTCTCCCGCCCATCGGCGACATGGGCTCCATCTGGTTACGGCTCTGGACAAATCCGGCTTCATCTGCATCGTACGACGTCACGAGCCGATAACCCGGTGCCCCCACCGCACTCTCCGTACACATCCCCCCACCACCCCACCCCTACAACCCCCACCACCGCGCCGCGGCGCACCCCCCCAGCTGCGGCAGCTTGCCCATTCAATTCGAGGGTTGCCCCCTCGGATTTTCAGGGGGCAACCCTCCATACAAAGGGATAGCCGCTGAAATGGAGGGTTGTGCGCACGCGGTGGGCTGCGCCGTGGGAGGCGGGTGGTGGGGTGGTGCAGCGCGTACGGGCGTGGTGGCGGGCCGGCCGACCTGCCGCGGCGGGTTGGTGGTCGTCTGCTTGAAGCGGCATGACAGGATCGAGGTTGTCAGTTGTTGTATTCCGACTAGGAGTGACTCCCGTGGCCGAAGAGCTGTACGCAACCCTGCAGACGAACAAGGGCGACGTCGTCATCAGGTTGTTCCCCAACCACGCGCCGAAGACGGTGAGCAACTTCGTCGGCCTGGCCGAGGGCACCAAGGAGTGGACCGACCCGGAGACCGGGGAGCAGGTCACCCGCCCGTTCTACGACGGCCTCGGCTTCCACCGGGTGATCGACGGTTTCATGATCCAGGGCGGCTGCCCGCTCGGCACCGGCACCGGCACGCCCGGGTACCAGTTCGACGACGAGATCCACCCGGAGCTCCAGTTCGACCGTCCGTACCTGCTCGCGATGGCGAACGCCGGCATCCAGTTCGGCCGCGGCACCAACGGGTCGCAGTTCTTCGTCACCGTGGTCCCGACGCCGCACCTGAACCGCAAGCACACCATCTTCGGTGAGGTCGTCGACGACGAGTCGAAGAAGGTCGTGGACGCGATCGCCACCGCGAAGACCGCGCCGGGCGACCGGCCGCTCGAGCCGATCGTCATCAACAAGGTCGTCGTCGAGCGCAAGAACGCCTGAGTTTCCCGCGGGGCCGGCACGCAGCCGGCCCCGCGCTTTCCAGGGGAGGGACGCAACCCGCGTGACCGAGACCGTCTGCTACCGGCACCCGGATCGGCCCGCCGGGGTGCGCTGCCAGCGCTGCGACCGGCCGATCTGCCCGGACTGCATGAACAGCGCCGCCGTCGGCTTCCAGTGCCCGAACTGCTTCAACGAGGGCGTCCGCTCGGTGCCGCGCACCCGGACGTCGCTCGGCGGCATCCAGCGCGCCGGCAGCCAGCAGGTCGTCACCTACACGCTGATCGCGCTGAACCTGCTGATCTTCCTCGCGGTGCGCGCCGGCAGCCCGCAACTCCTCGGCGACCTGGTGATGGTGCCGGTCCTGGCCGAGACCGAGCCGTGGCGACTGCTCACGTCGACCTTCACGCACTGGCAGTTCTTCCACATCTTCTCGAACCTGTTCATGCTGTGGCAGCTCGGCCCGCCACTGGAGCAGATGCTCGGCCGGCTCCGGTTCACGATCCTGTACCTGCTGTCCGCACTCGGCGGCAGCGTCGCGGTCTGGCTCCTGTCGTCCCCCGGCGGCGCCACCCTCGGCGCCTCCGGCGCGGTCCTCGGCCTGGTCGGCGCCCTCCTGGTGATCAGCCGCGCCCGCGGCCTCGACATCACCTGGATCATCATGTACGTCGCCGTCACCGCCTTCCTGTCCTTCGCCATCCCCAGCGTCTCCTGGCAAGGCCACCTGGGCGGCTTCATCACCGGCGCCGCCATCGGCTGGATCTACGTACAACTCTCGAACAACCGCCACAACAAACAGAACGCGTAGGCACGTGAGCTGAAGTAGAAGCCCCACGCGGTGCCGGGGCAAGCTAGGAGCGGGCTTGGTATGTCGAGCCGGCTCCTGGCTTGGCCGCATATGGTTCCCGAGCGCCTGTACACGTCACCCAGCCGGCCTTTTCACAAGAAGGCCGGCGGTTGCGGGCTAGCGGATGACGATCTTCGAGATGCAGTTGTCCTTCAGCTTGCTGCCGGTCCAGGTGACCCACTTGTCGAATGGCGTCCAGTAGCCGTCGCACCAGGTGACGCTCCCCTGGTTGTTGCCCGACGAGAACCGGTAGACGCCGTTGAATCTGTAGTTGGTGGTTCCAGCACCGCCGAGGCAGTACGTCAGCCCGCTGGAGCTGCCGTCGAACCCCACCCGCATGTAGTCGTTCCCGTGCCAAGGCAGGCACGGTCCCGCACTGGTCTGCGGGCTGAACTCGGACGGCTCCGACGCGGACGCCTGCGTCGGAGACGCCAGGCCGGCTGCCGCAACTCCGAGGACCGAGGCCGTGATTGCGAAGATCTGTACTCGCTTCATGAACATCCCTTCCTGGTTTCGCGCTGAAGGTCAGCGCACAACCAGTCCAGGCGGCCCCGCTTTCAGGCCACTTTCGTTTCGCCTGCTCGGGTCCGGCGGTTCAAAAGGCAACTAATCGGCCTAGGCCACAATCTTGGCTCAGTTGGGTTAATCCCGGTGACAGGTGGGTGGCGGTGCTTGTCTAATCAGGTGACGTCCCGACGGGGGACCAACTGGTAAGGACATCCACATGAGCCCACGCGCAGTGGACAAACGGGCGCGCCCTGGCAACGAGCATCAGGTCGTGCGGCCCACGGCTCCGGAAACCCCGAGCGCGGTCACCGCCCTCCAGACCACCAACCGCATCTCCACCAAGAAGCCGCCTGCCAAGGCCTCCTGAAGTCAGCGGAGTAGTAGGCAGCTGTCGCCGAATTCGTGCCAGAGGTAGTGGTGGGTGAGGGCGGCGGTGTAGGCGCGTTGGACTTGTTCGGGGCCGACTACCGACTCCAATAGGAGTAGATGTGAGGCTTCGGGGGCGTGCCAGCCGGTGATGAGGCCGTCCACTACGTGTGGCGGTCGGTCCGGGCCGAGGATCAGGTCGGTCCAGCCGTGGGACGGGGTGACTGTTCCGTCGGGGGCGGCGGCGGTCTCGATGGCGCGGACGGCGGTTGTGCCTGCCGCGATGACGCGTCCGCCGTTCGCCTTGACCCAGTTGACGAGCCGGGCGGTATGCGCGGGTACGTCGTACCGCTCGGGCTGGGGCGGCTCGTGGCTCTCCAGCGACGACACGCCGCAGTGCAGCAGGATCGGCGCGATCAGCACACCCTCCGACGCCAGGTGGCTCACCAGCTCGAAGCTGAACGGTCGTGCCGCGCTCGGCATCTCCGCGCTGCCAGGGTCGCGCGCGAAGACGGTCTGGTACGACGCCAGCGGCCACCGCTTGCCGACATAGTCATAGGTGATCGGCCGCCCGTGCCGCCGCAGATACCCGAGCACATCGTCCACCGGCGGCTTGGCGATCCACAGCCGATTGCCCTGGTACGGCGCCAGCAGCGTCAACGCACCCTCGGGCAGCTCCACCCGCTGACCCACCGCACCGTCGAACATCGGCGCACCGCCGTCGCGCAGCTCGACGACCCACGTGCCGTCGTCGAGCGGTGTCGAGAAGTGCACGGTGTACGGCGTGCCGTCGACGGCCGCGGCCAGCGTGCTCGACGTGTTGACGAGCAGCAGGTCACCGGCCCGCAGATGGTCGCCGATCCGGTCGAACCGGGTGTGCGTGACGGTCGACCCCTCCGCGACCAGCAGCTTCACCTGGTCCCGCGCGAGGCCGCGGGCTTCCGGTGGTTCGCCGGCGTTCAGCGCCTCCGGCAGGACGAACCTGGTGTGTGGATGCACCGTCACGACGTCACCGCCGGCGCGAACTCGGCCGCCCGGTACCTGCCACTCGCGGGCCGGCTGTCCAACAGGTTCAGGAACGCCGGTACGACGGTCGCGGGCTCAGGCCGGTCGGAGATGTCCTCACCGGGGAACGCGGCCTGGTGCATCGCGGTCCGCAGATCGCCCGGATCAACGGCGTACACGGCCAGCGCCGGATGCTCCGCAGCCAGGACCCGAGTCGCGTGGTCGAGCGCAGCCTTGGCCGAGCCGTAGCCGCCCCAGGTCTCGTAAGCCTCCACGGCTGCGTCGGAGCTGATGTTGATCAGCACACCGGACGCCGTGGTGAGTGCAGGAAGCAGGGCCTGCGTCAACGCGACCGGCGCGAGTACGTCGACCTCATACACCCGCCGCAACTGGTCAAGGTCTGCTGCGCCAAGTGCTTGCAGCGGACTCGGCCCGAGGTAGCTGGCGTTGTTGACGAGCAGATCGAGCCGCCCGAGTTCGGCGATCGCGTCGACGAGGTCGGCGCGATGGTCCGGGTCTGTGACGTCGCCGGCCAGCGGTACGACGTCGGTGCGGTCGGCCACAGCGTCGGCGGCGTCCTTGAGTGCTTCGGCGCCGCGAGCGTCGATGACGAGAGCCCAGCCGCGATCGGCCAGACCGTGCGCGAGGGCGAGACCGAGCCCGGCGGACGCGCCGGTGATCAGGGCAACGGGACGATCGGACGGTTCAGGAGTCATGCCGACACCGTCGTACCTCAAGTCAACTTGAAGTCAAGAGTCGCTCCCGGCGTCGGGGAGCAGGATGCCGGGGCTCATCACGTTGTCGGGATCGAGCGTGTGTTTGACGGCCTGGAGGGCCTCGATCGCCAGCGGGCCGACCTCTGCCGCGTAGGCGTCGCGGTGGTCGGTGCCGACGCCGTGGTGGTGGGAGATCGTGCCGCCGGCGGCCGCGATCGCCTGGTTGGCCGCGCGTTTCGCCGTGCGCCACTGCTCGACCGGATCGCCGGCCTGGGCGCAGATCACCGTGAAGTACAGCGACGCGCCGGTCTCGTAGACGTGGGAGATGTGGCACAGCACCAACGGCGGCGTCGCGCTCAACGCGCCGACGACGGCTTCGGTGACGGCTGCCTTCAAGGCAGGGATGCGCGACCAGAACGCGGCCGTTTCAAGCGTCTCGACGAGCGCGCCCTCGTCCAGAAGAGGATCGCGCAGGTACGGCGCCCGGTAGCGACCGGTCCGCCAGGTCTCGCCCGGCCCCTCGCCGAGGTTCTGCCCGCCGGCGGCGGTCAGCACGTCCGCGGTCGCCTGGTTGTACGGGCCGTCGAATCCGACGATCGCCAGTACGCCGCCGGAGCCGCCGCCCAGCACGTCCGGGTCGGCCAGGTTCACCGCGGTCTCGACCTCGTCCGACAGCCGCAGCACCGTCGGCAACGGCCCGTCCTGCGCGAGTCGCCGTACGGCGGTCAGGCCCGCGTCGAAGTTCTCGAAGCGCCAGCCCTCGAAGTGCCGCTCGGCCGGTCGCGGGCGGATCCGTACGACGACCGAGGTGATGATGCCGAACGCACCTTCGGAGCCGAGGACGAGCTGGCGCAGGTCGGGGCCGGCCGCGGACATCGGGGCCCGGCCGAGCTCGACCGTGCCGCTCGGGGTGGCGAGCGTCAGGCCGACCACCATCTGGTCGAAGCGTCCGTATCCGGCGGAGGACTGGCCGCTCGAGCGTGCTGCCGCGTACCCACCGATCGATGCGCCCTCGTAGGACTGGGGAAAGTGGCCGATGGTGTAGCCGCGCTCGGCCAGCAAAGCCTCGGCTGCCGGCCCGCGGACGCCTGCCTGGAGCGTGGCTGTTCGCGAGGTCTCGTCGAGGTCGAGCAGCTGGTCGAGGCGCCTCAGGTCCACCGTGATGAAGCGGCGTGTGGGCGCCAGCCCGCCGACGACCGACGTGCCGCCCGAGTACGGGACGACCGCCAGGTCGTGGGCAGCACAGCCCGACAGGAGTGCTTGTACTTCGTCGTGTGTGCCCGGGTAGACGACTGCGTCGGGCATGTCGGAGGTGTCGCCGGCACGGAACCGCAGCAGGTCCGTCGTCGAGTAGCCCCGCGTGTGCGCCCACCGGGAGTCCCAGTCAGCAGCGACGTGCTCAGAGCCCACAACTGCCGTCAAGAACCCCAACTGCGACGCAGACAGCACACCCTCACCTGCGGTGTCGGGCCGAGTTGCGTTGGGTGGGTGCTGGACGCCTAGGTGCTTGAGAGCTTCCCGGGCCGCCGCAGGGAGGTCGACCGGGTGGTCCGGGTCGCCCCAGCGGCCGGGCGTGAGTTGCACCACCGGGAGGTCGGATTCGGTCATCGCTGACTCCCTTTCGGTGGTGTTGCGAGGTAGCGTCCAGGGGAGGTGGAACCCCCTGGCTCCCACCTCCCCTGGACAGTTCCGGGATCACAGAGTCGCTGATACACTCTGACGTGTGATGTCTCAGCGTAGCAGCGAATCGGATCAAGAGACCAGCACGCGCCCGGCGCCGGCGAACGCGATCGGCGAGGAGCGGATCCTGGACGCGGCGTATGAGCTGCTGCTCGCGATCGGGATGCGCCGGATGACGATGGCCGACATCGCCCGGCACGCCGAGGTCTCCCGCGCGACCCTCTACCGGCGCTGGCCGAACGTGCAGGCCGTGGTCGCCGCATTGATGACCCGGGAGTGGACGATCGCGCTGGTGTCCGCGTTCCAGCCGGACGCCGTCGACGGCCGCGCCCGCCTGGTCGAGGGTGTCGTCGAGGTGGTCGCGAAGACCCGCGTGCACCCGTTGATGCGCAAGATCATCGAGCTCGACCCCGAGTTCCTCACGCCGTACCTGCTGGAGCGGCGCGGCAGCAGCACGGTCGCGCACCTCGCGCTGGTCGAGGAGGGCATCCGCCAGGGGCAGGCCGACGGGTCGATCCGCGACGGCGACCCGGTGTGGCTGGCCCGGCAGATCATCCTGGTCTCGCTCGCGTCCGCGGTGTCCGGCCCGGTGATGGCGGAGAAGGACGAGTATCCGAAGCTCGACGAGGAGCTGCGGATGATGCTCACGAGGTATTTGACGCCGTGATCTCCCTGGGCAACGCGAGTCTGAACGCGGCACGGCGGGCCCGGGAGCTCAACGAGCTGCGGGCGGTCGACGTGCTCGTCGTCGGCGGCGGGGTCACCGGCGTCGGCGTCGCCCTGGACGCGGCCGCGCGCGGACTGAGCGTTGCCCTGGTGGAGAAGCACGACCTGGCGTTCGGGACCAGCCGATGGAGCTCGAAGCTCGTGCACGGCGGACTGCGGTACCTGGCGTCCGGCCATGTCGGGATCGCGTACGAGAGCGCGGTCGAGCGCGGCATCCTGATGAAGACCACCGCCCCGCACCTGGTGCACCCGATCCCGCAGGTCGCGCCGTGGTTGCCGCAGGCAAGGTTCGCGCAGGCCGCGCTGCTGCGGTCGGCGTTCCTCGGCGGCGACGTCCTGCGCACGTTCGCGCGCACCAGCGACGACTATCTCCCGCACTCCCGCCGGGTCAGCTCGGCCGAGATCCTCCGGTACGCACCGACGCTGCGCCCGGACGGCCTGCGCGGCGGCTTCCTGACCTGGGACGGGCAGCTGTACGACGACGCACGCCTGGTCGTCGCGATCGCCCGGACCGCGGCGCAGTACGGCGCCCGGATCCTGACCCGCGTCGCCGCCACCGATGTCACCGGCCGCGGGGCGGTCCTGGTCGACCAGCTGACCGGCGACCGGCGCTCGGTGGACGCGCGGATCGTGATCAACGCCGCCGGTATCTGGGCCGACCAGGTTGCCTCCGGCATCAAACTCCGCCCGAGCCGCGGCGCCCATCTGGTGCTGCCGCAGTCGGTGTTCGGCGGGCTGTCCGCCGTCCTCACGGTGCCGGTGCCGGGGGAGCTGCGCCGCGTCGTGATGGCGATCCCGGCGCCCGACGACCGGGTGTACGTCGGGCTCACCGACGAGGACGCGCCCGGCCCGGTGAGCGACGTGCCGCGGGCGAGCGACGCGGAGATCGACTTCCTGCTGGACACGATCAGCTCGGCGGTCCAGCAGCCCGTCACTCGCGCGGACCTGCTCGGCACGTACGCCGGGCTGCGGCCGCTGCTCGACACGGGTCACCACAAGGGCGAGGACAAGACCGCCGACATCTCCCGGCGGCACGCGGTGATCACCAGCCCGGACGGCGTGGTCACGATCGTCGGCGGCAAGCTCACGACCTACCGGCGGATGGCGCAGGACGCGCTCGACACGGCGCTCGCGCAGTCCACACTCGAGGTGCGGCGGTCCTGCGAGACGCATCGGATCCCGTTGGTCGGCGCGGCCGATCGGGTGCACCTGGCCGCGGTCCGGGCGCCCGCCCGGTTCGTCCAGCGGTACGGCGTGGAGGCGCCGCAGGTGATCGCGGGTCCGCCCGAGTTGCGGGACCCGATCGCGCCGGGGCTGCGGACGACGTACGCGGAGGTGAAGTTCGCGGTCCGGCACGAGGGGGCGTTGACCGTGGACGACGTGCTGGATCGGCGGACGCGGATCGGGCTGTCGGCGGCGGACCGGGAGCTGGCGCTGCCCGCGGTGCAGGAGGCCTTCGCGGCCGTGTGACTCCAGCCGTGGGGTTAACTTGGCTCCGGGGAGGTGGAGTGTGACGCAGCCATATCCGGGACCGCACCAGGGACCGGGGCCGTATCAAGGGCCGGGGCCGCACCAAGGGCCCGGGCCGCACCAGGGACCGGGGCCGTACCAGGGACCGGGGCCGTACCAGGGGCCGGGGCCGTACCAGCCGATGCCGCCGTACCAGCCGATGCCGGTGGTGCCGCAGTATCGGCCGTTGCGCGCGCTGGCGATCGTCAGCATCGTGCTGATGGGGGTGACCGCGCTCGGCGCGGTGATCCAGTGTGTGCTGATGTGGCGCTCGTACGGCGAGGTCAAGCGGTTCGTGTACGGGCTGCTGTCCGACGAGGAGATCGACCGCGGCATCGAGTCGATCGCCGGCAGCGGACCGCTTCTCGACCTGGTGGGCTACCTGCTGGTCGGAACCGGGATCACATTCCTGGTCTGGCTGTGGCGCGCCCGCGACAACGTCGACTTCCTCTACTCGCCGTTCGCCCCGAACCCGACCGTGCCCGCTCAGCGCACGCACCGCAGGGCGGCCGGCTGGGTCGTCGGCTCGTGGTTCTGCCCGATCGTGCAGTTCTGGTACCCGCTGCAGGTCGTCGAGGACGTCGCCCGCGCCAGCGAGCCGCCCAGCCGTCCCGGTGTCGCGCGGTCCGGAGGGATCCGCGCCCTGCTCTACACCTGGTGGGTGTCGTGGAGCGCCTTCTGGGTGATCATCGTCGGCGGTGGAGCGGCCGCGGTGATCACGATGATCATCTGGATCGTCCGGCTGGTCAACGCGGCCGACAACGGCGATCCGGACAACCCGTACGTCGACATCTACGACCTGCAGGACTTCATGGTCCGCCTCGCGCTGGCCGTCAACATCGGGTTCACGGTGGCGGCGGTGCTGCTGGTGGTCGCGGCGATCACGGCCGCCCTGCTGCTGCTCCAGGTCGGCAGCTGGCAGCAGGAGCGCCTCGGGCCGCCGCGGGTCCAGGACTTCGTGCCCCCGCCCCAGCCGCCGCAGTACGCGCCGCGCCGGCAGCAACCCGGCCCGGGCTTCCCGACCTACGGCCCCTGAAGCAGGACGACGCTCGCGTCGTCGTACCGCTTCCAGCCCGGTGTGGGGCACGCGGCGTCGTGGTCGCGCACCCGGTCGATCAGCCGGCGCGGACCGTCAGTGGTCAGTACGTCGAGCAGCTCGTCCCACGAGTGGCCGTAGCGTTCGGTGAAGCGGGACGCGCCGTCGGACAGGACGGCGATCACGTCGATGTCGGCGCGGTCCGTCGTCCCGGTGACCGCCTGGTACGCCGCTTCCGGCACGGTGCTCGCCGCCCAGAAGCCGCCGGGCTGGTTGCGCAACCGGCGTACCGCCTCGAGGGTCCGCTCCGGCAGCAGGTCGAGCCGGTCGTCGCTGTGGACGGTGACCTTGCCGTCGGCGGAGCGCATGACCACGGGCGAGTCGGCCAGCACCAGATGCTCGACGTGATCCGCGTGCAGCCGAACGATCGAAACGGTGGACGACGGACTGTCGGGATTGCCGACGTCGCAGGTGTCCGCGTGGGACGCACGGACCGCGGCGATCGCGTCGGCGAGCACGTCCGGCAGCGATCCGGCTGACTGGGCGAGCAGCGGAGGTGCCAACTGCTGCGCGAGCTGCTTCACCAGCCACGGGACGTCGTGCCGGCAGCCGGATTCGACGCCCTGCGGAGCCGTAGCCCCGTCCAGCACGACGGCGAAATCGGGACCGGTCAGCACGAGATCCTCGTTGACGGCAGGCGCCCGCCGATCCGGCGCGGCCTCACTGAGCGAGCGGATCTCCACGCACCTAGTCTGGCTCAGCCCAGTTGTCCGACAGGGACTGGTCCAGGGAGATCTTCGGTGACCAGCCGAGCTCGTCGCCGATCAGGGTGGTGTCGGCCTGCTGCCACGGGGCGCCGAGGGCGGTTTCCTGGCCGGTGTCGTCGACGATCGTCGCCGGCTGGCCGCTGAGCTCGAACAATTGCCCGGCGACGTCGCGCGCGAGGGTCGCCCGGCCGGTCCCGACGTTCAGCACCGGTGGCAGCTTCCGGTCCGCGAGCGCGACCGCGAGCACCGCCTCGGCGACGTCCCGGACGTCGACGAAGTCGCGCCACACGTCCAGGGATCCGACCTCGATCAGCTGCCGCGACCGCAGGTCCCGGATCACCCGGCCGGTCAACGTGCTGTCCGGCGCCCCCGGCCCGATCACGTCGAAAATGCGCAGTACGACGGCATCGGCGCCGGCCCGCTGCGCCCGGAGGACGAGCTCGGATCCGGCCAGCTTGGTCATCCCGTACGGCCCGACCGGCCGGGCCGCACTCTCCTCGGACAGGCTGGTGCCGTGTGGCGCCCCGCCGTACTCGGCCGCGGAGCCGAGCTGGACGAACCGGGCGTGGCCGGCCTGGTCACGGACCGAGGCGAGCAGGGCCTCGACCGCGATCACGTTCGCCCGGACGAGCTCGGCCGGCTCGCCGACCGTGGCGCCGACCGCGTTGACGATCACGGTCGGCTTGTACATCCCGATCTGGGTGTCCAGCGCGTACGGGTGCATCGCGGCCAGGTCGCAGCGCCGGTGCGGCTCGCTCCGGGTCCGGCTCAGCCCGCGGTACTCGATCCCCCGGTCGGCGAGCAGCGCGCAGATCCTGGCGCCGAGGAAACCTCCCGCGCCGAACACCATCACCCGCTCAGTTCCGGTCACCCCTCCATCGTGCGGTCGTTATTTGTCGGTCGCGTGGGGGTTGTCGATCGTCAGCATCACAACTCTGTCCGTACGGCGTGGCACTGTGGGCGCCATGGCTGATCGAGTGGACGGGCGTCCGGCGGCGCCGACCGAGTCGACGATCCGGGACTGGGACGACGCGGACCCGTCCGGGCAGACGTACCGCCGGGTGCTGTTCGTGGACTCCGACCTGACCGAGGTGGACAACCGCGGCGGCGTGTTCGAGGAGTGCACGTTCCGCGGGGTGCGGTTCAACGCCTCGACGCACACGGACGCCGCGTTCGTGAACTGCACGTTCGTCCGGTGCTCGCTGTTCGACACGACGTTCGCCCGGTGCAAGTTCGTCGGCAGCTTCTTCGACGACTGCACGTACAGCCTGATGAAGGTGACCGGCGGCGACTGGTCGTTCACCGGACTGCCCGGCGCGGACCTGAAGGGCGCCGAGTTCACCGGCGTGAAGTTGCGCGAGGCCGATCTGACCGGTGCCCGGGCCCCGAAGGCGGTGCTGCGGGACCTCGACCTGTCCGGCGCGTCCCTGCACAGGGCCGATCTCACCGGCGCCGATCTGCGCGGATCCGACCTGTCGACGCTCGATCCACTGACCGTCACGCTCAAGGACGCCCGCATCGACGTCACCCAGGCGATGGTCGTCGCGGCCGCGCTCGGACTCGACGTCCGGCCCTGACCTGTGGATATCCCCAGGTAGTCACGCGGTCATCCACGGTCCTATCCACAGCCTGTGGATAACTATCCGGATAACTGTGTATTCGTACTGTGATATCTGACCGGCCGCGTCAGGGTCCCCCGGCGGTGCCGGGCCGGATGTCGCGGTCGCCGGACGACGAGCATCGCGGCGTGTTCGACCACCGCCGGGCTGACGACCAGGAAGCCCGGGCGGACGCGCCGGCTCAACGTCTGGACGCCGGCGGCCAACCCGACTCCGCAGACGGCGCCGAGCGAGTTCGCGATCAGGTCGTGCAACTGGCACGACCGGCCGAGTTGCGGCACCAGCGCCTGGACGGCCTCGACGGCGGCCGACATCCCGATTCCGGCGGCGATGCCGTCCCCGGGGCGGCCGCTGGCCAGCGTCAGCATGCCCGCGGCCGGCACGAACAGCACGACGTTGAGCAACCCCTGGAGTGACGTCAGCCCGCCGGTGGTGGTCAGGTGCGTGCCGCACTGGCCGATCTGACCGAGCCGGTGGGTCGTCGGGCTGAGTGTCGCCGCGATCACCAGCGCGAACGCGGCCGGTACGCAGAACGCCGCCAGCCGGGGGACCAGCTCGCCCGGGCGCCGAAGCGCGGACAGCGCGACCGGAAACGCCATGCCGGTCAGCACGAGCCAGGTGTCCAACAGATGTGGGATCCCGCGATAAGTCTCGAGCACGTGTCCGGACCCTCCCGTGGTCGACCTGACTCGAACTCTTCTCGACTTCCTGACTCGACGATCAGCCGCCCGCCGGTACCGCCGCCAGCCCTGTCCGGACATCTGCACGCAGCCGTAAACCCGCCGTGACAGTCTGTGACACTCCGTGCACAAATTGACACGGAAGGAAGGTGCTCGGGGCAACTATCTTGTGCCAGCCGGGGGGTGGGTACAGGGACCTCAGCCGACTCGGAGGGAGCAGTCGTGGCCGACCCGCAGCTGCGTGCGATGACCTGGAACATCTGGTGGCGGTTCGGGCCGCGCTGGCGGGAACGGCAGCCAGGGATCCTCGCGACGATCGAGCGGTTCACCCCCGACGTGATCGCGCTGCAGGAGGTGTGGGGCGCCGACGGCACCACGCAGGCGGAGGAGTTCGCCCACGCGCTCGGCTTCCACGCGGTCTTCGCGTCGCCGTCGTACCCGCGGTCCCCGGATCCGGCGTCGGCGCCCGACCACGACGGGGTCGAGCTCGGCGTCGCGCTGCTGAGTCGGTGGCCGATCGCCGACCACGAGGCGGTCCCGATGCCGGCCCGCCACCGGTCCTGGGATCCGGTCGCCCTGCGCGCCCGGATCACTCATCCGGCTGGTCCGGTACCGGTCGTGGCGGCCTGCCTGGAACACGCCACGACCTTCAGCGACGACCGGCTCTCCCAGGCGGCACTCCTCGCCGATCTCGGCACCGATCCCGCCGTCGACGGGCCGTGTCCGTCGCTGGTCATGGGCGATCTGAACGCCGCGGCGGACAGCGCCGTACTGCGTCCGCTGCGCGACGTGCTGATCGACGCGTGGACGGCAGGCGACGGCGCGCCGGACGCGGTCACGCTGCCGTCGACGCATCCGTCCGCCCCACTCGAGGCCGGCCCGGAGTTGGTCGACCAGCGGATCGACCACATCTTCTACCGCCCGGGCCACGAGGATCAGCTGGTCAACGTCGAGTCGGCCGTCATCGCGGGTGACGCCGTCGACGGCATCTACCCGTCCGACCACCGAGCCGTCGTCTGCGACTTCCGGTGGCGCAACCGGACGGCCGAACCCGGCCTGCTCTAGAGGCGGTAGTCGCTGTCGCGGCGGTCGGTGATGAACATGTAGCCCGGCGCGTGGGTGATCGCGTACGGCGGCCGGGACGCCATCAGCGCCGCCTGCGGCGTCACCCCGCACGCCCAGAACACCGGTACGTCGCCGTCGGCCGCGTCGACCGGATCGCCGAAGTCCGGTCGCGCCAGGTCGGTTATCCCCAGCCCGGCCGGATCGCCGATGTGCACCGGGCCGCCGTGCACCGCCGGCATCGCGCGGGTGATCCGGACGGCGTCGTCGACCCGGTCCGCGGGGATCTGGCGCATCGACACGACGAGCGGACCGTGCAGCCGGCCGGCGGGTTCGCACTCGCGGTTGGTCACGTACATCGCCACGTTCCGCCCCTGGTCGACGTGCCGCAGCGGGATGCCCTCGGCCGCCAGGGCGGTCTCGAACGTGAAGCTGCAGCCGAGCGAGAACGCGACCAGGTCGTCGCGCCACGCCTCGGTCGCGTCCGCCACCTCGGCCACCAGCACACCGTCGCGCCAGATCCGGTACTGCGGGAGGTCCGTCCGCAGGTCGGCTCCGCGCGCGAGCCGGGTCGTCGGGTCGCCCGGGTCGCTGACGTCGAGCACCGGGCAGGCCTGGGCGTTGCGCGTGCAGAAGAGCAGCACGTCGTACGCCCAGTCCGCGGGGACCGCGATGAGATTGGTCTGCGTGTAGCCGCCGGCCCAACCGGTGGTCGGCCCGCTGTAGTCGTCCCGGAAGAGCGAACGCGCCTGGGCCGGGGTGAGCGTTGCGATCGTCATGAGACCCCCTTCGCCGGTGATCTCACGATAGGGATTGTTGAACAATACGACAAGAGGTCAGATGACGAGTTCGTGGATCCATTCGCCGCGGGGCTGCTGGTGGAGACGCCAGTAGTGGTCGGCGATGTCGTCCGGGTCCCAGAGGCCGCCACGGGAGACGCCGCCGCTGACGGTGACGCTCGCGGCGTGGACGCCGGCGGCGCCGTACTGCTGGTCGAGCAGGGTGACGACCGTGCGCACGCCGGCCTTACCGAGGGACAGGCTCGCGTAGTCCGGCTTCGGCACCGGCATGCCGCCGGTGATCAGGAACGACCCGCTGCCGCGCTCGGCCATCGCGGGCGCGAGGTGGGCGGCGGTGGTGATCGCGCCGACCACGTTCACCGCGAACGCGTCGAGGTGCTGCTGCGCGGTGAGGTCGCCGATCCGGTCAGGCTGGATGAGGGCCGCGTTGTAGACGACGACCTCCGGCACGCCGTACGCGTCAACCACTCGATCGAGCGCGGTTCGGAGCGCGCCTTCGTCGGTCACGTCCGCGGTGACCGGCAGAACGTCTGCGGTTCCGAGCTCGCCCGCCGCGGCCTTCACCGTCGCCTCCGAGCGCGCTATCAGCCCGGCGCTCATCCCCTCCCGGGTAAACCGCCGCGCCACCGCCAGGCCCAGCCCGGGCCCCACTCCTACCACCACAACTCCAGACATGCTGGGAGCGTAAACCTTGCCACCAGGGTCAAGGTCAAACTGGTTAAGGGCGGTGGTGTTCTACGGCGGCTGCCGAGCGGTCGTCGCCGTCGGCGCGGAGGCCGGCGATCACGCCGTCGACGTCCGCGGCCGGGCGGTTCTGGCTGAGCTTGAACTTGGCCTCGACCCGCTTGATCGCGATCTCCACGCCGACGATCGCGCGCAGCTGCCCGCTGACGAACTTCGCCGGCGCGTCGTCCACCGACCACGGCTCCGCCCGCCCGGACTCGTGCCGGTCCGAGAGCCGCCGTACGACGTCCTCCACCCAGGCGGGGTCGTCGTGCACGGTCATCGTGCCGTGGACGTGAGCGGTGATGTAGTTCCAGGTCGGGACGACGCGACCGTGCTCCTGCTTGGAGGCGTACCAAGTGGGGGAGATGTAGGCGTCGGGCCCCCGCATGATCACCAGCGCGTCACCGATCACCGGGAGCTGCCAGTGCTCGTTGTTCCGCGCCAGATGCCCGAGCAACATGTGCCGCTCACGGTCGTACAGGAACGGCAACATCGTCGCCACCAGCCCATCAGGCGTCGCCGTCACCAGATCCGCCGCTCCAGCGTTGTCCAACAACCCCAGAACAGCCTCATCCTCGCCGGCAAAGTGCGCAGGAACATACATACAAGCCAGTCTCCCTACCGACGCCCCGGCCTGACAGGTCCAATCAGTGGGCCTTCGACCAACCCACTCCAGCAGGCTCGCGACCGCGGCACCGAATTCAGCTGCGGTAGGCCGTGCGTAGCTTGGCTGCTTCGTCGTAATCGTGGTGCCAGTCGCCGGTCGGCGGGAGGATGATGCGCTCGACGCCGGCGGCTTCGTAGGCGGCGAGTTGTTCGAGCGGGTCGCCGTCGAGCTGGGGCGCGACCACGGTCGCCTTCAACTGCTTGCCGTCGGCAAGTTCGTTGATCCGCTCCAGGTTGCTGCGTACCTCGTCCGGCGTCATCGCGATCGTCGCCCACCCGTCGCCGTACGCCGCCGCTCGCCGGTGCGCCCGTACGCCGTTCCCTGCCACGAAGATCGGCGGCACCTTCGCGCCGGGAGAGATCTGGTAGTCGGGGCTGGTGCCCGCGATCAGCTCCGGCAGCACGGCGAGCGCCTCGTCCGTCAGCCGCCCACGCTCACTGAACTCGACCCCGGCCGCACGCCACCCGATGTCACCGTGCGCCGGATTGCCCGTCCCGACGCCGACCACGAGGCGATCGTTGGAGACCAGCTGCAACGTGCTGATCTGCTTCGCCGCCCACGCGACCGGCCGCAACGCCAGCAGCATCACGTTGTACCCGATGGTGATCCGCTCGGTCACTGCGGCCGCCGTCGCCAGGACGACGGAGCTCTCCAGCATCGGCGCGCTCGCGATCAGATGATCCGTCGACCACACCGAGTCCAGCCCGGCCTCCTCGGCGTACCGCGCACTCGCCCGCACGTCGCCGAGGATCGGCCGCGCCGGATCCGGCGAGGACGTCGGCAGGATGACCCCGATCTCAATCGTCATACCCGGACCAACCTTGCTCCGGGTCGTCCGAATTCCCTGTCCGTGCACGGCCGTTCGACAGGAGGTGTCCGCCCGTCAGGTAGTGCACCTGGGCGCGCCGCCGCTCGCGCGTACGGCGTCTCACCGGTGCACTACCTGTCGAAAGGGCCCGGTCAGGGGATGTAGACCCCGTTGAACCACTGGCCGCGAGCGTCGTCGGTGTACACGTCGACGTTGAAGTTGTAGTTGCCGTGCCTGCCTTCCCACAGGTATCCGGGCAGGCCCGACGCCGCGTTGGCGTCGCAGATGATGTCGTCGGTGCACAGCGTCAGCGTCGGGATGTCGCCGAAGAAGTTGTCGGCACCGGCCAACGGCGCTCCGACGACCGGGGCAACCAGCGGGTGTGCGGCGGCGCCGGCCGAGCCGGGACCCGCGGCGCGCTTGGGATCGGCGATCAGCACCGCGTTGACGTTGTCGATCGTCTGCCAGTTCTCCGTCACCCAGGTGTGCACGACCGCGGCGCCGAGCGAGAACCCGACGGCCTTCACGTGCTGGTCGGGGCAGGCGTTGCGGTGATCGCGGATCAGCCGGTTCAGCTCGTTGACACCTTGCCGCGCGTTGTAGCCGATCGGCTGGGCCGGGTACCCGACGCGCTGGCTGATGTTGCCCTGCCAGTACGGCGCGTTGGAGTCGTTGTCACCGGTCCCGCCGACCACGATCGTGTACGTCCCAGCACAGTCGGCCGCCTGCGCCGCGGGCGCTGCCACGAGGTACACCCCACCGGCCGCCACCACCAGCCCGGCCACCAGAGCCGCAAGTTTCCGCATTCATCCTCCTCGGTCTTGATTGCTCAAAGTGATCGTATGATCACCAAGGGTCGACGATAAGCGTGCCTGATCACATCCCCATGACGCACGCGAATGCGGCCAGCGCTTGGCCGCATGCGTCCACCCCGAGGCTGCGATTGCCCGAGGCAACCTGTTGCGCGGGTTAAGGTCCGGGGATGAGTCGACGGGTGGCGGCGTACGCGGTGTGTGTTGAGGGCGGGCGCGTGCTGCTGGCGCGGTATGTCTCGCCGTACGGCGACGGGAGCTGGTGGACGCTGCCGGGCGGTGGTGTCGAGCCGGGGGAGGATCCGTTCGACACGGTGACCCGCGAGGTGGCCGAGGAGACCGGGTACGAGTCGGTCGTCGAGCAACTGCTGGGGGTCGACTCGCGCATCGTTCCAGCCGCCGTACGCCGTCGTCCCGGGCCCGACGACCACCAGAACATCGGCATCTTCTACGCCGTCCGCATCACCGCCGGCACCACCCGCCCCGAACCCAACGGCGAAACCGCCGAATCCGTCTGGACCCCGCTCACCGACATCCCAACCCTCCGCCGCGCCGCCCTCGTCGACATCGGCACAGCCCTCTCCCACACCCGCCCACCCACCGGCCACGTCCCACCCGTCCAGGCCGGCGGCCTGATCGAGCACTAACCATGGTGAAGTCGGAGGTGGGCGTGAGACGACGCTAGGTGTGGTGTTGATCAGGATGGTTGCGGAGACGTCGCAGCACGCTGGGCATGCCGACATCCTTCGCGAACAGCTTGACGGCGCGTCCTCGGCCTTCTGGGAGGAGCGGAGGGCTCAGGTCCAGGCGGCCGCTGACGTCTTCCGTTTCTGAGAGGTCAGCGCTGGTCGCCGTCGCCGCCGAGTACGCCGCGGGCTGCGCGGTCGGTGAGTTTGGTGATGTTTTGTTCGGCGACGTCCTCGAGGCGGATGCCGAGCCTGGTGCACAGCTCGGACAAGTACCAGAGCACGTCGCCCAGCTCGAGTGTCAGCGCCTGACGGTCGGCGTCGGTGATCACGCCCTGGCGGTCGCGGAAGATCTTCTTCACCTTGCCGGCGACCTCGCCCGCCTCGTTCACCAGCCCCAGCGTCGGGTACACGATCGGGTGATCGGTCGCGACCACCCCGCCGGTCCGCGACGCCGCCTCCTGGTAGCCGCTGAAGTCGAACGCACCCAGATCAGTCACCCGCGTCAGTCTGCCAGGCGTGGAATACTCGCTGGGCATGAACGAGCTCGTCACCGAGATGTTCGAGTACGACGGTGGCCGCCAGGCCGCCGTGTACCTGCCGTCGGATCCGCCCGAGGCCGTCGTGTACGCGGGTGACGGCCAGCTGATCTCCCAGTGGGGCAGCGATCTCGAGCAGGCCGACGTACCGCCGACGATGGTGGTCGGCGTGTACCGCACCGACGACCCGGACGAGATGGCGCGGATCGAGGAGTACTCGCCGTCGTTCAACCCGGAGCTGTTCGCGGCGCACGAAAAGTTCTTCGTCGAGGACGTCCGCGAATGGGTGCGATCCCGCTTCGGCGTCGCCTTGCCGGCCGAACGGACCGCGGTGTTCGGCGTGTCCGCGAGCGCCGAACTCGCGCTCGCGATGGGCGTACGCCACCCCGACATCTACGGCTCGGTCTTCGCCGCCTCACCCGGCGGCGGGTACCAGCCGCCGGACGTCATGCCCAGCCCGCTCCCGCGCGCGTACCTGGTGGCCGGCACCGAAGAGCCGTGGTTCATGGAGAACGCCGCCCGCTGGGCAGACGCCCTCCGCGATGCCGATGCGGACGTCGTACTCACCGAACGCCCCGGCAACCACGGCGACCCTTTCTGGCAGGCCGAGTTCCCGCGGATGGCAGCCTGGGCGTTCAGCCGCTAAGCGTCCTTGTGCCCGTTGACGTTGATCAGATTGCCGTCGGGCGCGCGGACGAAGAAGCGCCGGATCCCCCACGGCTCGGTGGTCAGCGGATACACGATCTCGAAGCCGCGCCGCTGCGCCTCGGCGTACGCCTCCTCGATGTCGTCGCCCACGGCAACCGAAATCACCGAGTCCGCCGGCGCCGTCGCATCACGGGTGACCAGCTGTACGGCGGCCCGCCCGTCGGGCGACTCGAATCTGGCCACCCAGTCCAGCTCGGTCAGCCCCTCGTCGCTGAGCCCGAGGTAGTCGACGTAGAAGCTGCGCGCTTCGTCGATGTCCGGCACCGACAGATTCGCCATCAGACGCGTGACCCGCACGAAGGTCTCCTTCCCTCGGCAGCCAGTCTGTTGCGTCTCACGGGACCAGTCCAGGGGTGGGTCAGCGGCAGACCCACCCCGCGCGCGTCACGCCGTCTCGGTCGGATGGTTGTGGCGCTCGCTGCCTGGGAAGCGGTGGACCTCCTGCGGCCAGTCCAGCGCGACGGCGAGTCGGCCGGCCCAGTATCGGGCGGTCTCGTCGTCAGACACGCTGACGACGCAGAAGCCGCCCAGGTGCTCCTTGGTCTCGACGTACGGCCCGTCGCTGAAGATCGGCTCGCCGTCCTTCGCCTCCACGCTGCAGATCGCGGTCGAGGCGTCGATACCACCGTCGCTGAACACGAAGACCCCAGCAGCCTCCATCTCCGCGATCACCGCCCGCCCCGCGGCGCTCTTCGCCCGCAGTTGCTCACCCGTGTGCTCAGGCACCCACTCGTCGTTGAACGAGATCAAGTACTGCGCCACAGCCGTCTCCTCTCAGTCCGGCGACCCGACCAGCCGCCACACCAACACCACGAACACGGACCCCGCGATCCGACACGTCCGAGAAGGTTTCCTACTTCTCTGTCGGATTCGCCGGGCTCCGTTCGTAGCGTAGGTGGAGGCGGACACCGGGTCCGCTCGAGCCAAGGGAGCAGGCATGCCCGAGTACCTCATCTACTTCAACCAGCAATGGGTCGGCGACCACCCCGAGGAGTGGTACCACGGCCGCGGGGACCGTGCCCGGGCCGTGACGGAGGAGATGAAGGCCGCCGGCGTGTATGTCTTCGCCGGCGGACTGGAGGAAGAGGACGGCCCGATCTACAGCGCCGACCCGACCAGCGGCGAGGTTCTCGTCACCGACGGACCGTACGTCGAGACCAAGGAGTACCTGGGCGGGTTCGCCCTGGTGAGCGTCGCCGACGACGAAGCCGCCAAGCTGTGGGCCGCCAAGGTAGCCGAAGCCTGCGGCTGGCCCCACGAAATCCGCCGCTTCAAGCCCCGCCGCCTCTAAGCCAAGTAACGCCGCCCGGCCGGGCGTCAGCTTGGCCACGGGGAACGCCGCGTCTGGGCCCGCTCGTTGTGACCGTCGCTGACCGCTGCGGACCGTGATCGGCCCTGGCTCGGGGCACGCGGAGGGCACGTACCGGCCCTACTGTCAGGTCCGTCGCTCGATGAGTCGGGCTCTTAGCGCGTCGACCTGGTTGTCGCTCAGACCTCCGTGACGAAGGTACGGCTCAACCCCGCCATACCTGTCTTCGAGGTGCTTGAGTGCTGCGAGCATCGTTTCTGGCCGGGCGGTGAAGGACTCAGCTACCTGGCTCCGCTCGGTGGGATCGTTGATCAGGAGCAACTGCTCGTCGAGGTGGTCGCGCATGCGGTCGTCCAGGACGGCGTAGTCGGCCGCGACGGCTTCAGTCGGTACGCCTGCGAGGCTCAGGGCCAGTGCGACCACGGTCCCGGCACGATCCTTTCCGGCGTGGCAATGGACGACGACTCCACCGGGCGGCGCGTCCGCGATCGCCCCGACCGCGGCGGCGAACAGCTCGGGGTGGAGGTCGAGCATCGCCACATATTGCTGGTCGATGCTCTGCGCCGGATCGTACGGATCGTCTGCGTCGTAAAGCGGCATGTTCCGGTAGAGAGGCTCGGTCGCGAACGGGGAAGGGTCTCCTTCGCACTCTGAGGGCGTGCGCACGTCGATGATGCGGCTCACGGAGGCCCGCCGTACCGCTTGAACCCCGGCCGCCGTCAACCGCGAAAGGTTGTCGGAACGGATCAACGCACCGGCACCGATCTGTCGCCCGTCACTCGTGGGGAGACCACCGAGATCACGAACGTTGAGGCAGTCGGGCCACGTGAGGCGCATAGGTCCGGTCACAGTGTGTTTGAACCTCCTTGGTCCGCCAGACGAGCACGGAGTCGTCAGCCACCGGGGCACGAGTCTGCACCGTTGGACGCCGAAACATCAGTCTTGAAGTTGCGGCCCGAAGCTGAAAAGAATGGATTGGGAGGACTTGCTGTTTCCGCTTGAGCATTCCGCGGCCTGGCACCGCCAAAGACAGAAGACCTAGTAGGGCTCTCGGGTTCCAGATAGCCGGGGAGCACCGGGCTCCAGGCCGACGCGGGCTACCCGAGTGGCCAAGCTGATCGCGTCGTACCATCCGCACCGCAGGAAAGCGTCGAGTAGTGCGGCTCGTCCAGCACCTCAGGAGCGGACCGGCAGAGCCGGTCGTCGACATCGCCGGCATCGTGCAACGCGTCAGCGCGCGATCAGCGGCTGGTCGCGCGGTGGCGTGCCGCACGCGTCGCCGACTGACACTCGGGTGATGGCGTTATCCGCGCCATGCCGCTTACCTTCTCTCAACCGACACTCCACCTGACGCGACCGCTAGTGGGCGTCTTCGGAATCGGTGGTGGAGAGGGTGTCGGCCCAGTCTGCGGACCATCGGGCTAGTGGGCGCAGGGCGCGGTGGGCGGCGTGGCCCAGGTCGGTGAGGGCGTAGGTGGTGTCCGGGTGCTGTTCGACGAGGGCGGCGTCGAGCAGTTCGGTCAGCCGTTGGCGCAGGACGCTGGAGGACATGTTGTCGCAGCGCTGCTGCAACGCGCGGAAGCCGACCGGCCCGTCTTGCAGTTCCCAGACGATCCGCAGGTTCCACCTCCGGCCGAACAGGTCGAGGGCGGCCATCAGTGGCCGGCCGGTGCTCGACCCTCGGACCGCGCGTCCCGGCCTCGGTGCCGCCATGTCAAACCCCCTTGCCGCTTCGATATCCGACACACTATCGTGCGATCCATCGATTCGATTTCCGAAGCGCGTTGGAAGGAGCTTCGTGAGGCGATCGCGAGCTGATCGGAGAGTGTTGTGCACAAGCTGATGGTTCTGTATCCCGAGCCCACCGATCCCGACCACTTCCGCGACTACTACGTGAGCAACCATCTCCCACTGGTCAGGCGCATGCCGGGCCTGCTCGCGTGGCGCTACAGCTTCGAGGTGGCAGCCACGCAGGGACAGACGCCGTACTTCGCGGTCTTCGAGGCCGAGTTCGCCGACGCTGCGGCAATGACCGCGGCGCGGGAGTCTCCGCAGGGCCGGCAGGTGGCTGCCGATGTCGCCAATTACGCCACCGGTGGTGTGGTCGTCATCCACTATCCGATGCACAACGGAACCCGCTGAACCTGCCGGAACGTCGATTTGTCCACAGGGTTTGTCACAGCAGTGGAGAACCCAGCCCAACGGTGGCGCCAGCCGAGAATCGCGCTCTGAGCTTCAGGAAAGCGGTGGTGGAGACGAGGGGACTTGAACCCCTAACCCCTGCCTTGCAAAGGCGGTTGTGGTGCTCACGCTGCCCTGAGCGTGGGATCGATGAGCGGGGCCTTGACCGGTTCAACCCCCTGAGTGACCGGTCGGGCCCATTGGTGCGCCCTTGTTAGGGCACGTGGAGGGCACGCCTTCCTCGGACAGATTCCGCTTGAGCCGCCTTCGTGCATGTACGTCGTGTTGCCCGAGTGCGGCAAGCTCATCAAGGCGTCCGGCCCGAGCGAGGAGATCCATGTGCCAGAGGTGGGCGTCATGGAGCGTGGCGTCGGAGCTGTAGCACTCCGCGACAACGCTCACGGCTGATATCGCACGGTCCCAGTCGCTTTTCTCCTCGGCCTCGCGAGCGATCTCATCCCACCTCATGACGACATCTTCGCCGCTGCTGTCTCGACAGGTCTACAGCTGCGCCGATCGCCGACCCGACCTGGCCATGACGCCTCGGGGGAGCCGACCTCGTGGAGCCTGCGTCAGACTGACATGGTGCCGACCGCCACACCTGCTCCGTCCCCCTAATGAGTGGGTAACAGGGTTCCGGGCGGCTGTTGACGTCTTCCCGTCCCTTGGCCGCCCAGGCCTTCTATCAGGCCGAGGCTACTGACGCCCGGGACCCGTTCGCAGCACTGATCCGGTTCGGCACGTCGGTCGAGTTGGCGGCTCGCC
This sequence comes from Kribbella sp. NPDC003557, assembly GCF_040610805.1. NCBI lineage: Bacteria > Bacillati > Actinomycetota > Actinomycetes > Propionibacteriales > Kribbellaceae > Kribbella > Kribbella sp. NPDC003557. Next base: position 1,065,280 of record NZ_JBEXMY010000002.1, read on the forward strand.
GGCCGGGAGTGTTGGTCGTGGTTTGAGCCCGCCCGCACGGTCGATACCTCGTTCACCGGGAGCCTCCGAGCTCTGATCCGCAGACCGGGGGCATGGGGGTTGCTGGGATCGCGAACGGCTCATCGGAGGGAGGACCGCAGAGTCTCGTCATTAGGGCGCCGCGCGTTCTCGCCAGGGTCCGAACCGGACCGAATGCCGGGCTAGAAGGAGGTGCACGCAGGTGAAGATGTACTGCGGATCGACTGGGCCGAAGGCCCCCACGACATCGCGTTGATCGACGAGTCCGCTCAGCTGATCGCGAAGAAGCGCATCGGCGAAACCGTGGCCGGGTTCGCCGAACTCACCGACATGTTCGCTGCGGTCGGCGACTCCGCCCTAGACCCCGATCGCGGTCGCGATCGAGACCCCACGCGGTCTGCTGGTCGCGGCCCTGCGCGCGACCGGGCGGCCGATCTATCCGATCAACCCGATGGCGGTCGCCCGCTACCGGGAACGGCACACAGTCAGCTGGGATGCCCGGCTGCGGGAGGCTCGCCCCCAGGTCGACAAGGACACGTTGGGGCACGCGGAGGGCACGCAGACCCTCAACGATGCAAAGGAGAACGGCGGCGCGAGCGGCGAATCACGCCCTGACCTGCATGAACGGCTTGGTGGAGACGAGGGGACTTGAACCCCTAACCCCTGCCTTGCAAAGGCAGTGCTCTGCCAGTTGAGCTACGCCCCCGTGGGGTGGTCAGTGGCCCGGGGTTACCGGGTCGGCGACCTCGGCCCAGAGGTCCTTCTCGGCGCGGGACTGCTGGGTCTTCTTGTAGACGAAGTATCCACCGACGCCGGCCAGCAGCACCAGCAAGATCTTTCGCAGCACTGGGACTCCTTGGGTCGGACTTCGAACAAAAGTGGGCCTAACTGGACTTGAACCAGTGACCTCTGCCTTATCAGGGCAGCGCTCTAACCGTCTGAGCTATAGGCCCGCGAACCGCGGTGTCGAACCCGGGAGAGATTACCGCACCAAGTGCCCTACTCCCAAACCGGTTCCGGCCGGGCCTCATCGGGCCCGGCCGTCGCTGGTCAGTCCTCCGACGCGAGGGTGACTTCGAGGCCGCCGAGAAGCGTGGCGGCGATGTTGTACAGGAAGGATCCGAGGGTCGCGAGCGCCGTGATGATCAGCACGTCCGCGCACGCCAGCAGCGTGGTGAACCCCATCACCTTGCCGGTGTTGATGTAGTTCTCGACCCGGAACGGCTCGCCGGCCGGCGTCCCGAGGACTTCCTGGACGGTCGAGTTGATGTTGTCGAACACGCCGGCCGCGCCGATCGCGGACCAGACGATGAAGACCGCCACCCAGGTGACGATGCCGAACGCGATCGCCAGCAGGAACGCCGTCTTCATCACCGACCACGGGTCGATGCGGGACATCCGCAGCCGCGCCTTCCGCGTCTGCGGGCGACTGGAGGTCTTCGCCTCCTTGGCGTCCTTCGCGGCGAGCCGACCCTGCCGGGCCTCGTCCCGCTCGGTCTTGGCGTCCTTGACCGAGGCAGCCTTGTCCAGCACCGCCTGACGCGCCGCGTTCATCCGGTCACCGAGCGACTCGGTCTTGGCCTCGCCCCCGCCGTACGGCGCCGCGCCGGCGGGTGTGGCCGTCGAAGGCGGCGACCACGGCTCCGGGCGGCCCGGCGTACTCGGCGCCGGCTGCTGCGGGCGCACCGGGTTGCCCCCGGGAGCGGCCGGTCGCGCCTGCGGGCGGTACTCGGACGGTCGCTGACCGTTCGGCGCACCTGTCCTCGGCTGGCCGTTGGAACGACCGTTGGAGGCCGGGTTGGCCGGGGCGGCAGACGGCTTCCCGCCCGGCGCCGTGCGCTGGGAGTTGGAGCTGTCGGCCGCACCTTCAGGCCATGTCGGCCTCGCGCGGTTGGTCATCAGTCACCCTCCTGGCCGGCTTCGTCGCTTTCGACGGTAGCCGCGCCGTCCACGTCCGTCGAACGCTCGTCATCATTCTGGACGCTCTCAGAGGTGGATTCGGTTGTCGATCCGTCCACATTCTGGGCATCAGACGGTTCTGTACCCGCTTCCGCGCCCTCCGACTCCTCCAGAGCCACGGTCAGATCGGTGTTCCGGGCGATCGCGACCACCGCGTCGGACTCGCCGACCCCGGCGAACCGGACGCCCATCGTGTCGCGGCCCTTGACCGGGACGCTGTCGACGCGGCTGCGGACGACCTGGCCGCTGGCCTTGATCGCCAGCACCTGGTCCTCGTCGACGACGATGATCGCGCCGACCAGCGAGCCGCGCTCGTCGTTCAGCTTGACCGCCTTGATGCCGAGCCCGCCGCGGCCCTGCTGCCGGTACTCCGACACCTTCGAGCGCTTGGCGTACCCGGCGTCGGTCACCGTGAAGACGAACTGCGTGTCCTCGTCCGCCCCGGCCCGGATCACCGACATCGACAGCAGCTCGTCGCCGGCGCGGAACTTCATGCCGGTGACGCCGGAGGTGGCCCGGCCCATCGGCCGCAGCTGCTCGTCGTTCGCGGTGAAGCGGATCGACTGGCCCTTGCGGGACACCAGCAGCAGGTCGTCCTCGGCGGTGGCCAGGTCGGCGCCGATCAGCTCGTCGTCCTCCTCGCGGAAGTTGACCGCGATGATGCCGCTCTGCCGGGCCGAGTCGTAGTCGGTCAGCGCCGTCTTCTTGACCAGGCCCTTCTTGGTCGCGAGCACGAGGTAGTCGGACTGCTGGTAGTCCCGCAGCGTCAGGACCTGGGCGATCTCCTCGTCCGGCTGGAACGACAGCAGGCCGGCGACGTGCGAGCCCTTGGCGTCGCGCGCGGACTCGGGCAGCTGCCACACCTTGGCCCGGTACACGCGGCCCTTGGTGGTGAAGAACAGCATCCAGTGGTGGTTCGTGGTGGCGAAGAAGTGGCTGATCTCGTCCTCGGCCCGCAACTGCGCACCCCGGACACCCTTACCGCCGCGGTTCTGCGTGCGGTACAGGTCGGTCTTGGTCCGCTTCGCGTAGCCGCCGCGGGTAATCGTGACGACCACGTCCTCGTCCGGCACCAGGTCCTGCACGGACAGGTCGCCGTCGGCCGCGATGATCTCGGTTCGCCGCTCGTCGCCGTACTTCTCCACGATCTCGCCGAGCTCGTCCTTGACGATCGTGCGCTGCCGCTCGGGGCTGGCCAGGATGTCCTCGAGGTCGGCGATGATCGCCTCGAGCTCCTGCAACCGCTCGATGATCTTCTGCCGCTCCAGGGCCGCCAGCCGGCGCAGCTGCATGTCCAGGATGGCCTGCGCCTGGATCTCGTCGATGTCGAGCAGCTGGATCAGGCCGGTGCGCGCCTCGTCCACGTCGGGGCTGCGCCGGATCAGCGCGATCACCTCGTCGAGGGCGTCCAGCGCCTTCACGTACCCGCGGTAGATGTGCGCGTTCTTCTCCGCCTCGCGCAGGCGGAAGCGGGTGCGCCGCTGGATGACCTCGATCTGGTGGTCGATCCAGTGGCTGATGAACAGGTTCACGCTGAGCGTGCGCGGGACGCCGTCGACGAGCGCCAGCATGTTGCAGCCGAAGGTGTCCTGCAGCTGGGTGTGCTTGTAGAGGTTGTTCAGCACGACGCGCGGCTGGGCGTCGCGCTTCAGCACGATGACGAGCCGCTGACCGGTCCGCGACGAGCTGTCGTCGCGGATGTCGGCGATGCCGTTCACCCTGCCGGTGTTCACCAGCTCGGCGATCTTCTGCGCCAGGTTGTCCGGGTTCACCATGTACGGCAGCTCGGTGACGACCAGGCTGGTGCGGCCCTTGGCGTCCTCCTCGATGTCGACGACCGCGCGCATCGTGACCGAGCCGCGGCCGGTGCGGTACGCGTCGTCGATGCCCTTGTAGCCGACGATCAGCGCGCCGTTCGGGAAGTCCGGGCCCTTGATGTGCTGCAGGCAGGCCTCGAGCAGCTCCTCCTGCGTCGCGTCCGGGTGCTCCAGCGCCCAGTCGACCGCGGCCGCGACCTCGCGCAGGTTGTGCGGCGGGATCTGCGTCGCCATGCCGACCGCGATCCCCGACGAGCCGTTGACCAGCAGGTTCGGGAAGCGGGCCGGCAGGATCACCGGCTCCTGCGACTTGCCGTCGTAGTTCGCCCGGAAGTCGACGGTCTCCTGGTCGATGTCGCGGACCATCTCCATCGCCAGCGGCGCCATCCGGCACTCGGTGTACCGCATGGCGGCCGCCGGGTCGTTACCGGGCGAGCCGAAGTTGCCCTGGCCCTGGATCAGCGGCGCGCGCATCACCCACGGCTGCGCGAGCCGGACCAGGGTGTCGTAGATCGCCGAGTCGCCGTGCGGGTGGTACTGACCCATGACGTCACCGACGACGCGGGAGCACTTGTTGAACCCGCGGTCCGGCCGGTAGCCGCCGTCGTACATCGCGTAGAGGATCCGGCGGTGCACCGGCTTCAGCCCGTCGCGGACCTCCGGCAGCGCGCGGCCGACGATGACGGCCATCGCGTAGTCGAGGTACGACTGCTGCATCTCGGTCTGCAGGTCGAGCGGCTCGACCCGGTCGTGGCCCGGCGAGGTGGGGGTCTCGGTCATGAAAAAGTCCCGTTCAGATCAGTACGTCGGTGTGTGGCGAGATCAGATGTCGAGGAAACGGACGTCCTTGGCGTTGCGCTGGATGAAACTGCGCCGTGCCTCGATGTCGTCGCCCATCAGCGTCTGGAACGTCTCGTCGGCGCGCACCGCGTCGTCGAGGGTGATCTGCAGCAGCACCCGGTTGGCCGGGTCCATCGTGGTCTCCCACAGCTCGTTCGCGTTCATCTCGCCCAGACCCTTGTAGCGCTGGATCGGGTTCTCCTTGGGCAGCTTCTTACCGGCCTCGGCGCCGGCCTCGAGCAGCCCGTCGCGCTCCCGGTCGGTGTAGGCCAGCTCGTGCGGCTGGTTGCTCCACCGGATCTTGTACAGCGGCGGCTGCGCGGCGTACACGTGCCCGCGCTCGATCAGCGGCCGCATGAAGCGGAACAGCAGGGTCAGCAGCAGGGTCCGGATGTGCTGGCCGTCGACGTCGGCGTCGGCCATGATCACGATCTTGTGGTACCGGAGCTTGTCCTCGTCGAAGTCCTCGTGGATGCCGGTGCCGAGCGCCGAGATGATCGCCTGGACCTCGTTGTTCTGCAGGACCTTGTCGATCCGGGCCTTCTCGACGTTCAGGATCTTGCCGCGGATCGGCAGGATGGCCTGGAACTTGGGGTCCCGGCCGCCCTTCGCGGAGCCGCCCGCCGAGTCACCCTCGACGATGTAGACCTCGCACTCCTCCGGGTTGGTCGACTGGCAGTCGGCCAACTTGCCGGGCAGACCGCCGCCGCCGAGCAGGCCCTTGCGGTTGCGGGCCAGGTCGCGCGCCTTGCGGGCCGCGATCCGGGCGCTGGCCGCGGCCGTCGCCTTGCGGATGATCTCCCGGCCCTCGGCCGGGTTCTGCTCGAACCAGGCGCCGAGCCGGTCGTTCACGACCCGCTGGACGAAGCCCTTCACCTCGGTGTTGCCGAGCTTGGTCTTGGTCTGGCCCTCGAACTGCGGCTCGGCGAGCTTGACCGAGATGATCGCGGTCAGGCCTTCCCGGATGTCGTCACCGGTGAGCCTGTCCTCTTTCTTCTTGATCATCCCCTGGTCCTCGCCGAAGCCGTTGACCAGCGAGGTGAGCGCGGCCCGGAAGCCCTCTTCGTGGGTGCCGCCCTCGTGGGTGTTGATCGCGTTCGCGAAGGTGTGCACGGACTCCTGGAAAGAGCCGCTCCACTGCAGCGCGACCTCAAGGCTCATGGTGTCGTCGGCGGCGGCCGCCTCGAACGAGATGACGTCGCGGTGCACGGTCTCGCGGATCCCGGTCAGGTACTTCACGTAGTCGACCAGGCCGTCGTCGTACTTGAACGACTGCTCCAGCGGCTTGCCGTCCTCGTCGAGGTGGTCGGGACGCTCGTCCCGGATCACCAGCTCGAGGCCCTTGTTCAGGAACGCGTACTCGCGGAAGCGGGTGGCCAGCGTCTCGTACGAGTACGTCGTGGTCTCGAAGACGTCCGGGTTGGCCCAGAACGTCACCGTCGTACCGTTCGAGTCCGACGTACCGACCTCGGCGAGGTCCGCGTCCGGGACGCCCATCGTGAAGGATTGTGTGTAGAGCTTGCCCTTCAGCTTCACGTCGACGCGGAGCGTGCTGGACAGCGCGTTCACGACCGAGACGCCGACGCCGTGCAGACCACCCGACACCTTGTAACCGCCGCCGCCGAACTTGCCGCCGGCGTGCAGCACGGTCAGCACGACCGTGACGGCCGGCTTGCCCTCGGACTCGACGATGTCGACCGGGATGCCGCGGCCGTTGTCCTCGACGCTGACGCCGCCGTCGGCGAGCAGCGTGACGACGATCTTGTCGCCGTACCCCGCCATCGCCTCGTCGACCGCGTTGTCGACCACCTCGGTGACCAGGTGGTGCAGACCGCGCTCACCGGTGGACCCGATGTACATACCGGGACGCTTCCGGACCGCGTCCAGCCCCTCCAGGACCTGGATCGCGCTCGCGTCGTACTCACGTTCCACGACCGTCGACGGGATCGCGTCCAGGTCGGGGGCGGAGGTATCACTGGGGCCGATGGGGTCGGCGGACTGGTTGGCGTCGATCTCGATCGGCTCGTCGGTCACCGGTGGTTGTCCTCCTCGGACCCCGCGTTCGCGAGGCATCGCGGCACAGTTGAGCCGCCCTCCACGGTGATGGCAGAGGTGCGGCTCGCTCTACACGGTCCATTCTACCCGTCGACCGAAGCAGAACCTGCCACCAGCCGCCTGAAACTCATGCCAGGGCGTCTTTTCTCCCTCATTCCCATGTCCCCTCTCGCGGGAGGGGGGCCAGAAAGCGCTCACGGCCTCTCAGTGGCCTCCGGGTGTTTCGCCACTGACGGTTCCGGCGCCCACTGGTCCAGACCGCACAGTCCGGTCGGGGAGCGTATGCCCGGCGCGCACCCACCGCCCTCTAGGATCGCAGCCGTGGAAAGTCTCGACGAGGTCATCGATGCGATGATCGCCGACCGGGTGATTCACCGGCACCGGCGCATCTGGTTGCTCCTGATCGCCCTCGTCGTGGTGGCGGCGCTGGTCGTGCTGGCCACCGGCGGCTGGAAAGAGAAGAAGGGCCGCACGGTCCCGACCCTGGACGCCCCGGCGACGGTCACGGCCGGCCGGTTCGAGTTCAACTTCACCAAGGCCGAGATCATCCGGAAGCCCAAGGGTGAGTACAGCGACGCCGAGACCATCCTCCGGGTCTACTTCACCGCGAAGAACATCGACTCCGAGGAGTTCACCAGCGAGTCGATCCAGGGCGATCTGCTCAGGTTCGTCCCGGGTGGAGGCCAGGACCTGATCAAGTCCAACGGCGGTGCCTGCCGCGGCGACAACCTCAACTGGGTGCTGGTCTACGGGCTCCCGCCGGAGGAATGCAGTACGAAGTTCGACGTCGATCCGGACTTCGCCGCCGACGTCGTCGAGATCGGTGTCCTGCAGGAGCACTACGACAGCGACAACGGGGCCCTCGGCGTGAACGAGAAGCCGTACTGGCACAACGAGGACCCGGCCGCCGTCGTCCGGCTGAAGCCGACCGTTGTGATCGACGACGGGAAGAACAAGTGAAGCTCTACCGCCCCGCTACCATCTTGGTCGGCCTGCTGTTCATCCTGATCGGCGGAGTGGCCCGGCTGGCCGGCCCCGACCAGGTGTACGGCGACGACTCGAACCTGAAGGTCGTGCACGGCACCATCGGCGAGGCCCTTCCGTACGCGGGCAGCGGGTCGACGGTCAAGGTGACCCGGATCAAGTTCGCCCGCAAGATCCTCAGCGGGGACGCGGGCACCGACGACAAGCCGATCGACACCAACGGCATCTTCGTCGCGGTCGAGTGGGACACGGTCCGCGGCGTGAAGGACCCCGAATCGTTCACGCCGACGCTGATCACCGACGGCGACAGCGTATACGAGAAGGTCAGCGACCCGAACGAGAGTGAGATGAACTTCCCCGATGCCGGCTTCGCCTGCACCGGGGCCATCGTCTTCGAGGTCAACCCGACCGACCTGAAGGGCCTCACCCTGAGACTCAAGCCGAGCATGTTCTGGAACGTGTACAACTCCGAGGTCCGCGTCGACCTGGGCATCCCGACCGAGGACATCGCCCAGCAGATGGTCGACCACGCCGACGAGCAGTACGTCGTCAACGACTCGGTCACCCGGGTGGCGTCGTGAACCTCGCGGGCCGGGTGAGCCGGCTGGTCGTGCAGGCGTCGCTGCTGGTCGGCCTGCTGGGCGTCGGGTCGTTCACGATGCTGCACCCGTACCTGAGCGACGACGAGCAGCTCTACAAGCAGGGCCGGATCGACGAGGTCGTCAACCAGGGCCCGGTCACGGTTCAGAGCATCGAGTGGAAGCTGGACTCGCTGCAGGCCTACACCGCGATCCTGAACGAGGACGGCGAGGCGATCGAGCTCGACGCCCCGGCCGGGTCCGTCTTCATGCTGGCCACGCTGACCGTGACCCCGCGGAAGGGGCTCATGCTCAAGGACCAGGGCTTCAGCTGTGACGCGCTGCTGCGCGACAGCAAGGGCAACACCTGGGACGACACGCTGGCGACCGGATACCCGCTGCCGACGTTCTGCGGTGACGACGACCATCCGTTCACGATGGACAAGCCGGCCAAGATCGCGAAGGTCTACATCGTCCCGAAGAGTGTCGTCCCCAACCTGGTCGGCCTGACCGTCGAGGACTTCTACATCCACCGACGGGTCCTGATCACTCCCTGACGGGCAGCGGTCAGACGGTCGCGGGGGCGGGCTCCTTGATCTCCTTCGGCGCCTTGGCCTGGGCGATCGCCGCGGCCTCGGCCCGGCGCTCGTTGCCGACCGAGATGCACAGGTCGAACGCGGCGGCCAGGAGCGCGATCCGCAGCGGCTCGAAGAGCAGCCCCTGGATCAGGCTCGCGATCTCGTGGTTCATCAGGCCCCAGTACGACGCGTGGATGCCGAGCATCCGCTGGAAGGCGACGAACGCCCAGTCGTTGCCGAGCAGCCAGAACGTGTAGACCAGACAGACCACACCGAGGAACACCGGGCCGACCCGGACCAGCAGCCGGAACGCGTTGATCGCGGGGTAGAACTTCTCCCGGACACCGGCCAGCAGCAGGTCCGGCGCCTTGTAGGTCAGGCCGACAATCCGGCCCCGCTGCGGCGCCTCCTCCGCCTCGGTCTGCGCGCCGAGCCGGCGCTCCAGCCGCGTCCCGCGGAAGACACCGCCGCTGGACAGCACCCGGTGGCCGAAGACGACCGTGGTGATCGCAAGCCACGTCAGCGGCTCGGCGATGCCCAGCTTGAACATCGGCCAGAGGGTCTCCCACAGGAATCCCCAGAGGAACTCGATACCGGCCGGGATCGGGATGTGGATCTTGTCGAAGAAGCCCTTGACGCCGTCCCACCAGTCCAGCGACCAGTACCAGAAGCTGCGGTCCTTGAACCACTCCTTGCCCTCGTCGATCGCGTACGGCGTGATCACGAAGGTGAGCAGCACGAAGAAGGCCTCGGCCCAGACCTGCGTCAGCTTGACCGGGCGGCTCGGCCAGCGGTCGTCGACGGACTGCAGGACCCGGCGCAGCACCAGCAGGATGGCAAGCGCGGGCAGGTAGTTGTGCCAGCTGTGGATTCCCACCTTGAAGAACCCCGAGCCGGGCTGCAGTCCGTTCTGCACCAGGTACGTCGCGCTCAGCTGGCTGACCTGGCGGTCGAAGAAGCCCCAGGCGGACCAGACCGCGACCAACGGCAGCAGCGTGACGGCCAGCAACTCGAGCAGCCCGCGCTGCGTCGGGTCGGACGTTTCCTCGGCCTCGTCGCTCGCCGCGTCCCGCCAGCGGTACAGCGACATCGCGCAGGTGCGGATCATGCCGACGGCAGCGACGATCTGGAGCAGCACGCCGACCGCGAACAGGCCGGTGCCGAGACTGGAGTGCAGATGCTCGGCCAGCCAGATCGCGCCCTGCGAGCACACCGTGAAGCCGACGAACCCGGCCACCCACCAGGTGGTCATGGGCAGGAGGTTCTTCCACCAGAGCCGGAACGTATCTCCGATCAGGTGGACCATCTCGCGAAAGCCGTCGACGAGCGTGCGCATCGCGCCTGATCCTAGGGGAGGGCCGGGTCCTCCCAGCAACTCAGTCCGTCATCCGTAGGTATCGCGGGGGCCGCGGCCGCCTCGGATGGTGCGGGGGCCCTTGCGCCAGGTATAGGTGTTGGGGCCGAGGACCTTGACCTGTGAGACCGTGCCTTCGCCGAGTTCGGCGTTCAGGCGGAAGAGCAGTTGCGGGACGAGCAGGTCCAGTTGGACCTTCCACGCGGTCGACGACGTACGGACGGTCAGGACGGTGTCGTCGTACGACTCCGGTTTGCAGTGTTCGGCCATCTCCGGGCCGACGATCGACGGCCAGCGTGCCATCACGCCGTGGACGGCGACGTCGACCTCCCAGCCCTGGTCGCGCATCAGCCGGCCGAGCGTGTTGGTCAGCTGCTGGGGATCGCGGTCGTCGGGGCGGGCGCTGCTGATCTGCGCGCCGAGGCGGGGACGGCGGCGGCGCTTGACCGGCTTGATGCCGCCCTTCGCCGCCTGCTGCTTGAGCCGCGCCGCCAGCGACTTGGCCAGCTCCAGGCCCTGCTTGTCGTGCTCGGCTTCGATCGCTGCGTCGCTCTCGGAGCCGCTCTCAGAGGAATCCGGGGGTTCAGGCACGCTGAACGACCCCCTCACCCACCTCGAAGCGCGCTCCACTGAGCTCGGCAGGCACGTCCGCGCCGACCGCTGCGGTCACCAGCACCTGCTCGGCCGGCGCCACCAGCTCGGCCAGCCGGTCCCGGCGCTGCGAGTCGAGCTCGGCGAACACATCGTCGAGGATCAGCACCGGTTCACCCCCGTCCGCGCGCAGCAGGTCGTACGACGCCAGTCGCAGCGCGAGCGCGAACGACCACGACTCACCGTGACTCGCGTACCCCTTCGCGGGCAAGTCCCCGAGCCCGAGCAGTACGTCGTCGCGGTGCGGACCCACCAGTGACACGCCACGGTCGAGCTCGTCCTGCCGCTTGTCCCGCACCGCCGCCAGCAGCACCTCCTCGAGCTGCTCCCGGGACGCCACGCCGGGCTCGAGCAGCACCGACGACTTGTACTCGAGCCGCGCGTCACCCTTGCCGCGGGCAACAGCGTCGTACGCCGTCGAGACCAGCGGCCGCAGCGCCTCCAGCAGCTCCAGGCGGGTGGCCAGCAGCTCGGAGCCGGTCCGGGCGAGATGCGAGTCCCAGACCTCGAGCGTCCGGAGCTGTCCCTCGGCGGCGCTCGTACGGTTCTGCCGGCGGGCCTGCGACGCGCTCCGCAGCAGCGAGTTGCGCTGCTTGAGCACCCGATCGTAGTCCTGCCGTACCCCGGCGATCCGCGGTGCGCGCAGCGTCAGCAGCTCGTCGAGGAACCGCCGGCGCTCGGACGGATCGCCCTTCACCAGGGCGAGGTCCTCCGGCGCGAACAGCACCGTGCGCAGCAGCCCGAGCACTTCCCGTGGCCGCGGCACCGGCGACCGGTTGATCCGGGCCCGATTCGCCTTCCCCGGATTGATCTCCAGCTCGACCACCACGTCGCGGTCGTACTGGCTGCGGATCTCCGTCCGCACGATCGCCCGGGTGGCGCCGGCCCGCACCAGCGGTGCGTCGTTCGCCACCCGGTGCGACCCGAGTGTCGCGGTGTAGTGGATCGCCTCGACCAGGTTGGTCTTGCCGTGGCCGTTCGGCCCGACGAAGGCCGTCACGCCCGGAGCGAGCTGGACCTCCGCCTGCTGGTAGGACCGGAAGTCGATCAGACCCAGGGCGGTGACGTACACCTCAGTTCTTGGGCGGGGTCGCGTACGACGGATCGGCGGCCTCGGCACCCTTCACCGCGTGTCCGCCGAACTGGTTGCGCATCGCGGCGATCGCCTTCATCGCCGGCGAGTCCTCCTGGCGGGAGGCGAACCGCGCGAACAGCGCGGCCGAGATGGCCGGCATCGGTACGGCGTGGTCGATCGCGGCCTCGACGGTCCAGCGGCCCTCGCCGGAGTCGTCGGCGTACCCACGGATCTTGGCCAGGTGGCTGTCGTCCTTCAGCGAGGCGACCAGCAGGTCGAGCAGCCAGGACCGGATCACGGTGCCCTCGCGCCAGGACTCGAACGCCTCCGGCACGTTCTCCACGACGTCCGCGGCCTCGAGCAGCTCGTAGCCCTCGGCGTACGCCTGCATGATCCCGTACTCGATGCCGTTGTGGACCATCTTCGAGAAGTGCCCGGCGCCGACCTTGCCGGCGTGCACGAAGCCGAACTCGCCCTCGGGCTTCAGCGCCTCGAAGATCGGCATCACCTGCTCGACGGTCTCCTTGTCGCCGCCGCACATCAGTGCGTAGCCGTTCTCCAGGCCCCAGACGCCGCCGGACACACCGCAGTCGACGAAGCGGATGCCCTTCTCGGCGAGCTGCGCGGCCCGGCGGGTGTCGTCGGTCCAGCGGCTGTTGCCGCCGTCGATCACGATGTCGCCGGGGGAGAGCAGCTCGGCCAGCTCGGTGACGACCGGGTCGATCGCCTGCACCGGGACCATGATCCAGACCACCTTGGGCTGGTCGGAGGCGGTGAGCTTGCCGACCATGCCGGCCAGGTCCTTGGCGTCGGAGATGTCCTGGTTGTGATCGAACCCGACCACCGTGTGACCGGCGTTCCGGATCCGCTGGCGCATGTTGCCGCCCATCTTGCCGAGACCGACAAGGCCGAGCTCCATCGTGAATCCCCTTGTTCTGTTGGTGTTCAGCTGTTCAGGCGGACCGGCATCAGCACGTAGCGGAACTCGCTGATCGGATCGCCGTCGAAGTCCGTCACACCGGTCAGTTCGGCCGGCTTCGTCGCCTGCGTGAACGCCAGGTGCGCGACCGGCGTACCGATCGCGCCGAGACCGTCGAGCAGGTACGTCGGGTTGAAGCCTACGGTCACCGGATCGCCGACCACCCGGGCCTCGAGCGACTCCGACGCCTGCGCCTCGTCGCCGCTGCCCGCGTCCAGGGTCACGCTGTCCTCCTCGAAGGTCAGCCGGACCGGAGCGTTGCGCTCCGCGACCAGTGCGACGCGCTTCACGGCCTCGACCAGGGTCGCGGTGTCGATCCGCACCCGGGTCGCGATCGCCGCGTCGGTCGGGATGATGCCGCGCACCTTCGGGAACTCGCCGTCCAGCAACCGGGTGGTGGCGCGCCGGTTGCCACCGGACACCTCGCCCTCGAAGCCGACGATGCCGTCACCGGTGCCCGGAGCGGCCAGCGACACGATGACGTCGGAGCCGGTCATCGCCTTGGCGGTCTCGGACAGCACCCGGGCCGGCACCAGCGCGGCCGCGGACGCGTCGGGGGACTGCGGGTTCCACTCGAGCTCGCGGATCGCCAGCCGGTAGCGGTCGGTGGCCAGCAGCGAGATCGTGGAGCCCTCGATCTCGACCCGGACACCGGTCAGCACCGGCAGGGTGTCCTCGCGGCCGGCGGCGGTCACCACCTGGGAGACGGCCTGGGCGAAGACGTCGGCCTTGACCGTCCCGCTGGCGGCCGGGAGCTCCGGCAGAGCCGGATATTCCTCTGTGGGAAGCGTCTGCAGCGTGAACCGCGAGCTGCCACAGGTGACCTGTGCCTTCGCGCCGTCCACGGCGACGTCCACAGGCTGGTTCGGAAGGCTCTTGGAGATGTCGGCAACGAGCCGGCCGGAGATCAGGCACTTCCCCGAGTCGGCCACCTGCGCGGGCACCGTGACCCGCACCGACGTCTCGTAGTCGAAGCCGGACAGGGTGATCTGCCCGTCCTCGGCTTCGACGAGAAGGCCGGCAAGGATCGGGACGCTGGGACGACTGGGCAAACTGCGCGCGGCCCAGGCCACCGACTCGGCCAGTACGTCGCGCTCGACGCGAAACTTCACCGCTGGGTGCCTCCTGATTCGGCTGTGTGCCAGGCAGATCCTGCCACGGACAAGTGTGCTGTGCGCCCATCGGGCCTGACGTGGCGCTTCGGGCGGGTCGCGTCGGCGTCGTTCCAATACTGCTCCGGGTGCTTCCGAGAACAGCCTGACAGGTCCCGCAAGGCGGCGCGAGATCGGGGTTTTCCCCAGATCGGGCCGCTCGATCGTTTTGTGGCCTTCGAGCTCTCTACAGATTCCATAGTGTTCTTCGCACCGGTGGATACTGTGGAAAAGCGGCGACTTCCCAGGTCAGAGGCCGAATCGGGCTGGGGACGCCGTGTGGACGACGCCCGCTTGTGCTGAGGACGACGGTGGACGGCGAAATCTGTCCCCACAGCCAATCCACACCACCGACGGGGCTTTCCACGGCAATACCCACAGTTTTCCACAGCTGTGTCCCCAGCCTGTGTGGTTACTGCTGCTTGGCTTGGTGCTTGATCCGGTTGGTCAGTTCGGTGACCTGATTGAAGACGCTGCGGCGTTCCGACATCAGTTGCCGGATCTTTCGTTCGGCGTGCATCACGGTCGTGTGGTCGCGGCCGCCGAACTGCTGGCCGATCTTCGGCAGCGACAGATCGGTCAGCTCGCGGCACAGATACATGGCGATCTGCCGCGCGGTCACCAGCACCCGGCTGCGGCTCGAACCGCACAGGTCGTCGATCGACAGACCGAAGTACGACGCGGTCTGGCCCATGATCATGCTCGCGGTCACCTCGGGCTTGCTGCCTTCGGGGATCAGGTCCTTCAGCACGATCTCGGCCAGGCTCAGGTCGACCGGCTGCCGGTTCAGGCTGGCGAACGCGGTGACCCGGATCAGCGCGCCCTCGAGCTCGCGGATGTTGGTCTGCACCTTCGACGCGATGAACTCCAGCACCTCCGGCGGCGCGGTCAGCCGCTCGGTCGCGGCCTTCTTCCGCAGGATCGCGATCCGGGTCTCGAGGTCCGGCGGCTGGATGTCGGTGATCAGGCCCCACTCGAACCGGTTCCGCAACCGGTCCTCCAGCGCCTCCAGGCGTTTCGGCGCGCGGTCGGAGCTGATCACGATCTGCTTGTTCGCGTTGTGCAGCGTGTTGAAGGTGTGGAAGAACTCTTCCTGGGTCTGGATCTTGCCTTCCAGGAACTGGATGTCGTCGATCAGCAGCACGTCGACGTCGCGGTACCGGCGCTGGAACTGGGACGCCTTGTCGTCGCGGATCGCGTTGATGAAGTCGTTGGTGAACTCTTCGCTGGACACGTACCGCACGCGGGCGCCGGTGTAGAGGCTGCGAACGTAATGCCCGATCGCGTGCAGCAGGTGTGTCTTGCCCAGACCCGAGTCGCCGTAGATGAGCTGTGGGTTGTACGCCTTGCCCGGCGCCTCGGCGACGGCGACCGCGGCCGCATGCGCGAACCGGTTCGAGCTGCCGATGACGAACGTCTCGAAGGTGTACTTCGGGTTGAGCCGGGCTTCACCCTGCGCCTCCGTGGCCGGCTGCGACGAACCGTTCGGCGGCGGGGCGACCGATCCGAGCGGCTGGCCGAACTGGGACTGCGGCTGCGGCGCCGGCTGCTGCTCGTAGTGCTGCGGGGCCGGCGGCGCGCTGAAGTGATTGTCCGGGTCGGTCAGCGCGGACTGGATGGTCGGCTGGAAGGCACCGTCCGTGCGCAGCGGCTCACGCACGGCGGGCGGCTGCAGTGGCTGCTGGATCGGCTGCTGCTGCGGCGCGTGCTGTTGCGGTGCGTGGTGCTGCGGTGCCTGCTGTTGAGGAGGCTGTGTGTACTGCGGTTGCGGCGGCGCCTGCTGTTCGCGCAGCTCCGGGTCGAGGGACGGGTCGACGGTGACGGCGATGCGGATGTCACGGCCGAAGGTCTCGGTGAGGATCCGCTCCAGGTCCGGACGGAGGCGGGTCTCGAGCTGACCGCGGGTGAAGTCGTCGGGCACCGCGACGATCGCGGTGCTCTCGTGCAGCGTCACCGGACGCGAGTTGGTCAGCCAGGCCCGCTGGTTCGGCGGCAGACCGGCAAGCACCCGAGCCCAGGCCTCCCCAAGATCAGTCACCACCGGAACCGCTTGCGGAGCCCGCACCTGCTGCGCCGGTTGCACCTGCTGCGCAGGCTGCGCCTGTGGCGCGTGCTGTACCGGTTGTCCGGGTTGCACCTGCGGCGCGTGCTGTACCGGTTGCCCGGGCTGCGCCGGCCGCCCCTGCGCCTGCGGTACATGCGGTGACTGCTGTGTGTGCGGTGACTGCTGTGGGTGCGGTGACTGCTGTGCGTGCTGCCCGTGTTGTGCCGGCTGCCCGTGCTCTGCGCGCTGCCCGTGTGGTGCCGGCTGCGCCTGCTGTGCCGGCTGCACCTGCTGTGCCGGCTGCGGGTGCTGTGCCGGCTGCGGGTGCTGTGACGACTGCGGGTGCGGCGCGTGTTGTGCCGACTGCGCCTGCGGGACATGCGGTGCCTGCTGCACCTGCGGTGCCGGGGCGTGTGGTGCTTGTGCTTCCTGCACCTGCGGCGCCGGCTCATGGTGCTGTTGTTGAGCCACCGGCGGCTCCGTTTGCTGGACCGGCTGTTGCTGCGGCTCTTGCGGTGCTGGCTGCTCCGGCACGTGCGACTGCTGAGTCTGCGACTCCTGCGGCTGTTGCGCGGCGGCCTGTTGTGCCGGCTGCGTCGGCATATGCGATTGCTGACCTGGCTGGTCGGGCCGCGACTCCTGTGAGCGCAGCTCCTGTGCCTGCTGAGATGCCGGCTGCACTGGCGAAACCTGCTGGGACGCGGGCTGCTGTGGCGCGGGCCGGTCGGACCCGGGCTGGTCGGACTCGCCGTCGTGTGGCGCGGCCTGCGGGGACGAGACCTGCTGTGGGGCGTCCTGGTGCAGGGCTTCTTGGTGAGGCAGGTGCTGCTGGTGGAACTGAGGGGTCAGGTCGTGCTGACCTACCTGTTCTTCAGCGGGCTGCTCGTCCGACGGCTGGTGCCGCTCCGCGGGCGCGGCTGCGTCCTGCTGAGCCGGTCTGCCGTCGGGTGACCACTGGTTGGTGGCTGCGTCGTCCACACGTGCCTCCCCCTCGATCGGTACCGCTCCTGCTGCCGTGCCGCCAGTACCCCAATCGGGGGCACCCCAGGCGTTGCCGGCACCGGGGTGCTGGTTCACGGCCGGCGCCGCACCGAAGTACGACGTGTCGGCCGCGGACTGGGGTGGGCCGGACGGAAGATCGGTGGCCGCGCGCTCGAGCTCGGAGCGATAGCCGTACGGAGCCGGGGGCGGCGCGGGACGGTAGCCCGCGGCGGGCGGCTCGGGCATCGGGATCGGGAGCGACGGGCTCAGATAGTCACCGGGGTCCATCCGCGGCAGCGGCGTCTCCGCGCGCGGTGCGGCGTCGGTCCGGGGCAGCGGCTCCGGCGCCGGCGGCACCTCGGTGCGGAAGTTGGCGTCGGGCTCGGGCCGGAGGCCGGCGTCGGGCTCGGGGCGGAGGTCCTGCCGGCCGTCGCCGGGGTGGTCCGTCCGGTAATCGGCCGGGGTGAATTCCACCGGTGTGAATTCCGCACTGGCGGAATGGTCCTCGACCACGCGTTGCTCCCCGAATCCATCGCTGCGGTGGCCGGCGCGATCCGGACTGATCCGGGCTGCGCGACCATTCGACCCGACCACCGTGCGGGCCGCTGTCCACACGGTTGTCCACAGTTGTGAACGACCGCCGGAGCAGGTTGGTTACCGATCGCGGGGTGTGGGACCTCTGGTGTGAAGAAGTGACGCTAACAAGTCCGCCCACACGGCTTCAAGCCGTCATCCACAGGCTATGAA
This sequence comes from Kribbella sp. NPDC003557, assembly GCF_040610805.1. Taxonomy (NCBI): domain Bacteria; kingdom Bacillati; phylum Actinomycetota; class Actinomycetes; order Propionibacteriales; family Kribbellaceae; genus Kribbella; species Kribbella sp. NPDC003557. The sequence goes on from NZ_JBEXMY010000002.1 coordinate 1,083,091, forward strand.
CAGGAAATTGGGGGCAACTTGCGGCGTGTCGGGTAGACGGCGGAGCGTAGTCATGGTGCGAGATCGCTCTCTGTTGCCGATCCGACCGGACAGTGACGAGTCCTGGTCCGACCACCTGTCCACTATCCTGTCCACAAGCCTGTGGAAAACCTTGGGGATACCTGGTTTGACCTGTCCACAAGGAGCCACGTACCGTGGATCGGTCGGTGTTGAGCCGGCCGTTTCGTGCTGCGCTCCCTGCGGGACCACTTCTGGTTCTCCGACGGTGCGCAGGATGCATCAACGGGCAGATCCGAATCAGTGGATTTGTCGACAAATTTTGTGTTCTCGAGTAACCGGAGTCATTCCAGTGAGCAAGCGGACCTTCCAGCCGAACAACCGTCGTCGGCACAAGAAGCACGGCTTCCGTCTTCGGATGCGTACCCGTGCGGGTCGCGCGATCATCGCCGCCCGCCGTGGCAAGGGTCGTCAGCGCCTCGCGGCCTGAGCGACTCGTCGGACGGTGACCACCTCGTGTTGCCCGCGTCGAACCGGTTGCGCCGGTCCGACGACTTCCGTCGCGCCGTCCGGTCCGGTCGGCGCGCGGCGCGACGCGCGGTGGTCCTGCATGTGCTGGCGCAGGCCGACACAGGCGATGCTGTCGGCCCGGCGCGCGTCGGGTTCGTTGTGAACAAGGCGGTGGGCAACGCGGTTCTGCGGAACCGGGTCCACCGCCGTCTGCGTGCTGTCCTGGCGACACGGCTTCCCGAGTTGCCGGCCGGCAGTCTGACCGTCGTCCGCGCTCTCCCGTCGTCCGCCGAGGCGTCGTACGACGAGCTGGCGGCCGACGTCGACGGCGCCCTGGGCCGGGTGCTGCGGCGATGATGCGGATCAATCCCGTGCGGAGCGGGATCATCGGTTTCCTGAAGTTGTACCGGCTGCTGATCAGCCCGCTGTACGGGCAGGTCTGCAGGTTCTACCCGAGTTGTTCGGCGTATGCCTTGGAAGCGGTCGAACGCCACGGTGCGGTGCGCGGTAGCTGGCTGGCGATGAGGCGACTCATCCGCTGCCACCCGTGGAACCCCGGAGGCTACGACCCCGTTCCTCCCAGAGATGTCGACCAGCGCGGAGAGTCTTTCTCCGCCAACCAGCCCGGACCGTCCGCCGACGCCGGGCCTGTGCAGCGAGGTGTGTGAGTGACTCTTCTGGCCATCCCCGGACTCGCGGTGTGGGACGGGATCGTAGATCTGTTCAACACGGTGATGACGCCGCTCTACTGGGCCGTGTCGGCGCTGCTCGTCGGCTGGCACTGGCTGTTCAGCCAGGTGCTCGACCCGAACAGCGGCTGGGCGTGGGCGCTGTCCATCGTTGGTCTGACCGTCACCATCCGGACCCTGCTGATCCCGCTGTTCGTCCGGCAGATCCGCTCGAGCCGCAACATGCAGCTGCTGCAGCCGAAGATGAAGGAGCTGCAGAAGAAGTACGGCCACGACCGGGAGAAGCTCGGTCAGGAAATGATGAAGCTGTACAAGGAGACCGGGACCAACCCGTTCTCCTCGTGCCTGCCACTGCTGCTGCAGTCGCCGATCTTCCTGGCCCTGTTCCGGGTGCTCGACTATGCGGCCAACGGCAAGGCGCACAGCGCGATCATGGAGCCGTACGTCTACTCGCTGCAGCACGCGAAGATCTTCGGCGCGGAGATCTCGCAGACCTTCCTGAAGGCGAGCGGCCCCGGCGCGAACAACGTCAAGGTCGTCGCGATCGTCCTGATCATCCTGATGACGACGACGATGTTCATCACGCAGCTGCAGCTGATGCGCAAGAACATGCCGAAGGAGGCCCTCACCGGCCAGGCCGCGCAGATGCAGAAGATCATGCTGTACGTCTTCCCGATCTTCTTCCTCATCGGTGGCTTCAACTTCCCGATCGGTGTGCTGATCTACTGGTTCGTCTCGAACGTGTGGACGATGGGTCAGCAGTTCTACGTGATCCGCCGCAACCCCGCCCCGGGCACGCCGGCCTACGACGCGATGCAGGCCCGCAAGCGCGAGCACAACCTGCGCCATGGCCGGGCGGCGGAGGAGGGCGTGGCGGGTGCCGGCGGCACCGCGACCGAGACCGTCACGACGGACCGTCGTCCCGCGCAGCGCCAGCAGCCGAAGCGGCAGTCGCGCAGCGACCGGAAGACCGGTGGTCCGGCCGCCGGTGGCGCGGCCGCCTCGAGCAACGGGCAGCCGTCCTCGAGCACCCCGCAGGACACGCCGCCGAAGCAGGACGCACCGAAGAAGACTCAGGCCGCCGCTGCCAAGAAGCAGCCGGCCGGCAAGAAGGGCACCGGAGCCAAGCGCCAGCCCGCGGCGAAGTCGGCCGCGCAGAAGAAGGCGGCGCAGAAGCGCTCCGGCGGGTCGCGCTGACCGCCTGGGCGCGCACCCCCCTTATTGCTCAGTGAGCCCCGGGTCCCCGTGAGGCGGATCCCGACATTGTGAAGGAGTGGCCGTGACCGACGGCATGCAGAACACCGACACGGCGGAGCAGTCCGCCGGCACGAGCTCGGCCGAGGACCGCCTGAAGGCGCTCGAGGCGGAGAGCGATATCGCGGCGGACTACCTCGAGGAGCTCCTCGACATCGCCGATCTCGACGGCGACATCGACATGGACATCGACGGCGACCGGGCCGCGGTCTCGATCGTCGGCGCTGAGCTGAACAACCTCGTCGGCGAGAACGGGAAGGTGCTGGAGGCGCTCCAGGAGCTGACCCGGCTGGCCGTGTACCGGGAGACCGGCGAGCGGTCGCGGCTGATGCTCGACGTGTCGAACTACCGGGCGAACCGCAAGGCGGAGCTCGAAGAGGTCGGCCGTAAGGCCGTCGAGGAGGCGAAGGCGACCGGCACCCCGGTGCGGCTGGACCCGATGACACCGTTCGAGCGCAAGGTCGTGCACGACGTCGTCGCGGCCGCCGGCCTGACGTCGGAGTCCGAGGGCGAGGAGCCCCGCCGCCGCGTGGTGGTTCAGCCATGACAGCGCACCGATGACCGAACACGTTTCACGTGAAACACCGCCGCTCGTGGACAAGCTGTTTCCACGGGCGGCGGTCCGGCTTTCGGCGTATGCCGAGTTGCTGGCGACAGAGGGCACGCTCCGCGGCCTGATCGGTCCGCGGGAAGTCCCGCGGCTGTGGGACCGGCACCTGCTGAACTGTGCCGTGGTCGAGCGGCTGATCCCGGAGGGCGCATCGGTCGCCGACGTCGGCACCGGCGCGGGCCTGCCCGGCATCGTGCTCGCGATCGTGCGGCCCGACCTCCGGGTGGATCTGGTGGAGCCACTGCTCCGCCGGACGACCTTCCTCCAGGAGGCCGTCGATTCGCTGGAGCTCGGCAACGCGACCGTCGTCCGGGCGCGGGCCGAGGATCTGCCGCCGGCGTCGTACGACGTCGTCACCTCGCGGGCTGTCGCTCCGTTGGGGAAACTGGCCCGCTGGTGTCTGCCGCTCTGTGTCGAGGGCGGACTGATGCTGGCCATGAAAGGGGCGTCCGCAGAGGAGGAACTGGACGCCTCAGAACGCGAGTTGATGAAGCTCGGCGCAGAGCTTTGTCATATTCACCAACTCGGCGGCGATGAACTGGCCAACCCCACGACTGTGGTGAGTATTGTGGCCGGACGTGCTGCAGGGGGATCCCGGCACGGAAGACACGGGAGGTGAGCGGGTTGGTGAGTCGTGCTCTCGGATGGCCCGAGAAGAGCACCGGCGAGCCGGGGTCGTCCCAGGGGATCGGCTGGCCGACCGAACCGGACTCCGCCGTTCGAGTGGTGACTCAGGAACCCGCTCCCGACACGTCGCCCGCCCCGGCACCCCCGGTCCAGACTTCTTCGCCTGCGGCTGCCGAGCAGCCGTACAGCTCGCCGCCGATCGACACCTCGAGGCTTCAGGCCGCCGCCGCGGCCGGTCTCGGCGGTCCGGCGGCCGACGGCGCGGCGTCCGTTTCACGTGAAACCCCCACCATGCGGGATGATGGTTCCGGGCCCGATTCGGCGTCACTGGTGGACGTCGAGCCGGACTTCTCGGAGTCTCCACCGCCTGTGGATGACCACCGCATGAAACTGCCCCCGCACACGGGAATTCGTCCACAGAAGCCTGTGGACGGAGCTGGGGGTAGACCCGCCCCGACCCCTACCGACATCCTCTTCGGGCCAAGTCCCGCACCTATTGGAATGGGCGCTATGACTGCCGCACAGATCGCCGCGCGGGCCACGTCGGACGAGCTTCAGCGACGACTCCTCGAGACTCCGATCGCCGCCGCCACCGAACGGACCCTGCTGGTGAATGAAGGACGCACGATGGGCCGCGAGTTCCCGCTGCCCGCGCAGACCCGAGTCTTCGTCGTCGCCAACCAGAAGGGTGGCGTGGGCAAGACCACGACGACGGTGAACGTCGCGGCCGGCCTCGCCCTCTACGGCGCGAAGATCCTGGTCATCGACCTCGACCCGCAGGGCAACGCGTCGACGGCCCTGGGTATCGACCACGCCGAAGGTACGCCGGGGGTGTACGAGGCGATCATCGAGGGCGAGCCGCTGAGCAAGCTGATCCAGCCGTGCGCGGAGCACCCTGGCATCCAGGTGATCCCGGCGACGATCGACCTGGCCGGTGCCGAGATCGAGCTCGTCAGCCTGGTGGCCCGCGAGAGCCGGCTGAAGAGTGTCCTCGAGGCCTACCTGACCGAGACCGAGACCGCGGGGGAGAAGTACGACTACGTCTTCATCGACTGCCCGCCGTCGCTCGGCCTGCTGACGGTGAACGCGCTGACCGCGGCCCGCGAGGTGCTGGTCCCGATCCAGAGTGAGTACTACGCCCTCGAGGGTCTCTCGCAGCTGCTCCGCCACATCGACATGGTGAAGTCGCACCTGAACCCGGCGCTCGACGTGTCGACGATCCTGCTGACCATGTACGACGCCCGCACCAAGCTGGCCGGCGAGGTGGCGGCCGAGGTCCGCGGTCACTTCAAGGACGCCGTCCTGCGGACCGCCGTGCCGCGATCGGTGCGGATCTCCGAGGCCCCGAGCCACGGGCAGACCGTGCTCGCGTACGACCCGGCGTCGGCCGGTGCACTGTCGTACCTGGAGGCGTCGCGCGAGATCGCGATGCGGAACAACGCCTGAGTCAGGCGCATCGGCGTGGCAGTGTTTCACGTGGAACGCAGGCCCCACGGTTTCACGTGAAACAGGACACGCAGGCTGCGGTGACGGCCGTGGCCGCCGCTCAGCGTTGTGATTAGGTCAGCAGTAGCTCAGCAGGCAGTCGAACTCGAGGGAGCGCGATGAACACCCGACTCGGACGCGGACTTGGTGCGCTGATCCCCAGCTCGCCGGCGCCTGGCACCACCACCCTCGGCAGCAAGTCGAACTCGATCCCGGGCGCACCCCCGGTGGCGACGCCGACCGCACCGCAGGGCGCGCAGGGACCGGAGCTGGCCGCGGTACCGGGCGCGTCGTTCGCGGAGATCGAGGTCGACAAGATCACCCCGAACCCGAAGCAGCCGCGGACGGTCTTCGACGAGGAGGCGATGGAGGAGCTCGTCCACTCGGTCAAGGAGATCGGCTTGCTGCAGCCGATCGTCGTACGACGGCTCGAGGGCGAGACGTACGAGCTGGTCATGGGCGAGCGCCGCTGGCGCGCGACGCAGGCCGCCGGGCTGACCACGATCCCCGCCATCGTCCGGGAGACGTCGGACGACGCGATGCTCCGGGACGCGCTGCTGGAGAACCTGCACCGCAGCCAGCTGAACCCGCTCGAAGAGGCGGCGGCGTACCAGCAGATGCTCGACGACTTCGGCTGCACGCAGGAGGTGCTCGCGACGCGGATCGGACGGTCGCGGCCGCAGATCTCCAACACGCTGCGCCTGCTGAAGCTGCCGGCCTCCGTGCAGCGCCGGGTGGCGGCCGGAGTGCTGTCGGCCGGCCACGCGCGGGCGTTGCTTGGTCTGCCCAGTGGCGACGCGATCGAGCGACTCGCGCAGCGGATCGTCGCCGAGGGGCTCTCGGTCCGCACGGTCGAGGAGATCGTGGCGCTCGGCGACATGAACGCCGACGACACGTCCGCGCCGCGCCGCCGGAACAAGCCGGTCGCGCCGCGGCTGATCGACCTGGCCGACCGGCTGTCGGACCGCTTCGAGACCCGCGTGAAGGTCGACCTCGGAAAGACCAAGGGCAAGATCACCGTCGAGTTCGCGTCGCTCGACGACCTGGAGCGCATCGTCACACTGATGGATCCCAACAAGGGCAGCGGGGGCTGAGGCTGATCGCTCGTCACAACGCCCGCCGAATTGTCGGCGGGCGTTGGTATGTGTGGTGCCTGTCGAGCCCGAGGAGGCCCAGGTGCAGAACCGACCGCGCGTCGTGGTCAGCGTAGGAGCGAGTGCCGACGGGAAGGTGGCGCTGACCCGGAATGCGCTCCTGATGCATCAGCCCAGCACGGCGCTGTGGGAGTCGATGACCCCGTCGGCGCCGGACTCGGTCGCGATCGATGTCGGCGAGCTGGTCAGGCAGCAGTACGGGTGCAACGCCATCCTGGAGGGGAGTGGCAGCCTGGTCGCCGAGGACGAGATCCCCGACGAACTACCGGCGTACGACGGCGACCCGGCCGTGCTCTATTGCCACTTCCTGCCGGCCGAGGTCGTCGGACAGCCGTCGCTCAGGTGGTTCACGGTCGTCGACAGCCGCGGGCGAGTGCGCTGGACGGAGAAGCACGAGGGCTGGGGCGCGCTCGTGCTGGTAGCACGATCGACACCCGCCGACTATCTGAGCTACCTCCGGCGGGAACGCATCTGCTATCTCGTAGCCGGCGAGGAGCGCGTCGACCTGCAGCGGGCGCTCGCCGCGATGGGATCGGAGCTGGGCATCAGCTGCGTGTTGTCGACCGCGGGCGGCGGCTTGAACGGCGCGCTGCTGCGGGCCGGTCTGATCGACGAGCTGCACCTGACGGTGGCGCCGGCGCTGGTCGGTGGATTGGGGACGCCGTCGATCATGGATGGCTCACCGCTCGGGGTCGGCGAGGCTCCGACGCGCTTGCAGCTACTTTCGGTGCATTCGGATGCGGGCGGCAGCGTTCGGCTGCATTACGCCGTCCTTCGGGCTGAAAACGGGCGTCCACCAGAGCCGCCGGGCCCAGAAATCACACGGATGTAAGTCCGGCGAGGCGGCTTAGGATCCCGCTCACAGAGCTAGTTAACGCCACGAACAGTCGAGATTCGTCGGCAGAGAGATATATCGACATATCCATGTCAGCGCCGACTGGCAATGTTTCATGTGAAACATTGCGACCTAGCGGCCGAGAAGCTCGTGGGTCGTCTTGCGCTCGGCGTAGAACGAGAGGAACGGGATGGTGCCGGCGACCGCCATCAGGACCAGCCGGGGCAACGACCAGCGGACCCGACGGAACAGGTCGAACGTGCCGAGCAGGTACACGACGTACAGGAAGCCGTGCAGCGGGCCGATCACGTTCATCGCGCCGGGGTCGTCGGCCAGGTACTTCAGCGGCATCGCGACGAACAGCAGCAGGAGCAGCATCACACCGACGATGTACGCGATCACGCGATAGCGGGTGAGAGCCCCGCGGACGGCCGGAGTGAGCGGCTGCGGGCTCGCGGACGTGGCGGGGTCGGCAGAGGAAGTCACGCTGAAACGGTACCGCTTGGCTCCACAGGCTCCCCGACCTGGTCGCCTGTCTCTTCGTCTGGCGGCGAGCGATGCGCGTCCAGCACCATCCGCCCCCACATCCAGAGCGTGAACGCCGCGAAGATCCACCACTGAACGGCGTAGGCGACGTTCCGCAGCCCGGCATGATCCGTCGGCGGCGGAGGCGGTACGACGGTGGCCGGCGCCGGCGACGGGACGGCGCCCGCGCCGACGGCGGTCTGGACGACGAACGCGTCGTACACCCGGTAGTCCACCAGGTGCACGATCGTCGGGATTCGCAGCGACGACAGCACCCGCCCCTTCGCGGCGTCGTCCGACGAGTCCTCCGCCTCGGACGCAATCACCGAGCCGGTCAACTGCGTCGGACCAGTTGGTGCCTGCGCGGCCGGGTCTGTGACAGTCGGCACCCAGCCGCGGACGACCATCACCGCGCCGGAGTCGGCGAGCTTGAGTGGCGACACCACCCAGAAGCCGTTCTTGCCGTCCTGGGCGCGGTCCGCGATGAAGACCTGGTCAGCGGAAGGCCCCCAGGAGCCCTCGACGGTGACGCGCCGGCCGACGGCCTTCGATGGCAGGCCCTCGTCAATGGAGAAGAGCGACTGCAGCGCGACCGGCGGTGCACCGGCACGCTGAGCGGTGGCGTCGGCGGTCTTCGACCGGTAGACGCTCAGTTGCCACACTCCCATGGCGGTCATGACTCCCGCGAGCGCCAGCGCGAGCACGAGGAGACCGGACCACTGCGGCGTCAGCACAGTCCGCCACAGGGGCCGAGCGGGCTCCGGGGAGCGGGGGTCTGGCATTGCTACGTCCGGCGTTCAGCGAGCTGCTGCGGTGGCAAGCAGGTCGCGGCAGAGCACACCCAGCTCGATCCCGGCTGCCTCAGCGGCCAGCGGGACCAGCGATGTCTCGGTCATCCCCGGAGCAACGTTCACCTCGAGGAACCACGGCACCCCGGCCGCGTCGACCACAAGGTCGGTCCTGGAGAGGTCGCGCAGCCCCAGCGCCTGGTGCGCCTGGACAGCGGCCGCGGCGCACGCACCGGCGGCCTCAGGCTCCAACCGAGCCGGTACGACGAACTGCGTCGCGCCTGCCGTGTACCGCGCCTCGTAGTCGTAGAAGCCCGAGTCCGGGCGGATCTCGACGGCCGGCAGGGCCCGCGGTCCGTCGCCGGTGTCGACGACCGTGACGGCCACCTCGGTCCCGTCGACGTACTGCTCGATCAACGCGACCGGTCCGTAGGCGTAGCAGTTCACCATCGCCGACGGCAGCTCCTCGGCCGACCGGACGATCGACGCGCCGAGCGCCGACCCGCCCCGGGCCGGCTTCACGACCAGCGGCAGCCCGACCTGCTTGATCACCGCCTCCATCAGCGCCGCGGCACCGAGCTCGCGGAACGTGTCGTGCCCGAGCACGACCGAGGCAGGCGTGTGCAGTCCCGCGGCGCCGACCACCGTCGCGGCGACCGGCTTGTCGAACGCCGTCCGGCACGCGGCCGCGTCGGCCCCGACGTACGGCACGCCGTACAGGTCGAGGACCTGGCGGAGAGCGCCGTCCTCGCCGGTGACGCCGTGCAGGACGGGGAACACCGCGTCCGGGGGATCGTCGCGCAGCCGATCGACCAGTGAGGCGTCGACGTCGCGCTGTTCGACCTCGACGCCGACACTGCGCAGGGCGTCCGCGACTCGGCGGCCGGACCGCAGCGAGACATCCCGCTCGTGCGACAGCCCACCTGCCAGTACCAGCACTCGACCCAGATCACTCATCACAAATATCCCGATCACTCGTGGGCGACTCCGGCACGGTCGCCGGTCCCGAGGCCCACTCGAACGGTACCCCTACCGGTTCCCGGGCCCCCGGCCGCCCGCAGCTCCCTTGCGCAACCTTTGCGAAGCGGAGCTAGGAAAGCTCCGGCCCCGGAGCGTCGTACTCACGGCCGGCGCCGGGTGGCAGCGGGCCGAACGTCTGCCGGAGCTCGAGCTCCTCGTTGATCACCGCGGCCAGCCGGCCGACTCCCTCGGCGATCCGCTCCGGCGTCGGATGACAGTAGGACAGCCGCATGCACTGGGAGCCGAAACCGTCGGAGAAGAAGGCCGTTCCGGGCACGTAGGCGACGCGCGCCGTGACCGCCCGGGGCAGCATCGCCTTCGCGTCCAGTCCGTCCGGCAACGTCAGCCAGACGTAGAACCCGCCCCGCGGCCGCGTCCAGGTGGTTGCTGCTGGCATCTTTTCCGCCAGTGCCGCGAGCATCGCGTCCCGGCGCTCGCGATACATCTCCCGGAACTGCTTCACCTGCCCCATCCAGTCGTGCCGGACCAGGTACGACGAGATCGCCAGCTGGCTGAAGGTCGGCGGGCACAGCGTCGCGGACTCCTGGGCCAGCACGAGTTTCTCCCGGACGGCGTGCGGCGCGACTGCCCAGCCGACCCGGAAACCGGGGGCGAACGTCTTCGAGAAGGAGCCGAGGTAGATGACGCCTTCCCGGTCCGCGGCGCGCAACGCCTGCTGCGGCTCACCTTCGAACCCGAGCAGACCGTACGGGTTGTCCTCGAGGATCAGGAGCTCCGCCCGCTGGCAGATCTCCAGCACCCGCGCCCGCCGCTCGTCGGACAGCGAGACCCCGGCGGGGTTGTGGAAGTTCGGGATCGTGTAGAAGAACTTGATCCGCTTGCCGGCTGCCCGGACCGACGCGATCGCCTGCTCCAGCGCCTCCGGCACGACACCGTCGTCGTCCATCGCGACGTGCACGACCTCGCACTGGTACGCGCGGAACACGCCGAGCGCGCCGACGTACGACGGGGCCTCGCAGATCACCACGTCGCCCGGATCGCAGAACACCCGGGTGACCAGGTCGACGGCCTGCTGGCTGCCGACCGTGACGACGACGTCGTCGGGGTGCGCCTCGATGCCCTCCAGCCGCATGATGTCGCAGATCTGGTCGCGCAGCACCGGGTCACCCTGGCCGGAGCCGTACTGCATCGCGGTGGCGCCGCTCTCGATCACCAGGTCGCGGACCGCGCCGCCGACCACGTCGAGCGGCAGGCCGCCGATGTTCGGCATACCGCCCGCGAGCGAGACCACCTCGGGCCGGCTGGCGACCGAGAACAGCGCCCGGATCTCCGATGCGGTCATGCCCTTCGTCCGGGCTGCGTACGCCTCGACGTAGTTGTCGAGACGGGTCTGCCGGACATCGGGCACGTCAGCACTCACGAGGGCCACTCCAACGGTGATCGAGGGGGAAGTCACCAGGTTACGTCGACAGACCCAGGTCGGGACTGGGGATCGGCGTGACCTCTCACTACCATGCCTTATAGGGGCAGGTTCGACCATGCCGGAATCTGGCTGCTGAGACAGCCGGGCGGCGCGGTGCGGCCTGAGAGGTGGAACCGGAAGGCGGAAACTGGGATGAGCGTGGGCAGGACAGCCGGATGGGCGCTCGGCGGGTTGGCGCTGGGCGTACTGGCCGGGTTCGCCGGCGAGCTGTTCCGGCGGCAACCGGCGGCGAAGGTGCAACAGCGGTACGTCGCCCCCGAGGCGACCCGGACGCCGGACGCGCGGACGCCGGTCCCGGTCCCCGAACCGGCGGCCGAACCAGCCAGCCGCTGACAGACCGTGACGAAGCCAACAGCACGTAGCGCTGAACGGACGCCCTGATGGCCCGACGGCTGGAACCGCTGACGCTCGCCAACCTCGGCGAGCTGCCGGTGCCCTGCCGTGACTGCGTGTTCTGGGAGCTCGATCCGGTGGCGGCGCGGCAGGCCGACCGCAACGGCGACACCGGGCTGGAGAAGGAGGCCTGGCTGTCCCAGTTGCTGCTCGACTGGGGAAGCGCGGGCATCGTCTTGTCGGTGGACGACGAGCCGGCCGGCTTCGCGGTGTATGCCCCGGCGACGTACCTGCCCCGGATCCAGGCGTTCCCGACCGCACCCGTCAGCCCGGACGCCGTCGTACTCGCGACCGGCCGGATCCTGCCGCGGTACCTGGGACTCGGGCTCGGCAAGATCCTGGTCCAGGCGGTCGCCAAGGACGTGCTGAAGCGAGGCTTCCGCGCCGTCGAGGCGTTCGGGGACTCGCGCTGGGACGGGCCCGGATGTGTCTGGCCGACCGACTTCCTGCGGGCCGTGGGCTTCGGGGTGGTGCGCGACCACCCGCGCAATCCCCGGCTACGGCTGGACCTGCGGTCCGCGATCACCTGGCGCAGCGAGATGGAGGCCGCCGTCGAGCGCCTGATGGGTGCCATCCGTCCGGAGCAGTCGCCGTCGGCGCCGGTCACGGTCCGGGACGCACTCCGGACAGGACCGGAGTAGCCGATGTTCTGGCGGTTTCTCGGCGACGTGATGTTCGTCCTGCACGCCGCCTTCCTGCTGTTCTTCGTGATCGGCGCCTTCCTGGCCTGGAAGTGGCCGAAGCTGATCTGGGCCCATCTGGCGATCGTGGTCTGGAACCTCGCCATCGTGATCGTGGACTACGACTGCCCGTTCACCGGCGCGGAGAAGTACTTCCGCCGCCGCGGCGGCGAGATCCCGTACGAGAGCGGCTACATCAACCACTACCTGGACGGTCACATCTGGCCGGAGGGCGCGACGCCGATCGCGGAGAAGGTCGGCTTCACGCTCGTCGTGATCGGGTACATCGGGTTCTTCATCATCCAGCGGCGGCGCCGCGCCAAGCTCAGGGGTGAGTCAGTGGGACCCCGGACGTGAGCCGGGGACGCGCTCCTCATACTGGAGAAGTGCCCATCGACGACTACCTCGCGGCCCTGAGCAAGGAGCTCTGGGGACCCCGGCGCCGTAAGGCGGACCTGCTGGCCGAGGCGCGCGACCACCTGACCGACGCCGCCGAGGCCTTCGAGGCGGACGGCATGGACAGGCGCGACGCGGAGAAGCACGCGGTGGCCGACTTCGGGACGCTCGAGGAGGTCGCGCCGGGCTATCGTGCGGACCTCGCCGTCAGCCAGAGCCGGCGGACGGCGGTGCTGCTGTTCGCGGCGCTCATCATCCAGCCCGTCGTGTGGCGGGAAGGTGCCTGGAGCTGGAACAGCGGGCCGGACGACCCCAACCCGCTGAACGATTTGCTGCAGGCGTTGGTCCGCGACGTCGGTACGGTCGCCATCGTCGGAGCCGTGCTCGCGGTCGTTGCCGCGGGCATCGGCCTGCGCTACCCGGTGGTCCGGGAGCACCTCGCCGGCGTGACCACGGTCTTCGCGCTCGCGAACGCGGCGGCGATCGGCGCGATCAGCCTCCTGATGGCGCTGACCAGCCCGCATCCGAACGGCCTGCTCGACCTCGGCGTGGTCAGCGGCTTCGTCGTCCTGCCGCTGCTCCTGGTCGCCCAGCAGGCCACCCGCGGCCTACGCCTGGCCCGGGCGTAGCACCCCTTCCACCACCGCCCGGAAGGTCACCCACTCCTGCTTGCCGGCGGCAAGCATCTTCGCGCCGGCGCTGGTGAGCTGGTACGTACGGCGCTTGCGTCCGCCGACCGTGCTCCACTCGCTGGCCAGGTAGCCGGCTCGCTCCAGGCGGCGGAGCGCCGGGTAGAGCGTGCCGGTCGGCAGATCGAGTTCGCCGCCGCTGCGCTCCAGCAACGCTTCCATGATCGCGTAGCCGTGCAGCGGTTCGTGCTCGACGACGGCCAGGATCATCGGGTCGAGGTGTCCACGCAGTGCATCCGCCTTCATGTAGCCAGTCTACTCATGCGTCTGTTAATGTCGATAGGCAACATGTAGCCAATCTACTTATGAGGATCTGCGATGAGTGTGGACACCCCGACCCGACCAGTGACCCGGCCCGGTGTGCTGCACCGGGTTTCCGGGTGGGCGATGCGGCACGCCGGCCTGGCGCTCCTGCTCTGGGTCCTGGCACTGGTTGCCGTCACCGTCGCGTCGACGGTGGTCGGCGCGAACTACAAGAACGACAACTCGCTGCCGGGCACAGACTCGCAGCGGGTGGCGGACCTCTTCGCGGCGCACCAGCCGCAGGGCGACACCGCGAGCGTGCAGCTCGTGTTCCGGGCCGAGGGCGGACTCCAGGTCGAGAGGTCCAGGGTCGCCTCGATGCTCGCGGTGGTGCGGGACCTTCCACATGTCGCCTCGGTCGCCGATCCGTTCGCGTCCCCGGGCGCAATGTCGACAGATCGACGTACGGCGTACGCGACGGTCGGCCTGGACGCCACCGTCGCCGACATGCCGGTCGAGGACGTCCGGACGATCATCCAGCGAGCGCAGGACTTCGCCCGGCCGGGTTTCCAGGTCGAGGCCGGCGGCGATCTGGCCCGGAACGCCGCGGAGAGTTCGGGCGGCGCGTCCGAGGGCGCGGGCATCCTGGCCGCACTGGTGATCCTGGTGTTCCTCTTCGGATCGTTGCTGGCGGCAACGCTTCCGCTGCTGACCGCCGTGTTCGCGGTCGGCAGCACGGTCGCCTTGCTGATGCTCGCGTCGCACTTCTTCACGGTGCCGGAGTACACGACGCCGGTGATGATGCTGGTCGGGCTCGGCGTCGGCATCGACTACGCGTTGCTGATCTTCTCCCGCTATCGCCACGAACTGCTGAAGGGCACGGCCGACCCGAAGGTCGTCGCGCTGGACACCGCGGGCCGTTCGGTGATGTTCGCGGGGTGCACGGTGGTGATCGCGTTGCTCGGTCTGCTGGCGCTGGGGCTCGGCTCGCTGCAAGGCGTCGCGCTCGGGGTCACGTTGACCGTGCTGATGACGATGCTCGCGGCGGTGACCTTGCTGCCGTCGTTGCTGACGCTGTTCGGGAAGCGGATCGAGCGGAGCGTCCGCAAGCATGCCGCCAAGCAGCGGCGTACGCCGGGCGACGGGTGGCGGCGGCTGGCCGGCATGGTGCAGCGCGGGCCGTGGGTGCCGCTGGTGCTCGGCGTCGTGGCGTTGGTGGCGCTGTCGCTGCCGGCGCTCGGGATGCGGCTCGGGTTCGCGGATGCGGGGACGGACGATCCGGCCAAGACCAGCCGGAAGGCGTACGACCTGCTGGCGGACGGGTTCGGGCCCGGCTTCAACGGTCCGCTGGTCGTCGTGACCGAGGGCACGCAGACGCAGGCGCTCACCCAGGCGCTGGCGACCGACTCCGGGATCGCGGCCGTGACTCCGCCGCAGGTGACGCCGGACGGCAAGGTCGCCACTGTGCTGGCGTTCCCGAAGTCCGCACCGCAGGACAAGGCGACGAGCGATCTCGTCGAGCGGTTGCGGAAGGACACCCTGCCGAAGCTCGGCGGGACGTACCTGGTCGGTGGATCGACGGCGGCCGCGGACGACTTCGCGGCGGCGGTGAGCAAGCGGCTGCCGATCTTCGTGCTGGTCGTGGTCGGCTTGTCGGCGCTGCTGCTGATGGCGGTGTTCCGGTCGGTGCTGATCCCGTTGAAGGCCGCCGCTCTCAACCTGCTCAGCATCGGTGCCTCGCTCGGCGTCATCACGCTGGTGTTCCAGCAGGGCTGGTTCGGCGCGCAGGCCGGGCCGATCGAGGCGTTCGTGCCGGTCATGATCTTCGCGATCGTGTTCGGGTTGTCGATGGACTACGAGGTGTTCCTGGTCTCCCGGATCCACGAGGAATGGCGGCGCACCGGCGATCCCCGCGTCGCGGTCCGGGAAGGGCTCGCGACGACCGGCAGCGTGATCACCGCGGCGGCCGCGATCATGATCGTGGTGTTCGGCGCGTTCCTGCTCAGCCCGGACCGGATGCTGAAGCAGTTCGGCCTCGGCCTGGCCACCGCGGTGCTGCTCGACGCCGTACTCATCCGCTGCGTCATCGTCCCCGCGGTGCTACGTCTCCTCGGCCGCCGCGCGTGGTGGCTGCCGAGCGGGCTCGACCGTGTTCTCCCGAAGATCAAGCTCGAGGATCACTCGTAGCGCGAGCTCCAGACGCGGGCCTTGTAGATCTCCGCTCCGGACAAGGTCCGCGTCGCCGCGGGGACGGCGAAGTTCACGGTGTCGGTGCACCACGTCGTCCGGCAGCCCGCCTTCGGGGACGTCCGGACCTGCTGCGCGTTCGGCATGCTGCTGACGCTCTTGATGCCGGCCTGGTCGAACGTCGCGACAACTGCCGCCGCGGACTTGCTGACCTGGTACACCTTCGAGCCGGTGGAAACCCACAGCAGGTCGTGGTTCTCCAGCACCGGAGTCAGGTCGTGGCCACCGCCGGTCGGCAGAGTGATCACCGGACCGTCGCTGATCACCGGTTCGGCGGGCGTGCCGGTGATCTTCAGTCCTGCCAGCTTGCTGCCGCCCAGGACCCACAGCAACTGGCGGGTGGGATCCCACTGGACGCCGTGCGCGTCCGGCAGCGGATAGGTCACGTACGTCGACGTGCCTTGGGAGGCCGTGTAGATGCGGACGAATCCACCGGTGCTCGCGGCCACCGCCACGTTGCCGTCGGGCAGCAGTTCGATGCTGTGCGGGTTGTTGGCTGAGCCAACGTTGGCGGCCCACAGCTTCCGGCCGGCCGGGTAGCTGATCAGTCCGGCGAGACCGCGGGAGTCCGTGACCAGGGCGACGTACGCGCCGCCCTTCATCCGCAGCTTCACGTCGGACGGCAGACCCCAGGCGCCGGTGAGCCCCGAGAAGCCGTTGGTGCTGGTGGGCGACCAGGTCCACTTCTGCGCGGTGCCGGAGTTCCAGTCGGCCACCGCCGGATCCATCAGCCGGATGCGGGCGGCCGCGGCGTTGTCGTAGTCCTGGTCGGTGATCGCGACCAGGCGGCCGGCCTCAGCGGCTTCGGCCGGTGCCGGTGTGAGGAGGACTGCCAACAGACCGAGACAGCTGAGCCAGCGGATCATTGCCACCCCCAGGTTGGAATGTCACAACCCAGGGTAGGCGAGCTGTTACTCGCTGACTACTCAGACGGTGAGTTGCCCGAAACGGAGCATGCCGGTGGCGGCGTCCTGCTCCGGCGGCAGGTACACGCGCTGGATGGCGACCACGATCGCCTCCGCGATCACGTCGCGGAACGCCGGGTCGGCCAGCCGCGCGGAGTCGTGCGGGTTGGTCACGTAGCCGATCTCCAGCCGCACCGCGGGCATCTTGGTCCGCCGCAGCAGGTCCCAGGTCTTGGCGTGCGTCCGGCAGTTCAGCAGGTCGGTCCGGGCGACGATCTCGCGCTGCACCAGGCCGGCGAACTGCTCGCCGACGCTCGACGAGGCGCCGTGCAGGTCGTTGCCGTAGTAGTACGTCGCGACGCCCTGCGCCTCGGGGTTCATCGACCCGTCGGTGTGCAGCGAGACGCACAGGTTCGCGTCGGTCTCGTTCGCGAACGCGGCCCGGGCCAGCTCGTCCGGCCCCTGGTCGCGGCCGCGGGAGAGGTACGCGCGGACGCCGGTGGCGCCGAGACGGCCCTCGATCCGGGCGGCCAGGTCGTACGCGATGTCGGACTCGCGCAGGCCGAAGCCCTCCCAGCCGTAGTCGAAACCGCCGTGGCCAGGGTCGATCACCACGGTCTTGCCGGACAGTCGCGGTCCGGCGGCGCGGACGGCCTCGCGGGCGCGCAGCGCGTCCGGGCGGCCGCCGGTCGCCATCGGGCGGATACGCTCCAGCGCCTTGAACGTCGACGGGCCGCAGGTGCCGTCCGCCGGGAGGCCCATGTTGCGCTGGAACTCGGTCACCGCACGCTGGGTGTCCGCCGCGAAGATCCCGTCGATCCGGGCGACCGCGAACCCGAGCTCCTGCAGCTTGGCCTGCAGGCTCAGGACGTCGTCACCGCTCAGCGGATGCGACGGCACGTACGTCAGCAGCCGGTCGCCCAGCCGCCAGCGCGCGTCGTCGATCGCCCGGTAGGTCTGCGGGCCGACGACGCCGTCGATCATCAGCCCGCGTTGCTGCTGGAAGCCCCGGACGGCGTGCGCGGTCGCTTCGTCGTAGACGTCGTGACCGCCGGTCAGCAGCCCGAGCCGCTGCAGCTTGCCGACGATCTCGGCGACTGCCTCACCGCTGTCGCCGATCCGGTACACGCCGTGGGGGGCTTCCATCAACTGGCTCCTCTAACCGTGGCGGACGGGGTTGTCCTGCTTCTCAGCCAGTGAAGTCGGCCAGCTCCTTGAGCAGCGCCGCCTTCGGCTTGGCGCCGACGATGGACTTGGCCAGCTCACCGTTCACGTAGACGTTGATCGTAGGGATACCGGTGACGCGGTAGTTGCTCGGGGTGACCGGGTTCTCGTCGACGTTCATCTTCAGGAATGTGATCTTGTCGCCGTGGTCCTGGTTCAGCTCTTCCAGGATGGGGGACACCTGGCGGCACGGGCCACACCACTCCGCCCAGAAGTCGACCAGGACCGGCTTGTCGCTCTTCAGCACCGTCTGGTCGAACTCGGCGTCGGTGACAGCGTTCATCTTCTCGCCCACGGGCGTATCTCCTTCAGTGAGGTGTGAGGTTCAGGTCAGACAGAGACGGGCTGGGTGGCCGCGGCGGCGGCCGCGGTGGCCGCGTCCTCGAGGGTGGCCAGGAAGCGCTCGGCGTCCAGGGCGGCCGCACAGCCGGTGCCGGCCGCGGTGATCGCCTGCCGGTAGGTGTGGTCCACCAGGTCACCCGCGGCGAACACGCCCGGCAGGTTGGTCTCGGTGCTGTTCGGCTTGACCAGCACGTAGCCCTCGGCGTCCAGGTCGACCTGGCCCTTGACCAGCTCCGAGCGCGGGTCGTGGCCGATCGCGATGAACAGGCCGGTGGCCGGCAGCTCGCGGGTCTCGCCGGTGACGGTGTCCTTCAGCGTCAGGTGCGTCAGCTTGTCCTCGCCGTGGATCGTGTCGACGGCCGAGTTCCAGTGGAACTCGATCTTGTCGTTGGCGTACGCCCGGTCGGCCATGATCTTCGAGGCCCGCAGCTCGTCGCGGCGGTGCACCAGGTGCACCTTCTTCGCGAACTTGGTCAGGAAGGTGGCCTCCTCGACGGCGGAGTCGCCACCGCCGACGACCGCGATCTCGTGGTCGCGGAAGAAGAAGCCGTCACAGGTCGCACACCAGGACACGCCGTGACCGGACATCCGGTCCTCGTCGGCCAGCCCGAGCTTGCGGTAGCCCGACCCCATCGCCAGGATGACGGCCTTGGCGCGGTGCTCGGTGCCCGCCGAGTCGGTGACCACCTTGATGTCGCCGGTCAGGTCGACCTTGATCACGTCGTCCGGCACCAGCTCGGCGCCGAAGCGCTCGGCCTGGGTGCGCATCTCGTCCATCAGCGCCGGGCCCATGATGCCCTGCGAGAAACCGGGGAAGTTCTCCACCTCGGTGGTGTTCATCAGCGCGCCGCCGGCGGTGACGGAACCCTCGAAGACCAGCGGCTCCAGCGCCGCGCGCGCGGCGTACACGGCGGCGGTGTAACCGGCCGGGCCGGAGCCGACGATGATGACGTTGCGGACTGTGGTGGAGTCGCTCATGCAGGCGTTCCTCGTGTCGTCGAGACAGTGACGTCGTACTCAACGGATCCTAGAGGCCGACCATTCCCCCCTGACCGGGGCGGTGGGGCGGGTCCGTATAAATACGGTACCCATCGCGGGCGCGCGTCACCGCATCGACGTACGGTCGTGGACTCAGCGGTTGCGCAGCGTCACCGTGGTCTCGTAGATCGAGCTCGGTACGCCGCCCGCGACGCTACATCCGGTGACCGCGAACACCTGGATCTCGCTCGGCTGTGAGCCCTGCAGGCCGATGATCGTGGCCCGCTTGCCGTTGACCTTGGCGGGCTGGACGAGCCGGACGTTCGAGTTCGCCTGGCCGGCCGCGAACGACCGGGCACAGGCCTGCTCGTCGGCCGAGCCGTGCAGGATCGCGCCCGGGGTGTGGTCCAGCCAGCGCTTGGTCGACGGACCGATGTCCTTGGAGCTGACCGTGACCGTGTCGGCCGGCGGCGTGTTCGGGTCGGCGGCCGCGGCGCCGTCGTTCGCCTGGTCCTTGGTGGCGAACACCACGCCGACGCCGAGCGCGGCGATCAGCACCACACCGGCCGCGGCGCCGAGCAGCTTCGGCAGGTGCCGGCGCGGCTCCTCGCGGATCTGGGCCAGCGAGTGCACGCCGACCGTGGACGCGCGCAGCACCGACTCGGACACGATCACCGCGTCCAGGTGCTCGGCGACGTCGGTCGGCATCGGGATGTCGGCGCGCCCCTCCTCGGCCAGGTCCCTGGTCAGTTCCAGGAGGGCGTCGTACGTCTGCTGGCACTCCGGGCATGCCTTCACATGCTCACGAGCGCGGTGCGCCTCGGTCGCGGGCAGCAGGTTCTCGATCAGGTCGGCGATCGTGTCCGTGTCCAGGTGCTCGAGGTGCTCACTGGTCGGCAGACCGGGATCGGTCATCGGGGGCTCGCCTCCTCACGGGAGGTGCGTAGCCGTAGCCACAGGGTCATAGGAAGAACTCCGTCGAAGGCGTCGGTCGTCCGGTCGCCAGAGGCAGGCGACTTCGCTTCGACGGGGGACCAGGTCATTCGGTTCCCACCGCTTCCGCGGCGGACTTGTCCGGTGCGTCGGACTCCCGGGTCGTCTGCCAGTGCCGCAGCAGCGGGAGCAGTTTGGCGCGGCCGCGGGCACAGCGCGACTTGACCGTGCCGGGGGCGCAGTCGAGGATCGCGGCCGCCTCCTCGATCGAGTAGCCCTCCATGTCGACCAGGACCAGCGCCGCGCGCTGGTCCTCGTTGATCTGCTTCAGGGCGTTCAGCACGTCGAGCCGGCGCTCCCGCACCTCGGCCGGGTCGTCCTCGGACGGCCCCGCCAGCTCGGCGGCGCGGTCCTCGTCCTCGGGCAGCGGGTCGGCGGCCCGCACCTGACGGCGGCGGATCCGGTCCAGACAGGCGTTCACCACGATCCGGTGCAGCCAGGTGGTCACCTTCGCGTCGCCGCGGAACGAGTCCGCCCGCCGGAACGCCGAGATGAACGCCTCCTGCAGCGCGTCCGCCGCCTCCTCGGGCTCGCCGAGGGTGCGGATCGCGACCGCCCACATCCGGTCCCGGTGCCGCTTCACCAGGAACCCGAACGAGTCCGGGTTGCCGGCCACGTGCATCCGGAGCAGCTCGTGGTCGTCGAGCTGGTCGTAACTCACCGGACCGTCGACGGGGGCAGGCTGCACCGCGCCCTGCGGCACCGGGTCGTCCGCGCCGATGCGGGGGACGTCCGGCCGGGGCGGCGGATTGCCCGAGTCCACGTGAGCGGTCATTTCTGGATCGTGACCTCCGAGATCGTGCCCCGGTACTTGCCGCCGTCGTCCTTCGGCAGCTTCGTCAGCCAGACGAGCACGTACTGCGTCTCGGTCGGTGCCGAGGGGGTAAGGGTCACCGTACCCTCAGGCTGGTTCTCCTGGGTGGCGACAGGCTTCCAGCCGTCGACCTCCGTCGGGGCGGCGCCGCCGTCGCTCTTCGGGACCAGCAGCTGGACGCTGGTGCCGTCGCCCTTCAGCGCGACCTGCACCTTCGACACGGCCGTCGGCGCGCCAAGGTCGTAGTAGATGCCGACGCCCGGCTTCTGACCGCCGAGGTTGGCCCGGCTGTACGACATGGTCGTCCAGGTCGTCGTCGCCTTGCCGTCGTAGGTGTTCTTGACGTCCTCGGGGTGCTCGTTGCCGTTGCCGGCCGGCTCCGGGTCGAAGTCCTTGGCGCCGACGATCTTCGCCGCGCCGCCGGTCGACGACGGAGTGGTGCTGGTCTGCGGCGGGGCGCTGCTCTTGGTCCCGCCGTCGTCGCTGCCCTGGTCGTTGTTCATCGCGCCCTTGAGCAGGAACTGCGCCATCGCGATCACCGACAGCAGCGCGAGGATCGCGAGCAGGATCAGGATCCGGCCGCCCCAGGAGCCCTTCGGCTTCGGCTCGTCGTGCCGGCGCCGGCCGTTCCCGTTCGACGGCGGCGGTGGCTGGCGGCGCACCGGACGGGTCTCGGCCGCCTGGTTGTACGCCGGTTGGGGGGCGCCGTAGCCGTTCTGCGCCTCGGCGTACGACGGCTGGGGCGTCGGGTCGAGCGCGGGCGGCGGGGGCTGCGGCACCACCTGGGTGGCGTCGTCGATGCTGCCGTTCTGACGGGCGACCTGGACGGTCTCGTCCATCTGGTTCGGCGGCTCGTGCGAGCTGCCGACGACCCCGGACAGCGCCGCGGACAGGCCGGCCGCGCTGGTGATCGGCGGAGCGTGGTGCCGCGGCGGGTCGCCGAGCAGGCGGTCGCTGATGTCGTCCAGCGAGCGCGGCACGCCGGCGCGCACCTGGCGCGGGCTCAGCAGCCGGCCGTGCTCGACCGGCGCGGGCTGCAGGCCCCAGGCAGGAGCCGGACCGGGCCAGCGGCCGGTCAGCGAGGCGAAGAGCAGCTCACCGAGCGAGTGGACGTCCTCCTCCGGCGAACCGGCGCCGGACGACCGTAGCGCCGCCTCGGTGGAGACGCCGATGATCTTGATCGCGCCCGCGTCGGTGACCACGACCGTGGCCGGGCTGATCGCGCCGTGCGCGTAGCCGGTGCGGTGCAGGTTCTCGAGGGCCTCGGACACCTCACGGGCCAGCCAGCCGGCCTGCTGCCCGGTGAGCGGGCCGCTGCCGAGCATCCGCTCCAGCGTCCGGCCGCCGGCCCACTCGCGCACGCAGTACGTCACGCCGTCGTGCATGTCGCAGTCGAGCACCCGCAGGAACCGCGGGTCGTTCGCCGCGGCGGCCCGGCGGGCGGCGTCGAAGAGCAGGTTGGTCCGCGGGTCACCGACCGGCAGGACGTCGACGACGACCGCGCGGCTGAGCACCTCGTCGACGGCACGCCACACCCGGGCACCGTCGATCTCGGCCAGCAGCTCGGCGATCCGGTACCGCCCGGCCAGGAGGGCACCAGGACTCACGGTCTGGTTCGACACGGTGTCTCTCGCCCTCCTTGATGCCCAGCGGCCTGATCGCAGGCCCCATGTTAGTGCCCCGCTGACCGGACAGGTGGTGCACTAACGCACAAGCGGTCCGGATCAGCGGCGGATCGGCAGCTTCGATGTGACCATGGACACCACGTCGTTCACTTCGTGGATGCGGAGTACCCGGGACACCGCGGCGTACACCGGCAGCATCACGACCGCCGCGACGGCGAGCTGCAGGACCGCGCCGAGCGGGCCGGACCAGTCGATCGCCAGGCTCACCACCCAGAGCACGACGCGGCCCGCGCCGGCGCCGGCGACCGCCGCGATCACCATCGCGAGCAGCGGCAGCCCGATCCCGGCGCCCGGGACCCGCGGCACCTTGCGCCGCAGCACCGGCCGGGAGATCAGCACGGCGACCAGGTAGGCGAGCGCGTACGCGGCGCCGAGCACCACACCGCTGAACCGCAGGTGCGCCTGGTCGAGCAGGACCCGGACGCCGATCACGGCTGCGGCGATGTTGGTCGCGGCGATCACGCACTGCAGGAAGAACGGCGTCCGGGTGTCCTCGAAGGCGTAGAAGGTGCGGAGCTGGAAGTACTGCACGGTGAACGGCACGATCCCGAGCGCGAGCGTCATCAGCGTGTACGCCATCAGCGTCAGGTTGTTCTTGCCCGAGCCGTAGCCGGCGATGATCGTCACGATCGGGTAGGCGAAGGCGATCATCGCGGCCGCCGCCGGGACGACGATCGCGAGCGTCTGCCGGATCGACCGGGCGGACAGCTGCGCCACCTCGGCGGTGTCACCGTCGGCCGCGAGCGCGGACATCTGCGGCAAGGCCGCGGTGGCGAGCGAGACCGTGACGATGCCGTGCGGGACCAGGATGATCAGCATCGCGGTGCTGTACGCGAACAGACCGGCCTTGGCGCCCGGGTCGCCCGAGGCGCTACCGGCGATCGCGAGCCGGGTGACGACGACCAGGGTCACCTGGTTGACCGCCACGAACAGCACCGTCCAGATGCCCAATCGGGCAGTATGTCCCAGACCGGTACCGCGGAGGCCGAACTTGGGCCGGTAGAAGTGCCCGCTGGCCCGCAGATACGGCAGCAGCACCAGGAGCTGGACGGCGATACCGACCGTGTGCCCGAGACCGAGCAGCAGCTCCTCGCCGTGGCTGTAGGTCGGGGGATTGTCGCCGACCCGGTAGACGAACAGGAAGATCACGATCGAGGCGCACGCGACGATGTTGTTCGCGATCGGCGCCCACATCATCGGGCCGAACCGGCGGCGCGCGTTCAGCACCTGCCCGACCAGGACGAACGCGCCGTAGAAGAAGATCTGCGGCAGGCACAGCCGGACGAACATGATCATGTTCGCCTTCTCGGTCGCCCGGGACGGGTCGTGCAGCTCCTCCGGCATGTACAGCTCGGCGATCGCCGGCGCCGCCAGCACACAGGCGACCGTGACGATCGCGAGCACGACGAAGCCGAAGGTCAGCAGCCGGTTGGTGAAGTCCTGGCCGCCGTCGTCGTGGTTCTTGATCGCGCGCACCAGTTGCGGGACCAGCACGGTGTTGAAGACGCCGCCGGCCAGCAGGATGTAGAGACTGTTCGGGATGGTGTTCGCGGCGGTGAAGATGTCGCCGCGCAGCGCGGTGCCGATGGCGGCCGCGAGCAGGGCGATCCGGACGAATCCGAGCAGGCGGGACAGCACCGTTCCGGCTGCCATCACCGCCGCGGAGCGCAGGGTGCGGTCAGCCATCCTTCGAACCGACTCCTTCTTTCAGGGACGCGTCCGGGGCTTCGGCGGCGCCGTGCGTCCCGGGGCGGTCGTGGGCGGGATCAGGGGCGGCGGTGTCGGCGGCCTCGGCCGGGCCCGCGCTGTCCACTGTCTCGGTCGTGTCCGTCGCGTCGGCGGTGGCGGATCCGCTGCTCGCGGCGGCCGCGGTGCGGCGCTCGGTGCGGACCCGGCGGTAGATGCGGACGAACGACGTCCCGAACAGCAGGGCGCAGGCGGCGCCGACCAGGATCCAGCCGACGCTGCCGTACTGGCTGGCCTGGATCAGCAGTTCCTGGGACTTGCCGACCGGGTTGCCGTCCGCGTTGACGACCTGGGCGTTGGCCCGGATCAGACCGTTCTGCTCGGCGCTGGCGTTGATCCGCGGCGTCCACTTCTGACCGGGACCCAGCACGACGGTCTGCGGTGTCTTGATCTTCAGGTCGGACCGGTTCAGCGAGGTGACCACGATGCCGACCCGGACCGACCAGTCGGTCTCGTTGGTGATCGTCAGCGGGAACGTGCCCTTGCTGCCGGCCAGGTTGACCTTGATCTCCTTGCGCAGCCCGCGGTCCACGCTCGCGTTCACCAGGTGCACCTTGCCGAGCTGCTGGTTGGCGGAGCCGAGCTCGATCGCGGTGAAGTGCCTGGCCTCCTCCGGGTAGCCGCTCCAGTTGGACGAGGTGGACCGCAGCAGCGCCTGCGTCATCACCTCCGGCAGCGCGTTCCCGTCGTCGAGCAGGTTCTGCATCGTGGTGGTTGCGTCGTCGAGCTGTTTGATGCCGTCCAGCTGGGTCTCGGTGAGGATGCCGTTGGTCTTGGGCGCCGGCGGTGCCTTGGTGGTCAGCGGCCGCTGGTTGGCGGCGACCACACCGGCGACATCGGTGGCCTTGATCCAGGGCAGCTGCGACAGGCTGCCCGCGAGCGCGGCGGTCGCGACTCCGTCGCTGTCCCAGCCGCGCGGCGGTGCGACGACCACCGACGCGGTGCCCTTGCCGCCGGCCGCGATCAGCGCGGTGACGGCCGCGAACCGCTGCCGGACCTGGAGCGGGCTCTCGGCGGTCTCCGGGTCCGGGCCGCCGGCCGTCAGCGACGAGTCGGCGATCACCGCGCGCTCCGCGCTATGCGTGCCGTCCGGCGTCAAGACGTTGTACACGGGGGTGCTGGTCAGCACCGGACGACTGGCCGCAGGCCATGAGGAGCTGCTGACCAGGTTCAGGTCATCGGGGGTGGAGCCGGGGAAGCCGCTGGCGGCGGCAGCCAGGTAGCGGCTCGCGGCGGCCCCGCCTTCGAGCCACAGGCCGTTGGTGAATCCGGGGGCCAGCTCGCCGCCGGACCGTTCGGTCTTCGTCCGGGCCTGCGCGACCAGCTTCTTCAGCGGGTCGCCGGAGTCCACGAGGCCCGCCACGTCGGGATCGCCGTACGGCAGCAGCACGACCTGGTTGCCGCGGGTCCGGCCGGCCTCGAACTCCTTCAGCCAGGCGGTCGCTACCGCCTGTCCGGAGCCCGGCGTGACCTGCCCGTTCTCGCCGACGACGAGGTATCCCCCTGTCATCTGGCGGATCTCGTCGAGTGTCGCCGGGTCGACCAGCCAGGTGATCTTGTGGGCCCGGCCCAGCGCGAGCAGGCGGCCGAGCGATCCGGCCGGGGCCAGGGCCTGGGCGAGCGACTCGTTGGCGAAGTTCTTGCCGCCGAGCTGGGTCGGACGGTGCCGCAGCGGTACGACGAGGGCGGTGTTGACCGATCGGGTCAGCGGTTCCTTGCCGAGCACCGGCATCAGGGTGCGGGCCCGGCCGGCCATCACCCGCTCGCTGTTCGGCGGCTTCCCGCGGAACGCGACGCCGACGACGTACACGCCGGTCTGGCCGGTGATCCGCCATTCCTTCCACGGCACCGTCAGCGTGAACTCGACCGTCTGCTTCGGCGCCAGCGGCTGCTCGAACGGCTGGAAGGTCTGCTCGTCGTTGGTCAGGTTGCGGCAGCTGTCCCGGTCGTTCATCGGGACGTTCTGCTCGCTGGGGATCGCGTCCAGCGCGGCGGTGCTGGCCAGCCGGGTCCGGTCGATACAGGCCAGCGCCTGCGGATCGTCGAACGTCACCGAACTGGTGTTCGTCACCCGGCCCTTGATCACGACCTGCTGACCCGCCTTCGGCGCGGCCGGCCCGAACGAGTCGATCGTGACCTGGACGGCCGGCTCGTCGGCCGGCGCGGCCTCGGCCGGAGCGCCCAGGGTCGCTGCCGAAGCAGCAACCAACAGGCAAGCACCCAGCACCGCTGGGAGCCTCAGTCGCCGTCTGAACACGCCGTCACCGTAACCTAGTTCCCCGTGTCACCCTTTGCCGACCAGTCAGCCTCAGCCGGATCGTTGTCCGCGGTGCAGCAGCGTGCCGTCCAGGCCCTGCTGCAACTCGCTCCGGTCGTCGACGAACTGGGCTCCCGCTTCACCGCCGCAGGCCACGAGATCGCGCTGGTCGGCGGCCCGGTCCGGGACATTCTCCTCGGCCGGGGGAGCAAGGATCTGGACTTCACCACGTCAGCGCACCCGGACGTGATCGAGCGGTTGCTGTCCGGCTGGGCGGACCATGTCTGGGACATCGGCAAGGCGTTCGGCACCATCGGTTGTCGTAAGGGTGAGTGGGTCCTGGAAATCACGACCTACAGGTCGGAAACCTACGATCCCATCTCGCGCAAACCGGAGGTGGCCTACGGCGACTCCCTGGAGGGCGATCTGGCCCGCCGGGACTTCGCGATGAACGCGATGGCGGTCCGGCTGCCGTCGCGGCAGTTCGTCGACCCGTACGGCGGGATCGAGGACGTCGCGAACCAGCGGATCCGGACCCCCGGGACGCCGGAGGACTCGTTCTCCGACGACCCGCTGCGGATGATGCGGGCGGCCCGGTTCGCGGCGCAGCTCGGCTTCACGCCGGACCCGGCCGTGGTGGCGGCGATGACCGCGATGGCCGACCGGATCACGATCGTGTCCGCCGAGCGGGTCCGCGACGAGCTGGAGAAGCTGATCTGCTCCGACCACCCGCGGATCGGGCTCGACCTGCTGGTCTCGACCGGTCTGGCCGAGCACGTGCTGCCCGAGCTGCCGGCCCTGAAGCTGCAGGTCGACGAGCACCACCGGCACAAGGACGTCTACCAGCACTCGCTCACCGTCCTCGATCAGGCCATCGATCTGGAATCCCGTCTGTCTGTTCCGACGCCGGATTTCGTCGTTCGGTTCGCGGCGCTGATCCACGACATCGGCAAACCGAAGACCAAGCGGAACGAAGCCGGCGGCAAGGTCACGTTCCATCACCACGACGTGGTCGGGGCCAAGCTGGCCCGCAAGCGGATGAAGGCGCTGCGGTTCAGCAACGAGCAGATCGACCAGGTCAGCAAGCTGATCGAGCTGCACCTGCGCTTCCACGGGTACGGCGACGGCGAGTGGACCGACTCCGCCGTCCGCCGGTACGTGCGGGACGCGGGCGACCAGCTCGACCGGCTGCACATCCTGACCCGCGCGGACTGCACGACCCGCAACCGCCGCAAGGCGGAGTCGCTGCGCGCCGCCTACGACGACCTCGAGGAGCGCATCGAGCGCTTGAAGGAGCAGGAGGAGCTCGATGCCCTGCGCCCCGACCTCGACGGCAACCAGATCATGGAGATCCTCGGCGTCCCGCCGGGCCGCGAGGTCGGCGAGGCCTACAAGTTCCTGATGGATCTCCGCCTGGACCAGGGCCCGCTCGGCGAGGACCGCGCCCGGGAGGAGCTCCTCACCTGGTGGTCGAACCGCGCCTGACCGGCTGGGCGGGCACAGCCGCGTAGGCCTTGGTCACCGCGGCGACCGACGCAGGGTGCGGCTCGTAGGTCGTGGTGCCGTCCTGGGTGGTGATGGATGCCACCGGGAGCGCCGGGTCGATGGAGTTGGTGAGGTAGGCGGCGTCGTACGTCTTCAGGTCGGCGACGGAGACCGGCACGGTGGTGTAGCTGTCCAGGCCGCGCTGCAGGACCTGCTGCCTGATGCCGGGGAGGGCCGGCGCCGACGGGAACACGAGATCCGAGCCGCGGGCGAAGCAGATGTTCCAGATCGAGGCTTCGGAGATCTCGCCCGTCGCGGTGTGGAAGACGGCGTCGTCGTAGCCGGACAGTTGCGCCTTGCGACCGTAGTACGTGAGGTCGAACGTGCCGGTGTGCTTCAGGTGCGGGACGGCGCGCTCGTGCTGGAAGGCGAGGAGCCGGAGCGGCTGAGCGCCGGCCTGCACCGGCGGGCTGACGCGGGTCAGCAGGTGGAGCTCGTCGGTGAAGAAGACGTTGACGCGGATCGAGAGATCGCCGGAGCCGGCCTGGTCGAGCGCCGCCTCGAGGTCGCGACGGACCCGGTCCTCGGGCAGTGCCTGACCGAAGACCTCCCGCGTACTGCGGTCCAGGCGCTCGAAGTGCAGGTCGAGCCCGTCGACGTGCCCGTCGCGCACCTGCATCGAGGTGAAATGCCCGTACGCCGTTGCGCGCAGCAACATCGCGTCGACCGCCGGTGACAGGGCCCCGTCCAGCAACAGAAGATCGCTCACAGGCCCTAGTCTCGCGGTGTGGACGTGTGGAGCATCATCGGGTGGGGCGGATCCGCGCTCGTCGTGTTGTCGCTGCTGCAGACCCGGATCCTGCGGCTGCGGATCCTGAACCTGGTCGGCTGCGTGATCCTGGTCGGGTTCAACGCCGTGGTCGGCGTCTGGCCGATGGTGGGTATGAACGCGGTGCTCGCGGTCATCAACGTCGTGCACCTGTGGCGGCTGCTCCGGCACCGGCACGACGAGAAGGAGTACCAGGTGCTGCAGGTCGACGAGGCGGACGAGTACCTCGGCTACATCCTCCAGCGGCACCAGAAGGAGATCGCCCGGTTCAACCCCGGCTTCACGGCCGGCACCAGCCAGTACGCGTTCCTGGTGCAGCACGGCGACCGCACCGTCGGCGTCGTCCTGGCGCACGACGCGGGCGACGGCCGGGCGCAGATCGACCTCGACTACGCGGTCCCGAAGTACCGCGACTTCACGCCGGGCGAGTTCGTCTACCGGCGCAGCGACGTCTTCACCGATCGCGGGTTCCGCCAGGTCCTCGCGTCACCCCGGATGCGCGACTCCACGCCGTACCTGAAGAACCTCGGCTTCCGCCGCGACGGCGACGACCTGGTGCTGAACCTCTAGAGATCCTTCGCGTAGCAGAGCGAGGCGATCTCGTGCTCGAACGGCGGGTACGGCGGGGTGGGGTGGTAGCCGTGGTTCGTGTACAGGGCGATCGCCTCGACCTGCTTGGTGCCGGTCTCGAGGCGGAGCCGGGTCATGCCGCTGGTGCGGGCCGTCGCCTCGACGGCCTCGAGCAGGATGCGGGACAGGCCCCAGCCGCGCGCGGACGGGGCGACGTACATCCGTTTGATCTCGCCGAGGCCCGGTCCGACCGGTTGCAGGCCGACGCAGCCGACCGGTGCTCCGTCCAGCGTGAGCAGCGTGAACGCGATGTCGGGATGCAGCGCGACAAGCGGCTGGTCCGCGCCGTACATCGCCGCCAGTTCGGCCTGCTGGGCGGTGGTCAGGGCAAGCACCTCCGCGTCGGTCGGCGGTGCCGGTCGCAGTTCCACTCCCTCGATCACCATGCCATCGGACGGTAGCAACATGGCATGACGCTCCTGTTTCCGTTTCCTCTCCGTGGTCTGATGGGCCAGTGAGGACGTTGGAGGAGACCGCTGCTCTGGTGCGGGACGGTCGACTGGACCCGGTGCTACTGGTCGAGGACGCGCTGGCCCGGGCGGCCGCCGTCGAGCACCTGAACGCGATCGTGCACCTCGACAGGGACGGTGCGCGTGCGGCAGCCGCGGCACATGACCGGACCGGCACGCTGGCCGGCGTACCTGTGCTGGTGAAGGAGATCATCGAGGTCGAAGGTCTGCCGTACCGCTGCGGGTCGGCGTCCATGGACGAGGCCGGCCGTCAGGACGCGGAGATCGTACGCCGGCTGCGGGCCGCCGGGGCGATCGTGATCGGGCTCAGCCACACGCACGAGTTCGCGTACGGCTGCACGGGCACGTCGAACCGGGTCGGACCGTGCCGCAACCCGCACGACCCGGCCCGCATGACGGGCGGCTCCAGTTCGGGCTCGGCGGCCGCCGTCGCGGCCGGGGTGGTTCCGTTGGCCATCGGGACCGACACCGCGGGCTCAGTCCGAATCCCGGCCGCGTTGTGTGGAGTAGTCGGCTTCAAACCGACCTACAACACGCTGCCCACCGACGGTGTCTTCCCACTCTCCCAATCCCTCGACCACGTCGGCGTTTTGACCGGCACCGCCGCAGACGCCATCTACGCGCTGACAGCCCTTAGCTCGACTGCCCGACCTGTCTCAGCCGTGCGGCCCCGTCTGGGGATTGTCACGAACTCTGAGTACTTGCAGCTGAGCCCTGTGGTTCTTAGTGCGTGGACGGCCATGGTGGAGAGGTTCGGCACCGTGGAAGTGCAGTTGCCGGATTGGTCCACAAGTTTCTCCACAGCTGCGAATCTGCAGGGACCGGAAGCGGTCGCCAATCACAGGCACCGCAGCCACGACGCCTACCAACCCGACGTCCGCCAACGCCTGCTCGAAGCCGCACAAGTCCAGCCGGCCGACTACGAACGGGCGAAGGAACAGGCGGCGGTGATCACGGCGGAGCTGAACGCCGTGCTGGCAGACGTCGACGCCGTACTCACTCCGACGGTCCTCACCACCGCGCCGCCGATCACCGCGGCAGACCTCGAGGTCCGCAAGCAACTGCTGACCAACACCCGCCTGGCCAACCTGACCCGGCACGCGGCCGTCAGCCTGCCGATCCCGGCTGACGGCCTTCCCGTGGGCCTGCAGGTCATTGCTGCGAGCAACGAGCAGGCGGCCGCGGTCGCGTGCTGGATCGAAGCTCAGCGGTAGAGGCGCAGATCCGCCAGGCTCCACCAGTTGCCGGCAGTGCCGTTCTGAGTGACCCGGATGTACCGAGCACGCGTCGGCGGCAGCTCGATCGTCGTCAGCTGACCGCTCGACGTCCCACTGGCGACGGTCCGCCAGTTGCTCCCGTCATTGCTGACAGCAACCGAATGGCCGTGCGCGTAGTCGCCGATGTTCCCGCCGCTGTCCAACGCGACCTGCCGGAACGTCTGTGTCTTCCCCAGATCCACCTGTACCCACTGACCTGGTGCCTGCGCCGTCTTGCTCTGCCACACGGTCGATCCGTCCGCGTCGATCAGCAGACCGGCGTCGGCTGCATTGTCGCTCGCCGTCGCGCTCTGCGGCATCAGTTGCTGCGGTGAGTCCGCCGCCGTCCGTCCCCAGGTGAAGGTCGCGATCGACCCGCCGGGCAGCTCGTACTCGAAGGTCTCGTTCCCGAGCGCCACCGCGAACGACCGCGGGTCGTCGTTCTCGTTGTGGACCAGCAGCGCTGTCGTACCGTCCGGGTTGCGGAACGCGGCCGACATCAGCTGCCCGTTCCATCCGGTCGTCCCGTACGACGTACTCCCGATCCGCACCGCACCCGGCTTCACGAACTTCGACAGGTGGCCGATCGTGTAGTACTCCGCGTCCGTCGACATCGAGCCGTCCGGCTGCAACGTCACCAGGCCGGTGCACGTGTCGCAGCCGCCGAGGTGCGGGCCGCCGGTCGAGTCGAGCGCGATGTTCCAGTTCACGACCGACCTGGCCCAGTTCCGCGTCGTACCGAGCATCAGCGTGCGCGCGTGCCAGGTGAGCGTGCCGCGGAAGATCTGCGGCGGGGTGTCGTTCGGCCCGTGCGAGCCGGAGCACTCGGTGAACCAGATCCCCTTCGACGGGAACGCCTTGTGCAGGTCCGTCTGCTTCGACGGGTCGCCGGAGTAGCAGTGGTACGCCGTCCCCGCGATCCACTTCGCCGCGGAGGACTGGAGCAGCTTGTACGGGTAGTCGGTCTCCGGGTCCTCACCGGGCGGGGTGGAGGCGATGTCACCGGGGTGCGTGGTCCAGTTGTGGTCGTAGCCGAGGATCTTCGTCCGTGGGCTGACCTTCTGCAGCAGCGGACCCAGGGCCGTGATCACTGCTGCTTCCTGGCGGACCGGCATGTCCGTGCCCGGGTACGCGCTCGGCTTGCGGTTCTGGGGCTCGTTCTGGATCGAGAGGAAGTCGACCGGTACGCCGGCCCGCGTGTACGCCTGCACGAACTTCACGAGGTAGCGCGCGTACGCGTCGTACACCTTCGGGTCGTCCTTCAGGCGGCCGCCGACGAGCGAGTCGCCGGTCTTCATCCAGGCCGGCGGGCTCCACGGCGTGGCCATCACCTTGAGCTGCGGGTTGAGCTGCTTCGCGCGGCGGAGCAGCGGCAGCACCTGCTGCTCGTCGTGGGCGATGCTGAACTGCCGCAGCCCGAAGTCGGTCTGGCCGGCGGGGACGTCGTCGTACGTGTAGTGCTCGGCCGCCGCGGTGAAGTCGGACGAGCCGACGGGCTGCCGCAGGAAGCTGACGCCGATGCCCTGTCGCGGATCGAACAGCGAGCGCATCGTCTTCTCGCGGTCGGCCGGACCGAGCCGGTACAGCACGGCGGCCGACGAATCGGTGATCGAGGCGCCGAAGCCGTCCATGGTCTGGTACGTCGTCCGCGGATCGACCGTGATCGTGGTCCGATCGCTCGCCTGAGCACGGAACGAGACCGGCGCGCGCTCGTGCAACAGTTCGGCGCGGTCGGGCGTGGTGACCCAGACCTGGACCTGGGTCGTCGGGGGATGGGCCTGGGCGGGCCCGGTGAGTGACGCCACCGCGAGAGCAAGGGCGACGCCGAAGACAGGTGTTCTCATCGCACTCCTCGGGAATGAAACAAACGGCCCCAGAAAACGCTCGCTGACGAAGGCTGTCAAGGGTTGGGAGCGTGGGGCTAGAGTGCTGAGCGTGAAACAACGGGATGTAACAAATGCCGCGCGCTAGAGCGACAGTCCGGGACGTCGCGGCCGTGACCGGAGTGTCGATCGCGACGGTGTCCCGGGTGCTCAACCAGGCGGGCAGTGTCGCGCCCGAAACCCGGCGGCTCGTCGAGCAGGCGATCGAGGAGCTCGGCCTGCGCGCGCCAGCGCCGCGCGGTGGTACGGCGAAACCGGTCGACGGGGCCGTCTACGTGCGCTGCCCGTACGTGCTCACCGACTACTTCGGGCTGATCGTGTCGTCGATCGCCGAGACGCTGGACCGCCACGGCCGGCAGGTCGTCCTGAACGCGGGCGAGGCCGCGCAGCACGAGCGCGTGCTCGGCCGGCTGCCCGGCCAGCGCTCGCTCGGCGGCGCGATCCTGATCCTGCCGCCGGAGCCGAGTGACGAGCTGGTCCGGCTGAGTGCGCGACGTTTCCCGTTCGTCGTCGTGGACCCGCGGACGGCACTTCCGCCCGACATCCCGTCCGTGTCCGCCGCCCACCACTCCGGCGCCCGGCAACTCACGGCGTACCTGACCGGGCTCGGGCACACCCGGATCGGGGTCATCGCCGGTCCGCGCGAGTGGCTTGCCGCGGACGCGCGGCTCAGCGGCCACTCCGCGGCTCTCGCCGACGCCGGCATCCTGCCCGACCCGTCGCTCATCCGCCACGACCAGCCGACCACGCGGCACGGCTACCGCGCCGCGTGCGAACTGCTCGATCTCGATCCCCGCCCGACGGCGCTGGTCGCCTTCAACGACAAGGCCGCCGTCGGGGCGCTCGAAGCCGCTCGGGAGCGCGGGCTGTCGGTTCCTCGCGATGTGTCGATCGCCGGGTTCGACGACCTGGACCTCAGCCGGGCCACGACCCCCCAGCTGACGACGGTCCGCCAGCCGCTGCAGGAGATGGGCCGGATGGCCGTCAGTCTCCTGATCCGTCTGCTCGACCGCCACGACTTGGAGGCGCTGCACGTCGAACTCGCGACGACCCTCTCGCCGCGCGCCTCGACCGCCCCGCCGCCGTGAGCTGATCGCCTGTCCAGATGTGGAGTTAGGCAGTGCGCGAAACGGCTCGGTTGTGGCAGGTTTTAGACATGAACCTTCGGATTGGCATTGCCGGGATCGCCATCGAGTCCAGCACGTTCTCGCCCCACCGGGCCGGCCTGGCCGACTTCGACGTCCGCCGCGGCGACCGCATCCTGGAGCGGTACGACTTCCTGGCCAAGGACTGGGCGCAGGGGATCGAGTGGGTGCCGCTGCTGCACGCGCGTTCCCTGCCCGGCGGTGCTGTTCTGCCGGAGGTGTACGACGAGCTGTCGGCCGAGATCATCACCCGCCTCGAGGGCGCCGGCGAGCTGGACGGGTTCTTCTTCGACATCCACGGCGCGATGAGCGTCGTCGGGCGGCAGGACGCGGAGGCCGACCTGGCCACGCGGATCCGGTCCGTGCTCGGCCCCGACGTCCTCGTGTCCGCGTCGATGGACCTGCACGGGAACGTGTCCCGCGAGCTCGGGACCGCGGTCGATCTGATCACCTGCTACCGGATGGCGCCGCACGAGGACGCGATGGAGAGCCGCGAACGCGCGCTGCGGAACCTGGTCGAGCGGGTCCGGTCCGGGCAGGGGAAGCCCGGGAAGGCGTGGGTCCAGGTGCCGGTGCTGCTGCCCGGTGAGAAGACGTCGACGCGGCTCGAGCCGGCGAAGTCGATCTATCACCGCGTCGGCGAGATCGCGGACGAGGCCGGCGTCCTGGATGCCGCTGTCTGGGTCGGGTACGCGTGGGCCGACGAGCCGCGGTGCCGGGCCGCGGTGGTCGTGACCGGCGACGACGATGCGCTGATCACCGAGCGCGCCGCGGAGTTGGCGCGGGCGTACTGGGATGCTCGGGACGGGTTCGAGTTCGTGGCGCCGACCGGGACGCTGCACGAGTGCGTCGCGGCCGGGCTCGCGTCCGGCGCGCGGCCGTTCCTGATCAGCGACTCCGGCGACAATCCGACGGCGGGTGGTGCCGGTGACACGTCCTGGACCCTCGGCGAGCTGCTCACGATCGAGGAGCTGACCTCCGGCAAGGCCACCGCGATCCACGCCAGCATCGCCGACGCCGAGGCGGTCGCCGCCTGCGTCGCGGCCGGCGTCGGCAACCAGGTCGAGGTCACCGCCGGCGGCAAGGTCGACTCCGGTCCCGCCGGCCCGGTCGCGCTGTCCGGCACCGTGTTCTCGATCTCCGAGGATCCCGTCGGCGGCACGGTCGCGGTTGTGAAGGCCGGCGGCCTGCACTCGATCCTCACCACCCGCCGCAAGCCGTACCACCACATCGCCGACTTCACCCTGCTGGGGCTCGACCCCGCCACCACCGACCTGGTCATCGTCAAGATCGGCTACCTCGAACCGGAGCTCTACACCCTCGCCGCCGACTGGCTCCTGGCCCTCACCCCCGGCGGCGTAGACCAAGACCTCCTCCGCCTGGGCCACCACGGCGTACTCCGCCCCCTCTTCCCCTTCGACCCCGACATGCCCACACCCGACCTCAAGCCCGAACTCCTCCCGTAAGAATCTGCCCCACGCGCGCTACGCCGACCCACGTCGTCGCTCCGCTCCTCCTACGGGTCGGCTACGCGCGCTCCCACCCACCCTCCGGCTACCGCCGGCGCATCTGTTTCCGGCTACCGCCGGGGTTCCGGCTTCCGCCGGGATTTGCGGGCTGCCGCCCGCCTTCGACAACGGGGCTTGTCACGACGCGCCGCCGTCGTAGCCGAGCATCTCGGACCCGCTTCGGAGCACCCGCGGCCGACGCCCGGCGCAAGCGTTCCGGCCGGCGCTGGGCGTTGCGGGCTGTCGCACGCCTTCGACAACGGGCTGATCGTCACGCGCCGCCCATCTACCCGAGGCGTGACGTGCCGCCTACGTACCCGCGGCGTGACGTGCCGTCCCCCCGCCCCAGGGCGCGCCGCACCGCCCACGTACGTGACGGGCACCGCACGCCCACGTACCTGAGGGGCGCCGCGTAGTTGGTGACCTTGGGGTGTTGTGTGCTGGCGGAGCGAATCCGGGTGCGTCTCTCGGACCTGATTCTTGCTGTGGGCATCGGTTTGATGTCTTGATGAGGGTGGGGGGCGGGTGTAGCTTCAAAACGCCTCGTGATCGTGGTGCTGGGGTGGCGCTTACGTGGTGACGCTGGAGGATACGGAGCGTTGCCGGGGGTGGGGACCCGAGGTCGGTGGCGTTCCAGGCTGGGGGAAGCCATGGGCCGTCGATGTGTGCCGGACGAGGTCCGGCCGGTGGGGCGTGCTCCGCCCTGGTTCCGAAGTAGTTCGCGCGATCCCGGCTCGCCCAGGCCGGGGGGATGCGCTCGCTGACGTCCTGCATCGCGCGGGACGAAGCCGCGTCTCGATGGGTA
Organism: Kribbella sp. NPDC003557; assembly: GCF_040610805.1. Taxonomy (NCBI): domain Bacteria; kingdom Bacillati; phylum Actinomycetota; class Actinomycetes; order Propionibacteriales; family Kribbellaceae; genus Kribbella; species Kribbella sp. NPDC003557. The sequence continues at coordinate 1,119,632 of NZ_JBEXMY010000002.1, forward strand.
GGGCATCCTGCGTAAGCCCCCAACCGCTCGAGGTGGGCCGACGCCGACCACGTCGCCTGCTCGACCTGCCTGCTCCACCGTTCCGGACACGACCGCAGTACTGCTACGTGCTCCACTCGGAAGGGCAACAGCACAGTGACATCACATGCAAAGCCGCGAACGCTCCGGCGTTTCCGGCGTCCCCTGATCTTCGCCACCGGCATCACGCTGCTGATGGCCGCCCTGGTACCGAACGCCAACGCCAACTTGCCCGGCAGCACCTTCGAGGGCAACGACGGCAACATGGTCGTCAACACGACCGGCAACAAGGACTGGACCAACGCGCCGAACCGTGTACGCGGTGACGATCTGGCCAGCGGTTCGAGCGACAACTCCTTCGGTCAAGGCACGAAGGAAGACGACCCGAACGTCTCCGTGGTCACCGGCTCGATTCCGCCGCAGAAGAGCGACCTGACCCGCTTCTACGTCGCCAGCGAGACTGCGGCCAACGGCAAGGTCTACTTGTACCTGGCGTGGGAGCGGTCGAACGTGCTCGGTTCGGCCAACATGGACTTCGAGATCAACAAGCTCGCGCAGCCGAACCTGACCACGACCGGCCAGAAGACGCTCAACCGGAGTCCCGGCGACCTGCTGATCACCTTCGATTTCACCAACGGTGGCGGCACCCCCGTGCTCGGCCTGCTCAAGTGGACCACCACAGGCGCGGCCAGCCAGTGCTTCTCGGCGAACTCCTTGCCGTGCTGGGGCCAGCGGGTCGATCTCAGCGCCGCCGGTTTCGCCGAAGGTGCGGTCAACGCCGGCACCATCTCGGAGCCGATCGCGGGTGGGACTCTCGCCGGTCTCGAGTTCGGCGAGGCAGCCATCAACATGACCGACGCCGGTATCTTCCCGGCTGGTCAATGCACCGCGTTCGGCAGCGCGTTCCTGAAGAGCCGCTCGTCGGCGTCGTTCCCGGCCGAGGTCAAGGACTTCGTCGCACCGCAACCGGTGAACATCGCGAACTGCGGCAAGATCATCATCCGCAAGGTCACCGAGAACGGCGACGCCAGCTTCGGTTACACCACCACTGGTGGTCTCAGCCCTGCGACGTTCTCGTTGTCGAACGGGCAGTCCCGGACCTACAGCGACACAACGCAGGTGCAGGCGGGTAGTTATTCCGTCACCGAGTCGACACTTCCGGCCGGCTGGACGTTGAAGAGCTTGGTTTGCACAGCCACGGGAACAGGGACCAGTTACTCGACAAGTGGTGCGGCCGTGAGCATCACGATGGCACCTGAAGGAATCGTTGACTGCACCTACACCAACCACATCAACAACCATCCGGCGATCACGACCACGTTGTCGGCGGAAACCGTCGTGGTCGGTGGATCCGTGCATGACTCGGCGACGCTGACGGGTGCCAGTGCGAATGCCGGTGGGACGGTGACCTACACCGTGTACTCCGACTCGACCTGCTCCACGAGCTTCGCGGACGCGGGGACCAAGACGGTGACGAACGGTGTCGTTCCTGACTCGAACGCGGTCACCTTCAACTCGACAGGGGACTTCTACTGGCAGGCTGCTTACAGCGGGGACGCGAACAACGACCCGGCTACGAGTGTCTGCACCAGTGAGCACCTGGTCGTGAACAAGAAGTCGCCGTCGATCGCCACCACCTTGTCGGCCGAGACCATCGAGGTCGGCGGTAGCGTGCACGACTCGGCGACGTTGAGCAACGCCACGGCGAACGCCGGCGGGACTGTGACCTACACGGTCTACACCGACAGCGCCTGCTCGACCGGTGCGCAGAGTGCCGGCACGGTGAACGTGACGAACGGTGTCGTACCGGACTCGAACGCGATCACGTTCAACACCGCGGGCGACTTCTACTGGCAGGCCGCGTACAGCGGTGACGCCAACAACAACGCAGCGATGAGCGTGTGCACCAGTGAGCACCTCGTTGTCACGAAGAAGAACCCGGCGATCAGCACCGCTCCGAACCTGATCCCGAACGACGACGCCACGATCAGCGGCGCCCTGGCTCCGACAGGCACGATCACGTTCAAGTTGTTCGCTCCTGCTGACGCGACCTGCGCCGGCGCCAGCGCGTACACGCAGACGGTGACCGTCAACGGCAACGGGACGTACAGCACGTCCAACACGTCGTTCGTCGCGAGCACGCTCGGGACCTGGCGTTGGCAGGTCACCTACAGCGGCGACGCCAACAACAACCCGGCCACCTCGGCCTGTGGTGTGGAGCGCTTCACCCTCGCCAACGGCTGACGGTAAATCTGCAACTCACTACAACTTACGCAGCATCTGGAGGGCCTCGATCGAGTGGTCGACGAGGTGGTCGGCCGAGTAGGGGCGATCCTGCTCGGGCAGGCCGGACCACTCGATCGCCAGGTCCTCGGCGTACGACAGCCAGGCGTGGATGCGGAGGTAGTCGGCGGACGCGGGCTCGTCGGCCACGTCGGGCGTGCCCAGGTAGGTGAGGACGCGCTTGGTGAGGCCGGCGCGCGTCTCGTCGTACACCTTGACGGCGAAGTCGTCGCCGCCGGCGGCGCCGCGGACGAACGAGATGTACGCCGTGCGGCGCCTGGTGATGAACGCGACGAACTGGACGAGCATCTCGCGCAGCTGGTCCTCGGGAGGCAGCGTGTCGGCGGGCTTCGTGACCCGGAGCAGGCGGCGGCCGGCCGCGGAGATGACCGCGAGGTAGTAGTCGCGCTTGCTCGGGAAGTAGTGGAACAGCAGCCCGCGGGAGATCCCGGCCTCGGCGGCGATCGCGTCGATGGACAGCTCATGGATCGGTTGGTCGCGAAGCATCATCAGGCCGATCTTGACCAGTTGCTTCTTGCGGTCTTCCGCTGACAGCCGGTGATCCATGCTATTGAGCATTGCTTAGAGGCCCGCTACGGTCAAGGCGAGGGAGAGGAGTCTTGATGGGTTTCGAACCTTCGGCCAGGGCTCAGGAACTGATCACCCGCGTGGAAGCCTTCCTGCGGAGTGAGATCGAGCCGGTCGAGGCGGAGCTGCACCACGCGATCCGCACCGCCGGTGACCCGTGGCAGCCGCAGCCGCTGATGAAGGACCTGCAGGTGAAAGCCCGTGACGCAGGTCTGTGGAACCTGTTCCTCCCGCCCGCGGAACCAGGCAACGAGCAGTACGGCGAAGGTCTCAGCAACCTCGACTACGCCCCGATCGCGGAGCTGACCGGCCGGTCGTTCGTCGCGCCGTACATCTTCAACTGCAACGCTCCGGACACCGGCAACATGGAGGTCCTGCTCCGCTACGGCAACGCCGACCAGAAGAAGCGCTGGCTGGAACCTCTCCTGGACGGCTCGATCCGCTCCGCGTTCTGCATGACCGAGCCGGACGTCGCGTCCTCCGACGCCACCAACATGCGGGCCACCGCGGTCCTCGACGGTGACGAGGTCGTGCTGAACGGCCGCAAGTGGTGGAGCACCGGCGTCGGCCACCCGGACTGCGAACTGCTGATCTTCATGGGCCTCACCGACCCGGACGCCCATCGGTACGAGCGCCACACCATGGTCCTCGTCCCGCGCGACACCCCGGGCGTGAAGGTCGAGCGTCTACTCCCCGCGATGAGCAGGTACGACGAGCCGCACGGCCACGGCGAGGTGTCCTTCACCGAGGTCCGGGTGCCGGCCGCGAACATCCTGGTCGGACCGGGCAGGGCGTTCGAGATCGCGCAGGGCCGCCTCGGTCCGGGCCGTGTGCATCACTGCATGCGTCTGGTCGGCCTGGCCGAGAAGGCGCTCGAGCTCGCACTGCAGCGCGGCACCAGCCGGACCGCGTTCGGCAAGCCGCTGGTCAACCTCGGCGGCAACCGGGAGCGGATCGCGGACGCCCGGATCGCGATCAACCAGGCACGGCTGCTCGTGCTGCAGACGGCGTACCTGCTGGACACGCAGGGGCTGGTCGGGGCGTTGAGCGAGGTCAGCCAGATCAAGGTCGCCGTGCCGCGGATGGCGCAGGACGTCATCGACATGGCGATCCAGTTGCACGGCGGCGGGGGCCTGTCCGAGGACTTCCCGCTCGCGGCCGCGTGGACGAGTGCCCGCGCGTTGCGACTGGCCGACGGGCCCGACGAGGTGCATCGTGGGGTGATCGCGAGGATCGAGCTCGCGTCGTACCTTGCCGCAGCTCAGGAGGGCAAGTGAGTCGGGTTCTGGTCACCGGTGCCGCCAGCGGGCTGGGCGCTGCCCTGGTCGCCCGGTTCGTTGCTGACGGCCACCAGGTGCTCGGCACCGATGTGGCGCCGGACGCACCGGGCAGTACGCCGTACCTGAAGCTGGACGTCCGCAGCCCCGAGGACTGGGACGCCGCGGTCGCCTGGTGCGAGGAGAACTGGGGCGGTCTGGACATCCTGGTGAACAACGCCGGTATCGCGACCGGCGGGCGGATCGACGTCGAGACGCTCGCCGAGTGGGACCGGGTCGTCGACATCAACCTGATGGGTGTGGTCCGCGGCTGCCGCGCGTTCGTACCGCTGTTCAAACGGCAGCGCGCCGGTCACATCGTCAACACCGCGTCGGCCGCCGGACTCGTCCATCCGCCGATGATGAGCTCGTACAACACCGTCAAGGCCGGCGTCGTCGCGCTCTCCGAGACACTGTCGCACGAGCTCCATCCGTACGGCGTGAACGTGTCGGTGGTCTGCCCGTCGTTCTTCCGGACCAACCTCGCGGACTCGATCCGCGGCGCGGACAGCGCGATGGGCGCGACCGCGCGGCAGCTGATCGAGAAGTCGCCGCGGTCCGCGGACGACATCGCCGTCGCGGTCCTCGAAGGGATCAAGAAACAGCGCTTCCTGATCGTCCCGGACCGTCCGGCGCAGCTCGCCTGGCTGACGAAGCGGTTCGCCCGCCCGCTGTACGACCGCCAGATGCGCCGGATCGCCGCGCGGGCCGACGAACGTGCGGCCGCGGCCGAGACCCGCCCGCCGGACGGGCGGTGACGGGAGTGCCGGACGGCGCTCGACCGGTGCGGGACGAGGACGCGTTCGACGTACCCGCGGTCGATGCCTGGCTGCGGCGGCAGACCGAGGTACCGGCCGGGCTGCCGGAGGTGAAGCAGTTCTCCGGCGGCGCGTCGAACCTGACCTATCTGCTGAGCTACCCGGGGCACGACCTGATCCTGCGCCGCCCGCCGGCGGGGACGAAGGCGAAGAGCGCGCACGACATGGGCCGCGAGTTCCGGATCCAGCAGGGCCTGAAGCCGGTCTTCCGGTACGTGCCGGAGATGGTTGCCTACTGCAATGAGGACTCGGTGATCGGATCCGAGTTCTACGTGATGGAGCGGGTCGTCGGCACCATCCCGGGGCATCACGCGCTGGGGGTCGACCTCACCCCGGCGCAGACCCGCCAGCTGGGGTTCACGCTGATCGACACGCTCGCCGAGCTGCACGCCGTCGATCCGGTGTCCGCGGGTCTCGACGATCTCGGTCGCGGTGCTGGGTACGTCGAACGCCAGGTCAACGGCTGGTCCGAGCGGTACCGCAAGGCGAAGACATGGAACGTGCCGAGCTACGAGCGGGTGATGGCCTGGCTGGCCGCTCATCAGCCGGCCGACGTACGCACGTGCGTGATCCACAACGACTTCCGGCTCGACAACGTCGTGCTGGCGCCGGACGATCCGCTGCGCGTGGTCGGCGTACTGGACTGGGAGCTGGCCACGCTGGGCGATCCGCTGATGGATCTCGGCGGCGCGCTCGCGTACTGGGTGCAGGCCAACGACGACTGGACGTTCCGCCGGTTCAGGCTGCAGCCGTCCGACGCGCCCGGCATGCTCACCCGGGCCGAGATCGTCGAGTACTACGCGAAGCAGTCGGGGCTGACGGTGGACAACTGGGCGTTCTACGAGGTGTTCGGGTTGTTCCGGCTAGCAGTGATAGCGCAGCAGATCTACTACCGCTATCACCACAAGCAGACGCGGAACCCGCGGTTCAAGAACTTCTGGCTGCCGGTCAACCTGCTCGAGCGGCGCTGCCGCAAGATCATCCGGCAGGCGTGAGTGCCGGCCATCTATCTGATCCGGCACGCGCAGGCGTCGTTCGGTGCCCGCGACTACGACAAGCTGTCGGCGCTCGGTGAGCAACAGGCCGCGCGGCTCGGCCGGACCTTCGCCGAGGTGAAGCCGGAGCTCGTGGTGTCCGGCTCGATGCGCCGGCACCAGCAGACCGCGTCGCTGGCGGGCTTCACGGCGGAGGTGGATCCGGGCTTCGACGAGTTCGATCACCAGGAGGTGATCGTCGCGCACAAACCGGCGTACCGGCGGCACGCGGTGATGGTGGCCGACCTGGCCCGGACCGGCAACCCGCGGCGGGCGTTCCAGGAGATGTTCGGCGCCGCGACCCAGCGGTGGATGGACGGCGGCGACGGGTACACCGAGACGTTCCCCGCGTTCTGCGAACGGTCCGAGGCGGCGGTACGACGGACCGCCGCGCGGCTCGGGAAGGGCGAGACGGCGCTCGTCTTCACGTCCGGCGGGCCGATCGCGGCCGTGGTCAGCCGGCTGCTGTCCGGCGGCGACGGGCTGTGGGCGAAGCTGAACCCGGTGACGATCAACACCGCGATCACCAAGGTCGTGTCCGGTCGCGGCGGGCTGACCGTGGTGAGCTACAACGAGCACGTCCACCTCGGCGCCGACCTGCTCACGTACAGATAGGACTCCCGATGCGACGCAACATCCTGATCACCGGCGCCAGCTCCGGCCTCGGTGCGGAGATGGCGCGGCAGTTCGCCGCGAAGGGGCACAACCTCGCCTTGACCGCACGGCGTACCGAACGGCTCGAGGAGCTGCGAGCCGAGCTGGTCGAGCGTTATCCACAGCTCACGGTCGTTGTCCACAGCCTCGACGTGACCGATCACGACCAGGTGTTCAAGGTGTTCCGGGCGATCGACGCCGAGCTGCCGCTGGATCGGGTCGTCGTGAACGCCGGCCTGGGCAAGGGCGCGCCGCTCGGCACCGGCAGGTTCGACGCCAACCGCGACACCGCGCTCACCAACTTCGTCGGCGCGCTCGCCCAGGTCGAGGCGGCGCTCGAGCTGTTCCGCCCGCGGAACGCCGGTCACCTGGTGCTGATCGCGTCGATCTCCGCGCTGCGCGGGTTCCCGAAGACGATCACGACGTACGCCGCGACCAAGGCCGGGCTCGCCTCGCTCGGCGAAGGGCTGCGGCTGGAGTTGATGGGCAAGCCGATCAAGGTCAGCACGATCTACCCCGGCTACATCCGCTCGGAGATGAACGAGCACGTGCCGAACACACCGTTCATCGTCGGCACCGAGACCGGGGTCCGGGCGATGGTCGCGGCGATCGAGGCGGAGAAGGCGAAGGCGTACGTGCCGGCGCGGCCGTGGTGGCCGCTCGCGCAGGTGATGCGGTTCGCGCCGCTGCCGGTGCTGAAGAGGATGATCTGAATGCGGTGGGGCCTGACGGTGCCGCTCACCGGCGTACCGCTGCGGGAGCATCGTTCGCTGATCTCGTCGCTGTCGGATCTGGGGTACACGGATCTGTGGTCGGCGGAGGTGGCCGGCGCTGATGCGTTCACGCCGCTCGTGCTCGCGTCCGAATGGGACTCGTCGCTGCGGCTGGGGACAGCTGTCGTACCGGTGCACACGCGGGGTCCGGCCGCGTTGGCGATGAGCGCGGCGGCGTTGGCGGACCTCGCGCCGGGGCGGTTCGTGCTCGGGATCGGGGCGTCGTCGGAGACGATCGTGACCGGCTGGAACGGGATCGCGTACGACCCGCCGCTGGCGCGGACCCGCGACGTACTGCGGTTCCTGCGGGCGGCGTTGGCGGGGGAGAAGGTCGACGGGGAGTTCGACAGCTTCACGATCCGGCGGTTCCGGCTGGAGAAGGCGCCCGACGTGCCGCCCGCGATCATGCTCGCCGCGCTCCGCCCGCAGATGCTCCGGCTGGCCGCGCGCGAGGCCGACGGGGCGATCACGAACTGGCTGTCCGCGGACGACGTCCGCCGGGTGCGGGCCGAGCTCGGTCCGGACAAGGAACTCGCCGCGCGGATCTTCGTGTGCGTCACCGAGGACGCGGAGATGGCGCGCAACATCGGGCGCTTCCTGATCGCGACGTACCTGACCGTGCCCGGGTACGCCGCGTTCCACGACTGGCTGGGCCGCGGCGAGCTGATGAAACCGATGCGCGACGCCTGGTCCGCCGGCGACCGCAACGCCGCGATGGCCGCCGTCCCCGTCGACCTCATCGACGACCTGATCGTCCACGGCACCCCGGCCCAATGCCGCGCCCACATCAACCGCTACGTCGAGAACGGCCTCGACACCCCCATCATCGCCACCCTCCCCACCGGCACCAGCCTCCTCGAAACCGCCCGCTCCCTCACCCCCAACTAGAACTGCGGCGCCGTGGAAAGGACAGCGCTCCGCGCTGGCTGTCTGTTGTCGCCTTTGGCGGGGCGTCGTGGTGTGTGGAGCTGTGCCGTGGCGACGAGCTTTGGTGGCGGGTTCGTGTGGCTGTTGTCTGACGGGTTCCGGCGTCGCCGGCCGGTGTCGTTGGGAACTGCGCCTGGCGGATGACTTGCAGCGGGTGGAAGCACACCGTTGGGAGGCAGGGCGTCATGCTGTCCGCTTGTGGTGGTGCACGGGGTGCTGGGAGGGCGCCGCGCGCGCAGTTGTCGACTGGGTGCGGATGGTGCCGGCTAACGCGGAGAGAGTTGGAAGGCGCGGATGCACAGGGGTTCTGGGGCGATCTGGTGGATGACCAGGGCTCCGGTGACGGTCATGTTCTTGGTGGTGCCGGTGAGGGGGATGACGTAGGTGGGGGATTGGCCGATGGGTTGGCCGGGGGTGAGTTTGGTGGGTGGGGTGAGGAAGGTTCTCATCAGGGTGGGGATGAGTTGGCGGGAGCTCTCGCAGGCGAGGGTGGCTGCGGTGGTGGGGTTGTTGGCGTTGAGTTGGGTGACGAAGCGACGCGCCAGGTCGGTAACCGCAGAAGCGCCGGTCGCCGGGCCTGCCGTGGTGTTCGGGCGGGCGGTCGTCGGCTTGGGCGCGGCGGTCGGGCGAGAGCCGGCGGTGGGACGGGTGTTGGCGGTCGGGCGGGAGGTGGTCGCCGGGGTGTGGGAGGTGACCGCGGGGCTGTGCGAGGCGGCTGACGGAGGGGCGGCGGCGCTGCCTGGTTCCGGGTCTGAGGTGCGGTTGACGAGGCGGAACGCGAGGACACCGATCGCCCCGAGTGCCACCAGTACGAAGACGAGGATCAGCGCGATGATCAGCCCGGCGCGGCTCTTCCGGGGCGGTTGTCCGTACGTCGGCGCCGACTTGTAGTCGCCCGGCTGCGGCTGCCAGCTGTATTCGGGCCCGGGCGGCGGTGAGCTCACAGGGTCAGTGTGGCAGCGGGATCAGCTCAACCGGTGCTCTCGCAGCCACATCGTTGCGCGGCGGTTGGAAGCGCGCGAGAGCCAGGCGTCCTGGATCACCTCGGTCAGTTCCTGCTTGGACAGTTCGCCCAGTTCACACGCACGGACCAGGACCGACGGGTGGCCGTCGAAGTGCGGTGTGGTGAAGAACGGGTTGGAGTCGTCGGACACCAGCGCGAGCTTCTCGGTCTCGGACTCGACCCAGATCATGATCACGTCGGCGTACTTCTCGCCGCTCATCGGATCCACCGCGTCCGGCCGCGGCGTACGGAAGAACACGAACGACTTCCCGCCGACCTGGTACACGGGCCGGTCGGTCCCGTCGTCGCGTTCCCACTTGGTCACATGCGGCATCCCGGACGCGATCGCGTGCACGTCCGCCACCCGCGCTCTCCTCGCGCCCATGCGCCCGAGTCTAGGCAGCGCGCCGCTGGCGGGTTGTTTGACCGCCGTCGTGCTGTAACCCGTCAGCCGTGACATAAGCCGCCAGTGGGCCTGGTTCTTAGCTGGGTGGGCGGCGTGGGATCCAGATGGTGAAGGTCGAGCCCTCGTTCAGCCGGCTGGTGACGGTGATGTGGCCTTGGTGGGCTTCGGCCAGGTGTTTGGTGATGGCCAGGCCCAGGCCGCTGCCGCCGGTGGTGCGGGTGCGGGAGACGTCCGCACGGTAGAAGCGGTCGAACAGGTGCGGGAGGTGCTCCGCAGCGATGCCGGTGCCGTTGTCCGTGACGGTCAGGTTGTAGCCGTTGTCCACAGGCCGTACGCCGACCACAACCTGGCCGCCGGGCGGGGTGTACCGGATCGCGTTGGACACCAGATTGCCCAGCGCCTGCCGAATGCGGGCGCCATCGACAACTGCCGGCGCGGGAGAAGTAGCTGTGGACGAGAGAGTGACGGCAGCCTGCTCAGCGGCAGGGCGGTGCGCGGACACCACTTGAGCAGCCACTTCGGAGAGATCACGTGAAGCGGGATGCAGGCGGAGCATGCCCGCGTCGGCGAGCGCCAGGTCCTGGAGGTCCGCAACAAGGTGCTCGAGCAGACCAGTCTCCTCCAGCAAAGAGGTGACCAGTGCGTGGTCGAGCGGCACCACGCCGTCCTCCGACGCGACCAGGTACCCCTTGATGTTGGCCAGCGGCGTCCGCAGCTCGTGCGCGACGTCGCTGACCATCGCCTTGCGCTGGAAGTCGTGCCGCTGGATCGCCTCCGCCATGTCGTTGAACGCGTGCCCGAGCCGAGCCACCTCGTCCTTCCCGCTCACCGGCACCCGCGCCGCGTGGTCGCCGTTCCGCATCCGCTGCGTCGCGCCGGTCAGCGCCACGATCGGCCGGACCAGCCGGCGTCCCGCGAAGAGCATCACCAGCGCCGCGATCAGCAGTACGCCGAGCGCGGTCGCCGCCGTCCGCAACAGCCCTTCGCCGGAGAAGACGTTGAACGTGCTCTTCGCCCCGAGGTACAGCTTCGCGGGCGGAGCGACGTACGGCGTGAGCGCCTGGACGCGGGCCTGCTGGAGACAGTTGCCGAATGTGTCGCCGACGAGTTCCTTCACCGTCGGGTCGACCGACTTCAGGCCCTGGAACTCGGTGACCTTGTAGTCGATCCCGGCGGCGTCCAGACAGGCGGTCGAGCGCCGGACCTCGTCGTCGTTGACAATCTTCGCCTTCGCGCTCGGCGCGGTCAGTCCGGGCGGCATGCACTCGTCGTCAGCCGACGTGTTGGCCTTCTCGATCCGGACGCCGGCCACGGACTGCGTCGACTCGACCATCACCTGGGGCACGGCCCCGGCGATCCGGTTCACACTCGCCGGCTTGCCCATGGCGGTGGAGCAGTCCGCCGCCTGCTGCGCGAGCTTGTCACGCTCCTTCAGTTCGTCCTCGGTCAGGCCCCACTCCGGGTAGGCGACGAACGGCGGCCCGATCGCGGCGGATGCGACGAATCCCCCGGTCGCGGCGACGGTCTTCCGTGCGGCGTACACGGTCATCCCGCCGCTCAGCTTCCCCAACCCGGACGTGCGCACGTCGACGGTTGCCGCCGGCACCGACGGCAGCTCCGGCGCGGCGCCGAGCATCCGGGCCGAGTCCGCGATCACCTCGCCGGTCTCGGTGGTGACCGCGATCCGCCGGCCGAGCTTGCCGGCCAGGTCGTGCACCAGCTTGTCGACCCCGGACCAGGTCGGGTGATCGGCGGCGTACTTCGACAGCTCGCCGTAGATCTCGCCGTCGACCCGCAGTTGCCCGGTGTTCGCGTCGATCTCGCCCTGCAGCTTCTCCGACGTGCTGTACGTCGCGATCACCGCGGTCGCGATGACGGCGCCGAGCGCGACCGCGAGCGACAGCCCGAGGAACCGGACCAGCACGCTACGACGCATGACTGACCGCCTTGTCCGCGAGTTTGTAGCCGACGCCGTACACGGTCTTCAGGTACGCCGGGGCGCCTGACGACGGCTCGATCTTCTTCCGCAGGTTCATCACGTGCACGTCGACGGTCCGGTCGAACACGTAGTGGTCGAAGCCGAACGCGTGCTCGAGCAACTGCTGCCGCGAGAACGCCCGACCCGGCGAGGCCGCCAGGCAGGCGAGGATCTTGAACTCGGCCGGTGTCAGCTCGACCAGGCGGCCCGCCAGCCGGACCTCGTGGCGTGCCGGATCGATCTCCAGTTCACCGACCCGGTACACCTCGCCCTCGGCGCGGCTGCGGGTGCGCCGCAGCACCGTGCGGACCCGGGCGACCAGTTCACGCGGGTTGTACGGCTTGGTCAGGTAGTCGTCCGCGCCCAGGTCGAGCCCGAGCAGCAGGTCGTCCTCGGTGGAGCGGGCGGTCAGCATGATGATCGGCACGTCACCATCGGCCCGGAGGACGCGGCAGACGTCCAGCCCGTCGACCTTCGGCATCATCACGTCGAGCACCAGCAGGTCCGGACTGCGCCGGCGGGCCTCGTCGATCGCCTCCCGGCCGTCGTGCACGACGACGGTCAGGTGCCCTTCCCGTTCGAGGTACCGCCGGATCAGCTCCGCCTGCTTGAGGTCGTCTTCGGCGACCAGGATCCGCGCTGGCATAGTCCTCAATGTCCCCGAAACAGATGAGAATCCGATGAAGATCGGCTGAGAGCATCAGGTGCAAACGGGACCTTCACAGGTTCTTGACGGCCCGGGCGGCACGCTCCACAGCCATGAAGACAACTGCACTCGCCGTGGTGGCGGTCCTGGCGCTGGCCGCCTGCGGGAACGACAAGGCGCCGGTCGCGTCCGACCAGAAGAGCGACAAGAGCCCGCTCGCGGAGTACATGGGCGACGGGTTCGTCAGTTCGTCCGGCGGCGGCGGGTTCAGGATCGCGACCCGGGCCGGCGGCGCGCAGCAGCCGACCGAGGAGGACCTGGCCAAGCAGCGCAAGGTCGAGGACGCGACCGTGACCTGCATGAAGGCGGCCGGGTTCGAGTACGTCGCGGTCCCGCCGGAGCAGAACGCGAAGAGCAAGTTCAGCGAGGCGTTCAACCTGCCGCCGGACAAGTTCGCCGAGCAGTACGGGTACGGGATCAGCACGATCGACTGGTCGAAGGCCGGGGAGGACGACTCGAACCCGAACACCAAGATCCGCGCCGCGCTGTCGCCGGCCGCCCAGAAGGCGTACGACAAGGCCCTGAACGGGCCGAACGCGAACGGGAACGGCGCCGTCGTGATCCAGGGCGGCAAGGACGGCCCGAGCTCGAGCGGCGAGATGGACCTCGGCTGTCGTGGCAAGGCGGTCAAGCAGGTGTACGGCGACGACGCGAACCGCAACGTCGACTTCAAGAAGTTCGACAGCCTGTTCAAGGACATCCAGGCGCTGCAGAAGCGGATCGACTCCGACCAGCGCGTCGTGGACGCGACCACCGCCTGGACCGACTGCATGGCCGACGCCGGGCACTCCGGATTCAAGAAGGTCGACGACCCGCGCCAGCAGATCCAGCAGAAGCTCGACACGCTGACCGGGAACAAGCCGCCGGCCAAGAACGGCCCGTCCCAGACGATCAAGGGCCCGCCGTCGTTCGACAAGGTCGACTCGGCGAAGCTGGCCGAGCTGCGCAAGTCCGAGATCGACCTCGCGGTGGCGGACCAGAAGTGCAAGGCCAAGGGGTACGACGACGCGTACAAGAAGGTCCAGTACCAGGCCGAGCAGGAGTTCGTCGACCAGCACAAGGCCGAGCTCGAGGCGTACCGCGACGAGATGGCGAACCGGTGACCGCTTCGCCCAAGTCCCGCCGCCGGGTCCTGGTCAGTGTGGCCGGCGTGGCCGTCGCCTCACTGGGAATCGGTGTGGTGGCGGGCAGCCGGATCAGCTCGCCGGAGGACGCCGCCGCGAAGACCGCGGCGCCGAAGGCGTCGCAGATCACCGTGCCGGTGGCGAAGAAGGCACTGTCCAGCAAGGTGGTCGGCCGGGGTGACGCGTCGTTCGACGGCGCGGTGAACATCCGGGTCGAGACCAGCGGGATCAAGACCGCGCCGATCGTGACCGGCAAGGTGCCCGCGGTCGGCTCGACGCTCACCGAGGGCAAGGCGCTGCTGGAGATCACCGGTCGGCCGGTGATCGGGCTGGCCGGCGTCCTGCCGATGTACCGGACCCTGTCGCCCGGCAGCAAGGGACCTGACGTGCTGCAGCTGGAGCAGACGCTGGACCGGCTCGGGCTCGATCCGGGTGATGTCGACGACGAGTACGACCTGGACACCTCGGCGGCCGTGGAGCGGCTGTACGAGGAGGCCGGCTACGACGCCCCGGTGGCGGACGAGCAGTTCACCCAGGCCGTCGACCAGGCGAAGAAGCAGGTCGACGCCGCGAAGAAGCAGCTCCGGCAGGCGCAGTCGCAGCTGAAGGCGGCCAAGGACGCCAAGGCGAAGGACACGTCCGTGCAGCAGGGCGCTGTCGACGACGCCGAGGAGAATCTCGCCGACGCGCAGGACGCGCGGAGTGATGCCGAGTTCAAGGCCGGTACGCCGCTCCCGGTGTCCGAGGTGGTCTACGTGAAGACGCTCCCGCGCCGGGTCGACGACGTGAAGGTCGAGCGTGGCGGGACGGTGAACGGTGTGGTGATGTCGGCCAGCGGCGCGTCGCTGGTCGTCACGGTCAAGGTCGACGCGGAGACCGCGCAGCGGCTGAAGGCGGGGATGGCGGCAACGCTCGACCTCGGCGACAGCGTCTCGGTCGCCGCGAAGGTCCGCCGGGTCACGAAGAACGGGAACCAGTACGACGTCGTGGTCGCGCCGAACGCGCTGACCGCGAGCCAACTGGCCCTGCTCCGGGACGCGAACGTGCGGGTCACGATCCCGGTGAAGAGCACCAGCGGCAAGGTCCTCGCCGTACCGGTGGCCGCGCTGTCGTCCGGATCGGACGGCGCGTCGCGCGTCGAGGTCCTGCGGAACGGGAAGGTCGAGCTGGTCCCGGTCACGGTCGGGCTGACCGCGGACGGGTTCGCGCAGGTCACGCCGAAGGGCGACGCGAAGCTGACCGAGGGCGATCAGGTGGTGGTCGGGCGATGAGCACCGCGGTGGCCTTACCGGCGCCGGTCGTCGAGATGATCGGCGTGCGGCGGTTCTTCCCGGGACCGCCCGAGGTCCGCGCGATCAAGGGCGTCGATCTGACCATCGGGCAGGGGGAGTACCTGTCGATCGTCGGGCCGTCCGGGTCGGGGAAGTCGACGTTGCTGCACCTGCTCGGCTTGCTGGACAACCCGACGGGCGGGGTCTACCGGCTCGACGGCGTGGACACGATGAGCCTGCGGGAGCGGCGGCGCGCCGTACTGCGCGGGGAGCGGATCGGGTTCGTGTTCCAGTCGTTCCACCTGCTCGACCACCGGACCGTGCTGGAGAACGTGGCGCTCTCGATGGTGTACGTCGGGGTGCCGCGCCGGCAGCGGATGGCGCGCGCCCGGGTCGCGCTCGAACGGGTCGGGCTGTCGCACCGGATGGAGTTCGCGCCGACCACGCTCTCCGGCGGCGAGCGGCAGCGCGTCGCGATCGCGCGGGCCCTGGTCGCCGAACCCAGCCTGCTGCTGGCGGACGAACCGACCGGCAACCTCGACAGCGCCAACGCGGAGGCGATCCTGCAAGTGTTCGACGAACTGCACGCCGAGGGGATGACGCTGGCCGTCATCACCCACGACGACCACGTCAGCCGCCGGGCCCAGCGCCAGGTGCGTATCGTCGACGGAACCCTCCAGTGGTAACCCAAGCAGGCCCCCCGGACCCGACCGGCGGGCCGTCCACTTCCCCCCACACCGGCGGACATCACTCAGCACGCCCTCGGCGACGATCCCGTCCCGCCGTGCGGGACCTGCTCGACGAAGCGCTCGCGGGTGTTGCCGCCCGGCCGACCCGGCTGATCCTCACCACGCTCGGCACCGTGCTCGGTGTCGCCGCGCTGGTGGGGACGGTCGGGCTCGGACAGACGGCCGCCGGGCAGATCACGCAGCGGTTCGACCTGGCCGCGGCGACGCGTGTGGTGGTGGAACCGGACGACAAGGGAGGGCAAGAAGGTGAGGCGGCGACCCAGCTCCCGTGGGACGCGCCGGCCCGGATCGAACGGCTGAACGGCGTGGAAGCGGTCGGCACGGTCAGCACTCTCGAGATCGGTGACGACCTGGTCCAGAACGTGACCGGCCTGGACGGCGGCACGGGCAAGGCCCTCCAGGTGATGGCCGGTTCATCCGGTCTCTGGGACGCCGTCCGGGCGGTGCTCAAGACCGGCCGGTTCTTCGACGACGGTCACGACCAGCGCGCCGACAAGGTGGTTGTCCTGGGCAAGCACGCCGCCGAGCGGCTCGGCATCAACCGGGTCGACGCCCAGCCGGCCGTGTTCATCGGCGACGAGCCGTACACGGTGATCGGCATCCTCGACTCGGTCAGCGGCCGGGCCGACCTGAACGACGCGGTGATCATGCCGAACGGCACAGCCCGCCAGGCCTACGACCTCGAGTCCCCGGACGCCGTCGAGATCCGTACGGCGGTCGGCGCCGCGCAGCTGATCGCGGAGCAGGCGCCGATCGCGATCGAGCCGAACAACCCGAGCACCCTGACCGTGGACGCTCCGCCGAAACAGGGCGCCGTACGGAAGGGGGTCGAGTCCGACCTGAACGCGCTGTTCCTGCTGCTCGGCGCGGTCGCGCTGCTCGTCGGCGGTCTCGGCATCGCCAACGTGACGCTGCTGTCGGTCCTGGAACGCATCTCGGAGATCGGCTTGCGGCGGGCGCTCGGCGCGGCGCGGCGACATATCGCCGTTCAGTTCCTGGTCGAGAGCGTGATCGTCGGCTTCCTCGGCGGTCTGCTCGGTACGGCGGTGGGCGTCATGCTGACCGTCGGTGTCTCGTGGGTCCGGGACTGGACGCCGATCCTCGACAACCGGCTGGCGTTCGGTTCACCCCTGCTGGGTGCGTTCATCGGTCTGGTCGCCGGAACCTATCCCGCCTGGAAGGCCTCCGCCATCCAGCCGATCACCGCGCTGCGAGGCACGTGAGTAGACCACCGCGGTGAGCGCGAAGCCGGCCACGATCAGCGCCAGGACCAGGTAGGACTTCCCGCTGTCGGGCAGGATCGCCGCGCCGAGCGCGGCCGCGGAGACCTGCCCGACGTTGAAGATCATGTCGTACAGCGAGAACACCCGACCGCGGTACACGTCGTCGACACCCGTCTGGACGAGGGTGTCGACGCTGATCTTGATCCCCTGGGCGCAGAAGCCGACCAGGAACCCGCCGATCACCATCGCCGGCTTCGTGAAGAGCCCGA
Organism: Kribbella sp. NPDC003557; assembly: GCF_040610805.1. Classification (NCBI taxonomy): domain Bacteria; kingdom Bacillati; phylum Actinomycetota; class Actinomycetes; order Propionibacteriales; family Kribbellaceae; genus Kribbella; species Kribbella sp. NPDC003557. The sequence continues at coordinate 1,136,772 of NZ_JBEXMY010000002.1, forward strand.
TCGGGAAGGCGCAGACCACCGCCGCGGCCGCGAACAGCAGCGTGATCCATTGCCGCAGCGCCAGCACCCGGGTGCCCCACGGCGTCACGAGCGCGGCGACGAACAGACCGGCGCCGACCGCACCGGTCGCGATCGCGAGTCCACCGAACGCTTGATCCAGCTGGCCGGGGCCGTAGAAGTAGTTGCGGTACAGCAGGATCATCGAGACCGTCAGCAGCCCGAAGAAGAACCGCAGCGAGCCGATCGCGGCGAGGCCGAGGGCGGCCTGCCTGCGTTCGCGGAGGTGCCGGCCACCGTCCACGAGGCCGGCAGCGATCGTGCGGAGCGCTTCCAGGATGCCGGGCTCGTCGCCGTTGAGGTCCGGGCCGAGCTGGTCGCGCCGCAGCCGGAGAGCGAGCAGCGCGGCGGCCGTGTAGATGACGACGGTCAGTCCGAGAACGGCGAGGTCCGAGTCGACGAGCAGTTTCACCCCGGCGCCGATGCCGCCCCCGACCAGGAAGGCCGCCGTACCGGACGTCGGGGTGACGGCGTTGGCCATCACCAGCTCGCTGCGTTCGACGACGTGGGGGAGACCGGCGGAGAGTCCGGAGAGCAGGAAGCGGTTGACGCCGAGCGTGAGCAGGACCGCGAGGTAGAACAGCACACCCGCGTTACCCGCTGCGACGATCGCGCCGACGCCGATCACGAGCGCGGCGCGGGTCAGGTTCGCGCCGAACAGGATCTGGCGGCGTGACCACCGGTCGAGCAGGACGCCGGTGAACGGGCCGAGGATCGAGTACGGCAGCAGCGAGACGGCGAACAGACCGGCGATCGCCGCCGCGTCGGGCGCCCGCTCCGGCGAGAACAGCACGTACGACGCCAGCGCGACCTGGAAGACCCCGTCGCCGCACTGCGACGTCAGCCGAACCGCGAACAACCGCCGGAAATCCCGCCGCCGAAGCAACGTCCCAAGATCCCGGATGAACCGCACGCCTGCACTGTAACCGCCGCGCCTGTCGAGAACGCCCGCCCTGCTCCGACGTAAGGGTATGAACGAGAAGCACGCAGCCTGGGTCGACATCACCGCCACGGACGCCCCGGCGTCCCGAGCCTTCTACGCCGAGCTCTTCGGCTGGCGCCTGCGGACGGTCGAATCGCTCGACTACGCACTCGTCGAGCCGGGCCCCGGCACCTTGCCGGGCGGGATCGGGTCCGCCGACGAGGCGCACCCGCCCGGCGTCACGACGTACTTCTCCGTGCCTGACGTCGACCTGACGCTCATCCGCGCCACCGCGCTGGGCGCGAAGGTCGCGACCGCGCCGTGGAGTGTCCCGGGTCTCGGCCGGATGGCGGTGATCCTGGACCCGGACGGCAACCGGGTCGGCCTCTGGCAGGACTAGCGCTGCAAGCGGTCCGCAGCGGTGTCGCCCCGGTTGCCGACCGATTCGACGCCGCGGGCCCGGCCGAGGCCGAGCAGCGGCATGTTGCCGTAGATCGTTTCGGTGTTGCCGGCCGGCACGACGTACGTCTCGTGCCAGATGCCGACCGCGCCGCCCTTGTACGAGTTGCGGAAGAACTCGACCCAGGCGGGCCGGTGCGTCCGCCCGGCGTCGTTCGCGAACGCCTGGAGCTTCTCCACCGACTCCCAGTACTGGATCAAGGTGATGCCACGCCACGTCGGCAACGTCCGGAATCCGAGCAGGCCGCTCTCCTTGTCCTTGCTCAGCTCCCGCAGCATCGGTCCCATCGCCCGCGCGACCGGCACCCACTCCCGCACCTTGCGCACCGAGTTGACCCGCATCCCGATCAGGAACACGACCAGCTCCCCGTCGTACGCCGCTGTCTGCCGTCCCTGGATGACGTCGCCCATGTCCGCCCCTCACGTCGGTAGCCGCGGGCCCAATTCAATCCTCTGTTAAGGCCATCCGGGAACGCGCCGGAGCTGATGGCAGGCGCTGCTGGGAGCGGTAGTGTCGTTCTGTCGGTGTCACAGTCCGTTGTGTACCGGCTACGATGGCTCCTCAGTTCGGAGCCGCAGCGCGGATGGGATTTTCATGGCTGAATCGCAGGATGGCGACGTCGACCCGCGGATGTACGAGCAGCTGAAGCTCGACCGGCCGCACGGCGCCCGGGTGTACGACTACTTCCTCGGCGGGAAGGACAATTTCGCGATCGACCGGCAGGCCGCCGAGCACTTGCTGCAGGCCTTCCCGGGATTCCGCACCGCCGCCCTGTCGAACCGGATGTGGATGCACCGCGCGGCGAAGTACGCCGCCGAGCAGGGCATCACGCAGTTCCTGGACATCGGCACCGGCATCCCGACCGAGCCGAACCTGCACGAGGTCGTCCAGAAGATCGTCCCGTCGGCCCACGTGGTGTACGCGGACAACGACCCGATCGTGCTCGCGCACTCCCGCGCGCTGCTGGTCAGCACGCCGGAGGGCAAGACGGCCTACCTCGAGGCCGACGTCACCGACCCGGACGCGATCCTGCAGTCGGACGAGGTCAAGGAACTGATCGACTTCAGCAAGCCGGTCGCGCTCAGCATCGTCGGCGTCTTCCACTACCTGCCGGACGCCCTGAAGCCGTACGACCTGGTCCGCCGGCTCGTCGAGCCGCTGGCGCCCGGATCGCTGCTGATCTTCTCGCACTGCACGCCGGATTTCGCGCCGGACCTGTGGGAGCGGGCCATGGTCGTCTACAAGGCCGACGGCGGCGACGCGCAGGTGCGTTCGAAGGAAGAGGTCACCCAGTTCTTCGAGGGCACCGAGCTGATCGAGCCCGGCGTGGTGTCGCCGTTCCGCTGGTACCCCGACGAGGAGACCCAGCGTCTCGTCGACAAGGGCGAGTTCACCGACATCATGTGCAGCCTGTGGGTCGGAGTCGGCCGCAAGCCCTGACGGGATGGACCGCGGCGCGTATCCGCACCACCTGGCGATCACGCTGCGGTGGAAGGACAACGACGTCTACGGGCACGTCAACAACGTCGAGTACTACAGCTTCTTCGACACCGTCATCAACGACTTCCTGATCCGCCGCGGTGGGCTCGACATCCACCGCGGCGAGGTGATCGGGCTGTGCGTGGACTCGCAGTGCACGTTCAAGCAACCGCTCGAGTTCCCCGGGGTCGTCGACGCAGGACTGCGCTGCGGGCAGCTCGGCAACTCCAGCGTGCGGTACGAGATCGCCTTGTTCCGTGAGGACTCCGACGAGCCGGCCGCGACCGGCCGGTTCGTGCACGTCTTCGTCGGGCGGCACGACCGTCGCCCGGTGCCGGTTCCGGACGAGATCCGCAAGGCCCTCGAAGGGATCACCTGATGATCGTGCGCGGCGCCGTACTGCGGGAGATGGGCCGACCGGCGCCGTACGGCGAGTCGCGGCCGCTGCAGGTCGAAGACGTCGAGCTCGCGCCGCCGGGGCCGGGGGAGCTGCTGATCCGGATCCGCGCGGCCGGGCTGTGCCACTCGGACCTGTCCGTGATCGACGGCTCCCGCCCGCGGGTGATGCCGATGCTCCTCGGCCACGAAGCCACCGGCGAGGTCGTCCGGTCGGAGTCTCCCGACTTCGTCGCCGGTGACGTCGTTGTCTGCGCCTTCGTCCCTGCCTGCGGCAACTGCGCCCCCTGCGCCGACAGCCGCCCCGCCCTCTGCGAACCCGGCGCCGCCGCCAACACCGCGGGCACGCTGTTGACGGGTTCGCGCCGCCTGGACGGCGTACATCATCATCTGGGCGTGTCCGGGTTCGCGGATCATGCGGTGATCTCGGCCCGTTCGGCGGTGAAGATCGATCCGTCGATCCCCCCGGAGATCGCCGCACTCTTCGGCTGTGCGGTCATGACCGGCGTCGGCGCGGTCGTGAACACGGCCCAGGTCCGCGCGGGCCGCAGTGCCGCGGTGTTCGGACTGGGCGGCGTCGGCCTGTCCGCCCTCCTTGGCGCCGTCCTCGCCGGGGCCCAGCCGATCGTCGCGGTCGACGTCGTACCGTCCAAGCTCGCCCTCGCCCAGGAGCTCGGCGCAACCGCCGTCGTCGACGCCCGTGAGCCGGACGCGGTCGACCAGGTGCGCGCGGCCACGGCGGGCGGCGCGGAGTACGCGTTCGAGACCGTCGGCAGCGCGAAGGTGCTCGAGCAGGCGTACGCCGCCACCCGGCGCGGCGGCACCACGATCACCGTCGGCCTGCCCCATCCGTCGCAAGCCTTCACCGTGCCCGCGGTCAGCCTGGTCGCGGAAGAGCGCACGGTGAAGGGCTCGTACCTCGGGTCGTCGGTGCCGTCGCGCGACATCCCGCGGTACGTCGCCCTGTACCGGGCCGGCCGCCTGCCCGTCGACCGGCTGCTGACCGCGACGATCGGCCTCGACGACCTGAACGAGGCCTTCGACGAGCTCGCCGCCGGTGCGACGATCCGTCAGGTGCTGCTGTTCTGAAGGTTCTCCGCAGCCTTCTGGAACGTGTGCTCGTTACGGTCCTGCGCCTCCGGCGTGTAGTTGTCGCCGAAGAAGTCGGCGGTCGCGACCGGCCGGATCTCCAGCAGCCCGGACGACTCGGGATCGCCGGCCGCGCGGGCGTCCGCCGCGATGCACCGCCAGCCCCACTCCATCGCTTCCTCACGGGACGCGACCTCGATCAGGCAGAACCCGGCGATCAGCTCCTTGGTCTCCGCGAACGGCCCGTCGACCACCCGGCGCTTGCCCTCGTCGAGCTGCAGCCGGAAGCCGTGCGAGCTCGGCAGCAGCCCGTCGCCCGCGAGCAGGACGCCCTTCTCCGCCATTTCGGCCATCACCAGACCCATCGCGGTCAGGCCCTCCTCGGTCGGCGGCTGCCCGGCCTCGGACGCGTCGCTCGCCTTGAACACCATCATGAACCGCATCGAACCCTCCCAAGTCGACGTTAAATCCCGAGACGAATCTATACAGCGGCAGGGACTATCCGGCAGGCTACGCTCAGTGCGTTCGCGTACACCGCTCGTGAGTATGTCAAGTGAGGCACGCCGGAGTACCTGAGGAGTTTCCGCCCCATGCCCAACCGCCCCCGCCCCAAGTCACGCCGGATTGCAGGTCTCGCCTGCGCCGGCGCCGTCGTTTTCGGATCCCTGGCCGTCGCGCTCGGCAACCAGGCCGACGCCCAGCAACCCGCTCCGCTCCCGATCGACCAACTGCTCGGCCAGGAGCTGCAGGGCAAGGCCGCGCTCGGCCGGGTCCAGTCCCGGCTGACCGAGATCGCCGCTCAGAACAAGTTGTCCACAGACCACCTCCGGCAGATCCTGGCGACTGACCGGACCGCTTGGCTCGACCGCGGCGGCAAGCTGTTCTACCGCGAGCCGGTCGCCACCAGAGGCGAGTTGAAGACCGCCGCCGCGCCGTCGCCGCGCTGGGCGACCCAGGCCGTCGCCGGTGCGACTGGTCCAGCCTTCGAGCTGCACAGCAAGCCGGGGTCGAACCGGGTCATCTACCTCGACTTCGACGGCCACACGATCACCGGTACGGCGTGGAACACCGGTGGCAAGCCGGCCACCGTCAACGTCACGCCGTACGACACCGACGGCAACACGAGCAACTGGAGCACGGCCGAGCAGGACGTCGTCCGCGATGTCTGGGCCCGGGTCGCCGAGGACTACGCGCCGTTCGACGTGGACGTCACGACGCAGGAGCCGGCCGCGTCCGCGATCACGCGCACCGGTTCGTCCGACCTGCAGTACGGCACGCGGGTGCTGATCGACCCGACCACCTGGTACCAGTCGGGCTGCGGGTGCGGCGGGGTCGCGTACGTCGGCGTGTACGACAACACCAGCAACCACTCGTACTACCAGCCTGCTCTGGTGTTCACCAAGGGCGTCGGCACCGGCGCGAAGAACATCGCCGAGGCCGCGTCGCACGAGGCAGGGCACAACGTCGGCCTCTCGCACGACGGCACGTCGTCCGTCGGGTACTACGCCGGCCATGGCGCCTGGGCGCCGATCATGGGTGTCGGCTACTCGAAGGCGATCAGCCAGTGGAGCAAGGGCGAGTACTCCGGGGCCAACAACAAGGAAGACGACTTCGCGGTGATCGGCCAGAACGGGCTGGCGCTGCGGGCCGACGATCACGGCAACGGCACCGGTGACGCGACCGCCCTGACGCTCGGCACGAGCGTGAAGGGCGTCTACGCCAACGACTCCGACGTCGACACCTTCCGGATCGACCTCGCGGCCGGCACGTTCACCTTCGCCGCGTCGGCGGCCGCGTCCGGCGCGGACCTGGACATCAAGCTCCAGTTGCTGAACTCGTCGGGCGGGGTCGTCGCGACCGCGGACCCGGCGTCCGGGCAGTCCAGCTCGGCCACACCGACCGGGCTGAGCGCGAGCATCAGCCGCCAGGTCGCGGCCGGCCGCTACTACCTGCGGATCGAGAACACCGGGTACGGCAACCCGCTGAACACCGGCTACTCGACGTACGGCAGCCGCGGCGCCTACACCGTCCGCGTCACCGCGGGCTGACCCCTTGAGCCACCCGGGGCCGTCGATCCCACCGAGATCGACGGCCCCGGGGTTGTTGTTCGGGGGGATCCGCCCACCCGGGGGGACGTGAGGAGGAACCCGCAGTGAACAGATTCCGCAGCACCAGCGCACTCGCGTGCGCTGGTGCTGTCGTTCTCGGAGGCCTGGCGGTGGCACTCGGCGCCCAGGCCGATGCGCAACAGACACCGGTCGACCAGTTGCTGTCCGAGCCGTTGGCCGGTGCGTCGGCGCTCGGGAAGGTCCAGTCGCGGTTGCGTGAGGTTGCCGCGCACAACGGCGTACCGACGGACCAGTTGCGGCAGATCCTTGACACTGACAAGACGGCGTGGCTCGATGCCGACAGCAAACTGTTCTTCCGCGAGCCAGGTCTGCCTGCCGCTCGGAAGGCGGCCGAGGCGTCACCGCGCTGGGCGCGGACGGCCGCCGAGGGCGCGACCGGGCCGGCGTTCGAGCTGCACAGCAAGCCGGGCTCGAACCGTGTCATCTACCTGGACTTCGACGGTCACACCATCACCGGCACGGCGTGGAACGCGTCGAAGGGCATTGACCCGGTCAACGTCTCGGCGTACGACACGGACGGCGATCCGGCCAGTTGGAGCACGGCCGAGCAGGACGTCGTCCACGAGGTGTGGGCTCGGGTTGCGGAGGACTACGCGACGTTCGACGTGGATGTGACGACGCAGGAGCCGCCGCAGTCAGCGATCGACCGGTCGGACGCGTCGGACCTCGCGTATGGAACGCGGGTGTTGATCGATCCGGACACCTGGTACCAGTCCGGGTGCGGGTGTGGCGGCGTCGCGTACGTTGGTGTGTACGACAGCACCAGCCAGCACGACTACTACCAGCCTGCGCTGGTGTTCACGAAAGGCGTCGGCACCGGCGCGAAGAACCTGGCCGAGGCGGCGTCGCACGAGGCCGGACACAACGTCGGGCTCTCGCACGACGGGACCTCGACGGTCGGCTACTACCAGGGCCACGGCGCCTGGGCGCCGATCATGGGCGTCGGGTACTACCGCGGCATCAGCCAGTGGAGCAAGGGCGAGTACGCCGACGCGAACAACAAGGAAGACGACTACGCGGTCGTCGGATCGCACGGACTCGCACTGCGGGCAGACGAGGCTGGTGACACCGTAGGCGACGCTGCCGCGCTGACCGTCGGTACGCCGGTGCCGGGGATCATCGCGGCCTCAGAGGACACTGACGTCTACGGCTTCGAGGTCAGTGCTGCCGGCAACTACACCGCGACGGCGAGCGCCGCTCCGAGCGGCGGCAACCTCGACATCAAGCTGGACCTGCTGGACAGTGCCGGCGCGGTCGTTGCCTCGAACGACCCGGCATCCGGGCAGAGCGACGCCGGTACGCCGACGGGGCTCGGCGCGAGTGTTAGCGGCAGCTTGCAGCCGGGTAGGTACTACCTGCGGATCGACAATGTGGGCTACGGCGACCCGCTGAACACGGGCTACTCGACGTACGGCAGCCGCGGCGCCTACACCCTCGGCATCTCGCCCTCCTGATCCCTGTGGCTGGCCGGCCTCTGGCGGGCCGGCCAGCCACAGGCCTCGTTCCTAGAGCGCACGCTCGAGCGCCGCGGTCAGTGCGACCGGGCGTACTTCGAGTCCGTCGAACCGCCAGCCCTTGTCGGTGCGGCGTGCACGGTACAGGTGGACGGCGGCCGCGATCGCCTCGGTCTTGTCGTCGAGGACGTAGACCGCGGTGTCGTGCGCGCGCACGGTTGCGGTGTCGCCGTCGACCTCGATCACGAGGTTCGACTTGTTGTGCAGCGTGCGGGCGTAGTCGTCGTGGCGCGCTCGTGCCAGGTCGATGACCGCCTCGACGCCCTTCGCCTCGCCCCGGCGGGAGGTGACGACGACGTCCTCGGTGAAGAGACGGTCGCTCTCGTCGTACCGGCGCTCGTCGATCCACAGGCTGTGGCGGGCGACCAGGTCGGCCAGCTCGGTGCGGTCGATGAGTTCTTGCAGCTCGGTCATGGCGGACTCCTTGAATGGTTAGTCTTACTAACGTTGGCTGTGCCAATGAATATAGATCGTTAGTCCGACTAACGCAAGCGGCGTATGCTGGCGCGTATGGAGCCGGCGGAGCTGCGTTTCGACCATGGCGACGAGACACCGGAGCGCCTCAAGGCGCAGCTGTCACGCCTGCTCGGGATGACCGCCGGCCAGACCCAACGCGTAGCCGCCGACGCACTCCGCGCCGTCGGCGCCCACAAGGACCATTTCGTGGTGCTGGCCGCCTTGGCCGAATTCGGCCCCGCCAGCCAAGCAGCCGTCGCGGGTCGGGCCCGCGTCTACAAGAGCGACCTGGTCGCAGTCCTCAACGAGCTCGAATCCGGCGGCTGGATCGCCCGCACCCCCGACCCCACCGACAAACGCCGCAACATCATCACCCTCACCGCCGCAGGTGAGGACCGCCTAGCCGAACTGGACCGCATCCTCACCACGGTCAACGCCCACATCACCGCCCCGCTGACCCCGGAGGAACGCTCCCAACTCTTCGCCCTGCTAACCCGAATCAACACCCACCTGTCCCAGTAACCAACGCCGGGCGTCGGTGCTGGTAGGTCGGCGGGGGGTGGGGTTCGGGTTAGGAGGGGATCAGGTGGTGGGTGGCTAGGTGGGCCAGGGCGGTGGAGGTGTCGGCCAGGACTGAATCGTCGAAGCGGACGAGGCTTGAGTGGTTGGAGGGGGCTTCGTCGGGGGTTACGTCGTCGGGGCGCGCGCCGACCATCGCGAACGTGCCAGGTACCTCGCGCAGCACCATCGAGAAATCCTCGGCGCCCATCAGCGGGTTCTCCAGCGGCTGCACCCGCTCCGCGCCGAACACGCCGGTGAGCACGTCGAAGGTCTCCGCCGTACGCCCGGCATCGTTCACCGTCACCGGGTACTGCGGGTTGAGCCGCGCGTCGACCGTGCAACCGTGGGCGGCCGCGATCCCCTCCGCCAGCGCCGGCAGTTCGCGGGTCAACTGGTCCAGCATCGCGTCCGACAGCGTCCGCACGGTGGCGCCGAGGCGGGCCGTGTTCGGGATGACGTTGATCGCGACGCCGGCCTCCAGTTGCGTCACCGTGATCACCACCGGGTCGAACACGTTCACCCGTCGAGTGGTGTACGCCTGCAGCGCCAGCACGATCTCCGCGACCACCGGCACCGGATCCACCGTGCGATCGGGCATCGATCCGTGGCCGCCCTTGCCGCGCACCGTGATGTGGAGCTGGTTCGAGCTTGCCATGATCGTCCCGGGCCGTAGCTGGAACGTTCCCTTCGCCGCCTGCGCCCAGACATGCAATGCGTACGCCGCGATCGGCTTGTCGCCGCTCGCCTCCAGAAGGCCCTCGCGCAGCATGTACCCCGCGCCGCCGAGGCCTTCCTCGCCTGGCTGGAACATGAAGATGACGTTCCCGTGCAGTTCTTCCCGGTGCGCGCTCAGCAGCCGTGCCGCTCCGATCAGCCCCGCGGTGTGCAGATCGTGGCCGCAGGCATGCATGTTGCCGTTCTCGGCCGCGTACTCGAGGCCGGTCTCCTCCACCACCGGCAACGCATCCATGTCGCCGCGCAACAACACAGTCGGCCCGGGCGTGCCGCCTCGCAGCACCGCCACCACCGACGTCACCTCGTTGCCCGTGGTGACTTCCAGCGGCAACCCCGCCAGAGCATCCATCACCACCGCCTGGGTCCGAGGCAGCACCAATCCCACCTCGGGCTCCCGATGGAGCACACGCCGCACCTCGACCAGCTCGGCCAACCTCTCAGCACCCTCAGCAACCAGGTCCACCGACACTCCTCTCGTCACAGCCTCCGCGTCCGCGCCTTCCGCCGGCATACTCGGCCCGCAGCCAGTCGTACGTGCTCTTCCGGCACGAGTCACCGTACCCGGGGCGCGGCACCCCGTCCGCGTCCCTGGCAAATCACCCAACTCCATCCTCGCCGACCGTCCACTGGTCTGCAGCGTCACTCCCGGGACAACCCGCTAGACCCAGGCGCCTCCCGCCGACGCCCACCAGCCGAAGCACTCCACCCCGACAGCCCATCCGAACCCGCACCACCCTGCCCCGCACCACCCTGCCCCGCACCACCCTGCCCCGCACCGCCTTGCTCTGGACCGCCTTGGGCCGCGCCACCCTCGGCCGGACTATGGGCAGCTCGGCTGTCGTGGTGGGGTGTGGGGTGTGTGCGGCCTGGGGCCGTGGTGGCGCCCAGGCCGGCGTCTAGTGCTCGGCGTAGGTCCTGGTTGGCGGACCAGTGGTTGGCGATCTTCTGGATCTCGTCGCCTGCCTTCCGGACGGCGCTTCGGCCCGCGAGACCGGCCATGCGAAGGTCGGAAGGATCGTTCTTGTCGTAGTCGTACACAGCGGCGATCGGCCCATGCATAGCCTCGGCGATGCGGCTGATCGCATCGGCCTTCGCGGTCTCAGGAACCAGCTGGCTCAGATGCTTCGTGTACAGGAGCTCCGCGGCGACCCGGAACTTCTCCGCGGTGTTCACCACCGCCATCCGGTGGATCACCTCGGCGGGCTCCAGATCGACGTCCGCACCGACCGCAGCGCTGAACGCGTCGACTGCAGGAATGTAGGCCGCATAAGCGTGCGGAGCCTGCACATCCTTGATGCCCGGAGCGATCCGCTCGAGATCGAGCTCGTCGATGAAACGGTTGAGCTCATTCTGCGTCGCCCGCTCCGTGACTCCCTCCTCGAAGACCTTGTACGCCCTGCCCTCGTACTCATCGAGCGGGAAGGCCAACGACGTACCCGCCCCGGCCAGCAGATGGATATTCTCGTGGAACACGGTGCGCAGAGCTTCGCGGTACCTGTCCAGTGTCTCTTCGTCGTGCTGCAGGTACGCACGATCGAACATGTCTTGCAGCGGCTCGATGACATCCAGCGGGTGGTACTGGATCGTGCCGTTCCAGGTCACCCTCGACACCTGGTCGTCGCCGTGCGGGAGCACTTCGTAGCGCTTGTTCCAGGCCGAGTGGTGCGCGCCCATCACCGCTACCGTGAGGTCCGCCTGGACCCGCATCAGCTCGGCGAAACTCGTGATCACCGGTCGACAGTCCTCGCTACTCGGCGTTCCCCGGAGCGTCTCGTAGGTCGGGGTTGTTGAAGCGGATGCCTTCGATGTCCATGGCGAGCGGCTCGCCGAGCTGACGGATCCGGGTTGCCTCGACCCCCGCAACGGTCTGGGCGATCCGGCCGATCTCGGCGATGGCGGCCTGGAGGAGCTCGATGCGTTCGGCCGGGGTGCCTGTGGAGCCGAGCGCTCGTGACTGCACCCGCATCGCTGCCGCCGTTTCGTCCGACATCGGAGGGACCTTGTAGTTCAGCACGCCTTCCAGTGAGGCCAGGCTCCGCTCCGCGCGCTCCCGGTCCGCCGCCGGCTCCACCGCCGGGACCAGGCTCCGCAGCCGTTCGACCTCGATCGGCAGCTGCTCCTCAGGGATCTCCTTGGCCATCACCGCCTCGACCAGCCGCTGCTCCTCTTGGTCGTACGCCGCGTAGTCCATGGCCCTCAGTATCCCGGTGGTCGGGGGCCGCTCGGGGATCTTCGCTCGTGAACCAGGTGACCATGCGCGTCGCGGGGGCGGGCGGGCGACGTGTGAGTGGTCGCCGGATGTCTGAGGGTCGGGGTGGCGATCCCGGACAGAGCTGATTGGTGAGGTGACGGTGCACTGCGGATCGGTGTGGGAGGCGGAAGGGCGCAGTCGTCGGAACGGCTCGTGCACTCGGTGGTGTGAGTTTCGCGGTCGATGGCGGCGAGGAGCTGGGTGGCGGTGCCGAGGGAGTGCTTGGCTGCCGTGGCGGGTGGGTCCAGTTCGTGAGTCTCCAGCTGGGCGAGCCCGGAGCGGAGCATCGACTCGATGCGGGAGCGGGTTTCGGTGTCACGGAGGTCGTGGGAGCTGCAGGTGTGGTCGACGAGGAGGGGAAACTGGCCGGCTGCGGTCTGGCGGTTGAGGAGGGCGAGGGTAGCGCCGGGGGAGAGGTTCTTGCGGAGGTCGAGGTCGGTGGTGATCTTGCGGACGGCAGGGACGAAGGCGGCGTAGTACCCGGTGGACCGGACCGAATCGATGCCGGGGGCAACCTTGTCGATCCCCAGCCGGTGGATGAAATCGTCGAGGTGGTCCTGGGCCCAGGCTTCGGTGACACCTTCCTCCAGTTGGCGACTGCCGGGTTTGGTGAAGGCTTCGCGGGCCGCCTCCTGGGTGGCGTCCTCCGGGCCGAGGAAGTGGGCGTGCTCGTGCAGCAGCGTCGCCAGGGACTCGCGGTAGGCGACGAGGGTCGGAGTCGGCCGTCCTTCGCCGGCGTGTTCGTACAGGTGGCGGAGCGGGTCGACGATCGACTCGCGGTCGAGGTAGAGCGTGCCGTCCCAGTGGGCGAGGCCGAGCATCGCGCTGGACGATTCGATGATGTGGCCGTTCCACGCGGACCGGTCCGCACCCGCCAGCTCGCGGGCGGTGTCTCCGCTCGCCGCCAGGAGCTCCGGGACCGAGGTCGGGTGGGCCGCCAGAGCCGTCGTCACGAGCCCAGCGCGGAAGAGAGCCGGACCAGTGAGTCCGCCGTCCGGCGGAAGCGCGCGCGATCGTCCGGATCGTCGGCCTGAGCGGCGAGGCGGACGAGTTCGGTGATCAGCCAGTCGGCCCGGGCCTGCCGTTCGGCGCGCGGGGCGAGTGCGGCCGGCGGCAGGTCGGGTGCTGTGCCGGGCGTGGGGGTACCGATCGAGTGCTGCATGAGATGTCCTCCCGAGTCGTGAAGTCGGCGGAGAACATACGGAGATCGGCCCCGGAATCCACGGCGGATTTCGGAACTGTGGATAACTGCGGTGTATCGATGGACCTACTGCTGTGCGGACTCCTGCAGCTCGTGGATCAGCGCCGCGATCGGGAAGTACGCCCGAAGCGCCGTGATGCGGTCGCCGTCGACCTCGTACACGACGGTGTACGGCAAGCGGACCGTGGTGCCTGTCGCCGGTACGCCGGCGAACTCGGCCGTGTGCTTTCCGGCGAAGACGGCCTCCAGAGCCGCGACGCCCTCGCCGTACATGACGTTTCTGATCTCCGGTGCCGCGTCGAACAACTGGGTGTGCAGGGCGAGGATGAAGTCGCGCACGGCCTCCCGGCCGCGCACCTCGTCGCCGGTCTCCATCGTTGTCCACAAGATGTCGTCACTGAAGAACGACGCGAAGTCGCCGCCGTTCAACAGCGCCGCCAGGTAGTCGCGCAGCGTGGATTCGGTCTGTGCCACAGACATCTGGGGCCCCTTTCCACGGAAGGCCGCGGCCCGATGTCGCGGCCTCTGGACCGGCATCCCGGTCCCCCCACCGGCCAGTCAAACACCGTGCCGGCACCCGGGAAAGGGGGCTCCGAAGCTGAGCGTGAAGGTCAAACGCATGACGTTCAGAACAGTGTAGGCGGCTCGCTCGCGACGGGCTCGGGGAGCGGGGCGAGGTCGGGTACGGCGGCGGCGACGGTGGCGTGGAAGCGGCGGGCGAGGTTGAGCGACTCGGCGTTGTCCGGCGTGTGCAGGAAGATCGTCGGGGAGCGGCCTTCGGACAGCCAGCCGACGACGAGTTCGACGAGGTACGCCCACCCGTCGACGGTCTCGTCCACGGAGTCGCGACCGATGTAGCGGACGATCGGGTGGCCGGTCAGCGCGCGGGTCCGGCGGGCGACGCGCGGCTTCTTCATCCAGGCGTCCCGCTCGGCCAGGCTGATCGGGCGGCGGGCGAACAGCGTGCCGGTGTCGAACGGGATCCACTCCGCGTTCGCGCGCGCCAGGACATGCTCGAGGTTCGCCGCGGCGCGGGGGTCGTCGAAGAAGTCGCGGTGCCGGACCTCCACGGCGTACCGGTGGTCGCGGGGGGCCTGGTGCAGGAAGGCGGCGAGCGCGCCGAGGTCGGTCGGCGAGAACGCGGCCGGGAGCTGGATCCAGACCGCGTGGTTACGCGGGCCGAGCGGCTCGATCGCCGCGAGGAACGCGCGGAACTCGGCGTCGACGTTCGTCAGCCGGCGCTCATGCGTGACGACCTGCGGCAGTTTCACCACGAACCGGAAGTCAGGCGGGGTCTGCGCGGCCCACGACGCCACCGTCGACACCGACGGCGTCCCGTAGAACGTGGTGTTGCTCTCCACCGCGGTGCACCACGAGGCGTACGACCGCAGCTTCTCGCGGGCCGGCTGCGGCCACGCGGGATGTGTCCACTGGGCACATCCCACGTGAAGCCGCATCGTCACAATCTAGCGAGGAACCTCAGCGCTCGATCTCGCCGCGGATGAACTTCTCCACCTGCTCGCGGGCGACGTCGTCGGCGTACTGCTCCGGCGGCGACTTCATGAAGTACGAGGAGGCGGACAGGATCGGGCCGCCGATGCCGCGGTCCTTGGCGATCTTGGCGGCGCGGATCGCGTCGATGATGATGCCGGCCGAGTTCGGCGAGTCCCAGACCTCGAGCTTGTACTCCAGCGAGAGCGGGACGTCGCCGAAGTTGCGGCCCTCGAGCCGGATGAACGCCCACTTGCGGTCGTCCAGCCAGGCGACGTAGTCCGACGGGCCGATGTGCACGTTGCGGTCGTCGATCTCGTCGCGCAGCTGCGAGGTGACGGACTGGGTCTTGCTGATCTTCTTGGACTCCAGCCGCTCACGCTCGAGCATGTTCTTGAAGTCCATGTTGCCGCCGACGTTCAGCTGGTACGTGCGGTCCACGGTGACGCCGCGGTCCTCGAACAGCTTGGTCAGCACCCGGTGCGTGATGGTGGCACCGATCTGCGACTTGATGTCGTCACCGACGATCGGCAGGCCGGCGGCGGTGAACTTGTCCGCCCACTCCTTGGTGCCGGCGATGAAGACCGGCAGCGCGTTGACGAACGCGACACCGGCGTCGATGGCGCACTGCGCGTAGAACTTCGCGGCCTGCTCCGAACCCACCGGCAGGTAGCACACCAGGACGTCGACGGCCGCCTCACGCAGCGCCGCCACGACGTCGACCGGAGCGGCGTCCGACTCGGTGATGGTCTCGCGGTAGTACTTGCCGAGGCCGTCGAGGGTGTGACCGCGCTGCACCGTGATGCCGGTCGGCGGCACGTCGCAGATCTTGATCGTGTTGTTCTCGCTGGCGCCGATCGCGTCGGCGAGGTCCAGGCCGACCTTCTTGCCGTCGACGTCGAACGCGGCCACGAACTCCACGTCCCGGACGTGGTAGTCGCCGAACTGGACGTGCATCAGACCGGGGACGCGCTCCTCGGGCTTCGCGTCGCGGTAGTAGTGCACGCCCTGGACGAGCGAGCTTGCGCAGTTGCCGACGCCGACGATCGCTACGCGGATCGAGGTCATCTGGAATCTCCTTGGGTAGGCGGGTGGTGCTGGTCAGGGGGCCGCTGTTGCCGCCGCTCGCCGTCGATCAGCTCGTTCAGCCAGCGGACCTCGCGCTCGGCCGACTCCAGGCCGTGCCGTTGCAGCTCGAGGGTGTAGGCGTCGACCCGCTCCGCCGTCCGGCTCATCGCCGCCCGGAAGTTGGCCAGCCGCTCCTCCATCCGGGCCCTGCGGCCCTCGAGGATGCGCAACCGGGTGGCCGGATCGGTCCGGCCGAAGAACGAGAAGCGGACGCCGAACGTGTCGTCCTCCCAGGCCGACGGGCCGGCTTCGTGCATCGCGTGCGCGAAGTAGTCCTTGCCGTCGGCGGTGATCGTGTACACGATCTTGGGCCGTCGCCCCGACTCCGGTGTCCCGGGGTCGGCCGTGATCAGCCCGTTGCGGAGCATCGCTTTCAGGCACGGGTACAGCGAACCGAACGACAGCACGCGTCCCCAGCCGAACTGGGCGTTGACGCGCTTGCGGAGCTCGTAACCGTGCATCGGCGCTTCGTGCAGCAGACCGAGTACGGCGAGCTCGAGGACCCCACTGCGGTTTCCCATGAGCTACCTCCCTCGGTCTAGTTTGTCATGACCTGATGTATCGGTTCGATACATCGTGTCGCCACTGTAAGCAGAGTCGAGCCCTGTGGACAACTCTTGACAAACAAGACCTTTGTCACCTACGTCCGGCGGCACGCCCGGGAAACCTGTTACGTCAGAGGCCGATCTGCGTTAATCGAATGACACCCAGCGTCGTAGCCCGGGAGCGGACAGTAATGACCGACAGTCATGCGAAGCACGCCAGGCCCGACGTCGCCGCCGAGGGCGCGCTCGCCCGGCTGGCGCTGCGGTTCACCGCGTTCACCGAGAAGTGGCTGCCGGACGCGTTCGGCTTCGTCCTGGTCGGCACGTTCGTGGTACTGCTGTTCGGCCTGGTCACCGGTGAACCGCTGCTGAAGCGCCCCGACGACCCGGCCGCGACCAAGGGCTTCGGGCTGGTCGATGCCTGGGGCATCGGGTTCTGGTCGCTGATCACGTTCACCCTGCAGATGGCGATGATCATCATCGGCGGGTACGCCGTCGCGACCAGCGGACCGGTCGCCAGGCTGATCACCCGGCTGGCGCGGATCCCGGCGAGCCCGCGCAGCGCCGTCGCGTTCGTCGCCGCGATCGCGATGCTGGCGTCGTACCTGAACTGGGCGTTCAGCCTGATCTTCGCGGCGATCCTCGCGCGCGAGGTGGCCCGCAACGTGCCGAAGGCGGACTATCGCGCGCTCGGTGCGATGGCGTTCCTCGGGCTCGGGACGGTGTGGGCGCAGGGCCTGTCCGGCTCGGCGGCGTTGCAGGTGGCGAGCGCGAGCAGCAGCCCACCGCCGGTGCAGGAGGTGATCAAGGCCGGCGGCCACGCCGACGGCCTGATCCCGCTCAGCGACACGATCTTCACCTGGCAGGCGCTCGCGGCGACGCTGATCGTGTACGTCGTGGGCGTCGCGATGGCGTGGTTCGTCGCGCCGGGCGAGGGCAACGCGCGGACCGCGGAGCAGATCGGTATCGAGCTCAGGCCGCTGATCGGGCGCGGCTCGGCGTACAACGGTCAGCGTCAGGAAACGCGCAGACCCGGTGACTGGCTCGAGCACTCGCCGCTGTTCAGCCTGCTGGTCGTCCTGCTCGGCGTTGTCTATCTGGTCCGCTACTTCAGCGGAAAGAGCTTCTTCAACGCACTGGACCTGAACACGGTCAACCTGATCCTCTTCCTGCTGGCCCTGCTCCTGCACTGGCGACCGTGGCGGATGGCGCGCGCGGTGCGCGACGGTGCGCCCGCGGCGGCCGGCGTACTGCTCCAGTTCCCCTTGTACGGCGGGATCTTCGGGATGATCGCGTACACCGGGATCTCCGCGCGCCTGGCCGGATGGCTGGTGCAGGCGAGCAACCAGTTCCTGTTCCCGCCACTGGTCGCGATCTACTCGTGCGTCCTCGGCATCTTCGTCCCGAGCGGCGGCAGCAAGTGGGTGATCGAGGCACCGTACGTGCTGCAGGCCGCGAACGAGCTGCGGGTCGACGCGGGCTGGATGGTGGTCGTGTACGACCTCGGCGAGGCGAGCGCGAACCTGCTGCAGCCGTTCTGGATGCTGCCGACGCTCGCCATCCTCGGCCTCAAGGCGCGCGACATCATGGGCTACACCTTCACGATGTTCCTGGCGTGTTTCCCGGCCGCGCTGATCGCCGTGACATTGCTCGCACCGCACGTCACGGGGTAACCGCTTGCACCGGTTTTGAGCCCCGCCGGACCGGCTTGCTAGCATCCGGAGCGGATTCGGGCGTATTACCACACCCACCGTAGTCTGTGGGGCAATGACTTCCGCGAGATCGTCGAGGATTGCACAGTGAGTGAAGCTCGTAGAAAGGCCGCCCCGCCTCCCCGGCGGAAGAAACATTGGGCGGTCCGGGTGCTCGGCTGGGTGGCCGCACTCGTCTTCCTCGGCATCATCGGCTCGGTCGCGGCGTTCTTCGTCGTCTACCAGACCACGAAGATCCCGGACCCGAACAAGGAGTTCGCCACCAACACCACCACGGTGACGTACGCCGACGGGCGCAACCCGCTGGGCACCTTCTACGAGCAGAACCGGCACACCGTGCCGCTGGCGCAGATCCCGAAGCACGTCCAGGACTCGGTGATCGCGGCCGAGGACCGGACGTTCTGGACCAACCCCGGCATCTCCCCGAGCGGCATGGTCCGGGCCGCGGTGAACATCGCCCGCGGTGAGCAGTTGCAGGGTGGTTCGACGATCACGCAGCAGTACGTGAAGATCATGTACCTGACCCAGGAGCGGACGGTCTCCCGGAAGTTCAAGGAACTGTTCATCGCGACCAAGCTCGGTCGGCAGCAGGACAAGAGCAAGACCCTCGAGGGCTACCTCAACACGATCTACT
The DNA here is from genome assembly GCF_040610805.1 of Kribbella sp. NPDC003557. Taxonomy (NCBI): domain Bacteria; kingdom Bacillati; phylum Actinomycetota; class Actinomycetes; order Propionibacteriales; family Kribbellaceae; genus Kribbella; species Kribbella sp. NPDC003557. The sequence continues at coordinate 1,155,532 of NZ_JBEXMY010000002.1, forward strand.
TCGGCCAGGGCGCGTACGGCATCGCCGCCGCCGGCGACACCTACTTCGGTGTCAAGGAACCGGCCAACCTGTCGGTTCCGCAAACGGCACTGCTCGCGACCGTGCTCAACAACCCGACGCTGTTCGACGTCACCGACACGGATCCGCGCACCAAGACCCGGATCATCGAGCGGTACAGGTACGTGCTCGACGGCATGCAGCAGATGGGCACGATCTCCGAGGCCAAGGAGAAGCAGTACGCCAACAGCCTGCCCGACCTGAGCAAGATGAAGAAGAAGAGCAGCCGGTACGCCGGACCGAACGGCTTCCTGCTCGACATGGCGCGCAAGGAGCTCGCGCAGCGCGGTTTCGACGAGGACGAGATCACCGGCGGCGGCCTGAAGGTGACCACCACCTTCAACTACACCCAGCAGAACAAGATGCTGAAGGCCGCCAAGGAGCAGCCGAAGAAGAACGCCGGGCTGCACGTCGGAATGGCCGCGGTGCAGCCGGGCACCGGGCAACTGCTGGCGATGTACGGGGGGCCGGACTTCCTGAAGAGTCAGCTGAACTGGGCGACGACGAAGGCGAGGCCGGGTTCGTCGTTCAAGCCGTTCGCACTGGCCGCGGCGTTGAAGGAGGGCAAGTCCCTCTGGGACACCTACCAAGGTGACAGCCCGATCGTGATCCAGGGACAGAAGTTCGGCAACGAGCTGAACACCGACTACGGCGACGTCACGCTGATGAAGGCGACCGAGCAGTCGATCAACACCGCCTTCTACGAGCTGGTCGACAAGACCATGGACAACGGCCCGTCCAAGGTTGTGGACGCGGCCGAGGCCGCCGGCATCCCGGCGTCCAAGACGCTGGAGAAGGACCGGGGGGCGCCGGCGACCGTGCTCGGCCCGGACGCGTACGCGTCGCCGGTCGACATGGCGAACGCCTACGCGACGTTCGCTGCCGAGGGCAAGTACACGCCGCTGCACGTGATCAAGGAGGTCCGCGGCCCGGACGGCAAGGTGCTGTGGTCGGACGCGACGGTCATGAAGCAGCAGAAGCAGGCCTTCACGCCGGAGATCGCGAACCTGGTCAACTACGCCCTGCAGAACGTGGTCCAGAAGGGCACCGGTGAGGGCGCCAAGGATCTCGACCGTGCGGTCGCCGGGAAGACCGGCACCGCCGGTGGTGTCGCGGTCGAGGACCGCAAGGAGAACGCGGCGTGCGACGGCTGTAAGGACGGCTCGGCGACGCTGACCTCGTGGTGGACGGGGTACACGCCGGACGAGTCCACGTCCGTGTTGTACCGGGCCGGCGCGACCGGTGAGTCGGACCTCGACCCGTACAGCGACGACCCGGCGTTCTTCGGCGGCAACTGGCCGCTGAAGACCTGGCTGGCGTTCATGAAGTCCGCCCTCGACGGCGTACCCGAGGCCGAGTTCAACGAGCCGGACGAGGAACAGATCAAGGACACGTCGACCCCGACGTACACCCCGCCGCCGAGCACGCCGCCGCCGAGCACCCCGCCGCCCAGCACCCCGCCCCCGAGCACGCCTCCGCCGAGCACCCCGCCGCCGAACACCCCGACGGGCAGGCCGACGAAGACCAAGCCGACCCAGACAACGACCACCCCGGTCATCCCGACCCTGCCAACCGGCGGCCCGTCCAAACCGACCGACACACCGCGAACACCCGGCGGCGGTCAGTAGCCCGACCAGAACGGCACCCCGTCCAGGGGTGCCGTTCTCATTTGCAGCAACGTGCAACTGCAGCAAAGTGCAGATTCGTTGACCCGGCAATTTCCGGCCACCTAGCGTTCCCAGAGCGTAAATCGCCAACCGCAGAGCGTAGTTTCTGCTGAGAATCTGGGGGCACTTCATGCTGGGAACCAAGCTGTCCCGCGCCGTCCTGGCGCTCGTCTCCCTGGCCGCGTTCTCGCTGACCGGAGTCAGCTCCGCCAGCGCCGTGGCCTGTACCTACAACAACTGCAACGGCATGGACCCGCAGGACGCCGGCTGCAGCTCGGGGTCGACGACCCTGAAGAACTTCACCACCGCGAAGGGCGTGTACGTCGAGCTGCGGTACTCCAGCACCTGCCACGCGACCTGGACCCGTATCTCGGCGACGTGTACGCCGGGGCAGAAGCCGTACCTCGAGACCGGCTACATCGACTACTACGGCACGTACCACCGGCAGAACATCTACGTCGGTCCGGACCAGACCCTGTTCGGCTGCACCGGTAACGACAACCCGCCCCGCGAGGTCGTCTGGACGCCGATGTCGTCCTTCCACCGGGAGCGGATCACCTACGGCGTCGACGACTACGGCACGCGGCACGCCTACACCACCATCACCAGCTGCAACGACTGCCTCTGAGCATGAGGACGACGAGACGTCAGAGCCTCGCCTTAGGCCTGTCCGTGTCAGTGGTCCTGGGACTGCTGCCGCAACAGGCCGAGGCGGAGCCCGTTGACCAGCCGGCCAAGGCCCCGGCTGCCGCCCCCGCTCCCGTCGACAAGTCGAAGCTTTCCGCAGCTCAGGCAACCGAGGTGCTGGGCGCCGGCTGGCAGAAGTCGACGGACCGAGCCTGGACTCTGGTGCCCGCCAAGGACGGTCTGAACGTCCTGGTGGCGAAGGAGTCGGAAGCCTACGCATGGAAGCCGATCGCATCGCTGAGCGAGCCCGGCTTCGACACCGATCAATGGATCGGCAACGCCTGCATCACCGACTCGGGTAACCGACTGGTCGTTGTGTACGCGCCGCGCGGGTTCACCAACGACGAAGTGGCGAGGGACCGTGCAGCGTTCACCGCGGTCGTCGACCTCAACAGCGGTGCTGTGCGCAAGCTCGCGGTGACCAGCACGCTCGCCTACTTCAACCCCGGCTGCGGTAGCGGTGAGGCCGCCGTACTGTCGCAGTACGACCACAGCAGCTCGCCACGCACACGTCTGATCAAGGTCGACGCGGCGACAGGCAAAACCACCCGGCCGATGGTGTCGTCCGGCGAGGTGACGTCAGCAGTCCCGATCGGGAACAAGGTCGTTGCGGCGCTCGGACGACGACTCGTCGAGGTCGGGCCGCAAGGACAACTGACCCCTCGCTCGACGTTCGCCGGCGCGGTGTCGCGGCTTCGCGTCGCCGACGGTCGGCTGGTGCTGTCGGACACCGCCGGCGAACGCACAACTGTGCGGCGACTGAGCACTTCGCTGTCGACTCCGGAGGTCATCGGATCCGGAGATCGAACCACGCTCACCACCTTCCAGGCTCCTGGCGGCAAGGTGTTCCTGGCCGGAGCCCGGCAGCAGTCGAAGGTAGCCCCGGGCATCGGATTCGCACCGGCCGGGAAGCAGCAGATCTCTGCCAACGGCGGTCTGATCGTCAAAGACGTAGCACTCGGTAAGGACGGTCAGGCGGTCATCTCCGCGGTCACGCGGGCCGGCACCCCGGCAGACTTCGAAGTACCTCTGCCGGCTGGATCCAGCGGAAGTACGTCGCCTGCGTTGACGCTCAGCCAGGCGACCGCGACGGCCGGGGAAGCAGACACTCCGATCGACGCAGGTGCGACCTGTGCCGTGCCACGCAACGACATCCAGACCCAGGTCTACCAGCCGAACCCGCGGCAGATCGAGTGGGCGGTCGACCAGGCTGTGAACAACAACCTCAAGACGGCCCGGCCCGCGGACTGGAAGCGATCGGGACTCCCTTCGTACGCGCCGCAACTGCTGACCCAGTTCCAATTGCCGGCGCTGCACGGCGGTGGCACGATCCCTGCCCAGGTCCTGCTGGGGATCCTGGCGCAGGAATCCAATCTCTGGCAGGCCTCCGGCCACGCGATCGAGACTTGGACAGGCAATCCGCTGATCGGCAACTTCTACGGCCGGGTGGGCAACGGGTGGTCGATCGACTTCTCGAAGGCGGATTGCGGGTACGGCGTCGGTCAGATCACCGACGGCATGCGCAAGGGCGACACAGTCTGGGGCGGGCTGAACGAGCAGCGGGCCATCGCTCTGGACTACACCGTCAACATTGCCGCGGCCGCCAAGATTCTGGCCGGGAAGTGGAACGAGCTCTACGACGCCGGCCTCCTGATCGACGGTGCGAAGGCGAGCCGGATCGAGTCGTGGTTCGGCGCGGTCTGGGCGTACAACTCCGGCTTCCACCCCAAGCCGGCCACCGCGGGCGAGCCGTGGGGTCTCGGCTGGACCAACAATCCGCTCAGTGGACTGTGGGATCCGGCCCGGACACCCTTCCGGCAGAAGGCTTCCGACGCGGCTCATCCACAGGACTGGCCTTATCCGGAAAAGATCATGGGATGGGCCGCCTTCCCGATCGACAACCCGCGGCTCGGTGCGGGCTACCGAGCCGCCTGGTGGTCCGACAGCGGCGGGGTCTCGGGGGTGACGAAGCGGTTGCAGGTCAAGCCGCCACTGGCCACCTTCTGCTCGCTGAGTGTGAACGCCTGCGATCCGGCGGCCGCGGCCGGCGAGCACTGCACTCGCGCCGACGACAAGTGCTGGTGGTACCCCGCGGTCTCGTGGAAGGACTGCAACAACGCCACGGCCGATCCCTGCGGGCACGGCCTCACTCGTTTCGACACGACCTACCCGGAGCCACAGCCTGACCAGGCGAACACACCTCCGGATCCGGAGCAGAATCCACCGGTGTGTGACGCGAGCGGTCTCCCCGCCAACGCACAGGTCGTGGACGACGTCCCGGCCGGGACGTGGAGTCGCAGACCGCAGTGTGGCTCGCCCTCGAACTCGGCCGGAACCTTCGCGCTGAAGTTCGGCGCGGTAGAGGTGAACGGCGAACCAGTGCAGTACACCTCCAAGATCGACTTCCACCAGATCGGTCTGGGGTACCAGGGCCACGCCTGGTTCACGCACACGACGTGGAATCAGGAAGCCGACCAGAGCCACACCGTCACCGGGACGTGGACACTGGGGTCGGCCATGCCCGGGTGGGCGCGGGTACTCGTCCATCTTCCGGGCGTGGCCAGTAACACGCGACAGGCGGAGTACGTCGTCGATCGAGGTGACGGCAGGCCGCCGGTGGCCCGGTACGTCAACACGTCGGTCGGCGCGAACAAATGGGTCAGTCTGGGCGTGGTCCAGCTCGGCGCCGGCCGTCCGTCGGTGACCTTGTCGAACCGCACCTATGACGCCAAGTACTTCGATTCGACCATCAACCCGTGGGCGCTCGACCGGCAGGAGAACATCGCCTGGGACGCGGTGGCCTTCCAGCCGCTGCCGGCCAAGCCGTTGATGGTCGCGGCCGTCGGCGACTCGTACGGGTCCGGAGAGGGAGCAGGCGACTACTTCCGGGAGACCAACCATGACGGCGGCGACAAGCTGGCGCGCAGCGCCTGCCACCGCTCGCAGAACGCCTGGGCACGGCGGGTCCACCCGCCCGTCCTCGGCGGAGCATCGCTCGGCGAAGCCGCCGACGCCTTCTCCACGAAGGCCGAGCTGAACTTCGTGTCCTGCTCCGGGGCGGTCGCCGCCAATGTCTCCGGCTCTGTGCACGTACCGACACAGCCGAGCTATCTCGGCGGTGGCCAGTACGACGAGATCGCCCAGCTGGAGGCCGGGTACGTCGACGAGAACACCGACATCGTGTTCGTCAGCATCGGAGGCAACGATGCCGACTTCGGGAACGTCCTGATGTTCTGCGGCGGGGTCAGCGCGGCCCACTGTTACGACGACATCCGGCCGGGTCACCAGCAGACGCTCGACGTGGAAGAACGCGAGCTGATCGCGAACGAGGTCCAGACCGAGATCGGGCGGGCGATCGAGCGCATCAGTCTGCGGGCGCCGAACGCGCAGATCGTCTACACCGGCTACCCGCGAATCTTCGACGGTACGCCGTTCGCCTGTCCCGACGGTTTCGGGGTCGAGGAGATGAGCTGGATGAACGACATGAGCAACCTGCTCGCGGAGACGACGATCGCCACACTCGATCTCGAGCGGCAGTCAGGTCGCAATGTCAGCTATGTCGACACCAGGCCGGCGTTCACCGACGGCGGGGTCTGCAAGGGCACCGGCCTGAACCAGATCATGCCGATCAAGACCGATGGTGACGATCCCGCCGACACCGTGTCGGCCGAGTCGTTCCACCCGAACGCCATCGGGAACGGGATGTACGCCGATGCGGTAGAGGAGAAGATGGGCTGGTGATCACCCGACTCACCGCGGTCGTCGCGGTCTGCGCGCTGCCGGTGCTCGCGTCCTGCCGGCAGCCGGAGTCGTCGGGGCCGGTCCTGGTGGATCCGCACTCGGCGGAGTTCGTGCAGCGTCGCGACGACGTGGTGAGGTCGGCGGTGGAGCTCGAGGCGCGGATCGCCGCCGCCGCGAGCTCCGCCGTCGAGCCGGATCCGGCGCAGCAGGTGGTGTGCCGGGCCGGCAACCGCGGGCCGAAAGGCGTGGACGCCTTCGACTCGGTCTGCGGGATGCAGCGGCTCTCGGTCGTGAAGACGGCCGACCCCGGCCGGGCGTTGCTGGCGATCGACGACGCGCTGGGCAAGCTGGGGTACACCGGCACCTGGCAGGGCGGCACGGAGCCGATCGACAAGGACGACGTGCGAAGCGGCAAGGTGCCGTCGTCCCGCATCTCGTTCGCCTCGTACGGTGCCGGGGGCCTGACCGTCGACCTGCAGGTCGGGCATCGGGGCGACCGGCCGTCGTACGTGGTTCGCACGTCGCTCGGCACCGGCTACTTCAACGACGCGGGCGGCTCGGGATGGGCGGCCGCGGGAGCACAGACGGCACCCCTGGCGGAGTCGGTACTGGCTGTCACCGTCACGGACCCGGCCTTCATCGAGAAGCCCCCGACAGACGGGGGCTAGGTCTCTTGGCACGGCCATGAGGGACGATGGGGGCGTGACTCGGGTGGACTGTGGTGGGCGGTGGTGGGGGCGTGTTTGAGCGTTCGGCTGCCGACGAGCCGCGGCCTGGGCGGGCTCGGCGGGCTCGGGTTGACGGGGTCGGGTGGCAGCGGTGGATGCCGGCGGCGATGACCCGGGAGGTGCTCGGGTGGTGGCTGGTCAGCCGGGTCGCGTTGTTCGTGCTGTCGGTGTCGGCGCCGTTGCTGTTCAACCGGGGCAGCGACTACCCGAACGTGTGGCGGGCCTGGCTGCAGTGGGACGTCTGGCACCTGAAGGCGGTCGCGGAGTTCGGCTACAACCACGGCGAGCCGTCTGGTGCGCCGCTGGCCGCGTTCTTCCCGGGCTTCCCGTTGCTGGTGCGGCTGGTCAGCTACACGGGCATCGGGTACGTCGCCGCCGGCATCGTGGTGTCGGCGGTCGCCAGCGCGGTCGCGGGCGTGTACCTCGCGCGCCTGGCGCAGTACGAGTTCCCGGAGCTGAAAGGCATCGGCCCGAACGCGGCGATGATCTGGTACTGCGCTCCGGTCGGCGTCTTCCTCGCGGCCGGGTACACCGAGGCGCTGTTCTGCGCGTTCGCGTTCCCCGCCTGGCTGGCCGCGCGGCAGGGGCGCTGGGCCCGCGCCGCCGTCTTCGTCGCGCTGGCATCCACGGTGCGGGTGTCCGGGCTGTTCCTGATCTTCGCGCTGCTCGTCGAGTTCGTCACGTCGAAGAAGCGGGACTGGCTGTCGCTGCCGTGGCTGGCGCTGCCCGCCGTCCCGGTGCTCGGCTTCATGGCGTACCTGAAGCAGATCCACGGCTCGTGGTTCGCCTGGCAGGAGGCGCAGGAGAAGGGGTGGGCGCGCGAGTTCACCTGGCCGTGGACCTCGCTGGTGCACACTTTCGAGGCCGCGAGCAAGGGCCACTTCTCGGCCGACCGCAGCGACTGGACCTGGATGTTCCGGGCCGAGCTGGTCGCGCTGTTCATCGGGCTGCTGCTGCTCGCCTGGCTCTTCTGGCGCCGGTCCTGGGGCGAAGCGGCCTGGGTCGCGGCCACGATCGGCGCGTTCTGTACGTCGTTCTGGATCTACTCACTCACCCGGGCCACCCTGCTGATGTGGCCGCTGTGGATCGGGCTCGCGGTGCTCGCCAGACGCAGACCCTGGGTCGGCCGCCTCTATCTGGCCGTGGCGATACCGCTGGGCGCGATCTGGGCGGCCGGCTTCTTCACCGGCCGCTGGTCCGGCTGAGTAGTTCTGCTCATGCCCTGAACCCGCCGTGTACTTACCGTGATCCCATGGAAGCCCGGACGATCGGCAGGGTCGCGCTGCAGGCGGTGTTCGTCGGCGTGCTGGCAGGCGCCGCGTACGCGCTGATGCGTCAGTTCGGCGCCCCGCTGTGTCCGCCGACCGGGGTGAGCTGCGCGGTCGAGCACGGCGGCGCGCTGTTCGCCGTACAACTCGGGGGTGTGGCGACGGCTCTGGCGTTGCCGGTGCTGGCGCTCCGGGCCGGTCTCGGGTGGGTGTTCGCGGTGGCCGCGACCGCCGGGATGCTCGCCGTGAACCTGGTCTGGTTCCTGGCGTTGTCCGGCATATGGACAGTTCTGGGGTGAGGCAACCCTCGACAGGGTTCGAGCGTCGATACAGATGAAGGGGTGGCAGTCCGGGCGGGGACCGCCACCCCTCCTTCACCTTCCGGCGGAACCTCTCAGGGGCAGGCTCCGCCGGTGACGGTACCGAGGGCGACGGCCGCAGCCGTCGCCCTCAGTCATGTCAGCCGTAGTTGCGGTCGATCGACTGCGAGGGTGTCGGGCTCGGCTTCGTCTCGGCGACGCGCTTGTCGCTCGGGTGGGTGCCGGTCTCGATGCCCTTCAGGGTGCCGAGCAGTTCGATCTCGGACAGCGTGACGCCGTCGGCGCCGGCTGCCGGGGTGAGCACCAGGCGGTACTGCGTGTAGGCCTTCGGCGAGGCGATGCTGAAGGACCTGGTGTACGACGTCCAGGCCCACGTCTCGCCGGTACGCCGGTCCACCGTGCTCCACGTCGTACCGTCGTTCGAGCCCTCGAGCGTCCACGCGGACGGCGCCGTACCGGTGGCACCGCTGGTCAGCGTGTACATGCCGACCGGACGACCCTGGGGCAGGGCCACCGTGACCGTCGGCCGCGCACCGGTCAGCGTGACCTGCGTCTTCGTGTCGTTGTCGATCAGCGCGGACACGTCCGTGCCGCCCGCGCCGATCACCGCACCGGTGTCGGACGTCGAGTCACGCCACGTCATCGGGTCCTCGCCCGGCTTGGTGATCGACGGCGGGGCGTCGTTGCGGCCGGTGCCCCACTTGGTCGGCTGGTCGGTCATCTCGAACTCGATCTTGCCGCCGTTCGCGATCAGGTCGTGCGGCAACGCCGTCGACGTCCACAGCTTCCCGTTGACCCGGACGCTCTTCACGTAGACGTTGCGGGAGCTGTTGCCCGGTGCGCTGACCACCAGCTTCTTGCCGCCGGCCAGCCGGACGGTCGCCTTGGTGAACAGCGGCGAGCCGATCGCGTACGTCGGCGAGCCGACCTGCAGCGGGTAGAAGCCGAGCGCACTGAACAGGAACCACGACGACATCTCGCCGTTGTCCTCGTCGCCCGGGTACCCCTGCCCGATCTCCGAGCCCAGGTACAACCGCGACACCGCCTCACGGACGAGCGCCTGCGTCTTCCACGGCTGACCGGCGAAGTCGTACATGTAGGTGATGTGGTGCGACGGCTGGTTGCTGTGGCCGTACTGCCCCATCCGGACGTCACGCGCCTCGAGCATCTCGTGGATCGTGCCGCCGTACCCGCCGGTGTGCAGCGCGTCCTCCGGCGTGCTGAAGAACTCGTCGAGCTTCTTCGCCAGACCGTCGCGCCCGCCGTAGATCGCGGCCAGGCCGGCCCCGTCCTGCGGCGCCGAGAAGGCCATGTTCCACGCGTTGGTCTCGGTGTAGTCGTGACCCCAGTCCCGCGGGTCGAACGTGCTCGGTGAGTTGCCCCAGACACCGTCCGGGCCCTTGCCCTGGAAGAAGCCGACCGTCGGGTCGTACAGCGTGACGTAGTTGCGGGCCCGGTTGAGGAAGTACTTGTAGTTGTCCAGGTACTCCTGCTTGCGCGGGTCGTTCTTCTTCGCCTTGTCGTACAGCGCCTTCGACAGGTTCGCGATGCCGAAGTCGTTGATGTAGCCGTCCATCGACCAGCTGAAGCCCTCACCGGTGGTGTTGGCCGTGTAGCCGTTGAACGTGGCCAGGTCCATGCCCTTACGGCCGACGTTCTGCGACGGCGGGACGACGGACGCGTTCTTCACCGCGGCGTCGTACATCGCCTGCACGTCGATCCCCTTGATGCCCTTCAGGTACGCGTCCGCGAAGGCGACGTCGGACGACGTGCCGACCATCAGGTTCGCGTAGCCGGGGGAGGACCAGCGGGAGATCCAGCCGCCGTCCTTGTACTGCTGGACGAACCCGTTCACCAGCGCGGCCGCCTCGTCCTGGGCGAACAGCGAGTACGCCGGCCACACCGTGCGGTACGTGTCCCAGAAGCCGTTGTTCACGTACGTCTGGCCGGCCACGATCTTCGAGCCGGTCGTGGTCGGCGTGTCGGTGCCCACCTTCGGCGAGGTCGGCGACGCGTACTTGATCACCGGGTCCTTGGCGGTGCCGGTGTTCTCGGAGCCGTTGTTCGGGTAGAGGAACAGCCGATAGAGGTTCGAGTACAGCGACGTCAACTGGTCGGCCGTCGCGCCCTCGACCTGGATGGTGCTCAACTTGGCATCCCAGGCAGCCTGCGCCACGTCCTTGACCTTGCCGAACTTCGAGTCCGCCGGGAGCTCCTCCTCCAGGTTCTTGCGGGCCTGCTCGGTGCCGATCAGCGAGGTGGCCATCCGCAGCTGGACCTGGGTCACCTTGGGGTCGAAGGAGAAGTAGCCGCCGACGTTGGCGCCGCCGCCGTTCGACAGTTTGCCCGAGGCAAGCACCTTCTGGTCGACCACGCCGTACACGAACAGCCGGCCGGCGCCGGTGGACAGTCCGCTCTTGACGTCGGAGTAGCCCGTGACCACGCCGGTCGCCGGGTCGAGCGTCAGCCCGCCGTTGTTGTTCACGTTGTCGAACACCAGCGACGCCTTGCCGGCCGGGAAGCTGAACCGCAGCAGCGCGGCGTGGTCGGTCGGCGCGATCTCGGCCGCGTTGCCGTTGTCGAACGTGACGCCGTAGTAGTACGGACGCGCGGTCTCGTTGTCGTGGCTGAACGACCAGGCGCGGGCCTTGCGGTCCGCGGTCGGCGTCGCCGCGATCGACGGCATCACCTGGAACGTCTGCCGGTCACCCATCCACGGGCTGGGCTCGTGGCTGATCGACAGCGCCTGCATGGTCGGCCGGTTGGCCTCGTTGTTGCCCTTGGCGTAGTCGTACAGCCAGGAGGTCGACCCGGCGTTCGTGACCGGCGTCCAGAAGTTGAAGCCGTGCGGTACGGCGGTGGCCGGGAAGTTGTTGCCCCGCGAGAAGCCGCCGGTGGCGTTCGTGCCGCGGGTGGTCAGCGCCAGGTCCGACGGGTGCTTGGCCGCGGTCTTCTGCGCCGCGCGGTCCGGGTTGATCGCGGCGGCGATCCGGATGTCGTCGAGCCAGCCACGGAAGTCGGCCGGGCCGGACGGCTTGTCGTACCCGACCAGGATCCGCGTGATGGTCTTGCCGGCGGCCACCTTGCCGAGGTCGGCCTCGACGTTGTTCCACTGGTTCGTGTAGAGCGCCTTGGAGTCGCCCTGGCCGCGCGGGCTCAGCTCGAAGCCGTGGTGATCGCGAGCCTTCAGATCACTCAGGTACGTGCCGTCGTCGAACGCGAGGTCGAGCGCCGCGTACGTGCTCGGGTAGCTGAGGTCACCCTCGACGTGCTCGGGGAAGATCTTGTACGACAGGCGGGTGTCCTTGCCGACCTTCAGGTCGACGTCGGAGATCTTGTTCCACGTGTAGCCGCGGCCCTCGCTCTCCTGGTGCCCGGCGTACCGGAAGGACTTCACGCCGGTGAAGCCGACACGGGCGCGGGCGTTGTAGGCACTGGTCGGGCCGGAGTCCAGCCGCGACTCGGCGACCGGGCCGGGCTGCGGCAGCGGGGCGCCGTTCGACAGGTACCAGTCGGCGAGCTGGACGATGTTCTCGCCGTGGTTCAGCGTGATGTCCAGCTTGAAATACGTGTACGCCGTGTCGTTGGCGAAGCTGTACTCCTTGGTCTGGAACCGGTTCTCGAAGCTCTGGCCGGTCCGGGTGTCCAGCGTGGTCCAGGTGGTGCCGTCGTTCGAGCCGGACACGGTCCAGTTCTGCGGGTCGCGGCCGTCGGCGTCGTTGGCCGAGGTGAGCGCGTACTTCTTGATCACGACCGGGGCCGAGGTCTGATAGACCAGCCAGCCGGTCGGCTCGAACACCAGCCACTTGGTGAACTTGTCACCGTCGGCGGCGTTGGTGGCGATCTCGCCGCCACCGGTGTTCTCGCCGTTCGCGGTCACCTTGGTGACCTTGTCCATCTCGCTGCCGCCGATCCCGGTCGGCGTCGGCCCGCGGACCCCCTCGGCGCGCGGCTTCCCGTCGGCGCCGGTCTCGACGGCGTCGGTATAGCCCGGCTGCGGTTGCCCGGGCTCGAACGAGGTGAAGTACGACGAACCGCTCACCACCGGCTGCTCGGAGGCAGCAGGTGACGCGGCGTGCGCTGGCGTCATGGCAACAGACATTGTCACAACCAGCGCGAGAGACGTGACGAGCCCCAGTGGGCGGCGGAGATTCATCCACGCTCCTTGCACATCCGGCCGGCACCACGGGACGCCCCCGTCCACCGGTGTGGGTACGCGGCCCCGATGACAAGGTTGTCAGCCCGCGTTCGGGGACGATCCTGCCCAGCGATGTCACCGCCGGTCAATAGTTCGTAGCGCACTGTCGACACATGGTGGTGGATCGACACCCCGGAGGTAGGTTGATGGCCATGGACGAACGTGTGCTGGTCACCGGGGCCTCGGGGTTCATCGGGCGGGCTGTGGTGGGGGCTCTGCGGGAGCGTGGGGTGCCGGTAACGGCGGTCGATCGGGAGCCGCCGGATGCTTCGTGGGACGGCGGGGTGCACGTGGTCACCGGGGATCTGGCCGAGCAGGAGACCTGTGTCGCGGCGTTCGAGACGCGGCCCACCAGCGTGGTGCATCTGGCGGCGTTGACGTCGGTGCTGCGGTCGGTGGACGCGCCGATGCAGACGTTCGCGCAGAACGTGACGATCACCCAGGTGTTGCTGGAGTTGAGTCGCGGCAGCGGGGTCGAGGCGTTCGTGCTGGCGTCGACCAACGCGGTGGTGGGCAATGTCGGGACATCGGTCATCGACGTCGACCTGCCGCTGCGGCCGTTGACGCCGTACGGCGCGACGAAGGCGGCGTGCGAGATGCTGTTGTCGGCGTACTCCGGGAGTTACGGGATGGCGACGGCCGCGCTGCGGTTCACCAACGTGTACGGGCCGGGCATGTCGCACAAGGACAGCTTCGTGCCGCGGATGATGCGGGCGGCGCTGAGCGGCACCGGCGTGAAGGTGTACGGCGACGGGCAGCAGCGGCGGGACCTGGTGTTCATCGACGACGTGGTGAGCGGCGTTCTCCGGGCGCTCGACACCAGGTACGACGGCCGCGCGATCATCGGGTCCGGGCGGTCGGTGTCGGTGCTGGAGATGATCGACACGGTGCGGGCGGTGACCGAGCAGCCGGTGCCGGCCGAGCACATCGAGGCGCCGGCGGGCGAGATGCCGGCGGTGGTCGTGGACGTCACCAACGACCTCGGATACGAGCCGACGGTTTCGCTCGAGGACGGTCTGGCTCGGACGTGGCGCTACTTCCGAATGCAGTGAGGAAGCTGCGAGGAGCGGTGCGGAAGCACTGGCTGCTCGCCGTCTTCCTCACGCTGGGTCTGATCCTGCGGGTCCTCGCGACCGTCGCCTACACGCCCGCGATCGTCTACACCGACTCCGTCCAGTACCTGACGAACATGGGCAAGCTGAGCCCTGATCAGCTCAACCCCATCGGGTACGACTTCGTGCTCGGCCCGTTGGTGGCGATCGGCGGACTCACGTTCGTCGTCATCGTGCAGCACCTCGCCGGGCTCCTGCTCGGCGTCGCGATCTACGCGCTGGCGCGCAGGCTCACCGTCTACCGCTGGCTGGCCGCGCTCGCCGCGGCGCCGATCCTGCTCGACGCGTACCAGGTGCAGATCGAGCAGAACATCATGGCCGAGACCACGTTCGACGTGATCCTGGTGGCGATCCTCTGGCTTCTGCTGGGCAAGAGGGCGGCGCCGGGCTGGCGGCGCGCGGCCGTCGTCGGTGTGCTCGTGGGCGCCGCGTTCACGGTCCGCGCGATCGGCATGGTCCTGCTGATCGCCGTCGTGCTGTACCTGGTCGTGGTCGGCAACGCCTGGCGCAAGCGTCGCATGGACGTCGTACGCCGGACCGCTGCCGCCGTGGCCGGTTTCGGTGTCGTCTTCACGGCGTACGCCGGGTACTACCACGCGGAGACGGGCCGCTGGGGATTCACCGGCGCCGAGAACCAGATCCTGTACGGGCGGACGGCCACGGTCGCGAACTGCGACAAGCTTCCGCTCGACGAGGGCACGCGGCTGTTCTGTCCGAAGGAACCGCTCGGCCAGCGGCTCGGCGTCGACAAGTACGCCCACAACCACTACGGCGACCCGAACTGGCCCGGCCCGTTGCCGCCGGGGACGACGAAACGTCAACTGGCGACCGAGTTCGCGCATCTCGTGATCAAGCACCAACCGCTGGACGTCACGTGGGCGGCGCTCAAGGACTTCGCGAAGGGCTTCGCGCCGACGCGCACCAACTCGCCCAACGACGTACCGCTGGACCGCTGGCAGTTCCAGCTCACCTACCCGAACCTCAAGGACCCCAACACCGCGAAGGCCGCGGTGAAATGGGGAGGGTCCGAGCCGCACGTCGCCCATGGACCTGCCGTCGTCCTCCGCGGCTATCAGCTGCATGGCGGCTATACGTCAGGCACACTGCTGGCCCTGTGTGTGCTGATCGCGTTCGCTGCGGTCGCTCGTGCCAAAGAGCTCCGGTCGGCAGCACTGTTCCCGGCTGCGGCCGGCGTGATCCTTCTGCTCGGCTCAGCAGCGTTCGAGTTCTCGTGGCGCTACCAGCTGCCCGGACTGATCTTCTTCCCCTTGGCAGGCGCGATCGGGCTCCGCGCTCTGCTCGGCAAGGATCAGGCGCGGCCTGCGATGGCGGACTACCCGGACGCCGTCGATTCCGAAGCCGTCAAAGCCTTCGAGCACACGGAATTCGCGCCGGTCGTCGTGGTCATCGCGGCGTACAACGAGGCCGGCGGCATCGGCCCGGTCCTCACCGACATGCCGCGTACGTGCGCCGGCCTGCCGGTCGACGTCCTCGTCGTCGTGGACGGCGCCACCGACGACACCGCCGATATCGCCCGTGACCACGGGGCCCAGGTGTGTGTTGCCCCGAGCAACCGCGGGCAGGGCGCCGCGCTCCGGCTCGGGTACCACCTGGCCGCGGAGGGCGGGGCGAAGTACGTCGTCACCACCGACGCCGACGGGCAGTACGACAACGACGAGCTGGAGACCCTGCTGGAGCCGATCCTGCTCGACCGGGCCGATTTCGTCACCGGGTCGCGCCGGCTCGGGGCGGAGGACGCGGACAGCCGGCTGCGGTGGGTCGGGGTCCGCGTGTTCGCCGTACTCGCGTCGATCCTGACCCGGCGGAAGCTGACCGACACGTCGTTCGGGTTCCGCGCGATGCGGGCCGACCTCGCGACGGCCGTCACGTTGCGTGAGCCGCAGTACCAGTCGTCGGAGCTGTTGCTCGGTGCGCTCGCGCTCGGCGCCCGTGTGGTCGAGCTGCCGATGACGATGCGCCGGCGCGGCGACGGGAGCAGCAAGAAGGGACCGGGCGTCGTGTACGGCGCGAACTACGGCCGGGTCATGACGACGACGTGGTTACGGGAGTACGTACTGCGCCAGAGGCGGCGGGCGAGCTCTTGGCGAACACCAGCCGGTCGAACAGCACGAACTTCACGATGAACAGCACCGCGTAGGTCCCGAAGTACGAACCGGTCACCAGCAACGTCTTCAGCGCGTGCGAGTCGACGGGCTGGGCCAGGTGGTCGGTCACCGACGTGACCACGGCGGCCGTGACCGCGGACCCGATCACGATCATTGTGTACGGCAACTTCTGACCGCTGCGGCCCCAGGTCCAGCGGCGGTTCAGCACGTAGTTCGGCACTGCACCGGCCAGCCACGCGACCAGCGTGGCGACGATCGCCGCCGCCCCGAACCAGTAACACAGAGCGAACGCCAGCTGGCTGACCACGGTGGCGATCACGGAAGATGCCGAATACTTCGCCCACAGCAACCATCTGCCGCGGCGAGACCTGATCCTGGTGAGAACGCGCATCGCGGTCTATTCTGCACCTCCGCACCGGCCCGCGGCAGTGCGGAGGAAATTCTCAGGCGATTACCAGCGAATAGGTGGGGCCGGTCACGTTACTGGAGTGGGTACTCGGGATAGGAAGGACTGTGACGACGTTCCCTGACGGAAGGCGGCCGAGCCGTGCGCGTACTCGTCCTTGGCGGTGACGGCTACCTGGGGTGGCCGACCGCGTTGCACCTGTCCGACCGCGGTCACGACACGGCCGTGCTCGACAACATGGCCCGTCGCGGGTACGACCGCGAGCTGGGCGTCCAGAGTCTGGTCCCGATCGAGGATCTCGAGCAGCGGGTCGCGGCCTGGGAAGAGGTGTCCGGCCGGCGGATCCCGGCGTACGTCGGGGACCTGCTCGACGCGGACTTCGTCTACCGGGTGGTGCGCGAGTTCGCCCCGGACGCGATCGTGCACTTCGCCGAGCAGCGCGCCGCACCGTACTCGATGATCGACCGCGAGCACGCCGTCTACACCCAGCACAACAACGTGGTCGGCACGCTGAACCTGATGTACGCGATCGCGGAGACGAACCCGGACATCCACCTGGTCAAGCTCGGCACGATGGGTGAGTACGGCACGCCCAACATCGACATCGAGGAGGGCTGGCTGGAGGTCGAGCACAACGGCCGCAAGGACCGGATGCTCTACCCGAAGAAGCCGGGCTCGTTCTACCACCTCAGCAAGGTGCACGACTCGCACAACCTCGAGTTCGCCTGCCGGATCTGGGGGATGCGCGTCACCGACCTGAACCAGGGCGTGGTGTACGGGCAGCAGACCGACCAGACCGTGCAGGACCCGCGGCTGGCGACCCGGTTCGACTACGACGCCGTGTTCGGCACCGTCCTCAACCGGTTCGTCATCCAGGCCGTGCTCGGCGAGCCGCTGACCGTCTACGGCACCGGCGGGCAGACCCGCGGGTTCCTGGACATCCGGGACACCGTCGAGTGCATCCGGCTCGCGGTCGAGAACCCGGCGGACTCCGGCGAGTTCCGGGTCTTCAACCAGATGACCGAGAGCTACTCGGTGTCCCAGCTGGCCGAGCTGGTCGCCGAGTGCTTCCCCGGCCCGGTGCAGGTCGAGCACTTGGAGAACCCGCGCGTCGAGCTGGCCGAGCACTACTACAACGTTAAACACACCGGCCTCGTCGGCCTGGGCCTCCAGCCGCACCTGCTCTCGGAGACCCTGATCGGGTCGATGTTCGACATCGTCTCCGCCAACAAGGACCGCGTCGATCCGGCCGCTCTCCTACCGACCGTCCGCTGGCAGGGCCACCTCAAGCGGTGAAGAAGCAGAAGATGTGACCGACCGGGTCGGCGTACACCCGGACGTCGGGCTGCGGCTGGAACTCCATCAGCCGCGCCCCGGCGGCCAGGGCCAGTTCGTGCGCCGACTCCAGGTCGTCCAACTGGATGTCCAGGTGCAGCTGCATCTGCTGGATGCTCTGCTCACTGGGCCAGGTCGGCGGCTGGTAGTTCGGCTCGAGCTCCCGCGGGTCGGGCGCGTCCAGCACGACACCTTTCAACGCGTATTTGTGGCTCATCCACGACACGCTAGCGGCGGCCGCCGACAAGAAGCGTCGGCAGCACGGCGAGGAAGCGGTCCCTGCGGCCGCGACCGGCCTGCTCGGCGAGCCAGGTGTCGGCGTCGTCCTGCGTGATCAGGGCCTTCTCGACCGCGGCCCCGGCGGCTGCCTGCAGTTGCGGGCCCATCAGCTCGTAGTCGGTGACGACCTCGGTGTGGACCGCGACCTCGACGTCGTGGAAGCCGGCGTCGAGCAGCAGGTCACGCAGGGTACGGGTCGCGCGCGGCGACACCGTCCGCGACTCGAGGCCGAGGCGGATCACGTCGGTCAGGTCCTGGTCGGAGCTGTCGATCAGGACGAAGCCGTAGTCCTGCCCGCCCACCACGATCCGCCCGCCGGGCCGCAGGACGCGGTGCGCCTCGGCGATCGTCGGCACCGGATCCTCGAGCAGATGGAACAGCCGCAGCGCGCGGTACCCGTCCATCGACTCGTCCTCGAGCGGCAGCTCGCCGGAATGTGCCACGTGAAACATTGCCCCGGGCGCCCGCTCCCGGGCCGCCTCGATCGCGTCGGGATCGCTGTCGATCCCGGTCACCTTCAGGCCCTTGCGCGCCAGCTCCGCGGCCGCATGCCCCGCTCCGCAGCCGACGTCGACGCAGGTCGCGCCCCGTTTCAGCGCCAGCATCCGGTACGACGTCGCGCGCAGCTCCGCCGCACCGGGCCCTTCCTCGATCCGTTCCAGAAACCTCATACCGTCCACGCTGCAACTTCAGGTGGACCTGAAGTCAATCCATCGACACCTTGTCGAAGGTCGTCGTGGTGTAGCGGACGTCGAGGTCGATCACGTCGCCGACCGCCGGCGGGGCCACCGACGACGGCAGGAACAGCATGCTGGCCTGCATGTGCGGCGGCTCGGCGAACCAGCGCTGCTTGCCCTCGATGCTGAACGGCGACAGCGCCATACCGGCCGCGTCCAGGCTGCCCTTGGCCATCGCGATCGCGCGCTGCCGCACGGTCGCCGCCGCGGTCGGGGCCTCCAGGCCGACGCCGTGCGCCGTACCGCCGGAGACGATCAGGATGTGGCCGTCGCCGCTCACCCGGCGCTGCCGGTAGCCGACGCGCTCGCCGCGCCGGACCGAGTGCACGTCGAGGACGGTCGCCTTGACCGACAGCGCGCCGCGGTCGCCGAGCCACAGGCCGGTGCCCATTCGCAGCTTCACGTCCGGACCGATGTCGGCGAGCTTCTGCGCCGGTACGTGCGACACCCACAGCGTGCCCTTGCGGACGTCGAGCGCCGCCTTCGCGAGCTGCTGCGCCTCGCGGAGGTTGGCCGACGTACCGCCGGCGCCCATCGGGAAGTGCAGCGACCAGCCCTCGAAGCGGATCCGGTCGAGCGCGTTCAGCAGCATCGTGTGCCGCAGCTCGCGGGCGCCGATGCCGTGCCGGCGCATCGAGGTCATCACCTCGATCAGCACCCGGCTGCCGGCCGGGATCGAGACCAGGTCGGCCAGCCGGCTGACGGTGTGGATCACGTTCTTGCTCTGCGGCACCTCGAGGAACGGCCGCCACGGCGACAGCACCACGACGTCCTCGCGGGGGTCCGCGGGGACCTCGAAGTACGTGCCGACCGCGACCGTCCGGGCGCCGAGCGCGCGGGCCTCGGCGAACAGCCGGTGGTTGCCGAACCCGTACCCGTTGCCCTTGGCGACCGGGACGATGTCGGGGTTCCACGTGGAACGCAGGTGTTCACGCCATCGATCGGAATCGACGTGCAGGACTAGGGGCATGGTGTCAACGCCGTCTCATGTAGAGGTCGAATGCGGTGTAGAGCGCCTTGTTCAACGGCAGGTCCCACTCACCGACGTACTCGACGGCCTCGCCGCCGGTGCCGGTCTTGAACTGGATCAGCCCGACGTGCGGGTCGTTCGGGTCCAAGGTGTCGGTGATGCCCCGTAGGTCGTACACGGTCGCACCCGCCGCGAGTGCGTCCGTCATCATGCGCCACTGGATCGCGTTCGATCCGCGCACGTCGCGTTTGGCGGTCGAGCTGGCTCCGTAGGAGTACCAGGAATGACCGCCGACCCGGACCCAGATCGTCGACGCGACCAGGTCGCCCTCGTGGTGGGCGTTGTAGATCCGGAAGTCACAGCAATCGGCCGGCTGGTGGGCCATCGCGGCGTACATCTTCTCGAAGTACGGCAGCGGGCGCGGCGTGAAGTGGTCGCGCTGCGCGGTCTCGACGTACAGCGCGTGGAACGCCTTGATGTCCTCGGTCCCGCCCAGCGTCACCTCGACGCCGAGCTTGTCCGCCTTCTTGATGTTGCGCCGCCAGAGCTGGTTCATGCCCTTCAGCAGGTCGTCCTGGGTGCGGCCGGCCAGCGGCACCTGGAAGACGTACTGCGGTTGGCCGGCCGCGAACCCCTCCGCGATCCGGGGCGCCTTCCAGCCGAGCTTGCCGAGCTTGTCGGTGACCGTGGCGCCGGACGGCTCGATCACGTCCGGCCGGACGTCGCCGAGCCGCGGCTGCTGCCCGCCCGCGATCGCGTCCTTGATCGTCTGCGCGGTCCATCGCCGGGTCGCCACCGGCGGACCCATCCGGATGCCGAACGCGCCGCGCTCCTGCAGGTGCGCCGCCAGCGGACGCAGGTAGACACCGAGGTCGATCGCGTCCCAGTCGATCACCGGGCCCTCGGGCAGGTAGGCGAGGTACCGCTTCACCTTCGGCATCTGCCGGTAGAGCACCAGTCCGACGCCGACCAGATTGCCGGGGTTGCCCGGTTCGTACCAGCCGAGCGACTCCGCCTTCCACTCGCTCTTCACCGCCGCCCACCCCGGGGTCTGCAGGAAGCTCGCCGACGGCTGGGCCGCGATGTAGGCCGCATGCTCGTCCGTCGAGATGGTCCGGATGCTCAAGTCACTCACGGTCGGTCAGGTTACCGGCCCAGCGGCGGGAACCGTAGCTGAGCCGGTGCGGTGATCAAACCTGGGCGAGCAGCTGCTCCGACAAGTCCCACAACCGAGTGGCCGACTCCGGATCGAGCGCGTACTCCGCGACGCCGCCGAATTCCTGACCGGTGTTGGGTACCGCCTCGTTGTTGTCCTCGAAGTAGCGGCCGGTGACACCGGCGACCAGCGGCGACGCGGCCAGCAGGACCGACGTCGACGCGCCCTGCTCGGTCGTCTTCCACTGGAACCTGTCCCAGCCCTTCTGGAGCTCGGGGTCCACGTGCCGCTGCAGCGCCGTGCGGATACCGCCCGGCATCAGCGCGTTGGTGACGATCCCGTCACTCGCCCAGCGCTTGGCTGCCTCGACCGCGAACAGCACGTTCGCCGTCTTCGACTGGCCGTACGCCGCCCACTCGTCGTACGGGCGGTTCTCGAAGTGGATGTCGTCGAAGTGCACGTCCGAGCGCAGATGGGCGCTCGAGCTGACCGAGACGATCCGGGCGTCGCCCGCCGCGGCCAGTGCGCCGTGCAGGCCGAGGGCGAGCCCGAAGTGGCCGAGGTGGTTGGTGGCGAACTGGTGCTCCCAGCCCTCCGGCGTCCGGTTGAGCGGCTCGGCCATCACCCCGGCGTTGTTGACCAGGATGTGCAGCGGGCCGTCCCAGGTGGCGGCGAAGGCGCGGACGGAGGCGCGGTCGGCCAGCTCGATCGGGGCGACGAAGACGTGGTTGTTGCCGGTGCTCTCGATGATCTGGGCCGCGACACGTTCGCCGGCCGCGGTGTTCCGGACGGCGAGGGTGACCTCGGCGCCGGCCGCGGCCAGGGCCCGGACGGTCTCGACACCGATCCCGGACGCGCCGCCGGTGACGACGGCCCGGCGACCGGTCAGGTCGACGCCGGCGACGACCTCGGCCGCGGTGGAGTCATGCGTGAAAGGAGTGGTGATCCTGCTCATCAGGTCGGTCCTGTTCTACGAGCTACGCTGTAACCGGAGGGGCCTCCGGTAATTCCAGTTAACCGGAGGTGCCTCCGGTTATCAAGTCCGCTATTTTGTGAGGCCACGGAGGGAGGGGGAGATGAGTACCAGTGAGCGTCCGCTGCGCGCGGACGCCCAGCGCAACCGGGACCAGATCGTGGCGGCCGCGGGACGCGCGTTCACGAAGTGCGGCCTGGAGGCCACGCTGGAGGGGATCGCGAAGGACGCCGGCGTCGGCATCGGCACGCTCTACCGGCACTTCCCGACCCGTGAGCTGCTGATCGAGGCGGCGTACCGCAACGAGTTGGCCGCGGTCTGTGATGCGTCACCGGAACTCCTGGCCAAGCTGCCGCCGGACCAGGCGCTCCGGGCGTGGATGGACCGCTTCATCGACTACATGGCCCGCAAGCGCGGCATGGCGGACGCGCTGCGTGCTGTCTTCGCCTCGGGCGCGAACCCGTACGCCCACAGCTTCGAGCTCCTCGTCGGAGCGGTGCAGCCGCTGCTCGACGCCGGCGCGGCCGCCGGCCAGATCCGCGCGGACATCTCGGCCAAGGACCTGCTGGCCAGCATCGGCGGTGTCGGCGGTGCCGCGGCCGACGACCGTGAACAGGCGGGCCGGCTGCTCGACCTGCTGATGGACGGCCTGCGGTACGGCGCATGAAGGTTGCTCTGGTGACCGGCTCCGTGTCCGGCATCGGAGCCGCGACCGTACGGCGGCTGGCGGCGGACGGCATGACCGTCGCGGTGCACTCGCGGTCCAGCCGCTCCGCCGGGCAGGAATTGGCCGCGGAGTTGGGTGGCTCGTACCACCAGGCTGACCTGTCGGACGACGCCGCGGCCCAGGCGCTCGTACCGGAGGTTCTGCGTGAGCACGGGCGTCTCGACGTACTCGTGAACAACGCCGGCATCAGCTGGCCGGTCCCGCACGCGGACCTCGACGGGCTGACCGCTGACGACTGGCGGCGGTTGCTCGACGTCAACCTGATCGCGCCGTGGCTGCTGTGTACGGCGGCCCTCCCGGCGCTCCGCGAGTCCGGCGGATGCATCGTCAACGTGACCAGCCACGCGGGCGTCCGGCCCAAGGGCAGCTCGATCGCGTACGCCGCCTCGAAGGCCGCGCTCAACCACGTGACGAAGCTGCTCGCCGCTGCGCTCGGACCGGACGTCCGCGTCAACGCGGTGGCCCCCGGCCTCGTCGACACACCGCTCACCGCGTCGTGGACCGACGCCCAGGACCTGTGGAAAACCTCGAGCCCGATGCGTCGCGCCGCGCAGCCGGCGGACGTCGCCGACCTGATCTCGGCCGTTGTCCACAACAGCTATCTGACCGGCGAAGTGATCCTGCTCGACGGCGGCCTGAACCTGCGCTGATTCTGCGCCGATTCTGTCGGTGCCGCTCTCTACGATCGCGGGATGTCTTTGGGTCGAGACTTCCGGCGGTTGTGGGTCGCGTTCACGGTCAGCGCGTTCGGATCGGCGGTCGGGCTCGGCGCGCTGCCGCTGGTCGCCGTCCTGGCGCTGGACTCCAGCACCTTCCAGGTCTCGATGCTCGCCGCGTTGTCCGCGGTGGCCGGTGCGGCGCTCGCGTTGCCGCTGGGCGACGTCATCGAGCAGCGGCGCAAACGCCCGGTGATGATCGCGTCCGACCTGGTGCGGTTCGCGGCGCTGGTCTCGGTGCCGGTCGCGGCGGCGTTCGGCGTGCTGACCTATGCGCACCTGTGCGTGGCGGGAGTGTTCCAGGCGGCCGGGACGATCGCGTTCCAGTCGGCGAGCGGCGCGCATCTGAAGGCGCTCGTGCCGGCCGCGGGCCGCGCCGAGGCGAACAGCCGCTTCGAGCAGACCAACTGGGTGTCCCTGAGTGTGGGGCCGGCGCTCGGCGGTGTGCTGGTCGGTCTGGTGGGCGCGACCGTCACGCTGGCGGTCGACGCGGTCTCGTTCCTCGGGTCGGCGCTCGGCATCCGGCGGATCCGGCAACCCGAGCCGGAGCCGGTGAAGCGGGACGGAAAGCGCGACATCACCGCCGGCTGGCGCTACATCCTGCGGCACCGCGGCCTACGCATCCTGTTCTGGAACTCGCAGCTGTTCGGTGGGCCGGTGATGATGACGTCGCCGCTGCTGACCGTCTTCATGCTGCGGGACCTGGGGCTGTCGGCGTGGAGCTACGGCGTGTTCCTCGGCATCTCTTGCATCGGCGGCGTGATCGGCGCACGGATGGCGCCGCGGCTCACCCGCAAGTACGGGCTGCAGTGGATGCTGCTGGTGTTCGGCGTACTGCGCGCGCCGTGGCTCCTGCTGTTCCCGCTGGCGCCGCACGGGTGGGGCGGGTTCGTGCTGCTCACGGTGGCAGAGACCGGGCTGCTCGTAGGGGCCGGGGCGTTCAACCCGTCGTTCGCGACGTACCGGATGGAGGTGACCGAGGACGGGTTCATGGCGCGCGTGGTGGGGTCCTGGTCGATCAGCTCGCGGTGCGTGCAGCCCGCCTTCATGGCCCTCGGTGGTGTGCTCGCGACACTGATCGGGATGCGCGGCGCCCTGTGGGTCGCAGGCATCTGCTGCACACTCAGCGCCGTCCTGCTGCCGTGGCGCGCGGCTAAACCAGCTGCATTGCCTGAGCCAGTCTGACGATCGAGCCCACCTCTTCGGGCTGACCGTCGAGATACTCGGCGGCCTTCCCGGGCGGCAGCACCAGTACCTCGGTGACCTGCTCGCCGTCCTCGGGGTTGGTCGGCTCCTGCTCGATGACGACGTCCGCGACGTAGTTCGCCCAGTACGACACCGGGTGCGGCAGATGCGGCCGGTACGGCGCTCGGCGGCGGTGGTCGGCGCGGTGGGCGCCGAGCCAGGTGAGCGGTCCGGTCAGCCGGGCGCCGGCCTCCTCGAGCAGCTCGCGGTGGACGAGCTCCTCGATCGTCTCGCCGGGTTCGCGGGTCCCGCCCGGCAGGAAACGCCAGCCCAGATCGTTGGTGCAGACAACGACCCCGCCGGTGGTCCGGCAGACGACGTGGACATTGCTGATCAGCTCGTCCGGCGGTTCGTCGACCGTGTAGCGGACGTCGAGCTCGCCCCACTCCCAGTAGCCCGGTGCGAACAGGTCGGGAAACCGCTCCGCCCAGGTCTGCATAACCTCATTCTGCGCTACCGTCGCTGCCATGGCGCAGTCAGACCCCGAGCCCGAGCCCACCGCGGCCGCCGAAGCCGCAGTGGAAGCCGAGGCTGCCGAGGACAGTGGGGACGACGGGGTCGAGGCCGAACCGGAGCCGGATCCGGAGAAGGCCGAGCGGACGATCGAGCGGCTGATGTGGTCGAGCGCCTGGCTGACCGTGCTGGTCGGCGTGTTCCTGGTCGTGGGTGTCGCCCGGTCCGACAGCCACTACAGCGTGTTCGCCTGGCTCGGTGCGGTGGTGGCGATGCTCGGCCTGCTCGCGCTGGCCGCGACGTACTTCGCCTGTGCCCGCAAGCGCATCACGCTGCGGACCCGCCTGCGTGGTCCCATCGACGTGTTCAAGGGCAGCACCGTGGTCATGGCGATCGTCGTGATCTGCGGCGTACTCGTGCCGACCGACAACACGCCGGCACTCGCAGTACTGCTGCCGTGGGCCGTGACCTACTGGCTCTACGGCCTCGACAAGACCGAGGCCCCTACGCCGTGAGGTGCGCCCGCAGGTAGTCGAGGTCGGCCTTCTGGCCGTTGTCCGCGTTCGGCGTCTCGACGACGACCGGGGCGCCGGCGGCCTGGACGACCGCGACGATGTCGGCCGGGTCGATGTGCCCGTCCTCGAAGTTGCTGTGCCGGTCCGCGCCGGAGCCGAACTCGTCGCGGGACCCGTTGGCGTGCACGAGGTCGATCCGGCCGGTGATCGCCAGCACCTTCTCGACGATCGTCGGCAGCTCCTCGCCGGCCGCGTGGAAGTGGCAGGTGTCCAGGCAGAAGCCGACGTTCTCCAGGCGGTCGTTGCCGGACGCCTGCACCGCGTCCCACAGCCGGGCGATCCGGTCCAGCTGCCGGGCCATCGCGTTCTCGCCGCCGGCCGTGTTCTCGATCAGCAGCGGCACCGGCAGCTCGGCGCGCTCGATGCACTTGCGCCAGTTGTCGAACCCGGCCTCCGGGTCGTCCTCGTCGCCGACGTGCCCGCCGTGCACGATCACGCCCTTGACGTCGATCTCGGCCGCCTTGTCCAGTGTCTGCTGCAGCAGCTTCCGGCTCGGGATCCGGATCCGGTTGTTCGTGTTCGCGACGTTCAGCCGGTAGGGCGCGTGCACGTAGAGGTCGACGCCCGCGGCGGCGGCGCGCTCCTTCAGCGCCTCCTCGCCGTCGGCGTACGCGAGCTTGGGCGCCTTGTAGTCCTGCGGGTTCCCCAGGAAGAACTGCACCAGGTCGGCGCCCCGGTCGGCCGCCTCGGCCAGCGGGTCTTCCTGGTCCACGTGCGCACCGAGCTTCACAGTCATACCCACCACCCTAGAACCGTCCGCCGACAGTTCTGGATACCTCCCCCACCCCACCGCCCCGATCTCCCGGACCCCATCCGGTCGAGCGGGTCACCGTGCGCTGCGCGGCCGCGGGCGGCTGGACCGGGCGGCCCTCGAACTCGGTGGACAGCACGATGTGGGTGTTCATCTCGCCGTGCTCGCCGAGCCGTTCGAAGAGCCCTTCGAGGTGGTGCATCGAGGTCACGCGGACGCGCAGCATCGAGCACGAGCTGCCGCTCAGCTTGTGGATCTCGAGGACCTCGGGGAAGTCCTCGGCGCGGGTCGTCTTGAGCAGGCAGCGGCCCGTCGTGCACCGCATCTGGACGAACGCGGACAGCGGCTGCCCCGCCCTGGCCGGGTTCACCTCGGCCCGGTAGCCGGTGATCACCCCGGCCTCCTCCAGCCGCCGGACCCGGTCGGCGACCGCGGGCGGCGAGAGATTGACCCGCTTGCCGAGCTGGTTGAACGACAGCCGCCCGTCGGACTGCAGCGCCGCCAGGATCTGCCAGTCCGTGGAGTCCAGTTCGCGCTCCTGAAAGGTCATACTCCCAGAACACCTTCGATGTCGATCGTCCACAAGGCCGAACGCCTTACGTCGTGCATTCAGGCGGAGCGCGCACCTTCCTACCGTGGTGGCCATGCTGCTTCCCGTCGTCCTCGCCGCCGCCCTGATGAACGCGGCGATGATCGCCGCGAGCGCGGTCAGCACCATCCTGACCGCCGACGAGCTCGGGCCCAGCCTGGCCGGTGTCCCGAACACGGCAGGCGTCCTCGGCACCGCTGCCGGCGCGATCGCGGTCGGCCGGTGGACGACCCGCCTCGGCCGCGCGTACGCACTCCGCCTCGGGTACGGCGTCGGCGTTGCCGGTGCGGCCTTGACCGTCCTTGCCGCGGTCGGCGCACCGGTCGGGCTGCTGTTCCTCGGCATGTTCCTGCTCGGCGCCGGGAACGCCGCGAGCCTGCTGTCCAGGTACGCCGCCGGCGAGGCAGTACCCGAAGCGCGCCGGGCGTCGGCGATGAGCGCCGTCGTGTGGGCCAGCACCGCGGGCGCCGCGGGCGGGCCGTTCCTGCTGGCGCCGTCCCAGTCCTTCGCTTCCTGGCTGGGGCTGCCCGCCGTCGCGGGTCCCTTCCTGCTCGCTGTCGCGGCGGTGTTCGGTGCACTGGTCGCGTCGACGTACATCCGGACCGTCCACGTCGCCGAGCAGCCGGCCCGTGCGCAGCACGAGCAGACCGCGGCATCCCGGCGTACGTCGGTGCTGCTGGCCGCCGGTGTGATGGTGGCCGGGCACCTGGTGATGGTCGCGCTCATGTCGGCGGTTCCTGTGCACACACACCAGCACGGCGACGGTCTCGGGCTTCTCGGCGTGATGCTGTCCGCGCACACGCTCGGCATGTTCGCCCTGTCGCCGCTGACCGGCTGGTGGATCGACCGGACCGGACCGCGACCGGTGATGCTCACCGGCCTGCTCCTGCTGATCGTGGCCGCCGTCCTGACCACTCAGTCCGGACCGGCCTTCACTCCGGCGCTCTTCCTGCTCGGCTACGCGTGGAATCTCTGCTACCTGGGCGGCAGCGCCCGGCTGCTCGGCACACCGTTCGAGAGCAAGGTCGAGTCGTCGATCTGGGCGATCTCGGCGCTGGCCGCCGCGAGTTCGCCGTGGCTCTACACGCTCGGCGGATACCCGCTGCTGACGGCGATCTCGGCCGTTCTCGCCGTACCGTTGCTGTTGTTCGTGCTGCGGAGTACTGCTGTGCGCGTCACGCCGCGGTGACGGAGAGTCGTCGCAACAGGCCTGTGGATATGGTCAAGTGGCCGTCCGAACGCTGGTACTCTTTTGGATGTGGCCCGGTCCATCGACCGGGCTCGTTGCTTGGCGACGGCGGCAAGTGCCGTCGCGGAGCAGACCGCATCGCCCTCCTGCCACGGAGAGACCGTGGCCGCCAAGTCCGAAGGAGGTGGAGTTCGCGCATGCGTCGTTATGAAGTCATGGTGATCCTCGACCCGGAGCTCGATGAGCGCACCGTGGAGCCGTCCATCGACCAGTACCTGAACATCGTCCGCAAGGAAGGTGGCACGGTCGAGAAGCTCGACATCTGGGGTCGTCGCAAGCTTGCCTATGACGTGAAGAAGAAGTCCGAAGGCATCTATGCCGTCGTCGACCTGACCGCCGAGCCGGCGGTTGTGAAGGAGCTCGACCGTCAGCTCACGCTGAACGAGTCGATCCTGCGCACGAAGGTCATCCGGCCGGACCAGCACTGAGCCTGGGGTCGTCAGCAGTCATCGGAACTGTCGGCTCCGGCCGATACCACTAGCTGCAGACGCAGTCACACCCGATAGCAGGAGGAACGGCAATGGCAGGCGAACCACCCATCACCCTGATCGGCAACCTGACGGGTGATCCGGAACTGCGGTTCACACCCTCGGGCGCCGCGGTGGCCAATTTCACCGTCGCGTGCACCCCGCGGACGCTGGACCGGCAATCCAACGAGTGGAAGGACGG
The DNA here is from genome assembly GCF_040610805.1 of Kribbella sp. NPDC003557. Taxonomy (NCBI): domain Bacteria; kingdom Bacillati; phylum Actinomycetota; class Actinomycetes; order Propionibacteriales; family Kribbellaceae; genus Kribbella; species Kribbella sp. NPDC003557. The sequence goes on from NZ_JBEXMY010000002.1 coordinate 1,184,266, forward strand.
GGAAACCCTCTTCATCTCGTGCGCGGTGTGGCGCCAGGTGGCCGAGAACGTTGCCGAGTCCCTGACCCGTGGTTCCCGGGTCGTCGTGACCGGGCGCCTCAAGGCGCGCAGCTACGACGACCGCGACGGGAACAAGCGGACCGTCTTCGAGTGTGACGTCGAGGAGATCGGCGCCAGCATGCGGTACGCGACGCTGAAGATCTCCAAGACCTCCCGCTCCGACGGCGGCGGTTTCGGTGGCGGCGGCAACCAGGGTGGCGGCGGCTACCAAGGTGGCGGCAACCAGGGCGGCGGCTACGGCGGCGGCCAGGGTGGCGGCCAAGGTGGCGGTCAGCAGAACGACCCCTGGGCGACCCCGCAGGGCGGTGGCGGCCAGTCCGCCCCGCAGAACGACCCCTGGGCCAGCCAGGGCGGCGGCTCGATGGAGGAGCCCCCGTTCTGATCGGCCCGCAATCCAGTCAGTGACCATTCCGGCACCCGTGCCGGGCTCTGGAAATAGGAAGAGAGCACCACAATGGCCAAGATCATTCGGAAGCCGAAGAAGAAGGTCTGCGGCTTCTGCAAGGACAAGGCGACGTACGTCGATTACAAGGACACCGCGCTGCTGCGCAAGTTCATCTCGGACCGCGGCAAGATCCGCGCCCGCCGGGTGACCGGGAACTGCGTGCAGCACCAGCGCGATGTCGCGACCGCTATCAAGAACGCTCGTGAGGTGGCCCTGCTGCCGTACACGAGCACCGCTCGCTGAGGGAGGCGCGGACCATGAAGCTCATCCTGTCTCAGGAGGTCGAGGGCCTCGGAGCCCCCGGCGACATCGTCGAGGTCAAGGACGGCTACGGCCGTAACTACCTGGTCCCGCGCGGCCTGGCCATCGGCTGGACCCGCGGCGCCGAGAAGCAGATCCAGACGATCAAGCGGGCGCGTGACGCCCGGGCGATCCAGGGCAAGGAGCACGCGAGCGAGGTCAAGAACCAGCTCGAGCAGCTCTCCGTCACCCTGGCCGTCAAGGCCGGCGACACCGGCCGCCTGTTCGGCTCGGTCACCCCGGCCGACATCGCCGCGGCGATCAAGTCCGCCGGCGGCCCGCTGGTCGAGAAGCGCGCGATCGCGATCGCGTCGCCGATCAAGACCACCGGCAAGCACCAGGTCGCCGTCCAGCTGCACCCGGAGGTGGCCGCCACGGTCCGCCTCGAGGTCGCGGCCGGCTGATTCCGGCACCGACGCACCAAGGCCCGCGTTCCCCGTTCGGGGGACGCGGGCCTTCGTCGTTTCCGGGGACGCGGTGCCTCAGGGCTTCTCGGGGGCCGGCCACTCCACCGGCTGCGGCTCGACCGGCTGTCCACCGCTGCTCGGCGCCTCGACCGTGGGCCAGTCGACCGGCTCCGGCTCGACGCCGTCGGCGAGCGCCCGGGCCGGCGCCAACAACATGCCGATGGCAACCAGTGCGGTCGCGATCCGCGCCGCGCGACGCGTAGGTCGGCTCATTTCGACGGGTCCAATGCGTAGAGGACGGAGTTGTACACGAGGACGGCGCGCTTGCCGGCCACACCCCACGGCCGCGTGGTGCCGTCGTTCTGCGCGTAGGTGTTCCAGTTCGGCGAGACGGCGGTCAGCTTGCTGCTGATCGTGCCGTAGAGCATCGATCCGCTGACCGACAGCGGCTGGAAGCCGGGCAGGATCCGGGTGTTGTTCTTGGTCAGCGTGAGGTTGACGAGGCACTCACCCCAGGCGGCGAACTTCCGGTTCGGGTCGGGCACCCAGTCCCAGCCGTCGTTGTCGCCCTTGCGGATCGACCCGCAGCTCGCGACCATCTTGCCGCTCGCCGACGAGTGCACCGACGGGATGACCTCTTCCGGGTTCTTGGCGTTGGCCCACAGGGCCTGGACGTAGTCGGGGCTGGCCGAGACCACCTGGATGATGGCGCCCGCACCGCCCGGCGGCTGCAGCTTCACCGGCACCGTCTCCTTGTCCGGCTGCGCCCAGAAGAGCGGGCCGTAGTACTGCGCCATCAGCGTGCGGTCGCCCTCGGCGAGCAGGATGGTGGAGCTCCGCGGCTTCTCCGGAACCGTCTTGAGGACGCCGCCCGAGATCACCATCGCCCCGGACTCGTCGGACAGCATGACCAGCGGCGACTTGCCGAAGAACTGCACCTTGGCGCTGTCCGGCAGCTCGATCGTCTTCGCCTCGGCGCCACCGCCCGCCCAGTAGTACAGGGTGGTCGGTGTGGTGAGCGCCAGCACCAGCTTGCCGTCGACAGTGGTATAGACCGGGCTCTCGGCGTCCTTCGGCACCTTGTCCTGCCACAGCACCTTGCCGTTGCTGTCGAACACGGCGACCTTCTGGTCGGTGGTCAGGATCGCGACCTCGGTGCCGTCGGGCTTGATCGCCGGCGTGCTGTCCTTGGCGATGTCGACCGTCCAGCTCGCGTGCGTCGAGTAGCCGAGCGGCTGGGTCCTCGGGGGGAACTCGTCGGCGTGCACGGGCGGTGCGGGCAGCTCAGGCAGCTTGGGTGACTCGGTCACCTGCGGCTTGCCGTCGCCGAGCTTGCTGAAGACCGTGATGTACAGCGTCGTACCGGCGATCAGGACGACCGCGACGGCCATCGCGACGATGATCGGCCAGATCGGCTTCTTGCCCTTGCGGGGGTCGGTCTCGATCGCCTCCACCTGGCCGTCCGGGTGGATGATCAGCGGCCAGGAGGCGCCGTCGGCCTCGACCGCGGTCGCCTTCACGGCGCGGCCGAGCTGGGCGGCCTGCTCGCTGACGAGCTGGACCGCGGCCTGCCGGGGATCGTGGTGGTTGATCGGGTGGCTACGGCCGGCGATCTTCACCTCGGCGTTGTGGTCGTCGTACAGCCGGATCGTGACCTTTGGCCAGGACGGGATCTTCTCAGCCACGATGACCTCTCATTCCCGCCACAGATCTCCCTCGCTCAACCGGTTACGTCGTCCTCGTTCTAGCATGTCCCCCGCACGAGGCATGCCAGGGATTCCGGGCAGGCAGAAACCACGCGAGCCCGGCGGCTCGACTGACCCCGACAAGGGGGTAGAAACATCCTCGCCTGTGGATGGGTCACGAAAGTACACCCGGAAAGCGAGAGAATACTGTGGGCGACAGCCTGTGACGCACCGCGAGAGGAGGGGCCATGACGCAGAACCCGTGGACACGAGAGCAGTCTCCGGGTCCGCAGCAGCCGTCACCGGGCCCGACTTCTCAGCCGGACATCACCCCGCGGGGGCCGTCCGCGCCCCAGCACGGGGTGCCGGCGCCCGCGGAGGACCAGCGCCTGCCCAAGTTCGCGATTCCGGCGGCCGACACGCTGTGGTGGGTCGGTGTCCACGGCGGCGCCGGCGAGACCACGATGTCGGTCCTGCTCCCCGGCACCAGGGCGGCCAACCATCGCTGGCCGATCCCGCCGCCGCCGGTGCCGACGCCGGTGATCCTGGTTGCCCGGACCCACGGGTCCGGCCTGCGCGCCGCGCAGCGAGCCGCGATCGAGTGGGCCTCGGGTGTCGTCCAGGGTGTCGCGGTGCTCGGCCTGGTGCTGATCGCGGACGCCCCCGGCCGGTTGCCCCGGGTGCTCGACGACTTCGCCGACATCGTCGGCGGAGGTGTTCCGAGGGTCTGGGACATCCCGTGGATCGAGGAGTGGCGCAGAGGGGAGGCTCCCACGCCTGACAACACGCCGGACGAGGTTTTCGAAGTACTTGAATCCATCTACGCACTTCGCGCGTCAAACCCAGCGGACTATCCCGCCCCGTACTGAAAGGCACCAAGACAATGATGTTGCTCCACCTGGTTACCGAGCTCCCGAACACGCTGCCGCTCGAGCCGCCGCCTTCGGAGGTCACGGACGGCCTGAACAAGGTCCTCGGCTGGGTCAAGTGGATCGCGTACCTGATCTGTGCCCTCGGCATCATCATCGCCGGCGGCATGATGGCCATCGGTCAGCGTCGCGGTGAGGGTGGCGAGCACGCCGCCCGGCTCGGCTGGGTCCTCGCGGCCTGCATCGTCATCGGTGCGGCGACCGCCCTCGTCGACGCCCTGAAGTGACCCGGGCGCGCGGAGAGTGGCTCGGAGGCTGATCGTAGGTGGGACTGTTCAGTAGGAACCAGGACTCCGGTGACGATTCCGACGGCGAAAAGACCAGCTTCCTCGAGGAGCGTGGCTTCATCGCGTCGGCGATCGTCATCGGAGCAGTGCTGATCTGCCTGGTGGTCTGGTTCTTGGCGGGAGGCCGTTCGGACACACCGACGGCCGACCCGAGCCAGTCGCCGAGCACGGTCGCTCCTACCGGACAGCCCACCGAGGAAGAGTCCAACGAGCCGCCGCCCGCGTCGCCGACCGAGGTACCGACCGCGACCCGGACCACGCCACCACCGCCCACCAGCACCACCGGTGGCTGCCACGCCAAGAACCCGAACCAGGCGATCCCGCGGCTCGCCGCGCCGCTCGCGGTCTCGTGGCAGTTCGAGGGGAAGATGCTGATCCCCATCCAGGCCGCCTCCGGGCCCGCCGCCACCAGCCCGAGCGGTGTGCGGTCCTGCTTCGCGCATTCGCCGACGGGTGCGGTGCTCGCGGCAATGGTCCTGCTCGGCCAGATCCAGAACCCGGAGGTCAGCATCGCCGCACTGCACAACCGGGTGTACCCGGGTCCGGGCCGGGACGCGGCCATCGCACAGGCCAGGCAGACGGCCAAGACGCCGTCGACGGTGGCCGGTGACGTGCAGTTCGCCGGGTTCAAGATCCTGGACTACCCGCCGAACGCGACCCGCACCATCATCCAGATCGTTGCCGACCTCAACAACAAGGCGTACGGCGCGATGCCGATCACGATGCGGTGGTACCGCGGCGACTGGTACGTCGAGCTGCAGCCCGACGGCAGCTTCAACGGCTCGGTCGAGCCGGACATCCTGACCAGTCTGAGCGGCTACGTCAGGTTCAGTGGTGCGGCATGATCATCCTCGGATGCTCGGGCTGGCCCTGGGACTGGGACGACTGCTTCAAGGAGGGCCTGCAGACCGCGCTGGAGTGGGCCTTCGGCAAGTTCTTCGACTTCATCTTCGAGGCGATCGCCAGGGTCGTCATCCACGCCGTCGAGGCGGTCATGAAGGCCGTCGGCCTGCTCTGGGTCTACATCCCGACCCCGAACATCGCCGAGAACACCCCGGCCGTGTGGATCCAGCAGCACACCAACTTCATCATGGTGTTCATCGCCTCGCTGGCGGTCGTCGTCGGCGCGATCCAGATGGCGGTCTCGCACCGCGGTGAGCCGGCCAGGGACATCCTCAAGTCGCTGGTCACCCTGGTCGTCGTGACCGGGTCGGCCACGGTGTTCGCCGGCACGCTGATCTCGGCCGCGGACGGGTTCTCGTCGTGGATCATCAACGCCGCGCTGAAGAAGGACGACCACAACTACGCGAAGAACCTGCTCGACGTGATGGACGAGCCGTTCGGCTGGTTGCTGGTCATCTTCGTCGGCATCCTGATGGTGATCACCGCCATCATCCAGCTGGCGCTGATGATCGTCCGGTACGGAATGCTCGTGCTGCTGGTCGGGGTACTGCCGCTGACCGCGGCGGCGACCAACACCGAGATGGGCATGATGTGGTTCAAGCGGGCCCTGGCCTGGCTGGCCTCGTTCATCATCTATAAACCGGTGGCCGCGATCATCTATGCCACCGCGTTCAGCCTGATGGGATCGGAAGGCACGAACCACATCCTCAACGTGATCATGGGCGTGACGCTGATGATCGTGGCAGTCGTCGCACTGCCGGCCATCCTTCGATTCGTCTCACCGAGGACATCCTGACGTGATTCCGCTCGATGTGATCGACTGGGCGATCGACCTCATGAAGAAAGCCCTCGAGGTCGTCTTCGCCCCTGTCATGGAACTGGTGATGAAGTTCGTGTTCAAGCCAATCCTCGAAGCCATCGGCTCGGCGGTCGGAACTCTGATGAGCACGATCGCCACGTTCTGGGTCTACGTTCCGACGATCTCGGTCGGAAACGATCAAGGCAAGCCGGCCAACGGCACCGTCGACTGGGTGTGGCAGCACACGCAGTTCATCGCCCTGTTCATCGCCGCCATCGGGCTCATCGTCGGCGCCATCCAGATGGCCTGGACGCAGCGCGGTGAGTCGGCCCGCGAGCTGCTCCGTTCGATGATCACGCTCGCCGTCGCCGCGGCGTTCTCGATCGCTGTCGCCCAGGCGCTGATCACCGCCGGCGACATCTTCTCCAGCTGCATCATCAGCACCGCGCTGGACTCCAAGAACGCCGGCTGGGTCGACGGCTGCCAGAACATAGCCTCCGGGGACTCACAACACTTCGGCGAGGTGATGGGCGCGGTCCTCGGCTTCGGCGCGGTCGTGGCGATCGCCGGCTCACCGCTGCTGATCGGGATCATGATCGCGGTCGGCATCCTCTGCGTGATCGCCAGCCTGATCCAGATCGTGCTGATGGTCGTCCGCAGCGCCATGCTGGTGCTGCTGCTCGGCGTCCTGCCGATCGCGGCCGCGGCGACGAACACCGAGATGGGCCGGACCTGGTTCAAGCGAATAATTTCCTGGCTGCTCGCCTTCATCCTGTACAAACCGGTGGCCGCGATCGTCTACGCGACGGCGATCCGGCTGGTCTCGAACAACGGCGACCCGCTGCACTTCGACGCCAGCAACCCCGACGACATCGGCAGCCTGGTGATGAACGTGGTCACCGGTCTGACGATGCTGGTGCTCGCGCTGTTCGCGATGCCGGCGCTGATGCGGTTCATCGTGCCGATGGTCGGGGCCACGGCAGGTGGCGCCGGTGCCGGCATGATCGCGGCCAAGATGGTCGGGGCCGACAAGGTCGGCGACATGGTGAGCAAGGGCGCCGAGCAGGGATCCGACGGCGGCGGTGGCGGCGGCGACGGTCCGTCCGGTGCGCAGAACGTCGGCCGCGCGTCGCAGCAGGCGCCGAGTGGCGGCGGTGGCGGCGGAGGCGGCGGTGCTCAAGGCGCGGCGGCCGGCGGTGAGGGCGGTGCCGCAGGTGCCGCTGGTGGAGCCGGTGGTGGAGCGGCCGGTGGCGCGGCAGCCGGTGGCGGCGGAGGCGCGGCCGCGGGCGGTGCGGCCGCCGGAGGTGGAGCCGCGGCTGCTGCCGGGCCGGCCGCCGTCGCGGTGGTCGCGGTCAAGGCCGGCGTCGACGCGACCAAGGCCGTCGGCCAGATGGCCGCGTCCGAGACGATGGGCAACGACGAGATGGACCAGGGCTCCCAGGGCGGGGGCGGCGGAGGCGGCGGTGACGGCGGCGGCCCCAGCGGCAGCGGCGGGGGCGGCGACCTGAGCCGCGAGCGCGACCGTGCGCCGCGCGACTATCGCGACGACGACCGCGACAACTACCAACCACCACCACCGGACGGACCAAGTGGCAGCAGCTGAGAACGTACGACGCGCTCCTCGCACCTACGGCAACTGGCGCCGGCCCGCCTCGGCCGGCATCGCCGGCCTGGGCATGCTCGGCACCGGCATCATGATGGGTGGCCTGCTGCTCGTCGTGATCGCCACGATGGCGGGCGGTATCAAGGCCGCCCTCATCAGCTTGCTGATCGTGGGCGCGGCACTCGGCCTGCTGGTCACGAAGGACAAGCACGGGTACTCCACGCTGCAACGGCTCTCGACCCACATTGGATGGCAACGAGCAAAGATGGCTAAGCACAACATTTACCGCTCCGGACCGCTCGGCCGGACCGCCTGGGGCAAGTTCCAGCTCCCCGGGCTGGCCGCCGCTTCCCAGTTGAGCGAGTACCAGGACTCGTACGGACGGCCGTTCGCGCTGCTCTACTACCCGAGCACCCGGCACTTCACCGTCGTCATCAACGCCGAGCCCGACGGCGCCTCCCTCGTCGACGAGGAGCAGGTCGACGTCTGGGTGGCGCACTGGGGCCAGTGGCTGGCCTCCCTCGGCCACGAGCCGGGCATCGTCGCCGCGTCGGTGACGGTGGAGAGCGCCCCCGACACCGGGATCCGGCTGCGCCGCGAGGTCGGCAACAACATGGTGGACGGCACCCCGGCGATCGCCCGGGCGATGCTCACCGAGGTCGTCCAGACGTACCCGGAGGGCTCGGCGCTGGTCTCGGCCCGCGTCGCGCTGACCTTCAAGGGCACCGACCGCAGCGGCAAGCGCCGCAAGGAAGACGACATGGGCCGCGAGCTCGCGGCCCGGCTGCCCGCGCTGACCCAGAGCCTGAACGCGACCGGTGCGGGCGCCGCCCGGCCGGTCAGCGCCCAGGAGCTGTGCGAGGCGATCCGGATCGCGTACGACCCGGCGTCGGCCGCCCTGATCGACGAGGCGCGCGCCCAGGGCATGCCGCCGGAGCTGCAGTGGACCGATGTCGGCCCGGCCGCCACCCAGTCGTTCTGGGACAAGTACCGGCACGACTCCGCCTGGTCCGTGACGTGGCAGATGTCGCAGGCCCCGCGCGGTGAGGTGTTCTCGTCGGTGCTGTCCCAGCTGGTCGCGCCGCACCCCGACATCGACCGCAAGCGCGTGACGATGCTCTACCGCCCGCTCGACGCCGGTACGGCGGCCCGGATGGTGGAGGCGGACAAGCGCAACGCGTCGTTCCGCGCCACCGCCTCCGCCCGGCCGAGCGCACGGAACCTGGCCGAGGCCCGGGCCGCCGATCGTTCCGCACAGGAAGAAGCGCGGGGCGCCGGCCTGGTCAACTTCGGTATGGCCGTCACCGGCACCGTGATGACGGCCGAGCAGATCCCGGACATGATCGCCGCGATCGACAACCTCGGCGCCACCGCGCGGGTCCTGCTGCGGCCGGTGTACGGCTCGCAGGACTCGGCGTTCGTCGCCGCGCTGCCGCTGGGCATCGTCGTCCAGAACCACCTCGCGGTTCCGGCGGGGCTGCGGGAATCCCTATGATGAGTCTTCGCACAGTGACACCTGGGGGGTCACAGTGAGCAAGAAGCAGAAGAAGCCGGTCGACCCGAGCCGCCGCGGCCGGCGGCCGATGCCCCGTGGCTGGCCCGGGATGGGCGCGGGCTACTCGACGTACCTGCAGGCGCCGCAGGAATGGCGCGGTACGACGGTCCAGGTCTGCGGCATGTGGCCGTTCTCGGCCGGGACCGGCAGCCCGATGGTCGGCGTGCCGATCGGCCGGAACATCCTGTCCGGCGCGACCATGTGCTGCGACCCGATCAGCTGGTTCATGCGGGCCAAGCTGATCTCGAACCCGTCGATGTTCGTGCTCGGCAAGCCGGGTCTGGGCAAGTCGACGATCACCCGGCGGATGGCGCTCGGCATGGCCGGGTACGGCGTGATGCCGCTGGTGCTCGGCGACCTCAAGCCCGACTACAAGGACCTGATCGAGGCGCTCGGCGGCCAGGTCATCCAGCTCGGCCGCGGCCGCGGACACCTGAACGTGCTCGACCCGGGCGAGTCCCGGGAGGCCGCGCTGCGGCTGACCGGCAAGGCCCGTGAGGCGATCCAGGCCGACGCGCACGGCCGCCGGCAGACGATGGTCTCGGCGCTGATCGCGATCATGCGGAACCAGAACCCCAACGACCGCGAGGAGACCATCCTCGACGAGGCCCTCAAGGTCCTCGACGAGCGGTTCCAGGGCACGCCGGTGCTCAAGGACCTGCTGCAGGTGATCCAGGACGCGCCGGACCGGGTCCGCAACGTCGCCCTGGACCGCGGCAGCCTGGACCGGTACCGGCAGATCACCGAGGGCCTGGAGGCGTCGCTGATCGGTCTGGTCGGCGGTGGCCGGCTGGGCGAGATCTTCTCCGCGCCGACCGACAACCCGATGCAGATGGACCGCCCGGTGGTGTTCGACGTGTCCAACGTCGACGACTCCGAGACCAGCCTGCAGGCCGCCGTACTGCTGGCCTGCTGGTCGTACGGGTTCGGCGCGGTCGCGGTGTCGCAGGCGCTGGCCGACGCCGGCCTGGAGCCGCGGCGGCACTACTTCGTCATCCTCGACGAGCTGTGGCGGGTGCTGCGGGCCGGCAGCGGCCTGGTCGACCGGGTCGACGCCCTGACCCGTCTGAACCGGCAGCGCGGTGTCGGCATGGCGATGATCTCGCACACCATGTCCGACCTGCTCGCGCTGCCGAACCCCGAGGACCGGATGAAGGCGAAGGGTTTCGTCGAGCGGTCCGGCATGGTCATCTGCGGCGGTCTGCCGCGGGCCGAGATGGACAACCTGACCGAGGTCGTGTCGATGTCCATGGAGGAGCAGAACATGCTCGTCGGCTGGCAGGACCCGCCCGCGTGGGACCCGTCCACCGGCAAGGAGGCGGCACCGCCCGGCCGGGGCAACTTCCTGATCAAGGTCGGTGGCCGGCCGGGGATCCCGGTGCACGTCGGGCTCACCTCCGTCGAGCGCGAGATCAACGACACCAACAAGCTGTGGACGACCGGCAACGACGGCAAGCCGCAGAAGGTCGAGGTCGCGGCGGACGGCACCCAGGAGGTCGTCGGCGAGTACAGCCTGGACGACCCGATGCTGCTGCCGCCGCCGGACCCGACCACGCGCGTGGGGAGCTGAGTCATGGCGCAGGGCAGGAAGAGCACCGGTCCGGGTGGCATCTCACCCGAGGCCGTCCTCATCTTCGTGATCATCGGCGTGGTCGCGCTGGTCGTGTTCTCGATGTGGATCGCGCTGAAGGTCGCGTCCGCGATCAACGGCTCACGGACGCCCGGGAACCCGTTCGACGCGATCGTCGACCTGTCGAAGGGCAACCTGGAGTGGTCCGGCGCGGCCACCGGCATCCTGGTCGTCGAGGTCGTGGTGCTGCTCGGCCTGGCCGCCGGCGGCTGGATGCTGTTCCGCAACCGGGAGCGTTCGATCGGCCGGGTCGACCGCCAGGCGCAGCTGATGTCGAAGCGGTCCGAGATCTACAAGCTGACCCGCGAAGGCGCGCAGGAGAAGGCCAACCAGCTCGGCGCCGGGCACGCCGGCCCGGGCATCCTGATCGGCCGGACCGTCCGGGACAACCTGGAGGTGTTCGGCAACTGGGAAGACATGCACGTCGACATCTGGGGTCCCCGAACCGGTAAGACCACGTCGCGCGCGGTGCCGGCGATCCTGGACGCACCTGGCTGTGTCGTCGCCACCTCCAACAAGCGGGACATCGTCGACGCCACCCGCGGGCCGCGCTCGGAGAAGGGCCCGCTGTGGGTGTTCGACCCGCAGGAGGTCTGCGAGGAGCCGCCGAACTGGTGGTGGAACCCGCTGACCTACATCACCGACGAGACCAAGGCGCGTGAGCTCGCCGAGCACTTCGTCGCCTCACAGCGCCAGCAGGGTGCCCAGACCGACGCGTTCTTCGACGCCGCCGGCACCGACCTGCTGGCGGGGCTGCTGCTCGCGGCCGCGGTCGCCAAGCGGCCGATCACCCAGGTGTACACCTGGCTGGCCGACCAGCGGAACGACGAGCCCGAGCGGATCCTGCGCAACACCCCGGGTCTGCAGCTGTCCGCCGACGCCCTGTCCGGTGTCATCAACGCGCCGGACAAGCAGCGCGCGGGTGTCTACGGCACGGCCCAGCAGAGCGCCCAGTTCCTGGTGAACCGCAAGGTCACCCGCTGGGTCATCCCGAACGGCCCGAACGACAACCGTCCGCAGTTCAACCCGCACGAGTTCGTCCGCAACGGCGGCACGCTCTACAGCCTGTCCAAGGAAGGCGCCGGTACGGCGGGGCCGCTGGTCACCGCGCTGACCGTCGCCGTCGTGGAGGCCGCCGAGCAGTATGCCCGTGGTTGCCCGATGGGCCGGATGCCCAGCCCGCTGGTCGGTGTCCTCGACGAGGCCGCGAACGTGTGCCGGTGGAAGAACCTCCCCGACCTGTACTCGCACTTCGGGTCCCGCGGCATCGTGCTGATGACGATCCTGCAGTCCTGGGCGCAGGGCCAGGAGTGCTGGGGCGACCACGGCATGCAGAAGCTGTGGGGTTCGGCCAACATCCGGGTGTACGGCGGTGGCGCCGCGGACGCGACCTTCCTGGAGAACCTGAGCAAGATGATCGGCGACTACGACATCAGCTCGAGTTCGGTGTCGTACAACGAGGGAAAGCGCGGCACCAGCCAGCAGGTCCAGCGGCACAACATCATGGAGGTCTCCGACCTCGCCTCGATGCCGCCCGGCCGCGCGGTCGTGTTCCCGTCCGGTATCCCGGCCACGCTGGTGAAGACCGTCCCCTGGTTCACCCGGCCGGACGCCGGTGCGGTGAAGGCGTCGCTGGCGAAGTACGATCCGGGAGCGGCAGCGAACGTCCCGGTGAGCAACAACCCCTGGGTGGCGTCTCAGCAGGCACCTCTGCCGCAGCGCGGTCCTGAGCGGCCGGTCTGGGAGCAGAACGAAGGGGACAACCGCGGTGGATGGTGAACAGGAGCTCTTCTACCCGCACGTCGCGGCGTTCGTCGAGGACCGGTTGATCTACCTCTACACCCGCCGGCTCGGGCAGCAGTTCATCTGGTGCCCCGAGTGGTACCGGCATGCGGAGGCGCTCAGCCGGCTCGACTCGATCTGGCGTGCCTGGGAGCACCTGCGGCTGGACCCGGCGACCGGTATGTCGGTCTGGTGGCGTGACCACGCGGACCCGCACATGATGGCGCTGCTGGACCCGGACGGCCCGTTCGCCGCCTGCCGGAACAACCAGCACACCGACTACCCGATCCCGCCGCTCCCGGTCCAGGAGCCGCCGGCGGGCCTGTTCTTCGACCAGCGCCAGCCCAACATCCGCGGGATCTGACCGATGTGGAGGTGGGGCAACCTGCTCCTGGCGTTCCTCGCCGAGCTGGTTGCCCTGGGCATCTTCGCGTACTGGGGCTGGCAGACCGGCGGTACGACGCTCGACCGCTGGGTGCTCGTGGTCCTGCTGCCGCTGGCGACAGGTGTCATCTGGGGGCAGTTCGCAGCGCCGACCGCACCCCGCGGGACTCCGGCACGGCATTGGACCGTGAAGGTTCTGGTGTTCGGCCTGGCGGGTGCCGCGCTGTGGAGCCTGGGACACCCGCTGCTCGCCGTCGGATTCGGCGTCGTGGTCGCGGCGAACCTGGCGATCATCCACCTCCAGAAGCTGGAGCCAGGGAAGCCCGCCTAGATCTCGAGGTCGGGTTCGCTCGATCGGTTCGGCTTGATGACCTTGCCCTGCTTGTTCCGGACCCGGCCGGGTCCGCGCCGGTGCAGGCGGGCCTGGGGGAGCTGGGCCTCGGGGGCCTCCTCGGGCGGCCTGCGGACCGCCTCGGACGGGTTCGGCTGCGCATCGCGGGCCTCTTCGCGGTGCTGGCGCGCAGACGCGTCGTACTTCTCGGCGACCTGGTACTCGCCGGTGGACCGGCGCTCCTCGATGGTGGCCAGGTTCTGGAATCGCCGGCCTTCCGCGGCGAGCCCGGCCGAGCCGACCTCGTCGGGGTGGGCGGCCGCCTCGTCGAGCTCGTGCCGTCCGTGCGCCCGGTCGGCGAGGCCGCGTTGCTTGTCGTTCGCGGCGTACTGCCGGTGCTGGTCGCGGGCCTGCTCGTCGGAGTACGCGAGCTGCATGGCCCGGGTGGTCTCCGCCGTCGCGTCGAGCAGCTCCTCGCGGCTGCGCCGCTCCGTGAGCTCCTGCTGATCCTTGGCGACCCGCTCGTCGAGCTGCTCCGCGCTCGCCGCCGCGTCCTTGTCCCGCTGCGCCCGCTCGTCGTCCTCGTCCCGGCGTTCGGACGCCTCCTCCGCCAGGTCGTGGGTCGGATGCTTGCCGGCCTTGGCGCGGGCCTGGGCGGCACGCCGCTCACGCGCGGCCTCGGTGTCGTCGTCGCCCTGGGCCCGCTGATCGGGCTCGAGCTCGACGGACTGGTCGTCGTCGGTGTCGGGCATGCCGCTCCTTTCCTCCGGTTCCACGATGCCGCACCGCAGGGTCAGCGGGTAGCTCCGGTGACCAGCCAGGCGTCGCGCCGCTCGCGCGTGGTCAGGGTGAGGAATCGCAGCAGCATGTACCCGCCGAACGCCCACCACAGCGCGACGATCCCGCCGTCGAGCCAGAGCACCGCGAGCGCGAGCGGGACGTACAGCGCGAGCGCGACGATCCCGGCCAGCGCGAGGTACCGCCCGTCGCCGGCGCCGATGAGGACGCCGTCCAGCACGAACACGACGCCGTTGATCGGCTGCCACAGCGCGGACACGATCAGGATCGCGGCGAGCGTCCGGCGTACCTCGGGATCGCTGGTGAACCACGGGACGTAGACGTTGCGCAGGCCCCAGAGCGCGAGGCCGCCGACCAGGCCGGACAACAGGCCCCACCACATCATCCGGCGGGTGATCGCACGGGTGCCCGCCACGTCACCGGCACCGAGCGCGCGGCCGGTCAGCGCCTGCGCGGCGATCGCGATCGCGTCCAGGGCGAGCGCGAGGAACGACCACAGCGTGAACGCGACCTGGTGCGCCGCGACCGACGTCGTCCCGAGCGCGGTGGCGACGAAGGTCAGCAGGATGATCGCCGCCCGCAGCGTCAGCGTGCGAATGACCAGCGGCACCCCCATCTGCGCGGAGGCCAGGATGCCGGGACGATCCGGGCGGAGCTTGGCGCCGTCCCGGCGCGCGCCGCGCACCACGACCACGACCAGTGCCACCCCGGCTCCGGTCTGTGCCAGCGCCGTCCCCAGGGCGGAGCCGGCGATGTCCAGCCGGAGGCCGTAGACGAGCAGGACGTTCAGCCCGATGTTGGCGAGGTTGGCGGTGATCGCGACGACCATCGGCGTCTTGGTGTCCTGCAGCCCCCGCAGTACGCCGGTGGCCGCGAGCAGGAGCAGCATCGACGGGATGCCGAAGCAGGAGATCCGCAGGTACGTCACGGCGTGGTCGGCCACCTCCGGCGACGGGTCGAACGCCCCGATCGCCTGCGGCGCCAGCGCCAGCCCGAGCAGGGCGAGCACGACGCCGAGCAGCAACGCCAGCCAGAGCCCGTCGATGCCTTGGGCAAGGGCACCCTTGTGGTCGCCGGCGCCGATCCGCCGGGCGACCGCGGAGGTGGTGCCGTAGGCAAGGAAGACGCAGATCCCTACCAGTGTCTGCAGGATGGTGCCTGCGACCCCCAGCGCGGCCAGCTGCGGCGTGCCGAGGTGACCGACGATCGCGGAGTCCGCGAGCAGCATCAGCGGCTCGGAGACGAGCGCGAAGAAGGCCGGGACGGCGAGCCGGAGGATCTCCCGGTCCTGGTCGCCCACCCATCGTCGACGTCTCACCGGAGCGAGGTTACCCAGGCGTGGCGGGTGTGGCGGAAATTCGTCTCAGACTTTTTCTCCTCCACAGTTGTGCATTAGAGAAATCGCAGGTCAGGGGCCGGTTGTGGGTTCTCGTCCGCAGCTATCCACAGGGTTGTGCCCAACCTGTGCACAGCCCGTAGCGGGGTTATCCACGATTCGTCCACAGGGGGTGTGGACGACCGAGTGGCCAACGGCGCGGCGACCGGCGTACGGTCGCGAGGCCGCTGTCAGGAGCAGCTCCGGAAACTGTCGGTGGGCCGTGGCTATGGTTCGAGCAGGTGTTCGAACCCGGTCCGGTGGTGGCTGGGGCAGCGGCGGGACGAGGAGGTCGGACGAAGTGAGCGTGGCGGAGTTCCGCGGGGGCCAGGACGGCGGCCACGAAGAGCGCCGGCCGGAGATGGGCTTCGACCGCACCCCTCCCCAGGATCTCGCGGCCGAGCAGTGCGTGCTCGGCGCGATGATGCTGAGCAAGGATGCGATCGCCGACGTGATCGAGAACCTGCGCGGCACGGACTTCTACCGGCCGGCGCACGAGGTCGTCTTCGACGCGGTCACCGATCTGTACGCCCGGGGTGAGCCGGCCGACGCCATCACCGTCGCGGCCGAGCTGACCAAGCGCGGCGAGATGACCCGGATCGGCGGCGCGCCGTATGTGCACACCCTGGTCGCGTCCGTCCCGCTCGCGGCCAACGCCAGCTACTACGCGCACATCGTCCGGGAGAAGGCGATCCTGCGCCGCCTGGTCGAGGCCGGCACCAAGATCGTCCAGCTGGGGTATGCGGGTGAGGGCGAGGTCGACGACGTCGTCGACGAGGCGCAGGCCGAGATCTACTCGGTCACCGAGAAGCGCACCGCCGAGGACTACGCGCCGCTGAAGGACATCATGGAGGGCGCCCTCGACGAGATCGAGGCGATCGACTCCCGCGGTGACGCGATGGTCGGCGTGCCGACCGGCTTCACCGACCTCGACGAGCTGACCAACGGCCTGCACCCCGGCCAGATGATCATCGTCGCCGCCCGGCCCGCGATGGGGAAGGCGCTCGCGCTCGACACCCCGCTGCCGACGCCGACCGGCTGGACGACGATGGCCGAGGTCGCGGTCGGCGACCAGTTGCTGGACGCCGACGGGCTGCCGACGACCGTGGTCGCGGCGACCGAGGTGATGGTGGACCGGCCGTGCTTCCGGCTGTCGTTCTCCGACGGCAGCACGATCGTCGCCGACGCCGAGCACCAGTGGCGCGTCGAGGACGGCGGCCGCCCGGTGGTCTGCACGACCGCCGACCTGTTCACGGCGATGTCGGCGAGTCCCGGGCTGACACCGCCGATCCCCGGGTCGGCGCCGCGGCAGATCACCGGGCACGGCTTCCCGGCCGCGCTGCACGGCGAGGGCGAGCGGCGGCTCGAGTGGGTCGACCCGGTCGACAGTGTGCCGGTGCGCTGCGTCGAGGTCGACAACGCCGACCATCTGTATCTGGCCGGCAAGACGATGATCCCGACCCACAACTCCACCCTCGGCCTGGACTTCGCCCGGTCCTGCTCGATCAAGCACGGCCTGACCTCGTGCATCTTCTCGCTGGAGATGAGCCGCAACGAGATCACCATGCGACTGCTGTCGGCGGAGGCGAAGGTCCCGCTGCACCACATGCGCAACGGCAAGATGACCGACGAGGACTGGGCCCGCCTGGCCCGCAAGATGGGCGAGGTCTCCGAGGCCCCGCTGTTCATCGACGACTCGCCGAACCTCACGATGATGGAGATCCGTGCCAAGGCCCGCCGCCTCAAACAGCGCCACGACCTCAAGCTGATCGTCATCGACTACCTGCAGCTGATGACATCGGGCAAGAAGGTCGAGTCCCGCCAGCTCGAGGTCTCCGAGTTCTCCCGGTCGATCAAACTCCTCGCCAAGGAACTCGAGCTCCCGGTCGTCGCGATCTGCCAGCTGAACCGAGGCTCCGAACAACGCTCCGACAAACGCCCCATGGCCTCCGACCTCCGCGAGTCGGGCTCGCTAGAGCAGGACGCCGACGTCGTCATCCTGCTGCACCGCGAGGATGCGTACGAGCGTGAGTCGACCCGTCCCGGTGAGGCGGACTTCATCGTCGCCAAACACCGGAACGGGCCGACCGCCGACGTGGTGGTCGCGTTCCAGGGGCACTACTCACGCTTCGTGGACATGGCCCACGACGGCTGACCCGGTCAGAAACGCTGGACGGCGACGAAGAGCGCCAGGGCGAGGAGGACGGCGTTCACCGCGACGGTCGAGAACTCGGAGCGGCGGGCGTGGGTGATGATCGCGCCGGTCATGACGACGGCCAGGCCGATGGCCGCGGCCGGGACGAGCCAGGTGGCGACGTCGAGGACGCGGGGGAGGATCAGTCCGGCGGCGCCGGCGATCTCCGCGATGCCGATGACCTTGATCAGTTCGATCGGGAACGGTGCCGCCCAGCCCATCCGGGGGTTGCCGGCCAGCGACGCCTTCGTGGCCGGCACCTTGGTCACGCCGGACAGCAGGAACAGCGCGGCGAGCAGTCCGGAGACGATCCAGACCGCGACGTTCATGCGGCGACCGGTTCGGCGACGCGGATCTGCTTCAGGGCGGCAGCCCACGCCTCGAGCTGGTCGAACAGGACGGTGGCCTGGTCGGCGTACTGCGGGCCGGGCTTGAAGGTGCTGAAGTTCTCGAAGTCGGTGAACAGGGAGAAGGACAGCTGCTGCCGCACGTCGGCCAGCTGAAGCTCCGCGCTGATCGCGCGCAGGTGCTCGATCGCCCGCGCCCCGCCGAGCGAGCCGTACGACACGAAACCCGCGGCCTTGTTGTTCCACTCGCCGTACAGGTAGTCGATCGCGTTCTTCAGCACGCCGGACGTGGAGTGGTTGTACTCCGGCGTGACGAACACGAACCCGTCGTACGCCGCGATCTTCTCCGCCCAGGCCTTGGTGTGGGCGCCGGCGTACTGCCCGGCCGCCGGCGGCATCGCCTCGTCGAGGTGCGGCAACGGGTAGTCGAGCAGATCGATCAGCTCGTACGTCGCACCGCTGCGACGCTCGGCCTGGGTCAGCACCCAGTCGGCCACCGCCTTGCCGTTGCGTCCGGGCCGGGTGCTGCCGAGGATGACCGCGATCTTCAGGTCGCTCATGATTCCTTCACAGGGTTGACTTGAATGTTCATGTCATCACCCACGATAGGCCGACTCACATGAACGTTCAAGTCATTGCGTCGGTGGCTATGCTGCAGCCATGGGGAGCGAAGCGACCGAGCCTCGCTGGCTGACGGCCGACGAGCTCGAGACCTGGAAGACGCTGCAGCTGATGATGGCGCTGCTCACGGGCGCGCTCGGTGAGCAACTGCAGCGCGACTCCAACCTGAGCTTCCTGGAGTACTACGTGCTGGCCGGCCTGTCCGACCAGCCCGACCACACCATGCGCCTGAGCCAGCTCGCGGTCCTCACCAACTCCGAGCTCTCCCGGCTGTCACACCTGATGCGCCGCCTGGAGAACCGCGGCCTGGTGCGCCGCGAATCCGACCCCTGCGACGGTCGCTTCACGAATGCGATCCTCACGCCCGACGGCTACGCGGAGCTCGTGAAGGCCGCGCCGGCGCATGTCGAGCTGGTGCGCCAACTGGTCTTCGACCCGCTGACCGAGACCGACCGCCGCGCGCTCCAGAAGGCGCTGTCCAAGCTGCTCCCGGGGTTGCTCGGCGAGTGTTAGCGGTCCTTCCAGAGGTCGGCCGAGATGGATTCCTGCGCGAGCAGGCGCAATGACGCGATCAAGGTCTCGCCGAGGATCGTGCCGATCACGACCGACTCGGCGAGCTGGTCACGGGTCGGGTTCTTGGTGACGCCCTCGATCTCGATCCGGGCGAAGCGTTCGACCGCGTCCGCGTAGTCGTCGAGGTGCGCGACCAGACCCTCCTGTCCGAGCGTGCGGAGGGCCGCGACCGTGTCGACGAGCGTCGCCAGGGCGGGAGCATCCGCCTCCACGGACCAGCCGCGGGCCGCGATCAGGTCGCGGACCTGGGTCGTCGCTGCGGTCCGGGCCTCGTCGGTGGCGGACAGGCGGCGGGTGGGGGTGAGGGCGCGATGGGCGCGCCCGATCTGCTCGTGCAACGGCTCGGTGTCGGCGTCGAGTGACTCGAGGATCTCCTTCACGGTGGCGACCGGGACCTGCGCGAGCTCGATCAGGGCGCGGATCAGCCGGAGCCGGCGCAAGTGCGCGTCGCCGTACGACGCCTGGTTCGGGCTGCTGAGTTCGCCCGCGGGTAGCAGGCCTTCGCGCAGGTAGTACTTGATCGTCGGCACCGGGACGCCGGTGGCCTTGCTCAGTTCCCCGATTCGCATCGCTTGCCTTCCTGTTGTCTGTGATGGATAGTATCAGTATCCATAAGCGGATACTCCCACTATCCATAAGGAGGCGAGTCGGTTGATCCCGCTCGTACTGATCCTGGGCACCCTCGGGTTCCGGGCGCTGGGCGCGCTCGGCGTCCGGCGGTTCCGCACCTGGCCGGTCGCCGCCGCGCACGCGATGGCGGTGATGCTGGTGCTGACCGCGAGCGCGCACTTCGTCCCGGCGAGCGTGACGGTGATGCCCAACCACGCCGACATGGTGCGGATGGTCCCGCCGTTCCTGCCGTACGCCGGCGCGCTCGTCTACCTGACCGGCGTCCTCGAACTGCTCGGCGCCGTGGGCCTGGTGGTCGCAGCAACCCGCCAGGCCGCCGGCTACGCACTGGTCGCGCTGTTCGTCGGCCTGCTGCCGGCCAACATTCACGCCGCCGTCGCCGACGTGCCGTTCGCCGGCGGGGAGGCGACGCCACTGTGGCAGCGCATCCCCGAACAGATCCTGTATCTCGCCGTTGCCCTCTGGGTAGCGCGCAGCTCCCGCGCAACCGCGCCCGTGAAGGAAGAGGTCTACGCATGACCGACGCGTCCCGCGTCATCGCCGGTGTCATCCTGCTCACGATCGTGACGATCCAGTTCGGCGGCTACTTCATGACCAAGATCGTCCGCGGTCAGGTGCCGATGACCGGGTTCCAGAAGTCGTTCGCCCGGGCCGGTCACGCGCACGCCGGCGTCCTCGTCATCCTCAGCCTGGTCGGCCTGCTGTACGTCGACCAGACCGGGCTGAGCGGATTCTGGCTGTGGGTCGCGCGGCTCGCGATCCCGATCGCGGCGATCCTGATGTCCGGCGGGTTCTTCGCCTCGTCGGCCGGCAAGGACCGCACCGAACCGAACCAGTTCCTCTGGGTGCTGTGGCTCGGCGCGGCCTCACTCGCCGTCGGTGTGCTGACCCTCGGCGTCGGCCTGATCGTTGCCTAGCGCAAATGCTCGGGCGAGGCGTTCGCCGGCCGACGTGATCAGCGCGGACGTCTCCGGGGTCGCCCGGTCGACGGTGAACGGGCCGAGGGCGGCGATCGCGGCGACCTGGGTCAGCAGGAGGGCCGGGGTGTCGGCGCTGAAACGGACGGTGCACGATGCGGGCCCGAGCGGCTCGACGATGCCGCGGACGACTCCTTCGAAGGTCGAGGTGACCGCGTCGGCCGGCGCCTCGACCGTCAGTTCGACAGTGTGCTCGTACTGCGCCGACACGAAGGACTCCAGCAGGTAGGACGGTCCGTCCAGCACCCGCGGCGTGAAGCGATGCAACGCCGGCGTGACGGAGCTGATCCGGTCCACGCGGAAGATCCGCCAGTCGTCGCGCGCCGGATCGAACGCCAGTAGGTACCAGCGCCACGACAAGGTCAGTAGCTGATGCGGCTCCACCCGCCGCCGCGTCGGACCGCGTTGCCGGCCGTGATAGTCGAAGGCAACGATCTCGTGGTTGCGGCAGCAGCGCGCCAGGACGGCGAGCACGCCCGGATCGACCTGCGGGACGCCGGGCCGCGGGATCGCCTCCGCGGCCGAACTCACCGCCGCGAGCTGGGGCCGCAGGCGCGCGGGCAGGACCTGCTCCAGTTTGGCCAGCGCGCTCATCGAACTGTCGGCCATCCCGCTCACGCCGCCGCCGGCCGCGCCGACCAGTCCGAGCGCGACCGCGATCGCCTCGTCGTCGTCGAGTTGCAGCGGCGGCAGGTGCGTCCCCGAGCCGAGCCTGTACCCGCCCGCGGTCCCGGTCGTGCCGGTGACGGGGTAGTCCAGCGAGCGCAGCCGCTCGACGTCCCGCCGTACCGTTCGCTCGGTGACACCGAGGCGGTCGGCGAGCTCGTGGCCCGACCACTCGCGACGGCTCTGCAGCAGCGACAGCAGCCGGAGCATCCGGCCAGGCATCTCCTTGCGGGCGCTCATCGACACATCATCCCTTGCGGACAAGATGTGTCCGCAAGGCCCTCTAGCGTGATCTGCATGATGCTGACGACGACGAGCAAGGGGTACGACGAGGCGCGGCTCGGGTTCCAGCGGCGGGATCCGCATCGACCCGAGGTGGTCTTCGCGTTGACGAGCGCGGCCGAGGTCGAGGAGGCGGTGCGGTACGCGATCGACCACGACCTGGGGATCGCCGTGCAGGCTGCCGGGCACGGTCTGACGCGGGGGATCGACGGTGGCGTCCTGATCGCGACCCGCGGGTTCAACGGCGTGACGGTCGACGCGCAGGCCAGGACCGCGTGGGTCGAGGCGGGTGCGACCTGGCGGGACGTGCTCGACGCGTCCGCGCCGTACGGCCTCGCGCCGCTGTCGGGCAGCGCGCCGGGCGTCGGCGCGATCTCGTACACGCTCGGCGGCGGGCTCGGGCTGATGGCCCGCCGCTTCGGGTACGCCGCTGACCATGTCCGGCGGATCGAGGTGGTGACCACGGACGGCGTACGGCGCGACGCAGGGGAGGACCCCGACCTGTTCTGGGCGCTCCGCGGCGGTGGCGGGAACTTCGGGGTCGTGACCGGGATCGAGGTCGACCTGTTCGATGTGCCGACGCTGTACGGCGGCAGCCTGTACTTCGACCTCGCCGAGCACCCGACGGTGCCGGAGGTGTGGCGGGAGTGGACCCGGACCGTCCCGGAGGAGGTGACGTCGGCGATCGCGATCCTGCCGATGCCGGACATCCCGCAGGTGCCGGCACCGCTGCGCGGCAAGTATGTCGGCCAGGTGCAGCTCGCGATCCTCGGCGATCGCGGCGAGCAACTGATCGAACCGCTACGCGCCGTCGGCGAACCGCTCCTGGACACCGTGGGCGACCTGCCGTACGTCGACTCCGGGCGGATCTTCGCGGAGCCGGAGCGCCCCGACAGCTACAGCTCCTGCAATGTGCTGCTCAAAGATCTCGACGCACTCGACACGTTGCCCGGGCTCGCCGGGCCGGGCGCGTCCCGGATGTACGTGATCGGCATCCGGCACCTCGGCGGCGCCCTCTCCCGGCAACCCGAGATCCCGAACGCGGTCGGTCACCGCGACGCGGCGTACTCGCTGACCGTGCTCACACCGGGCGACGGTGACGCCGGTCGGGAGGTGCTCGAACCCTGGCGCGCGTCGACGATCGGCCGGGCGCTCAACTTCACGTTCGAGCACCTGACAGCCGAGGAGGTCGCCGAGGCGTACGACGACTCCAGCCGGCTCGCGAAGCTCAGGCGCCGCTACGACCCGGACCGCCGCCTCCAGCCGAATCACCAGCTCTAGCGATCAGCTCCTCGACCAGGGCGCCCTTGCCGGAGACGTACGCCGTCCGGTCGGTGGTGAGCAGGTGCGCCAGCTCGCGCTTGCGGGCGGCGTACCGCTCCCGGTCCGCGGCGTTCGCCCGCAGGTGGTCGCGGAGCAGCACGTGGTCCTGGTACGCCTCGTTGCCTTCGACAACGACGTACAAGTGGTGGTAGTGCACGGCGTCCGGGGGCAGCGCGAAGGCTTCCCGGCCGGGGATGCCCAGGTCGCCCTCGTGGCGATAGCCGGCCGCCTCCAGCCGGGCGATCGCCGTCGGCACCAGCTCGGCGGACGCGACGACGACGTCGACGTCGATGATCGGCTTCGCCGCCAGACCGGGCACCGCCGTACTGCCGACGTGCTCGACGGCGACATCGGCGACATCGGCGATATCGGCCAGATCGGCGAGGTACGGCGTGAGTCGCGCGCGGATCTCCTCGAACCACAGCGGCCAGTGCGGGTCGTAGTCCACGACCTCGGCCGGGACGATCACAGCGCAGCCGTCACGTCGATCTCGACGAGCTGCCCCGGGAAGCCGAGTTGGGCGACGCCCAGCAGCGTGCTCGCCGTGGTGAAGGCGGGCGCGAGCGGCGACGCGTTGAGTTGGGTCCAGACCGCGCTCAGCTCTTCGCGGTTCGGGCTGGCCACGTAGATCACCGTGCGGACGACGTCCTCCGGTGTGGCACCCGCGGACTTCAGTGCGGTCAGGATGTTCGCGATCACCTGCTCGGTCTGCCCCTCGAGCCCGCCTCCGGCCAGTTCGCCGGACGGTTGCAGGGGACACTGCCCGGCCAGGTAGATCAGGGTGCCGGCCTGGACACGTGTCACGTGGTGGTACCCGGGCGTGGCATGCAGTCCGTCCGGGTTGCTCCGCTCGATCGTCACGCCTCGACCCAACGCGATTCCTCAGCTCCGGGTCAACAGATTTAGCACGTACCGGCGCTGCCACGGCGTCTCCACCGCGTGCTTGTCGAAACGCTCCCGGACGTAGCCGACGGCCTGGTCCGCGGGCACACCGTCGAGGACGGCGAGACACGCGAGCGCCGTACCGGTCCGTCCGCGCCCGCCGCCGCACGCGAACTCGACCCGGCCGGTCGCGGTCCGCTCCAGCGCCTCGCGGAAGACCGTCAACGCCTGGGCGCGGTCGGTGGGCAGCCGGAAGTCCGGCCACTTGATCCAGCGCGTCTCCCACGGCACGTCCGGCGGTTCCTTGCCGAGCAGATACACGCCGTACGTCGGGTACGGCTCTGCCGCCGGGCCGTGCCGCAGACCGCGTCCGCGGACGAGCCGACCCGACGGCAGCTCCATCACTCCTGGTGTGTCCTTCTCCCAGTGACCCACAAGGTCAAACTACAAGGCGATCCTCGGTCGAGGTGGAGAACAGGTGCAGCTTCTCCGGGTCCGGCGCCAGGTGGACGACGGTGCCCTTGTCGTTGTGCAGCCGGGTGCCGATCCGGGCGATGATCTGGTCGCTGGTGTGCTCGGCGGTCCCGTACAGGTACGCGTCCGAGCCGAGCTCCTCGATCACCGAGACCTTCACCGGCAGGCCGTCGTCGGCGAGGTGGAACGCCTCCGGCCGGATGCCGATCGTCAGCGTCTTGTCGTCGCCGGCCTTGGCCAGCACGTCGCGGGCGATCGGGACGACGTAGTCGCCGACCTTCGCGCCGCCGTCGGTGATCTCGGCGGTGATCAGGTTCATCGCCGGCGAGCCGATGAAGCCGGCCACGAACTTGTTCCGCGGGCGGTCGTAGAGGTTCAGCGGGGTGTCGACCTGCTGCAGCACGCCGTCCTTCAGGACCGCGACCCGGTCGCCCATCGTCATGGCCTCGACCTGGTCGTGGGTGACGTAGACGGTGGTGACACCGAGCCGGTGCTGCAGCTCGGCGATCTG